>URSC01000001.1 GCA_900550465.1 uncultured Alistipes sp.
CTGCTTTTCCCCGGTGGCGGCCGTCGGAGGAGTGTCCGACGGTACACACTACTCTGTTTCCGTTCATGAGCGATGCGCTCAGACATGAGTGAACGGTGACTGCGGCTCTTTGGTAAATGTCCGGAAAGTCCCTGTACCTTACCTCTATCACGGCGTCAGCTTTTCCCGAAGTGTTCTTTATGCCCTGAAGAGTATTTCCACCGGATATCCGGATATGCTCATTCCCGGATATGACAGTGTATTCCAGCGGATAATCGCTTGCCGGAATCGTCGTGCACTCCAGAGTGACGCTTTCGCCTTCATAAATGTCCATGTGGCTGTCAATGCTGAGTACGGGCATGCTGACAGTTATATCAGCCCAGTCGTACGCCCCAGCATCCGTGGAGGCGGTGATCCTGCATTTTCCGGGTGCTGCCGGTGTTACTGTACCGTCATTCTTTACATCCGCGACAGCGGGATCCGAGGAGGACCATGTAATGCCTATGTCCGACGGAGAGAGTTCCTGAGGTACCAGTTTTACGGAGTTCCCCGGATACATGGTGCTTATACGGTCCTGCAGGGATATTTTTCCTGCACTGACAGTGAACTCGTGGGTGTCGGTTATTCCGTTGGCAGTGCCTTTCAGGGTATAAGTGCCTATCACGCCGCTCTGGACTCCAGGGTTGGATACCGTTATCCTGTTTCCCGAGACTGCGGCTCCTGACTCATGTCCGCTGTTGACAGTGAGGCTGAGGGATGGCTCCGCGGCAGGCACTGATGTGAAAGGTATCTCTATCGGAGCATTGTACCCTGGGTACAGGATGTCCGGCATGTCTCCTAATTTGAAAGATTTGTCCTTTATGGTAATGAATGCTGTGTCTTTCAGAGAATTGGCTTTGGTGGAGACAATTATGCGCACCTCCCCTGATTTGACCGCTGTGACTGTCCCGTTATCTGATACCGTGGCCGTGCCTGTGTCGGAAGAGACCCATGTGACGCCCTTGTCATTGGCGTTTTCCGGAAGTACCTCCGCACTGAGAGTCAGCTCGTCACCGGTGTACATATCAGCCTGTTCCGGACTGACGGTAACGGATGTGGGGAATTTATAGGTGTCTACCTTTACCCTGGCGCTGCCGCTTACCCCGCTTCCGTCGACGGCCGTGGCCGTGATAATGCAGGAACCGTCGGATACCGCTGTGACTGTTCCGTCAGGGGCGACTACAGCGACGTCCTCATCATCCGAGCTCCAGCTGACTCCTGGGTTCTCTGCGGATAAAGGCAGTACAGTGGCCGTGTACCGGTATTCTTCTCCGGCATCCCGGAATGTCCTGGATTCAGGGGATACTGAAATGGAAGTGACCAGGTTTTTCATGCCCGAGACATCGATTCTCCAGCTCTCCTCATTGATTCCCGAACCGGTGAAGCGCGTACGGCAGGTATACATGGTGTTGCGCAGTACATCGAAGTTGTCCAGACGCTGTCCGTCATGAAGATAGTAACGGTAGACAAGACTGTCGCTGTAATGCTCCGGACTCCTGTAGTCGACATGCAGCTCAACGAACGTGCACAGGTCTCCGTACGGATCCGGGGGAATATGGGAGGATTCGTCCACATTGGAGGAAAGCAGGTCTCCCTGAGCGTTCTCCGGAAGATAGAAATCCACGCCTCCGGAAAATATCTTTTCCAGTCCGTCCCCCTCTATGCTGAGGCCCTCCGCAAATACGTCATCAGCGGTGACGGCCCTGCTGCCGCGGGAGAAATAACTTACTTTCCTGTTCATGTTTCTCAGCATTACCTTATGAATCCTGAAGGTGGAAATATCGCTGTCCAGTCCGGAGGTGTCCGCGATGATCCTGAATCTGGACAGCATCCTGGTCAGAGGAATGCTGAGGGAACTGCCGTCCTCTATCCTGATTCCTGTCACCCGTCCGGACATCGGAATTGCGCCGGAAGCATTGACTATATCCCCGGGTGCCTGCAGGTCCCAGGTCAGGGCCATCAGTCCGGTACTGTCCGAAATGCCGGGTGATTCTGTCAGGTCGCCTGAATTGGCGGTGACATACACTGAATAAGTACCTCCAGAACTGATGCCGAGTTCCAGGCTCTCTCCCGGGTCCTCGATATAGGCGTAATCCATCAGATGCCCGGTCGTGCAGTTGTATATGAAAATGTTGACGTCGGTAACGGCAACCGCATTGACGTCCGGAACGGCTTTGGTGCCGGCTCTTTCTTCGAGCAGAAGTCTCAGGTTAACAGTAGTGACAGGCTCTGCGGACTCAGTCGGGTCCTCCTTCTCGCACGCGGCGGCGCTCATAAGCAGTCCCGCGGCAAGTATGATAGCGGCTTTGGAGTTCATCATATCGAAATTTCTACATGTCGGTTATAATTCCAGTCAACAGGACTGACAGTTATCGAGGCACGGGCAAAATCGACCGTGACATAGACATCCCCGAGCTCATCGTCGTCCATGCTCATTCCGGTCTGCCTTATATATTCCGCAAGTTCCATGCGGATCAGAGGTACGTCGGCACCGCTGCTGACTGTGCTGACGGTAAGGGATAAATTTTCTCCGGCCAGTCTCGTAAGCCTGGAGGAGTACTCGTAGTACCACCCGCTGCTGTCCGGCAGATGCCGCGGGGCGGGCGAATGCGAATATGCCCCGGTAATGATATTGCCGTGCAGGTCATATCCGACAGACGAGGATTCCACGCATATTTTCAGGCTGTCTGTATCAGTGGTCTGTCCGAGAATCCGGATATGGAGCCCAATGAAATTTCTCATGACCCTTACAGTGTCCGAAGAGAGCTCGGAAGAATATTCCGCTGAGAAAAAACAGGTGTACAGGCTGTCGGCCTGCTCTCCGGCAGGGACCGTGTATCCTCTGTCGTATACCATGCCGGCAGGATTCCCGAAAGCGGCGACGGAGAGCCGTCCTTTGCGTACCGGAATCTCATATCCGGACAGGAACCCGTCCCTGTAGACAGTGTCCCGGTATGTGATTCCGTCCTCATGTTCCAGTATCAGGTGGATGAGCCCGACTTCCTCAGGTGTGGACGACAGGTCCAGTGTAAGGTATGTCGGACACCCTGTCCTGTCCTCCAGGATGCATGACTGTGCGGCGAGCACGGACGCGATGACGGCCATTGTCATCATTAGTTTCATGGTAAGGAGTGTATTATGTTAGAATACCTTGTCGAAATGCGGAATTACGTCCCATGCGTTTACGTTGAGACTCAGCTCCAGAGTCCCCGGCACCAGGGGAGTGTCAGGGTCCAGGGAGCCGGGACGGGTGACGGTTATGCCGTATGAGTATACACAGTTGCCGCTGATTCCGCTGACTGTTTCCTCATCCGGTTCGGTAAGACCGTAGCCGGCCTGGTTGACAGGAATGGGGTAGTAGTAGGTCACACCGTCCAGATCGGCCTGCAGAACCAGTTTCGTGGATGCGGGGATGTCGTCTGTTTCGTTCGAGTAGCAGTAGAAATAATGCGGAGAGGTGTATCCCTCATCTCCTATGACATCCGGGATATTGTCCATGAGCAGTCCTGCCTCTGCCGTGCTGTTGACATCATCTCCGATAAGTCCGCCCTGGTTGAGAATCAGCGGGACAGCAGGGGAAGAGCCGTCATGCAGATACTTTTCCGCATGGGCATTGACGAGGAACATCCGGCAGTTGCTCAGCCTCATCCCTGCGTACGGACCGCCTGCGAAATCAGTTCTGACCGAGGTCACGCATATCCTAGAGACCAGTCTGGAGACACTTACAGCTACGGATGTCGTTATTCCCAGTGTCTGTTCAGTCTCTCCGTACATGGTGAAATCTCCGCATGTCTCGTCTTTGAGCAGGGCTGTCATGGACCTGAAGGTCTCCAGGGTAGTGATTCCGGTATATGTCCCTATATTTGAATTTGCTATTACGCAGATGAGCTTCTCTCCTGTCGTGGTGGATATCTCAATGTCTGAAAGGGAGCCGCCCTCGAATCTCCGGTAGGTGTCAAGCTTGTGATAACCGGCAGATGCGGGGTCGCCCTTGCGGAAAATGAAAATATCCAGGGTGTTGATGATGTTGTCCTGTTCCTGGGTCTGGGACAGTGTGGATCTGGTGGATGTGACCGGCACCAATGACAGGGTCAGGGTAGATGGCTTGCCCTCCTCCACCTCTTTTTCACATAGTGTGCATGTCTCCGGCTGACATGAAGTGAGTCCGGCGTGCAGGACTCCGAGCAGGGCCGCTGCGCTTAAGGTTGAAATAAAATTTCTCATGTTGAAATTGTTTTTATGGTTTTTGACTGGGGACAAATGTAAGGCGACATAACCGGATAAAAAAGTCATAATCATGTAATTATCAAGTTGTTGGGGAATTATAAAAAATGTATTTTTTATATATTCCCCCATATCCTGCAAATCAGCCGGATGCGCATCTTTCATTCAAAAAAACTGTGGTTGGAAATATGTGTTTCTAAAAATGTATAATTTTACGGGCGGAAGTAAAAAGACGTAATAATCATGAATGTAATAGTTATCGGAGCCACATCGGGTATAGGCCGCGCCGTAGCGGAGATCTATGCGGGGCAGGGACATAGGGTAGGAGTGACAGGACGCCGGGGAAATCTTCTGGAAGAGTTTGCCTCCGCAAGACCCGCCGGCAGTGTATATACAAAGGTGTTCGATGTCTCGGACGATTCAGCGACGGAGTCTCTCGCTGCTCTGGTCCGTGAAATGGGCGGGGTGGACGTATGTCTTTATTCGTCCGGGTACGGTCATACCAACTCGGACCTGGAGCCTTCCCTGGAGCTGGGACAGATAGATGTCAACGCGAAAGGTTTTGTAAGATGTGCTGTATGGCTGTTCAATTACTGGGCAGGCAATGGACTCAGAGGGCATCTGGCAGTTATTTCATCAGTCGCCTCCATTCTGCCGCTAGGTGTGTGCCCTTCCTATTCGGCCACTAAGAAATTCGAGGCATTCTATACCGAAGCCCTCCGCCAGCTGGCGGTGATACGCAAGGCGGATATAAGGATGACTGTGATAAAGCCAGGTTTCGTGGACACTGATTTCATACACGGGCGTCATTTTCCCATGACCATCCGCAGGGACAGAGCGGCAGCGCTGATAGTACGCGCTATAAAACGCCATAAAAAAACAGCGGTGATAGACAGACGGTGGGCTGCACTTGGCATGCTCATGCGTCTGCTTCCGTCTCCGCTGTGGAACTGGTCAGGCCGTTTTTTCCGGCCCTATAAGGACATGTTCTAGTCCGTCAGGACTCTAGAGCTCCTCGAAATCTACGTTCGAGAACTGCGTGCCGCCCTCGTTGTCTCCGTGGGCCGCGTTGCGGTGCTCCTCGTCCATTGTCCTTTCAATTACAGGAATGGGACATTTCTCCTTGATAAAGGCTATGACTTCCTCGAGTCCCTGTGTGAACTTCTCGAAGTCTTCCTTGTAGAGGAAAATTTTATGCTTGTCGTAGGCAAAGCGGCCGTCTTTCTCTATTCTCCTCTTGCTCTCTGTGATAGTGAGATAGTAGTCATTGCCCTTGGTTGCCTTCACATCGAAAAAGTATGTCCTTTTTCCCGCGCGCACCGGTCTTGAGTATACATCGTCACCGTTGCGGTCCATAGCTGCTGCATTATCAATGTCTTCTGAATACATTTTAAATAAATTTTATAAAATTTGCACAAATATAGAGTTTTTTCTCATCTAAAAATTATATTTGCAAAATGTTTTAAAAATATTGTATGCTCAACCGTCGTCTGATAAGGATAAAAGTATTCAAAGTTCTTTACAGTGCTGTGGCCTCAGGCTCTGATTCTCTGATAGAAGCCGAGAAAACACTGATGCATTCATGTGAGAGAACGCTCTACTTATATTACTTCATGCTCAACTCCGCGCTGGCTCTCCGGAACGCGGCTGCGGCCAGGATCGAGACAGGCCTGAAGAAATTCAACCCTACTCCGGAGGAGCGCAATCCGAATCGTAAGTTCGCCGAGAACCGGGTGTCCGCATATCTGGCGGATGATCCGCGGTTCGTAAAGTTCTGTGAGGATCACGGCCTGACATGGAGCGATGATCTGGCTCCTTTTATAAGGAAGACCCTTGCAGCGCTTCAGACCAGGGAGTATTTCCGGAACTATATGGCATCTGAAAGCCGTTCGATGGAGGAGGACTGCGGACTGTTCATCGATATTTTCTCGGATCCGGAACTTTTCGAGGACAACTCGGACCTGGAATCCACCCTGGAGGATATGTCCCTGTACTGGACGGATGACCTGGGTTTCGTGCTTGCCTCGATAGTACGTAATCTGGAGGTGCTGCGTTCCAGGGGGACCATGCCGGTGCCCGGCGTCTTCCTCAAGGATGACGACAGGGAATTCGCAGTGGAGCTGCTGAAGGCAGCCATGATCGGCTACCGCAAGTACATGGACCTGGTAGTGTCCAACACAAGCAACTGGGATCCGGACCGGGTGGTTACCACGGACCTCGTGCTGATAGTCCAGGGTGTGGCTGAGGCTGTCCGCTTCCCGAATATCCCTCTCAAGGTCACCATCAACGAGTATGTGGAGATATCCAAGTTCTACAGTACCGGCAACAGCAAGGTGTTTGTAAACGGCTTGCTGGACAGAATCCTGAGAAAGATGGCCGATACAGGAGAGGTGGTCAAGACAGGACGCGGCCTTATCGAGAATTAGAAAATTTGACTATATTTGTTCAATCAATTACAAACTTTAAAGAAAAGAAACAATGAATCTCTTAACAATGTTCCTTCTCCAGACTCAGGCCCAGCCTCAGGGTGAGCCTACATTCTTTCAGCAGTATTCGTTCCTGATACTGATGATCCTCATCTTCGTGGTGATGTATTTCTTCATGATCCGCCCCCAGCAGAAAAAGCAGAAAGAGGTGGTGAAATGGAGGGAGTCCCTGAAGAAAGGAGACAAAATAGTGACTGTAGGCGGTATTTACGGTACTGTAGCGGAGGTGAAGGATACATTCCTTATTGTCGAGATTGACGCCAATGTGAGAATTCGCGTCGACAAGTCTTCCGTTGTGAAGGACATTACTGACGTCCAGAACAGATAATAACCGCTCAGATGGCTTTGGGAAGCGGAATAGGCGATACGGCGAAAGATGGAAAGGAGTGGCTGCTGCTGCTGCTTTCCCTCTTTCTTGCTTTCATTATATGGCTGCTGCACAGCCTGTCGCTTAGATATTCCGTCTTCTTTGAGTACAATGTGGCTCTCAACTCTTCCCTGGAAGGGCGTTCCCGCAGTTCCGTGTCGGAAGACGTGCTGATCGTCAGGGGACGTTCCGAGGGCTATTACATCCTGCGTCAGCGGATAGGACGCCGCAAGACTCTGGAAGTGACTGTTCCTCCTGCCAATATAATCCATAAAGGAGGCGATATGTTCGCAGTGGGTTGCGAAAGTATAAAGAGCAATGTAATAGAGGCTCTCGGCGGTAATGTCGAACTCGAGTTCATAGTCTCCGACTCTCTCAATTTCGAATTCCCCCGCATTACCAGCAAGCGGGTTCCCGTGGTTCCTAAGACATCGATAGTCTTCGACGGCCAGTATATGCCTTTGGGCAGGATTGACATGCGTCCTGACAGTGTGGATATCTACGGCGACGCGCGGCTGCTGGAGACAGTAGACTCGGTGATGACCGAGACGATATCTGCGACAGGGGTGGACGGTCCGATTCAGGGCATCTGTTCTCTTGTCCCCATCCGCAGGGTAGAGTATTCCGAGGACAATATTTTCTATTCTATGAATGTGGTCCGGTATATCGAGGAGACAATGGAAATTCCAGTTACGGCGGTAGGTGTGCCTGAGGGGAAGGATCTTCTGGTTCTTCCTTCCACGGTGCGCATGACGTTCAGAAGGGAGTTCAGCAGCATTCAGTATGCTCCGGGTGATTTTGTCCTGGCTGTCGATTACGCGGATTTCATCAATACCATAGGGTCGGAACTGGTTCCGGAACTGATTTCGCGTCCTGACGGATTGATTTCGTGGGAGATAAATCCCCGTTATGTGGACTGTATCCTTCTGGAGGCCGAGGATGAGCCATGATGAGGACACTGGCAGTCACAGGAGGTATAGGCAGCGGCAAGAGTTATGTGGTCCGGATGTTCGCTGCTCTCGGGGTTCCGGTTTACGATGCCGATACCCGGACGAAAGATCTTTATATTGCTGATAAAGAATTGCTTGATGAGCTTGAAACCATCCTCGGAGGACCTCTGATCAGGAACGGAGTGCTGGACAGGAAGTATATGGCATCCAGGATATTCCAGGATCCGGCTCTTCTGTCAAGGGTTGAGGCGGCGGTCTTTCCAAGAGTCATAGGGGACTTCAGGAGATGGAAGGATTCCGTGCCGGATGGCGGGAGCGGTTTTGTTATAATGGAATCGGCGATATATCTGGAGAAACCGGTACTGGCAGGTACTGCTGACAAGGTCCTGACTGTGCTGTGTCCGCAGGAGACAAGAGTGGAGAGAGTCATGATCCGCTCGGGTCTGAGCAGAAGCCAGGTGCTGGAGCGGATGGCCAATCAGTGGGATGACAGGAGGCGCTCGGCTCTTTCTGACTTTACGGTCATCTCGGATTTCCGTCACCCGCTTTTGCCTCAGGTTTATGATATTTATTTGAAAATGAAACTTTTAAACAATTAATACAATGAAAACAGATTTACAGCAGATATTGTCCGTAACGGGAGAGCAGGGACTTTTCCGCTACGTATCCCAGGCCCGCAACGGCATGATTGCAGAGTCAATAGTCAACGGTCGCCGTACTGTGTTCGGCCCTCATGCCAAGGTGTCGTCTCTTTCCGATATCTCCATCTACACCGAGGACGGTGAGACTTCTCTCAAGGATGTCCTGAAAAAGATGAAGGATGTGCTGGGAGAAGAGGCGGCTCCCGATCCCAAGTCGGATACCGGGGTCCTGAAGGAGTTCTTCGACAAGGCCCTTCCCGGTTATGACGGAGACCGTTTCTACCCTTCTCACATGAAGAAGGTGGTTACCTGGTACAATCTGCTCAGACAGTATGCCTCCCTCGATTTTGAGGAGCCGGAGGCGGAAAAGGACGGGGAGGAGAAGTAGTATGTGCGCCGCCGGCAAAAGGGTCCGTGTGGTGACTATGGGCTGCTCGAAAAACCGGGTGGACTCAGAGCATCTGCTGGCGCAGCTCGTTGCGTCGGGTTGGGAGGTCTCGCCTGAGGAGGTCCCTCTTGAGCAGGCCGGGGTAGACGTGCTCATTATCAATACGTGCGGTTTTATTCTGGATGCCAAGGAGGAATCTGTCCAGGCCATACTCGAGGCCGTGGATGCCAAGAAAAGAGGCGTGATATCCAGGCTGTATGTCATGGGCTGCCTCTCGCAGAGATACTCCGCCGAACTGCCTTCGGAAATTCCGGAAGTGGACGGGTTCTTCGGTGCCTTTTCCATCGTCCCATTACTGCAGGCCATGTCTGTCAGATACGACCCTGGACTCGAGACCGGAAGATTCCTGACAACACCGGGACATTATGCCTATCTCAAGATATCCGAGGGCTGCGACCGCAAGTGCTCGTACTGCGCAATTCCCGGAATAAGGGGACATCATGTTTCCGTCCCCGAGGAAAAGCTGCTGGACGAGGCAGCCGCTTTGGCGGAAAAAGGAGTCAAGGAACTGATAGTCATAGCCCAGGACACTACATTCTATGGTATGGACCTTTATGGCGGCAGACGCCTTGGATCCCTTCTGACCCGTCTGTCGGATATTTCCGGTATAGAATGGATACGGCTTCTGTACTCCTATCCCGCGGCATTCCCCAGGGATGTGCTGGAAGTCATCGCATCGTCACCCAAGATGTGCAGGTATCTGGATATTCCCCTCCAGCATTCGGCAGATCCGGTGCTCAGGGCCATGCGCAGGTCCATAGACGGACGCGGTACCAGGGAACTGGTGGAGAGTATCCGCCGTAATGTGCCGGGTATTGTCTTGAGAACCACTATGATGGTAGGCCATCCGGGAGAAGGTGAGAAGGATTTCGAGGACCTGCTGTCCTTTGTCAGCGAGTACCGTTTCGAGCGTCTGGGAGCCTTTGCATATTCGGAGGAGGACGGAACCTGGGGGGCACAGAATTTGAAGGATTCAGTACCTGAGGCCGTCAAGCAGGAAAGGCTGGACGAACTGATGGAACTTCAGGCAGGCATATCGTTGAGATACAATGAGAGCCGCATAGGGGACACCGAGCGCGTGCTGGTGGACTCCTGTGACCCTGACCGCATGACCTGTACCGCCAGGACTTCGAAGGAGAGCCCTGAGGTGGACGGAGAGGTGCTGGTGACATGTCCCAAGGGCCGGCCGCTTCCGGAACCCGGCAGTTTCGTGGAAGTCCGTATAACCGGTGCCGATGAGTATGACCTCAATGCTGAATTGTTGTAGAATACTGATTTTATTGATATGAAAAGAACACTCCTCATAGCCCTGACTATGCTTGCGGTCCTGACCTCGTGCGGGCCGCTTACGTATACTCTTCCTGTGGAGAAACGTTCTGAATCTGAAGCGGCTGTGGATTTTGCCGGAACACTTCCCGGAATAGTGACACTGACGGAGAGGGGTGACAGTGATTCAGCCCTTCTTGCGGCTCTGGCCATAGGTATGGCCGAGCGTCTGGAGCAGGAGCTGGGACTGGATTCCGCATCCGTACCGGTGTATTCGATGTACGCTGACGAGGTGGACATGCAGGACCGCGCGGTGGTTGAGTATCTGCATGCGGCTGTCGGTGTGGAGTTTCTGATAGTTGCAGATTCACTTGAGGTGGGCGAATTCTCTGTGCGGATGCCTGCCGAAAAAGCATATACGCAGGGAGGGTTCATGATGCAGACTGTAGTCTCCCTTCCGTACAGGGTGAGAATCCAGGTACTGGACAGCAGGGAGGACAGGCCGGTGGCATCGCTTGATGAGGATGATGTCATGGAGTGGACACTGCTTTCCGAGACCCCTCTCACAAGGCTGAGAGCTGTCGAGAGGGTGGACGGCGAGTTGTCCGGATCGTTCAGGTCTATGGGAGGTGACATCGCCTCCGAATTCGTTCCCCGTTGGGAGACGGTCAATAAGACCCTTTATGTGTACGACAACAGCAGGTGGACAGAGGCCTGCAGGCTGGCGTATCTCTTCGAATGGGAGAAGGCTATGGAAATATGGTACGCCGAGGCTGACAGTCCCGATATACGGAAAGCAGCCTGTGCGGCCCATAATCTGTCGGTGGCCTGCGAGATTCTGGAGATGGATGATATGGCCGCTCAGTGGAAGGCCCGCTCGGAGCAGCTCATGAATAGAAGATAAATAGAAAGAAAATATGGTACTGTCAATGACCGGTTACGGAAAGTCCGAGGTGACTTCCGGCAATAAAAAATATACAGTAGAGGTGCGCTCGCTCAACGGCAAGAACAGCGACATCTCCCTCAAATCATCGATTCTTCCCAAGGACAAGGACCTGGAGTTCAGGCAATATCTGACAAGGCGCCTGGTGCGCGGCAACATCGACGTATTCCTGACCTCTGAGACCGTCTCCGGCTCGGAGGCCCGCAGGATAGACCCGGACATGTTCAGGGACTATTTCCGGCAACTGTCCGACATCGCCGGTTCTCTGAATCTGCTGGACCCGTACGGAAACGTCATGTCAGCTGTCCTCATGTCTTCGGTGCTTCGCCTTCCCGATGTGGTGGCTGTCGACAAGGATGAGCTGACAGAAGAGGATGTGGAGGCCATCATTGGTGCCCTGCACGAAGCCGTGGATGCGCTCATCGCCTTCAGGACCCGCGAGGGTGCGGTGCTCAAGGCGGATCTGCTGACCAGGGTGGACAATATCGAGGCCATTCTCGCCGAGGCCGAGGTCTTCGAGGCGGAGAGGGTGCCGGCTGTCCGCCAGAGGATAGTCTCCAGGATGGAGGAACTGTCCCTGGTTCCGGACCACGACCGTCTGGAGCAGGAAATGATATTCTACCTGGAAAAACTGGATGTCAATGAGGAGAAGGTGCGCCTGAGGCAGCACTGCCGCTATTTCCGGGATACGATGGCAGGGGAGGAGTGCCCCGGCAAGAAGCTGGGCTTCATCGCTCAGGAGATGGGGCGTGAGATCAATACACTCGGCTCCAAGTCCAATCATGCGGGGATGCAGAAGTGCGTGGTCCGGATGAAGGATGAGCTGGAAAAGATAAAAGAGCAAGTACTCAATATTCTTTAACTCTAAAACTAACTAAAAGATGAGACGTTTTATCATTTCTGCAATGCTGGCTGTCCTGCCCGTTCTGGCTTATGCCGACGCCCAGGAGGCCCGTCTGCTCCGTTTCCCCTCAGTGGGCGGAGACCAGATAGCGTTCACCTATGCAGGTGACCTCTACACCGTTTCCATCGACGGCGGTACAGCCGTAAGGCTTACCTCCGATGTAGGTTACGAGATCTTCTCGAGATTCTCTCCGGACGGGAGGACTATCGCCTTCACCGCTCAGTACGACGGCAATACCGAAGTCTACACCATGCCGGCCGAGGGCGGCGTTCCTAAGAGAATCACTTATACCGCAACAGTAGGCCGTGACGATATCGGCGACCGCGTGGGCCCGAACAACATCGTCATGGGCTGGACCCCGGACGGCAAGAGCATCATCTACCGTACCCGCTGGTATGCCTTCTCCTCTCTCCGCGGACTGCTCTTCACAGTGCCTGCAGAGGGCGGCGAGCCTGTGCAGATACCCACCACAGAGGGCAGCTTCTGCTCCTATTCTCCCGACGGTTCCAGGCTGGCCCTGAACCGCATGTACCGAGAGTTCCGTACCTGGAAGTACTACCGCGGAGGTCAGGCCGACGACATCTGGATCAACACCGTGGGCACCACCGAGCTCGAGAACATCACGAATAACGATGCCCAGGACATCTTCCCGATGTGGATAGGAGACAAGATCTACTTCCTGTCCGACCGCGATCAGACTATGAACCTTTTCTGCTATGACACAGCCACCAAGCAGACCAAGAAAGTTACCGACTTCACCGAGTACGACTGCAAGTTCCCCTCCTTCTCCCAGGACTGGATTGTCTTTGAGAACGGAGGATACATCTACAAGTATTCCGTAAAGGACGGCAGTTGCTCCAAGGTGACCATTTATCTCAATGACGAGGGTATCCTCGCCCGTGATGAGGTCAAGACATGGGAAGGCTCCCGCAGCCGCTCATCTTTCTCCCTCTCTCCTGACGGCAGCCGCGTGCTGACCACCTTCAGGGGCGATGTCTTCTCGGTGCCTGCCGCCGAAGGAGCAGTGTACAACTTCACCCGTACCCCCGGAGCCCACGACCGTGACGCCGTATGGTCTCCCGACGGAAAGTGGATTGCCTGGCTGTCCGACGAGAGCGGTGAGTATCAGGTGTACGTGATGCCCTACGATGACCCCCGGGCCAAGACCTGCCTGACATCCTTCGAGACAGGATATCCTTCGGCATTGACCTGGGCACCCGATTCCAAGAAACTGTACCTGACCACTGAGAAGAAGCAGCTGATATCCGTGGATATTGCCACCAAGGAAGTCAGGACCGTCTTCGAGGGCCGCTGGGGCGGAGTCCGCGGACTGGCCTTCTCGCACGACGGCAGCTGGCTCGCCTACGGCACCAGCTCCGAGTCCGGTGCGTCGGTCATCTATCTGATGAACCTCGCAACAGGGGAGAGCACTCCCGTAACCTCTTCCTGGTACAATTCTTCCGCACCTCTGTTCTCGGAGGACGGCAAATACCTCTTCTTCACCTCCGCAAGGCAGCTCAACGCCATCTATTCATCCGTGGAGTGGAATGCCGCATATTCCCTCGGAAGCTATCTCTTCGCACTGCCTCTGACCAAGGACGTGCCTGATCCTACAGTGATCAAGGGTGACGAGTACATTCCTGCGGCTCCCGCAGCCGAGGAGCAGCCCGCCGCCAGGAAAGGCAAGAAGGGTGCTGACAAGGAGACTCCTGCAGCCGAGCCGATGAAAGTGGACTTCGACGGTATCGTGGAGAGGGCTGTGGCCCTGCCTGTAGAGGGTACCTACGCCCGTCCTCTCGCTGCATACGACGGAGCCCTTTACTACCGCTCTTCCGACGGAGTCAAGAAACTCTCCCTGAGCGACTTGAAAACCACTGACGTGACCAAGCACGGTGTGCTGGCCATGACTCCGGACCACAGCAAGGCCCTCGTTTCCGACAAGGGTCAGTACTATGTGGTGTCCACCTCCGGCTTCAAGGCTGACAAGCCCGTGCCTATGAGCGATATCCGTCTGACCGTGGACTACCACAAGGAGTGGAAGCAGATCTACGACGAGACCTGGAGAGTGTACCGCGACTACTTCTACGTACAGAACATGGTCGGCCGCGACTGGGACGCCATCCACGACAAATATGCCGCCCTGCTGCCCTACGTGCAGTACCGTCAGGACCTGACCTATCTGATAGGCGAGATGATATCCGAACTGGCCACCGGTCACTGCTACGTGACCACCGGCGAGACCCCTGCCGCAGAGAAGCTGCCCATCGGTCTGCTCGGAGCCCGCATCGCCAAGGATGAGACCGGATATTTCCGCATCAACAAGATATTCGAGAGCGTAACCTGGGGCAGTGCCCGCCGCTCACCTCTGGGAGAGCCCGGCCTGAACGTGCACGAGGGTGACTACATCCTCGCTGTCAACGGCATCCCCGCCTCAGAGCTCGGAACCATCTACGAGGCCCTTGTAGGCCGTGTGGGCGTGACCACAGCCCTTCTGGTCAACAGCACTGCATCTGAGAACGGTGCCCGCACCATCTACGTGGATCCCATCTCAGACGAGACCCAGCTGGCCTACTATGACTGGGTACAGAACAATATCCGCAAGGTCGAGGAGCTCTCCGGAGGCCGTGTGGGCTACATCCACATCCCCGATATGAGCGTGGCCGGACTGGATGAGTTCACCCGCCTGTTCTACTCCCAGCTGGACAAGGAGGCCCTGATCATCGACGACCGTATGAACGGCGGCGGAAACGTTTCCCCGATGATTCTTGAGCGTCTGCAGCGCGAGGTATACCGCATGAACATGTCCCGAAACGGCAGTGAGCGTCCCGGTACCATCCCCGAGTCCACCCACTACGGTCCGAAGGTCTGCCTGATCGACAAGTATTCCTCTTCGGACGGTGACCTCTTCCCCTACGGATTCCGCGAGCTCGGCATCGGCAAGCTCATCGGTATGAGGACCTGGGGCGGTATCGTCGGCATCTCCGGCTCGAGACCCTATCTCGACGGCCAGGATGTCCGCACCCCGTTCTTCACCTCGTACTCCACCGAAGGTGACTGGATCATCGAGAACCACGGCGTGGATCCCGACATCGAGTGCGACCTCAATCCCTTCGAGGACTATCTCGGCAACGACGCCCAGCTCAACAAGGCCGTCGAAGTTCTCCTCCAGGAGCTCCAGAACTGGAAACCCCTGCCCGGAGTGCCTGCTGACCCCGTAAGATAGTTTTTCCACTATAAGAATTTATAGCCCCGGATGTCGCGAATATCCGGGGCTTTTTGTATCTTTGTCGCTTGGTAAAAATTTAAGTCCGATGGAAGACGTAAACAGACAGCAGCAGAGCGCGGCGGAAACAGCCGTGCAGAAAAATTTCCTCGAAGAGATTATTGAGAATGACCTGGCGAGCGGCAGGGTGGAGTCGGTGATGACCCGGTTCCCGCCGGAGCCGAACGGTTATCTGCATATCGGCCATGCCAAGAGCATCTGCCTCAATTTCGGCCTGGCCCGCAAGTACGGCGGACGTACCAATCTCCGCTTCGACGACACCAACCCCGTGAAGGAGGACACCGAGTACGTGGACTCCATCAAGGAGGACATCAAGTGGCTGGGCTTCAACTGGGCGGGGGAGTACTACGCCTCCGACTATTTCCAGCAGCTCTATGACTGGGCAGTGGTGCTAATCAAGAAGGGCCTGGCTTACGTGGACGACCAGACTCAGGAGGAGATACGCGCCAATCGCGGCACCGTACAGCAGCCCGGTGTGGACAGTCCCTGGAGGAACCGCAGCGTGGAGGAGAACCTGGACCTGTTCGAGCGGATGAAGAACGGGGAGTTTCCCGACGGCTCCAAGGTACTCAGGGCCAAGATAGACATGGCCCATCCGAACATGATGTTCCGAGACCCTCTGATGTACCGCATCATCCATGCCTCGCACCACCGCACCGGGGACAAATGGTGCATCTACCCGATGTACGACTACGCCCACGGCCAGTGTGACTCGATAGAGCACATCACCCACTCGATATGCACCCTGGAGTTCGACGTACACCGTCCGCTCTACGACTGGTTCATCGAGCAGCTGGGCATCTTCCCCTCGCATCAGTACGAGTTTGCCCGCCTGAACCTCACCTACACCGTCATGAGCAAGCGCAAGCTCCTGGAACTGGTGCGCAACGGCTTTGTCAGCGGCTGGGATGACCCCCGCATGCCGACCATCTGCGGTATCCGCCGCCGCGGCTACACGCCCGAGAGCATCCGCAACTTTGCCGAGAAGGTGGGAGTGGCCAAGAGGGACAACCTCATCGACCTTTCGCTCCTGGAGTGGTGCCTGCGTGAGGACCTGAACAAGCGCTCCAACCGCTATATGGTTGTCACCGACCCCGTCAAGCTGGTCATTACCAACTGGAACGACGGCGAGTGCAGCGCGGCCACCGAGGTCGAGACCGGCCGTACCGAATACTGCACCGCACCTAAGAATCCCGAGGACCCTGAGGCAGGACAGAGGACCATCCTCTTCGGCCGCGAGCTTTACATCGAGCGGGCCGACTTCATGGAAGAGCCTCCCAAGAAGTTCTTCCGTCTGCGTCCTGGCGGAGAGGTGCGCCTGAAATACTCCTACATCGTCAAGTGCGAGGAGGTGGTCAAGGACGCCGAGGGCAATATCACCGAGATCCGCTGCACCTACGATCCGACTACCAAACCCGGCAGCGGCACCTGGCGTTCCGTCAAGGGCACCATCCACTGGGTCAACGCCACCCAGTGCGAGAAGGTCCGCCTGAGACTCTACGACCGGCTCTTCACCGAGGCCGACATGAGCGGCATCCCCGAGGGCAAGGACTACAAGGCCTATCTGAATCCCGACTCCCTCAAGGAGGTGGACGCTCTCGCCGAGCCCGGCCTGCTGGAGGACGCTTCGGGCATCGCCGTGCAGTTCGAGCGCAACGGCTACTACATCAAGGACAAGGACTCTACACCGGAGCTGCCGGTATTCAACCGCGCCACCGGGCTCAAGAGCAGTTTCTAAGCCAATAGCGAAGGTATGCTCTGGGTTCTGTCAGCGGTCATAGGACTGTTAATAGGAGCGGCGGGGGCCTGGATAATCCAGGCTTCTGCCCGCAGCAAGGAAGCAGCTCAGGCCAGGAAGGAGTGTCAGACTCTCCAGGAACAGCTGAATGTCGCCGGGGCAGACCTGAAAGTGGCTCAGGCAAGGGCTGAAATGCTGGAGAAGAGCCTGGAAGAGCAGAAGGAGTCCCGCAAGGCGGAGGCAGAGGCCATGCGCCGCGAGTACGACGAGAAGCTCCAGAAGATGGTGCTGACATTCAAGGAGTCAGCCTCGTCGATTCTAAAGGAGAAATCCGGAGACCTTTCGGCCGCCAATTCAGAGCAGATCAAGAATATTCTCGACCCTCTGGGCAAGAAGATGGAGGAGTTCCGCCGTGCCGTGGAGGACTCCAGGGAGAAATCCCTGAAGAACACCGCCACCCTCGAGCAGCAGATCCGCTCCATGATGGAGCAGACGGCGGCGGTGGGCAGGCAGGCGGACAATCTGGCCACAGCCCTCCGTTCCAACAACAAGGCCGTGGGCAACTGGGGCGAGGTGGTCCTTCTCAATCTCCTGGAGGGCATGGGCCTGCGGGAGGGCGAGGATTATGTCAAGCAGGAGACGATAAAGGATGTGGACGGCAATGCGGTACTATCCGATGACGGCGGGCGGAGACTCATCCCCGATGTGGTGCTCTACCTGCCGGAGAACAAGGCGGTGGTAATCGACTCCAAGGTGTCTCTGGAAGGATATATCGCATACGTCAATGCCGCTGACGAGACAGAGCGCGGCATAGCCCTGGCTGCACACAGCAAGAGCGTTGACGCCCATGTCAGGGAATTGTCGGCCAAAAGCTACAGCCGGTACATCCGCTCCACAGGCCGGGATTCCCTGGACTACGTGGTGATGTTCGTGCCCAATGAGGGCGCCTTCCAGCTCTACTATCAGAACTTCCGGGAGAAGTGGCACGAGGCCTTCGACCGCGGAATTATCATTGCCGGTGAGTCGAACCTCTTCGCCATGCTTAAGATCATCGAGAATACCTGGGTCCGCGTGCGGCAGCAGAAAAATACCGAGGAAGTGATGTCCCTGGCAGGAGAACTCCTGGAGAGGGTGACACGCTTCGCCAATACCTTCAATGAGGTGGGAGGGGTGATAACTAAGGCAGCGGCAAAGTTCGAAGATGCCCGGAAGGCCCTTTCCGGACCGAGAAATTCAGTGGTGGTTACGGCCCGCAGGCTGGAGAAGAAGGGTATACAGGTCAAAGGCTCCTTCCACTCAGCACTGATAGAGGAAGCAGGGGAGGAGGATACATGCATCATACCGGAAAACATGGAAAAATAGTCGATAATGAGAACAATAAAACCCAAAACGCTGCTCCTTCCGGCCATCATTCTGGTGCTGGCGGCATCCTGCGCCGGCAACCGGCAGCTGGACGGCAGCAAGTCCCCTTTTGTGGAGGAGGAACTGCCGGTACTGAAGGAGAACATGGTCCGGGCCGAAGGCACCGGAACTTCTCCGGACGTGCAGATGGCCACTGAGATAGCCCGTATCAACGCCATGACAGTGCTGGCAGCCAAGGCCGCTCCGGCGGATACTCTTACAGAGACAACTCCGGACGGTATCAGGACGGTAGAGACCGTGAACACTCCGGTGTTTGACGTGACGGAGATTGACCGAAGGGTATTCAAGAACCGGACGACCGGTGATTTTACCGTGTGGATATTGCTTGAAGCGGAAATACTTCCTTAAATTTTACCAGATATGCAGTTACTTTCTATTCTTTTTGTGTCAATGGCTCTTACCTCTGCTTCTCCGGACGGATTCCGCGAGAAGTATGCAGAGCTGGATTCTCTTCCCAATATGAACAGACTCGTTTATGACGGGGCCGTGACTCCTCAGTGGACCGGTTCCCAGGAGTTTGTTTATCAGACCCGCGAGGCTGACGGCCTGCATTATTTCCTGGTCAGTGCCTCCGATAAGTCCAAGACTGAGATTACTTCCGCGGATTATGAGGAATACCTTGCGAAGATTCCTGCCAGGGAGCGCCGCAACTGGTGGGAGCGTCCCGACTCGGTGACATCCCCCGACGGCCGTTACATCGCATTCCTCAGGGACAACAACGTGTGGGTCAAGGAACTCTCAGCGCCTGAGGCCTCCTACACGCCCTCCGGAGCCCCTGCCCGCGGAAACGAGCGTCAGCTGAGCTTTGATGGCACGGAGCAGAACTACTATGCCGAGCTCTATTGGTCCCCTGACTCGAAGAAAGTGGCCTCCATCCAGAGAGAGTACGTCAAGGAGAGGCAGATACCCCTCCGTGAGTCCGCTCCCGAGGACCAGATTCAGCCCAAGCTCCGCTGGCTGGACTACGCCAAGCCCGGTGACCGCCTGCCCCAGGCCGCACCAGCTCTCTTCGACTTGGCTTCCGGAGAGAAGGTGACCATCGACACGGCTCCCTACGCCAACCAGTACTATCTGAGCTTCGGCCAGTGGAGCGGAGATTCCAAGTATTTTACCTTCGAGTACAACCAGCGCGGCCACCAGCTCTATCAGCTCGTGGCAGTGGACGCCGCTGACGGCTCCTGCCGCAACCTGGCCGAGGAGAAGACCAATACCTTCGTCTATTATAACGACCTCTACCGCTACTACATGGACTGCGGCGACATCCTTTGGATCTCCGAGCGCGACGACTGGAGGCATCTGTACCGTATCAACGGCACTACAGGCGGGATGACCCTGCTTACTCCCGGAGAATGGAATGTCCGCGAGATCTACGACGTGAACGAGGAGGATGGCTATGTGCTCTTCGCTGCCAACGGCATGAACGCCATAGACGAGAAGGGCGGTACTCCTGCCGGAGAGGACCCCTACAACAAGCATCTGTTGAGGCTGGACCTCGGCTCGCTGGAGATTACCGACCTTACTCCCGAGGCGGCCAACCATATCGTTACATTCAATGCTGACCGCACCCTCTTCACCGATGTGTATTCCAAGCCTGACATGGCTCCGGTATCATTGCTCCGCGATATCGAGGGCAATACCCTGATGGAACTGCAGAAGGCCGACATATCCGCCCTCCTGGCCACCGGCTGGACCATGCCCGAGGTGTTCGTGGCCAAGGGACGCGACGGCGAGACCGATATCTGGGGTACTATCTTCCGTCCCTCCAACTTCAATCCCAAGAAGAAATACCCCGTAGTGGAGTACATCTACGCCGGGCCCCACGACTCCTTCGTGCTCAAGGATTTCTACGCCTATCTGAGATTCTCGAAGCTCGTGGAGATGGGCTTCATCGTAGTGACCATCGACGGTATGGGCACCGACAACCGCAGCAAGTCCTTCCAGGACGTGTCATGGCGCAATCTCCGCGACTCCGGCTATCCTGACCGTATTCTCTGGATGCAGGCCGCCGCTAAGAAGTACAGGCACATGGACATCTCCAACGTCGGAGTGTACGGCTATTCGGCCGGCGGTCAGAGCACCCTCGCGGCCCTGCTGTTCTATCCCGAGTTCTACAAGGTCGGCGTGGCCCTCTGCGGCTGCCACGACAACCGTATGGACAAGATATGGTGGAACGAGCAGTGGATGGGATATCCCATCGGACCCTGGTACTCCGAGAACTCCAATGTGGACAATGCCTGGAGGCTTCAGGGTGACCTGCTGCTGATCAACGGCGAGATAGACGACAACGTGGATCCCGCCTCGACCCTCCAGGTGGTGAAGGCACTGATCAAGGCCGACAAGGACTTCGAGCAGCTATACCTCCCGGGCTATACTCACAACCTGGGCGACGACTATGTGACCCGCAAGGTATTCGAGTTTTTCTACGAGAACATCATAGACAATAAATAACGGTTTATGCGTAAAGGAATATTTGCCGTCGTCCTCCTCCTGTCCCTTGGCTTCTGCAGCCGTCCGCTGCTTGCCCAGCAGCTGCTGTGGGACGTGGATTTCAAGTTCGGATTCGACAACAGGGAGTACGCTTCCATAGATACGGAACCGTCCGGTACCATCTTCGGGGCCGTGCTTTCTCCCAAGGTCGGACTGGGCTTCGGGGAGGGACACGCCCTGTACGCCGGCGTGGACGCGGCCAAATATTTCGGCAGAACGGCACCTGAACTGACCTTGGAAGCTCTCCTGTACTATCAGTATGACGGAGAGTTTTTCAAGGCCAATGCAGGGGCCTTTCCCCGCAACAGGCTTTCGGGCCATTATCCGGCGGCATTCTTCGATGACCGCTACTTCTTTGACACCAATATAGGCGGCGTCATGGTCAGTTACACCCGGCAGTGGTGGGGAATAGAGGCGGTGGCTGACTGGGTGGGATGTCAGGACAAGGATACCCGCGAGCGCTTCGAGGTGTATTCCTACGGCCGGGCAGGTGCCCCCTGGCTCAGTGCGGCCTATACCTTCAAGATGCTGCACTATGCCGGTTCATCGACTGTCAGGGGGGTAGTGGACAATGTCTGGGTGTATCCTCACGTGGTGTCGGACCTGACCCCATTCCTGCCCGGCAGGCTGGACCTCACGCTGAGGGCCGGCTGGATACAGACCTTCCAGAATGACAGGATACGCGGAGCCGGCTACGTCACTCCGGGCGGATTCCAGGCCGAGGTCAGTTTCGGGGCCTACGGCTTCAGGGTGCAGAATACAGTCTATGCCGGCGGCAGCCTGATGCCCTACTATTACAGCACCGGAAACGACGGGGTCATGTACGGGGCGGCCCTGTATACCGGGAGCCTTTTCTACAGTACGGATTCGGGAGTGTATGACCGCCTGGAGATATCGTATCAGTACAGTTTCCGGGATTTCCTGAATCTCAGGGTGGCCTCAGTCCATCATTACGACGGCTACGGCTGGGGCTGGCAGCAGCTCATTCAGCTTACTGTGGACCTCAATAACTTCCAGTTCCCCGCCGGGCGGCACCGGCACCGCTAGAGTATCATGTCAGGCAAGCTCAGGCAATATCCGGAAGTCTGCGGCAGGCTGCAGACATACGTGCGGGAGTGTGTGCTGCCGCGCTACGATGCGTACGACAAGGCGCACTCACGCAGTCATATTCTCTCGGTCATCAGCCAGAGCATGGAACTATACGGGAGACTTGTGGAGAAAGGAGAACGCGGTCCTGACGGGTTACCCCTGAATCCCGACATGATATATACCATAGCGGCCTATCATGATATCGGTGTCTGTGAGGGACGCGAGTTCCACCATCTGGCCTCCGGACGTATGCTTGAGGCCGATACGGTCCTGCGTCAATGGTTCAGCGAAGAGCAGATCCGGCTCATGCGCGAGGCCGTGGAGGACCACCGTTCGTCCAACAAGTCCTGGCCGCGTTCCATCTATGGCCGGATAGTCGCCGAGGCGGACAAACTCATAGACTTCGATACGGTGTTCTCCAGGGCAATACTCTATGCCCGGGCCAATTATCCTGAGCTGACTGACGAGGAAATCTTTCAGAAGAGTTACGGGCATCTTCTGGAAAAATACGGGGAGGGCGGATACATGCGCCTGCAGTTCTCCGACTCTCCGAATGCGCTGCGGCTGGCTGAACTGCGGGAGAAGCTGCGCGACCAGGAGCTGATGCGGCGGGAGTTCGCTCTTTTCCAGGTACATCCGCTGGAGCCTTTTGTCCCTGACGGAGCCAGGGTCCTGCTGCTGGGATCTTTCCCACCTCCGCGCGCCCGCTGGTCGATGGAGTTCTTCTACCCGAATTTCCAGAACGATATGTGGCGGATCATGGGACTGCTTTTCTATGGAGATGCCGGACACTTTGTGATGCCGGGGCAGAAACGCTTCGACTATGAGAGGGTGGTGGAGTTCTGCCGCCGTGAGGGCATTGCCCTGTACGATGCTGCCTACATGGTCAAGCGCCTGCGCGGCAACGCCTCCGACAACTTCCTGAAAATCATAGAACCCACCGACATCCCGGCTCTTCTGGTCCGGATGCCCTCCTGCCGCGCCGTAGTCTCCACCGGCGGTAAGTCCGCGGAGCAGATATCTTCCATCCTGGATGTACCGGTGCCCTCCGTCGGCGGCTCCGTTCCATTTACCATTTCCGCACCTTCAGTTACTTTCACATCTTCAGACTCCACTGCATCTTCCGCGTCCGGAGTATCGTCCCGCACCGTGACATTTTACCGCATGCCCTCCTCCTCGCGGGCTTATCCGCTGTCCCTGGATAGGAAAGCAGCAGCGTATGCCCAGGTTTTCGACGTTTGATGCGTCTGACATACGTCACTTCTGTCCTGTTTCGCCCCGTCAGATCGGGAACTAAGCTCCAGTGAAATTGTAACGAATTGACTTCGGTGTGCGCTGCGATTCAGGATGGCTTGAAAATCAATGCTTAGTAAATATGACTGCACATTTGCCCACTTTAGGAATAAGGCAAATGTGCAGACCATCTTGTAAAGCCTTGACTATCAGACTGTATTTTTTCACACTGCACACCGAAGTCTATTCGTTGATAACAGCCGTCAGCGGGCGCGGCGCAGAATTTCCGGGTCAGTTCCTGTCAGGCGGGCAATCTGCTTGAATGGAGTGCCGTAGCGTTTGCGGACGAGGTCAGCCAGACGGTAGCGGTCCTCGATGCTGAGCTTATCCGGGGATTCGCAACGGAATACCTCCTGACAGATGTTGCCTATGGATATTATCAGTTCGTCATCAGTGTAGCGGGCTTTGTGGAGAATGCCGGAACGGATCTCCACCTCCATATTCTCTTTGCTGGAGATGAAGTACATCAGCCGGGCTGGTGAATAGAACAGCTCTTCGACGGCCTGGACTGCTACGTAGGATTCCGGGTTTATCATACCTTCGGGAGTTATCGTATATGTGTCCAACTCATTGGTCTGGGAATGCAGCAGATTGCGTTTCTCCCGGTAGGACAGGGCCCCCACCGTCCTTAGGTTCCGGAAGTCAGTCTGAGCCGGACTCCGGAAGTAAAGTGATGCCGAACTCCATTCGTAATGGATGGGCAGGATTTTAAGTCCGGCCGACAGAGGGTTTCGGAGCACATAGCCTATCGCTCTCTTCAGGTACTCTGTATCCTCGATCAGTTTCATGCATACATCCGCACCTCTGATGCCAGCCAGTTTCCCGAGTTTTCTCTTATAGTTGATTATGAACTTTCTGCAGTTTGCTTCGGCGCCCTGCACTATGAAATGGACGTGGTTGTCCATCAGACAGAATGCCAGGACAGTCACGTTGAACCTCTGTGCGCACACCGGAATGGCGTTCATTCCTACGATATAGTCTTCCCTGCTCTTGAAAATCACTTTCTTCACGAGCCCCTCAGTACAGATATGCCAGTAATTTTCCATACGCGAATTTATGCAGAAATAGAATGTACGCAAGCCCTGCCCGAAAATAAATTTACCGTAATTGCAATTTCAGACGTATTTCCGTATCTTCGCTGTTATGGACTGGGGAAGCGGCAGTGAGAATGTTCTCATTTTCAAGCATGAATTCTGGTGGAAAAATCATAAACCGCGCCAGAGGACTTATGTCGGTCTGGACGGCTCCGAAATGCTCGAAGGGAAAACGGTGACGGTAGTCATGCCGTGACATTCTGTCCTGTCAGGTAGCGGAGTTTGATGCCGGTGAGAATGCAACGAATTGACTTCGGTGTGCACTGCGGGTTTGAACGAGTTGAAAATCAATCCGTTGAAAAATTGACTGCACATTTGCCCTGTTCTGGAAGTGGGCAAATGTGCAGTGCGTTTCGCAAGGTGCTGACTGTCAGGTTACTTTATTTAGTACTGCACACCGAGGTCAATTAGTTGAGAACAGTCGTCAACTCGTCGGTCGCCGAGGCTTTAAGTTGTGGCGTTCCAGGCGGGTCAGCAAAGCTAATGTCCGATGGCGTTGGTAGTGGTTTCGCTTGGTCGAGGTACTTCCTGCGGGTCAGTAGCGGTAGTGCTTGAGGACGCGGATTGCGGCTTCGGCCTGGTCCTGGCCGAATTCCAAGGCGCGTTCGAGGTAAATGCGGGCTGAGGTGTATTTTTTCGGGGTACCTTTGCCGTCGAAGTACATGCGGCCGAGCTTGAGCAGGGCGGGGCCGACGTTGCGGTTGGCCGCCTTGTGATAGTACTGCAGGGCTGTGGAGTAACTTTTCTGGTCATAGTAGTAGTCGCCCAGGAAGAGTCCTGCCAAAGAAGAGCCCTTGTCGAGGGCGCTGCGAAGGGTCTGTACCCCCTTGCCTGCCTGGCCGCGTTCTATATCTAGGCGTCCCAGCCAGGCGAGGCAGTCCGGATTGCCCTCACCGTCGCCTTCCTCGAACAGGCTGCGGGCCTGGTCATATTCCCCCATGTCGTAGAAAACTTCTCCGAGGCAGGCATATCCCTGCGGTTCCCCGTTCTCAATGGCCTCGCGGTAGTATTCGGCGCACAGTTCCATATTCTGCTCTCCGAAGCGGCCGGCGTAGTAGAGTTGTCCCAGATTGCAGGCGCAGATCCAACTGCCGTGCCGAATGCCCTCGAGGTAGATCTGGCGGGCCTCATCGAAATGTCTCTGGCGCTCGGCTGAGAGACCGGCCATCTTCCATGCCCATTTCAGACCTTTCTCTGCTGCATCACGATAAAGGAATTTGGCATGCTCCAGATTTATCTCCGCTCCGTTGCCATAGAAGGCCATGGCTGCCAGGGAAGCGATGCACCCTGCATGACCGATGCTGTGACCTTTCCAGTAATAGTCGCCGGCTTTGTGGTAGTCCTTGGAGATGCCGGCTTTTCCATAGAAATACAGGTCTCCGGCTTTCTCGCAGCAGTCCCCGCTGCCCAGCTTTATGCCCTGCTCGAAGATTTTAAGTGCCTTACGGCCTTTATCCTCAATAGTGTACAGGACGCCCAGCTCGCGGAGGCACCAGAGGTCATTCTTATCTGCCCCGCGTTCGTACCATTTCCAGCCTTCTTTCCTGTTTTCAGGCAGGCCGTAGACTCCTTTGTAGTAGCCCCAGGCCAGTGTCTTGATGGCGTGGATGTTGCCACGGCGGGCTTCGGCGGGGACCCTGTCCGCGTCGATAATGTAATCGTTTTTCGGAAAACCGTCCGTACCGTCATATACAGTATCCTCTTCTTCCTCCCCGTCGTCCTCGTCTCCCTCTCCAAACTCTACTTCGTCATCATCATCGTCATCATCGTCCTCATCATCCTCATCATCTTCGTCTTCGTCTTCATCTTCATCCTCATCATAATCATCGTCATCATCTTCTTCATCCCCGAAAAGAGTTCCGTTGTCGAGCTCATCCAGCAGCGACTGAGCATATTCGGACCCCATGGAGGCTCCTTTCTCCAGCAGCTCCCTGCATTTGTCCATATCCTCCTCTACGGGAACGCCCGCTCCGTACATAAAGCCCAGGAGTGCCCACGCCTCAGGCAGGTCGGCCTCTTCGGCAACTTTCAGGGCCAGGTCGTATGCCGCCTCCGGATCCTGTTCGGTACCGCTGCCGGTGAACATCCTCTCGGCCATCCTGAAGCAGGCCTCGGGTACACCTGCGTCCGCAGCTTTGCGGAACCATCTGACAGCCTCCTCATCATCCGTGTCTTCTTCATTTTCGGGGAAGGCGTATTCCAGTCCTACCAGATATTGTGCCCATTCGTCGCCTTTTTCGGCGTATTTGAACAGTTGCTTGAAGCTCAAGCTGTCATAGTCTATGTCTTTCATAATCGGAAGGTTTATAGGGTTGTCTTTTCGGCGAAATATTTCCATAGGGAGCAGAGCATCGGGGCCTGGATGATCTTTCCCTCGCGCATGAGGTGCAGTACCTCATCCTCGTAGAGGAGGTGCACGGCGATGTCTTCAGTCGCCTCCAGCCGCTGGTCTCCTATTTTGTGGACTCCGGTGGCAATGAAGCTGTAGCAGAGGTTGGTACTGGTGCTGGGGTTGGGGGCAGCCACCATGTTGAGACGCCAGGAGCCTCCTCCGAAACCGGTCTCCTCCAGAAGCTCGCGGCGGGCAGCCTGTTCCGGTGTCTCGCCCGGCTCACAGACTCCTGCAGGGATCTCGTAGCCTACCTCGCCCCTGCCGTGGCGGTACTGCCGCTCGAAGACCATGCGTCCGTCCACGGTGATGGCGATGATGTTGATCCAGTCAGGGTATTCGAGAACGTAGTATTCCGGATTGATTACCCCGTTGGGAAGCCGCACTTTGTCGCGGCGGGCCGTGAGCCAGGGGCGGCGGATGAGGTATTCGCTCTCGAGGACAGTCCATTTCCCGATATCGTTGCCGGAAATATCCTCTTGCCCGGAGATGGCCCGGTTTTCTTTTGTCTCAGGTGTATCCATAATGTGTATTTCTGATTTCAGATATTCTGGACTGTAGCTTCTTTAAGCTCTCTGTTGAGATAACCGGAGTAGTCGGTGACTATCCGGTCGTAGTCCTCGTTGAAAAGAGGGGAGGATATGAGGAAATCGGCGGTGCTGCGGTTGCAGGCCGTGGGGATGTTGTAGAGGTTGGATATGCGGAGCAGGGCCTTGACATCCACGTCGTGGGGCTGCTGCTGCATGGGGTCCCAGAAGAATACTATCATGTCTATCTCCCCCTCTGCGATGAGGGCTCCGAGCTGCTGGTCGCCTCCGAGCGGACCGGATTTCAGTCTGGTGATGTCCAGGTTTTTATCTGCCGGGTCATCGGCTTCCAGGGCTTCCTGTACGAGACGGCCGGTGGTACCGGTGCAGATGAGACGGTATTTTTCCAGGGTGCCGCGGTTGAAACGGACCCACTCGATGAGGTCCCGCTTGCGGTTGTCGTGTGCCACGAGGGCGATGGTTCTGATTTTCATATTACAAAATTCGGTTATAAATTCAACTTATGGTGGAATAGTCTATGATCTCTCCGGAAGTCTGGCGCAGCCGGTCCAGTCCTGAGCGCAGCAGGGCGGAGGAAGGCTTTCCGAGCAGGGGATCGTCCGCGAGAATATCGGAGGCGGCTGCCCTGGCCTGATTGAGGATGGGGGAGTCCTTGCCCAGGTCGGCTATGCGCAGGTCGAAGGCCAGGCCGCTTTGTCGCGTACCTTCCATGTCTCCGGGACCGCGCATGCGGAGGTCGGCTTCGGCGAGTTCGAAGCCGTCGTTGGTGGAGCACATGAGCTCTATCCGTTTCCGGGAGTCTTCGCTGAGCTTGTAGCCGGTCATCAGCAGGCAGTATGACTTCTCTGCTCCGCGTCCTACCCGGCCTCTCAGCTGGTGCAGCTGGGACAGCCCGAATCTCTCGGCGCTTTCGATGACCATCACCGAAGCATTCGGCACGTCCACTCCGACCTCAATGACAGAGGTGGCCACGAGGATGTCCGCCTTGCCGTCTGCGAAGAGTTTCATGTCGAAGGCCTTGTCCTCGTTCTTCTGCTGGCCGTGTACCACTGCGGTGACGAATTCCGGAGCCTTGAAGTAGTCTACTACGGTGTTGTACCCCTGTTCCAGGTTCTGATAATCGAGTTTCTCGGATTCCTTGATCAGGGGGTAGACGATGAAGGCCTGCCGTCCCTTGCGTATCTCGCTCTTGATAAAATCGTACATCTTGAACCTCTGCCCCTCCGTCACGTGTATGGTCTGCACCGGCTTGCGGCCAGGAGGCAGCTCGTCGATTACGGACACGTCCAGGTCGCCGTAGAGGGTCATGGCCAGGGTCCGCGGGATGGGCGTGGCCGTCATCACCAGGATGTGGGGCGGCTCGGATGCCTTGAGCCTCAGCCTGGCCCGCTGGTCCACCCCGAAGCGGTGCTGTTCGTCGATGACCACGAATCCCAGATGGGAGAAGACCACATTGTCCTCTATGACCGCGTGGGTGCCGATGAGGATGTCTATCTCTCCGCTGCGCAGCCCCTCGTCTATTTCCCTGCGCTCTTTTGCCTTTGTGCTGCCGGTCAGCAGGGCCACCCGGACCTCCGAGCCTGCAAGCGAACGTTCGAAATTGCGGAAATGCTGTACTGCAAGCACTTCCGTAGGAGCCATCACGCAGGCCTGGTATCCGTTGTCCACTGCTATAAGGGCCGTCAGCAGGGCTACCATCGTCTTGCCGCTGCCCACATCCCCCTGCAGGAGGCGGTTCATCTGCTTTCCGGAGACGGTGTCCCGCCGTATCTCCTTGATTACCCGTTTCTGCGCCCCTGTAAGCTCGTAGGGCAGCCGGCTGTAGCAGTAATTGAACGCCTCTCCCACCTTGTGGAAGAGGATTCCGGAGGCTCCGCTCATCCTCACATTCTTCTGCCGGAGGAGGGAGAGCTGGAGGAAGAAGAGTTCCTCGAACTTGAGACGGTAGCGGGCAGCCTCGAGGCTCCGCATATCCTTGGGGAAATGAATGTTGGCCAGGGCAAATGCCAGGGAAGGCAGTTTCTGGGAGGAGAGGACTTCCTGGGGAAGGGTCTCCTGGACGGTCCCTGCAATCTTCTGCTGGAGGGTCTGCTGGAAGCGGGCGAATACCTTGATGGAGATGCCGTTGTTTCGGAGCTTGTCGGTGCTGGAGTATATGCCGATGAGGGTGGAGGGCCAGGAGGAGGCTCCGCTCTCGCCGACCGGGTCGAGTTCCGGATGGACCATGTTCCAGCCGCCGTTGAAGAGGGAGGGCTTGCCGAAGACGATGTACTCGCGGTTGGGGGAGAGTTTGTCCTGGATCCATTTTACCCCCTTGAAGAATACCAGGTCGATGGTGCCGCTGTCGTCCCGGAGGGTGGCTATCAGGCGGGCGCCCTTGCCCGTACCGGCCGTGGATGTCCGTATTATCCTGCCCCTGAGCTGGATATAGGCCATTGACGAGTCTATCTCCGAGATGGAGTAGACCCGGCTGCGGTCAATATAGCGGTAGGGGAAGGTGTAGAGCATGTCCCGGAAAGTGCGGATGCCGAGCTCCTTGTCCAGGAGGGCGGCCCGCTTCTCTCCGATGCCGGGGAGGTACTTGATATCTCTGTCAAGAATATTGGACATACTGACAAAGGTAGCGAAAAAGTGATTAAATTTGCACGCCCGTCACTAAGGCGGACCACAAAATTTATAGCCATGAATAGGAAAATTATAGTAGGAATCACCCAGGGTGATACGAATGGAATAGGCTATGAGGTGATTATCAAGTCTCTGACAGATGCACGCCTCCTGGATCTCTGCATCCCGATCGTCTATGGCTCCTCGAGGGCATTCGGCTTCTACAAGAAGCAGCTCTCCGAAGTGGAGAATCTCAATACCAACATCATCAATACCGCCAGGGACTTTCATCCCAAGCGGGTCAATATCATCAACTGCGTGCCGGACAATTTCCGCATCGATCCCGGACAGCCCTCGCCCGAGGGGGCCGAGGCCTCGCTGGTCTCCCTGCAGACGGCGGTCAAGGACCTGGTGGCCGGAGACCTGGATGCTCTGGTAACGGCACCTCTGAACAAGAAGGACGTGGCCCTGCACCTGCCCGGATTCATCGGTCATACCGAGTATCTGACCGAGCAGAGCGGAGGAAGTGACGGCATGATGTTCATGGTGTCCGGCAAGATGAGGGTGGGAGTGGTGACCAACCACCTGCCTCTGTCCTCGGTGCCCGGAGCCCTGTCGGTGGAGAAGATTCTCGGTAAGATCCGCGTCATGGACCAGTCACTGCGGAAGGATTTCGGTATCGTGCGGCCCAAGATAGCCGTGCTCGGACTCAATCCTCATTCCGGAGACGGCGGCCTGCTCGGACGCGCAGAGATAGACGTCATCAGCCCTGCCATCGAGGCCGCTGACCGCGAGAACATCCTGGCATTCGGACCCTACTCTCCGGACGGATTCTTCAGCACCCACCAGCAGTACAACTTTGATGCTGTCCTGGCCATGTACCACGACCAGGGACTCATCCCCTTCAAGGCCCTGGCCTTCGATACCGGAGTCAACTTCACCGCCGGTCTGCCGGTGGTGCGCACCGCTCCGGACCACGGAACCGCATACGAGCTGGCCGGTAAGAACGCGGCCAATCCCATGCCCATGAAGTCGGCCATCTACGAGGCCATCGACATAGTGCGCAACCGCTGGAATTACGAGCAGATGCGGGAGAATGTCCTGAAAGCGCCGTCAGCACCTGAGGGCGGCTCCAAGGGCGGAGTCAAGGGACCGGTGTAGTGTTGTGAGCGATGTGCGCTGAGCGGAAACTGCTGCCTATAGAGATTTTCACCGACGGCTCGTCCCGGGGCAATCCCGGGCCGGGCGGTTACGGTGTCATCCTGCGCTGCGGGGAGCATTACAAGGAACTTTCTGCCGGCTTCCCCGAGACTACCAACAACCGTATGGAACTCACTGCCGTCATCGTCGGACTCGAGGCGGTCAAGCGTCCCGATGCGGAAATCATCCTCTACAGCGACTCCAAATATGTGGTTGACTCGGTCAATAAGGGCTGGGTCTTCGGCTGGGAGCGCAAGAATTTCGAAAAGCGGCTCAATGCCGATCTCTGGATCCGCTTCCTGGCCGTCTACCGCCGGCACCGGGTCCGTTTCGTCTGGGTCAAGGGCCATGCCGACAACCCCATGAACAACCGCTGCGACCAGCTGGCCGTAGCCGCTGCCACTGCCGTCATCAAAGCCAGCGGCGGAAAAACTCCAGAACCTCCTCCTGCATCTGCCGGTTGAAGAAGTGCTTCTCGTCCCATATCCGGGTGACCAGCCGCTCTTCCGCATCATTGTCCCTCCAGGCTTTCTGCAGGATGCCGTAGGCGTCCTCCACACCCTCGACGGGAAAGAGCTTGTCCCGACTGCCGTTGAAGAAGAGGGCGGGGCGGGGACAGGCCAGTACGGCCGTATGGGGATAGTCCATGAAGCGGCGCAGGCCGGGTACAATCATCGAATAGGCCGAGCCGCCCTTGTTCTGGTTGTTGGTCATCGTCATCAGGTACTCTGTCGTATTCATCCAGCAGACAGAGGCAGAGGCGGCTATGCGGTCGCTGAGGGCGGCCAGCATCCACGAGCGGTACGCGCCCATGGAGAAGCCCAGGCAGCCGATGCGCGTGCTGTCCACACATTCCAGCGACGCCAGCAGCTCCGCGCTGCGCATGTCGTCGGCCATGATGATTCCGCCCCAGGAGCCGCCCATCTGCAGCAGATTGGAGGCCAGGGCCTGCTGGACGTCGTAGTCCGCCCCCTCAAGCCTGCCTCTGTCTCCCCAGTAGAGAGCGTCCACCGCCAGGACGACGTAGCCCTGCTGAGCCAGGAAGTCACCCACGAATACTCCGTCATAGCATTTTTCCACCCACTGCCGGGCATCCTCCTCCACCTCCGGAGCCACTCCGAAGGGACGTACCAGTTTTTCCTTCCCGATAGTAAAATGCGCCCCGTGGTCGTGCAGCACCAGCACGGCGGGGAAGGGCCCCTCTCCGTCCGGAACCAGCAGATATGCCGGGACGCGGTACCATGCCGAGAGGGCGAATTCTATTTTCAGGGCAGTATATCCCTCCCTCTGCTCTGAGGCGGTCACTTCCATGCCGTATGCCGCAGGTGCCGGGGGAATATTCTCCATACATTCCAGGACAATGCTCCTTGCCCTGGTCCTCCACTCTCCGAAGTCCTTCTCCGGGCTGTTGCCCCAGGCCTCCGGCCAGGTAAGGGCCTCTTTCATCTGAGGGTAGAATGTCGGCATGAAGCCGCTGACTCCGTATTCCTGAGCGGAGAGAGGGAGGGAAAGCAACAGCAGGGCTGCTGCGGCAATGACGGGATGCGGTATTTTTATCTGCATGATTCCGGGTTTAAAAAAAGGCCTCCCGCTGAAGGAGTGCGGCAGGCCCGGTTAATACAATATGATGATGATCAGACGTTATTTTTCAATGGGCTTGTACTTGGGCACGAGGGCCTTCATGATGGACCAGGCGATCAGGTAGGCTACGGCGCAGATGCAGAAGACTATCATGTAGCCTGCAGGTTTGCCGCTGAATCCCAGGAAGGTGAATGCCTCGCCGAGCTCCTCCGAGTGGGTGAAGAGGGCGCCGGCTCCTTTATTGATCAGGAAGGAGCCCACACCGCCCGCCATGCCGCCGATACCGGTGATGGTGGCGATGGCCGACTTGGGGAACATGTCTCCGATGGTGGAGAAGAGGTTGGCGGACCATGCCTGGTGTCCTGCTCCCGCAAGTCCGATAATCACTGCGGGCCACCATGCGGAGATGCCTCCGAGGGGCTGGGCGAAGAGGGCGAACAGGGGGAAGAAGGCGAAGATGAGCATGGCCAGCATACGGCCGTTGTAGGGGTTCATTCCCTTTTTCTCTACGAACAGTTTAGGTAAGTAGCCTCCGAAGATGGAAAGCACGGTTACGATGGCGTAGAGGGTGAAAATCAGGGTAATGGCCTGACTGGAGCTGGAAGCGTATCCGTATGTGTCGGAGAAGTAGGCGGGAGCCCAGAACAGGTAGAACCACCACACTCCGTCGGTGAAGAACTTGCCTACGATGAAGGACCAGGTCTGACGGTAGGTGAAGCATTTCCAGAAGGGAATCTTCAGTTCGTCTTTCTCGGGAACGGCAGCGGATGCCGCGGCCTTGGCGTCTTCGGCATCGTCCTGGTGGATGTATTCCAGCTCGGCTTTGCTGACGTGCCTGGATTTCTCGGGCTTGTCGTACATGAATACCCAGAAGCCCATCCAGATGAAGCCGAGGGCTCCGATGATGACGAAGGCCATCTCCCAGCCGCCGCCCACGCCGCGGTCCTTGAAGAACTGGGCGAGGAGGGGAATGGTGGCGGGGGCCACGAGGGCGCCTATGGATGCTCCGGAGTTGAAAATCGAGGTGGCGAAGGCCCTGTCTTTCTTCGGGAAGTACTCGGCGGTAACCTTAATGGCGGCGGGGAAGTTGCCGGCCTCGCCGAGGGCCAGGATGCAGCGGGCCGCCACGAAAAGCCAGACGCTGGTGGAGGCTATGGCCAGGGCGGCTGCCGAGCCGTTCTCGACTGCTGTCATCGCGCCGGCGTTCTCAAATCCCTCGATGTGTACTGTGGCCCAGCCGCAGATGGCGTGGAGGCACGCTCCGGCGGACCATACTCCGATGGACCAGAGGTAGCCTTTCTTGGTGCCCATGAAGTCCACGAACTTGCCGGCGAAGAGCATGCAGAGCGCGTAGACTATGGAGAATATACCGGTGATGGTGCCGTAGTCACTGTCTGTCCAGTGGAACTCGGGTGCGATGAAGTCCTTCCAGGTCAGGGACAGGACCTGACGGTCCATGTAGTTGACTGTCGTGGCCAGGAAGAGCAGCACGCACATCCACCACCTCCAGTTGGTCATGAGTTTCTTGCTTGTGGATTCTTCTTTCATACAGTATCAGGTTAGAGTTTCAGTTATTTCTTGGCAGTACGTGCCTCGGCGATGTATCCGAGGGCATCGCGGCACAGGGTGGTGATGCGGTTCCAGTCGCCGGAGGCTATTGCGTCCTTGGGGAAGAGCTTGGAGCCCATGCCGACGCAGCTCACTCCGGCCTTGACCCACTCTGTGAGGTTCTCCCTTGTCGGCTCCACAGCACCTGTCACTATCAGCATGCTCCAGGACATGGGGGCGAGCACGTTCTTGACGAATGACGGGCCGCCTACATTACCGGCCGGGAAGACCTTGATCAGGTCGCAGCCTGCCTCCTGGGCGAAGCCTATCTCGGTTACCGAGCCGCAGCCGGGAGAGTAGGGGATGCAGCGGCGGTTGCAGACCTTGGCCACGTCGGGGTTGAAGAGGGGCCCGACGATGAAGTTGGCGCCCATCTGTATATAAAGTGAGGCCGTGCCTGCATCCACAACAGTGCCTGCGCCGAGCACCATGTCCGGACACTCCCGGGTGCTGTATTTCATGAGTTCGGCGAATACCTCGTGGGCGAAGTCGCCCCTGTTGGTGAACTCGAAGGCTCTCACGCCTCCGTCATAGCAGGCCTTGAGGACCTTTTTGCACACCTCTATGTCGCTGTGGTAGAACACGGGGACCATGCCGGTGCCGGTCATGGCCGTGAGGGTCTGTATCTTGTTGAATCTTGCCATTGTCTTTTTCCCTTTATATTATCTGCTTACACGTCCGGAGGCGTCGCCTTTCATCAGGTTCTCGACCTCCTTGACAGTTACCTGGTTGTAGTCTCCGAAGATGGTATGCTTCAGGCAGGAAGCTGCTACTGCGAAGTTCAGGGCCTTCTGGTCGTCGCCGGTATAGGTGAGCAGGCCGTAGATCAGACCTCCCATGAAGGAGTCACCGCCGCCGACACGGTCCACGATGTGGGTGATGTCGTAGCGGGGAGAGGTGTAGAGTTTCTGACCGTCGTAGAGGACGCCTCCCCAGGTGTTGTGGTTGGCGTTGATGGAGCCGCGCAGGGTGATGATGACCTTCTTCGCGCGCGGGAATTTCTGCATCAGCTGGGTGCATACGCTCTCGAACTCGGCTGCATTGACCTTGCCCTCTGTGGCTGCGGCGTCGAAACCTTCGGGCTTGATGCCGAATACCTTCTCCGCATCTTCCTCATTACCGAGAATGATGTCGCAGCACTCTACGAGAGCGGGCATTACTTCTGAGGCCTTCTTGCCGTATTTCCAGAGGTTCTTGCGATAGTTAAGGTCGCATGAGACGGTCACGCCGAGGCGGTTGGCTGTCCTTACTGCCTCCAGGCAGGCGTCTGCGGCGCCCTGGCTGATAGCGGGAGTGATGCCGGTCCAGTGGAACCAGGAGGCTCCTGCAAGCACTTTCTCCCAGTCTATCATTCCGGCCTGTATCTCGGAGATGGAGGAGTGTGCCCTGTCATAGACTACCTTGCTGCCGCGTGCCACGGCTCCTGTCTCCAGGAAGTAGATGCCGAGGCGGTCGCCGCCGTACACACAGTAGTCGGTGCCTACGCCGTAGGAGTGCAGGTCGCGGACGCAGCTCTGCGCTATCTCGTTCTCGGGCAGTCTGGTGACGAACTGCACGTCTATTCCGTAATTGGCCAGGGATACGGCCACATTGGCTTCACCTCCGCCGAATGTGGCGTCAAACTGTTTTGCCTGTGAGAACCTCAGGTAGCCTGGGGTAGAGAGACGGAGCATGACTTCTCCGAAAGTAACAACTTTTGCCATAGTACTGATTAGTTTTTCGCTTACAAAAGTAGGCATTTATTTTTATTTTCGTGCACGTGCACGAAATTTTTTTAAAAAAACACGATTTTATTTGTATATTTGTCCCGCGTGAACCTTAGAAAAACAATATAAAACGATATAAATGGAAGAAAATAATAAAAAAATAACCATTGCCGATGTAGCCAGACTTGCCGGTGTGTCAAAGGGTACGGTGGACCGTGTGCTCCACGACCGCGGCGGAGTCTCCCGGAAGAGCATGGAGAAAATACGTCAGGTCATCGACGAACTGGGCTATGAACCCAATGTATATGCCTCCATGCTGGCCACTCGCAAGGAGCACGTGATAGCGTGTATCCTGCCGGACAGCGTAAAGGAAGACTACTGGTATCTGGTCCGTGAGGGATTTGAGAAAGGGGGGGAGAATATCGCGTCGATGAATATCCGGACCAGGATTTTTCTGTATGACCAGTACAGTCCGGAGTCGTTCCGCAAGGCCTGCATGCAGCTTCTGGAAAGCAATCCTTCCGGGGTAGTGCTGCCTCCATTTTTCAAGAACGATACATACACACTGGCAAATGCCCTGAATCTCCGCGGTATTCCCTATGTGTACGTGGACTCCAAGCTGGAAGATGACGGACATTTTGCGTATTACGGCATGCCTATGTATAAGAGCGGATATCTCTGTGCCCGTCTGCTTACCCTGCGAACATCTCCTAAGCAGATTAAAGGAGTGCTGGTAGTCAGGATTATACGTGATAAGATGCGTCAGTCCGATCCAACTCTCAACCGCCGGTCCGGCTTCCTGGACTACATGGCCGAGCACTATCCCTCAAGCGGGATACACAATCTTTTCATCGACCCCCAGGCACCCAAGGATACTGAACGTCAGCTTCAGACCTTCTTCAAGTCCCATCCCGGAATACACCACATAGTGATGTTCAACTCCCGCGTGCACCTGCTCTCGGAGTACCTGTCCCGGAATCCGGACCCCGACCGGGTAGTGATAGGTTTCGACAATCTCGAAAAAAATATAAGTGCGCTGAGCAGCGGGCTGATAAGTGCCCTTATCTGCCAACACACTGACCTCCAGTCATATAATGCGGTAATGGCCCTTTCTGACTACATCATCAAGCATAAGCGTCCGGAGCGGAAGGACAACTTCATGCACATGGACATACTTACCCCCCTCAATATCGAAAACTATTAGACAGAGACTGATTCGTTATCGTAGTCTCACCCCGGAAGGGGATATCCTCTGAAAAGCATGCCACCCTCGGCCTGTTAGAGGGAGGGGCCCGCCGCGAAGCGGTGGGAGGGAAAAGCGCGAAGCGCGTCCTTTTCAGAGGACATCCCCTTCCACGGTGACTGGTGTGCGCTTTTGGCTCAACGAATTGACTTCGTGGTGCACTTTGATTTAGGAGCACCTGATACTCAGTTGGTTCAGAAACAGACTGCACATTTGCTCTCGTTAGTAACTGGGCAAATGTGCAGTTAATTTTTCATCAATTTGGTTGTCAATCCCTTACAAAACAGTCTGCACCACGAAGTCAATTCGTTGGGAGGAACCGGTGCGGGAACTGCGTTTTCAGAGGGTTACGCCGGACTTGAAGATGGCTATCTCGCGGAAATCCGACATCTCATTGTTGACCGGCTCTCCGGATGCGACTTTAAGTACGTATTCGATGAACTTGTGCAGCAGCTCTTCGCGGGAAGTACCTTCCACGAGTACGCCGGCATTGAAATCTATCCACAGCGGCTTGCGCTCGGCTAGAGGGGTGTTGGTGGATACCTTCATCGTGGGTACGTAGGTTCCGAAGGGAGTGCCGCGTCCGGTGGTGAACAGCACTATCTGGCACCCTGCAGAGGCCAGGGCAGTGGCGGCCACCAGGTCGTTGCCGGGAGCGCTCAGCAGATTGAGTCCCTTGAGACTCAGCCTGTCACCATATTTAAGAATGCCCCTTACGATGGAACTGCCGGACTTCTGGGTACATCCCAGGGATTTCTCCTCGAGGGTGGAAATGCCTCCGGCCTTGTTGCCCGGCGAGGGATTCTCGTACACGGGCTGTCCGTTGCGTATGAAATATTCCTTGAAGTCGTTGATCATGGCCACCAGGGATTCGAATGTGGCCCGGTCGCAGCACCTGTTCATCAGCAGGGTCTCGGCTCCGAACATCTCGGGCACTTCGGTCAGTACTGTAGTACCTCCCTGTGAGACAATCCAATCGGAGAACAGTCCCAGGAGCGGGTTGGCGGTGATGCCGGAAAGGCCGTCTGAACCACCGCATTTGAGACCTACTTTCAGCTCAGAGACAGGTACTTCCTCCCTGACGTCATGGCGGCAGGCCTCGAAGATGCCGCGGAGCAGCTCCATGCCGTACCCGATTTCGTCACCCTCTACTTTCTGAGTCTCCATGAAGCGGATGCGGGAGGAGTCCACCGGACCGACAAGCTCGCGGAAGGCACTCATCTGGTTGTTCTCGCAGCCGAGTCCGACGACGAGCACTCCGCCGGCATTGGGGTGAAGTACCATGTCCCTGAGGATCCTGCGGGTGTTCTCATGGTCGTCTCCGAGCTGGGAGCAGCCGTAGTTGTGGGGGAAGGCCACCACGGCGTCCACGCTGCCCTCGCGGCCTTCGATTTCCTTGCGGAACATTTCCTCGAGACGTTCCACCGTGCCGTTGACGCAGCCTACCGTGGGGATGATCCAGATCTGATTGCGGATACCCACGCCCCCGTTGCTGCGGCGGTAACCCTTGAAGGTGAGTTGATTCCTTGCGGGTGGTATCTCTACGGGCACGGGGGTGTAGGTATAGTCCAGCAGACCTTCCAGATTGGTCCGTAGCTTCGTATGGTCGATGCGGGTGCCTGCGGGGGCATCGGCGGTCAGGTGACCTATCGGGAAGCCGTATTTTATCACATTGTCCCCGGTGTGCAGGTCCCTGAGGGCAAATTTATGTCCTGCCGGTATATCCTCCGACAGGGTGAGCTGCAGCCCGTCCACTTCCACTGTCTCACCGGATGTGAGGGGATGTACGGCTACGGCCACATTGTCGGCTGAGTTGATTTTGATGTATCTGTCCATGATGCAGTTATGTCGCTACAGGATTTCCTCTACCGCGGCGCGCATGCCTTTGGCGGCTATCTTCTCCAGATCTGCGGTAAGCAGGTCGGTAAGGCCGGGAACTGCATTGAGGTCCTCGTCCCAGATGTACTTCTCGGCGAGCACGCCCTCGGCTACCTTGCGGCAGTCGCCGGTAGCCCAGAGCTCGGTGAGACGGTCGAGTATCTTCTGGTCATCGGCAGGGGTGATGGTGTCCTCTCCGCGCTTGCCGCCCCTGTAGTAGGTGATGATGGCGGCCAGACCGAATACCAGGCCCTGGGGCAGGTGTCCGTTGCGCTCGAGGTATATCCTCACTCCCGGCAGGTCGCGGGTGCGGTACTTGGGGAAGGAGTTGAGCATAATGCTGGTAACGAAGTGCTTGACATAAGGGTTGACAAAGCGGTCGAGCACATCGTGAGCAAATTTCTCCAGTTCGTCCTTGGGCAGGTCGAGGGTGGTGAGCAGCTCGTCGAACATCACCTTGCGCACGTAACGGCCGATTAGGGGATCCTCGACGCACTCGCGTACGGTGTTCAGGCCGCTGAGATAGCCTACGGGGGAGAGGACGGTGTGGGGACCGTTGAGCAGGGTGACCTTGCGCTCGTGATAGGGTTTCTCGCTGGGTACGAAGAGTACGTGCAGTCCGGCCTTGTCGGCGGGGAACTCGGCGGCAACCTCTGCAGGGGCCTCGATGACCCAAAGGTGGAAGATTTCAGCCTTTACTACGAGGCGGTCCTCATAGCCGATGCGCTCCAGGATCTCATTGATCGTGTCCTTGGGGTAGCCGGGCACGATACGGTCCACGAGGGTGCAGTACACGCCGCAGGAGTTCTCGAACCAGCTGCGGAACCCGTCGGGGAGCTGCCACAGTTCGATGTATTTCTCTATGCATTTCTTCAGTTCCTTTCCGTTCAGGAAGATAAGCTCGCAGGGGAAGATAATCAGGCCCTTGTCCGGTGCGCCCTTGAAATATTCCCAGCGGTGGTAGAGGAGCTGTACGAGCTTGCCGGGGTAGGAGGAGGCCGGGGCGTCATCGAACTTGCAGGCAGGGTCGAAGGCGATGCCCGCCTCTGTGGTATTGGATATAACGAAACGGATCTCAGGCTGTTCGGCCAGTTTCATGTATGCGTCGAAGTCGCGGTAGGGATTGATGCCGCGGCTGATGACGTCTATCATCTCTATCGAGTCCACCTGCCGGCCCTCGTCGATGCCCTGAAGGTTCAGGTCGTAGAGTCCGTCCTGCTCGTTGAGCATGTCCACCATGCCCTTCTCGATGGGCTGCACGACTACAACTGATGCGTTGAAATCGGTTTTCTGATTGGTCTTCCAGATAATCCAGTCCACGAATGCGCGGAGGAAGTTGCCCTCGCCGAACTGAATCACTTTTTCAGTATAGGTACGGGCCTTGACAGTTGAACGGTTTAATCTTTCCATGATATCGTTAAATATTGGTTTGTCACGTTTTCGTGCAAAATTACAAAAAAATCGTGAACGTGCACGATTTTGTTGTGTCTTTTGGAAATTAATTCTTATTTTTGTGCGGCATTGACCTGACGAATATCAATTAAAGGTAAAAATATATGGCTTCATTCATCCACAAAAACTTCATGCTCAGCAATGGCACAGCTGAGGAACTTTATCACGAAAGTGCTGAGAAACTGCCGATTATAGATTATCACTGCCATTTGGTACCCAAGATGATTGCCGAGAACTACCAGTTCCGCGACATCACGGAACTCTGGCTCGGAGGCGACCATTACAAGTGGAGGGCCATGCGCGGCAACGGTGTGCCGGAGGAGTACATCACCGGCTCCCGTACCCCCTTCGAGAAGTTCAGCAAGTGGGCTGAGACCGTGCCTTACACGATGCGCAATCCCCTTTATCATTGGACCCACCTGGAGCTGGCCCGTGTCTTCGGCATCTATGACCTGCTTAAACCGGAGAATGCCAGGGAAATCTTCGACCGCTGCAACGAGCTTTTAGCCACGGAGGAGTTCCGCGCTCAGGGCCTGATGAAGCGTTTCAATGTAGAGGTGGTCTGCACCACCGATGATCCCGCCGACTCCCTGGAGTATCACAAGGCCATCATGGACAAGCCCTTCGGAGTGAAGGTCCTGCCTGCCTGGAGGCCCGACAAGGCCATGGCAATCGAGAATCCCGAGGCCTACATCAAGTATATTGAGAGCCTCGGAGCAGCTGCCGGTATGGAAATCCGCACCTACGACGACCTGCTGGAGGCCCTGCAGCGCCGCCACAACTTCTTCGCGTCGATGGGCTGCCGTCTCTCCGACCACGGTCTGGAAACATTCTATGCCGCAGACTACACCCAGAAGGAGGTGGACAAGATCTTCCGCAACACTCTCGACGGCAAGACTCCCGACGCCGAGGAACTGGACAAGTTCCGCAGCGCGATGCTCTATGACTTCGCAGCCATGGACGCCGCCAGCGACTGGACCCAGCAGTTCCACGTGGGAGCTATCCGCAACAACAATTCCCGCATGATGGCCCAGCTCGGTCCCGACACCGGCTACGACTCCATCCACGACGTACACTGCGCCGCCACCGGCAACCGTCTCCTCGACCGTCTGGCCTCGGAAGGCAAGCTGGCCAAGACTATCCTCTACTGTCTCAATCCCGGGGACAACGAGGTGCTCACCACCATGGCCTACAACTTCAACGACGGCACCGTGCCCGGCAAGATGCAGTTCGGCTCCGGCTGGTGGTTCCTGGATCAGGAGGACGGCATGCGCAAGCAGATGAACGCTCTGAGCGCCCTCGGTCTTTTCAGCCGTTTCGTGGGCATGCTCACCGACTCCCGCAGCTTCATCTCCTATCCCCGCCACGAGTATTTCCGCAGAATCCTCTGCAGCGTGATAGGCGAGGATGTGGAGAGCGGACGTCTGCCCAAGAGCGAGATGCCCCGGATTCATCAGATGGTCCAGGATATCTCGTACTACAACGCGAAGAATTTCTTCAAGTTTTAGACTTTTATTGTACCTCGAGGATGTCGAGGGAGCCTCCGTCGTTCTTGAGAATGCGGGCAGTGGCGAAACAGCCGGTCTTGGCTCCGATCCAACGGCCGGCTGTCGCTTTGAATGTGCTGCCGATAGGATGGAAGCGCTTGCCGTCGAAGCTGTAGGAGAATGTGCAGAGCGAGTTGCGGTCTATCTCGACGCGGAGAAGGACGTCCGGTGCGGTGACACCGCTGCCGGAGGAGGGTTCCAGGTCTTCTGAACTCCAGAGGAGGATGCGGGCTGTCTCGCTCTCTGAGGCTCCGGTGTCGGCTTCCTCGCAGATGCTGTGATCCAGGTAGACGGAGCCGTCCTCATAGAGGAGGCTCAGGGCGGCGTAGCTCTCGCCCATGACGGTGATGCCGGCGCGGTCACCTCCGTAGGAGGGGTGGAAGCTGAGACGGGCGGTGAAGGAGTCTTCCGGGCCGATGAGCTTGCGCAGCAGTAGGGCAGGGGAGTCCCAGAGGTTACCGGATCCTTCGGGGAGTGGGCGGCAGATGAGGCGGAGATTGCCGGCGGAGGGGTTGAGGAAGTATTGTCCGACAGAGGGATTGGCGGGCCACTGCCAGATAGGTGAGAGGACCGTTGTAGAGAAATCATCCCTGCGCTCCAGGGCGTCGGGACCTTCAACCTTCCGGGCCCCTGCGGATACGGGAGGACATTGCCATGAGGTGACCGGCTCGCCGGTGCCGTCCCCGTCGGGGTCGGTGCCCATCGAGCACCAGCCTTCATTGTCCCAGGTCATGGGCTGGAGGTGGACTACCCGGCCATAGGCGTAACGGTCCTCGAAATGCAGGAACCAGTGGCCGCCTTCGGTGTCCTCGACCCATGCGCCCTGGTGAGGGCCGTGGATGCCGGTATTGCCCTGGGCCAGGACGTTTCGGTACTCATAGGGGCCTGTGACACTGCGGGAGCGGAGGACGAGCTGCCACCCTTCCTTGACTCCCCCGGCCGGAGCGAAAATGTAGTACCACCCGTCGCGTTTGTAGAACTTCGGTCCTTCTACGGTGGGATTGCCGTTGTGCTTGCCGTCGAATATGAGGATTTCCTCGCCGACGGGGCCGCTGCAGTCCGGAGCCAGCTCGCGGAGGGAGAGGACGCTTTTGAATCCAGCCCTGCTGCCGGCCCAGCCGTGTACCAGCCATACCCTTCCGTCATCGTCCCAGAGGGGGCAGGGGTCGATCATGCCGCGGCCTTCGATGACCAGATGCGGCGTGCTCCATTGTCCTGCCGGATCTTCGGCTGTGATGCAGTATATGCCGCGGTCGGGGTCGCCCCAGAATATCCAGTAGAGGCCGTCGTGGTGGCGGATGGCGGGGGCCCAGACACCGTTGCCGTGAGAGGGCAGCGCAAAATCCTCCTCAGGGCTCATCCTGGGCAGGGCGGCATTGACTATCTTCCAGTGCACTAAGTCGGCCGAATGCAGGATCTGCAGGCCGGGCACGTGGTTGAACGAGGAGGCGGTCATCCCGGAGGCGCCGCCGGCCCCTATGGCGTCGGGGTCGGAGTAGTCGGCGTGGAGTATCGGGTTGGTGTAGGTGCAGGTATCGGGGATGATGTCCCGTGCTGCAGCGGGAGTGTCTGTAACGGCAGCTGTCAAGGCGGCCAGCGCCAGCATGGTAAGAGTCTTCATGGGGCGAAGTTAGTTAAAATATGGGAATAAATCCCTCAAAATGCGTATATTTGAACCTCTTATATCAACGATACCGCACATGACTATGGACAGGACAGATTCTACGGGCCAGACGAGACTGGTGAGAACGGACTATTATTCACTGATGGAGAAGCGTATACGCAGGATTCTCATGATATCCAGCAGCTATGATGCCTACATCCTCGAGGAGGACGGACAGATCGAGGCTCAGCTTTACCGGGAATATATCGAATTGAACATCAGCAACCCACCAGTTTTTACCTGGGTCAATACCACTCAGGAGGCAATGGAACTTCTGGAGAAGGATCCGGAGTATGACCTGATAGTGGATATGTTCAATATCCGGGACGCCGCCATTTTCGACCAGTCGCGGCTTATCCGTGAGAAATGGCCTGGGATACCGATAGTCATCCTGACCAATTTTTCCAAGGAACTGCTCAAGAAGATTGAGGCCGCCGACCGCTCGGCCATCGACTATATCTTTACCTGGAACGGCAACGCCGACCTTATCCTTGCCATAGTCAAGCTGCTTGAGGACAGGATGAACGCCGATGCCGACATCCTTTCCTCAGGAGTGCAGGCCATACTGCTGGTGGAGGACTCGATAAGGTATTACTCCACCTATCTGCCCGCGCTCTACAAACTGGTGCTCAAGCAGAGTGCGGAGTTTCTGAAGGAGGCCCTGAACGAGCAGCAGCTCAAGCTCAGGAAGCGGGCGCGTCCCAAGATTCTGCTGGCGACCAATTATGACGAGGCCATGGAGCTGTACACCAAGTACCGCAAGAACCTGCTTGGGGTAATCTCCGACGTCGGTTTCGTGATGCACAAGGGGGACAGGCCTGAGATGGAGAGAATCGACGCGGGCATAGAGCTGTGCCGGTACATACGCAATGACATCCCGCAGATGCCCATCATCCTCCAGTCGTCTCAGGGCAGCGTGGCGGAGACGGCCAGGGAGATAGGAGCGGGTTTCATAGAAAAATACTCGAGTTCACTGCTCATCCAGTTGTCGGAGTACATCACGGAGGAGTTCGGCTTCGGGGATTTCGTGGTGAAGGACCTGGATACGCATCTGGTGATAGCGCGGGCCAGGGATCTGAAGGACCTGCAGACCCTGATAGGGGAGATTCCCGACCGGGAACTGGAGTACTACTGCTCCCGCAACCGCCTTTCGAAGTGGATGTATTCCCGCGGCCTGTTCAATCTTGGACGCCGGATCCGCAAGGCCAGCATGTCCGATTTTTCTACTCCTGAGGATGTCCGCAAGTTCGTCATCCGGCAGATCAGGGACTACCGTATCCAGGCCGGGCAGGGTATCATTGCCTCTTTTGACAATGACACCTATACGCACTATATCCGTTTCGCGAGGATGGGAGAGGGCTCTCTGGGCGGCAAGGCCCGGGGACTGGCGTTCATGAACAGCGTCCTGCAGAAATACGGGATGACTTCCAGGTATCCCGGCGTGAGGGTCTCCATTCCAAGGACAGTAGTGGTGGCGACGGACTATTTCGACCGCTTCATCCTTGAAAACGGCCTGCAGTATGTTATAGACGCCAATATCTCCGACGAGGAGCTGCTGTCGGAGTTCGTCAGCTCCAGACTGCCCGAAGAACTGGTGGAACAGCTCAGGGCCTATATCGCTACGGTCTCGTCTCCTCTGGCGGTGCGTTCCAGTTCGAAACTGGAGGACTCGCACTATCAGCCCTTTGCCGGCATCTACTCGACATACATGATTCCATGCGTGGAGAACCGGGATCAGATGCTCAGGCTGCTGGGCAAGGCTATCAAGAGTGTCTATGCCTCGGTGTTCCTGGCCGCCAGCCGGGCCTATCTGCGCACTACCGGCAATCTGCTCAGCGAGGAGAAGATGGCCGTAGTCATCCAGGGAGTATGCGGTACCGAGGACAGGGGATATTTCTTCCCTACGGCCTCCGGAGTGGCCAAATCCATGAATTTCTATCCCATGGAGGGAGAAAAACCCGAGGACGGAGTGGTCAATATAGCTTTCGGTCTTGGCAAATTGGTGGTGGACGGAGGCAAGACCCTGCGTTTCTGCCCCAAGTATCCGGCCAAAGCCGTGCAGATGTCCACGCCCAGATTTGCCCTCAAGGACGGGCAGGACACCATGTATGCCCTGGACCTCAAGCCGGAGGAGTTCAAGACCTCAATCGACGACGGCGTAAATATCCACAAATTCTCGATTCCGGAGACAGAGGGTTTCCGGAACCTGGCGAAGGTCGCCTCCACCTGGGACTATCAGAGCCAGATGCTCAGGCCCGGAACTTTCTCGGAGGGAATGAGGGTTATCTCATTTGCCAATATCCTCCAGTACGATGTCATACCCCTGCCCAGGATCCTGACGGACCTGCTGGAGATATGCCGGCAGGAGCTGCGCTGCGAGGTGGAGATGGAGTTCGCCCTCGACATGGATGTGCCCAAGGGTGAGGATGCTGTCCTGAGCGTGCTGCAGGTCAGGCCGATAGCTGAGTTCTCGGAGGAGCAGTCGATGGACTGGTCTTCGGTGAGGACAGAAGAGGCCCTGGTCTACTCGGAGAGCGCTCTGGGTGCGGGCTATATCGACGGGGTCACGGATGTTGTCTTCGTGAAGCCGGAGGTGTTCGACAAGTCCAGGACGGAGGAAATAGCCTCAGAAGTGGAGGAGGTCAATGCTCTGCTGGCCGCCGCCGGCCGCTCCTACGTGCTGATAGGTCCCGGCCGCTGGGGCTCGAGCGACCCGTGGCTGGGGGTTCCGGTCAGGTGGAACCAGATTTCGGAGGCCAAGGTCATAGTGGAGCGCGGTATGGAAGGGTTCTGCATAGACCCCAGCCAGGGTACGCATTTCTTCCAGAATATCACTTCACTCGGCATCGGCTATTTTACGGTCAATCCTTTCAGGGGCGAGGGAATCTGCGATCTGGAGCGGATCGGGCAGGCGGAGACCGTCGCAGAAAAGACCTTCATCAAGGCCGTCCGCTTCCCGGAGCCTCTGCAGATCTTCATCGACTGCCGCCTGGGCAGGGGAATCGTAATATAAAAACTCCTCCGGAAGGGGTAGTGGAATCGTGGGTTTTGCTTACTCCTTCCGAAGGGGTTAAGGGGTGCGGTGCGTGCCGGGGCCGGAGATTACCGGAGGGCGGCGATGAAGTCGCTGACGTGGGTGTTCCAGGCCTCGGAGGTGGCTATCCTGTCGCCTCGGGACCAGCAGGAACCGAACCAGTAGGTGATGGGCTGGCCGGGAGTGATGGTCTTGAAGACCAGGGCGTGGCCGCCTATGCTTTCCAGTTCGGCTTTGTCTGCGTCCGGCATATAGACTGCCAGGCCGAGCTGGCCTTCTTCGGGCTCAATGCTCTGGTCGGAGGCTTTTTCCCAGATAACAACGAAGTTGTCTCCGGCGGAGGATCCGAGCACTTCGTGGCGGATGATGCCGGCGGCGACGGTCAGGCTGTCAAATGTGCCGGTGTAGATATCCTCTGCTTTGCAGAACTGGGTGCCCGGGGTGACGGTGATGCGCTTGGTCAGGGCCACGCTGTCCTCGCCGGCGGCCCATGCGGGATATACCAGCTCGAAGACCACTTTCTCAGGGGTGTCCTCTACGATGCGGTAGTCTCTGTAGTTGGTCGGAGGATAGGATATACTGCCGTTCACGATAGGAGAGGAGGCTCCGCCGCCGAGGCTGACGGCCACCTTGTAGCAGTCCTTTCCGCCATGGTCGTGGTGATAGTAGTCGGGGTCGTCCATTGCGCCCTTATACCATTCGTCGGCTACCAGTTTGCCGGCTTTCTTGACCCAGACGTCGAAACCGGGGGATGTGGGATTGCCCTCAAGAGCCTTGCCGTAGGCGCGGTAGGCTACCAGGTCGTTTTCCCATACGAAGTCGTCGGCCCTTTCGGGAACGTAGCGGGCCATCACTTTGTCGCCTTCCTGCGCGTTCCGGCAGGAAACCAGGGCCAGGAGGCCTGCAGCCGCAGCTGCTGTCAGAATCAGAATCTTTTTCATGGTAACTTCATTAAAGGTTAGCGGAGGTCCTTGGGGGAGCACCAGTCCATGTCGTTGTAGTCCTGGTTCTCGCCGCACATGCCCCAGATGAATGTGTAGTTGCGGGTGGCGCAGGCGGAGTGGATGCTCCACTGGGGGGAGATGACGGCCTGCTCGTTGTGCATCCAGATGTGGCGGGTCTCCTGAGGCTCGCCCATGAAGTGGCAGACGGCGGCGTCCTCGGGCAGCTCGAAGTAGAAATAGGCCTCCATACGGCGGTCATGGGTATGGGCCGGCATGGTGTTCCAGGTGCTGCCCGGTGCCAGTTCGGTCATGCCCATCTGCAACTGGCAGCAAGGGGTGACCTCGTTGACCAGCAGGCGGTTGATTGTCCTCTCATTGCTTTCCTCGAGGGACCCCATGTGCATGACTATCGCATCCTTCTTGGAAACTTTCTTGCAGGGGTATTCCTTGTGGGCGGGAGCAGAGTTGAAGTAGAACTTGGCGGGATGTCCGGCGTCGAGGCTCTCGAAGACGATGTGTCTGTCGCCCCGGCCGATGTAGAGTGCTTCCTTGAATTCCAGCTCGTAGCGTTCAGAGCCTACTGTGACGGCTCCGCGGCCTCCTACATTGATTACTCCGACCTCCCTGCGCTGGGTAAAATACTCGGAGCGGAGGATGTCGGGGGAGGTAAGGGTCAGTGTTTCGGCCACCGGCATGGCGCCTCCGACGATGATGCGGTCGAACATCGAGTAGCACATGTTGATCTCATCGGGAACCATGATCTTTTCCACGAGGTAATGCTTGCGGAGGGTGGCGGTGTCGTAGTGCCTGGCATCGTCCTGGTGGGACGGGTAGCGCACTTCTATGTTGATTTTACTCATATTAAGTCTGATTTTGAAAATTGATCCGGATGTTTACTGAGGCTGTTTGCCGATGTATGCGAGGATACCGCCGTCCACATAGAGGATGTGGCCGTTGACGAAGTCGGAGGCGGAGCTGGCCAGGAAGACAGCGGGGCCCTTGAGGTCGTCGGTGGTGCCCCAGCGGGCTGCGGGAGTCTTGGCTACAATGAAGGAGTCGAAGGGATGGCGGGAGCCGTCCGGCTGCCTCTCGCGCAGGGGTGCGGTCTGTGGTGTGGCAATGTAGCCGGGACCGATACCGTTGCACTGGATGTTGTACTCGCCGTATTCCGATGCGATGTTGCGGGTCAGCATCTTGAGTCCGCCCTTAGCCGCTGCGTAGGCCGATACTGTCTCACGGCCGAGCTCGGACATCATGGAGCAGATGTTGATGATCTTGCCGCCGCCCTTCTTGATCATCGAGGGGATTACAGCCTTGGAGACAATGAAGGGTGCATTGAGATCCACGTCTATCACCTGGCGGAACTCCGAGGCCTTCATCTCGTGCATGGGGATGCGCTTGATGATGCCGGCGTTGTTGACCAGAATGTCGATGGTCCCGACTTCTTTCTCTATCTTGGCTACGAGGGCCTGTACCTGAGCCTCGTCGGTCACGTCGCAGACGTAGCCGTGAGCCTTGATGCCCAGAGCTGCGTAGGAGGCGAGTCCCTTCTCCACGAGCTCAGGCTTGATGTCATTGAACACGATGGTGGCTCCTGCCTCGGCGTATGCGGAGGCGATGGCGAAGCCGATTCCGTAGGATGCGCCGGTTACCAGCGCGATCTTGCCTTTGAGTGAGAAATCTACCATATTCTTTTAAATCTTAAAATTACCTTTCAAAAAGGAGGGTGTCCTTTTTCAAAAACACCCTCCAAAAATACTAAATTATTAACACATATCGAATTTTCCTATAGCCATCTTCCGTCTCCTGCTCCGGCGGCCTTGACTGTCGCGTCGGTAACTGTGAAGTCGCCGTTGGCGGCGTCAGCAACGGGGCTGGCGGTGAGGACTGCGCCTCCGTTGGCTGTGGCGGTCGCCTCGTCCATAGCGTCAAACCATCCTCCGGTGTTGCAGTTGTAGAAGAAGTTTGCCGATGTGGTAACCTTACCTTCGTTGTTGCTGGTGGTGTTGTTGTGGATAAATACGTATGAAGTCTTGGAACCGAGCGACTGAGGGCTGTTCATGATCAGGTTGTTGGCTACATTGATTCTAGAAGCGGCAACAGCCTGTATTCTGATGAAATAACCCTGGTTGTCATCTCCTCCTGATATTTCGGAGATAGTGTTGTTTACGATGTTCACGCTGTTAAGTCCGGTGAGGGCGCTGTCGAATCTGATAAACTCGCGCATACCTTTCCAGACAGTGTTGTTGGAGAATGTGAAGTTGGTTATGCTGCCTTCCCTTACGTCGAATCCACCACCGCCGCTGTTGCCGAAGTCATGGATGTAGTTGCCGGTGATCTCTATGTTGCCGAAAGAAGCCTTGCCGTTGATGAATCTGGAGTATCCGGTGATGTCGCAGTTGCGTACAGTCACAGACTCAGAACTTGCACCAGAATCACCGCCGATGAATGTATCGGCTCCGTTTCCGTTGAAGTTTATTCCATATAGGAACAGGCTTCCGGATTCAATTTTAAAACTGCCGATGACAGTGGCATCACCATTGGACCTCAGCGATACAGGAGACGTTACAGAGTACTGTCCACCTTCAAAGGCATCGCTTAAGTTGTAGGTTCCGGCATTGAGAGTAATGTCAGAAGCTGCGGACGACAGGGCGTTAACCAACTCTTCCATTGAATTGACTTCTACGGAAGATGTAGGCGGCATCTCTGCCTGAGGGTTCCATCTGGGGTCACCTGTCTGTTTTGCCATCAGTACGGCATTAGTGAGAGTGAAGTCACCGGCGGCAGCATTGGCAACTGGACTTTCAGTCAGAACAGCGCCACCGTTTGTAGCGGTAGCCTCATCCATTGCACTGAACCATCCGTCTTGGTTGCAGCCGTAGAAGTAGTTGTTGGCGGTGGTCACCTTGCCTTCATTGTTGCTGGTCGTGTTGTTGTGGATAAATACGTATGAACTCTTGGAGCCGAGCGACTGAGGGCTGTTCATAATCAAGTTGTTGGCTACATTGATTCCTGAGGCGGCAGCAGCCTGTATTCTGATGAAATAACCCTGATTGCCATCTCCTCCGGCAATTTCGGAGATCGTGTTGTTGACGATGTTCACGCTGTTAAGTCCTGTAAGGGCCTTATCGAAGCGGATAAACTCGCGCATACCTTTCCAGATAGTGTTGTTGGAGAAGGTGAAGTTGGTTATGCTGCCTTCCCTTACATCGAATCCGCCGCCGCCGCTGTTGCCGAAGTCATGGATGTAGTTGCCGGTAATCTCGACGTCACCGAAAGAGGCTTTGCCGTTAATGAAACTGGAGAATCCGGTGATATCGCAGTTGCGGACAGTAATCGATGCTGAGCTTGCCCCTTCGGCTCCGGCGATGAATGTGCTCTCTCCGTTACCGGCAAAATTAATGCCGTCAAGAATAATGTCACCGGCACCGCTGCCTACTTCAAATGAACCTATAATCACAGCATCTCCGTCAGCGGCCAGATGGAGGTCACTGGTGACAGTGTAGACACCGCCTTCTGAGAGACCGGATGCACTTGTAGTGGTAAAGTCGTAAGTTCCGGCTTTGAGAGTAATCTTGCTGCCTGAGGCTATAGCGGCAAAGAGGTCGTTTACATTGTCAACAGTTACTCCGTCTGTTGAGCCTCCGGAAGAGAGGACTGCAAAGGCTGCACAACCTGCAGAGGATTGAGTATTATAGATGTCGCCTTCTGCGGGGTTTGCATACACTTTGATGGGTATGCTTCCGGGCTGGAGGAATGTTGTATTGGCTGCCGGGAAAGTGTAAGTGGTGCCGTCGACAGTCTCACTGGCTCCATTGTTTACGCTGATTGAGTAGGAACCTGCATTTTCGACCTCATCCCAGGAGATGACGATATCTGTCGCCTGACCCTGAATCATAGTGGCCGGTGTGGCCTTTACGTTCTCAGGAGTAGGCAGGGCAGTGTTGACCTGGGTAGTGTCGTTGGACCATGCGAGGGTCTCGATGGCGATGGGACCTGAGGCGTAGAGGTAGATGGGAGTCTCCTCTGCGATGTCGGTAATGATGATCTTCTGGACGTTGCCGTTGTTGACATTGGTGGCTGCACCGCCCTTGACGGTACCGTTCAGAGAGACTACTACGTGGTTGCCTGTAATGTCGTCATAGTCAGCAGTCTTAATCAGAACTGAGCCGGGCTTGTCGACGTGGAACTCCAGTCCGCCGGCGGTTACGGCACCAGCGGGATTGGTCACTCCCTCAGCGGTGAACTTGATCAGGCCGTCCTCAAGGAGGATGGTGTTCTCCTCAGAGACGATGAAGCGGAGCTGGTCCTTGACCTGTGTAACTTTCATTTCGCCGCTGAATATGGTCGCGTCTGTCAGGTCCCAGGTCTTGGTGCCCTCGATGAGGGGCAGCTCGTTGTCGATGGGGGGCTCGACGTACTCTACCAGCCAGCGGGGGTCACCGGCGCCGGCGGAGAGGACGTTGGAGTTGGTGATGTTGAAGATCAGGCCCTCGGAGTTGAAGCAGGGGTCGGAGCCGAGGACTGAGCCGCCTCCGGCTATGGCCGCGCTTTCAGAGCACTTGTCGTTGAAGAATGTCTCGGCTACGTTGTAGAAATAGTTGCCGGCAATGGTCATGTCCGCAGCAGCCAGGTTGGCGGCATTGGCTCCGATAAAGGTCGAGAATTCTGTCATATTGAGGAATACGTTGTCCTCAATTCTGATTTTGCCCTTTGCGGATTCTGTCTGGAAGGCGAAGATACCTCTGTTGCCGGTTCCTTCTACTGTGGTACAAAGGCCCATAAGGGTATTGTTTCTGAAATTGAAACCTGTGTTCAGAACTACAGCTTCATCAAGTCTGATAAAACTTCTAAAGCTGTTATAGATGGTGCTGTTGAGGAAATTGATGACGTCTACTGTTGTAGTACCATTTGTAGAGCGGAGATCAAAACCGTCACCACTGCCTGTAAGGATATTGGAAATGGTGCATCCATCTACGGTATATGTTTTTAGATTAAAGCTTTGACCCCACTCGTAAATCAGACCTTTGGAGTATCCTGTTATGGTGCTGTTCTTGTAGGTGATGGAACCTATCTGGACATCGGAAAGACCTCCTCCGTTTTTGATCTGAATAGGGAATCCGAATTCATATTCATTTCCATTCCACTCCACACCCTCGCTGTAGAAATGGTCGAGGGCGGTGGTGTTGATGTGCACCTCTCCGAGGATGACTGGACGGGTGCCGTCAGCGGCCTCCTCACCGTAGATCTCCATGTCACCGAGCAAGTCCACCTGGCCCAGTTCGTAGGGAGAGCCGTCCATGGTCAGCTTTACCTTGGGAGCCTTGTCTGCAAAGGCGGCCTGCAGCCCAGCAAGGTCGGAAACGACAGCTTCGGTGTCGTCGAATGCGGGCATGGTGTAGAGGCTCAGTTCACCGCGGTTGGCACTCTGGAAGTAGAGGCCGACAGTGTAGTTGGTGGATGCTGTCAGGCCTGAAACAGTGGCGCTGCCGGCTTTGATGTCGTCTGCAGTCAGGTTATATCTTGCCTGCTCGCCGTCACGGGGCGTGTAGAAGATATGTGTCACCTCAGGATCCTGGTCCCAGGAGAGGGTAAGTGATGTCGCCGTTCGTCCGGTTACCTTGGGGTTGAGGTTGCTGCGGACAGCGTAGGTGGCGATGGAGTCAATGTACACTGACCATTTTGAGAATTCCTTGCTGTTGTCGGATACCTGAGCCTGTACACGGAAGTAATATGTCTGGTCGGGGTCAAGCTGAACACCGCAAGGTACCTGGTCGGCGCTGATGCTCGTGTCTTTAACAACACTGGCGTACAGTTTGCCGTCCTTGTCTGTGAATGCGCAGGAGTCCTTGGCTATCTGCAGGGCAAACTTGTCGGAGCCGGTTACGAGGTCCCAACTGAAGATGACGCTGTCTCCGTTGGAGATGGTGTAGTCGAGATTGAGCGGCTCAAGGCAGCGGGTGAGACTCAGCTCTGTAATCTCGTCCGTGACGCTGGTGCAGGATACGTAGATGCCGCCCATTACCAGCATTGCCGCAAATATTATGTTTTTAAATAACTTTTTCATCTGAGTGTAATTTGACTGTTAGTATCCGTAGTCGTTTTTCAGATAGCCCTGGCTGTTGGTGAGGGTGATATCGAAGATGGGCCAGAACATGTGCTGGTTCGGGTCGGCCTGATACATGGCGTCGATGAGCGCGGTATCGAAATCACTGAAGTAGTCCTCGGCCAGAATCCACTGGCTGCCTTCGGGGCTGATACCGGACTGGGCAGGATCGAGACCCCAGAAGGTCAGACCCATGCCGTCGGCGTTGTAGCTGTAATAAACCTCGTCGGTACGCTGTGCGAGGGCTGTCATTTCGGCCTTGGCCTCATCCAGTTTTGTATTCAGCAGGTTCCATCTGATAAGATCGGCCTTGCGGAGGAACTCGCCCACGAACTCGAGAGCACGCTCGTCCACGATGGCGTTGAATACTGCATTTTTGTCGGCGAGACCATTGATATAATTTGTAACCATGGACTCGTTGCCGGCATATGCCCTTTCCCTTACCTGGCTAAGGAAATCTTTGGCTTCATTAAGATTGCCCAGCTCATTGGTTATCTCGGCGGCCATCAGGAGAATGTCAGAGTAGCGCATTACTACAGGCTTCAGACCGTCATCGTTACCTCCGCCGTAAGGCTGCACGTCCATCCATTCGAAGCGGTATTTGCCGAAGTACCACATGTCGATGCCTGCGGGCTCCTGGCCGTCCTCGATCCAGTTGAAGTTGACGCAGCTGACATCCCTGCGGGTGTCCTGAGCCTCGTACTTGAAATAGAGGGTAGGCACGGGACCTACGTCTCCTCCGCGGTTCGCTGCAGTTCCGATATAGGCTGTGCCCTCATGACTGCCGGCAAAATGGTAATTCCACCTGCCGCGGCCGTCGCTGAAAGGTATGCTGTAGAGGACTTCTTTACCGGCGGTAAGGTCGTAGTTGTTGAAGTTGCGCCACAGCTGCTCGTAGGAGCTCTCCAGATGAGCTGTTCCGCTTTCGATTACCATTTTCAGGTATTTCAGGGCATTGGGATACAGGACAGATGCCTGGAGCTGGGGCTCGTCGGTCTTTCTTACAGAACCGACATTGCCGGTGCCTACTGTTCCGTTTTCGGGACGGAGGGCATAACCGGAGGCGAACAGGGCTATACGGGCGTAGAGACCGCAGGCGAAGGCCTTGTTGATCCTGTCGGTAGTGGCAGTCTGGGTGGACTGACCGGGCCAGTAGAGGTAGTTGATGGCTTCCTCCAGATCGGCGAGTATGTGTACGAAGATGGTGTCACGGCTGCTCTTGGCCATGAAGATATTGTCGGAGTTGATGGGCTCGAAACGGGCGGGCACGTCTCCCCATGCCTTGATCAGGTCGTAGTAGATCATGGCTCTGAGGGTGAGGGCCTCTCCAAGGAGATATGCCATATCGGGCTGGTTCTCGATATCACCGTAGGTGCGGAGTCCCTCGATGGCCAGGTTGGCCCTCTCGATACCTACGAACATCTCGTTGTAGGGACCGTTGTCGAGGTTCATCTGGGTGTTGTTGGTGGTAGGCTCGTACTGGGCCAGCTGTTTGCCGGTGGTGTTGGTGCCGTTGTACCATTCGACATCGGTGTTGAATCCGTACCAGGGCAGGAAACGGCCGCGGTAGTTGTTGGTGTGGCCGAAGGTCTCGGCTATGGAGAAGATGGCGTACTCTGACAGAGTGTAGTTGGAGTACACATTGGACTCGTCGGCTGCCGAAGGTGCCTTGACGTCGAAGAATCCTTCCTCGGAGCATGAGCTCAGGGACATCACGGCAGCTGCGGCGAGTACACTTGCGAATATCTTGATATGTGTTTTCATATTCATGTCTGTGTTAGAATGTCAGGTTGATACCGAATACAAATCCTATGCTCTTGGGATATGCGGAGTAGTCCACGCCGGGAGACAGGGGAGTGTCACGCCTGGTGTCCACCTCGGGGTCGTAGCCGGAGTAGTTGGTCCAGCAGAAGAGGTTGGTACCGGTGGCATAGATACGGAGCTTGCGGATGTAGGCCCTGCTGGTCCACTTCTCGGGGAAGGTGTATCCGATGGTGGCGGACTGGAGCCTGAGATACGAGCCGTCCTCTACTGCCCAGTCGGAGAATACCGCATTGCCTATGGCGGGAGACCACATGGTGACTCCCTGGTTCATGGCTGCGAGAGTCTCGGGGTCGTTGACCAGCTCGCCGGTTTCCCAGTTGACGTTGGTCCAGCGGTTCTCGACGTTCATCTGCTTGATGAGGTTACGGTTGTAGTACTTCCTGGAAGAGGTGAACTCTATCTTGTTGGCGTTGTAGATGTCATTGCCGTAGCTGTAGGAGAAGTTGGCCGAGAAGTCCACTCCGTAGACGTAGCCCGAGAGGGAGAAACCGCCGGCGAAGAGGGGATTGGCGTCACCGATGACGGTCTTGTCGGCTGTGGTTATCGCGCCGTCACCGTCACGGTCCTTGAGCTTGAGGGCTCCGGGACGGAGGTAATCGGAACCGATGATGGCCGAGGCGTCGGCGACACCTTCCTTCAGCACCCATTCACCGTCAATATAGCCTTCGAAGTCATCCACAGTGTACATGCCGTCATTCTGGTAGCCGTACATGGAGCCGATAGGCAGGCCCACTTCCACGACGTAGTCAGTGCCGACCTCGGTGGAGGCCCACTGGGTGGCATACTCGATACGGTCAAGTCCTCCAAGGTCGGTGACGCGGTTCTGGTTGAAGGCGATGTTGGCGTTGAAGGACAGGTCGAAGTTCTGTTTGCGCACGATGGGCAGGTTGATGGTGGCCTCGATACCTCTGTTGCGGGTAGAACCGATGTTGCGGTACTGGGTCTCATAGCCGCTGCCTGCGATGGGGAACTCGATCAGCAGGTCCTTGGTGTCGTTCTGATAGACCTCCACGGATCCTGAGAACCGTCCCTGGAAGAAGCTGAAGTCCAGTCCGATGTTGTGGGTCATGGTGGTTTCCCACTTCAGGTCGGGGTTGCTCATCACCGTACCTGTGGTGTAGTAGGTGTTGCCCATGCTTATCCACGAGGTAGAGCTTCCGTTGTACACGCGGTTGATCTGGTTTGCCGGGATATTGTTGTTACCGGCAGTACCGTAGCTGTAACGTATCTTCAGCTCGTCCAGCCATCCCTTTGCACCCTGCATCCAGGGCTCGGCGGAGATGCGCCAAGAAGCTGCTGCCGAGGGGAAGAATCCCCAGCGGTTGCCGGGACCGAACTTGGAGGAACCGTCCGCACGGATGGTGGCTCCTATGGAGTAGCGCTCGTCGAACTCGTAGTTGGCCCTGAAGAAGCCGGAGAGCAGCCTGTCATCGGGGTCGAAGTAGTCCTCGTAGGAAATCGGAGTACCTGTACTCATGAAGTTCCAGGCCATGTCGGAGTCGAAGGACTCGGGGAAATTCTCCACCATGGTCGTGATCTGGTGGCTCTTGGTGATGATCATCTCCTCGCCGAGGATGAAGTTGAGATTGTGTCTGTCATCGTCGAACACCTCGGAGAAATCGTAACTCAGGGTGTTGGTGTTGCGGTATCTCTGGTAGGAACGGTCGGTGTAGCGGGATGCGGGCAGGTTCTTGTAGGTGGCTGTGTTGGCCACATAGTAGGTGGTAAGGCCGTAGAAACGGTTGTCCATCTGACGGTAGTCCTGCAGACCTCCCTCGACTTTCAGACGGAGGTTGGGGATAATCTCCCAGGTTACGGCTCCGTTGGCGTTCCACTGGGTACGGGTCCTCTTGGAGTCGTTGTCGGCCACGGAGAGGAGCGGGGGTGCATTGTCACCGTAGTCCTCCTCAAGGTCAACATTCTGGATGGATGAGGAGATGGGTATCGGGGTATAGGATACGGCGTGTTTCAGACGTCCGTTGCCGGAGGTCGAGCCGGCATCGTTCATGGAGTTGGCGCCGGAGCCGCGGGTGTTCATGTTGGAGTAACGCACGTTGACATCGAAGGTCAGGGACTTGTGGGGCTTGTACTGGGCCTTCAGGTTGAGGTTGTCACGGGCGTAGGAGGAGCCGGTCATGATGGCGTGGTCGTCCATGTGGGCGTATCCCAGGGTCCAGTTGTAGTTCTCGCCTCCGCCGGACAGTGTCACGTCGGTGTTCCAGGTCTGGCCGGTGTTGCCGAATACCATGCCGACCCAGTCGTTGGTGGGCAGGCCGTAGTACAGGTCGATGTCGTCGAAGCTGCCGAAGAAAGGCTCGTAGTTGTCGGAGATGTTGTCCCTGATGAGGCCGAGCTCATACTGGAACTTCACGAAGTTCTCGGAGTCCATGACCTGTATCGCATCTCGGTTGGCCATCCATTTCTGACCGTAGTAGGCGTTGACGCTGACGGATATCTTGCGGCCTTTCTCACCGCTCTTGGTGGTGATGATGACTACTCCGTTGGCTCCTCGTGAACCGTAGATGGCGGTCGAGAAGGCATCCTTCAGCACGTCCATCGACTGAATCTCGGAAGCAGCGATATCGTTGATGTTGTCCACAGGGAAACCGTCCACGATGTACAGAGGGGATGAGTCCTGGGTGATGGAACCGCCGCCGCGGACACGGATCTTGATGTCGGCGTCAGGGTCACCCTCGGTAGTGGTCACCGACACACCGGCCATACGTCCGGTCAGGGCCTGGGATACGCTGGTTACGGGCTGCTCTGTAATCTTCTCGTTGCTGATGGATGATACGGAGCCGAGGAGGTCGCGGCGCTTTACGGTGGCATAACCGATCACAACGGTCTCCTCCAGCATCGTCACGTCCTCTTCCATGACGACGTCGATGACGGTGCGTCCGTTTACCGGAATGATCTGATCTTTCATTCCGATGAAGATAAACTGCAGATTGGAGGCGTTGATGTCAGGAACTTCTATGACATACGCACCGTCCAGATCTGTCTGAGTTCCGAGAGTGGTGCCCTCGACTACGACGCTGACGCCCGGAAGGGGCTCGCCGTTCGAGTCTGTGACCACACCTCTTACCTCCTGGGCGTAGAGTGCTGTGGACATGCACAGCAGGGCCGCCAGAAGAAGGTACAGTTTTTTAGATAATTCTCGCATAAGACGATTGTTTGTATTGGTTAATAATTGATATGGTTTATTTTATTATGTCCTTTACCAGCCAGTGGAGCCATAATTCGAGGTTGGTGTACCGTCCGGTAGGGTCGAGGGTTGTGGCTGAGCCGTCGGCGGGGTTGGTCTTCACGAGACCGAAATGATCCTCCCAGTCGTCGGGAATGCCGTCTCCGTCGGTGTCGGTCCATGGCTCTCCGGACTGATATTCCGGCCATCCGCCTACGTCCTGCTCTGTGTCTATGAGTCCGCCAGTAGAGCCGTTGGAACCTTCGTGGGTGTAGGAGCCTTCCCGTGTGTCATTGATTATCCGGCTGTCAACGGCGTCTCTGTGCAGGGAGGCTCCAACATGCTCCAGAACACTGGCGTATGCGTCCTGTGCACTCTGCACGTCGATATAGGAGCCGTTGTAGGAGATGTCAAAGGGACTTTCGGAACGGATGGACTCCTCTCCGCCCGCAGGGGTGCCCTTGGGCTGCAGGCCTGCCCAGTTGTCGGCATTGACCTCGTCGATGAGGCTCATGTAGTCGGACCGCATGTAGGGCGATGTGCCGTCGAAGTAGTTCCCGGAAAGATGGAAGGTTCCCCAGGTACCGGCCTCGTTGGCATTGGACCCGTCATCGACATTGGGACTGAATATCCTGTTGACCAGGTCCTTCTTCTTGTTGGTGGCCGCTCCGGGCTTGTAATAGTTGCCGATGAAGTTGAACGAGCCGCCCTCTCCGGCATAGCCGCCGTTGACAGGGCCCCAGTTGTAGAACACGTTGTTGACTATCTCGGTCTTCTCGTTCTCCGGCATGCCGGTGTAGCGGCTGCCGCAGAGACGGGGGGTACGGCTGGAGTGATGTGCGATCAGGTTGTGGTGGAAGGATGCGGGAGTGCCGCCCCAGATGCCGCCGTAGCCGTGCTCGCCCTTGCCGTGGATGGAGTTGGTGAGGCTCTCGCTGATGATGCACCACTGCATGGTGAAATTCTCATTGTCATAGAATGAAGAGCACTCGTCCGTGCTCCAGCTGAAGGAGCAGTGGTCGATGATGATGTTTTTCTGGTCCCTTCCCCATGCGGCGTCGCTCTCATTCATGGCATCATCTCCCATTCTCACGCGGATAAAGCGGATGATGACATTGTCTGCATTGACCCTCAGGGAATAGTTTTTCAGGCAGATTCCGTCCCCGGGAGCTGTCTGGCCGGCGATAGTGATGTCCCCGTCGTTGATGTCCAGGTCTCGGCTCAGCTCGATGGTTCCGCCCACGTCGAAGACAATGGTGCGGGGACCCTCGTGGTCAATGGCCCAGCGGAGGGAACCCTGGCCGTTGTCGTTGAGGTTGGTAACACGGTACACGTCTCCTCCGCGTCCGCCTGTAGTGAACATTCCGCAGCCCTGGGCAGTAGGGAAGGCCCTTGTCAGTTCGTCGTTCTCGTCTTCGGGAAGACCGAGCTCGGCAATGAGTTCATCGGTAATTTCGGGGGGCTCGGGCAGACCTCCGGGAATGCCTTCCACGGCCTCGGAGAATTCCGAGTCGGTCAGTCCGCTGTGGCTTCTTACGGAAAAACTGTAGGCAGTGCCTGTGACAAGCTCCGACAGAACGACAGAAGTGTCCTTTGTGGAGCTGGCCGAATGCAGCTCGCCGTCAGCTTCCTGCAGCCGCCAGTAATAGTAGTCGGCTCCATCCACGGGACTCCAGGCAAATGTCAGGGATGTCTCGTCGGAGGATAGCAGGCGTACGTTCTGCGGCACTCCTCCGTTCTGCTCTTCAGGGACCGGTGTCTTGTCGCATCCGCAGAAGAGGATGGTGGGGGAGGCCAGAAGCAATGCCAGAATCGTCAATTGTTTAAGATTATTTTTCATTGAACAGTCTGTTGTATTCGAGGCTTGCCTTGATGTAGGGACCTACGCCCTTGGGATCATTGCTGCGTCTCTTTTCGTTGATATAATAGTCGTAGTCACCGCTGCGGTTGTCCTTTCCGCCGAGTCCTGCCACTTCGCAGCAGTCCTTGATGGCGGGCAGGCCCTGCTCATCGGTGTAGAGAAAATAGTCGAGGAAGCCCTCGTAGGTGCTTCCGGCCCAGTCCTTGAGGTCAGGGGAGAGGTAACCCATGCGCACGCCCTTCAGGAGGGAGTAGGAGAACATGGCGGAGCAGGTGGCCTCGAGGTAGTTGCCCTCGCGTCCGGGGCAGTCGAGGACCTGGTACCACATGCCAGTGGCGGGGTCTGCGTATTCGGGCAGTACTTCGTAGATGCCTTGCAGTACGGAGATGAGGGAGTCGCGGCCTTCAGTTCCGGCGGGAATGTAGTCCAGGGCGTCCACTATGCCCATGGTGTACCAGCCCAGGGCCCTGCCCCAGGCGTGGTCGGACTGTCCGGTGAGGGAGTCGCTCCAGAACATCTGCCGGGACTCGTCCCAGGCGTGGCGGTAGAGGCCGGTGGCGGGGTCATAGGTGTGTTTCGCCACTGTGAGGAAATGGTTGATGACGTCCCTGTAGATGGAGTCTCTGTCTTCAGGGGCATCATAGACGGTCGCATAGTGGGCATAGAAGGGCTGGGCCATGTAGAGGCCGTCGAGCCACATCTGATGGGGGTAGGTCTGCTTGTGCCAGAAGCCGCCTTCGGAGGTGCGGGGATGGTCCTTCAGCTGGTCGCGGAGGGTCTGCATGGCGGTCATCCAGCGGGCGTCGCCGGTGCGGTCGTAGAGGACGAAGAGGGCGTTGCCGGGGCAGACGTGGTCGGTGTTGAAGTTGGACTTCTTGTATTTATAGATAATGCCGGTGGAGTCCACCGCTCTTTCGTACCAGTCCTGCACGTAATCGAAGATGTCCTGATACTCGGGAGCCTCTCCGTAGGCTTCCCATACTTCGAGGAAGGACATCAGTTCGAGTCCTGTAGTATAGTTCCACTTGAGCCGTCCCTCCATTCCGTCCAGATAGGTGCCGTCGGGGCAGCGGGTCATCTCGGCCCGGACCATGCTCAGAGCATTGGCCTTGCCGTCAATGCCGTTGCCGCCCGATACGCAGGATGCGGTCAGCAGGAGGAGTGCCCCTGCCGCCGCTGCTGCGATTATTGATATTGTAGTGTGCTGTTTCATATTGTCCTTGCTTGTATTGTCCTACCTGTTGTCCTCGGGGTTCCAGGCCTTGGTGTCGGTGTCCTGGTGCATTACCTTCTCGAAGGTATATTCCGCCGCCTGTTTCCTGGTCAGCTGGGTGGACCATTTTACCCTGGTGTCAGGGGAGGCGCCGGGGCCGTAACTGCCGTACTCCGCGTAGAATGCGGTGCCCTCACCGGAGGGCCAGAGCTCCCGGGGCCAGCTCTTCCAGCCGTCGGGATGGATGTGGGATCCGAGCTCGCAGTCGATGAAGACGGTGTTGGCGTAGGGTCTCCAGGGGCGGCCGAGGTAGACCTTGTCCACGCCCTCGGCGGCGGTCAGGCGGCAGTTGTGGAAGACGTAGCCGTATTTCTGACCCTCGGGGGTGGAGGCTGCCGTCACGTAGCTGTTCTTCTTGCTGTGGATGGTGCAGTTCTCGAAGTAGGCGACGGAGGGACCGAAGATGAAGTCGGTGGTGCCCTCGATGTAGCAGTTCAGGAAGTAGTTGCGGCAGGGACCGCCTTCCTTGTTCCAGCGTCCGTAGGTGTAGATGGTGTCCTGGTTGGCGATGATGCGGCAGTTCTTGAAGTAGAGGTGGTCGCCGTTGGTGAAGAGGGCTACTGCCTGGCCTATCTCCTTGCCCTCGCCGGCGGGGTTGAGTATCGTGAGGTTCTCGATGGTCACGTAGGAGGAGTGGATGTAGAATCCGGCGCTGCCCGATGTGCCGACGTTGAAGTCCCTGCCGGGCCACATCTGCTTGGCGTACTTGCCGCAGGAAATGACGGTGCTGTCGGCGCTCTCACCGATGATGTGGAGGCGGAACTTGTTGTGGGGGATGGTCACCATCCCGTTGTAGACTCCGTTGCGGATCAGGATCCTGGTTATCTGCTCGTGGGAGTAGTCGGGGCAGGCGTCGATGGCTTCCTGTACGGTGAAGTAGTCACCGGTGCCGTCCTGGGCCACCACGATGTCGTAGTGGACGAAGTGGGCGGCTATTTCGGGAATCTGTCTGGCTATCTCCCCGCAGATGAGGCTTGCGACCTTGCGTGCGCCCTTGGCGTTGGTGTGGGTGTTGTCGGTCTTGCCTTCAGGCATGGCGGGTACGGTGCCTGGCGCCACATGCATGAAGTATTCGCGCGATGCGCTGTCACCGAGGCTCTTGAGCCAGTCCATGGTGACTTTTGTGATGTCGAGGAGGGTGACGTTCTCCTGCTCTGCCACCTGTTTCATGGCCTGGGGATAGTCCTCAAGACAGGTCTCGTCAAGGGTGTCGGCCTTGAACCATCTGCGGGAGACGGGGGTGAGGAGGATAGGGACGGCGCCTTTCTCGCGGGCTACCTTTATATAATGGCGCAGATTGTCCTGATACGCTCCCCATGCCGCTGCATAGCGGGTAGTGTCGGACTGTTTGGAATCATTGTGCCCGAACTGGATGAAGAGGTAGTCGCCCTTCTGTAGGTTGGCTTCCACTTCGGCCCAGTGTCCGAGAGTCATGAAACTCTTGGTGCTGCGGCCGTTGCGGGCGTAGTTGATGACTTTTACGCTGTCATCCAGGAAGTTGGGAAACATCATGCCCCAGCCGCGCTCAGGGTTGCCTCCGCTGAGGTCCTTGGGGGCCATGGTGGAGTCACCGATGAGATGAATCGTGAAACTGCTGCGTTTCTGCTCCGCAGATGATGTCAGCAACAGGACTGCGGCTGCAGCGGTGAGAATAAGAACTAGTTTTCCGAGTACTGTCTTTATCATGGTCTGTTGGTCAGTTATAGCGTTTGGGGCAGGTCGGCGCAAACTGTCCGGCCGGCGCCGCCGTCATTATTCAATGTATTCGTAATTTTCTACTTTATAGGTGGTTATAGGTTCTCCCTCCTCAGGATGAATGGTGACGTTGGTGAGGGTCACATCTTTCGAGAAGCAGATCTGGGCACCGGTACGGCCGGTGATGACGCAGTCGGTGACGTGGATGTTGGAGACGGGCATCTCGGGCAGGCCGTTGAAGTACATGGCACGGGCAGCGCCGTTGCATACCACGCGCTCGATGTAGATGTCGCGGAACTCAGGGGTGGTCTCGTCCACCGGCATGGCCTCCGGCTCTTTGTATTCACCCTCCTGCTTCATGGCGTCTACTGCGGACATATTGCCGTAGAAGAGGTCGAAGAGAAGGGGCTCGGTTACGATGTCGGTCATGTAGATGTCCCTGATATAGATGTTGCGGACGACCCCTCCGCGGCCTCTCTTGCTCTTGAAGCGCAGGCCTACGTCGGTGCCGAGGAAGCGGCAGTTGGACACTACTATGTTCTCGACCCCGCCGGACATCTCGCTGCCGACTACGAATCCGCCGTGGCCGTGGTAGACGAAGCAGTTGTCGATGAGCAGGTTCCTGGTGGGCATGGCCCTGCGGCGGCCGTCCTCGTCCTTGCCGGACTTGATGCAGATGCCGTCGTCACCTACGTCGAATGACGAATTGGTCAGGATGACGTTCTCGCACGACTCGATGTCTATGCCGTCCCCGTTCTGGGAGTAGGCGGGGTTGCGCACCACGATATCGTTGACGATAACGTTGGTGCACATCAGGGGATGTATGTTCCATGCCGGAGAATTCTGGAATGTGGGGCCCTCGAGGAGGACGTTCTCGCACTCGCGGATGCTCACCATCACCGGGCGGAGGAAGTCGCGTATGCTCTCCCAGAACTCATCGTCGAACTCGCCTAAGGGGACATTCAGTCCCTTTTCACTGAGCTGCTCGGCGCGGATGTAGTCCTCGGAAGGGTACCATGTATTGCCCTTCTCGTTGAGAACTCCGCCGGAAGCCACTTTTTCCTTCCACTGGGAAGAGGTGACCTTGGATTTTTTCAGGGGACGCCACGCATCGCCCGAGCCGTCGATTACACCCTCGCCGGTGATGGAGATGTTTTTCTCCCTGTAGGCATTGATGGGGGAGGTGCAGCGGCGGGTGTCGAGACCTTCGAAGGAGGTCTCTATGATGGGGTACAAGTCTTTATCGGGGGAGAAGAGAATCACTGCGTTCTGAGTCAGATGCAGGTCAATGTTGCTTCTGAGTGTGATAGGGCCGGTGAGCCAGATACCGGCGGGTACATCCAGGTGGCCGCCGCCCTGCTCTGCGAGAGCGTCGATGGCTCGTGCGAATGCTTCGGTGTTCAGGGTTACGCCGTCACCTACGGCTCCGAAGTCGGTAAGGCATACCCGGCGGTCGGGAATCTCGGGGCGGGTTACGCGGGGCATCTCGAAGGGGAGGTTATTATATAGGTGTGCGAATTCACAGTCGCTCTCGGTTCTGTATCCTTCAGTGGCGGCGGAAGGGCTGTCTGTGGAAGTTTCCGTGCTTGTCTTCGGGCTTGTTCCGTGCATTTCGGGTGCGTACACGGTGTTTCGTGCAAAAAAAGATGTGCCTGACTCCTCGGGAGAAGAGGCGCCGGCTGTCGGTGTTGCTGCGCAGAAAGCGCTTAAAACCAATGCTTTGAGAACTTGTCTCGAGATAAGTTTAGATTTCACGCGTGTTTCTTTTTTGTAATTACGTTACAAAGATAAACATATTTCCGTTCCCGTGCACGAAAATTTTCAAAAAAGTGCACGAAAATACCAAAATTGTTATCTACGGCATATTGTGCCGTGCGTGCATGGATGTTGTTTTACCGCTCTGGTGCTGTCGTCAGCGCGCGGGTGTATTCTGTTTTCTGAGGGTGATGCGGCATCCGTCGAGGCTGTCTACGATGGCGAGGCTCTGGATGTTGTAGCCCATCTGCCGCAGGCGATCGCCGCCGCCCTGGAAGCCTTTCTCTATGATGAATCCCATGCCGGCGATGAAAGCGCCTGACTGGCGGGCGAGGTCGATCATGCCCATGGCTGCGTTGCCGTACGCTAAGAAGTCGTCGATGAAGATGACGCGGTCGGAGGGGGTGAGGAAGTTGCGGCTGATGCAGACTGTGTAGGTGCGGTCCTTGGTGAAGGAGTGGACCTCTGAGATGAGCATGCCGTCCATGGTGCTGGGCTGTTTCTTCTTGATGAAGACCACGGGCAGCTGGCGGATGTAGCCGAGCATGATGGCGGGGGCGATGCCGCTGGCCTCGATGGTGACTATCTTGTTGTAGCTGACGTTGTCGAAGCGGCGGCTGAACTCGCGGGCCACCTCGTACATCAGGTTGGGGTCGAGCTGGTGATTGAGGAAGCTGTCCACCTTGAGGATGCCTCCGGGCAGGGACCGGCCGTCCTGGAGTATGCGGTCATCGAGCAGTTTCATGGGATGGGGTGTGAATAATTGTCGCGAATATACATTAAATTTGCGCTCTATGAAAGCCTATACGTATCTTGGACAAGGAAAGGCGGCCCTGCTCGACAAGCCGGAGCCGCAGCTGCAGGGGCCGCGCGATGCTCTGGTGCGGGTGACCCTCGGGAGCATCTGCACGAGTGACCTGCATATTCTGCACGGAAGCGTACCCCGGGCCGTGCCTGGGATTACTCTCGGACACGAGATGGTCGGGGTGGTGGAGGCCGTCGGCTCTGCCGTGGGCTCTGTCCGGCCGGGCGACCGGGTGGCGGTCAATGTGGAGACGTTCTGCGGCTCGTGCTTCTTCTGCCGTCACGGCTATGTGAACAACTGCAGCGACCCGCTCGGAGGCTGGGCCCTCGGCTGCCGCATCGACGGCGGTCAGGCGGAGTACGTCCGGGTACCGTACGCCGACCAGGGACTGACCCGCATTCCGGACTGGGTGAGCGATGCTCAGGCGCTGTTTACCGGGGACCTGCTGGCTACCGGGTTCTGGGCTGCCCGCATTTCTGAGATCGTTCCTGAGGAAGATACCGTCCTGATCATCGGGGCCGGACCGACCGGTATATGTACCCTGCTGTGCGTGATGCTCCGCAGGCCCCGCCGCATCATTGTCTGTGAGAAATCCCCGGAGCGCAGGCGTTTTGTCCGGGAGCATTATCCAGAGGTGGTGGTGACCGACCCGGAGCACTGTTTGTGTACTGTTCTGGAATATAGCGAACATGGAGGTGCCGATACCGTTCTGGAGGTGGCCGGTACGGAGGAGACCTTCCGTATGGCCTGGGAATGTGCCCGGCCCAATGCCGTCGTGACCGTAGTCGCCATGTATGACCGCCCTCAGGTGCTGCCCCTGCCCGACATGTACGGCAAGAACCTGACGTTCAAGACCGGCGGCGTGGACGGCTGCGACTGCGCGGAAATCCTCCACCTCATCGCCGACGGCCGTCTCGACGCCACACCGCTCATCACCCACCGCTTCCCCCTCAGCCGCATCGAGGAGGCCTACCGCCTCTTTGCCTCGCACGCCGACGGAGTCATCAAGGTCGCCGTCGAGCCATAGCGCCGCAGCCCTGCCCGTCCTCAGAAGCCTCTCTCGCCGGTTTTGCCCAGGATGCCCATCCGGAAGGTGCCGACGAAAGTGATGTTGACCCGTCACCTTCTGAACTCCGTTGCTGTCAAAGCCTGCGTTTTAAAGCCTGCGTTTTGCATATCCCCCCAAATAATTTGCATATATGTAAAATAAACTTTACTTTTGTGCAAGTAAAATTTACATAAAAGCAAATGAAAACTAAACATTATCTTCTTTCCTACAAATGGCAGACGGCAGGATGGATACTCCTGGCTGTTGCCTTAATGGTGACTTGTCTAATTGTTGGTGCAGGACTTTACATGACGATGAGCGAGGCTGTTACGAAACTATTTGTCGCGGCTGTTTATGTCGTGACCGCTCTTTCACTACTGCTGATAGCATTTTCGGAGGAGAGGCAGGAGGACGAATTCATCAAGTCGCTGCGGGGAAGGTCGCTGGCTGCTGCGGCTTGCGTGGCATTTGTACTGTCCATAATCTGGTTCTGCGTGAGCAATGTAGGCCAGATGTATTTGCCTTCGCAGATGGGTGACGATCTGTGGTGGAAATTCAGCTTAGTGGATAATTATCTGTCGATTATCCCGATGTTCTTCCTTTACATCGTTATTTTCAAAGCGAGTCTGTGGGTCTATAGATGGAGGAGCCGCCATGAAGAATAACATCCGCGTCGAGAGGGCTGTCCTGCGCATATCGCAGCAGCAGCTGGCCGATGCCGTAGGAGTCTCCCGCCAGACCATTTACGCCATCGAGAACGGAAAGTTCATTCCCTCCACCGAGCTGGCACTGAAACTTTCGGCCTATTTCGGGAAGACGGTCAATGAGCTTTTTCAGCTGGATTGATTATGCAGCCTGGATTGAGCATTAAGCAGAAAGCGAGTCTGACGGCTATGTACGCCAGAAATCTCCTGATGGTATCGGAGATATGCAGCTTGTCTGCGTTCATTGCTCTGGCGGTGATGGACGCGGATAGGGCCGGACTCGCAGCGATGGCCGGGATGCTGTCGCTGATGAAGCTGTTCCTGACCGGGATACTGGTGCTGCTTAGAATGTTGGACCGCGGCCGGGGCGACCGGGAGTTTTTCTATATCAATCTCGGGCTCTATCCGCACCGGATGACGGCTGCGGCTGTGATTCTCGACCTTGCGGTATATGCTGTGGGACTGACCGTTATAATCTTGATTAAAAATGCCCTGCAGTACTGAGACACATAAAGTGCATACGCTGCTCGCCGACAGCATAACCCTCTCGTTCGGACGGCAGAATGTCCTGAACGGAGCCTGGCTGCGGTCTCAGACCGGCATGGTCACGGGGCTGCTGGGCCGCAACGGAAGCGGCAAGTCCTCGATGTTCCGTGCGGTGATGGGACAGCTTAGGGCTCAGAATTGCTTTGTGCGGGTGGACGACGAAACCGTCTCGGATGCCTTGCAAGGCGGCAGCACTTCATGGCTGCCGTGGTCCGTGACCGGAGGCCTCTTCCGGAACAGCTCCGTGGCCCGCTGTCTCAAGTACCTGCCTCAAGGCAACTTCCTGCCGCCGAAGATGACCTTGCACCGGATATTCGAATATTACGCGATGGACTACGGAGAACTAGCCGAGGCATTTCCCCAATTCGCACAATATCAGGATGCCCAGGTGCGGGAACTGTCCTCGGGAGAAGTGCGCATCGCCGGGATATGGCTGGTGCTGTGCTCCCCGGCTCCGTTCTGCATCCTCGACGAGCCGTTTTCCTTCCTCGCCCCGGTGGCGGTGGAACGGATTCAGGACCTCATCCGCCGCCAGAAGTCCTCCAAAGGCATCATCCTCTCCGATCACAACTACAACGCCCTCCTCGAAGTCTCCGACGAAGTCCTCCTGCTCTCCGACGGTTATGTCCATCAGGTCAGGGACCGCAGCGACTTGGTGCGGTACGGCTACTGCCGATAGTCTCCGCACTCTTCCATTTCTTTTCAATCTGTAATGAACTCTTTTTGCTATATCGTTGATTAAAAGGTGCTTTTGTAAATTTTGCAAAAACAGATACATGGTGTATTCCGAGCAGCGATTTCAAAAATAGGGGTCAGAGGTGTCAGTGGCGTGGGTGAGGTGATTTTATCTTTTCAGTCTGTAAGAAATAATTTCCATTATTTCGTTGATTAAAAGGAATATATGTAAGTTTTGCAAAAACAGACACAGAGGTGTGTTACGGGCTGCTATGCTTAAAATATGCCTCAAGGGTGTCTGTGATGGGGGTGAGAATGTTTTGTGTCAATCAGTCTGTAGTAGCGTGAATCTGATAACCGTCCGAATTCTACTAAGATACATGATGCTTGTGAAAACAGGTAGGGTGGAAGGATGTCGAAAAAATTCTACTACTTCAAAAGATTCAGCGCATATTCTATCTGTGTGTCGGTGCCGGCTGCGATATCATCAACCTTCTGTGGAACAAGGTGGTCAATCTGTATACCGCAGCGCTGGCACTGTCCTCCGTCCGGGTATTCGACTCCTGCACCACCGATTTGGAAGACAAAGTCTCCAGGCAGGGAAAGCCGGACCACATTGCCGTCGGCTCCTGCGGTCGTACTGCCGACTGTCGTGACTTGCGGAGAACACTGCATCTGCATTACGAGATATTCGGACGCACTTTGAGTCCGGCTGTCTACCAGCAGCACGATTCTCCTGTCCGGGCTGTAGTTGCGTCCGTACCCTGTCATGTCGGAAATCCGGCGGGTGAACAGGCCGGGCCGCATGATGTCCGGTGTGACAGCAAGTGCTATAGGGCTGGATGAGGGCAAAAGGGACATCAGCCACATCTGCGCTGCATTCATGGGATAGTTCCGCAGGTCGACTATAAGCCTGTCGTATTTCAGACATTTTCGGAAATCATACGCGGAAATGTCTTCAGCATGGATGTAGGCGGTCGAGTCATCAATTACATCGAAAGGTCGGAGTTCCTTCCCTCTGAACCATGTTAGGGTGGACTGCCTTATTCCGCTGGAGTACAATGCTCTGCGGAATTTTCTGAAAGGCATCATCGCGGGTTTGAGAGTCAATGTGTCTCTGTCACGAATTACAGTGTAGACTGCGTTTTCCCGGGCGGAAAATGAAATGCTCATGGACATATCGCGCTGAATACAGTCGGGGTTGGAGGCAGCAATCAGTTTGCCCTTTCTCTCAATAAAGGCAGGAACTGACTCTCCATTGACAGCAATGACAGCATCGTTGCGCTGCAGGTCGCCGGTATCGGAGCGGCAAGTCCATGTAACAATGTATTTCCCGTCGGCATATATTGTGGAAATGAACGGAACTGCATACTTCATGTCATCGGGGACAGCGGCTGTCCTTATCAGTTGCCGTAGAAATCCACCCGGCATATATGCGGCACAGGAGTGCGAGTCATCGGTATAAACGGCCATGGAACTGAGGACATTTCCGTAACTCTCCCGGTCGGAGACCTGTATTATGGCCGGTACGGCATACAGGAGCGCCTCCTCCCATGGGCTGTCGGCCAGTTGCCTGTAGGGGTAGAAATACTGTACGTAGTTCCATATACGGAAGACAGCCAGCAGTTTGACCCCGGCATCATCGAAAGACATGCGCGGATAATCCCTCTCATTGCGGTCTTCAAGGGTCTGAATATACGGAACCTGATACAGGTACCTGCACCAGGGGCTGCGCTCGGCTGCCGCTGTCTTTCTAAGGATGACAGAAAGTTCCCGCCCCAGGACGGATTCGTCAAATATCCATCTAAGTGCATCACAGGATGATATCCATGCGGTATCCTCAGCCACCATGATATCCCCGAGGCTGCGGCACCATTCTGTCAGAGATCTGTTTCGCTGAGCCGGCCCGGCATCCAGGACTGCCGGAATCATCCTGAATAATTCCCTGTCCCAGTCCATGCCTCCTTCCCTGACAGCCGGGTGAAAATATTTCAGGAAGCCCCAGACCTTTCCCAGGACGATAAGATTTTCCACCTGTGCCCGGGATAGTTCAGGGTCGGCAAGAAAAATTCCGCTGTGTCTGATATTAGTAAGGCGTGGTATTTTCTTATCGGTGTTGACTGTCATGGCTTCCTCGCTTGAAGGAAACAGCACATTCGTTTCTCCTATCCATATTTTCCCCGTTCCCTTTATACTTACCTCGCAGTCGAATACCTCAGCCTGTCTGCACAGCGGAACCTCCAGCCTGAACTCCTGCCACTGCCTGGAAGAAGCGGCGGAAAGGACGTGGTGAAATTCTGCAATATGCTGAGTTTTTCTGCGGGCGGGATTGTCCCATAATCTTACAGTGATGTCCACTTCTCCGTCGAGCGAGTCAATGCGGACGCGCCCGCTGACGTGCATCTCGCCGCGACGGGCATTGACCTTTCCTGAAATTCCGGCCGATGGATAGAACCCGGACAGCCTCAGTGCCGGGCGGTTATTGAACAGTATGCCTGTATCCAATGATGAGGATGCAGTATCCCGCAACCATTCCCAGGCAGAGGGCGGGAGGGTGGACGTGCTCCGGAAATCTGCCGCCTGAAAGCTTTGCCCTATGGCCGGAAAACAGCAGATGCAGAGTGAGAGCAGATATAGAGCCGGAAACCTCATGGGCAGTTAAAGCAGGTCTTCAATAATTCTGACCGCATCCTCATAGCCCCCGATTTCAGCCGGGATATCCGGCTGCACTCCTGTCCCGTGATGCCTGCTGCCGTCGAGGTTGACGGCCTTGACTGCGGTCATCCGGAAGGGGAATGCGGGGAGCGGGAAGGTGCTGGCGTCGCCGTTGGTGCCGGTGGTGGGTGATCCGATGACGGTGCCGAGGCCGTAGCCCTGGACCAGCATGAGGACGGTCTCACACCAGCTCATGCTCTCAGGGCCGCAGAGAAAGTACACGGGCAGGTCAATGCGGGGTGCCGCAGGCTGGATGAAGTCGTCGCGGCTGTCCCAGCGCAGGTGCATCCGGTCCGGGAAGCAGGACAGCGGGGTGTGGAAGAGCAGGGCGGTGTTCAGGGCCGAGTCCGTCAGGTGGGCCAGGGCGCGGTCGAAGTCCAGTGCCGGGTACTCCCTCAGGTCAAATACTACAGCGCGGTACTCTCCGGCAATGATTGAGTCCAGATAGGGAAGGAATTCCTCATAGCACTCCATGGTCAGGGAAGGGTTGAATATCAGGATGCTGTCGATGACCTTCGCCCTTACCTCAGCTTCCGAGCCGGCGGTGTCCGCTGCCGGAGCGGCCGTCGCGTTTGCTTCCGCAAGGTAGTATGAGACAATGCCGAATCCCGGGTGGAGGGAGGCGGAGATGTCGAGGTGCGCGTCCCGGACCGGCCCCATTGTCCTGACCACTGCCGCATGGTAGGTGAGAATGTCCTCCTGCGACAGTATGCCGTCCTTCAGGGTATCCACCGCCTCGATCATTCCCGGAAGGTGGGCCTTCCACTGCAGGCCGTCCTCCTCGTGGTAGGGGTAGAAATGTTGGACAATGTTCCACCTTGCCGCGATGTCCGCCATGCGGAAGGCCTTTTCGCCCAATATCCCCTGCAGCTGCCTGCGCCTGTTGCCTCCGTGGAAGCGGAGGGCCTGTTTCCATTGTCTTTCAGCGCTTTTGCGGAGTTCTGCCGTGGCTTTCTTTGAAAATGCGGCGGCGCTCTCCGCAAGGGGGAGGTTCAGCCAGAGGCTGTCGCTGACGCGGAAGGAGTAGATGGAGTCGGGGCGGGGCAATTCCGGAGCGGGGGAGGGTGTGCATTGTACCAATTCCCTATAGAACGGGCGGTAGTCCCGCAGCTCTTTCATGAAAATCCGCGCATAGGAGGGAATCTGCACTTCCCCGCTGCCGTGGTACAGCCAGTAGCGGTACTCCTCTGTCTGGAGGCCGTCCGCAAGTGTGCGTGTACCCGGCTGCGGCTGCCGGCTTAGGGTTGCGTCCGGGGCCAGCACCTCGATGTAGGGCTGCAGCACCGTTTCCAGCGTCTGCCCCTGTTCCAATGCCTTGAAGCGGGAGTATTCGATGAAGAACCAGTCGAAGCTGTCCCAGCCGGCGGTGTACGGGTTCGGGGAGTAGTAGCGGACGATGCCGGTGATGCGGGTGAGGGCATGGAGGTCGCTTTTATGTGCTGCAGTGCCTTTGGCGGCAGGGTGGGCGGCGGACTGGAAGCTGGGGCCGGTAAGCAGGAGGGCTGAGAGGGCTGCGGCAAGTGCTGTGTTTATGAAGTGGTGTTCTGTTCGGCGGGTCATAAGGGTGATGAATTAAATGGAGAATGTGATGCCGGGTGTGGCTTGGAGTTTGGAGGCTAATGGCTGTCCTTGCGGTATTCGAGGATGTCGCCGGGCTGGCAGTCGAGGGCGCGGCAGAGGGCCTCTAGGGTGGTGAAGCGGATGGCCCGGGCCTTGCCGGTCTTGAGTATCGAGAGGTTTGCGGGGGTGATGCCGACTTTTGCGGCCAGCTCGCCGGAGGACATCTTGCGGCGGGCGAGCATTATGTCTATGTTTACGATTATTGCCATGGCTGTTAGTTTAGATGGTGAGTCTGTTTTCTTCGCTGACTCTGACCGCAAGGCCGTAGATAAGGGCGAATGCGAAGAGTATCAGCGGAGTCATAAGCATTGAGTCAGTGATATTTCTGTACGACATGGGATAGACCATAATACCGATATTCTCATTGCAGAAATTGTAGAAGAGGTTGAATACTGCGGCTGATATCAGTATGTAAGTGTTTGATTTAAGGAAAAATGCTCCGGATTTGAGAGCAAGAATGGACTTGATCATGAACAGGAGCAGCAGAGCGTCGAAAGCGATGCCGAAGAGCAGGCGTCCATAAAATATAAAGTACTGCCAGCCGAGGACGTCGTCGCTCCATACGATTTTGCTGCCGTTCTCAGCGGCACCGTCTCCGTAGACAACATTCCTGTAGTCTGTAAACCATCCGGCTACGCTTCCGCTTTGCACGATAAGCCATACGGCATTTACAATGCAGATGATGCCGACTATTGCTGTTACGGCAATCAGTAGATTTTTAGTGGCTCTTTTCATAATTCGATAAATTTTTATTGTTAATCGATATGCAAATATAGTAATTTTATCGAAAAACAATAAATATTGAAATTTTTCTGAATGTTCCGTCTTTCTTTCCTTCTTTTCCTACATCACCTCCAGTCAACCGGAATCAAGAATACCGGCGGGAATGCTATAGTACGGGGCGAAGCTGAGAGCATGGCGAAAATGCTCGCAAAAAGGTCCGAAGTCCACATTCGGAAAGTGATCAGGCGGATATTCCGTAAATTTTCGTAAATTTGCCCAAGTGCTTGTAGCAGACATTATTTCGAGTTACAGATATTATAACCTGAGCAAAATATGAAATCGTTACGCAAGATATTCAATATCGTGTCGGCGGCTGCGCTGCTGGCCTCTTTCTATCCGCTGCTGTTCTGGAACAGGCTGGAAGGTGCGCGGATACCTACCCGTTTCGGTATGGACGGGATGCCCGACCGCTGGGGTGACATGACTTCGCTGCTGATTCTCTGCGTTATAGCCACGGCTGCGTATGTGTTCTTCTTGGCGTGTCAGCGTGCTCCGCAATTGATGAACACGTTGGAGCCGGAGCCGGCGAAGATTACCCCAGGGGTCAGTTCCGCAGTGAAGGACTTTATCTCGCACCTGTGCTTTGTCTGCATGCTGCTTCATTCGTCCGTCTCCAATTCCGGACTGGCGGTCGCTCTCGGAAAGGCGCAGGCCATGCCGTCCTGGATTTACGCAGTGCTCCTCGCTCTTATCGTGATAGCGGCAGTCGTTCTGATTGTCCGCGTGATCGTTGCGGTGGCTGCTCAACGAAGGGGGTAACGCTCTCTGGCAAATGTATTAATGGCTTGGAGGGAATCGAAAAGGCCGTACTATTAAGCAGAATAGTTATGTACATGTGACAAAATCATCCCACCTTTGGAAGGTGTGTAGAAAACCCCGAGAATCGTCTCACCTTCGGAAGGCGGGAAATGGTGAAAATATCCGGAAACGGCTGTGTACGTGCTGTGTCGGTGCCGTTGCTCAATTCCACCTTCGGAAGGTGTGCAGAAAACCCCGAGGATCGTCTCACCTTCGGAAGGTGGGAAATGGTGAAAATATCCGGAAACGGCTGTGTACGTGCAGTGTCGGTACCGTTGCTCAATCCCACCTTTGGAAGGTGTACAGAAAACCCCGAGAATCGTCTCACCTTCGGATGGTGGGAAATGGTGAAAATATCCGAAAACGGCTGTGTACGTGCTGTGTCGGTACCGTTGCTCAATCCCACCTTTGGAAGGTGTGCAGAAAATCCCGAGAATCGTCTCACCTTCGGAAGGTGGAAAATGGTGAAAATATCCGGAAACGGCTGTGTACGTGCTGTGTCGGTGCCGTTGCTCAATCCCACCTTCGGAAGGTGTACAGAAAACCCCGAGAATCGTCTCACCTTCGGAAGGTGGGAAAGAGGGAAGGTGGGACAGCGGGAGAGGTGGCTGGCTAGTGCGCCTTGAGAAATGTATCCAGCGCGGTGAAATATTCTTCGGTATGGGTGAATGCGGCCTGGAGGTGCTTGCAGTCGAATTCCCGGAGGGTGACGAGCGGGGAGGCGGTCAGGGGTTCGAGCAGGCGGCGGGGGCTGACGGTGTCTTCCGTGGCGTGGATCAGCAGTATGGGGACGGAGATGTCCTGAGGACGGAAGCCGGGGGAGAGGAGGGGAGTTGCCGGCAGACGCACGGATTTTCCGTCACTGCCGCTTCCATTGTCATTGTCCCCGTTCAGAATCCTGACGCTTTCCGCCGGATCGGAGATGAAACCGTCCATGATGCAGCTACGGATGAGCGATTTCCTTCCGGGGTATTGCCGCAGATGCTCCCCGACCATGATGGTGCCCATTGAAAATGCCAGCACGTCCACGGGCCTGTCACGGAGGACGGCGACATGTTCCAGTACTGCCCCGAAATCCCGTAGATACTCGCTGTGGTAGAGCATGTCCCGGTCCGTCGCGAAGTCCTGGCTCCCTCCGAAACCGCGGTAGTCGAACATCCATACATCGTAGCCCAGGAAGCAGAGTGTCGCTCCGATTCCCAGCCATTGTCCCATATTACCCGCGTCGGCGCAGGCTATCAGCACGGACCTTCCATTTTCCCCGGTGCCGGGCAGATTCCAGATATTGATCCTATATCCGTCAGAGGTTACCACCGAGTCCTCGACGTATTCGATGCCGAAGTCCTTCGGTGTGTATGTGTATTCTTTCTGCGGGTTGATGGCGTGGGCTGCTGTGATGCTGACGAGCAGGATGAGGGCTGAAGCCAGGAGTCGGGATATCGTTTTCATGATGATGGGTTAGCGGTGGTTGAACTTACGGCCGCATTTACGGCACCGGTAGTTGGCATTAAGGTATTTGGTGGACATGGCCATGAAGATGGCGAGGAGCAGGAACACTCCGGCGATGATGCTGCCGGTGCCGGACTGGATGCCGAACTGCAGCGACCACCAGGGATAGAAGCCGGAGCCGAGGCCCAGGATGACGGATGCGATTATGACTGCGGAGGTGTACCGGAAAGGAGCTGTGGAAGTGACGTTGTCGCTGCCGCACTTAGGGCAGAAGGGGATGGCGTCGTGCATCCTGTCGGCGATGGGGGCGATTATCTCCAGGGCTTTTTCGTAGTCCTTGTCGGGTACGTATAGTGCGGTGCCGGAGTCAGGACTATGCGCTCCGGTCAGCCGGTCGGTGCTTTCATCGTCGTGCCTGTGTACAGTGATATTGTTGGCTTCCAGTACGCTCGAAATGTTGTCGGCGTAGATGTTGCTGTCGCATTTTATCAGAAGTCTCTCGTCCATGGGTGATGCTTTATCAGCAGACAAAAGTACGGAAAAATTCTGTTGCCGCAATGGCAGTGTTTCGCGGGATTTGCTGCCGTTGTGGCAAGGAGGCTGCGGGTCGATGCCGTCCAGAGCGCCTGTGACAGCGGTTGTGCGGAAAAGTCATTACCGCAACGGCAGTGTTTCGCGGGATTTGCTGCCGTTGCGGCAATATTGAGTGGAAAATGCCTATATTTGCACTAACCAAACAAACAGCAATCAGCCCATGGACAGCCGTAAATACTTTTTCTATCACCCGTCGTCCCTTGTCGATGTCTGCAAGGACGGCCATGAGCCGAATCCGGACTCGAGATTCAAAAGCCTGATCTGGGATGACAGCATCAAGGGTATAACTCTTCAGCAGGAGGTGTTTAGTAACGGGGACCTCAATGAGGAGAAGACTGTCAGGATAAGAGTCGCGATTTTCAAGGACGAGGATTGCGCGGCTTATCAGCATGACGTCAGCCGGTTCAATGAATGGGAATATAAGGAAGGCCAGGTGTCCGAGTCCATAAAGATGGACCGCTCCTCGTATCGGAAGATCCTGGATATGTACAGTGAGGCCTCCAGGAAGGCGACGGAGGAGATTCCGCGGAAGATCGTCTGCAAGGTGGATGTGGATTATTCCATGCCGGTCGGGCAGGAGGAGGATAAGCTGACGCTGACTGTGCCGGTGAGCAGCGGGATGCTGGAGCCAGGGGCTCTCTACGATATAGGAATCATTGAGGAGGGAGAGGTCCCTGTGCAGTGGAAAGAGTGGGCTTGCTTTAAATTTTTCCGTCTGACAATGCCGGTGGAGGAGATGTTCATCCCTTATTCCGCCTGTCTGAAAGTCATGACACCGATAGGCGGAGAGATATGTTTCAGCAAATCTAAAGATTATCGTCACTACAACGGCTTCTTCTCGGACATTCATTTCGACCCGGTAAGCGACGAGGTCGAAATCAACCCGACGCTGCTGTGTTTTGAGGTGGAGGTGAAATGCGGCAAGAAGGATCTTCCATTCTTCAATATTGTCCTGAAATCGGAGGATGCTGTGATTTTCAACAGTATGTGCCGGCTGCTCGATGTGGAGGGAACGGACCGCATATACGCTTTCTGCCCGCTCTCGATGGAGAGGGTGCATATAAAAAAATATCCGGAGGTGACGGCATCGCTACATGTATTTGACCGGGAGATAGCCTCTTTCCGGTTTTTCACGGACAGGACGGAGCGGGGGAAATTCCGATTCGACCACAGGGGTAAGTAAATAGATTCAAGGGCAAAAATATGAAATCGGTAAAATTTTTCCTGGCTGCAACGGCGGTGCTCCTGGCAGCCTCCTGCGGCAGGGGAGGGCTCGGAGAGGGAGGTCTGGTGACTTTCGAATATTCTCAGATGACGGAGGGGCAGGATACTCTGGTGTTCTCGGACTTAGCGGAGGAACCGGAGTTCATCGCACTTGACAGCGATACTCTGGATGCATTCACAGCGGCGATAGTGCTCATTACGGAAAATTATCTGGTCAAGGACGCTCAGGCTATTCTGAGCAAGGCTCCTGTCAGGGTGTTCGACCGGCATACCGGTAGGTTCATCTGCAACGTGGGGCATCTCGGGCGCGGGCCAGGGGAGTATCTGAATTCTTCTCAGATTTTTGTGGACGAGGACGGCGGCAAGGTGTGGATAATGGATGCGGCGGACCGTATTAAGACGTATGACCTGACTTCGGGAAAATATCTTGGGGATGTTCCGTTAGCATATAAACCGATGGGTGAGTTCGGAGCGGGCTCGGCCAGTTTTATGGTGGACGGGCGGGCCGGTACGCTGACGGTCATGGCGGTGCCTTATGAGGAGGATGCCTGTCCGGCTATAGCCTGGTGCCAGGACCTTTCGGGCAAGATTCTCTGGGAGATACCCGAGGCTGGAAGGCAGCGCACCCGGACTCCCTCCAATACTCTCGTGGGTACGTCCTTCAATATCAAAGGTGCGCTGGATGTGTCGTTTGAGTCCGGTGGAAACTGGCCCGATACCCTGTATGTCCTGGAAGGGGATGTGCTGCGGCCGGTGTTTACTGTCAATACCCGGTCATTGAAGAGCGGCTCTTCTTTGAAAAGTACCCTGCTGCCGGGGAAAGTGCTCTCTGTCCTGACGGAAATGCAGGAATACATGCCGCGCATAATCATCGGAGTACCTGTGGCCAATGTGCTTACGGACCTGAAGTCAGGGAAGAGCGTAAGTTATCCTACTGAGATTCTCAATGACTTTCTCGGCGGGTATCAGGGCGGATATTCTATCCAGTGCGGCTATCTGGTACAGAGCATTCCGGCGGAGGAGTTCTTAGTGGTGGCTCCCCAGGCTTTGGAGCAGGGGACGCTGACCGGCTCAGCGGCGAAGCGGGTCCGGGCGATTCTTTCCGACCTGCAGCCTACGGACAACGATGTGCTGATGCTGGCCCGGCTGAAAGACTGAGACGGATAAAATTTTTGGATAATCTGGAATATTTTCTATCTTCGCTTCGCAAAACAGAATATGAATACTCTTCTCAATATATGTTTCTGGTGGTGGCGCGCTCCTTTCCAGGTAAACGGTCGGGTGCTGCCTGAACTCATGTATTGGTCATAAGAGGACTTTGATATAGAGAAATATCCCAGCGGCCTGTCGTTTACTCAAACGGCGGGCCGCTTTATTTTACATTTTACCTTAACAATCAAAACTATCATGGAACCCAGAAAAAGATTCATCCTCGAAGAGCGCGATATCCCGCGTAGATGGTACAACATCGTGGCAGATATGCCGCAGAAGCCCCGGCCCGCTCTGGACCCCGTTACCCGTCAGCCTCTTACACTGAAGGACCTCAGCCGGATATTTTCGGAAGAAGCTTCCAGGCAGGAGCTGAATACGGTGGACCGCTGGATTGAGATTCCCGAAGCAGTGCGGGACCAGTACCTTCTCTACCGGTCTACGCCTCTGGTGAGGGCATACGGTCTGGAGAAGGCCCTGGATACACCGGCGCATATCTATTTCAAGAACGAGAGTGTCAGCCCGGTAGGCTCGCATAAGCTCAACTCGGCTCTGGCCCAGGCCTATTACTGCAGGCAGGAGGGACTTACGAACATTACTACCGAGACCGGGGCCGGGCAATGGGGTACTGCTCTGGCATACGCGGCCAATGTATTCGGGCTGGAACTGGCCGTGTACATGGTCAGGCTGAGTTATGAGCAGAAGCCCTACCGCAGGTCGCTGATGCAGGTATGGGGTGCTCAGGTAGTGGCTTCTCCAAGCATGTCGACCAAGGCGGGAAGGAGAATTCTGACAGAGACGCCCAATCATCAGGGCAGTCTGGGTACTGCGATTTCGGAGGCGGTGGAGCTGGCGACGACGGTGCCGGGGTGCAAGTACACGCTGGGCAGTGTGCTCAATCATGTCACCCTGCATCAGACCGTAATCGGCCTCGAGGCGGAGAAGCAGATGGAGATGGCGGGAGAATGGCCGGATGTGGTGATAGGCTGTTTCGGCGGCGGGTCCAATTTCGGAGGGATATCCTATCCGTTCATGCGGCATTGTCTCTGTGGAGAACATGCGGGAACGAGGTTTGTGGCTGCGGAGCCTGAAGCCTGCCCGAAACTTACGAAAGGGCAGTTCATGTACGACTACGGGGACGAGGCCGGCTACACTCCTCTGCTGCCGATGTATTCCCTCGGCCATACCTTCACTCCCGCAGGTATCCATGCCGGAGGACTACGCTATCACGGAGCCGGGACCATCGCCAGCTGCCTTCTCGAGGAAGGAAGGATCGAGGCCGTGGATATCGGGCAGAAAGAGTCGTTCAGGGCCGGAGTCCTGTTCGCCCGCACCGAGGGCATCGTGCCGGCCCCCGAGTCCGCTCATGCAATAGCGGCGACCGTAAGGGAAGCCATCCGGGCGAGGGAGGAAGGCACTCCCAGGACAATCCTGTTCTGCCTCTCAGGTCACGGGATGGTCGACATGGCGGCCTACGACAGGTACCTGACCGGGGATATGTAGCAAGACCCCTTTTGCAGTATCGGGAAGGTGCAGGCCGTCAGTTTCTGTGACGGAGTATCGTCAGGCAGGGTTCTTCGTAATCAGTGAGGCAGTAGTCGATGAGCAGGTCACCGTGCTGCCACTTGGGATAGAAGGCTTCCTCGGAGCCGGGGAAGGTGAGTGCCGAGCGGTAGATGGTGCCGTCGGTCTTGTCTATCAGGTAGAGCTGCTTCTGCTGGCCAGGCTCCATGAGGGTGACGTAGCGGAAGGCTGCATCCTCGGCGTAGTCGTAGACAAAGTAGATATCGTTCCAGATATCAGTGAATGAGGACAGGTCGCTCTGAGCGATTCCGTGCCGGAATGTGAAGCAGCACCTCGGTTCGAGGGACGGGACTTCCGGATGTACGGTGAATATGGTGTCTGTGCTCATCTGGTGGAAGATGATCTCTCCGTCCCCGTTCCGGAAGAGGGCCTTGTATTCCTGATATGCAGTGACATTGGCCTTGGGAGTGAGCCGGAACAGCAGATGGTTGGCGAACCTGCCGATCTGACGGCCGCTGGTGTCCCGGATGCGGAGCCGATCGGCCTCGTTGCCTAGCACCGTCTGTACGGATTCCAGTATGTATGGACCGTCGGCCAAGGTGAAGACCATCTGTGCCTGAGTCTCTGGCTCCCGGGTCCCGATGTATGTCCCGTCCAGTCCGTAAGTGAGGACGCCTTTCATTATATCGTTGAGACAGATGCCGTTCCCGTCCGGAGCGAGATAGATGTCATTGACATACATGTATTCCCCCGGACCGTTGCCCTTGACCCCGACATAACCTTCCAGCCTGCCGTCCCTGGACAGCCTCAGTACCTTCATGTCTGCCGTAAGCATGAAAATATTGTCCTCGGTCAATACTACATCGACGGCATCCGAAATGAGCAGCCGTCCGCTTTCCTCAGCGCCCGTGAGAAGGACCCTCTCCACTTCATAACCCCGTTCCCCGAGGTCTTCCATCGAGATTTCAGCGGAGGCGGAGGCAAATTCGGACTCTGTGTAAGTAGGAATGTCCCCGGATGTTCCGGAGCAGGAGGCAGCGAATATCAGGGCTACGGGCAGGAGAATGAGATGCTTTTTCATACAATGCGGATTTTATAACAAAAATACGATAAAATAATTCACTGCGAATATAAAGATTTTTTTTAGTTGTCAAAATCTTGACAGAATGTCACCGTTCATTGACTATCTCCTCGTAGTTCTGGCTGCCGCCGACCCTGCGCACACTGACTTTCCGGCCTCCTGAGAAGGACCAGAAGACGGACAGCGTGGCGGTCTGCGCGGGTGTCGTGTAGGCGTGGGTGATGATCCGGTCGCCGACCGTACGGTCTATCCGGCGGCGTTTCCCCGCGATGTTACCGGACAGGGCCACCCTGAGCCTGCCGTCCAGAAATGTCTTGTGCAGTTGGAGATTGACCGTGTACACTGAGTGGTAGGTGTACCCGAAGGTACGGAACGAAGGTTCGTAGACTGCGTTGATGACCGTCCCCCAGCCCTTGAAGCTGAGCTGGTTGAGGAGCATATAGAATTGGTGTAGGTTCGTGCCGCAGTAGGTAATCCCGCCGATGGTGCTGTTCTCCACGTTGAAGGTGTATTCAGCGGAAAGTTTCATCCGCCACGGCTTGAGAGGGTTGAGGTTGAGCTCGGCGTTGAGGCCGTAGGAGTTGCGGCGTGGAAGATTGACAGGTGTCTCGTAAAAAATGTCGGGAGAGCCGGAGTCGGTGCGGTTGTCCCAGTAAATGGAGTTGCGGGAATGAGTGTAGGAGCCCTGCAGAGTCAGGATGTCCCCGAAAAGGGAGAGGCCGAGCATGATGCGGTCTCGGGTAGGGGCGACCAGGTCCGGATTGCCGACGGAATAATGCCAGGGGTCGATCCAGCGGACGGTAGTGGAGATGGCGTCATACGGGATGTTGTCGAGCTGATGCCTATAGTTCAGTCTCATGGAGAAACGTCCGCGGCTGTCCAGGGGTATGCGGAACTGGACGGAGGGGTTGATGCCCCACTGGATGTTTCTGGAAGGGTTGCCGCTGCCGTCGAGAGGGGAGTACTCTATCCAGTTCATCTGGAGGTTCAGGCCGGCGCTGTACTGGATTCTCCACAATTTTCCGGAGATGGAAGCATGGGCGAGCGGGGTAAAGGCCCTGGTCCGGGTAGGGAGGCTGCTGCTCAGGAATCCTTCTGACGCGGTTTCGGGAGCATACGTGGAGGTGATGTACTGGGCCGAGGCTCCGTATTCCACTTTCAATTTTTCTGACAGAGGGTCGGAAAAATCGGCTGCCAGTTTCAGCATGTTGTTCCGGCTCTTCTGCGCGGACTGCTCCTGCTGCCGGGACGGTTCCTGTCCCGATGTATAGATGTATTCGGTGGACAGGCTGCGGTTGAGCCAGTCGGCGGTGACGGTCATGGATGTGCCGCGGTTATTGAATACCGAGGAGTACTTGAGAGTGGCCTCCTGGGTCAGTCGTCCGCTGTTGTTGAGCATGGAGGTGGAGACGGAGCCTTCGCGTGTTGCGGTCTTCGTGGAGGAACGGCTCCATCCTGCATAGTAGCTGAACCCGATATTGTTCCTTTTGTTGATTTCCTGATTGATGCTGAGACGGTCCTGGATTCCCCAGAACGGGGAAGAGGTTAGTTCGTCTTTTTCGGAAAGCAGCCCGCCGCCGGAGGTCAGGGTGCTCTGCAGGCCGCGCTCCTTCATTGCTCCGCCGTTGACGGTGAGGCTGTTGTAGATGCTGGTTGCGCCGTAGCGGGCCTGGAAGAGCATCCCGGCATTGCCCAGACCTCCGTAATTGGCATAGCCTCCCATGGCGGAGACGCTGCCGGAGTAGCCGCCTTCCGGGATACGTTTCAGGGTGATTTCGATGGTACCGCCGCTGACGGAGGCGTTCTGGCTGAGCCCTGCGAGGTAATTGACCTTGACCTTGTCGATTCTGTCCGCCGGGATGTTGTCCAGCTCGTCGAAACTCGTGAGTTTCATTCCGTCCACGTAGATCTCGCTGACATCGATGCCGCTGATTCTGTAGACGGAGCCCTGGCGGCTGACACCCGGCAGGAATACAAGGGCATCCGAAGTGGTTTTGCCCCGGACAATGTCGGAGGAGCGCAGGTTGACCGTGTAGCCGTCGGCCTGATGGCGGGTGCGGCGGGCGATGACGACGGCTTCTTCGAGGGTCAGGGTGTCCTGGAGTGTGGATTCGGAGGTGTCCTGCGAATATGCCGGCAGAGCGGATATGCATAGGATGGGCAGCAGGACTGCAGTTCTGAGAACGGTGAGAAAAATGGCTTTCATGGTGATCGGTTTTTATCCCAAAAATGGAGGGAATAAAGTTTAATCACAACATGAAAAGTTTAATTTTGAAGATACAAATCGTTGATTGTCAGAGGCGTATTATGGAAAAGTTTCATCTTTCCCGGCCGGCGGTCATTTGCTGTCCCTGTCGCAGTTTGCGAGCAGGCTGCGGATATAGATGCTGAGGTTTGTGTCGCTTTCCCGAAGGCCGAGCCTGGCCCGTATCCGGCTGGCGGTGTTGTAGTGGCTGCGGCCTCCGTTGTTGAGCAGGAACGAGATATCCTTGCCGTTGAGCCCCGCGGCGTAGAGGCAGCAGTATCCGGTCTCCTCATCGGTGAGGCCGTGGCTCTGAAGTACGGAGATAAACTCCGGGTGGGTTATGCGGTAGGAACTCAGTATGGCGTAGATGAGGCTGCGCTTGTCTCCGGCCATCTTTTTCAGGCGTGCGCAGTTCTCCTTGGAAATTCCGCTTTCCGGGTCCTTTTCGGAGAGCAGGCCTGTCAGCAGGGCGGTCATTTCCTCTATCTTTTTCCGCTCTTGGTCTGATACGGGGGATGCGGTACTGTTTCCGTATTTTTTCCTCATTATGACAGTCGCCGCAGATAGCAGCGCGGTGACGAGTACTGCCGCGGCAGTCCAGCCGATGACTCTCTTCGTCCGTACTTTCGGGTCCAGGGCTTTACGGTATGCGGTCATGGCCTTCTTCTGCCGGACGACCTTCTCCTGCACTTCCTCTATCGTGCGTCCGGTCTCCTTAATTCTGTGCCCGGTATCCTCTTTCCCGGCCTGCATCGTCTGTTCTATCTTCATGCAGGCAGTTGTATCCTTGCTCTGTGCCGCGCAGATACCGGCGGAAATGCAGAACAGAATCGTCAGGCAAATTGTTGGGAATTTCGTCATCATCATAAGTGAGTGGGTGAGTGCAAAATTATGAAATTTTTCTATTCAGTCTGCTTATGCAGACGCTCTGCTCAGATGAAGAACAGCGACGCCCCGGTGACACTGATGACGGCTCCGATGACCTGTCTGGCGGTTACTTTCTCCTTGTAGATGAGCTTGGAGGGGAGGATGATGAGGATGGGGGTGAGGGCCATGATGGTGGAGGCGATGCCGGCTTCGGTGTAGTTGACGGCGAGCAGGGAGAGGGAAACGCCGAGGAAGGGGCCGAAAAAGGTGCCGGTGGCGGCGGCGCCCATGGATTTTACGTCCTTGAAGGAGGCGAGCAGGTTCCGGCCTTTTTTCTGCAGGAACATGATGACCAGGAAACCGGCCAGGCCGGCGACGGCGCGTATCTGGGTGGAGGCGAAGGGGATGACGAGGTTGTCCAGGTCGGTGACGGGCGGGGCGGCCTCCATGTAGTGGTTCATGCCTATCTTACTGAGTACCAGACCGACGCCTTGGCCGATGCCGGCTCCGATGCCGAAGAACACACCTTTCAGCGGTAGATTGATGCCGATTCTGTGATGATGGTGCAGTCCGTGCGGTTTGCGGTAGTGTCCTGAGGCATGCCCGTGACGTCTTTTACTGCTGTCATGGTCTGCATGATATGTCTTGTCTGTTGTGTCCTCTTGGCCAGTATTCTCAGAGTCCGTCCTGCCGAGAATCGAGATGCCGATACCGGCTACACAGACCAGCATGCCGGCAATGGCTGTCAGTGACATCTTCTGCCCTAAAAAGAAGTATCCGGCAATGGCGGCTGTAGGCGGGGCGAGGGTCATGAACAGCTGGCCGAGCCGGGAGCCGATGACCACGTAGGAGTTGAATAGGCAGAAGTCTCCGAAGACGTATCCGACGAGGCCGGAGAGGGCGAGCCACAGCCAGGCGGCCCCTCCTGCATTGACTGGAAAGGGTGAGCCGGTGACGACAAGCAGGAAGATTCCGAGCATCACCATGGCCATGATCAGCCTGATGATGTTGAGAGACAGGGAGCCTACTTTCTTGCTGGCGTATTCGAAACTCAGTGCCGTGAGGGTCCAGGAGACGGCGACGATGAGCGAGATGATCTCTCCGAAATGCTGGTTCATATTCTAAAAAAACGACTTGACGATGTAGAACAGTACGGGAACGAGCAGGGCCGGCAGCATGTTGAGGGTCCTGCAGTCCTTGATGCCGAGGATGGAGAGTCCGGAGCTGGCGATGAGGACTCCGCCGACTATCGATATCTCGCACATCAGGCTGTCGGAAATGACGTCACCGGCCAGGGAGGTGACCAGGTATATCGACCCTTGGAAGAGAAAGAGCACCGGGGCTGCCAGGACCATGCCTATGCCGTAGGTACTGGCCAGGACAGTGGATGTCACGAGGTCGAGCATGGCGTTGGTGAACAGATAGGTATTGTCCCCGTACAGGGCGCTCATCACCGAACCGACCATCGACAGGGTGCCGATGCAGTAGAGCAGGATGCCTGTGGAGAGGCCTTCCGCAAGCCGCGATTTAGAGTACCTGGAGACCAGTCCGTTGAACCGGTCAGAAATCTTCAGTACCGTACCTGTCAGCGAGCCTATGGCCAGACTGGCGATGAATAGGACCGGATACTCGCTCTTGGAGATGTTGGAGACGAAGGCGCCAGTCCCGAGCAGGAGCGCGGCCAGTCCCATCGCATTGTACAGCGCGTCCCGGTACTCGGGCTTGATGGCCTTCCGGGCCAGGCTTCCGAGCAGGCTGCCGGCGATGATGCACGAGGTATTGACAATAGTTCCTAACATTTTTCCTAAAATCGTGCAAAATTAGGAAAAATTAGGACTGGCAGTCAAATGTTCCTGCTGCAATTCAGGACATCCTCCCATACGGCCTCCTTACCCTTCTCGTTGAGTATCTCGTGGCGCATGGAGGGGTAGAGGCGGGACCGCACGTCCGTGTATCCGGCCCGCTGCATGGTGCGGACGGCCTGGCGGAATTTCCTGGGGCTCAGCAGGCAGGGGTCGTCTTCGCCGGAGATGAAGAGTACGGGCATGGAGGGGTTGCGTGGCCTCCATCCGGAGATGCTGTATGCGTCCTGCATGATGGTGAAGAGGTTGAGGAAGCCGTGGGCCGTGAACTGGAAGTTGCACAGAGGATCGGCGTCGTAGTTGCGTACGATCTCGGGGTCGGAGCAGACCCAGGCATTGGGTGAGCCTTCGTGCCGGAAGCGGCGGTTGAACGAACCGAAGGCGAGGGTCTGGATGATCTTCGGGCGGCATTTCTCCCCGGCCCGCGCGGCATAGAGCCTGGCCACCAGTTTCCCGATACCGGCACCGCTGTTGCGGCTGGGACTGCCGCAGACGATCAGGCCCGAGATCATGTCGTCGTAACGTTTTACGAATGAGCGGACTGCCATCGAGCCCATGCTGTGCCCGAGCAGAATCAGCGGCAGGTCCGGATATTCGGTCCGTACTCTCTCCGTGACAGCCTTGATGTCGTCTATCATGGCCGTCCAGCCTCCCTCGTAGAAATACCCGAGGTCTTCGGAACAGCGCACCGACTCCCCGTGTCCGCGGTGGTCGTGTATGATGCTGAAGAACCCGTTGGCCGCTAAGTATTCCATGAACGGGATGTACCTCTCCTTGTGCTCGCACATTCCGTGCACTATCTGAACTATGCCTTTGGGCGTACCGGCGGCGGGTCCGCACAGCAGGATGCTGATCTCCAGTCCGTCGGACTCGGACGCAATCTTCTCTTTCTTGATTATGGCCTGTGTTGTGTCTGTCATGATACAGCAGGATATATCGAAAAGCATGCCACAATTTACCCGTGCCGCAGAGGGTGCGGGTATCGGAAATTTTCGTATATTTGCGGAATAGAGTTTGCAAATTTTCAGGCATGAAAAATACGATATACGAGAAGATGGGCGGGGGCACCGCGGTGGAGATGAAGGACGATCCCGTGTTCGGGGTCATAGGAGGGGGAAGCTGGGCTACGGCCCTGGTGAAGCTGCTGACGGACAACGGGCGGCAGCTGAACTGGTACATGCGCGACACAGGTGCGATAGAGCACATAGAGCGGTATCACCATCACTCGAAATATCTGCCTGCGGTGGAACTGGACGCCGACAGTTTTACCATCACCAACGATATCAATTATGTGGTGCAGGAATCGGATATCCTGATCTTCGCCATTCCCTCGGCCTACTTCCTGAAAGAAGTGAGCCGGATTACCGCGTCTTACGACGGCAAGTTGCTCATATCTGCGGTCAAGGGCTTCGTGGGTGACCGATATCTGACCATAGCCGAGTACTTCCATGATGACCACTGCGTGCCTTTCGACCGGATAGGAGTGATCAGCGGACCCTGCCACGCGGAGGAGGTGGGCATGCAGCGCCTCTCGTACATCACCCTTTCGTCCAAGTACATAGAGGTGGCCGAATATCTCTGCGGCTTCTTCCGCAATTACTATGTGAACACGATAGCCTGCACCGATATCTACGGAGTGGAGTACGCCGCCGCCCTGAAGAACGTCTACGCCATCGCCGCCGGTGTCTGCTATGGCTGCGGATACGGTGACAATTTCATGGCCGTGCTGATAGCCAGCTGCTTCCGCGAGATGAAGGAGTTCATCAACGTCACCAATCCCGATACCCGCCGCAATACCTCCATGTCGGCCTATCTCGGCGACCTGCTCGTTACCTGCAACTCTCCCTTCTCCCGCAACCGCAACTTCGGCCGCATGCTCGGCAAGGGCTACTCGGTCCGGACCGCCATCCTCGAGATGAGCCAGGTGGCCGAGGGCTACTACGCCACCAAGGCGATACACGAGATCAACCGCAAGTTCCGGGTCAGCATGCCCATCGCCGATACGGTCTACTCCATCCTCTACGGGAGGGAAAATGCCGTGGAGGCCATGCGGGCCCTGCAGGACAGCCTGATGTAGAACCGGAAAGGAACACTGGAAAAGAACAGAAAAACAATAAACTTAAAAACAAAAGTTATGGTAAATGTAAATTTCAAACCCTCGAAGGCGTATATCGAGAAGGCACTCAACGCTTTCGACACCCTTCAGGGAAGACAGGGAAGAGGCAATGATTTCTTAGGCTGGCTCGATCTGCCCTCGGACACTCCGGAGTCCATCGTCAGGGGCTGCGAGGATATCGCTAAGGAATGGAAGGACAAGGGCGTGCAGGTGGCCGTGGTCATCGGTATCGGCGGCTCCTATCTCGGAGCAAAGGCAGCTCTCGAGGCTCTCTCGCACTCCTTCGGCCTCAATGAGAAAGGCATTCACGTAGTCTTCGCCGGCTTCAACCTCTCGGAGGATTATCATGCCGAGCTTATAGACTATATCCAGGATAAATCGGTGGCTGCCGTGGTAATCTCCAAGTCCGGCACCACCACTGAGCCCGCAGTGGCTTTCCGCGTCATCAAGGAGCACATCGAGGAACGCTACGGCAAGTCCGAGGCCGCTTCCCGCATCGTGGCCGTCACCGACAAGGCCCGCGGTGCCCTGAAGAGCCTATCGGATCAGGAGGGCTACCGCACCTTCGTGATTCCCGACAATGTCGGCGGCCGCTTCTCCGTCCTCACTCCCGTGGGCCTGCTCCCCATCGCCCTGGCCGGTTACGATATCCGTGCCCTGCTCAAGGGTGCCGCCGCTATGGCCCGCCGTTGCTCCGAGCGCAGTGAGGAGAATCCCGCCCTCATCTACGCCGCAGCCCGCAACGAGCACTACGATGCCGGCAAGAAGGTGGAGATCCTGGTCAATTTCAATCCCAAGCTTCAGTACGTCGGCGAGTGGTGGAAACAGCTCTTCGGCGAGTCCGAGGGCAAGGAGGGCAAGGGTATCTTCCCCGCCTCGGTTAATTTCACCACCGACCTGCACTCCATGGGCCAGTACATCCAGGAGGGCGAGAGGATGCTCTTCGAGACAGTCATCTCCGTAGAGAATGCCGGCCGCGAACTGGTCATCACCAACGACCCCCAGAATCTCGATGGACTTAACTTCCTCACCGGCATGCACCTCGAACACTGCAACAAGATGGCCGAGGCCGGTACCCGTTTGGCCCACCTCGACGGCGGAGTGCCCCAGGGCAGGGTGACAGTGGACCGCATCGACGAGTACAATCTCGGCGAACTCTTCATGTTCTTCGAAGAGGCCTGCGGTATATCGGCCTACGTCCTCGGAGTAAATCCTTTCGACCAGCCCGGAGTGGAGGCCTACAAGAAGAATATGTTCGCACTCCTCGGCAAGCCCGGTTACGAGGCTCAGGCCGAGGCCATCCGCAAGAGGCTCGAGTAGCCGTTAAGGCATTACAGCAGATCAGCAGATGAGAAAGGAGTTTCTCAGAAGTGTAGCCGGGCAGTTCTACAGCCTTACTGGCGGAGAGCTGCGCGGCTACTGCTTTGTCTTCCCCAACCGCCGCTCGTCCCTCTTCTTCCGCCGCTATCTGGGAGAGACGGCCGACAGACCCATTTTCTCCCCCGCGATAACCAACATCAACGACCTCTTCACCGAACTTTCAGGCCTCCATTCCCTCGACCGCATCACCCTCCTGCACCGGCTCTACACCGTGTACCGGGAGAAGGTGGAGGGCTTCGACGAGAGTTTCGACGATTTCGTCTACCGCGGCGAGGTGATCCTGTCCGACTTCGACGACATCGACAAGTACATGGCCGATGCCGCCGGACTTTTTACGAACATCAGGGACCTCAAGGAGATAGAGGACCGCTACGACTACCTCAGTCCGGCGCAGCGGGAGGCCATAGCCTCGTTCTGGGGGGTAGTCATCCCTTGCCGCGAGGGGCGAAAGGAACAGCAGTTCTTAGGAATGTGGGACAGCATGCACGGCATCTACACCGGTCTGCGGACTCTGTTAGAAAGTAGGGGAGAGGCCTACGAGGGCATGATTTACCGCTCGGTGGCCGAACGTCTCAAGGAGGGCGATCCGGACCTGCTCCGGGCTTTGGAACGCTATGACCGGACGGTGTTCGTAGGACTCAATGCCCCGAACCGCTGCGAGCGTACCCTCTTCGACACTCTTCAGAAACTCGGCCGCGGGGACTTCTATTGGGACTACTACGGCGAGGCTGTCCGCGACCCGGCCAACAAATCCTCCCTCTTCATGGAGGACAATGTCTCCCGCTATCCCTCCCTCCACCCGCTGCCGGAGGACGGAGGGCTGTGTGAGGCTCCTCCTAAGATAGAGGCGGTATCCATCCCCTCCGCTGTGGGTCAGACCAAGTACGTCCACGACATCCTGCAGCAGATAGTCCGGGAGGAAGGCACCTCAGACCTCTTCTCGACCGCCGTCCTCCTGCCGGACGAGCAGCTGCTCTTTCCTCTGCTCAATTCCCTTCCGGAGGAGGTCACTCCGGTCAATGTCACCATGGGCTATTCCCTGGCCCACAGCAATGTATCCTCATTCGTGGCAGCCATCGCCTCCCTTCAGGACCGGCTCCGGCTCCGTGACGGGCAGGTCCGTTTCTACTGGAGGGACGTCCTGGCATTTCTGGCCCATCCCTACATCAGCGGCAGTCCGGCTCTTCAGGAGCGGGCGAAGGAACTCAGGGACAATATTATCAAGGCCAATACCATCTATCCCGAGGCCGGCTTCCTCAGCGAGGGGCAGCCTCTCCTCGGCCTGATATTCCAGGACGCCGCGAGGGCGGATGTCCCAGCCTCGGAGGCTGTCTCGGACTACCTCACCTCCATTCTGGATGCTGTTACGGAGGGAGCGGACCGTATCGACAAGGAATTCTTAGCGGGTTACAGCCGCAGTCTCAACCTGCTGCACTCGCTCGGGATAGACATGCGCAAGGATACTTATTTCCGCCTGCTGCGCCGTTTAGAGGCCTCGGTGTCGATTCCCTTCAGCGGAGAGCCGCTGGACGGTCTGCAGATCATGGGACCGTTAGAGATCAGGGCCCTGGATTTCGAGAACCTGATAATCCTCTCGGTGAACGAGGGCACTTTCCCTTCCCGGAATACGGCGGCCTCGATGATACCGTACAACCTCCGCCGGGGCTTCGGCCTGCCCACCTACGAGTTTCAGGACTCGATCTCGGCCTATCATTTTTACCGCAGTATCTGCCGGGCCCGCAGGGTGTGGCTGCTGACCGACAGCCGGGGCGACGGCCTGCGCTCCGGAGAGGAGAGCCGCTATATCAAGCAGCTCGAGTATCATTACGGCCTGCCGGTGGAGCGCCGTATAGTCTCCTTTACCATTACCGGCAATTCCCTGCCGGAGGTGGCTCCGGTGCCCAAGACCCCGGAGCATCTGGAGAGACTGCGCGGGATGACATTCTCCAATTCCTCCCTGCAGACGTGGATGGGCTGTTCCATGCGTTTCTACTACCAGTATATCCTGGGTCTCAAGGAAGAAGAGGACCTTTCCGAGGGGGTGGACAATGCCGCCTTCGGCACGCTCTACCACTATGTCATGCGCCGGCTCTACGAACCCTTCAAAGGTCATCCCGCAGACAGGGCTGCACTCAGGAAAATGGCTGCGGATACAGAACGCATAGCCGCAGTGGTGGATGAAGGCTTCCATGGCGAGCTGGAACTGAAGGAGATCAGCGGACGCAACCGTATCGCCGGAGCCTTAGTGGCCAAGTTAGCGGCCAGGACTCTGGAGGTGGATGCCGCCCGTCCGGATGGAGAGGAGATCAGTTCCGTCGTGGCATTGGAAGAGAACTATACTGCGTCATTCCGGACTCCGGCAGGGCACGATGTCCGGCTCCGGGGCATTTTCGACCGGGTCGACAGGGTGGGAGGCCGGCTGAGAATCGTGGACTACAAGACCGGCGGGGAGCATTTCAGCTGCCGGGAGATAAGCGAGCTCTTCCAGAGCGATACCCACGGCGGAGGCAGTCATTTCTTCCAGCTGCTGCTGTATCTGCTTATCCTGTCTGACCGTAAGCAGGAGCCGAAGGTGGATGACGTGGAGAATGTCCTCTTAGAGATATACTACACCCGGAACCTCTATACCGGGGGACAGGCCTGGCGCACGCCCCTTAAATCCGAATATGAGGAGTTCACTCAGGCATTGGGGACCCTTCTGGACCGTATTCTGAATCCGGACGAGCCGTTCACTGCCTGCGAGGACGGGGCAGCCTGTGAGTATTGTCCCTTCACTGCATTGTGTAACAGATAAATAACAGAGAATATGCTGGAGATATGCAAGGCGTCGGCCGGGTCGGGCAAGACCCACAAACTTACCGGGGAGTATCTGCGGATGCTCTTCAGCGGCGGGACCGACCGCTATAAATCGATTCTGGCTGTGACATTCACCAACAAGGCTACCGGTGAGATGAAGCAGAGAGTCCTCGAGGAGCTGCACCGGATAGCCTCCGGGGAGAAATCCCCATTCATCGCTGACCTCGCCCGTTCGGGCCGGTTTGCGGACATGGCTTCCTCCGGCAGCACTCCGGAGGCCGTGGAAGAAGCGGTGTGCCGGCATGCCTCGGCTCTGCTCTCGGCTATTCTGAACGACTACTCTCTCTTCAATATCAGCACTATCGACCGGTTCTTCCAGCAGGTGCTCAGGGCATTCGCCATAGAGACCGGGCATTTCTCGTCCTATAATGTAGAGATCAACGACGACAGCATCTTAGCCATAGTTGTGGACGAGCTGATGGGTTCGATAGATGACAATGAGGAATTGCTGCAGTGGCTCATAGACCTGTCGGTGGAGGCAGTGGAGAACGGCCGTGATTGGAACAGTGTGCCGCAGCTTCTCCGGCTGGGCTCGGAACTCTTCAAGGAACCGTTCAAGCTGGCGGTGCGCGGCTCCGGGGTGGAACTGGCCGGGCGCACTTCCATAGCCGAGTGCGGGAAGGCCATGCGGAAGGTAGTTAGGGACTTCCGCGAGGAGTGCCGCAGCATGGCGGACGAGGCGGCGGCCATAATGAGCCGTTATGATCTTGTACCCTCTGATTTCAAGGGCGGTTCCCGCTCGTTCATGAATTATTTCGACAAGCTGCGTTCCGGACGCTACGAGGCCCCTCCGGCCACATTTGTCAGTATGGCGGAGGAAGAGCCGGCCAGATGGTGCGCCTCCTCGGCCAAAACCCGGGCCTCCGACATCGCCTCCGCATATCATGCCGGGCTTGCGGAGCTGGTCCGCAGGGCCTCCGACCCGGACCGCCTCACCAAGTACTTCACAGCCCTGGAGATACTGCGCAATCTTTCCGTGGCCGGTATCCTGAGCGACATCGAGGCTCAGGTCCGGGACCACTGCCGCCGCAACAACCTGGTTCTGCTTTCTGACACCCCGCGCTTCCTGTCGGACATCATCGACGGCAGCGACACACCTTTTATATACGAGCGCGTGGGCTCCCGCCTGGACAACTACCTGCTGGACGAGTTCCAGGACACTTCCCGTATGCAGTGGGACAACTTCGAGCCCCTGCTCCGCGACAGCGTGGACGCCGGCAGTCCCTGTCTTATAGTGGGCGACGTCAAACAGAGCATCTACCGCTGGAGAGGCTCCGACTGGAGGCTGCTGGATACGGAGATAGCCTCCCGCTTCGACCCCCGCAAGGTCCACACCGATACCCTGGCCTACAACTGGCGCAGCTCCGCCGAAGTGGTTTCCTTCAACAATTCCTTCTTCGGCTCCGTCGGGGCCCTGACCGGTGATGAGCTCATAGGCCGCATCTACTCCGACGCCGTGCAGCGGATACCGGAGGGCAGCAGCCGTCCCGCAGGGCATATCCGGGTCACATTTACCGAAGGCAACAGCGCGGATATGTGGGAGGAAAGTTACCTGCAGCGGATTCTCGATGCGGTCCGCACCCTTATGGAACACGGCTACCGCCCCGGGGACATAGCCTTCCTGGTCCGGACCCGTGCCGAGGGCGCCGCCATATCGGACCTGCTGATAGCCAACGGCTACAATATCATGACGGAGGACTCCCTCCGTCTCTCCTCCTCCGCAGCGGTGCGCCGGACCGTGGACTGCCTGAAAGAGATGGCCGCCGGTGGGACGGCTCCGGACGGGGAGGACGGCCCGGCAGCCGGGAAATCCCTCTACAATATCTGCGAGACCCTTCTGCGCTCCCGTCCCGAAGGGCAGGAGGACGGCGGCTCGGCCTTTGTAAACGCCTTCCTGGACTGTGTTCTGGAATATATCGGGGCGGAGGGCTCCGACCTCACCGGCTTCCTGCGCTGGTGGGAGACCGAGGGGGCCGACCGCTCCGTCTCGGCTCCGGAGGGCAGGGACGCCCTGCGCGTGATTACGATACACAAGTCCAAGGGCTTGGAATTCAAGGCCGTCATCGTGCCTTTCCTCCAGATACCCTTTGCGCCCAAGGGCAACACCGCCAAATACATCTGGTGCGGATCCTCCGTACAGCCCTTTGATATGCTGCCGGTCTATCCCCTGGAGTGCCGCAGCAGTCTGGAACAGACCGTATTTGCCGGGGATTATCAGCGCGAGAAGCGCTACAGCGCCGTGGATGCGGTCAATGTGGCATACGTCGCCTTTACCAGGGCGGTGCAGGAGCTCATTGTCTTTGCCCTCGTGCGTCCTTCCAAGAACGGCCCGGCCCCCACGTCCGTATCCCATATCCTCTATTCCCACCTTCAGGGACAGCTCGAGGACGGGATCTACGAATTAGGAGAATGGACCTCGCCCCAATACCGGAAAGGCGGGGAGAGGGGAGCGGCCGGGGAGGAGATGGCCCGCGTGCCGTCGGTTCCCATAGGGGACAGGCTCAGGCTCTCCTTCCGCGGGGAGGAGTTCTTCAAGAGGGACAGCCGCCGCACCAGAGGTATTGTCCTGCATGAGATATTGTCCAGGGTGGAGACGGCCTCCGATTTAGAGGAGGCGGTGCGGGGGGCCGTGGTCTCCGGCATTCTCCCCGCCAAGGAGGGGCCGCAGGTGCTGGAGCAGCTCTCCGGGATGCTGCGGTCGGTGAGCGGCAGGCATTGGTTCGACGGGACTTACCTTCTGATGAACGAGGCGACCGTCATTGCTCCCGGAGGGGACAGCTACCGTCCGGACCGGATGATGTTCAGCCCTGACGGACAGAAGGCTGTGGTGGTGGACTACAAGTTCGGCAGCCGCAGGGACGGGCAGTACCGCTCCCAGGTCCGGGGGTACATGAACCTTCTCGGGCAGATGGGCTACCGGGAGGTGGAGGGATGGCTGTGGTATGGGGAAGAGGGAGTGGAGGCAGTTGGATAATCTCCGGCGAATTACTATATTTGCGCGCGAAAAACCAAACAAACTATATAATGACAACAGTAGTATACAAGGTAAAAGGCATGATGTGCAGTCATTGCGTCATGCATGTACAGAAGGCCCTTGATTCCATTCCCGGAGTGAAAGCCGATGTTACCCTCGACCCTCCCCAGGCCAGGATCGAGTTCTCGGACAAGGTGTACGGGATGGACGAGCTTCAGGCCGTCATCTCGGAAAAGGCCGGAGAATACGTATTGGAAAACTAAACTTACGGAAAAGAATATGAAACCGCATTCATTTTTGTTCAGAGCCGCGGTCCTTTCGACTGCGGCGGCTACCATGCTGTGGTCCTGTTCGTCGGAGATAAGCTTCGATGAGAACAGTTTCGATACCGGCATAACCTTCGGTGGTGACTCCCTGGCTATTCCGGTAGGCTCGACTGATGCCATCTACCTGGATGATTTTCTCAATGCAGGGAACGGAGGCTTGATTCAGAAAGATGAGAACGGAGGATATTTCATAGAGTTCTCCCAGGCATTCGAGCGTTCTGTCGATGTGTCGGAGATCGTATGGAGAACAGATATTCCTGAAATTAGGATGAATTTCAGAGAATCAGTAAATCTCGGCGATCATGCTCAGATACCTGAACCGGACGGGAGGATAAGGATGGAAATAGAGAGTACAGAAGCTCCTGAGACCAATGTAGTGGACCTGAGTATGCTGGAGGAGTACGTGGCAAGTATCGACAGGATCGACCTGCAAGAGGGTACGATGCTGTCTCTCAATGCTTGGGGGCTTCCGTACGGTACGGATATAGAGGTGACTGTAAGTGTCCCCGAGTATTATGTATTCGAGCAGGACGGTCAGGAGGTAAGAGGAACACTTGTATTCAAAGGCACAGCTTCGTATGGCTCTATTTATTTCGATCCGCTCGAGCTGAAGTCCATAGAGTATAATATCGGTATAGGGGATTCTTTCATCCTTGAGGAGGAGTTCAATATAGAGAGACTGACGCTGGTGATGGACGAGGAGGAACTGAACTCACTTTCAGGTGTGCAGGATTTCAGATTCGACCTGAATATGGACAGGCCTTCCCCCAGCGCTTTCTACGGAAAGGTAACGATAAGACTCCAGGACAATGAGTACGACGACCCTCATTATCAAGAATCCAACTGGATATCCCTCGACGGTCTCCCTTCCTTCCTCAGGTCGGAGGATGTGGTCCTGGACTTCTCGTCTCCTCATATCGAGGTGAGCCTGGAGTCCAATGTGGGAATACCCATGACGGTCAACGCCGGCCTGACTCCTTACTTTACCGGTCAGGACAGCAACGATCCCTATTATGATCCCTGGTACGCCAATGACATCTACAATTATCTTGAATGGACTGCAGGAGAGACGCTCACCATGTCCATCAGCTCGCCTTTCTGCCTCAATCCCAACTTCCCCGAACATGTAGGGTACTGGTTCTCGGACGAGCCTTCCGACGATATGCTGCCTGGATACGAGTACCGTCAGGCCGGGATATCGAAGTTCATGAATAGAATTCCCGACAAGATATTCATGAACATCACCGGAGAGTCTGACATCAACAGCGCTGAGGAGCATTATATTGACTTCGAGGAGAGTGATTACCGTGTGAGTGCCGATGTCAGGTTCAACCTCCCGCTGGAGTTCGGCAAAGATCTCTATCTGCCCGTGAGCGACACTCTTTACGGCTTGCCTGATATTATGTCTACCGTGCTTCAGTCGGCCAATATAACCGTTACCGGAAATGTGGAGAGTGCCTTCCCCGTGGATGTAATGCTCAGCGCCTATTTCCTGGATTATGACAACAGGCGTGTAGGAAGCCTGGCCAACAACAGCGTCATAAAGGCCGCGAAAGCCGACGGTACTCCCACTGTCTCGCCTCTGGAACTTACGGTAAGTGAGGTGGCGGACGGCAGCAGCATCAATGCTCTGGTTCTGGAATTCGCGCTTTCCGGAGCTGACTCCGAGCTCGCTCTGTCGGACAACGCCTATGTAAGGGTATCCGACATAGTCCTCAAGGCTCCCGGCGGAGTTACAGTCAATTCCAACAATATGAACAACAACTATTAAGCCTGAACAGATGAAAAAAATTATAATACCGGCCCTGTTGCTGCTTTCAGCAGCTGTATCGGCATATTCTCAGAGCAGGACCAGTTACTTCGTCCGCAATTCCACTCAGAGCCATAACTTCAACGCGGCTTTCGTACCCGACCAGGGCTATGTGGGCATGCCTTTACTGAACGGATTCGATATCCAGCTCGGCTCCAATTTCGGTACATCCACCTTCCTTTATCCCCTGAGCAACGGAAAGACCGGACTTTTCCTGAATGAGGAGGTGTCTTCGGAAGCTTTCATGTCCAGGCTCCGCAACAACAACTATCTGGATTTCAATTTCGGCTATGACGTGATTGACTTCGGATGGTTTACAGGCAAGGACTCATTCTGGACCGTATCCCTGGGAGTGGACGTGAATGTGGACAGCTCTTTCCCCAAAGAGTTCTTCAAGTTCCTGAAGAACGGTATGGCGGATAATCCCCAGACCTACACCATACGTAATCTCGGACTGGGTGCCCAGGCATACGCTCATCTTTCCCTCGGGTATTCCCGCGGACTGGACGAGCTGGTGAAGGGTCTGAGAGTGGGAGGTAAGGTCAAGTTTCTCGCCAGTATGGCGGATATCCAGATGAACATAGACAGACTGGACGTCAATATGAGTTCCCAGAGCTGGAGCGTCTCTTCCCTCGGTACTGCCCGTATACTGGGAGGAGGCGTTGCTCCCTCGCTCAGCGAGGACGGATATGTGAATGGAGTGCAGTTTGATCCTTCCGGTCTGGGAGTAGGAGGATTCGGTCTGGCTTTCGACCTGGGTGCGGAGTATACGCTCTCGGAGGGAACCCCTGTTGACGGTATGCGCTTCTCCCTCTCCGTAACTGACCTCGGTTTCATCTCCTACAATAAGAGCAAGTCCCGGATCTTCGCGGCCGACGGCTCAGTGATTTTTGAAGGCATGGAAGGACTTGGCGGGGAAGGCGGAGATGAGATGAGCGGACTTTCGGACAATCTTATGGAGATGGCCTCCTTCACCGAGCAGCCTGTGGACAAGAACCAGAACGGTTCTCTCGCCGCGACCCTCTATGCCGGAGTGGACTATTCGTTCCTGAATGACAAGATGAATGTAGGCCTGCTGTATTCAGCCCGCTTCGCACGTTTCCGCACTGAGAGCGAACTGACACTGGCATGGAACTATTCTCCTGTACGCAGTTTCAATATAGCCCTCTCATACTCGCTGCTGAAGACCCATTCCACTTTCGGATGGCTCATCACCTTCGTTCCGACCAAGGGCATAGGCCTGTTCATCGGCAGTGACTATACTCCGCTGAATTATACGGCTCTGAATATGGACGGCATCAGGATTCCCGTTCCTGCGAAGGAGATGATGCTGGATGCACATTTCGGCCTGACCATATCTCTGGGAGGTACCAACAGGCGTTACTAGAGGCCTGGACCTTTCTCTGAAAGCATAAAAAATCCTCCGTACTCATCTGTACGGAGGATTTTTTATGTCCGGTGACCTGAGCCTATATCGCCGGAGCCGAGAAATGCTCCTTGGAGAAGATGCGGGCCTCGGTGATCACCACGCTGTTGCCGTCCTTGTCCCTCATGGTGCCGACGAGGGTTCCGATCATCCTCTTGTGGTCCACGCTGGTGCACTCAAAGCGGATGTGATAGGGCTCGTCGATGTACACCGGCCTGAGGTAGGTGACATTCTGTGAGATGAAGTATGCGAGCTTGTCAGCCGGCCACATGGTGCCGAATACCTTGGCAAACGCGCACAGGATGAGGACTCCCTGAGCTACCGGACGTCCGAACTCGGTCGCGGTGGCATATTCGCGGTCTATGTGGATGGGGTTGTAGTCATCCGTCAGCTTGGCATAGACCTCGGCGTCTTTCTGGGTAAAGACGGTGTTGTAGTCATAGGTGTCGTGTTCCTTGATCATAACATGAAGATTTTAGATTAGCCCTATAAAGATAGGGCAAAAATCCGGAAAAAACAAATTCGGGGCTCCCAAAATTGCATTTAAAATGTCAGGGAAAGACCGTCGTACGCCGGCTCAATACCCTCAGGCAGGGTTTTGCAGAGGTCCTCATACTTCTCCAGCTGATGGGACAGATGGGTAAGGAAGCAGCGCCGCGCACCCACCCTGCGGCAGACCTCAATGGCCTCGTCCAGGGAAAAATGGGAGATGTGCGGGGTCCTGCGTATGCAGCTGACTACGAAGATGTCCACTCCGCGGAAGCGCTCTATGGACTCTTCGGAGATGTAGTTGGCGTCGGTCAGATAGCCCAGGCGGCCGAAGCGGAATCCCAGGATGGGCAGCTTGTAGTGCATGGCCCGCACGGGGACTATCTCCACACCTCCGATGCTGAATGGCTCCTCTCCGATGGTGTGCAGGACGAAATCCGGAACTCCGGGGTAGCGGTGGTCGCCGAAGGCGTAGGCGTACTCCCGCTTGAGGGAATCCTGGACTATAGGCTCTGCGTAGATGGGGAATGCCCGGTGCATGAAGTAGTTGAAGGCCCGCACATCATCCAGTCCGCCGGTGTGGTCCTTGTGCATGTGGGTGAGCAGCACGGCGTCCAGCTCCCGGATGCCGCTGCGCAGTATCTGCTGCCGGAAGTCCGGGCCGGCGTCCACCACCAGTCTCAGACCCTCGTATTCGATGTATGCGGAGGTTCTCAGCCGCTTGTCGTGAAAGTCGTCCGACCGGCAGACGGGACAGGAGCAGCCGATGATGGGCATGCCCTGGGAGGTGCCTGTCCCCAGAAATTCTATTTTATTGCGGACTTTAGCGCTCATCGGCCCCAAAGATAGGGAAATTTGTGTAATTTTGTAAAATATGAATTGCAGACTTTATCTCGTTCCCGCCCCTCTGGGGGACAACTCTCCCGAGGAGGTCATTCCCCCCTATGTTTTCGGGCAGATAGCCCATGTCACCAGCTTTGCGGTGGAGGACATACGCACGGCCCGCCGGTATCTGTCCAGGATAGGCTTCAGGGGCAGGATAGACTCTCTTACCTTCTACGAGATCAACGAGCATTCCACTCCTGAGGACATCGAGCGGATCGCGGCCGCCTTCACCGACGGTGAGGACATGGCCCTGATATCCGAGGCCGGTCTGCCTGCAGTGGCGGATCCCGGTGCCGCCCTGGTGGCCCTGGCCCATAAGGCCGGGGTGGAGGTGGTGCCTTTCTCGGGCCCCTCGTCCCTGATGATGGCCCTGATGGCCTCGGGCATGAACGGGCAGTGCTTCGCCTTTGCGGGCTATATACCGGCTAAGACCGATGCCCGCCGCAGGAGGCTCAAGGAGCTGGAGGCCCGTTCCCGCCGGAACTCCGAGACCCAGATAATCATCGAGACCCCTTACCGGAGCGATGCCCTCTTCCAGGACATCCTTTCAGTCTGCGATCCGTCCACGAGGGTATGTGTTGCCGCCGGCATCACCCTTCCGGACCAGATGATACGGACCCGCACCGTCGCCCAGTGGCGCAGGGAGGGCCTGACTATTTCCAAACGGCCGGCAGTCTTTCTAATCTACGCCTGAAAATATGGGAAAAATAGAACTTTGCGGAATGCGATTTTTCGCCCACCACGGATGCTTCCATGAGGAGAAGGTCATCGGCAACCACTTTGTAGTGGACTTCGAGGCCTGGACCGATACCCGTGCGGCATCTGAGAGCGATGCCCTCGAGGATACACTCAACTATCAGATTATCTTCGATATCGTCAAGGAGGAAATGACCGTATCCTCCAATCTGCTGGAACACGTCTGCGGCCGTATCCTGCGCCGGTTCCGGGTGGCCTTCCCGGCAGTGGAGAGGGCCCGGATCTCGATTGCCAAGCTCAATCCTCCTCTCGGCGGGGAGGTGGGAGCGTCGAAGGTAACCCTTGAGCTGCAGGACGTATGAGAGTGGCCGTACACACCCTCGGCTGCAAGCTGAATTATGCCGAGAGCTCTACGATAGCCCGGGAATTTGCCCGCAGGGGCTATGAGGTGGTGCCGTCCACTTCGGAGGCGGATATCTACGTGGTCAATACCTGTTCGGTGACGGAGCACAGCGACAAGAAGGACCGCAATCTCATCCGCCGCCTCCACCGCCGCTCTCCCGGAGCCCTGATCGCCGTTGTGGGCTGCTATGCCCAGCTGAGAGGGGAGGAGATAGCCGCTCTGGAAGGAGTCGATATTGTCCTGGGAGCCCGCAGCAAGGGACTGGTGGTGGACGAGGTGGAGCGTCTGCTGGCCGCCGGAGGCCGCGGGAAGGCTCCTCAGAGAGTGGAGATCTGCGACATAGACTCGGTGGACAATATTTTCCCCGCGTACTCTACGGGGGAGAGGACCAGGGCCTTCCTCAAGATCCAGGACGGCTGTGACTACAAATGCTCCTACTGTACGGTCCCCTATGCCCGCGGAGGCAGCCGGAGCCTTCCCACGGCTCTGCTGCTTGAGCAAGCCCGGGAGATAGCCGCTTCCGGCATAGTGGAGATAGTCCTGACGGGGGTCAATACCGGGGATTACGGGCGTAAGACGGGGGAGAGCTTCCTTTCCCTGCTGCAGGGCCTGAATGCGGTGGAAGGCATTGACCGTTACCGCATTTCCTCCATTGAGCCCAATCTGCTGACTCCGGAGATAGTGGAGTGGATTGCCTCCGGGACCAAGTTCCTCCCGCATTTCCACATTCCCCTGCAGTCGGGCTGCGACCGGATACTCAGCCGGATGGGAAGGCGGTACAGGACTGAGGATTTCCGCAGGAAGATAGAACTGATCCGCAGCCATATTGATCATGTATTTTTCGGGATAGACGTGATAGTGGGATTTCCCGGGGAGACGGAGGAGGATTTCCGGGCCACGTATGATTTCCTGGAGGAGATCCGTCCTGCATTTATCCACGTATTCCCTTATTCCCGCAGAAGGGGGACTCCTGCGGCCGGGATGCCGGACCAGGTGCCGGAGCATGTGAAAACCTCGCGTGTGGAGATACTGGAGGAGATGTGCGGGCGCCTGCATGCGGAGTTCTGCAGGGAGAACAGCGGAAGGACGGAGGAAGTGCTTTTCGAAAGCAAGTCGAAGGACGGGAAGATGGCCGGATACACGCGAAATTACATAAAGGTGGAGATGCCTTATGACAAGGCTCTGATAGGGAAGGTCGTCAAGGTCACTCTGCCCTGACGGTCTGCTCCTCTTCCTGATATTCCACGGAGCCTGTCTCCTCCAGGAAGTTCATGGGATTTTCCCTGGGCCTGATGACTTCCTCTTTACGGATATTTGCCTCTCTTGCCTCTTTTTCAAGTTCATCCTCGGCTTCTTTCAGCAGCTGGAGCTCGTACTGCTCCCTGCGCTTGCGGCTCATGAAAATATTTCTCCAGAAATCACCGAAGGTGTCGAATTCATCCTGGTACGTGACACCGAATCCGCTTCGCTGGGTATTGTCCAGATAGTTGGAATAGGTATCGGCTGAACGGGTGAAGAGGGTGATGCGCAGTTTGCCCTGGCGGTCTACCTTTATTTCTGCCTCAAAGTCGCCGGCCCAGTTTGAGGATGTCTCGCTGTTTCCCAGGTTACCGTTTATTATCAGCCTGTTGTTGAATGCCTGGTAGGAGACTGCAACATCGAACATATCCCTGCCTCCTGTGGCCATTCCCGGCTGATAGTTGAGTCCGAGGTCCAGCGGGATGTCCAGCTGGCGGAAGATGTTGTTGAACTGGTTTGAGAGGATCTCGCTGGCGTTTGAGTACAGGATGGTGGAGTTGTTGACTATGCCGGACTGTTCGTCTGGTACGAAACTGCCGGATATGAGGAGGGCCATGAACTGTTTCTGTATCTTGTCGGGAGTGCTGAGCGCACTTTCTACGCGGCCTTTTGTTATGGGGTCCAGATCGGGAATGTCTATCGAGAACGAGAGCTCAGGATTGGTCAGGGGGCCTTGCAGCTGGATGCCGCAGTTTACATTGCGGCGGTTGCCTACGGATGTGGTATCGGCGATTAGGGTGGAAATGGAGGCCTTGGTCCGGTATGTGGCTCCTACATTGAGGTTGGTATTGCGGAAGTCTCCGTTGAACGCTATAGTGCCTCCTTCGTCCAGAGTGAAGTCCCTGGACTGGATGGACAGTACGAAATGATAGCTTCCCTCGGATATGGTGTAGTCGCCGCGTACATCGAAGAGGTTGCGGGAAGGGTTGAGCGTTACGTTGATGTTGCCGTTTCCGGTGCAGCGGAGGACCTCTCCGAGCTGCTTGTCCATCTCGATGAGCAGTTCAGTGCCGGGAGTGATGCCGGCTGTGGCGCGGATCTCGATATTGCCCCTCGCTTTTTCGCGGACGCTCCCGCTTTCCGCTGTATTCTGTATGGCGGATGTGTCCTGCGGCTGCCGGAAGTCAGTGAAGGATATCAGGTCTGTCGATGCGGCGGAGGACGATGAGGAGAGAGGAACATGGAGCGAGGAGTTGTCTCCGGTCGTGACCTGGGCGTCCACGACCAGGTTGTCAGTGTATCCGGATATCGTTACCTGTCCGGAGGCGGAGGCGGAACCGTAGAATTTCTCATTGTCCCACTCTGTGGTGTTGAGAACCTTGAAATTCTGGAATGCCATGTTGGCATCCAGGTAGAAATTCTTGAAGAAGTCGTGAGTCACGCTTCCATTGAGAACGGCTGTGGAGCCCGAAGGGTCGTCCAGCGTGAGGCTGTCCAGGCTTATGCTTCCGGAACTCAATGATATAGGCCCGTTGATGATGTACGGTACCTTGGTAAATGCAGGAGTCAGGGTCAGGGAGTCCAGTCTGCTGTTGCTGCTGCTGAGCATCAGTTTGTCCAGTTGTCCGTTGATTCCTATGTTTCCGCTCAGGGAACCTCCGGAGATAGAGAGGAAGTCTGACAGGAAGGGCGAGAGTACTTTCAGCTGCATCCTGTCCAGCAGCATCTCCAGATCCAGATAATTGCGTCCTGGAATGAAATATCCGCTGACATTGACCGGATGTTGTTCTCCGATATAATTGTTGATCAGTATATTGAATCTGTTGCGGGCAATGTCTCTCCGGCTCAGGACAGACAGGCTTCCGATATCTTCTCCCTTGATGCTGAGTCCGCGGCCTTCTATTTCCATGGAAGCTCCTTTGCCCGAAAAGAAATTAAAGAGGTCCACATCTCCTGAAAGTTTTCCCTGGATATCCATGTCCGTGGCTGTGAATGAATTGATCAGGTCCAGATTCATGTTTCTCATGCTGAGGGACAGAACGCTTTCCGGATTGTCGGAAATGCTTCCCGAGATCCGGATGGAATCTTCCGCGCTGTACAGTCCGAATCCGCTTATGGTGTAGTTTCTGGGCCTGATGCCGACGGTTGTAGGAGTGAGCGTCCATTTATGATTGCGCAGGTTCAGCAGGGAACTGTCTATGGATATGTCGGCCATAAGATGCCCGGACGGGGATTTCCATGCCCTGATGAGTGAGGGGAGTGTCAGCCATGTCGAGTCGGCGTTCCGGTATCCCAGGCTGAGGGAGATGCCGTCCCCTTTACATGAGGCCGAGACAAGGGCATTGTCCATGATTATTTTGCCCAGGACGATATTCTTTATGGACAGTGCCATGCCGGGTGCTCCGCTGTAGTTGTCGGTCCTGAGGGATATCCCCTCCATACTGTATCCGCCCCCCTTGGGGTTTGTAAACGAGACGGTGGACGATCCGGCGTCGAAAGTCAGCCGGTTGCGCTCGTCCAGCCTCATGTTGACCGAAGTGCTGTCAGCTATGTACAGACCGGGCTTGATGATTTCGCATATCTGGGACATGTCGAAGGTGCGCAGGCTGAAATCATAATAGCCGTTGTTTCCGGATGTGACTGATGTGTCTATGGTGAGAAGTCTGTCTGTGGCCGGTGAGTGGAGTGCCAGCTTGAGCCTTTCAACAAGCCTGGAAGGAGAGTCGGTACTGGTATATCCGGCCTGCATGAAAGGTGAGCGCAGAGTTATTGTATGGCGGTCCTCGGAAAGGGCGGAACGGACGTATATGGAGTCGGTGTGATATTGCCCGTTGTCGTTGATGTAGCTGATGTTGTCGAGCAGGACACTTCCCAGAATACTTCTGTCGGAGAATCTAAGGTCTGCCTTGGCCGTCACTCCGGCGGTGGCGACAGTTCCTTTCTCAACCAGATTCATGGCTTTGAGATCGGCGTATGGGACATCCATGAACGCGCGTATCCGCTCCGGCTTCCAGTCCTCGGTAAAGGAAACGATACTCTGGAACATAGCGGGGAATGCCGGGTCATGGCTGAGCAGCCTGATGTCGGCTGATGCGTCCAGCATCGTTGCGGTCATATTGATGTCCCGGTAGCGGTGACCGTTGATTTCCATACTGTGGATTTTCAGATTCTCCAGTTCAGCACTTATGGAACTTCCGCCGGTCTTTGCCGGTAGAACTGCGTCCAGTCCTGCTTCCAGGGTCACTTTTCCCAGTACGCTGCTTCCGCTCAGTACACCGGCATCAAGTTCTTCTGTCCTCAAGGCGGCCTTCAGGTTATGGCCGTTTTCCGCGGGATGGAAAAGAGCGTCATAGCTCACTTTTCCTATGTCTGAGGTCAGGGTTCCGCTACTTTGAAAATCAGATATTTTTCCTTGGACGGTACCGCTGAGTGTCACTTCCGTGCCCGGTATGATGCTGCCTATATTGTTCTCCTTGCCGCTGAATGCGGATATGATCCCGGAAAGTTCTTCTGATGTGGTGGCAATACTCTTCAGCGTCAAGTTGAAATCCGTTTCCCGTATATCGGGAAGCCCAGTGACGTAGGCACTTAGGCTCATGTCAGTAACGGGCCCTCCGATTATTCTCAGATTGTCGGAACTAAGACTGCATACCGGACCTGTGATCTCACCGGATAATCTGAGTCTGAGACTGTTGTCTCTCAATTCAGGAGCAAATACACCAATGCTCCGGAAGTCCAGGACGCTGCTGTTGAGGTCGGCACCCATTATGACCCTGTTTACAAAATCCTGAAAATCTTTTCCGCTGCTGTATCCGAAGGACAGGTATCTGGCGTTGATTTCAGACCATGAGTCCATCAGATGCATGTTGTCCAGTCTGGACATACATGAGTCGAGGGAAAATGTCCCGCTGAGGGAACGCACCTCATAGCCGCTCCTGTCGATGCAGCTCAGGTCACGGATCCTGCATGATATGGTGTTGTCAATTATTTCCGCCCGGCTGATACGGGCATCGATGTGTCTGACCTGCAGGTTCTTGAAATCAATGCAGCCGTCCTCACGGGGGGGACGCACCGTACGGTTGTCTATCAGTGAGAAGGCCATGTTGCGCAGAATGATCTCGTCGACATACATGTCCGGAAGGACAACTGCGCCGGAAAGGGAGTCCGGCTTGGGCTGAGTGTTGAATATGCGGTTGATGTTGTTGTATTTTCCCGGACCTTCCTTTATCAGATTGAAGCATCCGTCCTGAAGGAACAGACGGTTGACACGTATGCGGCCGCGGAGCAGATCTCCCGGGGAGACGGATAAGGACAGTTTGTCCACTGATGCCAGGGTGTCTCCATGCCCGCCCGTAATGGATACTCCGTATATCATAACTTTGTTGATGAATACAACAGCAATCCTGTCAACCTCCATATTTCCGCTCAGCCGTTCTTCGAAAGCAGCGACGGCTTTTTGGGCAATGCGTGTCTGCAGCTGTGGAAACTGCAGGGCCACATAGCCGGCAAGAGGGATGATGAGCAGGAGAATCAGCAGCCCGGTCAGTATTTTTCTAAAAGTTCTGATAACGGTTTTGTAATTTTATTTAACTTTGTATGCACAAAATACAAAGTTAGTATTTTTTCTGAATCAGATAACAATAGATTATATGCAGGAAAATAAAGGTCTGTATCATTTTCTCGCTGTCCTGACAGTGGCAATCTGGGGCGCGACGTTTGTATCGACGAAGATATTGATCAATAACGGTCTGTCTCCTAATGAAATCTTTTTTTACCGTTTTCTGATCGCCTATGCCGGGATATGGATTATATCCCACAAAAGACTGTTTGCGGACAACTGGAAGGACGAGCTGCTGCTGGCCTGCGCGGGAGTGTTCGGAGGCTCCCTGTATTTTCTCACGGAGAATACCGCTCTGGGTATAACCCAGGCTTCCAATGTGTCTTTTCTTCTCTGCGGTACACCTATTCTGACAACCGTACTGTCGAAGATTTTTTTCAGGAACGAGAAGATCAGCCGTCTGGTATATGTCGGTTCGGCTGTCGCCCTGGTCGGAGTCGCCATGGTGGTTTTCGACGGGGCTAAGACTCTGAGCATATCCCCGAAAGGTGATCTGCTGACTTTGGCCGCAGCTCTTTCCTGGGGTTTTTACAGCGTGATTATCCGCAAGATGGAGAAACGCTACGATACACCTCTGATTACCCGTAAGGTGTTTTTCTATGGTCTGGTGACCATTCTTCCTACGTTTATTTTCAATCCTCCTGAGCCTCTGCTGCTTCTCAACTCAAGAGCCGCGGTATGGCTGAACCTCATCTTTCTGTCAGTCATGGCCTCCCTGGTATGTTTCATGACCTGGAATGTCGTGCTTAAGCACATAGGTGTGGTCAAGTCTTCGAATTATCTTTACCTCAATCCGGTAATCACGTGCGTAACATCCGCTATCGTCCTGGGGGAAAAAATAACCCCCGTCGCGGTGACAGGGGCTCTGTGTATTATGGCCGGGGTGTGGCTGGCTGGTCGGAAGTGACTTCTTCCTGCTTTTTCTGCATGCGTGCAGCCGTAAGTTCGAGAACAAGTACAAGCGCCACTCCGATGAGTGCAAAAGTCACGGCCAGACCGATGTGACCGGAGAACAGAGGCTCTAGGTCGGGATGGAAAGGCAGTACAGGCCTGGAGACATCTCCTATCTGATGCTGCCATGGCCAGACTTTTACCAGCGAGCCGATCATGATACCGGCAAGTGCGGAAATAGTGGTCACATGGTATTTCTTGAGCAGCCAGGACAGGAAATGGGAGAATGAAACGATGCCTATGGCGGCTCCGGCTACAAAGACCAGTATCAGGACTATGTTTAAGTCGGTGAGGGCCTTGAGCATATATTCGTATTTGCCGAGCAGAAGCAGGATGAAACTGCCGGAGATTCCGGGAAGGATCATGGCGCAGATGGCTATCGCACCGCACAGGAAAATGAACCACAACTGGTTGGGAGTCTCTGTGGGCGAGACGAGACATATCGCTGCGCCTGCGGCTATTCCGAGCAGCAGGGCGATGACGTTCTTTATCTTGGTCAGGTCTATGTCCTTGAGAATAAGTATGGCCGAAGCAATGATAAGTCCGAAGAAGAAGGACCACAGGGGGATGGGCTCGTTGGCCATGAGATACTGCATGAGTTTGGCCAGAGAGAAGAAACTGATGGCGATGCCGAGTATCAGGGAGAAGAGGAACGTTCCGTTGATATGTTTCCAGAACTTACGTATCTTTCCTGTAAACAGCAGCTTGAATGCCTGCGTGTTGATTGATTTGATCGAATTGAGCAGCTCCTCGTAGATGCCTGTCAGAAAGGCGATGGTGCCTCCGGATACTCCGGGGATGACGTCCGCGGCTCCCATACCTATGCCTTTGACGGTGATAAGTGCGTAGGATGAAAATGTTCTCATTTTTTAGAATCAGTGTGTATTGTAGTGAGATAAATTAGAATGTTCTTCATGAGCTCATCAGGCTTGATGGCCCCGTCTCCTCCCATGGAGACAAACATATCGTATGGGGAAGGGGAGGAGGACGATATGCCTATTCTGAAAGAAGCGTCGGTCCTTGCCAGTATGTAGTCCACGGCGAAGAGACGCTTGCCTGCGGTAAGGTCTATGAGTATGTCAAAGTGGTCGGTAATAAACTCTGTGACAATCTTCTCGTCAGGAACTCCGTACCAGTTGAGGTTGTCACGGTGGATGATTGACATGAAGGGTGTTGAAAGAAATCCTGCTTCACCCTGGGGGGATTTCCGCAGATCCACGCAGATTCCTTTATAATTGATCCTGCGTTTCTGGAGCTCCCATTTCAGATCGTTGACGGCTTCTGCGGACCCCTGGATCTCGGCATTTACGATAAAGCCGACCATACCGGCATCAGAAAGAGATACATATTTCCCTTTATGAGGGTTTACTATCTTCTTCAGTGCCTTTTTTTGCAGTATCCGTGTTAAAAACCAATCAATCATCCAACAAAGATACGAAACTGTTTTGATTTTTTATATTTTTGTTCGGTTTTAATATTTCTAAAATGAGTACAGCTGTCAATATCGGAATATTCGGAAGGCGTAATGTAGGTAAGTCTTCACTTATCAATACACTTGCAGGTCAGGAGGTTGCTATAGTGTCAGACCATCCGGGCACTACTACGGATCCTGTCCGCAAGCGCATGGAGATTTTCGGCCTCGGCCCCTGTGTCCTTATCGATACGGCGGGAATAGATGATGACGGCAGTCTGGGCCGTATGAGGGTAGCAAGAACTGAAGAGGTTACAGCCCAGATAGATATCGCTCTGCTGTTGTTCTCGGCGAGTGATTTCGGTAAGCCTGAAGAGGACCTGATGGATATTCTGACGCGGTATTCTGTTCCAGTGGTTCTGATTCACAGCAAGTCTGACATATCCTCAGTAGACAGCAGGCTTAAGGACCGGCTTCTGCAGAAGTATCCCGACGCCGGTTTTCAGGATTTCTCTTCGTCTGCGGGAATCCCTGAAAAAGACAGTATGATACAGTCCCTTCTGGAGACGGTCCGCCGCCTGGTCTCTTCCTCCCGCATGGTAGAGCGGCCCATGTTCGACGGAATAGTATCAGCAGGACAAAGAGTTCTGCTGGTGTGCCCGATAGACAGCGAGGCGCCTACTGGCAGGCTGATTCTGCCTCAGGTCAATGCCATACGCTCTCTTCTTGATATCGGTGCAATAGCGACGGTCGTCCAGCCGGCGGCTCTTCCCGGTCTGTTCCGGGAAAATGGAGAGCGTTTCGACCTCGTTGTGACGGACAGCCAGGCTTTCTCGGAAGTGGCTTCGGCAGTTCCGGAACAGGTTCCCCTCACCAGTTTCAGTATGCTGCTGGCACGCAGCAAAGGGTGTTTCGACAAGTATATCCAGGGAACTCCGGCGATTGACCGGCTTGAGGATGGAGACAGAGTGCTTATACTGGAGTCCTGTTCCCATCATTCTTCCTGCGAGGACATAGGTCGGGTGAAGATCCCGGCACTTCTCAGGCGCAGGACCGGGAAGAACCTTGTGTTTGATGTGGTCGGCGGACTGGACGGCATAGGCCGGCCCGTCACAGACTATGCTCTTGTGCTTCAGTGCGGAGGATGTATGATAACCCGCCGCCAATTGTATTCCAGGCTTCTTCCAGCCATAGAGAACGATGTCCCTGTCTCCAATTACGGAATGGCGATATCATATATGAAAGGTATATACGAACGGGCCTTGAGGCCATTGCTGAGGTAGTCTATGGAACTTGACCGCAATACGCTGATATCATGGCTTGAGGAAAAGGACACTTCCCGTCTCGAGCGTCTGTACGGCGAGGCATACAGAACCAAGGTGTCAACAGTCGGGGACAAAGTGTATCTCCGCGGTCTGGTCGAGATTTCCAATATATGCCGCAAGAATTGTCTTTATTGCGGCATACGCAGGGACAATCATGCCGCGGGACGCTATGAGATATCCTCTGAGGAAGTTTTGCAGTCGGCGGAGTTCGCTTATAAAGAAGGATATGCCTCGATGGTGATTCAGGGAGGGGAAAGGACGGACAGGACCTTTATAAGCAAGATAACTTCCCTGCTGAAGGAGATTAAACAGCGCTGGCCGCTCGGTATTACTCTGTCTCTCGGGGAGCAGCCGCTGGAAGTGTATCGTGAATGGTTCGAGGCCGGAGCTCACCGTTATCTGTTGCGCATAGAGAGTTCTACCAGGGAATTGTATGAGAAGATTCATCCTGGGGACAGCCTGCATAGTTATGACTCGAGGGTGCAGGCCCTGAAGGATCTTCGGACGGCCGGTTATCAGGTAGGAACCGGCGTAATGATAGGATTGCCGTTCCAGACGGCGGCCCATCTTGCCGATGACCTGCTTTTCTTTAAGAAAATGGATATCGACATGTGCGGTATGGGACCTTATCTGGAACATTCTCAGACACCGCTGTATCAGTGGCGCCATCTTCTTCTTCCGCAGCAGCGCAGGCTTGAGCTATCGATTACCATGGTGGCTCTGCTGCGCCTTCTAATGCCCGATATCAATATAGCGGCCACCACAGCCATGCAGGCCATAGATCCCTATGGACGTGAGAAGGCCATTATGGCCGGAGCCAATGTCCTCATGCCCAACCTCACTCTGTCGGAAGTGAGGGAGAATTACCAGATTTATCAGAACAAGCCCGGAATAGGGGAGGATGCCGCAATCTCCTCGTCCAGGACCGAGCGGAGACTGGCGGAAATGAAAATCCCCATCGGCTGGGGCCAATGGGGAGATTCCGTACATTTCGGTAAACGCTGAACTATTTCTCCGACATATAGATCTGAGCCACTTCCTCATCGGACAGGGCTCTGGAACTGTATATCCTGAGGTTGTCGAAATTGGTGTCTATCGCATTGTCTCCTGACTCACTGGCACCTCCTAGCAGGAACTTGGTACAGGTACGTTCGGTATAGCCGTAGAGCCTTACCGAGTCTACCAGCACTCCGTCGATATAAAGCGAGCCGATTACTGTATTGCCTTCAGTCTTTACGACTACAGCTATGAAATGCCAGTTGTAGTCCAGCTGGGGGTGGGTGAAGCCGGTGCCGTTGTAGTTGGAACTGTTGTTGATGTAGAACTTTCCATCCCTGATTGTCAGTTTGGGCTGATTGAATCTGCTGTCTCCGTTAGCCATGGACCATACGTGCCCGTCGGAAAATCCTTTCATCCAGAAAGTGACGCTGTAGTTCATGTTGGGGTATGCGATGAGGGGCTTGGGGAAAGATATCTGGCTGCCGTCTATCGAACTTACAGCGATGGCCTGTGTGCCGTCGGCTCCTGTGGTGTACTGGGGATTGTTTACTGGATTGCCCTGTACAGCAGATACCTCGCTGCGGGTCGTGCCGTTGAACCGGAAATAGGCTGCAAGACCGTTGCGGACTGTGTTGAGCGGATCCTGGGAAGGCTTGGTTGCAGCAGTAACAGTCTCCTGTACGGGGGCTGCGGCAGTCGGGTGGGGCTGTACTGCGGGCTGTTGTGAGGCCGATCCGTCGGAGGTAAGGCTGATATCGGCCCTGACAGTAGTCCCGGAGATTACGGAAGCCTGCACCTCCCCTGCGGAATATCCGTTCTTGACAGCCTGGACGGAGTATGTGCCGGATGCAAGGTCGTTGAACACGTACAGACCATTGCGACCGGTAGTGACCGTTTTGCCTCCGGGGATAAGAGTCAGCCTTGCATAGGGCAGGGGCTGACCTGTGGCCGCGTCGGAGACTACACCGGTGATGGAAATGTCCACATTGTTCTTGAAATAGATCTTGCCGCTTATGTATTTGTTGCCTGCACGGAAACGTACCTCTATCCAGTTCTGGTCATCTTCGTAGCAATATTCGTCATTGTACTTGATCACCAGGGTGTTGCCCTCGTATGACGAGGATATCTGGGAGGCGCAGTTGGATTTGATCTGAGGCCTTTGGCTGGTCGAGATGCTGCGTCCTGCCAGCGAGAGGCTGACGACTGCGACTCCTTTTTTCTCCTGGAACCAGTCAATGGTAATCTGGTCGTAAAGCTGGCGGTACTGGTTGGCGATGCTCTGAACCTGATTGAATCTGAGGTCCTGGACGTCGAACTCGTCCTGGAAAGCCCTGAGGCTGTTCAGGGTTTCTGAAATCTCCTCAATGGAAGTCACGAAATCTATGCCTGCCTGATAGTCGGCAATCTTCTCGTTCAGTCCGCGGTCATGTTCCTGGTACTCCATTACGAGCTTTTTCATCTCAAACTCGCTGAACGGATATTTGACGGCATAAAAGTACTCATATCTGCCGGTAGAACGGTAGTACCTTCTTTCCCAATAGTAGTCGGCTGCCTTTGACAAGGAGATCTCTCCGATAAAAGGGAGTTTGGCTGTACGGGAAAGGATGGATGACTCCAGATTCTGAGTTTTGCTGAAATCGCTTCCGCTCTGGTATGCGGATGTTGTGAGACTGGACTCCGAGACGATGCGGGTGGCGATGCTCTGGGCAATCTGTTTCTTGACATTCTCTATTACCGCGGCTTTGGCCTCTTCTATGTCACCGCCTGATGCTGTTGCTATCAGGAAGTCCCGTTCAACGGAATTGACCCATTCCGGCATGTTCCTGGCACTGGACTCCTCCACCTTGAATTCCTTCTTCTGGGCCGAGGCTGAGAAGGCGGCGGCGATAGCCAGCACGAGCGCAGACAGGAAATATGTATAAAACTTTCTCATATAGTCGGTATTTGTCTAGTAAATATGCTCATCGAAATACTCCTTGGCCTGATTGATCAGGGCCCTGAGCTTGGGGTCGCGGGCCTTGACTTTTTTTACGGCATCCATGTAGGAAGCCTGTTCATTGTCGTCTATTCCCTTGACAGTAAATGATGTCTGGCTCAGAATATCTCCGGATGCGGTATCAGTGATGAAAAGAGATATTTCAATCTCTGTGACAAACATCGGGGGAGCAGTGGAGGTGACGTCCTTGGACAGCTCCGCAATCTTGGTCTGCAGCACGAAACGGCTGTTGTCCGCAGCCGCGTCATTGAGAACCAGCGCCTGCTTGAGATTGGAAGTGAGCGTGGTGACGGCATTTTCGCTGGAGATACCGTCAGGAACCGCAACACTGACAGTCAGTCGCTCCTGGGCATGAATATATGCCGCTGCGGACAGTGTCAGAAGAAGGACAGTAAAAAATCTTCTCATAATCTTCAATCTGGTTAAATGTCACTTAAATATCACTCAAATATCAGTCTCCAAGGACAATCCATACACTTCCGAGTCCTCTCTCGTTGATCTTGTAAGGAAGATTGAACGGTTCCTTGTTGAGAAAACGGGCCAGGTCCATCGCAAAACCGCGGGTGTCTATGGCTCTTTCCTTTCCCAGTACAGTCTTGTATAGAGGGATGCGTACCTGTTCGTAGTCTACGAAGCTGTCACCTCCGGATACTCTTGAGAACCGGTGGTTGACAGTGTTCTCGTCCATCCAGTAATCCAGTACGTCCGAAAGCAGGACCACTTCGCCCAGAAATTCCACTTCGTCATTCATGGTCAGCGGGCAGTTGTCAGTCATGCGTACGGATATGGTGACTTCCCGGCCGTTGGCGAACATGTCGTCGAAGTGGGACTGGAGGGCTGCATTGAACGAGTCCATGTAATTGAGCACGGCCTCTTCCAGAAGCAGACCGACAGTCGCAGCCGTGGAAGGAGCCCCGTCGCCTGAGGCTGCGGTGATGACTTTATTGGTGTACGCATCAACTCCGCGGAGATTGAAGGAGATGTACTTTTGAGGGCCGCGGGACTTGATGCTGAAATCCAGGTCCATGATGATATCGGCCTTCGCAGTTCTTTTCAGTCTGTCCAGAGGGGTTTCGGTGATGGTGCCGCCGCCTGTCCCGGAGAAGAGGGCGGCTTCCGCCTGCTGGGTCTCCATGCTCTTGAGTGTCTGCTCCAGGTCCTTCAGAGGGAATCCGCGGTCAGCCATGATCTTGGAGAGCTCGGATACGGCGAGTCTGAGGTTCTCGTCGGAGATGAAGGCCTTGGAGTAATCCGGTGCGCTCTGGGTGCTTCCGTTTCCGTCATCATAAGTCATTACATATCCTTCCCTTACGCAGTATGCGTCACTTGGGATAACCATTATGACCGGTTTCCTGGCCTGGGAGAACAGGGCTGTGGAAAGGAGAGCAAGGATTGTGACAAACAATAATTTTCTCATATCGTAGCTCGTTAGAATTTTTCGTCAAGTCGGTTCTGGAAATTGTCCTTGTTGATTTCAAGTGCGACTTTCTTCTTCTCAGTGTCGTTGAAATCATAGAGAATGTAATAGTAATAAACGTCCTGTTTCTTGACCAGCCGATGCTCCCAGTAGGTCTGGATGGATGTGGCTTCGGATATGTTGCGGATAAACTGTGAATTTTCTACGTCGTTGCGGACTTTCTCTACGTCGGCACCCTCTACGTGAGTACGCATCAGGTATGCGGTTATAGCATTGGAGGCAAGATTGTGAAGTTCTTCAAAAGCCTTGTCTCTGGCGTCCTGGAGACTGACGGTGCTCTGCTGGTCGATTTTAAGAAGGTCGTAGCGGTCTACATTCCTCTTGATCCATACCGGACGTTTGTCCTCGCTGCTTTCAATAAGTTTTCCCTGTCCGAAAGCCGAAAAGGTAATCAGACACATGAGAGACAGTAACAGAATTCGTTTCATGTTAATTACAAATTTAGGATTTATCAATATGTTACAAATATAATTAAAAAAATGAACACGCAGGTGTGATGTGACACTATTTTACAGAAAAGGCTGCATCCGGATATGTCCCTGATGCAGCCCTCTGTATTACGGTGGTAACCGCGTTTATCTGTTCATTCCGCTCTTGATGGCAGCCTGCGCTGCAGCAAGACGTGCGATGGGCACTCTGAAAGGCGAGCAGGATACGTAGTTCATGCCGATCTTGTGGCAGAACTCCACCGATGCGGGGTCTCCGCCGTGCTCACCGCAGATACCTACCTTGAGGTTGGGGTTGGTGCTGCGGCCTCCATGAACGCCTATTTCCAGGAGTTTGCCGACAGATTCCTCGTCGATGGTCTGGAACGGGTCCGCGTCGAGGAGCTTGTTCTCCAGGTAGTCGCCCATGAATGCTCCGATGTCGTCGCGGGAGAATCCGAATGTCATCTGGGTCAGGTCGTTGGTTCCGAAGGAGAAGAACTGGGCGGTCCTGGCCATGAAGTTGGCCAGCAGGGCTGCTCTCGGTATCTCTATCATGGTACCGTAGAGGTAGTTGATGGTCATGCCGGTAGCTTTCTCCACCTCGTCGTGTACGCGGTCGCAGATCTTCTTCTCGAAGTCCAGCTCGCGGACGATGATGGTTACGGGGATCATGATCTCGGGTCTGGGATCGAGGCCTTCCTTGAGAAGCTCGGCAGTGGCCTGGAATATGGCGCGGAACTGGGTCTCGCTGATCTCGGGATAGGTAATGCCGAGACGGACTCCGCGGTGTCCCATCATGGGATTGACCTCGTGCAGGCTCTCTCCGCGTTTCTGGATGTCGTCAATGGATACTCCGAGTTCTTTCGCCAGCTCGGCCTCTTTCTCGGGTGTCTGGGGTACGAACTCATGGAGAGGGGGATCGAGCAGACGGAAGGTCACGGGCTTGCCGTTCATCACCTTCATGGTGGCTTTCACGGCCTCCTTGATGTAAGGCTCGAGTTCGTCCAGTGCGGCCTTTCTCTCTTCCTCAGTCTTGGAGAGGATCATCTTGCGCAGCTTGGACAGAGGCTCCTCGGAGTTGGCTCCGTAGAACATGTGCTCTATCCTGAAGAGGCCGATGCCCTCGGCACCGAAGGACAGGGCGCGGGCTGCGTCCTCGGGAGTGTCGGCGTTGGTGCGCACACCGAGCCGGCGGTATTTGTCTACGAGGGTCATGTATTCTACAAAACGGGGATTCTCCGATGCGTCCATGGTCTCCACTGCTACGTCGTAAACGAAGCCCTTGGATCCGTTGAGCGAGAATACATCTCCTTCGTGGTAGGTCTTTCCGTTGATGGTGAGTGTCTTGGCCTCAAGGTCAATATGGAGGGCGTCGCAGCCTACGATGCAGCACTTGCCCCATCCGCGGGCTACCAGCGCAGCGTGCGAAGTCATACCTCCGCGGGCTGTGAGCAGACCGTCGGCGGCACGCATGCCCTCCACATCCTCAGGGTTGGTCTCCTCGCGTACGAGGATTACTTTCTCCTTACGCTCTGCTGCGGCTACGGCATCCTCGGCTGTAAAGACGATTTTGCCGACAGAGCCGCCGGGACCTGCGGGCAGACCCTGGGCGATGACCGTGGCCTTCTTCTCGGCTGCGGGATTCAGGATAGGGTGGAGGAGCTCATCGAGCTGGGCGGGGGCTACCCGCATAACGGCTGTCTTCTCATCGATAAGACCCTCATGGAGCATATCCATGGCCATATTGAGGGCTGCAAGACCGGTCCTCTTGCCGACACGGCACTGGAGCATCCAGAGCTTGCCGTCCTGAATGGTGAACTCGATGTCCTGCATGTCATGGAAATGGTTCTCGAGATGATTCTGTATTTCGTCCAGTTCCCTGTAAACCTCGGGCATGGCTGTCTCGAGGGAAGCGAGATGGCGGTTGTGCTCGTTCTTGGTGGCCTCGTTCAGAGGGTTGGGGGTACGGATACCGGCTACTACATCCTCGCCCTGGGCGTTGATGAGCCACTCGCCGTAGAACTTGTTCTCACCTGTTGCGGGGTTGCGGGAGAATGCTACTCCGGTAGCGGAATTGTCGCCCATGTTTCCGAATACCATGGCCTGTACGTTCACTGCTGTTCCCCAGTCATCAGGTATGCCTTCGATGCGGCGGTAGGCGATGGCCCTCTTGCCGTTCCATGATTTGAACACGGCTCCGATACCGCCCCAGAGCTGCTCGTATGCATTGTCAGGGAACTCTTTTCCAAGTACCTGTCTTACACGTACCTTGAAATCGGCGCAGAGCTGCTTGAGGTCTTCCTCGGTCAGGTCTGTGTCGCTCTTGTAGCCTTTCTTCGCTTTCAGGTCGCCCAGCATCCTGTCGAGCTGTACCCTGATGCCCTGGCCCTCAGCGGGCTCGATGCCCTCGGCCTTCTCCATAACCACGTCCGAATACATCATGATCAGACGTCTGTAAGCATCGTATACGAAACGGGGATTGCCGGTCTTGGCTATCATACCGGGTATGGTAGCGGAGCAAAGACCTATGTTGAGGACTGTCTCCATCATGCCGGGCATGGACGAGCGTGCGCCGGAACGGCAGGATACGAGGAGAGGATTGTCCTTGTCCCCGAATTTCCGTCCCATCATGCTCTCGGCACGTGACAGAGCGTCATTGACTTCCTTTTCGAGTTCTGCGGGATATTTGCATCCCAGATTGTAATACTCAGTGCAGCATTCGGTGGTGATGGTGAATCCCGCGGGTACGGGCATTCCGAGCGTGCACATTTCGGCGAGGTTCGCGCCTTTACCGCCCAAGAGGTTTCTCATAGAACCGTTTCCTTCGGCCTCTTTTCCTCCAAAGAAATAAACTCTTTTGTTTGACATAGATATAAAAATAAAATATTGGTTTGAGTCAAAGACCGTAAACTATTAAGGCGCAAAAATAACGATTTTTCACAAATCCCCTACCAGCCACTTAAAAATATTTACCATACCAATATCATAATTCTTGTCAGAACGGGCCGAATGCAAGGCGTCGAGGCTCCTGGCGAGGGAGTTTACTGGGCGTAAATGACCGAGCCAGGAGTCGAAGACAACGCAGCAGTCGGCTTGTTATGACAAGAATTACAGCAGTTTGCCGGCAAGTTCGGAAAGTTGGCTTCGCTCGCCCCGCACCATATTGATGTGTGCGAAGACACTCTGGCCGAAGAACTTGTCGCAAAGGTGCGTAAGTCCGTTGGAGTAGAAGTCCAGATAGGGCTGGTCTATCTGGTAAATGTCTCCGGTGAAGACTATCTTGGTGCCCTCTCCGGCACGGGTGATGATGGTCTTGACCTCGTGCGGAGTGAGGTTCTGGGATTCGTCTACGATGAAGAAGACGTTACTGAGGCTGCGGCCGCGGATATAGGCCAGAGGGTTGATTATCAGTTTTTCGCGACGGAGCATGTCCTCGATCTTGACGACTTCCTTGCTGGTGGACGAGAAGCAGCTCTTGATGACGGCCAGGTTGTCGAACAAGGGCAGCATGTAAGGGCCTATCTTGTCGTTCACCGAGCCGGGCAGGAAGCCGAGTTCCTGGTTCTTGAGCGGGATGACGGGGCGGGAGAGGAGTATCTGCCCGTAGTTACCGGACTGCGCAAGGGCTCCAGCCAGGGCTATGAGGGTCTTTCCGGTACCGGCCCTGCCTGTGAGGGCTATCAGCTTGATGTCCGGATTCATGACAGCGTCCATGGCCAGGGTCTGCTCGTCGTTGCGGGGGGTGATCCCGTAGGCGGTCTGCGGCCGTACTCTGACGATGGTCTTGTCCCTGTCGTCGTAGCGGGCCAGGGTAAGGCTTTTGGAACTGTCGTATATCTTGTAGTACTGGTTGGGTGCCGGTCTGCGGCGGATGCCGACCTGGGCGAAGGGCACTCCTTCAGGCGATTCATTTATCTTCCGGATGAAATCATCCTTCATATTGCGGACCGTGAGCACCTCTTTCTCGGTCTTGACGACCCGTTCCTCCTGCACCTTGTCGGAGAGATAGTCCTGGGCCATCAGGCCGAGAGCCTTGGCCTTGAGCCTCATGTTCAGGTCCTTGGTCACCAGGATTACCTTGCGGTCGGGGTTGTTGTCCCTGAGCCAGATGGCGGTGGCGATGATACGGTGGTCGGGGATGTCGTCGATGAGCGAGTCGCGTATCTGGCCTGTATAGCCGTGACCCATCTCTATCTTGATGTGACCGCGGTCTTTTCCGAGGCTGATGCCCCTGTCGAAGAGGGTGTTGTCCGATATTTTGTCCAGGGCGCGTACGAAGGCCCTGGCGTTGAATCCGAGGTTGTCGTCCCCCTTCTTGAACTTGTCCAGCTCCTCGATGACACTTACAGGGATATAGATGTCATTGTCCTGGAAGTTGAAGATGCACCTGCTGTCATGCAGGATCACGTTGGTGTCCAGTACGAAGAGTTTCGGAGGTCTGGGCGGGCGGCTGTCCAGCTGACGGAACTGGGCTTCAGCCTGTCTTATAGTCTTTCGAGCCATATTCTGCCGTTTATGAACATTTCGATCCAGGGAGTGACCCCGTCACCCTTTCTGTCGGGATAGTAAGCCCAGTTCCAAGGTCTCAGGCAGCGCTCGGGGTGGGGCATCATGGCCAGGTGGCGGCCGTCAGGAGAGCATACTCCGGCTATTGCGGCGGGAGATCCGTTGGGGTTGGCGGGGTAGGCGTCATAGTTGTACCTCAGGGCGATATTGTATTCCTCCACAGGTCTGGGGAATGAGAAACGGCCCTCTCCGTGAGCCACCCAGATGCCAAGCCTGGAGCCCTGCAGGGAGGACAGGAGGATGGAAGGCGAGTTTTCGATGTGCACACCTACGAATGCGGATTCGTACTTGTGCGAGGCGTTGTGCTTCATCTTGGGCGAGAGTTCCTTGTGCTCGGGAGTGATCAGGCCCATCTCGGCCATCAGCTGGCAGCCGTTGCAGACTCCGAGGCTGAGGGTGTCCTTGCGGGCGTAGAAGCGCTCGATGGCGGTGCGGGCCTTCTCGTTGTAGAGTAGGGCACCGGCCCATCCCTTGGCCGAACCGAGGGTGTCGGCGTTGGAGAAACCGCCCACGAAGACTATCATCTGTACGTCCTCCAGGGTCTCGCGGCCCGATACGAGGTCGGTCACATGCACGTCCTTGACGGCAAATCCGGCCATGTATAGGGCCCAGGCCATCTCGCGGTCGCCGTTGGATCCGGTCTCACGGATGATGGCGGCCTTGATACGGCGCTCGGCTGGAGCGGTGTAGTGTCCGTCGAAGTGCTTGGGGAAGGCAAATTCCAGGGGCTGGCGGCCGTAGTTGGCATAGCGCTCGGCGGCAAGTTCCTTGGGAGTCTGGAGGCTGTCCAGCAGCCAGGAGGTGCGGTACCAGCTCTTGCGCATGGCGTCGATGTCCATGGACAATGTCCGGCTGTCGGAACCGTAGGTCACTTTCAGGGTTCGTCCCTTCTGTACGGGACGGCCGATGGTCCAGGCCTTGACGGGGCCGAGGTTGCGGAGGAATTCATCCATGCCGGCATTCTTCACCTGGAGTACGACTCCCGGCACTTCGGAGAGGAGTATGTCGGAGGATTCCAGGGCGCTGAGGTCGATGTCGGCGCCTCCCTTCGTGTTGGAGAAGCACATCTCCAGGAGGGTGGTTATAAGACCTCCGGCGGAGATGTCGTGTCCGGCCAGGACGGGGTTGCTCATGGAGTTGAACATGGCGTCCTGAAGGCGGTTGAAGCAGGTCTTGAAATATTCGGAATCGGTGATATCGGGAGCCTTGGCGCCCACCTGTCCGATGGTGGAGGCGTAGGCGGAGCCTCCCAGGGGGAAGCAGGCATCACCTTTATCTATGTGTACAAACGGAATGTAGAGCAGGGTGGTATCTTCGTCGCGGGACATGACGGGATGCAGGGTGGCGGCCACGTCCTTGCTCTGGCCGGTGGCGGAGATAATCAGGGTTCCGGGCGAGAGGACTTTCTCTCCGTCGGGATATTTCTGGGTCATGGACATGGAGTCCTTGCCCGTGGGGATGTTGACGCCTATGGCGATGGCGAAGTCGCTGGCACCCTTGACGGCGCGGTAGAGGCGGGCATCCTCGCCCTCGTTGCGGCAGGGCCACATCCAGTTGGCGCTGAGGGAGATGCCGTAGATGTTGTCGCGGATGGGGGTCCAGATGATGTTGGTCAGGGCCTCGGCTATGGCCAGGCGGGAACCTGCGGCCGGGTCGATCATGGCGGCGGCGGGAGCATGTCCGATGGACACGGCTATGCCCTCGGGGTCATCGTAGCCGATGGCGGTGACTCCTAAGTCATTGAGCGGCAGCTGAAGCTCACCGCAGCACTGCTGGCAGGCAATGAGTCCGGTGACGGAGCGGTCCACCTTGTTGGTCAGCCAGTCCTTGCAGGCCACAGACTCGAGCATCAGTACCTTGCGGATGGCCTCGGTGAGGGCCTCCGGAGACATTCCGGCGGGAGTCTGCCTGAGCGGGGCGAAGCCTCCGTGACCGTCGGCGCCTCCTTTAGGAGAGGAACCGCGCATCACGGTCTTGGGAGTAGAACCGAACATATCGCTGAGCTCTAAGTCGATGGGGGCATTGCCGGTCTTGCTGTCGCGGAGGGTGAAATTGCCCTTGCCGCTGACCTCGCCTATGACGTAGAACGGTGCCCTTTCCCTTTCGGCTATTCTGCGAAGCTCGGCCGTGTCGCTTTTCTTCATTACCAGGCCCATGCGCTCCTGGCTCTCATTGCCGATGATTTCCTTGTCCGAGAGGGTGGGGTCGCCTATGGGCAGCCTGGATATGTCGATGTCGCCGCCGACTTCCTCGACTAACTCCGAGAGACAGTTCAGGTGTCCGCCGGCGCCGTGGTCGTGAATCGAGATGATGGAGTTGTGGTCCTTCTCAGCCACCGCGCGGATGGCGTTGTAGACCCTCTTCTGCATTTCGGGGTTGGCCCTCTGTATGGCGTTCAGCTCAATCGAATTGTCATATTCTCCTGTGGCGACGGAGGATACTGCTCCGCCACCCATGCCGATGCGGTAGTTGTCGCCTCCCATCAGTATGATGTCGTCTCCCTTGGAGGGACGGTCCTTGGCGGCGTCAGCCTTCTTCGCGTAGCCTACTCCTCCTGCGAGCATGACCACCTTGTCGTAGCCGTACTTGCGCTCGGAACCGTCCGGATCCGTCTCGGTATGCTCCAGAGTCTGGAGTGAACCGCAGATCAGCGGCTGTCCGAACTTGTTGCCGAAGTCCGATGCTCCGTTGGAAGCCTTTATCAGAATCTCCGCAGGGGTCTGGTAGAGCCATTTGCGGGGAGGACGGGCCTCCCATTCGCGGCCGCTGTCAATGCGGGGGTAGGAGGTCATGTAGACGGCGGTACCGGCGATGGGGAATGAGCCCTTGCCGCCTCCGATACGGTCGCGAATCTCTCCGCCGCTGCCTGTGGCCGCTCCGTTGAACGGCTCGACGGTGGTGGGGAAGTTGTGCGTCTCGGCCTTGAGCGAGATGACGGTCTTGACCTCCTCTTCCTTGAAGAAGCTGGGCTTGGCGGCCGCAGCGGGGTGGAAGAGCCTGAGCTTGGGACCCTCGATGAAGGCGCAGTTGTCCTTGTATGCGGAGACGATGCGGCCGGGATTGACCGCAGAGGTCTTCTTTATCAGCTTGAAGAGGGAGCTTTCCATCTCCACTCCGTCGATGACGAAGGTACCGTTGAATATCTTGTGGCGGCAGTGTTCCGAATTGACCTGGGAGAAGCCGAATACCTCGCTGTCGGTCAGAGGTCTGCCGAGCTTGGCGGAGAGGTCCTTGAGATACTGGATCTCGTCCTCGGAGAGAGCCAGGCCCTCTTCCTTGTTATATGCTTCGAAATCAGTGATGTGGCGGATGGGCTCGGGCTGACGGTCGATGACGAAGATGTCGCCGTCCAGTCCGTGGTATATCCTCTGTAGCATCTTGTCGTGGGGTATCTCGGTGTCGGAGGCGTAGCGGCCCTCGGGCACAGGGAAGAACTCCTCGATTCTGGCGATGCCGGTAATGTTCATGTTCTGAGTGATTTCCACGGCAGCGGTGCTCCAGGGTGTAATCATTTCACGCCTGGGGCCGATGAATGTGCCGGTCACTGCCTGGTCCTTAAGGAGATCAGCACCGGAAAAAAGCCATTTGAGAGTATCTGCTGTGTCAGCAGAAAATGCTGTCTGAGAATCGACTGCTATGATTTGCCCCTCGGGGGAGCGGAAAAAGTATACCATGATATTCTAGAATTTGCGGTTCAAAAATAGAGATTATTTTGCTAATTCTTGAGAATATTTCCCATTTTTGCGCTCAAATTTTTGAAAAAGTACCAATGACCGGCCCAAGTATACAGAACCAATACCGGGAATGCGTCCGGATTCTCTACAGTATAGCCCCGTCGTTTCAGAGAGTCGGGGTTTCGGGATATCACCCCGGTCTGGAAAGTATGACTGATTTCGCCCGGTTCCTGGGAGATCCCCACAAGTCACTGCGTACCATACATATAGCCGGTACCAACGGCAAGGGTTCCGTGGCCCACATGCTGGCTTCAGCCCTGGCTTTCAGGTATCCCGGAAGCAGGGTGGGACTGTACACTTCGCCGCACCTCGTGGATTTCAGGGAAAGAATCAGGATTGTCTGCTCTGAGAAAGGTCCTGACGGACGTCACTATAGTGAAATAGGTCAGGAGGACGTAGTGGACTTCATGGCCCGCTGCCGGAACTTTATCGAGGAGCGCAGGCCGTCGTTTTTCGAGATTACTACCGCCATGGCCTTCGATTTCTTCGCCCGGGAAAGGGTGGATACGGCAGTTATAGAGACGGGGCTGGGAGGAAGGCTGGACTCGACCAACATCATCCTGCCGGAACTCAGTATCATCACATCCATAGGTCTGGACCACAAGGATATTCTCGGAGATACTATAGAACAGATTGCCCGGGAGAAAGCCGGAATCATCAAGTCCGGAGTACCGGTGGTAATCGGTGCGCTGCCCCCGGAGGCAGAGGCGGTGGCATTAGAGACTGCCTCTGCTCTTGGCTCCAGGCTGTACCGCTCAGGCGAACTGTGCGCCGGAGACGTGGACCCGCAGGAAATAGCCTCTGCGGCGGACCTGCGCTCGACATGTCAGGTTCGGAATATCCGGACAGTCATGACGGCCCTTCATGTACTGGGGGCCGGTGATGCAGCCTCAAGCCCGGCGGTGCTCTACGGACTGAAGCATGCGGCTGCAGTAAGCGGTCTCCGGGGCAGATGGGAGAAGCTGAGTGCAGAACCGGAGGTGATATGCGACATAGGGCACAATGTCCAGGCTCTGTCGGAGACAATGCGGCAGCTGGAGGCAGAGGCCGCCGGCAGACATATAATAATGGTGTACGGTATGGCCGGGGACAAGGATGTGGAGGCGGTCCGCGGACTTCTGCCTCTCGAGGCCAGGTACATCTTCACTCAGGCTCAGGGCAGCAGGGCCATGCCGGCCGGTCAGCTGAGGGAACTGGTGGACTTTTCCCGCAGGGAGAGGGGCAAGGCGGATGCAGGTGCTGCGGACTCAGTTGCGGTAGAGAGCGTGGAGGAGGCTGTGGATATGGCAATGAGGGAGGCGGGCACTTCTGACATAGTGTTCATAGGGGGAAGCAGTTATGTGGTGGCGGAGGCAATGGCGCGTTTTTTGCAGAAGTCGGACGTTCCGCTGCAGAATAGCATTGAAACAGAATAGTTACAAATGTAAAACTAAAAAGTTAAAAACGATATGAATCTTGCAGTTATATTGGTTGTGGTCTTTATCCTGGCATATGTGCTTATAGCCATGGAGAACAGGATCAACATCAATAAATCATCCGTTGCGCTCCTCCTCTGCTGCCTGATGTGGAGCCTTCTCAGCCTCTTCTCGACATCCATCGACCCGTCCCTGGACCATGCCAGGATATCCTCGGACCTGCTGGGTGCCTTAGGCAGCACTTGTGAGATACTGGTCTTTCTTATCGGCGCCATGACCATCGTGGACATCATCGATACCCACGGCGGTTTCGAGGTCATCACCAAGCATATCACTACCCGGAAGAAGACCCGTCTGCTGTGGCTGCTGGCCACCATCACTTTCCTGATGTCATCCGTGCTGGACAACATGACCACGACTATCGTCATGGTGATGCTCCTGCGGAGAATGATCACCAACTATAAGGAACGCTGGCTCTTCGCCTCGATTATCGTTATAGCCGCCAACTGCGGCGGTGCCTGGTCGCCTATCGGAGACGTTTCGACTATCCTGCTGTGGATGAAGGGTAATGTGACCTCACTCGATCTGATGAAGTCCCTTATTGTCCCCTGTCTCATCTGTCTGTATATCCCGGTGGCCATAGCCGCCAGGTTCCTCAAGGGCGTGATAGCCGAGCAGCAGACCAATGAGGAGGCTGCTTTCAGACCGTCCTACATTACAGGCAGGGAGAGCCGCACGATACTGGTGCTCGGTGTGGTGCTGCTTATCCTGGTTCCGGTGTTCAAGAGTGTTGTCGGACTGCCTCCTTATATAGGCGTGATGTTCGCGCTGGCCATCATGTGGATATACACCGATATGATGTACAAGAAGAAGAAAGAGGTCGCCGAGTCGCTGAAGAACAGGGTGTCCAAGATCATCAAGCAGCTCGATATGCCTACGGTGCTCTTCCTTCTCGGTATCCTGATGTCCGTATCCGCTCTCGGTACTGCCGGTGTGCTCAGCACCATGGCCGAGGGGCTCAATGAGGGTGTCCACAACGCCTACGCCATCAGCACCATCATCGGCCTGCTCTCATCCGTGGTCGACAACTCGGCTCTCGTGGCGGCCAGCATGGGTATGTTCCCCATTCCCGACGCCGCTGCCCTGGCTGCATCCGCTGACCCCGCATATCTCTCCAACTTCCTCGTGGACGGAACGTTCTGGCACATGCTTGCATACTGCGCAGGTACCGGCGGAAGCATCATCATCATCGGCTCCTCCGCAGGTGTCGTGGCTATGGGCCTCGAGAACATCAATATCATCTGGTATTTCAAGCACGTCAGCCTGCTCGCCCTGCTCGGCTACTTCGCCGGCATAGCGGTCTACATCCTGCAGCACTTCTTAGTGTCGCTGATATAGGCACCGGTGCTTTCCTATTGCTGCTTGAAGTTCAGGGCCTGCATGAAGCGCTGTACGACTTCAGGGTGGCCGGTGTGCTTGCCGGTGTCCTCGCTGAGCTTGCAGGTGTCGTTGTAGAAGGACCAGGACTCGGTAATCTTGGCGGCGATGAGCTTGATGACGATGTTCATGGGACGGACACCGTCGAAGTCGTTGGTGAAGTGGGTGCCTATGCCGAACGACGGCTGGCAGTAGTCCACAGCGTAGCTCTGAATTTCGAGAGCGTGGTCCACGTCCAGGGCATTGCTGAATATCACCTGCTTGGTGCGGGGATCGATGCCGAGGGAGCGGTACTTGTCCACGATGCGCATGAGCTGCTCGCGGTTGTCCCCGCTGTCCACTCTCAGCCCCTTGAACAGGTTGGCAAAGTCCTCCGAAAAGTTCAGGCTGAAGATGTCCCAGCCGAAACTGTCGTAGAGGAAGGTGCCGAGGGCTCCACGGAAAGTGTTCCTCCAGCAGTCCATGGCTATGTGGTTGGCCATCTGCGGGCCGTACATGCCTCCGATGGCACAGATGAATTCGTGAGCCATGGTGCCGACCGGTATGAGGTCGTATTTCATGGCTAAGTAGACATTGCTCGTGCCTACGAAGCGCCCGGGCCACTGACGGCTTCCCGCGCAGTCCTTCATTGCCCTGACTACCGTATCCTCAGCCTCGAATGAGGCCCTGCGGCGGGTGCCGAAATCGCTGTATACACAGCCGGCTCCCAGCAGCCGCTCCGCCTTGCGGTATGTCCTGTAATAATATGCGCTGTAGTCGAAATTGCGGCACTCCCCGGTAAAGATGTAGAAGAGTTCCGATATGATGGCCAGAATCTTCACTTCCAGCAGTATGGTGTCTGCCCAGCTGCCCTCGATATCTATCCCGAGGTGTCCGGCCTCATCCTGCCTCACCTGCACCCACCGGCGGTCGAAGCGGTAGCCCTTCAGATAGTTGTAGAACCATCCCGGGATGTAGCTGCACCTGCGCTTCATGAAGTCTATTTCCTCCTGAGTGATGACGACATCCTCAAGAGCGGCAATCTGTCTGGAAAGCTCGTCTACGAAGCCGGCAGGGTAGATAGTATCGTCACGGTCTGTGAATGAGTATTTTACCTGGGCTCTGGGAAAATTGTCAATGACCGCGCAGCACATCGTGAACTTGTACAGGTCATCGTCGGTGAAGTGGGTTATTATCTGTCTCATAGCGCTGTTTTTCACACTTTGGGGAACAAAGATACGAGGATTTATCCAAGTTTGACTATCTTTGCCGCCTCAAAATTCGACAGATATGAAAAAATGGCTCAGACAATTCACATCTGAGGACTGGATTATCGTCATCGCCGGGGCCGTCATCCTCACCCTCGCGGCCGCTTTTCCCTCCTCGATGCCGCAAATGCCCAAGACCATAGGCACCGCCGACAGCTGGCTCTCAGCCCTGTACATGTTCGTATTCATCCTGATTCTCACATACGCGACCTCCGCAGCCCTGCGTCGTCCGCTCAGAGGGATATTCCTTTCACTGCTGGTGATATTCCTGCTGACCTTCGGGGCGCAGCTCCTGGCCGCCGTGCCGTTCTTCAAGGAACTGGGACTGGAACCGGTATTTTTCTCGGTCATCCTCGGCCTGCTGATAAGCAATACCGTTGGAGTGCCGCAGTGGATGAAGGCCGCCATACAGAGCGAGTTCTATATAAAGATAGGTATCATCTGCCTCGGTTCCACCATCCTGTTCAAGGAAGTCCTCGAGTCGGGGGCATACGGGCTGGCCCAGTCGCTGATAGTGGTCTTCACTGTGTGGTACTTCGCATTCTGGCTCTGCCGGAGAATGAAGATAGATCCTGAGATGGGGACAATGCTCTCCTCGGCAGTGTCCATCTGCGGCGTTTCGGCGGCCATAGCCACCTGCGGGGTCATCAAGGGGGACAATAAGAAGCTCTCATACGTTATCTCCCTGGTGCTGATCATCGCCATTCCGATGATGTACCTGCTGCCCTGGCTCTCGAGGGTGATGGGGCTCAATGAGGAAGTGGCGGGAGCGTGGCTCGGCGGCACGATCGACACCACAGGAGCTGTTGCCGCCTCCGGAACACTGATAGGGGAGACCGCAGCCAAAACCGCCGTTATCGTCAAGTCCTCGCAGAATGTTCTGCTCGGAGTCGCAGCCTTCATTATCTCCCTGCTGTGGTCCTACCGGGGCACTCCCTCCGGCCAGCAGGAAAAGGTAACGGCCAAGGTCATCTGGGACCGTTTTCCCAAGTTCGTGGTAGGTTTCATACTGGCGTCCATAGTATTCAGTTTCTGCATGGATGAGGCCACCGCCAAGACCGTAGGAACAGTCACCAAAGGTTTCCAGAATACCCTCTTCAGCATAGCCTTCGTCTGCATCGGTCTTGAAACCCGCTTCAAGGATATCTTCGGCAAGGAGAACCGCCGTCCCCTCTATGCCTTCCTTATAGCCCAGGGCTTCAACATCGTCGTAACCCTCCTGGTAGCCCTTCTGATGTTCGGCCTCCTGAAGCCCATGCTTTAGGAGGCCTGCCCCGAAGGCAGGGCTAGGAATAAAACGAAAGAAGCAGTCACATCTCTGTAACTGCTTCTTTTTCAGTGGGAGCAGAGGGAGTCGAACCCCCGACCCTCTGCTTGTAAGGCAGACGCTCTAAACCAACTGAGCTATGCTCCCTTGCTTTTGCGGATGCAAATATAGAGCATATTTTTTATCTGCCAAAAAAAAATTAAAAAAATTTTACTACATGGACGATAAAAGATCGTATTTCTCTATTAATCTGCTTATTTCAGGATCAAGATTTCCCCGGAAGGCCATGGACGGATCCTGGCTTATGGAGTTGACGAAGCATTCTACTGCCTTCCGCTCGTTTCCATTGCGCGAGTGGGCTATTGCCATCAGATAATCCCGTTTGCCGGAAACTGGCAAGGTTTCCAGAACCTGCATGGCGGAAGCGTTGTAGTCCATCGCGAGGAAAGCGACAGCGCTGTTCAGGTCTTTGTATGTTCCCAGGTACTGAACGGCTTTCTTATAGTTGCGGTCCCTGATAGCCTGGAGGCCTGCGTAGTAAACAGTGTCCGGCTCAGTGGTATGGACAGTGTCCTTTACCATCCCGCGTCTGTGGAGATGGAAATCGAACTGCACCTCGCGCAGCACTGGATAAAGAGTCTCCCTAATATACGCATATTCCGCATGTCCGCTGAGAAGGCTCTCTCTCAGATCAGGTGACCCGGTGCCGCAGATGGACAGAATCCCAGCTTTGTCCTTTATAAGGCTGTCCCGGCGTATCAGTTCGGTCAACCTTTCCCAGTCTTCGGGAATATGCTTGACAATGAAGTCAAAATCAGTTATTCTACGCCCGGAATAAGTATCGGATACGTCTTCTGTCAGATTAAGGACCACGCCCAGTTCCTCGCGCTCCAGGGAATCTGCCCGGATGTTATATTCCTTCACGTAGTTCTTAAAATACCTGGCAATCTCCCTTCCACGCTGTCCGGCCAGAGAGCTGTTCAGAGCATAACTGCCCTCAGGCGAGCAAGTGGCAGTTATCACCAGGCTGTCAATATCGAAGTCGCGGTTCTCTATAAGTCCGTCTATACAGGATTTGATATGCCGTATCTCGCTGAGATTGTCACTGTACTCCTCGTCCAGCGCATATTCTCCGGGTCTGAACTCCAGGGCTGCGGTAGTGTTGCTCTCTACTTTCCGCTCAATCACCTTTGTGATGTACTTCTCCCGGCTCTCGGCCAGAGTGGCGAAAGAGGAGACATAGAATGTCAGCGGTTCCGATGAAGGCAGGGTATAGCGGCACTCTCCATCGTAGAATATACTGCCTTCCACCGCAAGGTCTATCTTCCTGAGTCCCGGACGGGTGCTGAGACTCTGGCTGTAGCAGTACACTATATCGTTTCCTCCGTCGGCGACTACAGAGTCTATCCTTACGCCTTCCAGGATATACGGGTCGCTGACATACTGCTCGAATTTATCCGGAAGCCGCTGCTGCCTCCTGTTGTTGCGCATGATGGCGAGGCGCTTGAGATAATGTTCCCTGGCCGTCCTGAACGATATTCCGAACAGCCCTTTTACCAGTGCAGGATTCACTGCGGACGAATCTTCCTTCAGTTCCGCAAGCAACGGAATATTGCGCTGTATGAATGTCTCCAACAGGCCGGTGTGGACAAGGTCCGCCGAATCCGTGATGACTGTGGCTAGAAAACGGTTGTAGAGTTCATAGCCCCGTATCTGGCGCTCGCGGTATTCCCGTCCTGTGATATGTACTTCCTCGAGCGTGACGGTATCTTCCATAATGAGGGCCTCAGGCCTGAGCCTTACCTGCCAGTGTGGATTCAGCATCCTGGCAGGAACGCGCACGTCGAATGCTATGCGCACCATGCCGTTGCGCTCCGGGATATTCTTGAATCTGGCTGTGACCACCACTCCGCGGAGCTGTTCCGCGGCATGAATGGTCCCTGACGAGTCCATCGTCGCTTTCATGAAGAAAACCCTTTCTCCGTCAGGGCCGATAATAGTAAGAGTGTCGGAAGTGGTTGAATCCTCCATCATAAAGTTGTAAGTGTCCTGCTGACCGAAATCATCATCTTCTTCGGCCGGCAGAAGTAGTTGCGCACTAAGGCTGTCCCTCTCAAGGATTCTTACATTCCTTCGGACAGAGACAGCGCAGGAAGTCTGCAGGATCAGGCCTGCCGTCACGGCTGCTATTGCCGGAGCGAAAGTTATCCGTTTCATATCAGAATGTGTATAAAAGATTGATCTGCACGTCATTGGGCGCTACAAAGGCTTTTAGGCCCCAGTCTATGAGTTTTCCGCAGGCAGTCGTCTCATACTGCCTGTACCTGGTGCCTCCGAACCACAGCCCTATACCGAATTCTATGTTCAGGTGTTTCGTCAGCAGCAGCGAATAGCCCAGACTGGCCCCGAGCCCCAGGGCATCGCCCTCTTCTGAGGCTGGGGAGAAAATTCCGCCGCTGTTGTATCTGCTCCACTGGACCTTTCCTCCGTAATAAAAGCCCGAGTACACAAAGAAGGGCCAGTATTTGAAACCTGCAGAGACCGAGCCTGTGCGGTTCTGGATCCTGCCCGCCCCGTTCAGCCGGGTGGGGAAGGTGAACGGGTTGTATCTGCCCTTTACGGATACGGTCCAGTGCTGGTGGACTGATGCCCCCACCTCCAGATTCAATGTTATAAAGTCAGCATAATCCAGAAGGTTGGTGGCAACACTCCATCTCTGCCCCCACGACGGGAGGCTGAATGTGAGCAGCAAAGCCGCTATGGCCGAAATTCCTGCAGTCCGTTTCATATTTCTTCGTTTTTAGTATATACATAGAAAAAGCATCCGCCCCCTCCATTTCTTCACAAGACCAGAGATACTCCTGCACTTGAGCCGTCCCAAAACTCATTTTCTTCAGCACGTTCTGTTATGCCCTTCGCGGGAATCGGATGCGGTTGCAAAGATATTGACCTGCAAGGCTGTAGGAGGGAATTTAAAGAAAAGCCGCAATTATTGCAGGATTATAAAAACACGGAGAATTCTAAAATCATACAGAATCCGGTCATGGACGCTCTGTGCCATTTTGGCAGGGTGGGGGAAGTGGTATGTCTTTTGCCATACCAGCAAAACAGAAAATATTTAAAATTAACAATATGACACAGCAAAAAGGAAAAATAGGGGTAACAACTGAAAATATTTTCCCCGTCATCAAGAAGTTTCTCTATTCGGACCATGAGATCTTCCTCAGGGAGATAGTGGCCAATGCAGTGGATGCTACTCAGAAGGTGAAGGCACTGGCCAATACCGGCGAGCTGAAAGGTGAGCTGGGAGACCTGACCGTGCGGATATCCGCTGACGATAAGAAGAATACATTGACCGTTACCGACCGCGGAATCGGTATGACAGCCGAAGAAGTGGACAAATTCATCAATCAGATAGCATTTTCCGGTGCAGGAGAGTTCCTGGAGAAGTACAAGGATGTGGCCGGTAATATCATAGGTCATTTCGGACTGGGCTTCTACTCCGCCTTTATGGTTTCTAAGAAAGTGGTGATAGAGTCCCTGTCATGGAAAGAGGGTGCAAAGCCCGTAAGATGGGAGTGCGAGGGCAATCCCGAGTTTGCCATGACTGAGGGAAGCCGCACCGACAGGGGCACCGAGATTACCCTGTATCTGGATGACGACTCCAAGGAGTTCGCCGGAAAATCCAAGGTAGAGGAGCTGCTGAAGAAATACTGCCGCTTCATGCCAGTGCCCATCGCCTTCGGCAAGGAGCAGGAATGGAAGGACGGCAAGTACGTGGATACCGACAAGGACAAGATAATCAACGATACCGACCCCATCTGGAACAAGAAGCCCGCCGATCTGAAGAAGGAGGACTACATGAAGTTCTACCGCGAGCTCTATCCGATGCTGGAGGAACCGCTGTTCTACATCCATCTGAATGTGGACTACCCCTTCAACCTCACCGGTATCCTGTATTTCCCCAAGATCAAGGACCGCCTGGACGTGACCAAGAACAAGATCCAGCTTTACTGCAACCAGGTGTTCGTCACCGACTCTGTAGAGAATATCGTACCCGATTTCCTGACCCTGCTGCACGGTGTGATAGACTCCCCGGATATCCCTCTGAACGTATCCAGGAGCTATCTGCAGTCCGACTCCAACGTAAAGAAGATTTCCACCTATATTACTAAAAAAGTGGCTGACCGCCTGGAGGACATCTTCAAGAACGACCGCAAGGAGTACGAGGAGAAGTGGGACAACCTCAAGCTCTTCATCGAGTACGGCATGCTGACCGAGGAGAAGTTCTGCGAGAGGGCCCTCAAGTTCGCCCTGATGAAGAACACCGACGGCAAGTTCTTCGCCTACGACGATTACCGCAAGGCCATAGAGGCCAACCAGACCGACAAGGACAAGAAGGTGGTATACCTCTACGCCACTGATCCCGTGGCCCAGTACCAGTATATCGAGACAGCCAAGAACAAGGGCTACGATGTCCTGCTCTTCGACTGCCAGCTCGATGCCCATTTCGTCAATCTGCTGGAGGCCAAGCTTCCCGACTCGACATTTGCCCGTGTGGACGCAGACTCGATAGACAAGCTTATCCGTAAGGAGGATGTCAAGGAGCCCGAGATGCCCGAGGCCGAGAAGACCGACCTCTCCGACATGTTCGAGTCCGTCCTGCCCGAAGGCAACCACTACTTCGTAAAGCCTGAGAACCTGGGGGAGAATGGTGCTCCTATCCTGATTACACAGTCCGAGTTCATGCGCCGTTACCGCGACATGTCGGCCCTCGGCGGAGGAATGAACTTCTACGGTGAGATGCCCGAGTCCTATACCATCGACGTCAATATCCAGCATCCGCTGATCAAGCGTATCCTCGAGGCCAAGAGCACATCTCTGTCAGAGCAGTGCGCGTCTTTCGACAGCCGCAGGAACGAGCTGCAGGCCGGTATCGACAAGCTGGACGCAGCCATGAAGGACAAGAAGGAGGAGGATATCCCCATTGCGGACAAAGACGCGAAGAAGGAACTGGAGAAAGAGCTCGGAGAAGTCCGCGACCAGAGGAAGGAGGCCATGAAGGGCTTTGCCAAGGACAATATCCTCCTGCATCAGGTAGTGGACCTGGCCCTGCTGGCGAACAATATGCTGAAAGGCAAGGATCTCTCGGAGTTCATCCGCAGAAGCATAGAGGTGCTGTAGCCGGATCAGTCCCGCAGCAGAAATCTTATAACCTCGCGCATCAGGTCATCGACCTGCTGTTGCGAGGTTAGTGCTTCTATGGGGAAGCCCAGGGAGACGGCACGGTAATCTCCGTCATAGGCCACTGCCGCCGAGGTGTTGGAGCCGCAGTAGCGCATGAAAGTGAACGACATGTCGTCTGAAGGCAGGATGGCATCAGGCGACTCAACGCAATAGATGTCGGGATTGGGGGCTGTGCTGAACTGAAATGTGGAAGAACCGTTATGCAGGATCTCCCCCTGATTCCGTACCGGCCTGACAATACCGGTCGTCGTGGCCGAGCCGTTGCTCCAGCCGTAGCGGAAGATATCCGCGGCGAGACGGTTGGCGGCAAAATCAGGATCGGCTTCTCTGTAAAGGGCCGTGATTCTGTTGTGCAGAGTATTGACGGTTCTTACCGCGAATGCTCTAAGTTCCGAGGATATGCTGTCAAGACTGGAAAGTATATCGGATGCCGTACTTGAGGACAGCGCTGCGAGTGAATCTCTGAGCGTCTCAAGTTCCCCGGAGGCCCTGTATACGGAAGACATGGATGCATTAAGGAGGAGGGAGCCGGAATACTTACGGTCGCTGTCGTACCAGGCGCTTTTGCCTATATTAGCTCCGGATATGATGACTGATCCGCCTCCTGAACAATATTCGGAGAGAAGAGGGTAGAGGCCGGTATTATGAAATACATTTTTCTGCTTTCCGAAAATAAGATCTATGACTGCATATTTGTCTGGATCAGCATCTGTCTCTGAAAAAGCGCTCAGCGACGTTGAAGAGAAGCTCATGCCTGAACGCATGAGAGACATTCCGTGAATCAGAGGGTAGTCGTAGGTATTGCCGGCCATGGGCGCAGGTCCGTAATCCATGTATGAGGCACCGAATCCGGGGCGATCGTCGTGTATCCAGTCCTTGTCCCGGAGAAATTCGAACTGCTCACCTATATAGGAACAGTCCTGAATATAAGGAGTTCCGTGGTCGGCTCTGAAATCAAAGCCTGCGGTGACTGAATCACAGACAGGCATAGGTGCAGGTCCGGATACGGATGTGAATCCGTTGACTATCAATGCCTGTCCGGCATCCGGAATGTACCCTGCGGACAATATCTCTGAGGGGAATGAGCGCCCTCCTTTATTGACGGCAGTCACATAGTAGCTGTAAATTCTGCCGGGCAGGATATCCTCGTAATATCCGGTCCCGTCGACGAGTGCCACCTTGGCAAAGCCCGGTACCTCCACGCCGGCGGCAGTATCTGCAGTCCTTCTGTACACTATGTAGGACGAAGGCACAGCTGATGCCTCTGTAGAATCCGTACGCGGAGACCATTGAAGATGTATCCTTGCCCTGTCTTTCCGGCCTTCAGACACCTCCAGCTTCAGGTCCTTTACCGGAAGAGGCTGAACAGTATATTCTGTATCGTGGATATAGGACAGGTATTTGAGGATTCCTTTATATATTGCACGGGAAGCTATGAATTTGAAGCCTGGATCCAGCGCATACTGCATGTCGGCGAAATTCTGATGTGAAAGCAGTTCGATCAGAACTGTCGGTACATCCGGAACCCTTGCCTCCATATATGACCTGTCCCAGATGGAGCGGCGTGTCCAGTCCTCCCTGCAGTAAGTCCTTATATCCTCGATGAGTGTTGTCTGGACTATGTCAGCCAGTTCCCTGGCCATGATCCTGGGACGTCCGTCCGGGTATTGTACCTTTCCTTCGGATTCCTCTTTGTAAATAGCGAGAGTTCCGATTATTGAGTCGTTCCGGACAACCCCTGCGTCTGTGTGCAGCGCCAGGGCCATGTCGACAGGTATGCCGAGCCTGTCTGTCAGATCGTTGACCCATTCTCCCCTGGAGGTATAATCGTCCTTGTAGTCATCCTGATCCTCGCTTGTATTGTATATTGTTTCAGGGAAACCGCTCCATTGCAGCCAGTAGCGGGCTGCCTCGGCATAGCGGGGAACTCCGCTGGTCTGACCGCCCCGGCTGATATTGCCCGTGCCTCCTCCGAATCTTACGGCATCTGTCGTTATATATCCGCGCCCCTTGCTTTCCACTGCGCAGTTCTGCACGATTACCCCCTGACCGGTCTCTCCCTTTGTAAAACGGAAAGTCCCCAGATATACCCATGTGCCGCCCCCCATGCTCTGATCCACTGTGAACTCGGATTCACCTCCGGAATGGCGTACTGTATATTTTGCAGAAGAACTCTGTTTTACAGTCTGATAAGAGACATATACCGCGTAATCTCCTGATTCAGGGAAATTCGGGATATATGCAGCGCTGGAAGGATGCTTCAGGCTGCATTCCACCATTCTTGCCGTCCCCATAGTAAACGGATTCTCTCCAGTACTGTAGCAGTCTGCAGTGTCGGCGAATCCGGGATCAGGAGCGTCAGTCCACTGATGCCGGTCCGGCTCCCCGTTACGTTCTGTATAGAATACACTTCCGTTGTCAACTATTATTTCAGTCGCCTGCATGTCCCGTTCCCTGGGAATGAGAACAGACGCTCCTGCATTCTCCAGCATTGGGGCCAGGAATGAGACGATGTAACTTTGCAGCAGCAGGTCCTCTATAGTGGAGAAGAAAGGTGCTCTCTGCCATTTCCACCTGTCCTCTATATTGGAATAATAATACCCGTGGCCGGGCCACAAGGCTATATTCCTTCCGCTAAGCCCCTCCTCGGGGACAGGTACAGTCAGATTCTTTATCCAGATTCCGTGCTCCCCGGCGGACTGTCGGGATTTTTCTTCCAGAGAATATCCGCGGCCGGAATAATATCCTGAGCTGAGTCCGGAAAGTTCCCGCTCGCCGGCATACAGACAGACATCATACTGATGTACGGGTGAGGGGAGATACATCTTTATCTGGCGGGAAAAGAATTCGATGTCATCATCCCTGAGAGGATAATCGGAGATTCCGGGACTTAACCGAATGTCAACACGTTTGTTTTTTTTGCTGATAAGGAATGTGTCAATACTGATTTCCGGCAGTACGGATGTGCGGCCCATGAGCCGGCCGTTGATTGAATCCACAGCCGGACACAGATCCTTGACTCTGAGCTGTGCTGATGCGGGATACTGCAGCAGGCACGGGAGAATCAGGACCGTCAGCAGTGTCAGTCTGATATTGTTTACCATTTATAGACTATATTGACAGCGGCTTTGTAAGGGAGCCATTCGGAAGATCCGTTCCAGCCGATGTACATTGAACCGTCCGACAGATAGTGCCCCTCATAAATACTGTTCTGGAAGCCTCCTCCGACAGAGACTTCTATTCCCCAGTGCTTCGTCAGAGTAAAGGCATACCCTGCGGTGAGACCTACCATGAAATTGCATCCTACCTGATACTGGTTATGATAACTGCCCCAGTACATAGGATGTATGCCTTTGCTGAGAGTCCATGCGGAGAATCCGATGTTTGGGCCTACGAAGAACCCTCTGAAGGACTCGACCGGATAATAACGGCCTTCTACGAATGTCATGGCCATTACAACGGGGCCGTTTATAAGCTTGCCGAATCCTTTAGGATAGAAAACTCCGAAACCTTCCAGGCCTACGGTTATGTATTTATGCGCGCGGAACTCAACCGATGGATTGACTATGCCCACTACAGCAGCCGCATTGAGCTTTACTGCTGTTTTTACCGGTTCTCCTCCGAAAAGACGTTCCTGACGTGCAAGCCTGATGCTGTCACGGCTGTCAGCATGGGAGGTGAACGTCACCGACGCAAGGAGAACGACGATGATTAAAGCTTTTCTGGAAAACATTCTTTCTATAAATTTAACTAAATGTTCACCGGCCAGCCGGACTATCAGGCATCCGGAAATGACCGATATGGAATCTGCCGTGAAATCCATTACGTCACCCTGTCTGGAGGGGAAGAACCAGTCCTGGAAGAGTTCGGTCATACCTGCGAATATCAGACCCGAAATGAGGGTGACGGTTATGGCGTGCCTGCGCAACAGTTGCGAGCGGGACGTATACCTGCATGTAAGCCATGCAATGAAAGGATAGGGGAAAAACATCGCAAAATGCGCATACCTGTCAAGACGGATACCCAGAAAATACCTGCTCAGGTCTATGTCCGTCGAGCTGAATCTGTAGAAACAGAAAAACATTACCACCAATATATAGATGATAAATAGAGTTTTTACAAGTATGTCGGCACCTTTTTGCATGCCACAAATATAGATATTTTTTTGTAAAGTGCTAAAAATGCCTAATTTTGCAGGATTGAAAAAAATTGAAATTATTATTGAAGAGTTTGTATGAGAAAAATTTGTAAGGCAGGCATATTGTCATGCATCTTTCTGTTCGCATTGTCCACTGCTGCCATGGCGCAGTCCTCGAACGACCTGGAACTGGCCAAGGCCATGGCCAAGTCCTACGGATACAGCGAGAGCGAGATAAATGAAATGCTCAACAAGGAGCAGAACAGAATGACGTCAGGCGTACAGATGAACACTAACGCCATCGACAGGAACAGCAGCTTCAACCGTAACAATCAGAATTCTCAGAACCTCCAGAATATGAAGATGGCCGGTTACGGCGGAACCCAGGGAGGTGTCATGAACGGCATGATAATGCTAGAGGATTCCACTTACGTGCTTGACTCCGCGATGCTCGCCCGCAATTTCATCGCTCAACTTAATACGATCTACGGTCACAGGATATTCCGCTCCCCTGACCTGAATTTCATACCTAATTATAATATACCCACCCCCGCCAGCTACAAGCTGGCGCCAGGAGACGAGATAGTCCTGGATATCTGGGGAGCTACTTTCAGCAGTTATACCTATACCGTGTCTCCTGAAGGAAGTGTGACCATTCCTGATGTAGGACCTGTATATCTTGTCGGACTGACCGTAGAGCAGGCTGAGAAAAGAATGAGGGAAAAACTCTCTGTAATATATTCCGGAATATCCGGTGACGCGCCCAATACTTTCCTGAGACTTACTCTCGGAAGGATCAGGTCCCTTTCCGTCAATGTGGTCGGAGACGTGGAGAATCCCGGAACATTCACGCTGCCCTCGCTTTCCACTGTTTTCACCGCAGCATACATGGCGGGAGGCCCTACCGACATAGGTACTTTGAGGAACATCAGGATCTATAGAAACGGCAAGGTATACAGGAGCCTGGACTTCTACAAGCTTCTGATAGACGGAAAATATGATGACAACATCAGGCTGGAGGACGATGACCTGATTATGTTCTCTCCTTACGAATGTCTCGTCAAGATAGAAGGAAGTGTAAGACGGCCCATGTACTATGAGATGAAGGAGGGTGAGAATATAGCGGACGCTATCCGTTTCGCGGCCGGCTACAAGAGTGATGCCGACGAGACTTTCGTGCACGTAATCCGTAAGAAGGGAGACAGGGCCAGGTCCTTTGACGTCAAGGCTTCTGAATTCGGGTCGTTTACTCTCATGGACGGAGATATACTCATTGTCCCTTCTAATATCTCTCGTAATGCAAATACCGTACATCTCTCAGGAGCTGTATGGCATCCCGGTGACTATGCCATAACCGACAGTGTCTCCACTCTGGGACAGCTGCTGGGATATGCCGGCGGTGTGATGGACGAGGCTTATATGGACAGAGGTCTGATAACCCGTTTCAATGAACAGAGAGACACCGTATCCCTGTTCTTCAACCTCGCCAAAGTGCTGGCAGGAGAACAGGACATACCGCTTGTCAGCGAGGACAGTGTCACCATATTTGCAAGTTATGAGTTCAATGTTGCCCACACCATCACTACTCAGGGAGAACTCAATAATCCTTCCGAACTGCCGTACCGCAGGGGACTTACTGTAGGGGACGCTATCCTTCTGTCCGGCGGCTTCACTCTCGGCGCATCCAGGACCAACGTGGATGTTGCCAGAAGGAATATCTATGACAAGGGAGCAGTAAAAAGTGACTCCATCTCCCTGGTCTACACTCTGAATCTTGAGGATGATCCTGATGCCCTGGATTTCCCTCTCGAGCCGTACGATATCATATCAGTCAGGCTTACACCCAGTTACCGTCCTCAAACTACTGTGAATATAACCGGAGAGGTCAATTTCCCGGGGCACTATGTAGTCGAGAAGAGTACTGTCCGCCTTTCAGACATTCTCAGCCGTGCCGGCGGTTATACCGATGACGCATATCTGGAAGGAGCCGTACTGTCACGGCAGCTTACCGAGGAAGAGTACCAGAGGGCCCTTTCCGCCAGGATACTTGCCGCTGCGGAGGCCGGAATAGACACTACCATGATAGAAATGCCCAGGAGAAACGAGAGATACACCATAGCTATCGACGTGCAGAAGGCCCTTGAGAATCCTGATTCCTATTATGACGTGGTACTCAGTATCAACGACAGTATTTCAATACCCAAATACAACTCTACCGTGAGAATATCAGGTGCAGTCCTTTTCCCTACGGTGGTGACATTTGACCCGTCCATATCCACCTCGCAATATATCAAGATGGCAGGAGGTTATGCGAAGGGAGCCATCAGGAACCAGAAGTACATAGTATTCATGAACGGTTCGGCGGCAACCAAGGGCAGCAGGAATTTCAGGCCCAAGCCCGGATGCGAGATTATTGTACCGGAAAGAGACCTCGAGAGCCGTCAGAGAATATCTGCTGCGGAAATAGTCTCCATAGCATCTTCGACGACATCCATCGCCACTATGGTGGTAAGTATGGTTAATCTATTGAGGTAGGAATGAACGGTTGCCGCCAGCTGACCTCCGGAGAGATATCCGTCCTCAGGACCCAGGGATGCTGGGCCGAGGACTGGCAGCATGTCTATGTGTCGGAGCGCTTTACTCCGGAAAGCATAGTCAGGGTCAATTTCTACGGAGTGGTCCGTCTCGGAGCATTCTCCGGCAGCATCGCCCTCCCCGGCGGCCTGTCCATACACAGCGGTATCTACGATGCGACCCTTTTCAACGTGAATGTGGATGATGACGCGCTCATCACCCACATTCACGGCTATATAGCCAACTATGACATAGGTCCCCGCGTCTACATCTGCGATGTGGGAAAAATATACATGGAGGGCGTCCCGTCCTTCGGCGTGGGCACCCGGGTCAATGTGCTTCCGGAGACCGGAGGACGCGAGGTGGCCATCTACGAGGGACTCTCCGCCCAGACGGCCTATCTGGCGGCCATGTACAGGCACCGTTCTGAACTGACGCAGAGGCTGCAGGCCATGGCGGATCTCCAAGCCAGGGCAGCGGCATCGGAGCGCGGCTTCATCGGCCCTGGGGCCAGAATAGAGAATGTCGGCATCATCCGGAACGTGAGAATAGGAGAGGCCGCCGTCCTGCAGGGCTGCCTCCGTCTCTTCGACGGGACGGTAGTCAGCAGTGCCGGGGCTCCGGTGCTCATCGGCAGCGGAACGGTCTGCACGGATTTCATAATACAGTCCGGCTCGGTGGTGGAGGACGGTGCGGTAGTGACCCGCTGCTTTGTGGGGCAGAGTGTGACCCTGGCCAAGGGATTCTCCTGCTCTGACAGTCTGTTTTTCGCCAATTCCCACTGTGAGAACGGAGAGGCCGTATCGGTACTGGCAGGTCCCTTTACTGTCTCCCATCACAAGTCCACACTGCTGATAGGCTCGATGTTCTCTTTCATGAACGCGGGCTCGGCCACCAATTTCAGCAATCACCTGTACAAACTGGGTCCCGTGCACCAGGGCGTATTCGGACGCGGTGTCAAGTGCGGCTCCGGTTCCTACATGATGCTGCCCGTAAGAGTGGCCCCTTTCACCACGGTTCTAGGTCATCATACCGGCAGGATCGACACTCCTGACATGCCCTTCTCCTATATCCTCGAGTCGGAGGGCAGCTCATATCTGGTTCCCGGAGTGAACCTGCGCAGCATAGGACTGTTCCGCGATATCCGCAAATGGCCCGCGAGGGACCGCCGCAGCCCCTCCGGACGCATAGACAATATCCGTTTCGAGGCATTTTCCCCCTATACTGCAGGAGCGATGCTCGCAGGCAGGGACCAGCTGGTCCGCATGCTTTCCGAGGAGCGTTTCTCCGGGACTCCCTCCAACTACGGAGGCTGCACAATAGCCGGTTCGTCCCTTACTTCAGGGGTGGAGCGCTATGAGAATGCCCTCAAGTACTATATCGGTCTGCAGGTGGCCCTGACACTCCGCGGCCGCCGGCTGACCTCCGACGAGGCTATAGCGGCAGCCCTTTCTCCCGTATCCCCCGTAGGTGAGGGACGCTGGGTGGACGTGGCCGGACTGCTGGCCCCGAAAGCGGAGATAGACCAGATCGTGGAGGAGATAGCCTCCGGCTCGCTCAGCACGCCGGAAGCGGTGGAATCCAGGCTCTCGGCCATCGCCTCCAATTATCAGCTCTACGAATGGAGATGGGTCTATGCCCACATTCAGACTGTATTCAATGTGGACCCCAGGAAGATCACCCGCAAGAAACTGATAGACCTGCTGCGTCAGTGGAGGGCTGCGTCCGAGTCGCTTTTCGCCGATATAGAGAGGGACGCTTCCAAGGAGTTCGGCGACGGGGTGATGACCGGCTTCGGCCTGGACGGGTCTGCCAGGGAGGAGATCCTGGCGGATTTCCGGAATGTCAGGGGAGAATTTGACTCAGATTCTCAGGTGGCCGCCGTACGGGAGACCAGACAGAGGGTAGCCCGGATAGCCGAGGAAGTCGTCTCAGCCCTTTAGGGCCTCTATTTCCAGATCAGCCTTTATCTTGTCTATGATGGCGGTTACCACCCGGTAGATCCGCTTTCCTTCGGAATAGTCCGCAGGGCATACGAAGTGCACCCGCTGTTCGCTGAGCAGGCGCTCGGACTTCTCGCGCTCGTGCCCGTCCGGGTTGTACACGGCTATGGAGTGGCCTCCGAACTGCTTGACGAGTTTCATGCAGGGGATGTCAGTGGCTCCGTCACCGAAGTAGATCATACGGGAGAAGGGTACAGGCCGCTCTTTCTCAGGCAGGTATCTGTTGACAAGGGTGTGGTCGCGGATGCTCATCACGCCCTTGTTGATCTTGAACAGGAACTGGGTCTTGGCCGTGTAGTCCACGGCTACTGCGGGCCAGACCGCCTCTCCGTCCTCGTAGAGGAAGGAGCAGGCGTAGACATTCTTGAACTCCGGGTATATCTCCGTGCCCTCGATCATCTCCGTAAGGCCGGAGGAGTTGATGTAGTGCTCTATCTGGAGACCTTTGGAGCGGCCGTACTCATTGATTTTCCCGAACCATTCCCTGACCCCGGGGTAGAGTTTCACCATGGATCCGAAACGGCGGAAACTCTCCCTGGTCAGGTGGACTCCAGAGGCGCGGGCCTCGTCGATCATGGTCTTCATGTAGCAGAGTATCTCGCTGGCATCGTTGTCCTGCGAGAGCTGGTTGCTCCTGCTCCAGAAGAGGGCGGGGTCCTTGCCGAATGTCTGTATCAGTCCGAATTCCTGCATGTTGGCAGGGGAGAGGGTGCCGTCGAAGTCGTAGATGAGGGCTACTGTAGGTCTTGTCATAGTGTTCTGCTCGCGTATTTGCGGAGCCAAATTAGCAAAATTTTTCATTTTTCCGTATGTTTGTAGGATATTATTGTGATATATGAGATACCTCTTTCTGTTCATCCTCCTCATCTGCTGCCCAGTATGCCTCCGGGCCCAGGCCTGGTTCTGTACGGATGAGGGTACGGAGCTGGTCTACACCAGGTATTATGCAGAGGACGGCTCGGTCAAGTGGAACCATACCATGAGTATTCTTGAGACTGCTCTCGATTCTGCAGACTCTTCTCTCACAGTGACTTATTCCTCCTTTATCCGGACAGTGGACGGCAAGGGACTGGAGAATATGGAGACTCCGGCCGTGATGACGGCCCTGATAAGCCGGGACGGGGACGTGACCCTCGATATTGCCGCCAGCCTGGTCTCCGTTCTCAAAGGAATACTCTGGAAAAATGCCCGGATCACCGCGGAGGGCGGCCTGACCCTGCTGCCTTCCGTCCTGACGCCCGGCGATACCCTGCAGAGTGCGGCCGGCAAGGTCAGAGCATTAGGCATGACGATGAACGTCACCGTGACGGAGCGCCGGGTCCTCGGTACTGACACCCTGACTACCCCGGCCGGTACATTCCCCTGCGTGATAGTTTCCGAGCACAAGGTCGAGAAGGGGATGATGCGCAACCGTGTCACCACTGCCCGCACCTGGTATGCCCGCGGCGTCGGTATGGTCCGGCACGACACCTATGACAGGAACCTGAAACTGGAGACCACGGAGGTCCTGGAAAAAATAGTAAGAAAATAATACGCGGCAGATGCAACAGACGGCCCTGCCCGTACGTTATATAAGTGGAAAAAACAAAAGATGATACCTAAAGAGATTACAGCGTTCTACAACAGATACAAGACGAGGCTCTACAACACGTCGCTGCGGATAACCGGCGACAGTTTCGACGCCGAGGAGATAGTGCAGGACACTATTATCAAGTATCTGAGGACCAATACCGCTAAACTGTCCGAGGCACAGACCTCGGCCTGGCTCACAAAAGCCTGCACCAGAGCCTCGATAGACATGCTCCGCATGCGCAGGGGGCTGAAGGTGAAGCTTGAGAAATATGCGGAGGAAGACCCGGAGGAGGACTCGTCGCAGCAGTGGGACAGTCTCCTGCAGAGTCAGAGCCCGCAGGAGATGATAGGGAGAATAAAGCGGCAGATGCTCCTGATGCCCGACGGATACAGGACGGTGCTCTCCCTGCTGCTCTTCGAGGGGTACGACTATTCAGAGGCCGCGCAGATACTGGGGGTGGAGGAAAGCACGGTGCGGTCGCAGTATCTCAGGGGCAAGCGCAAACTGGTGGAAATGATTAAAAACGAAAAATAACAGGACAATGGATAACTTACAGCAATACTTCAGACAGAACAGCGGTTCCATCAAGGAATCAGACGAACTCATCCCCGAAGGAGACGAGTCCCGCTTTGAACAGCGCTGGGAGTACTCCAGCCGCAACCGCATACACTTCCGCTCGAACCTCAAGCGCCGCAGGAAACCCTTGTGGAAGGTCATTGCCTTCCCCCTTGTGGCCTCCCTGGCCCTTATTTTCGGCGTACGGGTCCTGATGAATCCGTACATCCGGGAAGAGGAACCCCGGGTGCAGATAGCGGAAGAGAAGTCATTTTCAGAGGAGCTGGATACATTGTCTCCCGGGTACATCTATCAGCAGTATTGCCGCACGGTGGCCGATATTACCGTCGAGGTCGCAGTCCTGACGGCCTATATGCCGGAGGACTGGGCGGAGGAGGCCATGGCTGTAGTGGACGATGTTGTACGGGAACCGGTGCCCCTGATAGACCAGCTGGAAGGAGTTGACACGCAGCGCCAGAGGGAGATTCTGCAGGAGTACTCGGCCAGGCAGATAGCAGCCCTGGATCATGTGGTAGGAACCATTAGGGGGCTGAATGAGACAGAATAAAACATTTTAAATCAACGCAGATATGAAAAGATTAATTACAATGGCAGCTATACTGGCATTGATGGTACCGGTATGCGCACAGGCAAGGTCTTACGACGAGATTACCAAGGAGGTAAAAGTCCGTAATTTCAACGGCATCAGGGCCGGAAACCGCTTTGAGGTGGACGTGGAGAAAGCCTCTAAACACGCATTGGAACTCACATTCCCTGCAGAACTGGAGGAGTACGTAACAGCCGAAGTACAGTCGGGCGTACTGGTTCTTACCCTCGACCTCGAAAAGGCTCCCAGGGACATCCGCCGCGAGTTCAACAGCGGGGACTGGAAACTCTACGCCAAGGTCAGCTGCCCCGGGATAGAGAGCGTACGCCTATCAGGTGCAGCAAATATGAGTATTCTGGACCGGTTTGACACTCAGTCGCTCGATATCCGCACCAGCGGAGCCTCATCCCTCAAGAAAGCGGTTTTCAATACAGTGGGTGACCTCAGAATTGTGGCATCAGGTGCTTCACACGTTGAAATGGATCTGTCAGGCAGCATTGACAATTCCGATATTGAATGCAGCGGTGCCTCGAATGTATACATCATAGGCGGCAATTACACTGACTGCGTAGTAGATAATTCCGGAGCCTCCGACGTGGATATGGAGGAGGTCAGGATGAAGAACCTCCGCATCAGTCTTTCAGGTGCGTCCAATTTCTATGTCAACGGAACGGCTGACTATCTGGACGTGGATGTAAGCGGAGCCTCCAGCTGCAAGGCATCCTCTCTTATAGCCAAGAGAGCCAGGGTAGAAGCCAGTGGTGCTTCAAGTGTAACTGTAAATGCCAAGGATATGGATCTAGTGGATGTATCCAAAGCATCCAGCGTCAGAAACCGCAGATAAGAGAAGATGTCCTGGATACATTCAGACAAGGATTTCGTGCTGGACTCGCACTGCGACACTCCGACGATGCTGCTCGAGGAGATAGACCTCGGGAAGCGGCAGCCGAGGGGGCACGTGGACTTCGTGAGGGCCCGGGAAGGAGGGGTGGACGGAATGTTCTTCGCGATATATTCCCCGCCGGAGCTTACGGACGCCGAGGCTACGGTCCATGCGATAAGGCTCATATCCAAATGCTACGATGCCGTCGACAGCAACAGCGCTGTCGCGGCATTCGCCGTTTCCCCGGAACAGGCTTTCGAGCACAAGAAGCACGGCCTTATCTCCGTATTCCTGGGTATGGAAAACGGCACCCCGATACAGCACGATCTGGCATATCTGCGTCTTTATCATCGGTTTGGAGTGCGTTATCTCACGCTCTGCCATAACCGGCACAACCAGATCTGCGACTCGTGCATGCCCCTGGAGCCGGAATGGGGCGGTCTTTCCGCTTTCGGAAAGGAAGTGGTGGCCGAGTGCAACCGCCTGGGCATTCTCCTGGACTGCTCCCACGCCTCGGACGGGACGTTCTATGACCTGCTGAAATATTCCACAACTCCTATTGTCGCCTCACATTCCTCCTGCAGGGCCCTGTGCGGCCATCCCCGGAATATGTCCGACGCCATGCTGCGGGACCTGGGTACCGCCGACGGAGTGATTCAGATCAATTTCTATCCCAAATTCATCGACTCCGATTTTGCCCAGGACGAGAAATTTCTGAAACTCAGCGAGGAAGGGGAGCACTGGCAGGAACTCTACCGCTCCGACCTGTACAATATCGAGTACCGGGACAATTACTGGAGGATAATGGACGAGCTGGCCGTCTATCCCACGCCCTCTGTCAGGAGGGTCGTGGACCACATCGATCATGCCGTGGAAGTAGTCGGAGCGGCCCATGTGGGCCTCGGCTCGGACTTCGACGGGATAGATGTGGCGCCCGAGGGGCTGAGGGACATCTCCATGTACGGCAACATAGCAGCGGAACTGCGGCAGCGCGGCTACAGCAGCTCCGAGATACGCGGTATCATGGGCGGCAACTTCCTGCGGGTCATGCACCAGGCTCAGAAAGCAGCACAGTCCTCAGCAGATTGAGGGCGCTGCCGGCGAAACGGTCGATATTGGTGCTTCGGTCGTTGTTGAAACGGAACATCCGGGACAGGACTGCGGTCTTGCCCGGATTTTTCGTATCCGGATATGCCACTGCGGTCCAGACTATGCCGACGGGCTTTTCGGGCGTGCCTCCGTCCGGGCCGGCGATGCCGGTGGTCGAGAGAGCGTAGTCCGTCCCGAGTGCCTTGCGGACTCCGAGAGCCATGGCCTCGGCACATTCGCGGCTGACGGCTCCTTTTGAAGCGATTATTTCGGTTGGAACGTGCAGTACGTTTTCTTTCACCGAGTTGTCGTATGATGTGACTGAGCCGTAGAAGAACCTGGAGGCTCCGGGTATCTGTGTGATGAGGGAGGCTATCCGGCCTCCGGTGCAGGACTCGGCTACAGCTAAGGTCTTTCCGGCAGCAGTCATCCTGCGGGCTATCACGGACTGGAGGGTGTCCTCGCCTTCACCGTAGATGGCGTCGCCGAGGACAGGGCCGAGCTTGGCGAACTCAGCCTCAATGCGCCGTATCTCATCTTCCCGCTCCCCGCCGTATATCGACAGGCGCAGCTTGACCCCAGTCAGGGGATTGGGCAGGTAGGCCAGGTGCATGTCCTCCGGCAGGGCATCCTCCCAGGGCTCTATCATCTTGGCCAGGGTGGACTCGGCTATGCCGTAGGTGACTATGGTCTTATGGTGTATGCTGTCGAGGGCGAAATGGCTGCGTATGTCGTCCATCACTGACGGCAGCAGGCCGATGGCCTCGTAAGGCACCCCGGGCAGGGAATAGAGCACGGGACAATGGGAGAAGAGGGCTGCCGGGAAACGGAATATCATCCCGGGAGCGGTGCCTTTCCGGTTGACCATGACCTCGCAGGTGTCGGGCACCATGGCCTGGTCCCGGTTGATGTCGGATATCTCGATGCCCCGGTGGGCAAGTATCCGCTCTATCACATCCATCTGTCCCTGATGGAAGACGGTGCCTCGGCTGCCGGAGAGCTCTCCGAGAGCCTTCTTGGTGATATCGTCCTTGGTGGGTCCGAGTCCGCCCGTAACTATCACTATATCGTTATCATGCAGCAGGGACTTCAAGCTCTGCTTTATGTCGGTGTTGTCATCGCTGATGGAGACCATACGGAGCACTTTCACGCCTATGGCGTTGAGCCCGCGGGCAATGGCAGAGGAATTGGTGTCGACGATCTGGCCGATGAGAATCTCATCGCCGATGGTGCAGACGGCTGCTCGTTTCATTATTTATGGGATTTAAGGTACTTGAGAATCTTGCGTACGGCTCCGGGACCGTTGTAGATGAAGCCGGAGTATATCTGAATCAGGGAGGCACCGGCGTCCAGCATCTCCTTGGCCTGCTCCGGGGTCATGATGCCGCCCACGCCGATGATGGGCAGGATGCCGCCGGTCTTCTGGTGGATGTGGCGCACCATCGCCAGGCTCTTCTCATACAGGGGCTGGCCGCTCAGGCCGCCGTTGCCTATGGCCTTGACCTTCTCGGGGTCGGTGGAGAGCCCTTCACGGGAATTGGTTGTGTTTGTGGCGATTATACCGTCGAGGCCGGAACTCAGGGCAAGGTCCACGATGCGGTCCACATGCTCGTAAGGGATGTCGGGAGATATCTTGAGCAGGATGGGGCGGTAGTCGTCGTAATACCTTCTGAGGGTGAGCAGATGGTCCACTATCTCGGACAAGTAGCCTACGTCCTGCAGGACAGTGAGGTCCTTGACGTTGGGGCAGGATACGTTCACTGTGAAGTAGTCCACGTAGTCGTAGAGCAGGGAGAAGGAACGCTCGTAATCCTTGTAGGCATCCTCATTAGGAGTCTTGGAGGCCTTGGCTATGTTGCCGCCGATGATGACATTCGGGACGCGCTTCTGGAGCTGGGCCACAGCGTATTTTACACCTTTATTATTGATACCCATGCGGTTGATGAGGGCGTGGTCTTCTACGAGTCTGAAAGAGCGGGGCTTGGGATTGCCGGGCTGAGGCTCGGGGGTGAGGGAGCCTATCTCCACGAAACTGAAGCCGAAGTTGCCCATGTCGTTGTAGAACTCTCCGTTCTTGTCCAGACCTGCCGCCAGGCCCACGGGATTCCTGAATGTCAGGCCGAATACTTCGCGGCGCAGCTCTCCCTCCTTGTCCCTGACACGGAAAATAGCCCTTATAAGACTCTGGGAAAGTGGAATATAGCGCAGGAACTGCAGGAGGCGGAAAGTGATATGATGGGCCGTTTCAGGCGAGAAAGAGAAGAGTATACGTCGGATGAGCAGTCTGTACATAGTGTTTCAGCGTTGATTCGCAGGCAAAGATACGCCAAAAACTATTTGGGTGGATAAAATTCCTGAAATGTTCCGTCGGAATAGAACAATGTGATGCGCCGTACATCCCTAGGCTGGGGGCGTACCGGTGCGGACATGGGCTCATCACCGTCTTCGATCATGTCCCGGGTGCTTTCAGTCTCCGGAACCGGAGCATACGAAGGGCCGCTGTCCAGGTCCAGTTCGATGGACGGGGAGAACAGGTCAGGGGAGGAGTCCTGCTGCCGGGGAGCAGGAGCGGAGGTGTTCTGCTCCCGCAGGGGCTTGCCGCGTCCGAGGAGGAGCCAGTCCGGGTTGACGGAGGGAAACTTCAGCAGAAATTTCTGGATAAAGTCAAATCCGGGCTTGTTGCGTCCCGACAGGATGTGGGAGACATTGGAGCGCTGGATGCCCATGATGTCCGCAAACTGGGCCGGTTTGAGCTGTTCGAGTTCCAAAAATTGTTGTAAACGGCGATTCATTATTGTGAATTTAAATTTTTACAAATGTATATAAAATTATGTTTACAAAATCACACTTTTGAAAAGAGACAAATGTAAACACTTTGGCAGTAATTTAAAATATTCTTGATAATCAAACAAATATAGATTATCCTCTATCTTAAGTCATATCATATGTAAACTATATAAAACACTCATTAAGAGCGCTATAATCTATGAATTATTTGCTTTGTGACATGGAATATGCGCAAATTTGCGTACAGTTCATCCAAAACTACCAATATAAACTTTATATAATCAATATAATTAACTGATAAAGCCATATTTAAGAGAGGATAATCAATAATATAAACATTGTTTATTACACAATTCCACACCGATGATATACTTTTGTGCCAGGTTGAAGATCTTGTTTACAAAACCACATAGACGAGACGCTATTCCTGTAATTAACTTTTGTAAACATTTCTCAAAAAACGATTATTTTGACTTCAGCGGGATATTGTATAGATTTGCCGCCGTAAGTGCGTAAAATCGCCTGAAAACGTTAAAATATGGCAATACCTCAGATCAACATTTCAGACTATACCTACGATCTGCCTGACGGACGGATCGCATCCTATCCCACCGAGAGGCGCGATGCCTCCAAACTGCTCCTATATAATAAAGGTGATATTTCCCATTCTGTCTTCTCTTCCCTTCCCGACTATCTGCCCGAAGGAGCACTCATGGTCTTCAACAATACTAAGGTCGTGCCTGCAAGGCTTATCTTCCGGAGAGAAACTGGGGCCATGATAGAGATTTTCTGTCTGGAACCGTCAGATCCTGAGGATTATAATCTTTCTTTTGCAGCTGTTTCCACCTGTGTCTGGAAGACGATAGTAGGTAACCGGAAGAAGTGGAAAGGAGAACCGATACATCTATATCTGCCTGAGAATCACAATACGGAACTTGAACGTCTGAATCTGCAGGCGACCCTGGAGGATGGCTCGGAGGGCAATATTCTCGTTCGTTTTACCTGGGATGGCGGAGAGCCTTTTTCCCGGGTGATGGAGATGTGCGGCCGCGTGCCCATCCCCCCATATCTGCACCGAGAGTCGGAAAGTATTGACAGTGAGCGGTATCAGACACTATATGCCTCATACCGGGGCTCAGTCGCAGCGCCTACGGCCGGACTGCATTTTACCTCGGAGGTTCTTTCCAGGCTCAGGGAGAAGGGTCTGGACTGCGAGAATGTCTGCCTGCATGTGGGGGCCGGAACCTTCCTTCCGGTCAAGAGCGACCTCATAGAGGGGCACACCATGCATTCGGAGCCATTCTCCATCTCAACCGATGTGCTCGATAGGATCCTCCAAATAAAAGGTAATAAGCCTGTTGTCGCAGTGGGAACAACAAGTGTGCGTACGCTTGAGTCTCTGTACTGGTTGGGAGCGGAATGTGCCATAAAAGGACCGGAACACTGGAATCCGTCACCGGTGGAGCAATGGGTGCCTTATACCACAGAACTCGGAAAAGTCCCGCTCAAAGAGGCTCTGGAAGCCCTTCAGGCCTATGCCCGCAGCCGGAATCTGGAGAGTATTACCTGCCGCACCCGCATTATCATCGTTCCTACTTACCGTTTCCGCATAGTAGACTGGCTTATAACCAATTTCCACCAGCCCAAGAGTACTCTGCTACTGCTCATAGCCGCACTGATCGGGGAGGACTGGAAAAAAGTGTATGCCTATGCCCTGGGCCATGGGTTCCGTTTTCTAAGTTACGGAGACTCTTCGCTGCTGATTCCCCGTTAAATAGACTTGCCAAGTTCAAATATTTTATTAAATTTGCGGAGCAAAACCCAGTTTCCCGCAGAAATGAAGAAAGTCCAGTTCCTTACAGCTCTCGCACTGATAGTTGCCGCAGCCTTTGCGGCTATGGGCTTTTTCACTTACAGAAATGCTGATAATCAGAAAAATATCCTTTTCTCCACGGACCGTGCAGTAGAGGATATCCGTTTTATATCCGCCCGTCCACACTCTATATCTCATCCTGTGGAAAGGGCTCGTGTAAGGTGGTATCTTCATGATAGACTGGAGGATATGGGCGGTAAGCCGCAGATTTTCCACTACGACTCCATTCCCTGCAAGTTCGGAGGAACCCTCAACATCGCCAATCTTTACTGCAAGTTCGAGCCTCAGGGCAGGGACACCTCGGAATCCTACCTGATGCTGGTCGCTCATCTGGATTCCAGATTCGCCGAGCAGACCCCTGACGGTGAGACACTTTCCTATGGTGCTGCCGATGACGGATACGGACTGGCCGCGATACTGGAACTGACGCGCGGTGCGCTGACCTATGCCCGAGAGTGGAACCAGGGACTGAAGATCCTCATCACGGACTCGGAAGAGCACGAACTGGACGGGATGCGTTATGCCCTGGAGAGGGATAACAGGCTCTTTGACAGGGTGGGACTTCTGATAAACCTGGAGGCCCGTGGAGTGAAGGGACCGGCCCTGCTGTTCGAGACATCCCGGGGCAATGCCGCTATGATGGATTTCTATGTGGAGAATGCCCGGATGCCCTATACCTATTCACTTACATCGGTGATATACAGATATATGCCCAATTTCACCGATTTTACCCCGGCCAAACGGCTTTTCCCCGGATACAATTTTTCTGTCATAGACAACCTCCATTACTATCATAACGAAAGGGACAAATTCTCCAATATTCACCCCGAGTCCGTCGCACACTATGGCGTGCAGTTGGAGCCTGTGCTGCACAAGTATTTGACAGACAAGACGTATGCTGATACAGACTATTTCCGTTCCCAAGAGGACAGGGTGGTGTTTACTGTGCCTGGAATCAAGACCTTCTGTCTCACGCGGACGGAGAACTGGATATTGAACGCCGCTGTCCTGCTTATGTTCTGCCTGGCTATGATATTGTACAGGGGCTTGGGCAGGGTTAGGCCCGGGAAGGTACTGCTCAACTCCTTATGGATATTGCTGACAGGGGTACTTGCCGGAGGAGCGGCTGAAGGTGCAGTCTGGGCTGCCGCCAAGATTGCCGGCGTACCTTTCTCATTCACGGCCTTGAAGTTCCTTTCGTGGGACTGGGCTCTGGCTTTGGGGCTTATAGCCGTAATGTTCGTAGCTTATCTTGTATTTTTCCTGCGCAAGTCCCGCAAGTCGGAAAATTTTGTCTTCGAGCATCTTATGGGCCTGATCCTACTGATGCTCGTCCTGTCCGGAGTGCTGCTGTTCACCACAGGGGAGAATTTCTTCCTGATATTCCCAGCCGCATGTGCCCTGACCGGACTCATCCTCCACGTGATATTGTACCTGAACATCATGTCCCTGCCGCTCCTGCTGCTGGCGGAGATGGCCTTCCTGCCTTTCCTGTATAATGTCTATACTGCATTGACGGCGGGGGCGCTGGGCGTGGTGATATTCCTAGCATTCCTATACACTGTATTGACTGCCTCGCTGCTGAGGTGCTTTATGAATCAAAGACGATGAACCAGGATTACGACAGCATCAGACCCTATACTGACCAGGAGACCTCTATTGCCCTGAAAAGAGTGGCGGACGCTCCTGAGCTGAGTGCTTTTTCCACATTTCTCTTCGGCCCCGGTGAGGACCGTGAAGAGAGTCTCAGAGCTCTTATCCGCTCGATAGACACCATAGACGGGTTTCAGGCCCGGGTAATGGCCGGAGTCATACGCTCCATTCTGCAGAAGACATCCACTTCTCTGGAAGTCAAGGGACTGGAGTATGTGGAGGACGGCCGTAAGCATGTCCTGATGTCCAATCACCGCGATATCATCCTCGACCCGGCCATCATGCAGCTGATACTCTTTGACCACAAGGTCTCCACGACAGAGATTGCAGTGGGGGACAATCTCATAGCCAACTCCCTGATAGAGGATATCTTCCGCTCCAACCGGATGATCAAGGTAGTCCGCGGGGGCAATCCCAGGGAGAAGTACATGGCCTCGGCCCTGCTGTCCTCCTACATGCGGGAGAATATATCCTCGGGCCGCTGTTCGGTGTGGATTGCCCAGAGAAACGGACGCTCCAAAGACGGATGCGACGCAACCAGTCAGGGTGTGCTTAAGATGCTGGACATGAGCGGGACAGGGGACTTTGTCAAAGATTTCCTTGAGATATCGGTACTGCCTTTCGTCATATCCTACCAGTTGGAGCCCTGCGACTTCCTTAAAGCCAGGGAGCTTTATATCACCCGGCGCGGGCAGTACGTCAAGAAGCCCGGAGAGGACACTCACAGCATCATTACGGGTGTAACCCAGGACAAGGGCGGAATAGCCTTCTGCTTCTGCCCGGCGCTGACAGAGGGCGACATTGCTTCCTGTGCAGCCCAGGGCAAGAATGACCGGTTTAGGGCTCTGGCGTCCTTGATTGACAGTCGTATATGCTCCAATTACAGGCTCTGGGACACCAACTACATCGCTCTGGACATCCTGGAGGGAAATACGGCCAGTGAGGACCGTTATGCTCCGGAGGCAAGGGAGGCTTTCATAGGACGCATGGAAAAGGGCCTTTCCGCCATAGTGGAGAAAGACCCTGATATGGATAAGGATGAGCTGAGGGAGATATTCCTCTCAATCTATGCTAATCCTGTACGTTCCGCACGTGTACATCAAGCTGCGGGAACGGGAAGCTCAGACCCTGCTTAGGGAAGTCCTCGTATATTTTCCGGTTGATGTCGTAGAAAAGTCCCCAGTAGTCAGTACCGTGGGTCCAGGCTCTTGCAGTCAGGACTATGGCGCTGTCCCCAAGTTGTGACAATGCGGCGAACGGTGCATCCGGAGCTTCCGGTCCCTTCAATACCCTCGAATCCTCTCCAAGATATTTCTGAAGCAGTTCAATGCCCTTTCCGACATCGTCCCCATAGGATATTCCTATATTCCATTCCACGCGGCGGATATCGGAGGCGGTGTTGTTCTGGATGCTGTTGTTGGCCAGGTTGCCGTTGGGCAGGAACACAATCTTGTTGTCAGGAGTATGAATCTGGGTGGAGGTGATGTTTATGGCATCCACGGTGCCGCTGTAGCCGCCTGCCTCGATATAGTCTCCCACCTTGAACGGCTTGAACAGCAGTATCATCACGCCTCCGGCAAAATTCTGGAGGGTACCGCTGAGTGCCATGCCTACGGCAAGGCCTCCGGCAGCCAGGAGGGCGGCGAAGGTGCTGGCGGGCACTCCGAGGATGGTGACTACCACCACGAAGAGCAGGACTGTCAGCGAGATATTTACGAAACTGACGGTGAAGGAGCTGAGCGAGGGCTCCACCATGCGGCGGGTGAAGACGGCCCGGAGCATTTTCCTGATTCGGCGGATGAGCCAGGCTCCTGCCAGGTAGATAAGAAGGGCGGCAAGAACTTTCAGGCCCCATTTGATGACAGTGTCGGCCACGGATGTCCAGATTTCGTGACCGCTCATGGTAGAGACTTTATGGATTACTTCGCTGATTTCCATGGCCAGTGTATCTGACGGGTCTGGCTTGATGTCTATTTGCGGCAACATAGTGGTAGCTGTTTGTGATTAATAATTGTAATTTTATTGGCAAATTTACTTAACTTTTATTACATTTGCTAATTAGAATTTTACTAAAACTATCTTTGATGAAAAAGGAAATAACACTGGAGCAGGCCGTTTCTTATGTTAAGGACGGCATGACCGTCATGGTCGGCGGATTTCTGGGCGTCGGAGCCCCTCTGCAGATCATGGACGCCCTCGCAGAGAGCGGAGTCAAGAACCTGACTGTCATCTGCAATGACACTGCATTCCCCGACAAGTCTCTGGGAAAGCTGGTAGTAAACAAACAGATCAAAAAACTCATTGTATCCCATGTCGGAACCAATCCCGAGACCGGCAATCAGATGAACGCCGGTGAGCTCGAGGTCGAGTTCTCCCCTCAGGGTACTCTGGCCGAGAGAATCAGGGCAAAGGGCGCTGGGCTCGGAGGAGTCCTTACCACCACGGGTATGGGAACCCTCGTAGCCGAGGGCAAGCCTGTCGTCAACGTGGACGGCAAGGACTATCTGCTGGAGAAGCCTCTTGGTGCCGATGTCGCGCTTCTGGGAGCCTCCATTGCCGATGAGTCCGGTAATCTTGTGTACAAGGGTACGACCCAGAACTTCAACCCCGTGATGGCCATGGCCGCCGACCTCGTGATCGTAGAGGCCGAGAAAGTGGTGCCTGTAGGGGAGATAGCACCGGAGGCAGTGCACACCCCCGGCATATTCGTGAACTATATCTATAAAAGGAGGTAGTCATGGGCGTGAAATCTCTTATCCGCATGCGCATGAGCTGCCACGATGCTCACTACGGCGGCAATCTCGTGGATGGAGCCAAGATGCTCCAGCTCTTCGGAGACGTAGCTACCGAGCTGCTTATCATCAATGACGGCGACGAGGGCCTCTTCAAGGCCTACGACAATGTGGAGTTCATGGCTCCCGTGTACGCCGGAGACTATATCGAGGCCGAGGGCGAGATCGTTTCGGTGGGCAACACCTCCCGCAAGATGGTCTTCGAGGCCCGCAAGGTAATCGCTCCCAGACCTGACATATCCGACTCTGCCGCCGACGTGCTCGCTGAGCCGATAGTTGTCTGCCGCGCCAGCGGTACCTGCGTGGTGCCCAAGAAATGCCAGAGGAAACAGTAACTGACTGACAATTCATCACTATCTTATGGAAAAATTGATAATCACGGCCGCGATATGCGGTGCGGAAGTGCTCAAGGAGCACAATCCCGCGGTACCTTACACCGTAGAGGAGTGTGTACGAGAGGCCAAGTCGGCCTATAATGCCGGCGCCTCCCTCATCCACCTTCACGTGCGTGAGGACGACGGTACCCCCACTCAGAGCAAGGACCGTTTCAAAGTCATCATCGACGCTATCAGGAAAGAGTGTCCCGATGTCATCATCCAGCCCTCTACAGGAGGAGCCGTGGGCATGACCAACGACGAGAGGCTGCAGCCCACCGAGCTGCTGCCCGAGATGGCCACCCTCGACTGCGGTACTCTGAACTTCGGCGGAGACGACATTTTCGAGAACACGGAGAACACTATCAAGTATTTTGGACAGAGGATGATAGAGCGCGGTATCAAACCTGAGCTCGAAGTCTTCGACAAGTCTATGATCGACATGGCCCTCAGGCTGCACCGCAAGGGATTCATCCAGGCCCCCATGCACTTTGACTTCGTCATGGGTGTCAACGGAGGTATCGGCGGCGAGCTCCGCGACTTCGTTTTCCTGCGCGGCAGCATTCCCTCTGACGCCACCTATACGGTAGCGGGCATAGGCCGCTACGAGTTCCCTCTGGCCGCAGCAGCCATCATCGACGGCGGTCACGTGAGGGTAGGTTTCGAGGACAATGTGTACCTGAGCAAGGGAGTCCTGGCCCGCTCCAACGGCGAGCTGGTGGAAAAGGTGGTCCGCATCGCCCGCGAGTTCGGACGTGACATCGCTACCCCCGCAGAAGCCCGTCAGATACTGTCCCTCAAGCCTCTCCAGTAATAAGTAAATAATTTAAATAACAATAATCAACTATCTTAAAATCAAAATATTATGGCACAGAAACACGGAAACAAATACGGAATTCACAGAGTACTCGAACCCAAGGGAGTCCTCCCTCAGCCCGCAAACAAGCTGGACAACAACATGGATGAGATCTATGACAACGAGATCCTCATCGATGTACAGACTCTCAACATCGACTCTGCTTCCTTCACCGATATATCCAACAGAGCAGGCGGCGATCCCGAGAAGATCAAGGAAATCATGTTCGACATCGTTGCAAAGCAGGGCAAGCACCGCAATCCCTGGACAGGCTCTGGCGGAATGCTCCTCGGTACTGTCGAGCAGATCGGCGATGCCCTCAAGGACAAGATCGATCTCAAGGTAGGCGACAAGATCGCTACCCTCGTATCCCTGTCTCTCACACCTCTGCGTATCGACAAGATTAAGGAGATACGTGCCGATGTGGACCAGGTGGACATCGACGGCAAGGCCATCCTCTTCGAGAGCGGTATCTACGCCAAGATTCCTGCAGACCTGCCCGAGAAGCTCGCTCTCTCCGCACTCGACGTAGCCGGTGCTCCCGCCCAGACTGCCAAGCTGGTTAAGCCCGGCGACACAGTTCTGATCATCGGAGCCGGCGGCAAGTCCGGAATGCTCTGCTGCTATGAGGCCAAGAAACGCGCAGGCGTGACCGGTAAGGTAATCGGTCTGTGCCACAGCGAGAAGAGCACCAAGAGACTGCAGGACCTCGGCTTCTGCGACTATGTATTCTCAGCCGACGCTACCCAGCCCGTACCCGTACTCGAGAAGATCGAGGAGCTCACCGGAGGCCAGATGTGCGACATCACCATCAACAACGTCAACATCCCCGACACCGAGATGACCTCTATCCTCTGCACCAAGGACACCGGTCTGGTATACTTCTTCTCCATGGCCACCAGCTTCACCAAGGCGGCTCTCGGAGCAGAGGGCGTAGGCAGCGACGTGACCATGCTCGTGGGCAACGGCTACACCAAGGGCCACGCCGAGATTACCCTGCAGGAGCTCCGCGAGAGCGAGAAGCTCAGAAAGATATTCACCGAGCTCTACGCCTAATCCTTCCTGCCCATGGTGAATACATCCCGTAGGAAAGCCCTGTTCCCGGAAGTGACCGACGAACAGTGGAATGACTGGAAATGGCAGGTCAAGAACCGCATAGAGACTCTCGACCAGCTCAAGAAATACATAAAGCTCACGCCAGAGGAAGAGGAGGGAGTCCGCAAGACTCTCTCCACCCTCAGGATGGCCATCACTCCTTACTATCTGTCCCTTATTGACCCGGATGACCCTTATTGTCCTATCCGCAGGCAGGCCATACCTACGGCCGCCGAGACTTTCCAGGCTCCCGAGGACCTGCTGGACCCCCTGCATGAGGATGAGGATTCCCCGACACCGGGCCTGACGCACAGATATCCTGACAGAGTGCTGATGCTCATTACCGACATGTGCTCGATGTACTGCCGTCACTGTACCCGCCGCCGTTTTGCCGGACAGAAGGACGCCGAGTCGCCCAACGACAGGATAGAGAAGTGCATAGAGTACGTCGAGAAGACTCCCGTAGTCCGCGACGTGCTTCTCTCCGGAGGTGACGCCCTGATGGTCAGCGACGCAAAGCTGGAGTACATCATCAAGAGGCTGCGGGCCATCCCCCATGTGGAGATTATCCGCATCGGCTCCCGTACTCCCGTCGTATGCCCTCAGAGGATTACCGACGACCTGTGCAACATGCTCAAGAAGTACCACCCGATCTGGCTCAACACCCATTTCAACCATCCCAACGAGGTGACCCCCGAGTCGGCCGCTGCCTGCGCAAGGCTCGCCGATGCCGGAATACCCCTCGGCAACCAGTCCGTCCTCCTGCGCGGGGTCAATGACTGCGTGCATGTGATGAAGCATCTGGTGCATGAACTTGTCAAGATGAGGGTGAGACCTTATTATATTTACCAGTGCGACCTGTCGATGGGCCTGGAGCATTTCCGTACCCCCGTTTCGAAGGGTATCGAGATCATCGAGGGCCTCAGGGGACATACCTCCGGTTTTGCAGTGCCCACATTCGTGGTGGACGCTCCCGGCGGTGGCGGCAAGACTCCGGTCATGCCTCAGTATGTTATCTCCCAGTCGCCAGGCAAGGTAGTGCTCCGCAACTTCGAAGGTGTCATTACGACCTATACAGAACCGCCTGAGTATCACAACGAGTGCCATTGCGAGGACTGCCGCCACAAGGGTGAGAAATCCGAGGGCGTAGCCACTCTGCTCGAAGGCGTGAAGATGACCATCGAGCCCACTGAGCTCAAGCGCAGGGAGAGGCACCACAGTAAGTAGTAATTTGAAATATTGCAGATGCCGTTTGTCCATGAGCTGTTGAAGTACCGGAGCGTAGCCGTGGTGGGAATGGAGAAGAACTGCGGTAAGACCGAGTGTCTTAACTACATTCTCCGGAACCTGCCATCCGACGGCCCGGGTGTCTGTGTGACATCCATAGGACTGGACGGGGAGAGGACGGACCAGGTGACAGGCACCGCCAAGCCTGAGATAGTCCTCAGGAGCGGAATGTTCTTTTCCACCTCCGAAACCCACTATCGGTCCAGACGTCTGGTATCGGAAATAGTGGATGTCTCCGGCGAGACAACAGCTTTAGGCAGACTGATAACCGCCAGGGTGGCCCTCGAGGGGAAGGTAATCCTCTCGGGGCCTTCCTCGACGGTGTCTCTGAAAAGATGGATGGACAGCATCTCCGGCTTTGGAATCGGACTGACGATAATCGACGGAGCCCTCTCCCGCAAGAGCAGCGCGTCCCCGGCTGTAAGCGAGGCAATGGTGCTGGCTACAGGTGCCGCACTCTCGTGCAATATGCCTGCATTGGTGGACAGGACCGCCTTCTGTGTGGAGATGATCCGGTTACCCGAGGTTGAGAGTCAGGAAGTGCCCCAGGAGCATATCCTGACGGTATCCTCGATGGCCCCGGAGGTGGAGATAGCCCCGGAGGTCAGAAGGGTGGAAGTATCCGGAGCATTGACCGACAGGCTGCTGACCCGTCTGCTGACGGAAAGGAGACTGCCTGAGATAGAGGTGGCGGTCGCGGATTTTACCCGGATCTTCATTTCTCCGGAGAACTGGAGGCGTTTCGTCCGTGCAGGAGGAAGGCTTCTGGTACACAGGCGGACAGTACTGCTGGCCGTATGTGTCAATCCATTGGCCCCCAACGGTTACCGACTGGATTCGGACCTGCTTTGCAGGACGCTTTCCGACAGGATTCAATTGCCGGTTTACGACATAAGACGACAATGAGATGAAGCTCAGAGATATCATAGATTCCCCTTGCGGGCTGCGGTATATGATTGACTCGCTGCCGCTGGCTTCCGGTTATGCCCTCAGGTATTTGATGGATACAGAGGCGCTCACCGTACCGGAGGACATCGGGACGGCATATCTGCGTCTGCAGGAGCACATGTCTGCCGCGGCGGACGGCAATCTGGTCTCGATGCTTCATTCCATTTTATGTAATCTAAAGGATATCTCCCACACCCTGAGCCGGATAGAGGCAGGCGATACAGTTGACGACATAGAACTGTTCGAGGTCAAGGCCCTTATCCTGCTCGGACGGAGGACAGCTGCCGTTTTGGGAGGTACTTCCCATGACAGCATCTCTCCCCGGACTGACGCACTGGACGGTGCGCTGCAGGTTCTCGACCCTGACGGAACGGAGATAGCCTCATTCTACATTTACGACTCCTATTCTCCTGAGCTGGCGGCTCTCAGGGCCGATATCAGGAAGGAAGCCGATTCAGACAGAAGGGCGGCACTTATGGACAAGGAGCAGGTTCTCGAGGCTGGAATACGTGAAGATATCTGCGCGTCACTGCGTCCTTATGTGCAGGAACTCAGAATTCTGCAGAATGTACTGGTAAGGCTGGACATCGATGTGGCAAAGGCGGTCATGGTTCTAAAGACCGGACTTTGTATTCCGGAAATATCCACCTCTGGTATCACTTCGTATAAAGGCATGTACAATCCTTATGTAAAGGATGTTGTCGAAAGGGCAGGAGAGGAGTTTGTCCCGATTGACCTTAGTTTCGGCAATGCTCCGGTCGTGATTATCGGAGCAAATATGGGAGGCAAGACGGTAGTGCTCAAAACCGCGGCATTGTGCCAGTGGCTCTTTTCTTTCGGGATGGGAATTCCGGCTGCGGAGGCTGTCATCGCTCCCAGGGATCTGGTGTTCTTTATTTCCGGAGACGCCCAGGATATGGGGGCGGGTCTGTCATCATTTGCTGCTGAGATGAAGGCGATAGACGAGGTTGTACGGGCTTCGGACGGAATGCATGACGGCCGGAGGATAGCCGCAATGATAGATGAACCTGCACGCAGCACGAATCCTATAGAGGGAACGGCGCTGGTGGAGGCTCTGGTGGACATTCTGGGGCAGAGAGGGGTGGCGTTGCTGCTCACAACTCACTACAATATTCCCTCCTCCCACTGTACCCGCCTTAGGGTCAGAGGATTGGAGAATGGTCGCATGAATTACAGACTCTGTCCTGCACCTGACGGTGACGTGCCCCACGAGGCCCTGAATGTGGCGGAGTCCCTGAATATATCCCCGGAATGGACGGGAAAGGCAAAAAAACTGTTAGAATATGAATAGCAAATTAGGATTAGATTCGAAAAAAGTGGCGTATGCCAGGCAGCTTTCAGCCGGCATTGCCGCAGACGTCCAGAATTTCGTGGACGGATATACTACCGTGGCGGTGGAGAGGACACTCTGCCGTCTGCTCGGAATCGACGGGGTGGACGCCAACTCCGTACCCCTGCCCAACGTGGTGGTGGACAGCCTGAAGGCTGCGGGAGTCCTGAGCGAGGGCGCCCTGTTCTACGTGGGCAACGCCATGGCCGTTCTCGGCCTGACTCCGATGGAGATTGCCGAGCGCATATCGGCCGGAACATTAGATATTACCAAACTTGAAATTAAACCGTTACCTGAGATACAGAAGGCTCTCGAAGAGCCGATAAATGCCTCGATGGAGAGGATACGGGCCCGCCGCGCCCGCCGCGAGAAATACCTGCGCGAGATCGGCGAGGGTCCCAAGCCCTACCTTTATGTGATAGTGGCCACCGGCAACATATACGAGGATGTGGTGCAGGCCGAGGCCGCCGCACGTCAGGGTGCCGACATCATTGCGGTCATCCGTACCACCGGTCAGTCCCTGCTGGACTATGTGCCTTACGGAGCCACTACCGAGGGCTTCGGCGGTACATACGCCACCCAGGAGAACTTCCGCATCATGCGCCAGGCCCTGGACAAGGTGGGCGAGGAGGTCGGCCGCTATATCCGTCTGTGCAATTACTGCTCCGGCCTGTGCATGCCCGAGATAGCCGTCATGGGCGCGTTCGAGGGACTCGACGTGATGCTCAACGACGCTCTCTACGGTATTCTCTTCAGGGACATCAACATGCAGAGAACCCTTATCGACCAGTTCTTCTCGAGGGTAATCAACGGATTTGCCGGAGTCATCATCAATACCGGCGAGGACAACTACCTGACCACAGCCGATGCTGTCGAAGCTGCACATACCGTGCTTGCCTCCGATATCATCAACGAGCAGCTGGCCCTCATCGCCGGTCTGCCGGAGGAGCAGATGGGACTCGGACACGCCTTCGAGATGGACCCGATGCTCGAGAACGGTTTCCTGCTGGAACTGGCACAGGCCCAGATGGCCCGCGAGATTTTCCCCAAGGCTCCGCTGAAGTACATGCCTCCCACAAAGTTCATGACCGGCAACATCTTCCGCGGCCATATCCAGGATGCTCTCTTCAACATGATAGGTATCTGGACCAATCAGGGCATACAGCTTCTCGGTATGCCTACAGAGGCTATCCACACCCCCTTCATGTCGGACCGCTTCCTGTCGATAGAGAATGCCAAATACATCTTCAACAACATGAAGAGCATCGGCGACGAGGTGGAGTTCAAGGAAGGCGGCATCGTGCGCACCCGTGCCAAGGAGGTACTGGACAAGGCGATAGAGCTGCTGGAGAAACTCCGCGAGGAGGGGCTCTTCTCGGCTCTGGAGAAAGGCATCTTCGCGGATGTCAAGCGTCCCCGCAACGGGGGCAAGGGCCTCGACGGAGTCACTCCGAAGGGCAGCAATTACATGAATCCCTTTGTTAAACTAATGATAGGAGGAAAATAACATGAGCGGCGGACTTTATTCGATGGAGGAGAAGGATTACGACAAGAATCTGAACCTCAAGGCTATAAAACCCTACGGAGACACCATGAACGACGGCAAGGTACAGTTGAGCTTCACGCTTCCCGTACCTGTCGGCGAAGAGGCCGTGGAGGCTGCCAAGCAGTTTCTGAAAGGCATGGGACTGGACAACCCCCAGGTGGTCTTCTACAAGGAGCTTACACCGGGCTTTACATTCTTCAACTGCTACGGTTCCGCCGTTCATACGGTGGACTTTACGGCAATCCACGTGCCCAAGGTCGAGTCTACCGTGATGGATATGCCGCAGACCGATGAGTACATAAGGGAGAATATCGGACGCAAGCTCGTAGTGGTGGGTGCCAGCACGGGAACTGATGCGCATACCGTGGGTATCGACGCTATCATGAACATGAAGGGCTATGCCGGGCACTACGGTCTGGAGCGCTATGACATGATAGATGCCTACAATCTCGGCAGCCAGGTGCCTAACGAGGATTTCATCGCCAAGGCGGTTGAGCTGCATGCAGATGCCCTGATAGTGTCCCAGACAGTGACGCAGAAGGATATCCATATCAAGAACCTGACCGAGCTGGTGGAACTGCTCGAGGCAGAGGGGCTCCGCGACAAGGTAATACTGGCCTGCGGCGGTCCCCGCATCACCCACGAGCTGGCCAAGGAGCTGGGCTACGATGCCGGCTTCGGCATGAATACCTACGCAGATGACGTAGCCTCGTTCATCGCCGAGGAATATGTACGCAGACACAACGGAAAATAATCACTAAATACATTATTACAATGGACAAGAATCAGATAAGAGAGGTGATAGCCCGCAGGGCTGCCCTCGAGCTCAAAGACGGGGACGTGGTGAACCTCGGAATCGGACTTCCGACCATGATTCCCGATTATCTCCCTGAAGGAGTATCAGTTATCCTCCAGAGCGAGAACGGACTGGTAGGTATGGGACCTACCCCAAAACCAGGAGAGGAGAATCCGGACCTCATCAACTCCGGCGGCGGATACATCACGGCCGTGCCCGGAGCCTATGCCTGCAGCTCCCTCGCTTCGTTTGAGATTATCCGCGGCGGCCACGTGGACGTGACCTTCCTCGGAGCCCTCGAGGTGGACGAGCACGGCGACCTCGCCAACTGGATTATCCCCGGCAAGAAGGTGCCCGGAATGGGAGGGGCAATGGACCTGCTGGTAGGAGCCCGCAAGGTTATCCTGACTATGGAGCATACCGCCAAGGGCAATCCCAAGATTCTCAAGAAATGCCGTCTTCCCCTGACAGCCGCCGGACAGGTCAACATGATTATCACCGAGATGGGCGTGATGGACATCACCGACAAGGGTATAGTCCTGCGCGAGATCCATCCGGAATTCACGGTGGAGCAGGTTCAGGCCGCTACAGAGGCCCAGCTTATCATAGATCCTGATTTAAAGCCTATGCGTCAGTAATTTTACTGTACAATGGAATACAATTTTCTCAGAATAGAGACTCCCGAGGAGGGTATCTGCATCCTGACGATATCCCACCCCCAGTCGCTCAACGCCCTGAGCCGGCCGGTACTGGAGGAGATGTACCGTTTCGTGACGGACATCCCCGAGGGTACCGCGGTGCTTATCATCCGCGGAGACGGCCCGAAGTCCTTCGTGGCCGGAGCCGACATCTCCCAGATGGCGGGATTCGACGCAGAGCAGGGGCTGGACTTCGGCCGTTTCGGAGCCGAGGTCTTCCGCAGGATAGAAGAGCTGCCGATACCGGTGATAGCCGCCGTGAACGGCTATGCCCTCGGAGGAGGGTGCGAGCTGGCCATGGCCTGCGACATCCGCATTGCCTCTGAAAAGGCCAAGTTCGGCCAGCCGGAGGTGAAACTCGGTATTATTCCTGGATTCTCAGGCACCTACCGCCTCCCGAAACTGGTGGGACAGGGCTATGCCAAGGAGATGATCTACTCCGGAAGGACGATAGACGCCGCGGAGGCTCTGCGCATCGGTCTGGTCAATCACGTATTGCCCCCGGAGGAGTTGATGGACTATGTCCTGGGCCTGGCCCGCGACATCCGTGCCAACGCCCCGATAGCGGTGCGCAAGGCGAAGACCTGCATCAACACTTGCTACGACTTAGACGAGACCACGGCCTTAGCCGCCGAGAACCGCGCATTTTCCGAATGTTTTGCCACTGAGGACCAGAAGACCGGTATGCAGGCTTTCTTAGCCAAGGGCAATGCGGAGTTCAAGAACAGATAAATAAGATAGAACAAAACACTGACAGTTATGACAATAGACAAGATTTCCGTTATCGGCACCGGAACCATGGGCTCCGGTATCGTACAGGCTCTGGCTCAGGCCGGCCGCAAGGTGACCATGAAGAGCCGCAGCGAGGCTTCCAACACCAAGGCCATGGGCCGCATCACCAAGTCCCTCGGCAAGCTCGTCGAGAAAGGCAAGATGGAGCAGGCCGCCATGGACGCCACTTTAGCCAACATCACAGTTACCACTGACTACAAGGACATCGCCGACTCCGACCTGATCATCGAGGCCGCAGTGGAGGAGATGGACCTGAAGATCGAGCTCTTCAAGATGCTGGACGGCATGTGCAAGCCTGAGACCATCATCGCCACCAACACATCCTCGCTGTCCATCACCGGCATAGCCGCCGCTATCTCCAGGCCCTGCCACGTGATAGGCATGCACTTCTTCAACCCCGCCACTGTGATGAAGCTCGTGGAGATCATCAAGGGACAGAGGACCTCACAGGAGGTGTTCGACGCCGTGTTCGCCCTCTGCCAGGAGATCGGCAAGACCCCCGTAGCAGTCAACGAAGCCCCCGGTTTCGTGGTCAACCGCATCCTGATTCCGATGGTCAATGAGGCTGTGGGCATCCTGGCCGACGGAGTGGCCTCACGTGACGATATCGACGCGGCCATGAAGCTCGGAGCCAACCATCCGATGGGGCCCCTCGCCCTGGCCGACCTAATCGGTCTGGACGTGTGCCTGGCCATCATGGAGGTGCTGCACCGCGAGTTCGGGGACGACAAGTACCGTCCTCATCCTCTGCTGAGGAAGATGGTACGTGCCGGACTGCTCGGACGCAAGACGGGAGAAGGATTTTACAAATACTAAAATTTAAGCATTACTGAATATGAATTTCAAACTCACACCGACACAGTCGCTTTTCAGGCAGATGATCAGGGAGTTCGCCGAGAAAGAGGTAAAGCCCCTGGCAGCTGAGATCGACGAACAGGAGAGATTCCCCATAGAGACGGTCCAGAAGATGGCTCCGCTCGGACTCTTCGGCATTCCCCTCCCCGTTGAATACGGCGGGGCAGGAGGGGACAACATCATGTACACCATCGCAGTAGAGGAACTCTCGAGAGTCTGCGCCACCACCGGCGTGGTCCTCTCGGCCCATACTTCCCTCTGTCTGGCTCCTATCTTCGAGCACGGAACCGAGGAGCAGAAGCGCAAGTATCTGCCCAAACTGGCCTCCGGCGAATGGCTCGGAGCCTTCGGTCTGACCGAGCCCAATGCCGGTACGGACGCCTCGGCCCAGCAGACCACAGCAGTCCTCGACGGGGACGAGTGGGTGCTCAACGGCAACAAGATATTCATCACCAACGCCGGTCATGCCCACGTCTACGTGATTTTCGCCATGACTGACAAATCCTTGAAGAACAAGGGCATCTCCGCTTTCATCGTGGAGGACGGCACTCCCGGCTTCGAGGTGGGCAAGAAGGAGCTGAAGCTCGGTATCAGGGGTTCGGCCACTGCAGAGCTTATCTTCTCCGACTGCCGCATCCCCAAGGGCAATCTGCTCGGCAAGGTAGGAGGGGGCTTCGCGATAGCCATGAAGACCCTCGACGGAGGCCGTATCGGCATCGCCTCGCAGGCTCTCGGAATAGCTCAGGGCGCTTTAGACGAGACCGTCAAGTACACCATGGAGCGCAAGCAGTTCGGCAAGTCGATATCGCAGTTCCAGAATACCCAGTTCCAGATGGCCGACCTGAAGACCAAGGTAGAGGCCTCCCGTCTGCTCGTGCGTTCGGCAGCTTTCAAGAAGGACTGCAAGGAGCCCTATTCGGCCGATGCCGCGATGGCCAAGCTCTTCGCTGCTGAGACAGCCATGGAGGTGACAACCAAGGCCGTACAGTTCCACGGAGGCTACGGCTATACCCGTGAGTATCCCGTGGAGAGGATGATGCGCGACGCCAAGATCACCGAGATCTACGAGGGTACATCCGAGGTACAGAGAATGGTGATAGCAGCCAGTATGTTTAAAAAGTAAAATCAGGAAAGTATGAATATAGTAGTTTGTATCAAGCAGGTACCCGATACCACCGAGATCAAGATCAATCCTGTTACCGGTACCCTCATCAGGGACGGAGTGCCCAGCATCATGAATCCCGATGACAAGGGCGGACTTGAAATGGCTCTGCGTCTGAAGGACAAGTACGGGGCCCATGTCACGGTCATCACCATGGGACCTCCTCAGGCGGACCTGATCCTCAGGGAAGCCTACGCCATGGGTGTGGACAGGGCGATACTCCTGACCGACAGGAAATTCGCCGGAGCCGACACTCTCGCTACATCCAATGCTCTCGCCGGTGCCCTCAGGACTCTGGAATGGGATTTGGTAATTACCGGCCGTCAGGCCATCGACGGAGATACCGCACAGGTGGGTCCCCAGATTGCCGAGCACCTGGACGTGCCTCAGGTATCGTATGTATGCGACCTGGAGGTGGAGAAAGGAGGCAAGACCCTGCGTGTCAATAAGGAGACCGAAGAGGGAATGCAGATTCTCGAGGCTCAGATGCCCTGTCTGCTGACAGTACTGTCGTCTGCCGTGAAGCCGAGGTACATGAGTGCTCCCGGCATCGTCCAGGCGTACAATAAGCAGGTAGAGGTATGGGGGGCGGACAAGATCGATGTGGACGAAAGCAAGCTCGGTCTGAAAGGCTCTCCGACCAAGGTGCTGAAGGCCTTCACAAAGGGTCTGAAAGCTCCGGGAGAGATATTCGAGGTGGACGCCGAGGAGGCTGTAGGTCTGATAGTTTCCCGTCTCAAGGAAAAATTCATCATATAGTAACACCGTAATACATCATAGATTATGATCAACAAGAACGACTACAAGAACGTATATGTGTTCGCAGAACAGAGAGGCGGTGTTATCCAGCCTGTTGCCCTCGAGCTCATAGGCAAGGCCCGTGACCTGGCCGGGGCCCTCGGCTCCAAGGTGGTGGCCATGCTCGCAGGCTACAATGTGGAGCATCTCATCCAGCCCCTCTTCGAGTACGGCGCCGATGAGGTGGTGGTTACCGACCACATCGAGCTCAAGGACTATCTCACCGAGCAGTACGCTCAGTCCATATATCAGATTATCACCGCCATGCGTCCCGATATCGTGCTCTTCGGAGCCACCACCATCGGACGCGACCTGGCGCCCAGGCTATCGGCCCGTCTGGCTACCGGCCTCACCGCCGACTGTACGAAGCTGGAGATATCCGAGGACAAGCAGCTGATGATGACCCGTCCCGCTTTCGGCGGCAACCTGATGGCCACCATCATGTGTACCGAGCACCGTCCCCAGATGTCCACGGTCCGTCCCGGAGTGATGCCCAAGCGCGATCCCGAGCCCGGACGCACCGGCTCCATCGTCCGCTTCGAGACCAAGTTCGACCACTCCAAAATCCGCGTAAAACTGCTCGAGGAGGTCCGCGAGGAGAAGAACAAGGTAGATATCACCGAGGCCAAGATTCTCGTCTCAGGAGGCCGCGGAGTGGGCTGCAAGGAGGGATTTGCCAAGCTGCAGGAGCTTGCGGAAGTCCTCGGCGCCGAGGTTTCCGCATCCAGGGCCATGGTCGACGCCGGCATCATGCCGCACGACCGTCAGGTGGGCCAGACCGGCAAGACCGTCCGCCCCGACCTCTATCTCGCTCTCGGTATATCCGGAGCCATCCAGCATCTGGCAGGAATGGAGGAGTCCGGCTATATCGTAGCCGTGAACAAAGACAAGTTCGCGCCCATCTTCAATGTTTCGGATATCGGTATAGTAGGGGATGTGAACAAGATAGTTCCCCTGCTGGCCGAGAGATTACGTAAAGAGATGCAGAAATGAGGCGTATCTTAACATTGATGTTTGTCCTGCTGCCTTTCATGGTTTCAGCGCAGACGGAGGATGTTCTTAAAAGAGGGACCGGCGCGGAGGCGTCCGGTTCCTCTTTTGCCTTCGGACTTTTCCAGGATGCTGTCTCGTACGACGGCTCCGATGTAGTCTTCATATCCCCGCTGAGTGCATCGATGGCACTGTCTATGACTGCAAACGGGGCAGAAGAGGCCACTTTGGCTGAAATGCTGTCCGTTCTCGGTCAGGATGCTTCCATAAATGAACTCAATGAATACAACCGCAGCGTGATGGACTTTCTGGCCTCCGGACCTGTGGGCATAGAACTTAATGTGGCCAACTCTATCTGGGTTTCAGACCTTTTTCCGGTCAGATCCCGTTTCTGCAAGACAGCCGTCAGGTATTACGATGCCTCGGTAAGCAATCTGGATTTCTCAGACCCCGCCTCTCCTTCGGTCATTAACAGCTGGTGCTCGGAAAATACCAACGGGCGTATCGGCAAGATGATTGAAAGCATCGACCCAGCTACTCAGATGTATCTGTTGAATGCTTTGTATTTCAAGGGAATGTGGTCCTGTCCCTTTGATGCTGCCAGAACACGTGAGGATATTTTCCACGGCAATAACCGGAGCTCCAAGGTCGAGTTCATGCACAATACCGCAAGTTTTCCCTACTACACCGGTCCTGAAGGCTCGGTGCTGGAGCTTCCCTACGGAGACGGCTCATTCGTGATGGATATCTTTCTGCCTGCTGAAGGAACGAGTGCCGAGGAATTCGTGTCAGGTCTGGACGGTGAGGCCCTGAGCACTCTGACCGGCCTGCTTCAGACTGACCGCATAAAGGTGAGCATTCCCAAATTCAAGGCCGAGTATGAGACCTCCCTCATCGCCACACTGCAGCGCCTCGGAATGCGGACTGCCTTCACTCCTGCGGCCGATTTTTCGGGAATAGCCAGGGAGCCTCTGATGATCAGCGAAGTAAAGCAGAAGACATTCATCGAGGTCAATGAGGAAGGCTCGGAGGCGGCAGCTGTCACCTCTGTAGGCATCATGCGGACATCCCTTGCCCCCGATCCGTTTGAGTTCAAGGCTGACCGCCCCTTCGTGTTCCTGATACGCGGGCGCGAGTCCGGTCCGGTCCTATTCATGGGAATTGTACGCAACCTGTAAAAGACCCAATCAGCAATCCTGATTGTGTCAATTCGTTGATGGAGATGCTGTATTGTTGTGTATGCCCGCAAAACGATGTGCACGGGAGTTGTACCGGAGAAGATGACTGAATTCCAACGGAAAATCGCGCATTGTCATAAAATTTGCGTAAATCTGCATAAGGAATATACCTCTTTGAAATCAAGAGAGTTAGAAGAATTACTTCGTTTTCAGGTAATGAGTTGGCAACCGTCCTAATTGCCGTGGTCTGCATCGCTTTGCTTGTTCGGGAAACTCTTACGGTACAAAGGTATGAAAAATATTCAGACTGAAAGGATCATTCCAAAAATTATTTTAGTCAGAATATTGAGCATTCATCCTTATGCAGTCTTGGTTGGAAGCAATTAACGAACAAGGAAGCCACGGTAAAGGCAACTCCTACTCCTACCACGCCTGCCCATCCGTAATGTTGCCAAAACAGACCTGAAACGAACGTACCAGCAGAACCGCCCAGAAAGTAGATGGTCATATAAACGGTATTGACTCGGTTGATGGCGGATGCGTCAAGGGCGACCACGCTGGTCTGATTTGACAAATGGATGCATTGCATTCCTGCATCAATCAAAAGGATGGCGATTATCATCCACAAGTAGCTGTCATTTCCAAAAAATGCCAACAACCATGCAGCCAAGATAACACATCCCCCGACAATGGAGAAGAACCTTACGCCGTACTTCTGGATATAGCCGCTAATGAATACAACCGTAGACGCACCTGCCAATCCGCACAAACCGAGTGCCCCGATAATATCGTCATCCGCAAAGAATGGCTCTTGCTTCATCCGGAAAGCAAGGCAACTCCACAACGCAAAGAACGAGCCATAAGCCAATGCCGCCCTCAACGAAGCGATACGCAAGTACGGGTATTTGGCAAGCAGACGCAACAAGGATTTCATCAGACCCGCATAATTTTCACGTGAACGAACAGGCAGAACGGGAAGCATCTTGTAAATCATAAGAAAGCATCCGAGCATAAACACACAAGCCACAAAATAGACGGAACGCCATCCCCACATATCAGCCAGGAAACCACTTAACACCCGTGAGCCAAGAATGCCTATGAGCAGACAGGACTGTATAATCCCCACGTTGCGTACCTTGTGTGCTGGTGCTGAATGGAAAGACACCAACGGGATGAAGAACTGCGGCATAACCGAAGATGCTCCGGCAAGCAAGGATGCGCCCCACACCCAATAGATGTTAGGGGCAAGTGCTATGGCAAGCAATGCGCACGATGAAATGATATAATTGGTCAATATCAGCTGCTTTCGTGAAACCAAATCGCCAAGCGGAATGACAAACACAAGTCCGACTACATAACCTATCTGGGTCAATGTCGCAACCATGCTGGCAGAAAAGTCGCTTACCCCAAAATCCTTTGCCATGCTGCCCAACAAAGGCTGGTTGTAGTAGCAGTTGGCAACGGAAAGCCCGGTAGCGACTGCCATCAGAGCCAGCAGAGGTGCCGGAATGCCGTGGTTTTCTCTCAATTCATATTTCATCATTTATTTCTCCTTTCAGTATGACACAACTTTCAATCCAATCAAGGAGGCAATGAGCGTGAACAGGAAGAAAAGCCGTATGGGAGTGGCCGGCTCTTTGAAAACGAATATCCCAATCAAGACCGTGCCGACCGCTCCGATACCCGTCCAAATGGCGTATGCCGTGCCCAAAGGCAAAGTCTGAACCGCCTTGGCAAGTAATGCCATACTCAATACCGTGGAAGCCAAGAAACCGCTTCCCCACAGATAAAAACCAATACCTGATGCCTCTCTCGTTTTTCCCAAGCAGAATGTAAGGCTTACCTCAAACAATCCTGCCAAAAATAAAATTATCCAATTCATACCTATGAATTATTAAATTCGGGTGAAATTCGGGTGCAAAAGTAAGCAAGTAATTTCTAACCGTTTTTTACATTTGGTAAAAACGGATTTTGCATTTGACAAAAAAACAGCCGTTAGCAGCTGTTTCTGTGCGCTATTTTATAATTTTGTACCACAACAAAATGACTTATGGATATAAAGGAAATCATCAACCAGAGATATGCCATGCCGGATGCGTCTTTGGACAAGTTGCGGCAATGCCTGACGGAAGTCTCATACCCAAAAGGATTCCAAGTGTTGGAATATGGCAAGATAGAAAAAGACATCTTTTTCATCAAGAAAGGCATTGTCCGCGCCTATACTTCGGTAGAGGGGAAAGAAATTACCTTTTGGGTCGGCAAGGAAGGGGCGACTATTGTTTCCATGAAAGGATATGTGAATGACGAACCGGGGTATGAAACAATGGAGCTGATGGAAAATTCTGTCTTATATGTATTGGAAAGGAAAAAACTGAAAGAGTTATTCTTGAAGGATTTGCACATAGCCAATTGGGGACGGCGTTATGCGGAAATGGAACTGCTTGCTGCCGAGGAACGGCTGATTTCCATGTTGTCAGTCGTCGCCTCGGAACGGTATCACGAGTTGTTGGAGAAAGAGCCTGATTTGTTACAGCGGTTGCCGTTAGGAAGTATCGCCACCTATTTAGGCATCACACAGGCAAGTTTGAGTAGGATTCGGGCACAAATAAAATGACGTTTCAACCAACTGAGGATAGCAAGCGGTTTTGGTCTGCCCCAAACACAAACTTGCTATTTTTCCGTTGGTATTGTTTCCAGCAAGACATTACGCACTCTTGCGGCATTGGATGTGTTGATACGGAAAGCCAGTGCCATTACCATTGGCAGCGCATACACTTCCAAATAATAACCGTTTGGCAGCCTGATGCGCCTTTCCACTTCGCAAGATTGCAACACTCCTCACGGTCGAAGGCTTTGAGCAGCGTTTCATACTCGCCGCCTATGCCTTGATAGGCGTTGCGCACCATTTCTGCCGTCACAAACGCCTCACGGTCGGATATGCGCTGGTAGTGCTTGATGATTTGCGCCTTGATATTGTCAAGCGCAAGGTACGTTTCCCTTGCCTCTAAACTCTTGCCCTTGGCACGGTTGCCCTTTGCGTCCCAAAGCTCCTTTGCGATGCTCCGTTTGCAACTGAACTGCGCCACCGTTCCGTTGATTGTAACCCGTCCCATGATGGGGACAATTCCATTCTTCTCCTTGCTGCCGTTCGCATAGAACAGCACGCGAAATGTGCTCCTTGTCATACTCGTTCTTTTTTGGTTGCAAAACTATAAATCAACGAGTTAAACCCTGACAAGCAAATCTACGCAGAACGGCGCAAACGGGACAGAGAGTGTTAAATCTGCATTTCTGACGGGTAACGATTAGGAAACCGTTCTCTTTCTCCAATCCGCTTTGAAACGCTATTCAGCCCTCTATCCAACTTCCGCGATTTTCTCCTAACTACTTAATTTACAGATTACATTGCGTTAATCTGCCGAATTTTGGAGGTTTTTCCATAGATTTTGCGTAAGTTTGTAGGACAAGTAACAAGTTGCTATGGAAAAACGCATCGGTATCGTACAGAAATTCTTGAAAAGCAGGGCAGTCCGTTTTACGGCCATGTTGTTCATTTTGCTTTCCATCACATCGGTAGTGCTGTCTTCCTTCAAGGAATTCCAGCAGTACGGCTGGCTGTTCCAGAGTTTTATACATTTCGCCTCGCTGGTATTCCTGATTGAATATCTGCTTCGGATATATTCAGCGCCTGCGCTTTATCCCGGCCTGTCTGCATATCGCAGCCGACTGAAGTATATTTTCTCTTTCTACGGGCTTGTGGACTTGGTGGCGGTCATTCCGTTTGTAATGACCTATTTCTACTGGGATACCGAGATCGTCCATATCATCATACTGCCGTATGTGTTCGTGGTGTTCAAGCTTATACGCTATTCCACTGCTTTCCAGCTCATCCTGAAAGTGATGAAATCAGTACGTTCCGAACTTCTGACTGCGTTTACCGCCTGCCTGATCATCATCTGTTTTTCTGCGATACTGGTCTACTTCGTCGAGAAAGGAGCACAGCCTGAAGTATTCAAGAATATCGGTGACAGCATGTGGTGGGCCGTCATCACTTTTACAACAGTCGGCTACGGTGATATCTATCCTGTCACTCCCATAGGCCGTATTCTCTGCGCCTTCATCAGCTTCATCGGTATTGCCATGCTTGCCATCCCCACGGGTATCATCAGTTCCGCTTTTATCGCCTCCATGAAGAACCGTCTCAACAAAAAAGACTGACCCGGTGAGGTCAGCCTTTTGCATTAAGCACTTGCCGGTTATTTGAGGCGGCGTCCGTCCGAGAAGGCGTTGCCGACTTTTTCTCCGACTTTGAGATAGATGTTGTTGAACGGGTCGAAGATGACAGGGGAGACCTTTGCGGGATCCACCTTGCCCTCGGGGGTGAGGACTCTCTCGTCCACGCTGACGTTGACTATCTCGCCGCGCAGGATGCAGGTCTCGGGATTGTAGTCCTTCATGCGGCATTCCACCGCCACTGAAAGTTCTTCAATCAGAGGTGCATCCACGAACTCCGACTTGACGGCGTGGAAGCCGGCACGGGTGAATTTGTCCGGGGTGTTGTTGCCGGATACCAGACCCACGTAGTCGCAGACGGTGATGTGTCCGGCCTCGGCCATGCTGACCGTGAATGCTCCGCGTTTGAGTATGTTCTTGACAGTCTTGTGACCCGCGCTGAGACACAGGCTTATCTCGTTCTGTTCGCTGATACCGCCCCATGCCGCGTTCATGGCATCGGGTGTGCCGTCCTCACCGTAGGTGGCGATGATGTACACCGGCTGGGGGTAGGTGAGGGGTTTGGCTCCGAAATTCTTTCTCATAATGGAGGATTTGTGGTTGTACGGTTATTTTACCCAGGCTTCGATATCGGCCCTGGAGGAATTGTTCAGCAGCTTGCCGCTCTGCCAGTAAAGTGCGGGATACTCTTTCCTGAGCTGGGCGGCGGAGTTGGTGATGCCGCTGCCGCCGGAGGTGGCGAAGGGGATGACGGTCTTGCCTGAGAAGTCGTAGGTCTCTAAGAAGGTGTTAACGGCGCGGGGCGCGAGGTTCCACCAGATGGGGTAGCCGATGTAGATTACGTCATAGCTGCCGGCGTTCTGCAGGTCTGCCTTGATGGCGGGGCGGGACTTAGCGTCGTTCATTTCCTTAGTGCTGCGGGATGTCTTGTCGGTCCAGTCGAGGTCGGCGGCAGTGTATTCCTGTACGGGAGTGATTTCGTAAAGGTCTCCGCCGGTGACTTCTGCAATAAGTTTTGCAACCCTCTCAGTAGTTCCGGTGGCTGAGAAGTAGGCCACGAGTGTCTTTTTACTGTTCATAACTTGCTGATTCTGTGCAGTGGCCGTCAGGCATACCGCCAGGGCCGCCGCGATGGTTGGAATAATACGTTTCATATCCGATGGATAATTTTTCTGCAAAGTTACATTCCGTGCCCGTACCGTCCGCAACCCGGATTACAGAATAATCTCCCAATTTTACTTTATGACTCCAGAAACTCCCGGAGGGCCGTGCCTCCGTCGATCGAGGGGCAGTATTCCTCCAGCACATTGAACTGCGGAGAGCGGCCGTAGATGGCGATGCCGTCCTTGAGAGTGTTGAGTACGCAGACATCTCCGGCAATACCGCAGACATCCACCACTTCGATGTCCAGGCGGTAGAGCAGGAAATCTATGTGGCGGGCCGAACATAGGTTCTTGAAGATGGAGTACTCCTCGAAATTTTTCTTCTCGCCCTTGCGGAACATCTTCACCTCGCCCTGAGTATTGTACACGGCGTCCATAATCGGCTGATAGACGGCAGCGCCAATGGTATTCACCACGCAGTGCATCGGCCACTGCCCTCCATTCTCGTAGAACGAGCAGTGCCGGTAGGGATGTTGGTCCATGGTTATCAGCTTGCAGATGTATTCCCCGTCGGTCCTGAGGATGTAGTCGGCAAGAGCGTCCATTTTTTCCTTTGCACCCTCCACCTTCAGGCTTCCGCTTATGAAGTCTATCTGCGGGTCTACGATCATTAACAGCTTTCTCATATCATTTTCATTTAAAAGTTCCAAACAGCATTTTATTCTTCAAAACCCGTGCCCGCTCCTTCCGTATTCACGTCGACAACTGAATTATCCGCGCTGACTCCACCGCTGAGGTATTCCTTGACCATTTCCAGGATACGCTCCCCGTATTTTTCCGCGCCGGCCTTGCCGAAATACGGGACCCGCAGCAGCGACGGCAGGTCCTGCGGCAGTAGGTTGCTGATGCCGAGGATGGCCTTCTGCTGAAGGACGACGTACGCCGGGACATTCCTTGCTGTTGCCTCCGAGCGGCGCCAGGCCACCAAGGCACTGTACAACCCTGGATGCAGGATATCCGCCGGGACCTCCACTTTCTGCTCCTTCGCCTTCCTGTTTTCCTCCGAGGTGGATTTCGCCTTTTTAGGAGTGGGAGCTGGCCCTTCTATTGACAGCAGGTCCTTCTTGCGGAGATAGGCGCAGGTCTCGAAGCCGGTGCCTGCGGTAAATTCCAGGAGGGCGGTCCGGAGGCGGAGACTGTCGTAAAATTCCTCCATGCTCTGGCTCAGCAGCTTTTCTATCTCCTTGTTGTCCGAACTCAGGCGGGAATCGGGGTTGAATATCTCTCCGAGAGCCTCGAGTTTCTCCCTGAAGTACTCAGCGCCGGAGCGTATTCTCTCCTGCAGGACGGAGCTGGAGGCATAGCCGTCGGGAGTACTTTCTACCATCCGGGTGTACTGGGGGCGGAATTTCAGGGCAACTTCCGTCACCTCTGCGGCAAAATGCTCCAAAGCCTCCCGGTGACCGGCTATCTGCTTGGGATAGAGCTTTTGGAGGTGCTCTTCAGCTGTCCGGATGTATTTTCTCAGAGGTTTCTCTATCCCGGAAAAATCAAAGAGGTCCGTCAGCAGGTCGAGGAAATACTGCCGCCGGAGCGTCCCTATGCGCTCCGCATCCGGTTCGGTGAGCTTGCTCTGCCGGGTAAAATCCTCCACGGCACTGTCGCTTATGACCGTCCGGGAGGCGAGGGGAGAGCTCAGCACTAAGCCTTCGAGGGTCCGGCAGCGGCTCAGGGCCACATAGGTCTGGCCGTGGGCAAATGCGGCGCGGGCATCGATGATGGCCCGGTCGAAAGTCAGGCCCTGGCTTTTGTGTATAGTGATGGCCCAGGCCGTCTTCAGCGGATACTGGCGGAAGGTGCCCTCGACCTCCTCGCGGATCTCCCGGGTGTCCTCGTCCAGGACGTAGCGGGCATTGCTCCATGTCTCCTGCTGAATGGTGTACGTGGCTCCGCTGTCGCGGCACTGCACTTCGATCATGTCTTCCGAGATGTCCGTAACCTCACCTATCGTGCCGTTGACGTAGCGGTGCTCGCCGGAGGTATCGTTCTTGACGAACATCACCTGCGCTCCTTTCTTTAAGGTCAGGATCTCGTCGGCTGGGTAGGCATAGTCGGGGAACTTGCCTTCGGTGACGGCCTGGAAAGAGTAGGAGGGACCCGTGAGCAGGTCCATCTCCCGGTCGTTGATGCGCTGGGCCTGGAGGTTATGGGTCACCAGGTGGATATAGCCGTCTTCCTTCTTGGGATGAAAATCGGGGATGTACCGCTCGTTCAGGGCCTTCAGCACATCTTTCCCGCAACGGCCGTCCCGGATGCTGTTGAGCAGGTCCAGGAAGCGACTGTCGCTCTGGCGGTAGACCTTCCTGAGCTCCACGGTGCAGAATTCGGTTTTGCTGAGGGCAGTGCTGGAAAAGAAATAAGGGGTGTCGTAGTACGTTTTAAGCATTTCCCACTCCTCGTCCTTCACTACAGGCGCGAGCTGCTGCAGGTCCCCGATCATCAGCAGCTGTACACCGCCGAACGGCTTGCTGCGGTCCCCGAAACGCCTCAGAACACTGTCCACCGAGTCCAGCAGGTCGGCGCGCACCATGCTTATCTCGTCTATCACCAGCAGGTCCATGCTCCGGATGATGTTCTTCTTCTCGCGGCTGAAACGGAAATACCTTGCCGCCTGAGCTCCGCCGCCGGCAGTAAACGATGTATCAGGAATATATGGTGCGAAAGGCAGCTGGAAAAACGAGTGCAGCGTCATACCGCCCGCATTGATGGCCGCAATCCCCGTAGGCGCCAGCACCACCATACGCTTCGTGCCCTCATCCCTCAGCCTTTTCAGAAAAGTCGTCTTGCCCGTCCCCGCCTTACCAGTCAGAAACACATGAACCCCCGTCCTCTCAACCAGCTCCCACGCCAGTCCCAGCTCTCTGTTCTCTTCCATTCTCTCAGTGTTTTAAAGTTAGGCTGGTAAAGTTATGGAAAAAATTTGGGAATGTAAATATTTTTCTATCTTTGCAGCCGCATTCGGGAAACAGGCGACGCTCAGTACCTAAAAGAGTACAACAAGGCGTGCGAGCCCATCCGAATGACTCCGGGTCCGGTAGCTCAGCTGGATAGAGCAACAGCCTTCTAAGCTGTGGGTCTTGGGTTCGAATCCCAACCGGATCACAGACGCAACAAGCAGGATGCGCCCGACTGCAAAGTCGGGCGTTTTTTGTGCCGGAAGAGCAGTCCGGAAGCTTGCTTACGGAATGTTCTTACGGTGCAAAAAATCCGGGCAAAGCCCGGCACATCCTGCGTCCCCCGGCGTATGTAAGATCGCCCGCGGCGCAGGGTCAGGGAAAAAGCCGCCCCGCGCGGCTTAATCCCAACCAAATAACCATTCAACATCCCCAACCTCGACATCCCAAAACAGTCTGTTACACTCAGCTCCACATATCCCAATGTCTCATAGAGACTTTCACGAATTACGCGATTTACAGACTGAAGACTTTCACCGCGCGTCTGTTATCCCGCTATTCACATACATTGCTATATGACAGCACTTTACACGGAATCATCGGATAACAGACTCGTCCTGAAGAAAACGTGCTGACCTCAGACTACCCCAGCCACAGCACTTTCCAAGCGCATTTAAAGAAGTACGCGCTCTGGCGCACTGTTCAGTCTGTTGTCTGCATAATTCCGTAACTATTTGTTTTCCAGCGAAATTTTCAAATCAGTCAATTACAGACTTTAAAATTTACCTTGCGCGGCCTCATCCCACCCCCTCATTTAAGCAGTTCAAAGTAATGACAGTCTATGAATTCTCCGTTTTTAAAGCACGCTTTTTCATGAATCCCGCATTTCCTGAACCCATTCTTTTCCAGCACTTTCATTGAAGCCGGATTGTTTGCGTATACATTAGCGTAGATACGTATTGCATCGGTATTAAGGAAGTAATCGTCTATGGTATGTCGCAGCACGGCGGTCATTATTCCTCTGTTCCAGTAACATTCTGCGAGCCAGTAACCTAGTTCGGCATTATAGCGCTCCACATCTGTTCCACGAATAAAACTTATGTTGCCTGCGGCTTCTCCGTTGACTTCGACGCAGTAGTTATGCTGTCCATTCTGACATTTGGTAGATTCTATGAATCGGGCCGCGTCCTCTTCAGTATAGGGGCATGGCAGACTGTCTCTGCAATTGTCCCATATTTTCTTGTTGTTAAGATATTTGGCCAAAGCAGGAATGTCGCTTTTGGACCAATTTCGTATTATATGTTTATCCATAGGTGATGCTGTATTTGCTGAATTTACAATCTATCACTATGTTGCTTCCCGCGAGTTAAAGTCGAATGTTATTTTTTCACTTTCCAGTGACCGCCTTTGTCGGGGCCAATGCGTTCTATCAGGCCAAGGTCTTTGAAACGCTTTAGGTGTTTCTTGATCGTGGAGAGAGATACTTTCAGCTGCTCTGCGAGCATTTCTCGTGTTACCGTAGGTTGAACAATGATGGCATTGATGATGGCGGTGGCTGTCTTTCCAAACTTAACGGGGTCATTTTTCAGGACACCTTTTTTCAGGGTACCTTCTGAAGTTTTCAGGACACCCCTTTTCTGGGTACTTTTGGCGATTAGAGTATCTGTAGGAGCATTTTTCAGGGTACCTTCTGAAGTTTTCAGGACACCCCTTTTCTGGGTACTTTTGGCACTTTCTTGGGTACTTTTGGCGGCAAGTGTCAAGGGCAGGGTCAGTGTCGTCCTCTCGAAGTTTCCGATGCGCTCTGTTATCAGAGGGGCATCATAGCCTGCGGCAGACCAGGCGGAGATGATACGGTGAATGCCGCTGCCGGCCCGCTCGCCAATGTGGAGCATTGAGAACATCTTGATGACAACGGAGTTTCTCGGATCGGAGTGACCGCCTTCGAGCATGAGAGCTTTGCCTATCCGGATGGTGCCGGGGTTCTCGAAGACGAGACGGTCACGGTGTTTGCGAACCACTACTCCTCCTCTGCCGTAGTAGTCGGCGTTGACGAGGCAGTTGGCGAGGGCTTCGCGGACGGCTTTGTGCTGGGGCGTGTCATCGATACGGTAAAGTCCTTCAAGACGGAATGGAACCTTGAGGTCCTGGACAATGCGGGTAACTATGCGGCGGTAGAAATCGAAAACGTTGCCGCTCCAGTCACCTGATGTAGACCAGATACGATCTGTCCATTCGGTGATGTCATTTACCATTTCACGAAAGTCAAGGAAATAGTCGGGATATTCGCGGACTATTTCGTATTCGTTGCCGAACATGAGAAGTCCGGCCCCTGTGGGGTGGGCCTTGCCGTCAGTGTCGCTGATGGCCGCTGCTCCTATCCTGATGAGGAATTCTTCATCCGTGAGGTTGCTCCAAGGGTGGTTGAGTTGAGTGTTCCGGTGGTTCATTCGGAATGCCAGGATGCTCTCCGGGTTTAGGACTGAGAGGTTCATCCCGGTCAGAATCTTGGTATCAACCGTCTGCGAGCCTTGGTCGCGCAGCATTGAGCGGACTTCGCCTTTGGTACAGTGATAGTCACCTGAGCTGTTGCGCTTGTATGTGCCGGAGAAGATGTCGCCGCCTATGTAGACGGGCCTGCGCTCGCGCTGGGCACGGGGGACGTCGACCACAAGGATGACCGAGCCGTCAAGATGCTCGGGATAGACTTCTTTGTCGGTGAGGATGTTGTCGCTGACTTTCTGGCGGTTGTTGATGATGTCCCAGAACTGCTTTTTCATTTTCCGCACTTCTTCTTCTGTGAATCCGGTGGGTATGAGTGTGCCGTCCTGCTGCTCATTGGCTCCGATGAGGATGAGGCCGCCGTCGGTGTTGGCGAATGCGGAGTAGGTCTCCCACAGGCTGTGCGGAAGTCCTCCTTTGGCTTTCTTGGCTTCGAGACGGTTGTCTTCCCGATATTTATCAAGTGACTGTATGTCGAACATGGTGTATGGCATTTTCTGCAAAGTTAGTCATTTATAGCAAATCGAACATCTCCTTTGTCATGTTGTCGTCTATGTCGCAGTGCGGGCACAGTCTGTTCAGCACAACTCCACATATTCCAATGTCTCATAGAAACTTACACAAATTACGCGATTTACAGACTGAGTGTATTTACCTCGTGTCTGTTATCCCGCTTTTCGCATACATTACTGTCTGACAACATTGTGCGCGGATCATCGGATAACAGACTCATCCTGGAGAAAATATGCAGACCGCAGACTACCCCAGCCACAGCACCTTCCAGGCGTATTTGAAGAAATACACGCCTCAGGCGTACCATTCTGTCTGTTGTCCGCATGATTCCATAACTATTTGTTTTCCAGCGTAATGTTCAAAATGGTCAATTACAGACTGCGGGCAGTCAATATAAAAAATCATTTTTGGTTGCATTTGTATATCATTTTGCTATCTTTGTGAAAAATTATCGTATTATGTCACAGTCAGCATTTACTATCAGATTGGACTCCGATTTGAAGGAGCAGTTTGACCGTCTCTGCGAGGAGTTCGGAATGAGTGCCAGCACCGCATTCAATGTATATGTCAGGCAGGTGGTCAGGACACGCAGTATTCCTTTTGCCATTGAGGCTGATACTATGGACGATGTCAGGGAGAAGGCCAGAAAGGCGTTTTTCAATATGAGGAAGTCGGCGGCGGACAACGGGATATCCGGTATGTCGCTCGATGAGATCAACGAGGAGATAAGATTGACAAGGGAAGGTAAGTGATGAAGATATATGTAGTCATAGATACCAATGTTCTGGTGTCTGCCATGCTTGCCGTGCGCCCAGATTCGGCTACGGTGAGAGTTTTGGAGCATCTTGTGAACGGGGACATTGTACCTATGTTCAATGCGGAGATTGTTGCCGAATATAGGGAAGTGTTGCGCAGGCCCAGATTCAGGTTTGCAGAGGATGATATTGCAGCAGTAATTGACCTTGTAGTCAAGGGCGGTGTGGATTCTAAAAGGTCTGCGATTTCGGGATTGGTCAAGGACGAGAAGGATGTGGTCTTTTACGAGGTGGCGATGTCCCGGGAGGATTCGTATCTCGTAACCGGTAATATCCGGCATTTTCCAGTCAACACGAGAGTCGTTACGCCCAATGAGCTTCTTGAAATTATAAAGAATGTCGGGGTGCTATAGGCATCACTTTTTTTTACCTCTCCAGTACCCCCGCAAACTCAGAGCCCGGATTCCACCGTGGATAGCCGGTCCCCTGAGCCAGCTCATATCCGAGGTCAAAGAACAGATGTACCTCCTGGAGCAGGCCGCTGTAATCGTCCTCGGGACGGGTCTGGTCGGTAGGTTTGTGATAGACTTCCGCCCAGTAGCGCGCTATCTGTTCCCTGGACCATTCCTTGCCGTGGATGCGGTTGTCGTTCCAGCCTTTGGCGAACATGGCCGGAATGCCCTTCTTCACGAAGGGGAAATGGTCCGAGCGGTAGAACATTCCGTTGTACGCATCCGGGTCGGGCATGACGTAGCGTCCGTATTTCTCTGCCAGTTCCGCTACTGTCCGGTCTAAGTCCGAATGGCCGTATCCGGTGATGGTGACGTCGCTGTTCTCGCCCCAGAGAGGGAACACATCCAGATTGATCACTGCAACGGTCTTTTCTATCGGAAACAGCGGATGCTCCACATAGTATTCCGTACCGAGGAATCCGGATTCCTCGCAGGTAGGGGAGATGAACACGATATTGCGGCGGGGCTTCTCCTGCAGGGCGTTGAAACACTTGGCGATCTCCAGCATCCACGCCACTCCGACCGCATTGTCAGTAGCACCGTTGATGATGCTGTCCCCGTCTATCGGAGTGCCGTAGCCCAGATGGTCCCAATGCGCGATGTAGACCACGCTCTCGTCGGTATTCCCGCTGCCGGGGATATAGCCTATAACGTTGGGACTTTTCTGCCTGTCAAAGGTCAGCTCCATTGAGACGCTGACGGTGGAATTCAACGGGACAGGCTTGAACTCCGGAGACTTGGACTCCTCGACGAGCTCCGCCAGGTCGTAGCCGTTGTCTGCCAGCAGCCTGGCTGCGGCTCCATTGCTGATCCATCCGTTCAGGGGACAGTGATATGCCGTATCTCCGTCCACATACATTTTCGCGGAGCCGGAAGCCCTTACTACCGACCATCCGTATCCTGCCCCGCGGTCCTCATGGATGATGAGTACCCCCTTGAGTCCCTGCCTGGCAGCCTCCTCGAGCTTGTACGTCCATCGCCCGTAGTACGTCATATTGTCCCCGTTGAAATACTCCGTGTCGTCGCTGTCCAGCCCCGGATCATTGACAATCACCAGGGCGACCTTGTCCTGAGGATTGTCGATACCCCTGAAATCATTCTTGCCGTATTCCGGAGCCACTATCCCGTATCCGGCGAACACGAGTTCCGCGTTCTTTATGTCTATCCGGCTCTCGTCGCGGGCCGAAAAGGCGACATATTCCTCCTGCCATTTCAGAGACATCCGCCCCTTGGGAGTGCTTATCCTCATGGGACCGGTGCAGCGGAACCTCGTAGACTTGACGCCGACCTGCTGGAAATAGGAGCCGTCCTGATAAGGTCTGAGCCCGATTTCCTCCATCTGCCGGGCAATGTAGCTGACTGCACGCGCCGCTCCTTCTGAGAACGGCTTGCGTCCCTGGCAGGAGTCGTGGGAGATGGCTTCCGTGTACATTCTGAGGTTGTCGGCACTCGCGGTGCTTCTGGCTCTGTCGGCATCACGGTCTGCTGCACAGGAGGCAGTCAGGACTGCGGCCAGTATGATGGCGGATGTGGGCTTCATATTTTCAAATATTTAAGTATTGTTCCTGATATAGTCGATGACGGTAAATCTCTTCTTGGCGGCCGGAGCTCCGGGAACAGTCTCCAGCGTATGGACCGACAGCGGCTTGCCGTCGATGACCTGGCGGGAGAGGAAGGCCGCGATGTCGTAGAGGTTGCGGGTCATGGGGAGGGAGGCTATCTCGTGTCCGGCATTGTCTATCTCGTAAAAATGACAGGGGGAGTCCAGGGATTCGAGGTTCCGGGCTATGGTCTCCGAGCCCCAGAGGCCGCCGAGGAAGGGAAGGTGGGCCTTGCGGAAGGGGACGATGCCGTCGGCATTGCCGTGGAAGAGCATGACGGGGCAGGGAAGGGTCTGCCAGTGCAGCTTCTGCTTGTCGGAGATTGCTCCTGCGAAGGATATCACCCCCGCGTAGCGGAATCCCCCCGGGAGGCGGGCCGCCAGGCTGTGGCTGTTGCAGCGGTAGTACTCGGCCTGCAGGACGGTGATGGCCCCGGCGCTGGAGCCGCTGATGACAATTTTCTCAGGGTCAATGCCCCAGGCCTCCCGCTGCTGCGCGATGTACCGCGTCGCGTCGTACAGGTCCACAACGGCTGTGTCAATGGCAGACTGGAGGATATTCATGAAATCTACGGGGGAGGGGCGTCCGTCGAAGGTTATCCGGCCCAGCATGGTGCGGTAGTCTATCGAAGCGACCGTGCAGCCGTGGCGGGCCAGAAACTCGAAGTAAGGCACGAACATTTCGGAGTACCTTTCGCCGAACCTGAAACCTCCGCCGAATACGAATACTACCACAGGGGAGTCAGTCTGCTCTATTCCTGACAGAAAGTAGCGGTCGAGTCTCAGCGTGTCGGCACCCTTGATGGCGAATATCTCCGTTTCCATCAGGATTTCCCGGGTGCTGTCAGCGGCATGGGCAAGAATCTCGGTACCTTCGTAAGAAGTGACGGCTTCTGCGGCTTCGGCATACGGATGAGTGTCTGTATCAGATGGTTGTTCTGATGAACCACGGCAACTGCTAAGGACAAATGCAGCGAGGGCTATGAGGATGATGCGTTCTGCTGTTTTCATGTTTCCGTAAAATAGTCATGCAAAGATAAACTTATTTTACGGATATGTGCTTGATCACCTTTGCCGGGACGCCAACTGCGACGGTATTGGCCGGTATGTCGCCCGTAACGACCGCCCCGGCACCTATCACGGCATTGTCGCCGATGGTCACGCCTTGCAGGATAGTGGCATTGGAGCCTACCCAGACGTTCTTCCCCAGGACGATAGGCGCGGAATGGGTCATCTTGCGCTTCTCCGGCTCCAGGAAATGGTTTAGTGTGGCAAACACCACATTGTGCCCTATCTGGCATCCGTCCCCGATGCGCACGCCGCCATGGTCCTGAAAATGGCAGCAGGCGTTGATGAACACATCCTCGCCCACCTCGATGTTCTTGCCGAAATCGGTATAAAACGGCGGGAACACACGGAGCGTGGAGGGGACAGCTTTCCCGAAAAGCTCGGAAAGGATGTCCCTGATTTCCTCCGGAGTATGATAGGCGGAGTTCAGCCGGAAAGTGATTTTCCGTGCCTCCCCGCCCATCCTGTCCATGAACCGATGTATCTCTTCCGTATCAAGCGGCTTGCCGGTCTTCACGAAATCCTTGAATTCTTCGAGTGTCATGATTATTCTTCCAACCGGTTGTATTCTTCATCGGTTACGGGCTCCAGCCATTCGTTGGACGTGTTTTCTCCGGGAACCTCAAAAGCGAGATGCGCGAACCAGCTGTCAGCCGCTGCTCCGTGCCAGTGCTTTACATTTGCCGAGATGTGAATGACATCGCCCGGAAGCATCTGTACGGCAGGCTTGCCCTCTTCCTGATACCAGCCTTTTCCTGCTACGCAGACCAGCATCTGCCCGCCGCCTTTAGTCGCATGATGAATGTGCCAGTTGTTGCGGCATCCCGGCTCGAAAGTGACATTGCTGAAAGGTATCTGCTCCTTGGATATCGGAGCCAGATAGCTGTTGCCGATGAAGTACTTGGCGTATGCGGTGTTCGGCTCGCCGATGGGGAATATCATTTCCCGCTGGAAAGCGGCCTTACCGTCCGCATCCGCCGTTTCCTCTTTGATAATACGCAACGCCTTGATGGCGGCAGGGAAGCCGATGTAGGGCAGGCACTGGATGACGGCGGCGGTCAGGATTTCGGGAGAGTTGCCGGCGGTGATGTTGCCGTGATAGTGGGAGTGGAGCTGGCTCTCGGCTTCCAGGGTGGTCAGGACGCAGTAGCCGAGCAGTTCGCGGGTCCGCAGGTCGAGTGCTCCGCGGCTATAGATATCGCCGAAGAAATAGTCCGTGAGGAACTGCTCCACATCTTTGCCCATGTTGCCGGGCACGCCTTCCATCACCGAGGCGATGCCGCCCGGATAGTGCTTGTCCTGAATGGCTTTGCCCGTCTCGTGGCGTGTTTCCTCTGTTACCTTGCCTTGCTTCTCCAACGGCAGGGAGATACCCCGCTCCGTAAATACTTCATTGACCGTCGCCACGGCATTCAGCATTTTTGGGAAGCCGATGAACGGGGCGGTGAGATACATCACCTCTCGCAGTTCCTCCGGGGTAACGCCCACATTGAGCGCCGCTCCGGCATGGGCTTTCAGTTGAGGGAGTGTCTGCATCGTGGCGAGGGTGATGCAGGTAATCATTTCGCGCTGTTTCAGCGTCAATTCGCCAGTTTGGAATACCTCGCCGAAGATGAACTTCTGGAGGATGTCCATCATTTCCGGGTCCGTGCCCTGCCCGGTCAGGGCCTCGCCGCCGAACAGGGTGCGGTAATTCTGTTTGCATACTTCGATTCTGTTCATATTTTCCTCTGTTTGTGCCGTCGCGGACAGGCTGCATACCAGTGCGGCGGCGGTTATTACGATTGCTTTCCTCATGGTTATTCTTTTTTGTCCGATGCAAAATTATACCGGAACAAGGATGCTTTACATAACCATAGGACGGCAATCTGTACCATTTTCACAGAATTTGCTTTGCTTATAAGTTTTACCGAAAAGCGATGAGCATAATACTGAGAAAATGTTCAGTACGGCATCGGGCAGGAGCTGTCGTTTACTGCCATAAAGATTCTGTTTCCCAGTCGGGTGGGAACCCCATCGCTATGACATCCACGTTGGAATAAGCAGCAATCAGTTCTTTCAACGTTTGCGTGAATGTATTTTCGGGATGTATATTGTTCAACAGGTAGGCTATGCAACATAGCTGTATGTATAGTTTGTTGTCTGCTACGGCAGTATTGCTTATCCAGGCGTTCTTTAACTTGGCGGGAATGGCGGGCGTAACGGGGTAGTTCCGGTTCCACATCCTGGCGTGATGGGCGCAACAGTTACGCAATGCCGCCAAACTGGCTGCCCAGCTTTCAAGAATCTTGTGCTGTGGCAGGTCAAAACTGCGGGCAACGTTCTTCTTTACTTTTATGTCACTGAAGTTGTAATACATTTTCGACAATGCACCGAACGACACCACTTCCAAGGTTTTCCATGCAGGGGGGAAAGGCGGACAGTCATATTTCTTGAAATGTTCTTTGATGAAATCCTCTTTCGTGCGGTGCAACTCGCGCTCCACGCTGCCGATGTTTTCCTGAAATAACCTCTCTTCCCTCGACAACGATTTGTCCGCAAACCAAAACGCACCGTGTGCCAGCGAGAAATGATGTATCATCTTCGTGCGCAAGGCGATTTCTATCCGGGCGATGGCTTTGAACAGCAGTTCGCGCAAGGATGCGTCGAAATCGTAGAGCCGCACGGCATTCTCAAAAGTGGCTCCCGGCTTGAACTGGTGGGATTGCTTGTCCGTTTCCATCGGCCGGAAATAGTTGGCAAGCCGGAAATAACTGATGGTATCCAATATCTTTCGGGCAGCGGCTTCATCACCGATGGAAAGCCCACGGTCTTTTAGCAAAGAAGTTTGCTGTTCTATGGTGAGGGGTTGTTTGGAATACTTCATACCTGTATAAAATAAAAGTTCCACCCTGGTACGCTGTGCTAAGCAAGAAGCGTGGTGGACTCTGTCGGTGCAAAAGTACAAAGTTTTTTCTTTACTACAAAATATCCATCGCAAATCTGTAGAGAAAATCGGGGAGCGGTGCAAGGTCCCTCACAAAAACATATCCGCATATCCGTTGGACGTGTTTTCTCCGGGCACCTCAAAGGCGAGATGCGCAAACCAGCTGTCCGCCGCCTTTAGTCGCATGGTGAATGTGCCAGTTGTTGCGGCATCCCGGCTCGAAAGTGACATTGCTGAAAGGTATCTGCTCCTTGGATATCGGAGCCAGATAGCTGTTGCCGATAAAATACTTGGCGTAAGCGGTGTTCGGCTCGCCGATGGGGAAAATCATTTCCCGCTGGAAAGCGGCCTTTCCGTCCGCTTCCGTTGTCTGTGTAATCTTTTCCTGTGCCATAATTCCTTGAATATTAATCATTGTTGCTATGAATAATAAAAACAGTATCTTTTTCATGTGTTGAATATATTATTTTATAAAGTTGTAGAGTCGGTTGGCAGGGTTGAGCGGTGTCTGGTCTATTAGTTCCAACGACTTGACCATGTGCAGCGTCCCCTGCTTGTATTTCTGGAAATGCGCGGAAGCGATATGCTTGTCGTATGCCTCCCGGCTGGCGTTTCTCTCTGTACCGCCGCATGAAAGCAGTCCGAACATAAATAATAATGCGGCTAATTGATTCCGGACCATTACTCTGCTCCTAATTCTCCCAGCCATTCCGGGATGCGTGCAGCCATATTGCCCAGCGTGCTTGATGTGAGCAACAGCATCAATGGGATTTTTCATATATGCCTCCTTTCTATAAACTTGTCAATATCGGATTTTCTTGATAATCTTTGCCGGGACTCCACCGACCACTACATCGGCCGGTACATCTTTAGTTACGACAGCTCCAGCAGCCACGACCGCATTGTCGCCGATGGTCACGCCCTGCAGGATAGTCGAGTTTGAGCCGACCCACACATTCATGCCCAACACAATCGGTGCTGGATAAGTGTTCTTGCGGTCTTCGGGCGACAAACCGTGGTTCAGAGTGGCGAACACGACATTGTGTCCTATCTGACATCCGTCGCCAATGACAACGCCGCCATGATCCTGAAAATGGCAACAGGCATTGATAAAGACATTCTCACCGACGGTGATGTTCTTACCGAAGTCTGTATAGAACGGTGGAAAAACACGTAGCGATGAAGGCACCTCATAGCCGAACAACTCCGAAAGGAGTGTGCGTACTTCTGCCGGGGTGTGATAAGCCGTATTCAACCGGAAAGTGATACGACGTGCGGCATTGCTCATCTCGTCCATAAACAGATGTATTTCCTCGGTACTAAGAGCATGCCCTGTCTTTACATAGTCTTTGAATTCATTGATTGTCATATTGTTGCATTTTAATGATTGCTTTAGTATCAACTTATTATTTTCCCATCGTTTCCTTCACTTTCGCCAATAGGTTAGGAATGTCCAGATGCTGCGGGCACTTCGTCAGACATTCGCCGCAGGCTACGCACGAGGATGCCGGGTCGCCGCGCTGGACGGGCGACATCGAGACGGTGTAATCCGCCATTGCCCTTTCTTTGTTTTTGTGCAGGATGTAGTTGTTGTACACGTAGGCGAAGATGTAGCCGATGGCGACATTGTGCGGACAGGGGATGCACTGGTAGCAGCCCGTGCAGTCGATGTGGCCCGGTGCGTGGCGGTAGGCATAGATGGCAGCTCCCAACGCCTCGCGCTCGGCAGGGGTGAGCATGTTGGGGCGGGCTTTGGCGGCGTACTTCAGGTTCTCCTCCACATCCGCCATGCTGCCCATGCCGCTCACTGCCACGCTGACTTCGGGGATGTCCCACAGGTAGTCCAACGCCCATTCCGTGTCGGGCTTACGGATGCCCGTGGAGGCAAGCTCGTCGCGCATCACCTGCGGCAGATTGGCGAGGAATCCCGTGCGTACCGGCTTCATTACCGCCAGTCCCATGCCGTTGGCAGCGGCAAATTTCGGGCCGAGCACGCCCGCCTCGTATTCGTAATCCAGGTAGTTGTGCTGGATGAGGCAGAAGTCCCAGGCGGGCGTGTATTCCACCACCTGCTTGAACAATTGCAGGCTGTCGTGGAAGGAGAAGCCCATGAAGCGTATCTTGCCCTGCGCTTTCAGCCGCTCCATCTTCTCGATGAGCTTGTAGGGCAGCACGTAGTCTTTCCACGCGCGGTGCATGATCATGTGGATATGGTAGAAGTCGATGACGTCTGTGCCGATGGTGCGGCGCGACTGGTCGAAGAACTTCTCGAAGTCATCCGCCGACTGCATCTCCCACCACGGCATCTTGGACGTGACATATACCCGGTCGCGCCAGCCCCCGGCAAGGGCTTTGCCCACCGCCTGCTCGCTCTCGCCGCCGAGATAGACGCGCCCCGTATCTATGTAGTTCACGCCGCCCTCAATGGCACGGCGCACCATCGGTGTGGTCTGGTCGAAATCCACGTGCCCGTTCTTCATCGGCAGGCGCAGCATCCCGAAGCCCAGTGCCGATACGTTCACACCCGTGCGCCCCATCGGGCGGTACTGCATCTGCGGATTGTAATTGAGAATGTCTTTCGACATCTCTTCCCTCGCCACCTGCCTTTCGGCTTCCTGCGCAATGACTTTCGGACCGCCCACCGCTCCTACGGCTGCGGCGAGAAGACCACTTTTTATAAAATCGCGTCTGTCCATATTCTTACTTTTTATTTATCCAAACCTATCAGCCGTGCCGGACAGCCCTTTTAGAATTTCAACTTCGTTAGCCTCCAAGGGTATGGAAGTCTCTCCGTAGATGAAACAGCGCAAGAGCTGCTGCGGCGTAACGTGGTGGCGGGCCGTGATGAAGACAACCCCCTCGTCCGCGCACAAATTTTCAGGTAATGCTGTTTTCTGCTCCATGCTGTTCTTCTCGTTTTTATCCGATGCAAAATTACACCGGAACAATGCGGAATGCCGTAACCATAAATGGGGGAAGCGTACCATTTTTACGGAAATTGTATTCTGCGCAACCTATTGTCCGTGAAATGCTTTATCTTTGTATCACTTTAACAGACAGAGCAATGAGCAAGATACTGAAAGTAAGGAAGGTCAATGACTATGCCCGCTATGTGGGCGCAGAGGAGCAGCACCCGTTGGTCAGCGTCATTGACTATGCCGAGGTGTCGCCCGTGCGCCACAGCCTGAATGATTACGGTGTGTACGGCATCTTCTTCCACGATGAGGCGGAGATAGACCTGGCATACGGCTGCGGCAAGTATGATTACAAGAAGGGTACGGTAATCTGCGTGGCTCCCGGACAGGTGGGCGGCAAGGAGGACAATGGGGAGGAGGTGATGCTGACGGGCTGGGCACTGCTTTTCCACCCGGACCTGCTGCACGGCTTCCCTCTTGAAAAGCGCATCCGGGAGTATTCTTTCTTCGATTACCGTATCAACGAGGCCCTGCACATGACCGAAGAGGAGCACGACATCCTGGCCTCCCTGATGCGTCAGATACGCGAGGAACTGGGCAAGAAGCCGGACGAACTTCAGCGGGCCATCCTCGTGGGCTACATCGAACTGGCTCTCAACTTCTGCCAGCGGTTCTACAACCGCCAGTTCGTCACCCGGAAAATAGAGAACTCCGACATCCTCGTCCGCTTCGACCGCCTGCTCCGCGACTATTTCGAAGACAGCCTCCAGTATACCATTGGCCTGCCCACAGTGCAGTATTGCGCCGACAAACTCTGCATGTCGCCCAACTATTTCGGCGATGTCATCAAGAAAACCACCGGAGACACGGCGAGCAACCACATCCGCCAGTTCGTCATCCAGCTTGCCAAGAACGGGCTGGCGGCAGGGGAAACCGTCTCCCAAGTATCCGACCGCCTCGGCTTCGAATACCCCCAGCATTTCAGCCGGATGTTCAAGAAGCAGGAGGGGGTTACGCCGTCGGAGTTCTGCCAGCGACTGCGGAACTGATATAAAAAGTCTTGCAGAAACGGTAAATCATACTTGCAGGATCTTTCACGGAAGTAGGATATCCAAAAGATTCCTGTAATATCGGCAGTGAAATCAGTATATTTTGCCTAATTATCGGCAGTTTAATATCGCGAATAGTAGCGATGCCTGTATGGGAGTGGATTGTCCGTAGAAATTAAGACCCGTCAGACGGCCTTTCCCATCCTGTATGCCGTCTCCACTGCCGCATGCCCTTCTATTTCCCCCGGGGCATTCACGCCTCCGGCGAATACAGAACCAGCGAACCTGGCGTTCTCAAAGCATTCGATCCAGCCGCTTAATCCTGTGACGGCGCGTTCTGGAGTCTTGGGATCCTCCTCGGCGGCCGAACTCAGGAAATAGATGTCCCGGAAATGATAATCCGTGGTAAACAGCGGATTGGCACGGTCGAGAAGAGTCTTCAACTGACCGCTCATCCCGTAATAGTAAATGGGGGTTGCAAAAGCGATGACATCCGCCGCATACATTTTATCCACGATGGCCGGTGCATCGTCTGCGATAACGCATCTCTGAGTTTTCTGGCAGGCCAGACAGCCCGTGCAGAAATGCAGTTCCTTTCCCTTTAATGTAATAGTCTCAACTTCATTGCCGGCCTCAGCCGCACCTTTGGCAAAGGCCTCTGCCAGTGCGTCGGAGTTACTGTTGCGGCGCAGGCTCGATGATATTACCAGTATCTTTTTCATGCTGCAAAGATAGCGGTATATGTTTTAAAACGGATACCTGTTTTACTGGGGTAGGTGACGGTTTTACGGATGACTGCCGCTGCTGCAAAAAATGGTTAGGTTTTGCATCGGAAATACCAACTTGTTGTGATTGTCCGCCTGAGCGGCCGGCGGTACCTTTGCAGCCGTAAATTCTGTAAAGGCAATAAGTATGAAATTAAGGACAATAGTTCTGACAATCACTGTCTTGACTGCCGCAGGTATGTGGGCGCCGCAAGTCTTGGCCGAAGCATACGCAGCGGCGGATACGTCTGCAAGGCAGGAAAGCAAGTGGACCAAGGCATTTTCCCGTCTGACAGTAGGTGGCTACGGTGAGGCCGTGGGAACATATAATTTCTACAGTGACAATGTTTTCCGATATCAGTTCCCTGACAGTTACCGCGATTCGAAGGGTCATGCACGCTTTGATCTGCCGCACGTGGTAATTATGCTGGGCTATGATTTCGGCAAAGGATGGACATTGGGAACTGAGATTGAATTCGAGCATGGGGGTGTAGAGGCTGCAGTGGAGATGGAGAACGAGGAAGCCGGTGAGTTCGAGAGGGAGATAGAGAGGGGAGGAGAGGTGGCTCTGGAGCAGTTCTGGATACAGAAGGAATTCATGCCGGAACTCAATCTGAGAATGGGACATATCGTGGTGCCGGTCGGTGCGACCAATAACAAGCATCTGCCGACGGAGTTTTTCACAGCTTATCGTCCCGAGGGCGAGAACACCATCATTCCTTGCACCTGGCACGAAACCGGTATCAGTCTGTGGGGCCGCGCAGGGGACTGGAGGTATGAGGTTCAGCTGCTGCCGGGACTTAACTCAGTGTTTTTCAGTAATTCAGAATGGGTCCACGGAGGCTCGGCCTCACCCTACGAGTTCAAGCCCGCAAATCATCTTGCCGGAGCGTTCAGAGTGGACAATTACTCGGTAAAGGGTCTGCGGATGAGCCTGAGCGGTTATATCGGCAACAGTTTCAACAATGATATAGTGACTGAGGAGCGTTCCCGCTATGCCGGAGTAAAGGGCACGGTGATGATAGGAGCCTTCGATTTCGAGTATCAGGGACACGGACTTGTAGTCAGGGGCAATTACGATTACGGATATCTTAAGGACGCACAGCTGATAGGCGCCTGGAACAGTTCGTCAATGAACAGTACGGAGTCTCCCTACAAGCATACTCTTGTGGGGCAGGCCGCAATGGCAGGCGGGGTAGAGGCCGGTTACGACATTTTCTCTGCTGTGAACAAGCTTTCCGGGAAACAGAAATTCTATGTCTTCGGGCGGTACGAGTATTATGATTCCTATATCCCGGCTCCGGCCACTACAGATTATCCGTGGACGGACAAGCATCGTATCGCTGTGGGTATCAACTATTATCCTATCGACGAGATCGTCATAAAGGCCGAATATTCCCACCGGTTCCTGAAGAGTCAGTATATTGACGAGCCGTCGGTTTCGATAGGCATAGCCTACGCCGGATTTTTCAAATAGCAGATACATTAACAAACAAATAACGTAAAGGAAAAATGAAAAAGTTTATCTATTTCGCGGCCGCTGCATTGGTGTTTGCCAGCGCCGCATCCTGTGAGCAGAACGGAGGAGAGACGGACATCACCAACCCCTACGATGAGCAGTTCGCCAAAATAGCAGACCGTTTTGTCAACGAAACTGTAATTCCTACCTATGAGGCTCTTTCTACATCAACGGCCGAGCTGGAGACTCTGCTGCAGCAGCTCAAGGAAGACAAGTCCCAGGCTACCTTGGAGGCCACCTGCGAGAAATTCCTTGAAGCCCGCGCCTGGTGGGAAAAAAGTGAGGCCTTCCTTTTCGGACCGGCCACGGATTTCGGAGTGGACCCTCATATCGACTCATGGCCTCTCGATGTGGACGCCCTCAATATGGCTCTGAGCAACACTGACCAGATCAATGCCATGAACGGCGAGGGCGGCGATCAGTTTGCCGGTGACAATCTCGGCAACACCGTTCTGGGTTTCCATGGCATCGAGTACATCCTTTTTGAGAACGGCGGTCCTAAGAATGTCGCCGATATCAATGAACTGCATCTCATCTATGCCGCTGCAGTGGCAGGCGACCTGCGCAACCGCTGCTGGCAGATGGAACTCGGCTGGGCAGGTGAAGACGGAGTCGCTGCAGAGCGTCTGGAAAAAGTGGCTGACCAGCTTGAGCTCCCTTACACTGTCAACGGTGGGACTTCCTCATACGGAGACAATATGCTCAATGCCGGCAAGCCCGGAAGTTCCTACAGCAGCATGACCTCGGCTATGGAGGCTATTATCGACGGCTGCAAGACCATCGCCGACGAGGTGGGCACCATGAAGATAGGCAAGCCTTATTCGGGAGAGGACCCCAACTATATCGAGTCTCCCTACAGCCATAAGTCGATTCAGGACTTCTATGACAATATAATCAGCATCCAGAGCGTCTATATGGGCGGCATCGAGGGAAACCGTGACGAGGCCAATTCCCTTCACGGCTTCCTGGCTGAGCACAACAAGACTGTGGATGATGCGGTGATGGCCGCTATCGACAATGCTCTCGCCAAGATTCAGGCCATGAAAGCTCCTTTCGTCAACAATATCAACGACCCTTCGGCCGGTGAGGCAAGCGAGGCCTGCAAGGCTCTCGACGAGGTTCTCGGCCAGGCCAAGGATGCCGTACGCAACGTAGAGTAACAAACTATGAAATTCAGATACCTTTCATTTCTGGCAGCCGCAGCCATTGCCTTGACAGCCTGCCATGAAGACCCCAACGGCAAGGATCCTGACAACAACGGAACGGATCCTGATGTTAATCCCGAGATATACGCCGGAGGTCTTCTCGGAACTACATTCAACTCATCTGCATCGGCATTTGAGGACCCTGCTCCTGCCGTAGAAAAAGCCGGTCTCACTGACCGGTTCAAATACGGCGAGTATTTCTTTGAGCGCTCCTATACCCAGACCGCCGAGCCTTTCGACGGTCTCGGTCCGCTCTACATCCGCAATTCCTGTCAGGCCTGCCACCCCGGATACGGTCACGGCAAGCGCATGGAACGCTACCGCTGGGACGACTGGGGCAACGGCTATCTGCTGGTAGTCTATGACAAGAGCAACGATGCTTATCTGTCTTCCCTCACCGGCATGCCTCAGACTGCGGCGGTGGAGCCTTTCAAGGCCCCTCTGGATGAGGACCAGATAACCATCCAGTGGCTCACATACGTGGACGAATGGGGCAACAAGTTTCCGGATGGGGAAACATATGAGCTCATCTATCCGGAAGTGACCATACCGGAGAGCGCTTTCTACGTGCCTATCCAGTCCGGCGGCAAGGACATCCCTCATTCCCAGGTAGGTGTACGGCTTGAGACCACTATCGGCATCTACGGCACAGGTCTGCTGGACGCCATCCCCGACGATTCCCTGAAGGCCCAGTACGCAAAGGAAGAGGCTATGGGCATCCCTATCAATCCGGCATTTTTCTCCGGAGGCGAGTGGGTGAAGCAGTATTCAAACACTCTTCAGGGTGATGGCGAGCAGCATCCATTCCGCTTTACCTACGCCCTCTCCCGCGGCGCTCTGCAGGATGGTCCCGGTGCCAATGCTATCTGGAACATCACCAATGTTACCCGCAGCGACCGCCGCTACCACTATATGACCGCGGCATACGCCACTACTGCTTCCCAGGATCCCGATGTTCAGAACGGCTTCTATGCCTTCCTGGATAACTTCGAGACAAAGTATCCCGAAGCCAAGGACAGATGGCGTACCGGTGACGTAGAGGCCGATATCTACAATTTCCTGATGGCCCAGGACCTTCCCGTTGAAATGAGCGATGAAGAGTATACCGACCTGATGATCTGGCACCGCGGCCTGGCCGTACCTGCCGCACGAAACCTTGATGACGAGGATGTACAGCGCGGCCGTCAGCTTTTCCGCGAAATCGGCTGTGCCACCTGCCACCGTCCTTCATGGACTACCGGACCTGACGAGTTCAACGATCCCAATAACTTTTTCGCCCGCGGCGATACAGAGCTGCCGAAATATCCCAACCAGACTATCTGGCCTTACAGCGACTTGATCCAGCACCAGCTTTTCATGCAGAACGATATCCGCGGCGGATGGTGCCGCACGACCCCTCTCTGGGGCAGAGGCCTGTCCCTGATATGTTCTGGACACAGCGACCGCCTGCACGATGCCCGTGCCCGTAACGTGGTAGAGGCCATCATGTGGCACGGCAATGCGCAGAGTCACGCACGCCAGTCTGTAGAGAAGTTCCGCGAGTTGAGCAAGGAGGACCGCGATGCTGTTGTAAAATTCATTGAAGCCATCTAAGCAATTGGACAAGATAGTAAAATACACTGCATTCGGGGCAGCTGCAGTCCTGACTGCAATTCTGATCCTCGCTACCGTACTGGAGAAATCCTGCGGTAGCGGGGTTGTTTTTGAGTACATATACCGCTCGCCGGTATTTGCCCTGCTGTGGGTGCTGGCCGTGGCTGCATGCACAGTTGCCATTGTACGCTGCGGCCATACTCTTCCCTTGGCGGTCAGCGCCATGCACCTGTCATTTGTCTTCATACTCATGGGGGCGCTCATGACATTTCTCGTGGGGGAGAATGGGACCCTGCATCTGCGCACGGACGGAGAAACTGTAAGAACATTTGATTGTGATGACGGGAGCACCAAGGCACTGCCATTCGATGTCTCCCTGAAGGAATTTAAGATAGACTTTTACCGCGGGACAACCGCCCCTATGGATTACCGCAGCCTTATCGTCATACACGATGCCGGGCAGGAACTGGAGCGGGAGGTGTCGATGAACCGGATATGCCGTCACCGCGGATACCGTTTCTACCAGGCGTCCTACGATACCGATCTGCAGGGGACGACTCTGTCAGTGAGCAGGGACACCTGGGGCATTGCATTGACCTATACCGGATTTATTTTACTGATAGGAAGCATGATACTGCATTTCTTCAATCCCTCGGGGAGTTTCCGTACTGCACTGAGGAGAGTCTCTAAAGGGATAGCTGTCTGTGCCGGAGCACTTCTGCTGGCATCCTGCTCATCGGACCGCGAAGATGTTCCCAAGACACTTCCGAAAGACCTTGCAGAGGATTTCGGAGAACTGTATGTCTATTACAACGACCGGGTTACCTCCGTCCGGACTCTCGCCCGCGAATTCACTATGAAACTTACCGGACGTCAGTCATACAGGGGACTCACTCCGGAACAGGTGCTTTCCGGCTGGATGTTCTACTACGACAGCTGGAAACGGGAGCCGATGATAGAGGTGAAGGGCCGCGGACGGCTGCCTCTGACGGATCTGAATCCGGAGGAGGAACTGTTTCAGGTGGTGAGTATGGTCGCTACATGGTCTATAATCAGGATTTTCCCATACGTAGGAGAGGATGGGACAGTGATGTGGTACGCATCGACGGATACGCTTCCATTTGACATGGACAGCGGAGAATGGCTTTTTGTCCGCAAGGTGTTGGGACTGGTGCGGGAAGATGTGGTTCTCGGGGACTATGACGGGGCTTCGGAAGTGCTTGCGAAGCTACGGATGTGGCAGGAGGAAAAATGCGGAGCGGACAATCTTCCCACCAATACCGTATGGCAGGCGGAGCAGCTGTACAATACCGTTGACCGTCCCAAGCCTGCGGCGATGGCGGCCCTCACCGCAGGGATTCTGCTTTTCGTTCTGACTTGTGCAGGTATGACGTCTCCGGCCTTGCGCAGAGTCTGCAGCAGGAGCGTGCGCCCCGCGGCGATACTGACGGGCGTGTTCTTTCTATATCTGACCCTCCTGTTGATACTCAGATGGGTGGCTTCGGGGCACGTGCCCATGAGCAACGGATTCGAGACCATGATGATGATAGCATGGTCATCATGCGTGCTGTCCCTCGCTTTGTTCCGAAAGCTACCGGTAATACAGCCTTTCGCCATGCTGATGTGCGGTTTCGCACTTCTGGTAGCATCGATAGGAGAGTCCGATCCCGGGATGACTTCGCTGATGCCGGTACTGTCCTCACCTCTGCTTTCTGTCCATGTGGCCTGTATGATGATATCCTATTCTCTCCTTGGACTGCTGGCCCTCAACGGAGTGATGGGTATATGGGCCGGACGCGGCTCTTCTCCTGAAGCGCAGGAAGCGTCCTCATCCCTGGCGGATGTAGGCAGACTGCTGCTGTATCCGGCGCTATTTCTGCTGGTTACCGGTACTGTCATCGGTGCGGTATGGGCCAATGTATCATGGGGGCGCTACTGGGCCTGGGATCCAAAGGAGGTGTGGGCCCTGATTACGATTATCGTGTATGCGGCCGCGCTGCACTCCCGTTCCCTGAGGTTTCTTGCCGCCCCCCGGGCATTCCACTGGTACAGCGCCGCCGCATTCCTGTGCGTGCTGATTACCTACTTCGGTGTCAACTTTTTCCTCGGCGGTATGCATTCCTACGCTTAGCGGACGGATTGCTCCGTTTGGGCATCGTTCTGCAATTTCCATCCGGATGTGTTTTCCTGAATGTCCCACAGATGAGCGTAAAGCCCTTTCTTCTGAATGAGTTCGTCATGAGTTCCCTCTTCCTTTATCCGGCCGTCCTCCAGGACGATGATGCGGTCGGCATCTTTTATGGTCTTGAGCCTGTGAGCTATGGCAATGACGGTGCGTCCTTTAATCAAAGAGTCGATGGCTTTCTGCACCTCCACTTCATTTTCTGGGTCGAGCGAGGCGGTAGCTTCGTCCAATAGGATAACAGGCGCGTCTTTCAATATGGCGCGGGCGATGGATATGCGCTGCTTCTCACCTCCGGACAAGGTACAGCCACCTTCGCCCACCATCGTGTCGTAGCCCTGCGGCAAGCGCATGATGAAGTCGTGGCAACAGGCTTTCTTGGCGGCGGCAATGATTTCCTCGTCCGTTGCATCCGTCTTGCCGAAACGGATGTTGTTGCGTATGGTGTCTTGAAACAGATAGACATCCTGGAACACCATAGAGATGTGGCTCATCAGGCTTTCGGGGGCTATTTCGTCCATCGGCATACCGCCAAAGAAAATGCGTCCTTGTTGCGGGTCGTAGAAACGGGCGCAAAGTTTCATCACCGTGCTTTTCCCGCTACCCGAAGGGCCTACAAGAGCCGTCAATGAATTTTTGGGGAGCGTGACGGTTATATCGTGCAGCACTTCCTTGCCCTGATAGGCAAACGATACATGCTCAAACCGGATGTCGCCTGCCGCCGGGGATTGCCGTTCTCCTTTCATTTCAGGCTCGTTCATCAAGGAAAGGATACGTCCTCCTGCAATGGAAAAATATCGGAACTCGGTAAAATTGGTCAGGGCGGAAGTCAGCGGGTCGAACACACGGGAGCCGACCACGAGAAACAGCACAAATACGAGGATGGAAAGTTTCCCTCCCAACAGCAGATAAGTGCCGCACAGCACCATCATCGTCAGCCCTGCGCGTACTAACGTGATGCTCAACAGGACGAACGGCCCTAACAGGGCTTCCTGACGGATGCAGGCACGGCGAAGTTCTGCAAAGGCATCGCGCAGCCGGACGAAACGGTCGCCTAACAGATTGTAGGCTTTCATCACCCGGATACCTTGCAAGTATTCCTCCAATCGGTTTCCTGCATTTATCTTCGCTTGGATTTGCCTGCCGCTCAGCTTCCGTTGCGCCTTTGTACTTACCCATAGGACGAGCAAGGCAAGCGGCAAGGCGGCAAACATACTGACCGCCATCCTCCAATCTATCCATACAAGCGAAGCAAAAGCCAGTACGGGCATGACTATGGCACCCATAAGTTGGGGCAGGTGGTGCGAAATTCCGGTTTCTGCCATCATGAAGTCCGTAACAAGCATAGACGACAAATCACCCGGATCACGTTTCGACAAAAAGCCCAACGATAGTTTCCGCAAGTGCTCCGCCAGCGACAAACGCCCGGAAGCACTCATTTCGTATGCTCCTCTAAAATTGGCTCGGTAGGATGCCCGTTCTGCCAAAGCCATGACCAGCATATAAACAGCCATAATGCCGAATATCCACCACAGGCGGTTCGTGTCAAGCGGCTGTCCGCTCCCGTCAAATGCACTGAAAATGATACGTATCGCTTCTATAGAAAGACAAAACGGTACTATATTCACTAAGTTGGCAAGCATGGTGTAACCCACCGGCTTGTAAAGTCTTTCCGTGTGACCTATTGTAATATTCTTTATTGCATTCATATCTTATTTTATTTATATGCTATAATATGTATTTCTTCCTTTTTACGGATTGTTCTGATGGATGAAAATCCGACTTCATGCAACCGTTCTTCCAATTCTGCCGGAGTATAGACAACCATACCATCTATCCGTTCCGTCCACATTTTTCCAAGTTCGGGGTCGCTCGCTTCCAAACTAATAAGGAAACAACCTCCTTCTCGGAGAACACGCGCCACTTCAGACAACGCTATGTTTACAGGCGACCAGAAATAGACCGTTTCAAAAGCCGTGATAGCATTAAAGAATCCATTCTCATAAGGTAATGAACAAACATTCCCTTGTTGTATGAAACATCTTTTATTCAAGTCTTTTTCGTTGTACTTTTGGGCGAATGAAACACTTTCTTCTGACAGGTCTATGCCGTAGATATTTCCTTTCGGACATAAATTCAATAAACGTTTCAAATTCGCACCACCGCCACAGCCTATATCAAGAACATTCCAATTCGGCTGCCATTCCACTTGCTTCATGCCACGATTAGCTAAAGATGCATGAAAACAATTCATTCCTCGCAAAATCATCCGTCCCCAAAATCCTTGCGGACAACTTGTGTTTTGCAAGACCTTGTTTAAGAAATTCTTCTTTCTCATATTGCTTTTAGTTTTTGTTCAATGTCCAATGGAATGCGCTCGTATAGGCATCCCACATATTTTTATATACACCCTCCGTCACGGACAGCTGTTCATGCTTTCCGCATTGCACAATGCGTCCTTCTTTCATAACGACAATCTGATGTGCGGAGATGATGGAAGAAAGGCGATGGGCAATCACAATGACCGTTTTGTCCTTTATCAGTGACTGCAAAGCCATCTGCATTTTATGCTCGTTTTCAGGGTCAGCGAAGGCAGTGGCTTCGTCCAACACCAGTATCGGAGCATTCTTCAATATGGCACGAGCCACACATATCCGTTGGGCTTCGCCGCCGGACAAGAACACCCCTTTGTCGCCTATACGTGTTTCATAGCCTTGCGGCAGACGCTCTATGAAGTCATGGCATTGGGCGGCTTTTGCGGCAGCTATCACCTTTTCTTTCGTGGCATCAGGAGAGCCGACGGCAATGTTCTCATACAGCGTGTCGTAGAAAAGGAAAGTGTCTTGAAATACGAATGAAACCATGTCCATGAGCTTTGTTGTAGCTATCTGACGTATATCCACACCACCTATGCAGATTTCCCCTTGCTCCACATCCCAGAACCGGGGTATCAGGTTGGCAACCGTTGATTTGCCGCTTCCCGACGGGCCGACAAGGGCGGTTATTTTTCCCTGCGGAGCTATGAAACTGACATCACGCAGGGCTTCCGTCCGTGTTCCCTGTTCCGTGTTTTCGTAGGAAAATGACACATGACGGAACTCCACATCGTAAGCGGTCGGCACTTGCGGATGTTCCGGCTCCGGCACAGGCTTCTTTTCCAATATGCGGTCAATACGGTTTACCCCTTCGTTGATGTCGCGTGTGTTGCCTCCTAAAAAGGTCAGTTTGTAAACAGGTGAAGCCATGCCCGGCCCCATGATGATGAAGAACAGCCACACCACTGCCAATGAGAGCGATTGCGGACTGGCTTGCAACAGCAGGATGCCCATCGGTAGGATGAACGTTACCATCGAATTGAGCAAGACGGTAAACGCTATCATCCCGTTCTGATACGTGTCACAACATTTCAAGGCGAATGTCTTGTATGCCTGAATCTCGGCATTGAACTGACGGAACGAGCGGACACTTTGCCCGAAAATCTTGACCACGGGCATTCCACGTACATATTGCACAGCGGATGCGCTCATTTTTTCCTGTGCATCGTAATAGATGGACATGAACTCCCTTGCCCGTTTCCCCATGAAATTGGAGAATTGCAGGAAAAGGCTAATCACCACGACCGCCAGACAGATCACCGTCAGCCACACATCCAAAGAGAAAAAGATGACCAGCATCACCGCCACCGTAGCCACGACATTGACCAAATCCGGGATGGTGTGGGCGATGAACCCTTCTATCTTTTCGATGTTCTGGTCCATCGTTTTCTTGATGGCTCCCGTGGAAGTGTTGTTCAAATATCCCAAAGGAAGTTTTCCGATATGCTCGGACAGGCGGACACGCAACCCATACAGGATGCGGAAAGCAGCCACATGGGAGGACATCAGAGCAGCATAGAGCAATATCAGTCCGCCGACAAGCCCTCCAAACGCTATCCATCCCCACCGCATCATATACGTTCCGTCCGAAGCGGCAGGATTTGCGCCATGAGATAACAGCTCTTTCAAGATTTCATAAACAGCCCAATAAGGCACAAGCATACATACGGCACTGCCTGCCGATAAAAGACCTGCCAGTATCAACAGACCTTTTCTCTGACCCGCTATCTCGAACAGGCGGGCCAGGCCTTTTTTCTTTTTTGGTTTTACTTTCATAGAAGAATTATGATTTAATAGTGAACGATATTCAGATTTGTTCATAAAAAAAGGAGGAAACCTCCGTGAAGATTTCCTCCCTGTCAGCCGTCCTGACGTGGCTGATTGTCTGTATGTGCATTGCCTGTATCTCATATCTTGATAATTGCCCTCCAACCTTGGATTTCAAAAAGAATGTAATCGTGCAGGATAGCCTCCATTTCCTGCCGTGACACGGAATGCATCAGCAGTTCCTCGAACATCGTGAACATCCATACCGTATGCAGGTGGATGATGAAGTCGGACACCGCCGTATTGATTTCGGGATGCTTCCGCTGCATGGACGCGAACCACGCCTTGACCAATTCCGTAGAGCGGTCGGTATAATTCTCGCGGAAGCGCTCCAACGAAGAACCTTGTGCACGGAACAGCAGGATTTCCATCAGTGCGCGGTGCTTGTCAATCAGCGAAACATATTCGTCAATGCAGGATTTCAGGTATTTTTCCGACCGCATCATCATAATATCCTCGCCCCGTATGCCGTGGTGTTCTTGCAGCATGGCTTCCAAAGCGCACAAAACAGGACGGACCACTTCACGGAATAATTCATCTTTGCTTGTGAAGTAGTTATAGATATTCCCAACACCAACACTCGACAATTCCGCTATTTCGCGCATGGAAGTCCTGGAATAGCCTTTCTTCTCGAATTGCTGTCTGGCAACCGTCAATATCCGACCTCGTATGTCCTCTTTCAGCACTTGCATTTACAGTGGTTTTACCTTTGCAAAGGTACAGGGCTTAAGGCTGTCCGGCAATACCTATTTATTGGGATTATCAACTTGCCGGAGTGCACAGCAAGTGGAAAATTCCTACCTTTGCAGTCCAAGAACTGTCAGAATATGAATTACGCGGGTATTGTCATCGGCTTAGGCACCTTTTTAATCATAGGGATGTTCCATCCCATAGTCATCAAGGCTGAATACTATTTTGGAAAGCAGTGCTGGTGGGTTTTTCTGCTGGCCGGAGCGGGTGCGGCGGCAGGCTCGCTTTTTATCAGCAGCATCATCGTCTCCACCCTCGTCGGAGTAGTAGCTTTCTCCTGCTTCTGGTCCATCCTTGAGCTGTTCGAGCAGGAAAAACGGGTGGCCAAGGGCTGGTTTCCGCGCAATCCTAAACGGAAGCAGCAGTCAAAATAGACGTTTCATCCTCAGAATAGGGAAGGGGTTGCCCTGGTCATCGGTGCTGTCCCGGCGGAATGTGCGGAATCCCATCCTTTCGTAGAATCTAACGGCCGATGGGTTCTGCTCATTGACATCGACATACTGCACGTCCAGTTCTGAAAACGCCTTTTGGATCAACATTCTACCTATGCCTTTGCGAAAATAGTCCGGATGGAGAAACAGCATCTCTATCTTGCCGGACTGGATGCCCATGAATCCGATGCGGACATTCTCATCTTCAACCACCCATAACGTCTCGATCTGCCGGATGGCCTCCTCCGCCTGAGGGCAGAGGCTCCGGATATCGTCCTCCGTCAGAAAATGGTGGCTGGCGCGGACGGATGCTTCCCAGATTCCGAGCACTCCGGCTATGAGTTCCGTAGGTCTTGAGTCTTTTTCAATGCTGTTGATTTGCACCATGCCGGACAGTATTGTTTTGAATCCTTGCCGGACCGCCTTTCCTGGCACTCCATATCAGAAGCAGGATGCCGGTCAGGATGAAAGGGTTGACGTCCCATGTGACTGTGAGCAGGTTGAGCATGTCGGTCTGTTTTCTGTCTGTGTGTGAATGTTCTGACAAATATACGCAGAATTCTTTAATGTGGCTGGAATAGGAGTAACTTTATACTTTGTGATTTTATCAAGAGGTGGGGCAGTTTCATTGTCTGTAATTCTATTTTTCGTGTATCACGCTGTTTAACAATGCTTTGCAAGGATTATCTGTCTACAGACTCATCCTGGAGAGAATGTGTTGACCGCATACAATCCATGCCACAACACTTTCCAGGTGCATTTATAAGAAGTCCGTGCACCAGAGTACAGGTCAGTCTGTTGTCGTTATGACTTCGTAATTGTGTGTTAACCAGGTATATATTCTAAACTGTCAATTACAGACTGCTGACGGTGCGGTCAGGATAGGATAACAAAAGTGCAAATAGAGTCAATGGTTGAAAAATCATCCACTTTATCGTATGTACATTGTCATAAATATGGATATTGTCTTGCAATAATCAATACATTGTATTATATTTGCCCATACAATTTAAAATAGACTATCATGGGACAAGCGACACTATCAATGAGGGTGGATGACACCCTGAAGAAAAAATTCGATATGATATGTGATGATTTCGGCTTCACAAGCACTGCAGCAATCACCGTATTCATGAAAACGGTCGTGCGTGAGAGGCGCATTCCGTTCGAAATAAAGGCATCCGGCAGGGAACAGATAAATAAAGAAGCATGGGAGGCATTCCTTGAAATGAGGACACAGGCTGCTGCCGCAGGAGTGCAGGATCTTACACTTGATGAAATTAACGCAGAGATACAGAATGCCCGCAATGAAAGATAAAAAGTAACCTTGAATCCAATCCTGTCAAAGTCTTTCGTGCGATCTTGCAGGAGCGAATCGTTCCTCTGTACAATGACGAGATACTTGAAGAGTACAAGAGCGTGTTATCAAGACCGAAGTTCCATTTGAATCTTTCTTTGATAGAGACAGTCATCAAAGCCATCATTACCGATGGATTGAATATAGACAGGACTCCGGCAGCAGATATCGAATTCCCAGACCCGAAAGACCTCGTATTCTACGAGATCGCTCTTTCCGTTGAAGATTCTTATCTTATCACGGGTAATATCAGGCATTTCCCTGTAAAACCATTCGTTGTCACGCCTGCCGAAATGGTTCGCATCTTAGAAGATTAGAATTTTTTGCCCCTCCTGATGTCTGATAGTAATCCGTGCCGGCATTAGACTCGTTTCCGGATTTTTCATACTTTTGTAACTGTTGATTATTAACGATAGGACAATGACTGACATTAGTACTTTTATTCAGGATTTCCATGAGGCATTCGGCGAAAAAGCCACGCTACCCATTCTGTTTTATTACAGCGATACTCCAGTCTCCTTTCCTGAGAAAACCAATGGCTGTATGTTCAAGTTATTGGTGAAAGTCAAAGAGGGGCAGGACGTCACCCTCAGTGCCGATACTGTTACTTGCGGTGGTGGCAAACACTATGCAGGCTTTGCCCCGCTGCCAGAGCGTGTTTATACGTTTGTTTCCGAAAAAGAACGGTACAAGCAAACGCCGCAGGACGTAAAGGAATATGTGGAGCGACTTGAAGTAAAACTGACGGACCGGAAATACCTGAACTTTGTCCGTATCGACCAGGCGGCTTCTTTTGATGGGATGGAGGGCTTGCTTTTCTTCGCCGCACCCGATATGCTTTCAGGTCTGGCGACATGGGCGTATTTCGACAACAACGCCGAAGAAGACTCTTCCAAGGGGAAGTGCTGATCTGTCTGAACGGCTCGGACTATTATGAAGTATATCTCCGGAACGGGACAGACATAGAGTGCCTCAGTGACGAAGTCTGCTTCGATGAACTGGGAGAACTGATAGACCGCCATATTGAAAGCGGAACTGACAAAGAGGAATATGCACGCTTCTGTGAACAGGCAGCCATGTCATTCGGATTCGGCAATTGATGAAGTGCTGTTCGTATTGGCTAACCCCGAAGGCTCGCGTCTGAACCTCCGGGGTTATTGCTGTGTTATGGATGTGTTTTGTCCTTGTCTGTATCTTGATTTTCACATCGGTTTCCTTGTTTGTCAATGTAGTACCAGTCATCACTTTCCCAATACCAGTGCTCGCCGCCAGAGCCTGCCACCTCTTTCCGTTCCTCAGAATCGGAGACTTTCGCCTTGCCGTCCTCGAATGGATAGCCGAAGGCAAAGCGTGGTCGGATGACGGTCTTGCCTGTCTCGTCAGCATAACCGATACCTTCTGATTTGGAGTTACCCAACAAGTCAACGGAAATTCATTTGTCAATTCCGTCACGCGAAAGGACGCCTTGGGTGTAATAATGCTTCACTTCTGCCATCTCGGTGACCAAATCCGCTGCATCGAGCAATTCCCCGGGTGCATACCGTCCTGTAATGATCACCTCAATGGACGGACATCGGGAGTGCAGATCCTTCAGGACAAGAGATGCCGGAAGCAGTCCGAAATATAGGGCAATGGCCAGCTCATCGAGAATTACAACATCGTATTCCCCGCTGTGGAGCAGAGCCGCACATCGCTCCCATCCTTGGCGCGCAGTTTCCGCATCAGCAGGCTCGGGGACTTTTCCGATAAAGCATCCACGGCCCAGTTGTTCGATGTGGATACGGCCGAATGACGGGACAGAACCGTTGAACAATTGTTCTATTTTCGTTTCGTTGTATCTCATCGATTTGACAAATTGTCCGACATAGACATTTTTTCCTGCACATAAGGCACGCACCGCCAAGCCAAAGGCCGCTGTTGTCTTCCCTTTTCCGTTTCCGGTATATACATGAATATATCCCATGTTTTCCATCTTTATAAAATTTTATTCGGTTTCCTTATAGCGAACAAAGAATCAAGAAGGGCACAAAATTCTGCCCTCACTCTGTCCCGTTCCTCACTTAAACTATAGAATTTCCTCTGCGGACTACAATACTGCACCATACTGGCGACCTCGCAGGATTCCACTCTGCATATATATAATATCGACATCCACGTCATACTCATGTTCATCATGGCTTTATAGACGACCAGCAGATAGCGTGGTAAGGTATCGACTGCATAAAGATAGCGGTATTTTTTGTAAAAGGGCTCCACATCGCAATATATTTGCGACCGACTTCGACGAAACCGGAAAAAAGGATTATCTTTGTCATATGGATTTACCGCATCGATATACAGCCGAGGATTTTACGGCGACACTACCTGCCGATGACTTCATCGCTCGCTTCCGTGATGCCGAACGCATCGCGGAATATTGCCGTTCCTGTCCCAATTATGGCCGCAGTTGGGGCTGTCCGCCATTCGAATTCCGCGTGGAGGAGTATCTCGCAGGCTATGACTCCGTGTTGCTTGTCGCCACAAAGATCACTCCACAAACCCGCGACCTCCCGATTACGGACGCAACGGCATTGATTCGCCCCGAGCGTATCCGGCTCGAAAGGCGACTGCTTGAAATGGAGCGCCTTCACAACGGACGATCGTTCGCCTATGTCGGAACCTGCTTGTATTGTCCGGCAGGTACATGTACACGCCCCGACGGGAAACCGTGCCGTCATCCGGAATGGGTCCGGCCCTCGCTTGAAGCATGTGGATTCGACATCGCACGCACGACTTCCGAGTTATTCGGCCTCGAATTGAAATGGGGAACCGACGGGCACATGCCCGAGTATCTGGTTCTTGTCTGCGGTTTTTTTCATCATAACGGGAAGGTGGTATGGAACGGATAAAGGCGGTTTTCAACTGGAGCGGGGGAAAAGATTCCGCCCATGCTTTGTTGCGGGCTCAACAATCGGACAAATACGAAATAGTCTCCTTGCTGACCACCGTAAACCGCGAGACCCGACGTTCGACCATGCACGGTATTCCGCTTCCGCTGTTGCAGGTACAGGCCGACAGCATCGGCATCCCGCTTCATGTTGTGGACCTGACGCCGAAAGGCAACATGGAGGATTACGGGGCCGCCATGTCTCGGGCGGTAGCGCATTTCAAGGCTCTGGACGTGACACATTTCATTTTCGGCGATATCTTCCTGCACGACGTGCGCAAATATCGGGAACAACAACTTGCCCTGCACGGCATCGAGGTCGTCGAACCGCTTTGGGGCAAGACCTCGGAGGAAGTAATGGCGGATTTTCTCGTCTCGGGACTCCGGACGGTCGTCGTAACCACCATGGCCGACGGCCTTGGGGCCGAAGCCATTGGTCGAGAGATCGACCGGGATTTTATCGGCTTACTGCCGGACGGCATCGACCCCAACGGCGAAAACGGCGAATACCATACCTTTTGTTACGACGGCCCGATTTTTCGATATCCTATCCCGTTTCGGCAGGGAGAACCCTTTTCACAAAGCTACGACATCCGACTCGACGACGGGACGGTGAAGACGTACTCCTACTGGTTTGCCAATCTGAAAGAGCGATAAAAAACTGTATTGAAATAAAAGTTTCACATAACAACACAGGCGCTAAACCGTCTACAAGGGGATATATACATTATTTCGTTTTTTATTCGAGAAGCGCCTCTCGGAAAAATTTTGTGATATTACATATCAACATTCGATGAATTTGTTTACCTTTGCAATTGGAAATGGTTTCTGAGGGAGTAGATCTCCCCTGAATGAAAAGGGAATCCGGTGAGAATCCGGAACAGTACCCGCTGCTGTAAGTCCCCCAAAAAGTCATCGAACATATGCCACTGGTGTGATACTGGGAAGGCACGATGACCGGGATAAGTCAGAAGACCTGCCATGTCCGAAATGAGATTTACACCTGCGGGATCACGGGTTGAAGTTAAAAAAGGTCGTTATTACCTTTTCTGTCTTTTTCTCCTTCATTTCGCAGATATTTAGAATATATGTAATGCTGCGAATATGAAAAAATTCTACACCAACCACAAATTCTTTTTTCCGGGCTTGCTCCTTATAGGGTTGTGCCTCTTTTTGTCATGTAACAAGGACAACGTCATAGAAGAAGATATCACGCAAAAACCCGTTATCTCACTGGACAGCGAGACTGGTATTTACACACTAAAGATAGGCCATACCTTAACAATCTCTCCCACGGTAGAACATTCGGAAGGAGCCATGTACTCGTCATCGGAATAACGCCTAAATTTGGGAAAAACAAAAAATAGGAACTGATAATTTATAACAATATGAACGCATTGAAAAATCTAAGCCTTGTATTATTGCTTTCTTTGGCATTTACGGGCTGTCACAACAAAAGTTCAAAACTCAATGATTTCAACCAGTCGGTGTACGTTCCCGAGTATGCCAAGGGCTTCGACATCAAGGGGGCGGACGGTAAAGAGAGTGTGTTGATAACCGTCACTAATCCCTGGCAGGGAGCGGATAGTGTGACCACATGGCTGTATATTGCCCGCAACGGTGAAGAGGTGCCCGAAGGATATACCGGGCAAGTACTTGAAGGAGAAGCCAAACACATTGTGGCGATGTCTTCGACCCATATCGCCATGCTCGACGCCATTGGCGAAGTAGGACGAATAACTGGCGTATCGGGCCTCGATTACATTTCGAATTCTGATATTCAGGCTCGTCGCGATAGCATTGGCGATGTCGGATATGAAGGAAACATCAACTATGAGTTAATGCTCTCACTCGACCCCGATCTTGTCCTGCTTTATGGTGTGAACGGTGCAAACTCAATGGAGAGCAAACTCAAGGAACTCGGCATACCGTTTATGTATGTAGGCGATTATCTTGAAGAGTCTCCGCTCGGCAAGGCCGAATGGATGGTTGCGCTTTCGGAAGTCGTTGACAAACGGGAAAATGGCAAAAAGACATTTGCCACAATACCGGTCCGATATAACGCTTTGAAAAAGAAAGTCGCGGAAAATGCCAAAAACTCTCCCACGGTAATGCTCAACATTCCTTACGGAGATTCATGGTTTATGCCCTCGACCGAAAGTTATGCCATCAGGTTGATTTCAGATGCCGGGGGCGATTACATCTATAAAAAGAATACGGGGAATGCCTCAAAACCCATAGACTTGGAGGAAGCATACCTGTTGGCTTCCGACGCGGACATGTGGCTTAACGTGGGGATGCTCAACACGCTGGACGAGCTGAAGGCCTCCTGTCCCAAATTTGTCGATACACGGTGTTTCAAAACTGGAAACGTCTATAATAATAACGCTCGCGTCAATTCGTCAGGTGGTAATGATTATTTCGAGTCGGCTGTGGTACACCCAGAGTTGGTTCTGCGTGACCTCGTGAAGATTTTTCACCCGGAATTGGTGGAAGAGGATTTTGTGTACTACAAGAAACTGAAATAAATGCGTTCCCGTTCGACCATACAGTTCTCCATACTGATTGTTTTAACGGCCGTCCTCTTTTTTCTGGACTTGGCCATAGGAGCGGTCAACATTCCAGTCCGCGATGTATGGGCGGCACTGACCGGAGGCGAGTGTCCTCGTGCCATAGAAAAGATTGTGCTCAACATACGCCTTATAAAGGCTGTAGTGGCACTGTTGGCCGGAGCCGCCTTATCGGTCAGCGGGTTACAGATGCAGACGCTTTTCCGTAATCCGCTTGCCGGTCCTTACGTGCTCGGCATCAGCTCTGGTGCAAGCCTCGGGGTGGCACTCGTGGTTCTCACGGGAGTTGGTTCATCGTTGGGAATAGCCGGAGCGGCATGGGCAGGCGCTGCTGCCGTATTGCTGGTTATAACCGCAGTGGGACATCGTATTAAGGATATTTTGGTAATATTGATTCTCGGCATGATGTTTTCGTCTGGAATAAGTGCTATCGTTCAGATACTGCAATATACCGCTAATGACGAGTCTCTGAAAATGTTTGTGATTTGGACGATGGGCTCATTGGGTGATGTGACAGTGCCGCAGCTTATCATCCTCATGCCGTCTGTATTGGTCGGGCTGTTGCTGGCAGTGATAACAATCAAGCCTCTCAATCTCCTGTTGTTTGGCGAAGAGTACGCCATTACGATGGGGTTGAATCTTCGGCGTTCTCGTGGTCTGCTGTTTCTCTCGACGACACTGCTTGCCGGAACCGTAACTGCTTTTTGCGGTCCGATAGGGTTCATCGGCCTTGCCATGCCTCATGTAACACGAATGTTGTTTCAAAACAGCGATCATCGCGTCCTTGTTCCGGGAACCATCCTGTCGGGAGCATCCGTATTGCTCTTTTGCGATATTGTAGCTAAAGTATTCACCTTGCCGATAAACGCCATTACCGCACTACTGGGAATACCGATTGTAGTATGGGTCGTTTTACGCAACAAATCCATTGCAGCATGATAGAGTTACACCATTTTTCCATAGGTTACGGGGAGAATTTACTGCTTCGTGAGGTCGATGCATCGATAAAAGAGGGCAAACTGACTGCCCTTATCGGGCGCAATGGGACGGGCAAGTCCACCTTGTTGCGAGCCATTGCCGGACTGAATCGATGCTATTCAGGTGATATAAATCTGAACGGACAAAATATAGCTGACATGCGAGCCGGAGAGATGGCAAAAAAAATGGCCTTTGTCACGACAGGACGAACACGTATAGCTAATTTGAGGTGTTGTGATGTCGTAGCTGTCGGACGTGCGCCATACACGAATTGGATAGGCAAGATGCAGGATACAGACAAGGCCATTGTGATGCGATCTCTTGCTTTGGTGGGTATGGAAACCTTTGCAGACCGGACGATGGATAAAATGAGTGACGGTGAATGCCAGCGTATAATGATAGCACGGGCTTTAGCACAGTCAACCCCTGTGATATTGCTTGATGAACCTACATCATTTCTTGATATGCCTAACCGTTACGAGCTATGTACGCTATTGTCCAGACTCGCACACGAAGAAAAAAAGTGCATTCTGTTTTCCACGCACGAACTTGACATTGCCCTGACTTTGGCTGATTCGATTGCTCTTATCGACACGCCGGAACTCCTGTGTATGTCGACTGGGGAAATGCGTAGAAGTGGCACCATAGAACGACTTTTCCAAAATGACCGTATATCTTTTGATCCGACAACAGGGTTCGTCAAGATAAAGTAATGACGGACATTTTCTTCAAGAATTATATAGACATCAAAGGAGGAACATTAATGATAGAAACAAGACAGAAATAAATATTACAATATAAGTTAATTATTATGGAATCTACTGGTTTTAAGAACTTTACTATTACCAAGCGGGATGGATCCATAGAGCTGTTCTCGCTCGATAAAATCATGAATGCTATTATTAAGGCATTCAATTCCGTGGATGAAACCATAGACTTGGAAGGGATGTCAAAGATATTAGGACATCTTGATTTACACGATGGCATAAAGGTGGAGGATGTGCAAAATCAGGTGGAAGAAGCGCTGATGCGCGAAGGTCACTACCGTGTAGCCAAGTCATTCATGCTTTACCGTCAGCGTCATGCCGAAGATCGGGAAGCGATGGAAAAGATGAAATTCTTAGCCGATTATTGTGCTGCCGCCAATGCCGCCACGGGTTCAAAATACGATGCCAATGCCAACGTGGAACACAAAAATATAGCTACATTGATCGGAGAGTTGCCAAAATCAAATTTCATACGTCTTAATCGTCGATTGTTGACTGAACGCATCAGAAAAATGTATGGGAAGGAACTTGCTGACAAATATCTTGATTTGCTCAACTGTCATTTTATATACAAGAATGACGAAACAAGTCTGGCCAACTATTGTGCCTCTATTACCATGTATCCATGGCTTATAGGCGGGACAATCTCGATTGGCGGGAACTCCACCGCACCAACCAACCTGAAGTCATTCTGTGGAGGATTTGTCAACATGGTTTTCATGGTATCAAGTATGTTGAGCGGTGCGTGTGCCACACCAGAGTTTCTCATGTACCTGAATTACTTTATCGGCATGGAATATGGTAAAGATTATTGGAGGGAGACTGAAAAAGTGGTCGATTTGTCTGTCAGACAGAGAACTATAGATAAGGTCATAACAGATTGTTTTGAGCAAATAGTCTATTCTATCAATCAGCCGACAGGAGCTCGTAACTATCAGGCCGTATTTTGGAACATATCCTATTATGACAAGCCTTACTTTGATAGTCTTTTTAGGGAGTTCCGTTTCCCGGACGGCAGTTGTCCGGATTGGGACGGGCTGAACTGGCTGCAAAAAAGATTTATGAAGTGGTTTAACAAAGAACGGACCAAGACGGTCCTCACGTTCCCTGTAGAGACTATGGCCTTGTTGTCCCATGATGGGGATGTAATGGATGAAGAATGGGGCGATTTTACTGCAGAAATGTATGCCGAAGGACATTCTTTCTTTACCTACATGAGTGATAATGCCGATTCGCTTAGCTCATGTTGCCGATTGAGAAACCAGATACAGGATAATGGCTTCAGCTATACATTGGGGGCAGGAGGCATTTCTACCGGTTCAAAAAGTGTTCTTACGATCAACCTGAATCGTTGTGTGCAATATGCCGTAAACCACGAGATAGACTATCTGGAATACTTAAGCGATGTTATTGACACCTGTCATAAGGTACAATTAGCCTATAATGAGAATTTGAAAGAGCTACAAGAGCATGGTATGTTGCCATTGTTTGATGCTGGCTACATCAATATCGGCCGTCAATATCTCACGATTGGCATCAATGGTTTAGTAGAAGCGGCTGAATTCATGGGGATGCAGATAACCAATAACCCGGGATATCTGAAATTTGTTCAGGCAATCTTGGGGCTAATAGAAAAATACAATCGGCAATACCGGACAAAAGACATATTATTTAATTGTGAGATGATACCTGCCGAAAATGTAGGCGTGAAACATGCTAAGTGGGATCGTGAAGATGGATATTTTGTGCCTCGAGATTGCTACAACAGCTATTTTTACATAGTCGAAGACGAATCTCTAACCATCATCGATAAATTTAAGATGCATGGTACTCCCTATATAGAGCATCTTACTGGAGGTTCAGCTCTTCACATGAATTTGGATGAGCATTTGAGTGCTCCGCAGTATCGCCAACTGTTGAGAGTTGCAGCTCGCGAGGGTACGAACTATTTCACATTCAACATACCCAATACGGTATGCAACGATTGTGGACACATCGATAAGCGTTATCTGCAAGAATGTCCCGTGTGCCATAGTAGAAACATAGATTATTTAACACGAGTGATAGGTTATCTGAAGCGTATAAGTAATTTCTCTCAGGCGCGTCAAAAAGAGGCGGCTCGACGTTATTATGCTCATGGAGTAAAAGAATGATATGCTGAAGTTTGTAAGTTACGATATTGTTTTTCAGGAGATTCCAGACGAGGTGACACTTGCTGTTAATATTTCAGGTTGTCCAAATGGTTGTCTTGGCTGTCACAGTCCACATTTACAGCAGGATATCGGACACCCACTGACTTCCGAAGCACTCGATTTACTGCTGAGGGAGTACGAAGGGGCGATTACTTGTTTTTGTTTTATGGGAGGGGATGGATCTCCTGAGGATGTAGCTTTGCTGGCCAACTGGCTTCGGGAACACTATCCGCAATTGAAAACAGCCTGGTATTCTGGCCGAACAAAAATACCAGAAGAAATGGATGTAAGACTATTTGACTATCTGAAACTTGGACCGTATCTGGAGCGGGACGGAGGATTACGCAGTAGGACGACAAATCAACGGTTGTACCATGTATCTGTTGGTTCCAATGGAGTGCATATGAAAGATATTACGACACGGTTTTGGTAAAATGGACTATCGCGACTCGTATTTATCAATCAAAGATAGCGAATATAAATAAGCATTGCAATGAATACAGATACATTGGCTGTATTGAAAAATATTCGAAAGTATTCATAACTAAGAACCAAGTTTCATATGTTCCATAGCGAATCTGTCTCTTGGAATATTGACAGAGTTAAAGATATTCACAGAGAAATGCTGGTTGTCATGGGATTGATGAAAATAGAAAATCCTGAATTGCTTTGTCAAATATTCGGGTCTGACATGCAAGTGACAGCGTGTGGAAAAGATTGAGGGTGTCAAAACTCCCTTTTTGAAAGACTTAACTTGCTACAGCTTTCTTTGGCAGGGTAAATTTTTATATTTGGGCATTATGACACCCCCCTCTTTTTACTTGGCATTACGCCTGTTCAACACATCCTTGATCATCTCCTTCACGTCCTGACCCACCTGCACGAAGTTCTTGTACAGGATGCGTTCCCGTTCCTCCCTCGACTTGAAGGTGTAGAATCTCGGCAGCGGCACATACGCGGCTTCCTCTTTCTTTATCTCTCCCATATCGAAGTCAGTCTTGCAGAAGAACTTTGTGGTCTTGAACTCTTCCGACTCCTGAATGTTCATCGAACCGCCTACGCCGGTCTTGGTTTTCACGAAGTCCCTTGCTGTCTGCCCGCATATCCATCCCGTTGCCATATCGGAGATCTTCGATGCCGGTACCAGGCTGTCCATGTTCTCGTTCAGGTTGATGCTGGTCTTGTCACGGTCAATGGTGACGCCCTTCTTCACTTGCACGACCTTTCCGAAAATGTCATTCGACAGCCATTCCAGTGTCTCTTTTGAGCGGGCCGAACCGCTGACCACGTTACCCACGGTCGTGATGATCTTCTGCATACCCACCTTGCCGTAGTCGGCCTCCAGCTGCGGCAACTCCTGGAATCCCAGGGTCACGCTCACCTTGTTGCTTCGGGCTGTGCCTATCAGTCGGTCTATCTTGTGGAAATACAGCGTCGGCAGCTCATCCACGATGATGCTCACCGGGATGTTCTTCCCTTGCCCGGTATTCACTCGGGTGACAAGGCGGTTCAGGATAAGGGCGTTCAACGCACCGATGATGCTCTCCATCTCCGGATCGTTGGCAATGAGCAGGTAGCTTGGGTTCTTCGGATCGCTCACCTTCAGGTCAAAGTCATCACCGTCACGGTGGAATATCCAGTACGATTCCTTGGTCGCCAGACGGGAGGTATAGACACGCAGCGTACCAATCATACCTTCCAACTGCTCCATGGCCTTGTTCCTGAAGGCGGTCTGGAACGGCCCGAGCAGCGGTGCCACCTCGTTGTCGGTCTCCAGTACCTCGAAGATGGTCTGATAACTTTCGTTCAGGAACGATAATATGTGCGGCATGTCCGAATACTTACCCAGCCAGTAGGCCGGCTCCACGATGTTGCCGCCCTCTTTGTCACGCACGATTCCGGTCGGCTTCCAGAATTTGGTTTCCGGGTCCTGACGTTTCTCCGCGTACAGCATGTTTCCGTCCTTGTCATACGGCTCCCGTTCGTAATTGACAAAGAAATAGATGCAGGCGGCCAGGAAGTTCACCGCGGATGTCTGGAAGAACTGGTCGCTTCCGCCGCCGCCTTCCTTCTTGCCCTTCTGCAAGGACTCGAGCAGGGTTTCCGCTGTCTCACTGACTGCCGCCAGGTTGTTGATGTATTTTGCCTGAATAGGATTGACACGACGGCTGTATTCCACGTCCACGAAGTTGATCATGTTGAACTTGCACCCCTTGGGAACTCTTCCCAGCTTCTCGTTCAGCTTGTAATGGTAGTAAAGTTTCGTGGCGAGTGTCGGGAATTTGTAGTCATATACAACCATGGCAAACCCCTTGGCACTGTGTTGACGGATGAACGGCTCAATGATACTGAATGTTTTACCCGATCCGGGAGTTCCCACGACCCACGTCCCGCGGAAAGGGTTGCTGATGCTGACCCATCCCTTGCGGAACTTCCCCTTGTAATAGTAGCGCATCGGGATATTCACGCTGTATTTGTTCTCCTGAATCTCTTCGCTCTGCTCGAAACTCTCGTTCTCGAAGTTGAAGCGGTCCTTCATCAGGCCCTCCTTGATGAACTTGGAGATATTGTCCAGGGCTATATGTACCAGTACCACTCCCACGAGCGAAGCCGCCATGTACAGGATACGGTTCAGCGGCAGCGTATAGAGCCGCATTTCCATCGGATGGCCGAACAGCCACACGGACAGGACAAGCAGAAGCAGTCCGCCGGTCAGGGGAAAGATCACCTGCTTGCGGGCGTTGAACTCCAGATGCTTTTTGTTCCTCGTACCGATACAGGTGATACAGATTAACAGTATCGTGGCAATCTTGCTGTACACGAGATGGCCGTCCTGATAGATCGTCCATCGCTTGATACGCCCGTGGATGTCAGTCAGTATGCCGCCCCACTGGTCGAATACTGCCGGGTCAATGGCATACTCGAAAAACTCCAGCAGTGCCGATACATAGACGACCGCACGGAATATCTTGTAGAATCCTTGTAACTCTTTGCTTTCTTCCATTTTTTTATAGCTTTTTTATTGGGTTGTGGTTCTGATCGCCTCGGATATTGTTGGACTTGATTATTTTGATTCAGACGAAAATAAATGTCATGTTTTTGCAGTAAAAAACAAGACTTTTCTTATATTTGCATCCGGAACAAAACGATTCGATTATGGTGATTACTAAACAGGTACAGGAAATACTGGACGCCACGCCTCCGGGCAAGGTGCTTACCATTGCTGATTTCAATGTGCTGCCGGAGTACCAGCCTGCGTTGGTCAAGGCACTCAGCCGTCTGGTGGCAGAAGGCTCTATCTACAAGATTGCCAAAGGACGGTACTACAAGCCTAAACAGACGGTGTTCGGCACATTGAAGCCTCCGGTGGCAGAGGTGGTCAAGGACCTTCTGGAACGTAACGGCAAGCCAATCGGCTATATGACCGGTACGGCAGCATTTGCGCAGTTGGGGTTGACGACACAGATCACATCGGCCATTACGATAGGCACGAACAAATACCGCCGGCCTATGAAACGGGGCGAATACAGCGTGTCCTTCCTTGTACAGCCTAATGCAATCACACGGGAGAACATTCCTCTGCTGCTGATCCTTGACGCGCTCAAATTGCTCCGTGAGATTCCGGCAACATCACCTGACGATTGTGTGCGGGGCGTTGCTCGGCTGATAGCCGCTCTGTCCGAAGGCGATCTGGAGAAACTGGCGGACCTGGCCGAAAATTACCAGCCGTATGTCCGGGCATTGCTGGGTGCCATTCTGGACAGTCTTGGAGCTGACACCCGACAATTGCGTGCGACACTCAATGGGGTCACGACCTACAAACTTCCTGTCACCGCACAGGCTTTACCCACCAAATTAAAATGGAACATCGTATGAGACTACACGAGAATCAGCAACTGTTTGCCGATGCCATAGAAGCGGCTGCACGTCCGGTACAGGACGGCGGACTCGGCATCAAGAGTATCTTTATCGAGAAAGACTATTGGATCTGTCGTTCGCTGTCGCTTATGGCTGCCGGAGACAAGGATAATCGTGCCATTTTCAAGGGCGGAACTTCCCTGACCATGGCCTACGGCATCGGGGCACGTTTCTCCGAGGACATTGACGTGGCCATCGCCGAAGCATGGACACTGAGCGGAAACCAGCTAAAGAACCTCATACGCCGTACATCGAAGAATATGACAGCCGGACTGGAGGAACTGGTCATCCCAGGCATGACAAGCAAGGGATCGCATTACCACAAGGCGTTTTACACCTATCCACGGGCCATAGATACGGAACAGGTCGGAGCAATCCGGGCTGGGCAACTCCTGGTAGAAATCAACAGTTTTGCCAATCCATATCCTTTCGAGCGGCGTTCTCTCTGCAGTTTCCTGACAGAGTTCCTGCAGGCTACCGGCAACAACCGTATGATAGAGGAATACGGGATGCAGCCGTTCGAGGTCAATGTGCTTGACCGTCGCCGCACGCTGACCGAGAAATTGGTGTCACTCATCCGATGCTCGCTGGCCAATCTGTATATGCCGCAGTTGACGGCCAAAATCCGTCATTTCTACGATCTGCATCATCTGCTGAAAGATGAAGAGTGCCTCACGTATCTTCATAGCGATGCTTTCCCCGAAGATTTCAGGTCACTGCTCGAACACGACCGGCAGAGCTTTGACAAGCCCGAAGGCTGGCGTGACCGGCGACTGGAGGAGTCCCCGTTGATGACAGATCTGCCGCAGGTTTGGGGCAACTTGCAGACAGTTTACATGGGTGAACTCCCGGATTTGGCATATCGTGCCATTCCGGCCCCCTCGGATGTCGAGGAAAGCATACGTCGCTTGATGGCATTACTGCGTGAATTCGGCTCTGGTTTGTAATCGTATGTTGTCCAACAATGTCAAAGAACGCAATCGTATATCTCTGGTTTACCGGTTGATGGTTATAATCGGGCGTACCTTGTGCGCCTGTGTCTTGGGTGTTTCCTGTATGGCTCCGCTGCCCATCGAGTAAAGCCAGGCTTTTGCCGTTTCCTGTTCGGCCACTTCTGTGGATGTTGGAAAAGCCACGCGACTTTGACCCTTTTGGCCAAACAGGATTTGCCCACCTTTGGCTACAATACAATTGACCCCTTAAAGCCCTGGTGTTGGGGGTCACTTTTATTTTACCCTTTTAAAATTTCTCATTTTTCTTAGATCTTAACTTTCGCATACTTTCACCATATAGCTCTATGGTATGAGCCGTATGTATGATACGGTCAAGGATTGCATCGGCTATTGTCGGGTCACCAACCATGTCGTACCAGTTGGAGGATGGATACTGCGATGTGATGATGATGGATTTCCGTTCATGCCTGTCCTCGATGATTTCAAGCAGTATGGGCCGTTCCTTGGCATCAAGAGGAACGATGAACAGGTCGTCAAGGATGAGTAACTGGCATCGCTCAATTTTCTTGAGTTCCGTTTCAAGTGTACCTTTGACTTTGGCGACTTTCAGCGCACCGAGCAGTTTCGGGGCGTTGGCATAGAAGGTTCGGAATCCCCTTTTGCATGCTTCGTGGCCGAGGGCGCAGGCCAGATAGCTTTTCCCCGTTCCTGAAGAACCGGTGATGAAAAGGTTCTGTGCCTTATGCACAAAATCAAGGGTGGCGAGACGTTCCATCTGGTTGCGTTCCAGCCCCCGGTTCGTGGCATAGTCGACCTGTTCAATATAGGCCTTGTAACGGAATGCCGCATTCTTGGTAAGCCGTGCAATGGCAGCCTGCGCACGATAGTCCCATTCGCGTGCAAGGAGCATGGAAAGGAACGTGTCCGCAGTCATGGATTGCGGAGTGGTGCCGGCAAGACTTTCCCTGAAAGCCTCTGCCATGCCATGCAGTTTCATACGGTTCATTAAATCCAGTGATATGGTATTCTGGTCCTGTTGTCCCGTAACGGGAGCTGTTTTTATTGTTTACTTCCATAAATATGAGTTTTATTGTTTGTCCTTTCTGTAATATTCACGTCCGCGTATATTTTTGTGGGTCAATGGGGTCGGGGAAGTCACGTCGGGCTGTACTTTCCCGTCCTCATCGGGAAGGAAATCCGCATCTTCTCCCAGTTCAAGCACCTCGCGCAAGGCCTGATATCCGTATTGCAACTTCTGGTCCGCACATACGCAAGCCGCAACCAGACGGTCGCGGCCGTATTTTTTCTCCAACGCCAGGATACCCCGACAGGACCTGAACGCCTTTGGCGGATATTGCATGAAACGCTCCACTTCACGGAGATAGTTCAATACGATATTGTCTATTTCCGAGGCACGCCGGAAAAGTTCCTCCAGGTCCTTGTCATAGGGGCCATAATGGCCGGGCAGGTTGTGCTCCTTTTTCCAGGAATAAGTGTAAGGAATGTCACAGCGGTCATGGGTGGCCACAAGGTTCATGCCACAGTAGATTTCCACCGTGTCGGCATCATAGAGAATCGTCACACGCTTTCCTATATATTCCTTTGGAACACTGTAATGGTGCTTGAACAAGGAAACGTAAGAGTTCCTTCCTACGGTCATCAGTTTCCTCTCTTTCATTACGTAACGTTCCACAGGAAGCGGCCGGAGATAATCCTTCTCTCCATGAAGGAACATTTCCTTGCGTGACACCTCCCGTCCGGCCATCACCTTTTCATTGAAATCAAGCAGGGAGACATGGATGGCGGTATTGAGTTCCTCCAGGCTGGAGAATGTCATTCCTTCTATGTCAAGGTAAATGGAACGGTAGAGGAGCTTTACGGCATTTTCTACCAAAGCCTTGTCCTTGGGGTGACGCGCACGGGCGGGATAGACCGCACAGCCGTAATATTCGGCAAAAGCGGCGAAATCATCATTGATGACAGGCTCGTTGCGGTCGCTCCGTGCGACGGCAGCCTTCAGATTGTCGGGGACGATAGCCGCAGGAACGCCTTCAAAATATTGCATGGCATTCTCACATGCCTTTATCAGGTCTTCCTTGCGTTGCGACCATACGGCTTCGCAGTAGGTATAATGGCTGAACGGAAGGATGGCGACAAATACCTCGGCTTTCTTCGTCTCGCCAGTCATTTCATCAACGACTTCAAGCCTGTCACCGGCAAAGTCAATATACATCTGGTCTGCGGCATAGTGCTCGACATGACCGACGACCTTGACGTGAAACTTGTACTGACGGACAGCCCGCTTGAAGGAGGATAACTGGAAACCGTCCGGATATTCGGCATGGTACTCCCTGAACAGTTTTCAGACACTCATGCCTTTACGTGACAGACGGGATACATATCCGGGAAGCAAGGCCTCCAATTCAATCCTTCTGGAAGAAGGCTCCCGATGCCGGGATTCCGTACAGCCGAACAGTTCATCCAATTGCCCGTCGGACAGGGAAAGAAGCTGTTCAATACTCTTGCCGCTTGAAAGGAACAGGCGGACATACTTGCGGACAGTATTACGGGAAGTATGAAACGTGGACGCCGTTTCCTTGATTCCCATGCCGGCCGCATAACATCTTAAAATGTTTTTGATTCGTTTATCCATTTGTATAGATTTTATTATCGCCCCCGTTACACCAGGACTCGGGTACTCAAATCTACACAAAAAATCTATAACAACAGGTGGGCTAAGTGGTCAATACTATTGTGGCCAAAAGGGTCAAAGTCGCGTGGCTTTTCCAGGCGGAGCAGGAGGGAGTGGAGAGGGAGGAAAGGCGGCTCGCTGACACCGCTTGGGATAAGGATGTCTGAGGCGAGCCGTTGATTTTCAGTTGGATGTCGGTTCCGTGCAGTTCAAAGCAATGTATGTGTGGTTGTATAGATAAGCATATTGGGGAATCTTAGGAGTGGCTTGATTTTAATGTGAATACCAGTCCGAAATAGAAGCTTCTGCGTTGAAGGTACAGGTATGAGCGGGAGGTATAGTCCGTGTTGTATAGTATTTTTGCCGGATTTTTGGTGTCGAGCAGGTTGTTTACGGACAGGTAGAGGGTGAGTGCGCAGCGTCCGAGGGGGATGTATTTGTTCAATGTAAGGTCGAGGCGGTGGTAGGCCGGATATCCGGTGTCGTACCAGTCTGAATAAAGCGGCATGTATGTGCCGGTTTCATGGATGAATGCGGAGCCTGAGACGGAGCTGTAGAGTGTTCCGGGACGTGTGGTGTAGGAGAGGGCAATGGTAAAGAGTTCGGGGTTGCTGTACTCTATTGATGATTTTATGAACCAGGCGAGGTTTTCCGGTCCCCGGTAGAATACTGAGTCGATCATTACTCTCTGGCGGATGAATGTGTTGGAGATGCTGAATTTGAAATTTTTCAGGAATATCTGCGAGAATGCGGCTTCCACGCCGAGGATGTCTGCCCTGTCCGTTGTCTCGAATATTTCCATTCCTTTTGCGGTCCTGCCGTCCTCGTTTTTGATGTATACTGCGGCGTCGAGAGCGGTGTTTCCGGCCCTGAGGGAGTAATCGAGTGAGAGCTGATTGCTGGTCAGGTGATTGAATGTCCATAGATAGTAGTTGGGCATGGAGTGGCTGTTGTATCTGCCGCCGCTGAGTTTGAGATAGTGGTCGGGACGGAAGGAGTATTTGAGTGAGAGCTGGCCGCTGAGATACCATTTCTGGCCGTTGGAAACGGGGATGTTGCTGCGGACTGCGGCTGTGAGCAGCAGTTTTTGGGTGATGTCCCAGTTGGAGTATGCGTAGGCTTCGAGCAGGGTGCAGGCCGATGCGGCATCTATCGGAGCGGTCGGAGCTTCCGGGGAGAGTGCGTAGAAGTATGCGGGGAAGCGGCCGTGGAGGCTGTAGCGGAGGTGTTCGAACGATATTCCTGTCTGAATATTGAGGTCAGGGTGGAGGAGCAGCTTGTAGTTAAGTGAGGCGAATGCCTGGGTTTTGGTCTCCTTTGAGAGGATGTTTCCGAAAGTGGTGCCGGGATTGCTCCAGTCCGCTCCGAAATTCAAGGAGACTGTATGAATACCGGATATGTGGCGGAGGCTGTTGGCGCTGAGGGCTCTGGTATTGCCGTAGGTTACGGGGCCGTAGTAATTCAGACTGCCGTCCCGGCCGTCGTAGCCTTCCTTGAGGAAGTAGGCGTAGGATTTGAGTTCCGTGTGCTTTCCTATCCTGCCGTAGAAATTGATGCCGGCGTCGGCGTTCCAGAAATGCTGTATCTCAGGATAGTATTTGCGCTGTATTCCGATGAAGGCGTCCGAGAACTGGTAATTGCTCCATGCCTGGATGAAGCTTCGCCCGTTCTTTATTCGCTTTGATAGGAAGAGTCCTGCGCTGGCAAGGCTCAGGGACATCTGCAGCTGGTCCTGTCCGATGCTGCCTGCGGTTTCGATCTCCACAAGGCCGGCGCTGGTGTTGCCGTAGGTGAGCGGCGGGTTTCCCGGATGGACGTATTCGTTTTCCATGACTTCTGGGTTGAAGATACTGAAGAATCCCTGGTTGTTGAGCTGGCTGGAACGCACCGGGTTGTAGACGGGCACTCCGTTGAGAGTGACGATGGACCTGTCTGCCCGGCTGCCCCTGAATGAGGGGTTGGCGCTTTCGTCCACACCTGTGTGGGAAGGAAGCAGGGATATGGCTTTCAGCGGGTCGGCCTGGGATACCGGATTCATGTAGATGTCCATAGTGTTGATTATGGCTGTGGCGGAGCGTTCCGATATGGGATTCTTTGCAGTGACAGTGACTCCCTGCAGGGTAATCAGGTCCTCTTTCAGGATGAAATCACGGATGTGTCCGGAGATGGCTGTTTCTAACGGAACGTACAGGTCTTTATAGCCCATGCAGATAAAATGCAGGGTGTCTTGTCCGGACGGTACGGCCAAAGTGAAATATCCGTCCATGTCCGAGGATGTCCATATCCCGCTGTCGGAGGTAAGGACTACTGTGGCTGCGAATATCGGGGCACCTTTCGGGGTTATGACGCGGCCGGACAGGGTGTCCTGCGCCTGACATATATATGGAGCGCAGGACAATACTGCCGATACTATGATGAGGGCGGATGTTTTCATGGTCTTCATTTTCCTGTCTGTTCTCTTAAAGAATTGAGCATAAAGCTGGCGGGGTATGCCTCGAGGCCTTCAGAGCAGTATTTTCCGGCCATGTCTGTGCGGCCCTGTTTCAGATACAGTCTCACGAGGTATTCGTAGGCCTCCTGCCCGCCCCACGAAGGGTGGTATTTGCTTGGAACTTTCTGTGCCGGGAGGGATATAGCTTTCATAAAATATTTCTCGGCGGCCTGTCCTCCTCCGTATTCTTCAGGTGTGAAGAAGTCGGCGATGCCATAGGCGTAGTTTGCCCTGAGGTTGTCGGGGTCCAGTTCGAGGGCAAGGGATGCGTTTTTGATCATGTCCGTGGATATGGATGCGGCGTTCATGCTCCGGTACTGTATCGACATTCCCTGCATGAGGCTGAGCAGTGCGTAGTCATCGGAGGTCTTGGTGCGTATGCCTTCAAGGATGCCGATACCGTCGGAGACGGCTTTTGCCGCCTCCCTGTCGTTGCCTGTCTGCATGTGCAGGACTGTGAGCCTGTAGTCGGTGTAGGCGGTCCAGTAGAGGATGAGGTTGTCAGGTCTGTCAGCGTGGATGTCCTGAAGTCTGGAGCGGATACTGGTCAGGGTGCCGGGATCACCGGAGACAATACATGTGGTGAAGGCGTTGTGGATGCTGTCCTGGACTGATACCGGCAGGGTGTTGCTCTGTGCCTTGGAAGTGAATACGATTGCGGATGTCATCAGGATGACTAAGGATGTGATTGTTCTTTTCATAATAAAACACTTTATAAAATAAACTAAAATCATCAAAAAGAAGAGGGGCGCCTGACTCCTCTTTATGATTTTGGACAAAGATAAACTTATTTATATTGTAAACCAAATCTTTTTTGAAAAATATTAAAAACCAGAGAGCATGTATAATGTATTACAACTATGAGATTCTGCAAATGCTGGCAAAATGAACATCTATGGCAATAAAAACGGTGCTGCTGAAAAGCCTAAGACTTTTGGGCAGCACCGTTTGTTCAGATGTATTGCTCTCTGATTTTTATCTCAGGTATTTTCTGAAAAACGCTTCAATCCGGTCGAACGGGATGATGTCCGTCCGGTCGTATAAGTCGGTATGGCTCGCACCGGGAATGATCATCAGTTCCTTGTTGTCTCCTTTCAATTTGCCGAAAGCCTCCCGGGATGCCGGAAGCGAGTATGCCTTTTCTCCATGCACGACAAGCACAGCGGAACTGATTTCGTCTGCATGGTCGAGTAGGGAGAATGTGAGGAAAGGCAGGTCGGCTATCTTTTCCCAACCTCCGTTGGAGTTCACCGAACGGGGATGGAAGCCGCGCGGGGTCTTGTAATAATCCCGGTAATCCTTCATAAAGCCGGGCGCGTCGTCGGGCAGATTTGCCGGCACGCCGCCGCTGCGTTCGTTGGTCCGTCCGGCAAGGAGATCGGCGGTGCGCTGTTCGTTGAGCTGCCTGCGCATTTCATACCTCTGTTCCTTGTCGTAAGGGTCGAATGCTCCCATCGTGGATGAAACGGTGGCTTTGATGCGGGTATCCTGCACGGCTGCATTGATGCTGATGCCTCCGAAGCCGCAGATGCCCAGAATGCCGATGCACTCCCGGTCTACCTCCGGCTGGAGCATGAAGAAATCCACCGCCGCGCTGTAATCTTCGGTGTAGATTTCCCCCGATGATATGTATCGGGGCTGTCCGCCGCTCTCTCCGCTGAAAGACGGGTCGAAGGCAAGAGTGATGAACCCGCGTTCGGCAAGGGTCTGGGCATACAGTCCAGATGCCTGCTCCTTTACCGCCCCGTAAGGACCGCAGACAGCGATGGCAGGCAGTTTCCCTGCATGGTTCTTAGGCATGTACAGGTCGCCGACCAGACGGATGCCGTAACGGTTGGTGAAGCTGACTTTCTTGTGGCTAACTTTGTCACTGAGGGCAAAAGTTTTGTCCCATTCGGGGGTGTCGATGTATTTCGTTTCCATGTTCAATATGTTCATTGGTTGTTATTCGTGAATCTTGTGCAAGCCGATGCCTTTTACGGTGGGTAAATCCATATCATCGTAAATCGGACTCTTCCCTGTGTCCAGTCCGCCAATAGCCTGCATTTCTTGTTCGGTCAGTGTGAAATCAAAAATAGAAAAGTTCTCAATCATCCGCTCCTTGCATACCGTCTTGGGAATGACCACCACATTGCGCTTGTTCAGCCAGCGGAGCACGACTTGACCGACCGTGCGCCCGTGGTTTTCGGCGATGGCTTTCAGCACGGGATTGTTCCAGATGTCGTTCTGCCCTTCGGCAAAAGGTGCCCATGCTTCGTGCTGTATGCCTTCGCATTGCAGGAACTTGTTGGCGGCTTGCTGCTGGAAGAACGGGTGGGTCTCCAACTGGTTGACGGCGGGCTTCACCTCATTGTGCAGGAAAAGGTCCTGCAGGCGTTCATTGGAGAAGCTCGTCACGCCGATGGCGCGGATAAGCCCTTCTTTGTAAAGCCGTTCGCAGACTCTCCATGCGGCATAATAGTTGCCGTAGGGCTTGTGCAGCAAGTAGAGGTCGATGTAATCCAGTCCGAGCAACTTCAACGACTTGTCGAAGGCCCGGAGCGCATCCTCATACTCGTAGTCCTGCACCCACAGTTTGGTGGTGATGAAAAAGTCCTCGCGCCTGATGCCGCTCTTCCTGATAGCATTGCCCACTTGCTCCTCGTTGAAATAAGAAGCGGCCGTGTCGAACATACGATAACCCACCTCGACGGCATCGCTTACAACTCTTTCCGTCTCATCCGCCGGAATCTGATAGACGCCGAATCCGATAGCCGGCATCATTACGCCATTGTTCAATCTTACATCTTTCATATACTCAGAGTTTTAATTTCTGATGCAAAATTACGGTGTGCCTGTCGTTCCGTTATTACATAATTTGGGGCAATATTTTCACTTTTCGTGGTTTTTGTGTATGTTTGCGGGTAAACGGACTCAGATTGTCAGAGAATGGGCGATACGAAATTCGACGGAATCATTTTTTCCGACACATGGCAGGAATTCAACGCCTTGCAGTATGCGGGAAGGGTAATCCACATCCTTTGCAGAAAGGGCAATATGGGATTTACTTTCCAGGACACCCATTATAACATCGCTGCCGGGGATTATGTCATTCTGCCCAATGCGGCACTTGCTTCGGACTTCTCCGCGTCAGATGATTTTCAAGGCATACTGATGAACCTTTCGGAGGCATTCGTCACTTCGATTGCCATCCGCAGCAATTATGGCATCATAGGGCATCTGTTGCTCTTGCGGAACCCGGTCATGAAACTTTCCGGACGGGACTTCCGTATCTGTGAGGCTGCCCTGCAGTATCTGAGGATGCGCATGGAGGATGAGACGCATCTTTTCCGCGAGGAATTATTGGGCAGCCTGCTGACTGCGCATATCCTTGACCTGTACGACATTCACGCACGCAGCCGCAAGGAGGTGCAGGTCTCGGAGCGCGTTACCTCCCTGCTGCGGAATTTCATAGAACTGCTGTATAACGGGGAATATATCCGGAACAGGGACCTTGAATTTTATGCCTCACGCCTCTGTATCACGCCCCATTATCTGTCCGAAATATGTAAAAAGATAAGCGGGAAACCTGCCTCATACTGGATTGAACGCTTCACCATGCAGGAAATCACCCGTCTGCTCCGGCAGAAAGAGCTTCCGCTGACGGAAATCGCAGAGCGGATGAATTTCTCCTCTATGTCTTATTTCAGCCGCTATGTCCAGAAACGGTTGGGTGTTAGTCCCACTGAATACAGGAACAGTATTTTTAAAAATATCGAAAAATGAGAAAAGTCAGCAGAGAAATGCCCGCCGAATGGGCTCTGGAGGTCATGCGCAAGGCCCCGTACATCACGGTAAGTTTCATCCGGAAGGACGGTTCCGCCTACGGTCTGCCGCTGTCGCTGGCATCGGCGGAGGACGGGCGGGTATGGTATTTCCACTGCGCTCTGGAGGGGGAGAAGCTCGAGGCTATCGAGGCGCATCCTCAGGTATGCCTTTCAGCCGTAAGCAAATGCTCCCCGACGGTCGGGCCCAAGGACGGCTCATTCACACTTCAATACCGCTCGGCTGTGGCCTTCGGCCGCGCTGAGCAGGTCTTCGACGAGGAGGAGAAAATCCGGGCCCTCCGCCTCATCTGCGAGCGGTTCCTGCCCCGGCACATGGATGCATTCGACGAGTCCGTACGCCGCAGCCTGCACCGCACTGCAGTGGTGCGTATCACCCTCACCGCGCCGCCGACCGGCAAGCGCAAGCAGTACGACAGGGAAGGGGAGGAGATGAAGTACGGGCGGATGGAGTAAGCCCGTCAGCTGTTTATGCGGTATTCCTTTGGCGTGCACCCGACTTCCTTTTTGAAGAAGCGCTGGAAATGCTGAGGGTACTGAAAGCCGAGCATGTCGGCGATCTGCTTAATACTCGCATCCGGCTCGAACAGGGCGTTCTTGGCCTTTTCGACGATTTTCAGATGTATGTGCTCCCGGGCGGTCTTACCGGTCTCAGCCTTCACCAAGTCTCCGAAATAGTTGGGGGACAGGCATATCTTATCGGCAAAATACTTCACGGTAGGCAGTCCGTACCGTTCGGCCATGCCGGAATCCCAATAATCATCCAGCAGCCGCTCGAAACGTACAAGCACATCGTTGTTCAGTTCCTCGCGGGTGATGAACTGCCGCTCGTAGAAACGCATGCAGTAATTGAGCAGCACCTCGATATTGGAGATAATCAGAGGCTTGGAGAACTTGTCTATCGGATGATTCAGCTCATGGGCGATCTTGCTCATGTAGTCCTGTATGGTCACGCGCTCATCCACGGACAGATGCAGGGCCTCATTGGACGCATACGAAAAGAAGGTGTATTGCCTTATCTTCTGGGCCAACGGTGTACGGTGCAGGAAATCCGGATGGAACAGCAGCGCGTCGGCTTCCGGCACGGGACCGTCCTCGATGCGGTGAACGGCTATGGTCTGCCCCGGTGCAAAGCAGACTACCGTCTCGTCGTCGTAATCGTACTTCGTCTTTCCATAATTGATGGTGCATCCCACGGTCTTTTTCAGAAAGAGGGCATAAAACCCGAAGGTCATCCGGTGGGCATCCGGCTGGCTCTCCGAACCGTCGAAATGCACGACGCTGACCAGCGGATGCTGCGTGTGGAATCCGAAAAACCGGTTGTACTGCTCTATCGTGTCTGCTTTTATGATTTCCATATACTTGACCAATTGCGTTCCGTTGCAAAAATACATTTTTCTACTAAAGTCTTGATGCGGGAAAGGCGTGAAAACGTACTTGCGGTATCTCTTTCAGTAATACGTATAATTTGAGGTCAGGACGCGGCCCATACCGGCAAAATCCCTACTAAAGCAGCTATAGCAGCCGTATCAGCACATACCCGCCTAAAGTAGCCAGTATTCCACAGATTACGCTTCCGATAACGTACAGCAGGAACATCTGGATATTCCCGCCCTGGAGCATTGTCACAGCCTCATTGGAGAAGGTAGAAAATGTCGTGAAGCCACCGCACAGGCCGGTCGTGAGCAGCAGGCACAGAGCGGAAGGAGTCTCGGAGTATTTGGAAAACAGGCCGTAGAGCAGGCCGATCAGCAGACATCCGGCGATATTGACTATGAAAGTGGCCGTCGGGAAGACGCTCCCGCGGGGCGGAAGAGCCAGCGATACGAGATACCGCAGTATGCCGCCTGCACAGCTGCCTAATCCGACGAGAAGAATGGACTTAATCATAGCTGTACGGCTTTCTGGAGACGGTCGAGGAACATCGCTGCGTGCGCTCCGTCCATCTGGGTGTGGTGGAACTGGAATGAGACGGTCAGGGTCTTGCGGAAGAAATGCCGCCTGTACCGGCCCCATATCAGGAAAGGATTGTTGAAGATACCGCTGTACATGCCGACGGCCCCGTCTATATCGTACCGGGCGAGGGCGGAGGTGCCTATGACCATGCTGTCGGTGATGTCGTGGTTCCTGCATTTCTCCGCCACCTCCGCCGTCAGCCGCAGATAGTCCCGATTGAACGCCGCCAGGTTTTCCGACCAGGGGATGTCGCAGGAGCTGACCTCACCCCGGCTGTCCGCGACAATAGTGTTCACGGCGATGGAGTCATACTGCATCAGCTTCCGTCCGACCGGCAGCATGTAGAACTCCTTGATGCCGCTGGCCGCCCGTCCGACACACCAGCACATCAGCATATTCAGCTTGAGCCCTTTCCTCCGGCTGAACCGGACGAGCCTCGTCACATCCACTGTCTTTATCAGCGTGACCATCGGCATAGGCGCGTCCATCCACAGCCGGAACGCCTCGGCCCTTGTCGTTTCTTCGGGATTGATTTCTCTCATTGTGATAATGATTTTTAAAGGGCGGCAAAATTACAATAATTTGGATTGCTGCAAACTGTCTGATTTTATAAATTTGCGTTGTATTAAAATTCAGGATACAATGAAGGTACTTTTAATCAACGGAAGCCCGAGAAGCAATGGGAATACATTCACGGCCCTGAAGGAAGTGGCCGGGGCCCTCGGGGCGGAGGGAGTGGAAACTGAGATAGTGTCAATAGGGGCGAATGCCGTCCAGGGCTGCATCGCCTGCCGCAAGTGCGCGGAGCTGGGACGCTGCGTGTTCAATGACGGACTCTACAGCAGTATATGGGAAAAACTCCGGACGGCGGACGGCATCGTCATCGGCTCTCCGGTATATTACGCCGGGCCAAACGGTTCGCTCTGTGCCCTGCTGGACCGGCTATTCTATTCGGCCGCACAGCTGCTGGAGTACAAGCCGGCCGCAGCGGTGGCTGTCTGCCGCAGGGGAGGAGCCAGCGCGGCATTGGACCGTCTGAACAAATATTTTTCCATCAGCAATATGCCGGTGGTCAGCTCCCAGTACTGGAATATCGCATACGGCTCTCAGCCCGGCGAGGCGGCCCGGGATGCCGAGGGCATGCAGACCATGCGCACTCTCGGCCGCAACATGGCCTGGGTGCTGAAAGGCCTGAAGACGCAGCCCCTGCCCAGGAAAGAGCCCGCCGTCAAGACCAACTTCGTCCGATAGTCAGTAAGCGGCGGAATCCGTAAAATGGGACTGAATGTCCTTACAGGCGGAAAGTCTGTAATGTAGGTAATCTGGCATTCTACTGAATGATAGTAAATTAGGCAGTTTTGACAGAAACAGACTGAAGAGTAGGACTTGAGCATGTGAATCTAAACACCAGTCATAGAGGCACTGTAGCGGGGGTAGATATTTTTTGACTCTTTTTATCAGGTTAGTCTGTAATTTTTGTACTGGGTGTAAGTGTTGGAAAATTAGTTTTCTATGTAAAATATGAGGGCAACAGACTGTCCGTTTCCACCCTCAGTCTGTTATTTCATATTCGGACTCAATTCGTTTAATTTCAGCACTTTAGCACAAAAAGAGCAAAACAGACTCTTCGAAGCCGAAGCCATCCCGCTGTGGGTCTACGGCTATAGATTCTTGCTGCGACGGAAGGCACTGGGAGTAAGGCCTGATTCCTCCTTGAACCAGCGGCAGAAGAAGGATTCGTTGGGAAAATGCAGGGTGTCGCTGATCTGGCGGACGGAGAGGTCCGTGGAGTTGAGCAGGGCCTTGGCCTCGATGAGGACGCGCTCGCGGATGATGCGGCCTGGGCTTTTGCCGGAGGCGGCCTTGACCTGGCGGGCGAAGGAGGAGGTGGATATCTGCAGGAAGCCCCTGACCACATTCCCCCTGACCCGCTGCTCAGTGAATCGGTATATCCCCTTTACGGCCCTGTACAGCCGGATATAGTTGCTCATGGCCTCCTCTTCCAGATGCACCGTTACTGGAAAAGCCCGGTGCTGGATGAGCGAGGGCACCTCCGACGTGGAGCACTGCAGGTATTCGACATCATGCCCGTCAGTGAAGGCCATTGCTATGATTTTCAGATCGGAAGAGCACATCATGGATTCAACTACCGAACCTGACTGCACTATCAGGGCATCGCCGGCAGAGACCTGGTACTGTCTGCCGTTGACCGAGGCCGTCAGCTGTCCGCGTACCACTACGACAGCGGCTGTAAATGAGAGCTTGTAGGGGAATCGGTTGATATCCTGCTGTGCCTCCCCGTCCGAGACATACGAGGTGAGAGTCCGGTCATCATCCAGATTGTCATCCAAGAAGATGTCCCGGTCTATGGCAAGGCTCTTTCCGAGTTCGTGGAACAGCTCGAGACGTATCAGCGGCAGTGTCTTTTTCATGAGAATCAGTCATTCTGTTCGTAATAATAAGAGTAGTCTATTCCCTTCATAAACATCTCGCGGTCATCAATCTTAGTGGTCAATGCGGGCTTTACCAAGGCTTTGATGTGAGTGCCGTCCGTCACACTTTCACGCATGGCTGCCAAATATTCGTTCTTATCTATCTGACTCCAATCCACACACCTTTTGAGTGACCGTTTTAGCATCAAGTCAAGCCAAATACGGGTAGCACGGCCATTTCCTTCCATGAAAGGATGGGCCACATTCATCTCGATATATTTGTCCATAATCTCATCGAAAGTGGTTTCCGGCATATGCTCAATTACTTGGAGTGTTTCGGGGAAATGCAGGCAATTTGCAAAAGTAAATCCTCCTTTTGAGATATTCTTTGTGCGTACCTGTCCAGCAAAATCGTATAACCCTCCAAAGATATAGGCATGAATCTGTTGCAGACATTTTAAACTGCCGGGCTCAAGAGCACGCAACAGGCCGCTTTCATATAACTGATAAGCCTTTTTCCGGCTTTGGCCGTCTAACGTATTGTCGCTATAGGTGAACCAATCAAGGAATTCGTTTGCCCTGTTATTGGGATAATGTTTAGCAAGTAGGGCTACATTCTCACTATTAAGCACATCTGCCACACGTGATTTCCCATCCGGAGCTTCAAATTTGAACCTGTGAGTGTCACTCACGAGTTGAATGCCTTCCTGCTTCAGCTTCCGCTTCAGCCATCGCCAATAGTTTCCAGCCTTCGTATAATCCGGCTCATTATTGATAGCCCGGACAATATCGGTCGCCGAGAACCACCAGCAGTTATTCTCATCATCCCATACAGCCCGTACTTCCCAGTCATTAAAGAAACGGATGGATTTCTTTGGTTGTCTTTTTATCTCTTCCATAAATGCAAATTTAGCAAAAAGTTCCAAACAGGACAATTTTAGTATCATCAAGACAATGTAATATGTCCTGATTGGCAGATAATTTGCAAAATACACAGGTGTAACACGTGGCAAATAAACAAAGCAATGGATAGAATTTTAGAGCAAAACGACACACTTTTCAAGCTGTTCGAATACTCCGCAGCAAGATGGCACGGACGCCCGATGGCATCGTATATCGACGGCACTCAGGCCTACACCTACTGCTCGTTCCAGGAGAAGGTCCTGAAGATGTCCGTCCTGCTGGCCCGTCATCATGTCTACGGCGGCAAGGTGGCCATCCTGGCCGAGAACTGCCCCAACTGGACGGTGGCCTTCTTCGCCAGTGCCGCCATGGGCCGTATAGCCGTGCCCATCCTTCCAGCCAGTTCGCAGATGGAGGTGTCGAACATCCTGGATCACTCCGAGTCGGAGGCCCTCTTCGTTTCAGCACGTCAGTTGCGAAAAGTAGAGGAGGGTCTGCGCAAGAAGATGAAACTCATCGTAGACATCGATACGCTCGATGTCATCTCCACCCAGAATAACGGAGAAACGGAACAGAACAGGAAAGTGGCGGCACGGAATGCCGCTCCACAGCCCAACGACCTCGCTGTCATTATCTACACTTCGGGTACATCCGGCTCCCCGAAAGGGGTTATGCTCAGCCATGGAAATCTCATACACAGCATCCTGGAGGCCTGGCATGCTCAGAAAGCAGGTTATAGGGACAGGTGGCTTTCGATACTGCCGATGGCTCACGCCTACGAGATGGCCCTCGGGATGCTGTATCCTCTAAGCGTCGGTGCCCAGGTGTATTATCTGAAAGGAATGCCCGTACCGTCGGTGCTTTTAGAGGCCATGAGGCAGGTCCGCCCGACCATCATCCTGACCGTCCCGCTCATCATCGAGAAGGTCTACAAATCGGTATGCCGGACGGTGGATGCCGACAGGCGCCTTAGCCTGATGCGGCGCCGCGCTCCCTGGCTGCTGGACATCCTTCTCGGGGCGAAACTTCGGAAAATGACGGGCGGCTGCCTGAAGTTCTTCGGTATCGGCGGAGCGAAGCTCAGTCCCGGGGTGGAGGCCTTCCTGCACCGGATACATTTCCCATACGCCATCGGCTACGGCCTGACGGAGACGGCGCCGCTGGTATGCAACGCCTGTATGGGCAGGACCCGGGTAGGCTCCATCGGGATACCGGCATACGGGGTGGAGGTCCGTCTGGACAATGTGGATCCTGCGACGGGAGAGGGGGAGATAGTGGCCCGGGGCCGCAATGTGATGCTGGGCTATTACAAGGACCCCTCCCGCACGGCAAAGGCAATCCGGCAGGACGGATGGTTCCATACAGGAGACCTTGCGGCAATGGACGCCAAGGGTCGGTTCTACATCCGCGGGAGGCTCAACAACGTCATCCTCGGAGCCACCGGAGAGAACATTTACCCCGAAGAAATAGAATTTGTAATCAACTCATACCCAGGGGTGGGAGAGTCCTTGGTAGTGGAGCGGGGCAGGGACCTCGTCGGACTGGTCCACATGGAGGAGGGGGCCGAGCACGGCTCATTGGCCGATGCCGCCAAGTCCATTCTCGAATACGTCAACAAACGGGTTAACAAGCAGAGCACCCTCGCCCGTATCGAGATGCTCACCGAACCCTTCAAGAAGACCGCGACCCAGAAGATCCGCCGCTTTCTCTACATGACCCCCTCACACGCATAAGTACTTACTCTTTATTCCGTACTTCGAGTCACCGGAGCAGGATCTCAGTCCGTATCAGTTAGGACAATGTGGTTTTAGTGTCCAGTTTCTCCGGTGATTCTTTTTTGGTGAAAACGGAAATTTGTCAGGACCGCAGGATTTTCAGTGTATTTTCCAGCCCACTGTTGAAAACTTGTTAAGAAGTATTTTCCCCTATGGCGCAGATATGCGGTTAAATCTTATACATTTGCGGACGAATCGGGTTCCGGAAGGGACATCCGTCCCGGAGGATGAAAAGGGAACTCCTGTGAGAATCAGGGACTATACCCGTAGCTGTAAGTTCCGTAATCAAGCCGTACTTTCTATAGGCCACTGTCTGAGACATGACGGGAAGGCGTGCGGCTGGAACGAGTCAGAAGACCTGCCCGGTCGTATTACAGGTGCGAGCCTTCGGGAACAGAGGCGGGCCGGCGATGACTCTCATGTACAATGACACTGTCCTCAATCGGTATGCTTCGGGCTCTGCCTGGCAATATGGAAATCTTAATAAGCATAACGATATGAGCGCATCAGAAATCAAAATCGTAAAGAGGGACGGCAAGGAAGTTCCGTTCTCTATCGGGAAAATCCGCCTGGCGGTATCCAAGGCTTTCCTGTCAGTCGGGGCATACGCCACCGACGAGGATCTTACGGCTGTACTCAGCCGGGTGCACATCTATGACGGTATAACCGTAGAAGAAATTCAGAATCAGGTGGAAACAGCTCTGATGGCGGAGAAATACTTCGCTGTTGCCAAGAGTTACATGCTCTACCGCCAGAGGCATACTGAGGACCGGGAAGACAGGCGCAAGCTGGAGTTCCTGCTCGACTACTGCAATGCGCAGAACGCCGCTACCGGCTCAAAATACGATGCCAACGCCAATGTGGAGCACAAGAACATAGCCACCCTCATCGGCGAGCTGCCCAAGCAGAACTTCATCCGCGTGAACCGCCGCATGCTCACTGACCGTATCCGGGAGATGTACGGCAAGGAGCTTGCCGACAGGTATCTCTACCTGCTGAACAATCATTTCATATACAAGAACGACGAAACCTCGATGGCCAACTACTGCGCCTCGATCACCATGTACCCGTGGCTGCTCAACGGTACGATAGACATAGGGGGCAACTCTACCTGTCCCACGAACCTCAAGTCTTTCTGCGGCGGCTTCATCAATATGGTATTCATGGTATCCTCGATGCTCTCAGGAGCCTGCGCCACTCCGGAGTTCCTGATGTACATGGACTATTTTATCCGGCAGGAATACGGGGATGACTACTGGCGGCATCCGGACGAGGTGGTGGACCTTTCCTCACACCGCCGCAGCATCGACAAGGTGATTACCGACTGCTTCGAGCAGGTAGTGTATTCCATCAACCAGCCCACCGGTGCCCGCAACTACCAGGCAGTATTCTGGAACATCTCCTACTATGACCGTTATTATTTCGAGGCTCTCTTCGGAGAGTTCCGTTTCCCAGACGGCAGTCAGCCGCAGTGGGCCTCCCTGTCCTGGCTGCAGAAGCGCTTTATGAAGTGGTTCAACCGGGAGCGCACCCGCACGGTGCTCACATTCCCGGTAGAAACCATGGCCCTGCTTTCAAAAGACGATGACGTAATGGATCCGGAATGGGGAGATTTTACAGCTCAGATGTATTCCGAGGGACATTCGTTCTTCACCTATATCAGTGACAACGCGGACTCCCTCTCATCCTGTTGCCGTCTCCGCAACGAGATACAGGATAATGGGTTCAGCTATACTCTCGGGGCAGGAGGGGTGTCCACCGGCTCGAAGAGCGTCCTGACCATCAATCTCAACCGCTGCATCCAGCACGCCGCCCGCAACGGCATGCACTACATGACATTCCTGCGCGAGGTGACCGACCTGGTCCATAAGGTCCAGACAGCCTATAACGAGAACCTGAAATACCTGCAGCAGAAGGGGATGCTGCCACTGTTCGATGCCGGCTACATCAATATGGCCCGTCAGTATCTCACCATAGGGGTGAACGGCCTGGTGGAGGCAGCTGAGTTTCTAGGTCTAAGGATTGACGACAATGATGAATACGCTGCATTCGTAGGGGAGGTGCTCGGTATGATAGAGGAGTACAACCGCAAATACCGGACCCCGGAGCTGATGTTCAACTGCGAGATGATACCGGCCGAGAATGTGGGGGTCAAGCATGCCAAGTGGGACCGCGAGGACGGTTATGCAGTGCCCCGGGACTGCTACAATTCCTATTTCTATAAAGTAGAGGATGACTCTCTCAATGTCATTGACAAATTCCGTCTCCACGGATGCCGCTACATATCCCACCTGACCGGAGGCTCGGCCCTGCACCTCAACCTTGAGGACCATCTGTCCAGGGAACAGTACCGCCAGCTGCTGCGCGTGGCGGCCGTGGAAGGCTGCAACTATTTTACCTTCAATATTCCCAACACGGTTTGCAACAAATGCGGGCACATCGACAAGCGGTACCTGCACGAGTGCCCCGAATGTCATTCGGACGATGTGGATTACCTCACCCGCGTCATCGGCTACATGAAGCGCGTATCCAACTTTTCGGCTGCCAGGCAGAAAGAAGCAGCCAGGAGATATTACGGCACAATGTAAAGGACGTCCCCATGAGATACTACAACTGCGACATCGTCTTCGCCGAAATTCCGGACGAGACCACTCTGGCAATAAACATAACCGGCTGCCCGAACGGCTGTCCCGGCTGTCACAGCCCTCACCTTCAGCGTGACGGGGGCACGGAACTGGACGAGACTGAACTGGATTTCCTCCTCAGCCGTTACGGCCGGGACGTAACATGCATCTGCTTCATGGGCGGAGATGCCAGCCCCCGGGAGGTGGAGCGGCTTGCCGGCTGGCTCCATACCGTGGCCCCGTCCCTGCGTACCGCTTGGTATTCCGGCCGCAGCGAACTGCCGGAAGATATTGACCCAGCCGTATTCGATTATATCAAGACCGGCCCTTACATCGAAGCACAGGGTCCTCTGACCAGCCGCACCACCAACCAGCGGCTGTACCGCGTGACAGACGGACATCTGCAGGATATCACAGGACGGTTCTGGAAAAAGAGCCCCTTCCTGTCCGGAACCGTTTCCGGCATAGTCGCCGTCGTGCTTCTGTGTCTGTGCCTGCTGCTGCCTGCATCCTGCGGACATCGCACCGGGACAACAGCCGGTGAGAGCTCTGCTGCCGCTGATGCAGGCACACCGCTTCCGGATACCGTTAAGGTTAAATATGCCGAAGGATTCCGACTGATACCGGAGGACGGATATACCCTCCTGGAACTTTCTGACCCCCAAGCCTCAGACAGCAGTATGGTGACCCGTATCGCCCTGGTACCCAAAGGAACGGATGTCAAGGGCATACCAGGGCAGTATGACATCGTTCGAGTCCCTGTCTCCAGGGTAGTATGCATGACATCCCTGCAGCTCTCCAACATCCTGCTGCTCGGAAGGGCTGACGCCGTAGTGGGTGTGACATCAGTACGTCATCTGCATGATTCGGTAATGAACAGCAGAATAGCCCGGGGGAAGACAAGAAGGATAGGCATCGAGGGCAATTTCGACAACGAGGTGATAATGGGTATAGATCCTGACCTTATCATCATATCTCCCTACAAGAGGGGAGGGTACGATGCTCTCCGCAATGTCGGGATTCCTTTGCTTCCGCATTACGGATATAAGGAGACAGATCCACTGGGTCAGGCAGAATGGATAAAATGCGCAGGAGTACTTCTGGGCTGCTCATCCCTCGCTGATTCACTATTCGACGGCATAGAGCAGAGATACAATGCACTGGCAGAGAAGGTCCGCTGTTCGGTCACTGACCGTCCAAAAGTATTCTCAGGGGAGATGCGGGGCGGCAACTGGTATGCCGTGGGAGGCCGGAGCTATCTCGCCCGTATTTTCAAGGACGCCGGTGCGGATTATTTTCTGAAGGATGACACCCGTTCTGGAGGGGTGGTCATGGACTTCGAGCAAGTGTACTCACAGGCAGCGGACGCACAGTTCTGGAGGATTCTAAACAGTTTCAACGGACAGTTCTCGTATGCGGCACTAGGAGCAGAAGATGTCCGCTACAAGGATTTCAGGGCATGGAAGGAGAGGGGAGTGGTCTACTGCAACCTCAGAGAGGTCCCTTTCTACGAAGTTACGCCGGTGGAGCCGGATGTTGTCCTGGCCGATTTTATCAAGGCTTTCCATCCGGATCTGCTGCCTGACCATGAACCTGTATATTACGAACTTCTTAAACAATAGAGAAAGATGGAAAAACGCAGGCTCTGGTTTTTCATACCTCTGGCAGTTCTGATTCTGCTGTCCGCTGCGGCCAATCTGCTCATAGGCTCGGTAAATATTCCGGTTGCAGACGTACTCAGGATACTGGCTGGAAACAGTGCGGACAATGAGATATGGACCAATATCATCTTCAAGTCCAGACTGCCGCAGACCGTGATTGCGGTAATGGCCGGAGCCGGACTTGCTGTAAGCGGACTGCTGATGCAGACTGTATTCCGCAATCCTCTTGCGGATCCATCCGTGCTGGGTGTAAGTTCCGGAGCCAGTCTCGGTGTGGCCTGCGTAGTGCTCATGTCGGGCATCTGGGGCCAGGCTCTAAGCCGGCTGGGGTATATAGGTGACGTTGCCGTCACTATAGCCGCAATAGCCGGGGCAATGGCGGTGATGGCTCTGATAGTATTCATCTCCGGCCGTGTCAGAGGCAATGTCACGCTGCTTATCATCGGCGTTATGATCGGCTACGTGGCCAATGCCGTGATAGGAGTGATGAAGTTTTTCAGCGTGGAGGAGGATATCCGCGCCTACGTCATCTGGGGTCTGGGCAGTTTTTCCCGCGTATCAGGAGACCAGGTTCAGGTATTCGCAGCCATGATGTGTGTGCTGCTGCCGCTGTCCATGCTGCTGGTCAAGACGCTCAATCTGATGCTGCTCGGTCAGAGTTATGCCCGTAATCTTGGACTGGATGTCAAGCGTTCACGTCTTCTTGTCATTTCCACAGCAGGAATTCTTACGGCAGTGGTGACTGCCTACTGCGGCCCGGTAATGTTCCTCGGACTGGCGGTCCCTCATCTGTGCCGCGGCATGTTCTCCACCTCCGACCACAAGGTTTTGATGCCGGCTACCATGCTGTGCGGTGCCGCACTGGCTCTGTGCTGCAACATTATAGCCCGTATGCCCGGTTTCGAGGGAGTCCTTCCGGTCAATTCCGTAACGGCTCTTGTCGGTGCTCCCGTAGTCATATCCGTCCTGTACCGCAGACGTAAAAATGAAATGAACGAATAATGCACAACGATACAGTCATACTCGAAAGCCTCAGTATAGGCTACCGCCACAAAGGTCATGTCCGCCTGGTTTGCAGCGGACTCGGGGCTTCCCTGCGCAGCGGGCAGCTCACATGTCTGCTGGGCTGCAACGGAGTTGGAAAATCAACCCTTCTGAAGACTCTGTCCGCCTTTATTCCGCCGCTAGATGGAGAAATCATACTTGCCGGACGCCCTCTCTCCGGATATTCTCCAAAAGAACTCTCCCGCCTGCTCGGAGTAGTTCTCACCGAACGGGTCGCTGTGGACAACATGACTGTGATGGAACTTATCGGAACCGGCCGCAGCCCCTATACCGGATTCTGGGGAAGACTTACACCGGAAGACCATGCGGCAGTGCATGAGGCTGTCCGGATGGTGGGCATAGAGTCTCTGCAGGACAGAATGGTTCAGACACTGTCGGACGGAGAAAGACAGAAAGTCATGATCGCCAAAGCCCTGGCCCAGCATACACCTGTCATACTCCTGGATGAGCCGACGGCTTTTCTCGATTACCCGAGCAAGGTCGAGATCATGCAGCTGCTCCATACCCTTACCCGTGATACAGGAAAAAGCGTTTTTCTGTCAACGCACGATGTGGATCTGGCTCTGCAGGTGGCGGACTGTGTCTGGCTGATGAAGCGGGACGGCCCACTCAGAACAGGCTCTCCTGAGGATCTGGCTATCGAGGGTGTTCTGGAGGATTTTTTCCCGGACCGGAATGTAACTTTCGACAAGGCGGAAGGAGCTTTCAGAATCAAGTACCGTTTTACCGGCAGCATAGCAGTCTCTGGTAAGGGACAACGGCTTCAGATGGTTTCGAAAGCATTGAGACGCAATGAAATAGAACCGATAATCATCAGTCCCGGCAAGATACCGTCTTCCGGTATGTCGGGACAATGGATAGAGGCCGGCGAATCTTCATTCCGCCTTCATCTCACAGACGGAAAAGTTTATGAGACAGACTCTGTCAGCGGTCTGCTCTCAGCCCTGGGGCTCTGAGTCAGGCAGGGTAAGGCGGACACATCCGATCTCATCTATGAGATGAAGCGTTAGCCTGCCTTCCGGCAACAGAGGTGCACAATGCTTCAGGCACAGTTCCATAATCCGGCGGATAAAACGGACCAGGTCTTTATCCGGCATCATAGTCCAGAGGTCCCTGGCAAAATTGACAGATGCAGCTGTCTCCAGGGCCATTGGGGAGCAGCCTGCTTCCAGAGCTGTACTCCTCAGGAATTCCCGGTTCATGGTGACTTTATGGCTGTGTGTGTCTAGATGGCCCTCGGCCAGCTTGACTGCCTTGCCTATCATCATGCCGATGATTGCGTGCGGGAAACCATGGACAGAGGCACTGCTTAGGGCACATCCTATGAAGTTGCCGTACTGGATGAAGGCCTGGGGCGGGAGAGCATGATAGAGCCGGCGCAGAACTGCCTCGCTGCGGGCCCCGGAGTTGAATACCACCGTGGAGCAGCCCATTGCGCTGGCCACATTGACAGACCGTTCTATGGATGCTGTAAAGGCCTCGTTGGAGAACGGTCGCACTATTCCTGAAGTACCAATAATGGAGATGCCGCCGACAACCCCCAGTCTGGAATTGAAAGTCTGCCGGGCTATCTCGGCCCCGTTCTCCACGCTGATGCTTACATCCGCTCCGATGATGCCGAGAGTGGCCAGATTGTCCCTGATCATGCGGCGTGGAGCCGGATTGACGGCCGGACCGCCCACCGGTATGCCCAAACCCGGAAGAGTTACTGTCCCGACCCCTTCCCCCGGGAGGAAACGGACTTCATCGGAGCCGTTCAGCCGTACCGATGCCGATATCAGGCATCCGTCAGTAGCATCCGGGTCATCCCCGGAGTGTTTCCGGACAGAAGCAACAGCCGCAGAACCCTCTGTCCTGGAAGTTTCTACCGGCAGTACAGCTGTTTCTCCTCCGGGCAGGATGACAGCAGACTCCTTGTCACCCTCACCTGTTATCAGCAGCCGTGCTGCCGCGCATGCTGCTGCGGCTGCGCAAGTTCCGGTAGTGTACCCGCTTTTCAATGGAAAGAAATCCGGAAGCAACTCGTCAATGGCCCTTCTCAGGCCTGATTCTGTGTAGACTGTGCGGAAAGCTTCCGGAACTGGCGGCCGGTCTACCACAAATACCGGGATACCGAGACTTCCTGCCGCATCCACTTTCTCCCGGAGATAGCCGCTTGCTCCGCTTTCCTTGGTAATGACGGCATCAGGTCGTACCTGCACGAGAACATCCTTCTCTTTTTCCCCGGGATGGAAAAATATCAGACGCTCCCTCGGAAATCCCCAACTTAGGGCCTCCTGCACCGATTCCTCTCTTTCCAGTATGCGGAACCAGCATTCATGCCGTTCCCAAAATGGTTTCAGAGCCGGTATGGTCCGGACTCCCGTCAAGGCCAGCAGCCGGCTGCTGCCGGATTCTTCCAGTTTCCGCACTGCATCATCCCAGTCCGAGCAGAGTATGACTCCTGAAAGTTCCTCGCGCCGGCGTCCGTAGAGTATTACCGGAAGTCCCGTCAATGAGGCAGCAGCCGCCACCGATGAGTGCAGGCCCAGTGCAAAGGGATGGGCTGCATCCACAATCAGGCCTATTCCGTGCTGTCGGCAGAATTCCGCGATATCCGCCGCAGTCATGGCTCCTGTCAGCCGGATTCCGTGGCTCAATGAGATTTCCTGGCTCCCGGTCAGTGTGGAATAGAAGAATGGTTTGCCGCCTTCCTCCACGACCTTGACCGCCGCGCGTCCCTCAGTAGTGCCTCCGAAAATGAGTATCATTGACGGAAAATATGTTTGAAGTCCTTGTCGTACAGGCAGGAGAGGCCACGGCGGTTGTCTATGGCGTCACCGACTACTATCATCGTGGTAAGAGTGAGGCGGTTGGTGCTGACTATCTCCGCCAGATGGCGCAGTTCCCCCCTCCAGATTCTCTGATCCGGCCAGGTGAGATGATGGCAGACCGCTACTGGTGTTTCAGGCGGATAGTGCACAAGAAGTTCGTTCTGTACTTGTTCAGCAATACCGGCGGAAAGAAAAATGCACATTGTTGACCGGGAGCGGGCCAGCAGGCTGAGTTTCTCCCGTTCGGGCATGGGGGTTCGGCCCTCACCTCTTGTCAGGATGATGGTCTGGACCTTTTCCGGGATGGTGAACTGGGAGCGCAGCTCGGCGGCTGCGGCCTGAAAGGAGGATATTCCCGGTGTGATGTGGTAGCTCATACTAAATCGGTCGAAAAAATTCATCTGCTCCTGGATTGCTCCATAGATGCACGGGTCTCCGGTATGCAGACGGACTACGAGACATCCTCTGTCGTAGTACTCTTTCATAAGGGCAAACTGTTCCTCGAGCGCCATCGGGGCAGATGACCGGATTACGGCTCCGGGCCTGGCACAGGCGGTCACCTCTTTCGGAACAAGGCTTCCGGCATAAAGAATCAGATCCGCTGCCTCCAGAAAATGCCTTCCCCTGACCGATATCAGGTCCGGATCGCCAGGGCCCGCACCGACGATCTCTATATGCCCCATACGCAGTGCATACGGACTGGCTGCAGCCGCAAAGGTAAAATCATTGCCCTCGCTCAGGCAGGCCTTCTGCTTGTTCAGCAGAAGGACGGAACCGTCTCCTGCGCTTTTGAGGGCAGCGGCCTCGGCTACGCTGCAAGAACCGGTGGCCTCCATTACCCTTTCAGAAGGGGTCGGAACAGGTATCCCTTTCAAGTCATCTGCATTCCAGATCTCCTTTACCGTCCTGAATCCACGGCACAGATCTTCTATCAGAGGTTCATCCCGTTTCAATTCTATCGTGGCCACTTTTCCTATGGCCTCCGGATGCCAGCCGTTACAGGACAATACGGTACTGATGTGTTCCACGACTCCTCTGGAAGAGCAGTTCTTCCTGCATCCGGCGCCAAGTGTAAGAACAGGAGGGATGTAAGACAGTACCGGAACTTCTCCGAAGCGGATTTTCCGCGGGCCGGCCGATATGACAAGCTCCGTACCGGAGGGAATACCGGAAGCGTCACGGCATACCGTGACATGAGGCGGAAGAGTGGACTCGAGATACCGCGTGCCTTGGTCACGACATGTCAGGACCAAAGCCGTTGGCCTGCGGTTGACGAATCTGAATATCACCTCGTTCATCGAGGCTCCCTCTACTTTCTCCCTCCAGCCGAAGCGGGAGGCCAGGACATCCAGCGGCCACAGTCCGGTGTTGTCGCTGCGCGTGGTTATGACTGCCTTTCCGGAGGTCAGGGCAGCTACTTTGAGGGCCAGTTCATTGGCTCCGCCTATATGACCCGAAAGCAAGGGGATGATCCACTGTCCGGTAGAGTCTGCAACGATCACTGCAGGATCGGAATGCTTGTCCACGATATGCGGTGCTATAGCCCTGAGGCAGATACCGGCCGAGCAGAACATCACCCAGGCTCCGTAGTCTCTGAAATGCTCTTCCGTAAGGGCCGTCAGGGATGCAAAAGATGTCCATCCATCTGCAGAAAATGATGCAAAGCGGTCCGCTCCAAGTTCTTCCGCGACTTTCCCGGCGAGAGCCAGAGATTCCACAGATATGGTGACTACAGCAATTTTTACTTTATTTTCCATGTTTTACAGCTTTGAGAATGGTTATGGGGTTATGGTCTCCATCCCGGAGAACCGTATTTGAGGCAAGAGTCATTCCGCAATCAGCCGTGGAGCGTACGAATGCTCTGAGGCTGTTTTCGGAAACGGAATTGAACACCATCGTCCCGCCGGGGCTCAGGACGGGATGTATGGCCCTGACAATCTCTTCCAGGCGGCCGCCGTGCCCGCCGATGAAGACTGCATCCGGGGCTGGAAACTGTCTCAGGTCAAAGGACAGAATATCCCCGATGTGCCGTTCTATGCCCGGAGCCCGGAAACGATGGGAATTGATTTCCAAAAGTCTCTCTCTTTCGGGACATTTCTCAAAGGCTCTCACGTGCAGATGGGGAAAGCGCAGCCTGGCCTCTATGGATACTGACCCGGTGCAGAAGCCCACATCCCACAAGCAGTGCTTCTGCGGCAGCTCCAGCATGGCCAGTGTAACCAGCCTTACCGGCATCTTGGTAATCATTTCCGGCCTGCCCGGGATACCCTCGAACTCTGTATGGGGTATGCCGAACGGCGCTCCGCTGACCTCGCCGTAGAGAATCATGCAGTTTGGCATTGCAAAATCCATTCCCGCCATTTCTTCCACCGGAGCCTCGGTTATCTTCTCATAAATCCGGTTCCCGAGCCTTTCTCCCACTACAGCAATGTATCCGGTATATCCGTATTCGGTCAGACGGGAGGCGACAGCTCCGGGAGTGTGCGTCCTGTCGGTGAGCAGACCTATCATTCTGCTTCCCTCTATCAGAGCCCTGTCCAGTTCATGCCAAGGGCGTCCCGTGAGGGAGACGGCCCGCATCCCGCCGTATGGCAGCATGGCCTTGTGCGCAAGACACTGCAGGGAGTTGAAGGCAGGGATTACCCTGATGTCCGTACCGGGCAACCGGCGGAGAAGGGTAGCGGCGAAGCCGAAAAAAAGCGGATCTCCGGAGGCGAACACCACTATATCTCCCGAATATTCCCCGTACTTGAGGAAGACTCCGTCCAGTGGAACAGTAATTTCTATCCACTCGTATTCTTTCGGAAGAATATCCCGCACAGCATCCAGATGCCGTTTTCCCCCGGAAAAGACGGTATGGGTACATACAGCCTCATACGCCTCAGGGCTCAGCTCCGGTCTGCCCTCATCGCTTATGCCTATTACGATAAATTTCTCCGCCATAGCTTACAGGTCGCGGCCGGGACTGAGTCCGGCTGCATCGTCAAAAGTCAGTACAGCGTTGGTGATGGTAGCGGCCAGATTGCTGCCTCCTTTGCGTCCTTCCACTATGATGCGTGGAATACCGTTCAGAGGCTTTACCATCTGCTTGGACTCCTCCACGTGGACGAAACCTACGGGGGCGGCGATGATACCGCCGGGAGAGGCTTTGCCTGAGTGTGTCAGGCGGCACAGTTCCATTAGAGCAGTAGGCGCATTGCCGAAGACGAAGAGTGCTCCGGGCCAACGCTTGACAGCCAGACGGATTCCGGCCTGGGCGCGGGTTATATTTTCCCTTGCGGCCATTTCTACGGCCTCTGAATCCTGAAGACAGCATACAGCATTGATACCCAGACGCGCCAAGGCTCCTTTACGGATTCCTGAGAGAGCCATAGTCACATCTGTCACCACGGTCTTGATCTTTCCGGAGCGGATGCTGTCATACATCTCCATCACCGCTCCGTCACTCATCCACAGCAGGTCTTCCATCTGAAAATCTGCTGTTGTATGAATCGCGTGCAGAAGAACCCACCTGCGGTCTTCAGGAATATCCGGATGTTTCAGTTCGCGGGTGATGGAGAGGAAACTCTCCTGCATAATCAGCTGTCCCGGCTTGATATCTCCGGCTGCCTTCTCCTCCCGGAAATATCCCCTGGGGGTTATCATGTGACCGTTCGAGACAAAGGTGCGGGAGTTGCCTATCAGCAAGACTGTTAGCATGTCTATCTGTTCCGGATCAAGTTCTGCGAGGGTTGTCAGGCAGACTTGCTGCTCCGGTCTTCCGGCCTGACGGACATACCCCACAGGTGTGTCAGGACTGCGGTATTGGAGAAAAACCTCAATGAGTCCGGGCAGCTGCCAGTAACGGTCGCGGCTGCGGGGATTGTACACGGCTGTCACGAAATCAGCCTCGGCGGCAGCTTTTATCCGTTTTTCTATCTGGGGCCATGGTGTCATGAGGTCCGACAGGGATATAAGACAGAGATCGTGCCCTGCCGGTGCGCCCAGCAGGGCCGCTGCCTTCTGGAAGGCGCTGATGCCAGGAAGGACCGTCACATCGATGTCCACTCCGCGGCGGTGGCACATTTCCCATATCAGGGGGGCCATGCCGTAGATGCCGGCATCTCCGGACGAGATAATGCATACGGTCTTACCTTTCATAGCTTGGTCTATCGCGGCGGCTGCCCTTTCCTCTTCCTGGCGCATACCGGTGTCCATACATTGAGTACCGCCAGTGAGCAGATGCCGGATGAACTGAAAATAGAATTTATAACCTATGACAATATCGGCTCCGGCTATTGCCTCGGCCACTGCAGGGGTAATATCCTTCTGCGAGCCAGGTCCGAGACCGGCTATGATTATTTTCCCTTGAAGCATATCTTAAGTGAAGCGTAATAAGTGATACCTGGAGTAAGTGTGGCGTAGGGAGCCATGGATGTCGCGCCCTTTCCGCTGTCATTGACGTAGTACATATAGGCGTAGTGATTATCCTTGTAGTTGAATATGTTGTCTATGCCGATGCCGGGGATGAGCAGTACGGGGCCGAGATTGAAGGTATGGGAGGTATGCAGGTTCCAGAGGGTATAGGCCGGGGCGTCCCCGATGCGGGGGGAGTAAGTGGAGGAGAAACGCCGTCCGCGTACTTCACCGCTGAGGTTGATGTTCAGGCTGTAGATGCCCCAGGTATGGTCCCACTGGGCTGAGGCGTTTCCGGAGTGACGGACGCTCTTGTCCAGACGGTTATCCTCGCCTTCCTCAGCCGAGAGGTTGCGGGCGTCCACGAAGTTGTAGGCTCCGCTGAGGCTGAATCCAGCTCCGAGATAGACTTTGGCCGAGACAGAGAGTCCGGCGACTCTTGCCTTGTCGATGTTGCTGCGTTTTTTGATTATGGGATCGGTAACGTCCTCTCCGTAAAGACTCTGATAGTTGCTCAGCTCCTCCGGCGTGGCCTCAAAGGACTCGATCTCGATCTTGTCCCGCAGGTAGTTGATGAATCCGGTGGCTGAGACACTGAAACGGCTGTCGGAGTATTCGGCGTTCAAGGAGCCGTACATGCTCTTCTCAGGCTTGAGATTCTCGTTGCCGATAGTCAGGCTTCCGCTCTTGGCTACGTTGAAGGTGTACATGTCGGCCAGACTGGGGGTCTTGTAGCCGGTGGCGAATGAGGCACGGGCACGGAAGCCTCCGGTATGATACATCAGCGCCAGATTGGGCGTAGCATGGCTGCCTGTCCGCTCATGATAGAGATAACGGACTCCGGCGAGAGCCGTCCAGTTCTTGTGAAAACGGATATCGTCCTGGATATAGGCGGATAGAGTGTAGTTGGCCACAGGCCGGGCCAGTGTGGCGGAGGAGGACATATAGTCATCCAGATGGTCGGAGAGATATTCCACTCCTGCCGAGATCTTGTTAATCCGGCCTACATTGAAGATGCCCTTGATGCTTCCCTGATAGAAACGGGTCCTGATACGGGTCTGAAGATCTCCTGGTCTCAGGTCACCGCTTTCGGCAAAATATTCGTAGAGGGAGGAGTAGTTGTCCGAGTAGAAGTCCACGTACAGGGAGATATCCTTATTGACGATGTACTTGATGCCGGCTCCGTAGGTGTAGTTGCGGTGGATCATATCGTACTTGTAGGTGGTTGGCATAGAGTTCAGTGAATCCGGGCGGAACTCCTTGAAACCGTACCAGCCGCCCTGGATGTAAGCAGTCAGGGTATTGGTAAAGTCATACGTGAATTTCTGGGAAACGCTGTGCGAGCGGTTGGCGAAAGAGGCGAGCCTGGTGGAAGGAATAAGCTCGCCGCTGCTGTCCTCTTCCATGGGGTTGAGCTGCCATCCTCCGGACTGTGCGTGGTAATATGATGTATAGGAACCAAAACGGCCTTCCTTGGCATCCAGGTTGACTGACTGCTCGTAGCGGCCGTGGTTGCGGAATGTGGATTGTGATGTGAGATCCACTCCGGAACGGATGTCGTCAGTAATTATGTTGATTACTCCGGCTATGGCATCGGAACCGTAGAGCATGGAGGCGGCTCCGTCAAGAATCTCAATACGCTTGACATTGGACATGTCGATACGGCTCAGGTCCGGGGCTCCGGTGCCGCTGCCGAGCATGCGCTGACCGTTGATCATAAATAGCATGTAGGTGTCTTCCAGGCCGTTCATACTGATGGAAGTGCCCATAGAACCCAGGGGTGTTACGGATATCGAGGGGTCCAGCTTGATCAGGGCGTCATTGAGGGTGGTTACTCCGACATCGGCTATTTCTTTTGCAGAAAATACTGTAGTGGGAACCGGAGCCTCGTTCTGTCTTCTGTGAGTACCGGTTGCAGAGACTACTACCTGCGAGAGTTTGATGTATGATGGTTCCATTTCTATGGTAACAGAATCGGTTTCCGGTGCAAAACTCCTGCTCAGATAACTCACGTGACTCAATTTCAATATGCTGCCCGCAGCATATTGATCAATCACAAATTCCCCACGGGCATCTGTAGTGGCTCCGTCAAGCGTATGCTCTATGCGGATATTGACACCAGCTATGGGGAGACCGGTATACATATCCGTAACTCTGCCTCTCAGTGTACTCTGAGCGGAAACTGTCATACAGACTGCGGCTGCCAGGAAAAATGTCAGAACCTTTTTGATCATACTTGAAAGTTTAAATGGCAAGTGCCGGCCGGATCACTCCGGCTGGCACTCTGGGTAAAAAAACTATTAGAATAAATTTTGAAATATGGGGGTTATCGTCCGGTTTACAGCTCGCTGATAGCTGTCTTGAGATGGCTGATCCAGATGTCGTTTATAGCAGGATAGTCACCGAGACCGTGAACATGTGTCTCTACTGTCCATCCGGCGGATGTTATCATGGATTTCCAGCTCTCGGGATCCTCGGTATCGCTCATATCGTTGTTGGCATGGTCTCCCGCGATGGACATCAGGGGATGCAGATGCACTTTCTGGCCCTTGGCATATCCTGATGCATTCAGTTCGTCGATAACATGACCGATGAGCATCGTGGGATAATCTACCGTACCTACGAATACGTTTCCGTTGCCGTATGTTTCCAGGGCATATTCCTGCATCCATGCCTCGATCTCCTCGTAAGAGGCGTTGGCGTGGTCATAGTCGGAAATGGGGTTGCCGTGTCCCATGAAAGCTACCGCCTCACCAGCCTTAAGCTGTGATGCGAACTCCTCTACGAGAATCTTGCCCACTGCGGCTATGTCCTCCTCGCTGGTCAGCAGTGCCGTTCCAAGACATGCGGGCAGACAGTTGCCCTCGTATGTCTCGTCCTCGACTACGAAATTGTAGTATGGCTTGACATAACCGTCACGCAGGAGCTGGAATTCCTCACCGGGGATAACGTGCAGGGATTGAACATAGACATTTCTGTACCCCTTCTCAATGAAAGATTCCAGATAGAGATCAGGAGTGATGAACTGCTCGCCTGTAGCAGCATACCAGCGGTTGATGCAGGTCTTGGATGTGAAGGAGAAGAATATGTCGGCATTTGGGAATTCCTCTTCGAATTGAGCGATCTGCTTTTCGTATGTAGCGTGAGGCTCATCCCATGTTGAGCCGAAAGTGACCAGTAGGATTGCTGTGTTGTGATTCTTCTCGTAGTTTACTATACTCTGGTCCTTTTCAGGTCCATTCTGCTCGCATGAGGCGAGTGTGAAGGCAGCGCCGAGAAGGACGGCTGCGGTCATGAATTTTGAAAAAATGTGCATAATGTCGTTAATTTAAAAGTTTAAATAAATGTTGTCTTACTTATAGTCCTTGCCGAAACGCACTCTTATCGAGCCGAAAAAAGTTCGTCCTGGGGAGGTCGTTCCATAATTGTAGCCGTAGGGGTGGGTCTCTACATGGTTCAGTATATTGTCTACTCCGGCGGTTAACTCCAGTTCCCAGTGCTTCCAGTTACCTATTCTGTGAGTGGTGGTCAGCCTCCAGAGCATGTAGCCCGGCGCGTTGCCGTATTCCTTGTAGTATTTTTCAGTCTGACCGCGTCCGAAGAGTCCTATGCTCAGACCATATTTCATCCAGTCATGGCTCCAGCCGGCCCGGAATGTGGCCCTGTGGGCGGCGGTTCCGTCTATCGGCCTGGTTTCCATTATGGTATAGCCGGCTTCTTCACTGGCTTCGCTGTCCACCAGATGACCCTTCGAATTCGTGTATGTATATCCGGCACCGATATTGAATCCTGCGCCTGGTTTCCAGGAAAGCATTATCTCCGCATTCCAGATCCTGGCATTCTCCATGTTGGTATACTGCATGGCTCCGTCGTATTCCGAGCCTTCGTCAGTATAGTATTCCGGAGGAATGGGTACGGCCACCAGGGCTATCATATCATTCACCAGATTGTAGGAAACGGTGGCGCTGACTGTAAATTTCCTGCCCCTGTACTCCGGTCCTGCCGAGAAATAGTGTGAGGTCTGCGGTACCAGATCCGTATTACCGATATAGAGACGGAGCTTTCCCATCATGGCCCGCTCATAGAAGTAGTAGAGCTCTTTGGTGGTAGGGGCCTTGAAACCATTGGAATAGGTACCGCGGAAATTCCATTTCCCGGCCTTGAACATAAATGAAACCTTGGGGGTCGCCCTCAGTCCGAAAGCTTCGTGGTGCACAAGCCGTACTCCGGCTGTAAGATTGAACCAGTCCACAGGAGTCCACTCGTCCTGGGCATATATAGAAAGAGTATAGGCCGATTCCCGGTCGGTATTCATACGCCGGGGAGCGATCAGAACATCGTCCATGAACTCCATGCCGGCCGAAAGCCGGTTGCTGAACGGCAGTTCGAAGACTCCCTTGGCATGAACGGTCCAGAGCCGCTGGTCACTTTCAACGGACTGGTCACCTGGAAAATATACGAGATGCGCAGGAATACGGATGAATTCCCCGTCGGGTGTCGTGTATGGACGGTAATATTCGTCAATATACTCCAGATAGTAGTCGTACAGGTACTTATGCTGATTGAAAGAGGCGTCGAGAGTCAGGTCGATGCCGTCCCGCGGAGCCCACTTCGTTCCGATACTGTAGGCCTGGTCGAGGTAGAAGGGGTTGTAGGATCTCCAGCGGGGCAGACCCGGACGGTGTATCATATACTTGGTGTAGAACATTCCGGAAGCAGTGACTTCCAGTCTGTCGGATGGTCTCCATGTCAGGTCTTCCGTAATGCGTCCGTTGGTGTACTCGCTCACGGTCTGGGTAGTGGACCCCGAATAAATGCTGTCCCGATACAGTTCCTTATCGGTTATCTGCCAGCCGTCGGTATGCTGTACAGAAAGCTTGGTGGTGGACTGGAACTGCCCGACGGTGAAGGAGACCACATCGCTCTGCCTCAGATCGAAGTATTCTCCGAGATGAGTATTGTTCTCCACCATAAAAGGTATCCGGCGGTGTTTGCGGGTTATGATGTTGACTACTCCGGCTATTGCATCAGAGCCGTATAGGGATGATGACGCACCTTTGACTATTTCAATCCGTTCTATGTCGGCGGGGTCAATCATATCTATGTCACTCTGCCCTCCCAGGTCTCCGTACAGTCTCTTTCCGTCTACGAGAATCAGCACATAGCTGTTCCCCAGTCCGCCCATAGTCAGGCCTGACCCCATGTCCCCCTGGGAGAAGTCGAATGCCGGACTCAGGCCGTAAAGTATATCCTCCAGGCTTTTTCCTCCGTACTGCCTGAGCGCCTGCGAGGTGATGACTTCTGTCTGTATAGGGGCGTTGCGCAGGAAATGCTCCGTGCCGGTGCCTGTAACAACCACCTCATCCAGCATCAAGGCCTCCTCGACCAGGACGAAGTCAACATAATGCAGGGTATCGGATGCGGATATCTTTTCTTCCTGGGTAATGTACCCAGTGAAAGAGGCCTGGACCGTATATTCCCCGGCAGGCAAGGTCAGTTCAAAGCATCCGGACGAATCGGATACTGTCCACCATGTGCTGCCGCGGACTATGATGTCCGCACCCTGTACGGGCTCAAGGGAGGCATAGTCAACCACACGTCCCACAATCCGCAGGTCTTCTGCGTAAAGGACACCAGTAGTGACAGAAATAAAGGCTACAGCCATGCATAGCGCACGGAAGCGGCAACTTAAAATGTTTTTAAGCATAATAATCCGTATGCATCGGAGTCTTTCCCCGGACTCGTCTGACATTATAAACTTTTCAGGCAGGTTTCCTGACTTGGTCCCTGAGGATATGTCTTCCCATTGCCGAAACAACAGTGACTTTAAGAATTATCCTCAGAACAAAGACCTTACAGTAGCGGGCACTGTTCCGGAATCTCACCGGATTCCCTCTAATGCCGTACGGGTTCCGTACAGGCATCACCTGAATCGGCTGCAAAAGTATAAAAATTTCTCAAATATTGTCATACCTTTGGCGGAAATTTTCACAGACTCATGAACACACGCCGTACTATCCTTAAAAGTCAGTTTGTCATCGGTGCATCCGCTTCGGGCAGCGGTAAGACCACAATTACGCTGGCTCTGCTGAAAGCCCTTGGCAACAGAGGCCTGACAGTGCAGCCATATAAGTGCGGGCCTGACTATATCGATCCCAAATACCATACCCTGGCCTGCGGACGGGAGAGTGTCAACCTGGACATATTCATGGGGTCGCCCGGTCATGTCCGCAGTCTCTACGCTGACAGTTGTGCGGATGCGGATGTGTGCGTGACAGAGGGAGTCATGGGCCTGTTTGACGGTTACGACAAGGACTGCGGAAGCAGTGCCGATATTGCGCGTTTACTGGAAATACCGGTCATCCTGACCGTAGATGCGCGTGCTGCGGCCTACTCGGTGGCACCGCTTCTGTACGGATTTGCCAATTTCAGGAAAGGAGTGAATGTCGCCGGAGTCATTTTCAACAGGGTGGCATCAGAATCCCATTACAGTTATCTCCGGCAGGCGGCACTGGATGCCGGAGTCACACCTCTTGGCTTCATGCCCGCGCAGAAAGATTTCTCAGTGCCCTCACGTCATCTCGGACTGTCTCTAAAACATCTGAATGAGTATAGTCCGGTCATAGATGCGATGGCATGTAATGCAGAGGAGCATATTGACATCGACGCCCTCCTGGATCTTACCCGCTGCCCGACTCCGGAAAGGCAGGCATGGCAGAGCGGCAGGAACGGGAAACTGAAAATAGCCGTAGCCCGGGATGAGGCTTTTAATTTTACCTACAAGGCCAACATCGACCGTCTTGCCGGTGCCGGGAGTTTGGAATTTTTCTCCCCGTTACAGGACACACGCCTTCCCGAGGCTGACCTGGTCTACCTTCCCGGAGGGTATCCGGAATTTTTCCTGCCCCAGTTGTCCTCCAACATTTCCATGCTGAGGGCAGTCAGCGCATACGCCTCTTCCGGAGGGCGCATACTTGCAGAATGTGGAGGGATGATGTACCTCTGCAGAACAATAATCTCTGAGGACGGTCGGCGCTGGCCGGTATGCGGAGTGCTGCCGCTGGATGCTACAATGGAGGGGATGCGGCTGCACCTCGGTTACCGGACGGTGAGTGCCGGTGATTTTTCCGTCCGAGGCCATGAGTTCCACTATTCCAGCATAATAGGAAATCTGCCTTCAGTGGCTGTGCAGAGGTCGGCAGAAGGCAGGGCGGTCGATTCACCGCTGTACCGGGTAGCCAACGTTCTGGCTGGATATACACATCTTTACTGGGCGGAGACGGACCCGCTGCTGCTGTTTGAATATTTTAAATAGACTGTATATGGGAAAAGTTTACACAAGAAGAGGGGATGACGGCACTACCGGCATACGCGGAGGCCTGAGAGTCCCAAAGGACGATCCGAGGATAGAGGCCAACGGCAGCCTCGATGAACTCAACTGTAAATTGGGGGAGGCGCGCTCGATGCTCGATGCGCAGGATCCTATAAAACAGATGCTCGGTACTATGCAGAGAGACCTTATGGCTGTAATGCGGACGGTGGCCGCGCCTTCGGATATGCGGGAAGGCGTGGGCCCGCTGCCGGAGTCGGCTTCGGACAAGTGGTGTGAGGAGCACGTGGACATGATGCTGTATGTCTGCGGTCCGATGAAGGGGTTCATACTTCCCGGCGGCACACCGGCCGCCGCCGCCATCCATACAGCAAGGGCCATAGCCCGGAGGGCCGAACGCAGATTATGGACACTGCATCGGAGTGATCCGCTGCCGGAGGAAGTGCTGCACTATGTCAATCGGCTCTCAGACTTGCTGTTCGTGACAGCCCGTTATTGTAATTTCAAAGCCGGACAGCAGGAGGAGACATGGAAATGACGGCTTCCTCAGGTTCTGTCCGGCTCCGCCCGGTAATGTTTGCCGGCACCGGAAGCGACGTAGGCAAAAGCGTAATAGCTGCGGCGTTCTGCCGTATCCTGAAACAGGACGGATGGAATCCGGCTCCTTTCAAGGCCCAGAATATGGCCCTGAACTCTTATGTGACCCCCGACGGGCTGGAGATAGGCCGTGCCCAGGCAGTGCAGGCAGAGGCAGCCGGCATCGAATGCCATACGGACATGAACCCGGTCCTGCTCAAGCCCTCCTCGGACCAGACCTCGCAGGTGGTTCTCAACGGCCGTCCCGCCGGCAACCGCAGTGCCAGGGAGTATTTCAGCCAAGACGGTCGTGACGGACTTTGGACCTCCGCCTGTGCTGCATACGACCGTCTGTCATCCAGGTATAACCCTATCGTTATGGAAGGTGCAGGCAGTATCTCCGAGCTCAATCTGCGGGACAGGGATATCGTCAACATGCCCATGGCCGCTTACGCGGGAGCGGCGGTAATTCTGGTCGCCGACATAGACAGGGGAGGGGTCTTCGCTTCGGTATATGGTTCGGTCATGCTTCAGGAAGAAAGATTTAAAAAACTAATTAAAGGGATTATCATCAATAAGTTCCGCGGAGATATATCTCTCTTCGATGACGGTCGCAGGATGCTGGAGCAGATCTGCGGGGTTCCGGTGCTCGGAGTGATACCTTATCTCAGGGACGTGCATATAGAGGAAGAGGATTCGGTCTCCCTCGAAGCAAAGCGGCGCAGTGGCGGCAGCCTTCGGGTCAATGTGGCCGTAGTCATGCTCAGGCGCATGTCCAATTTCACTGATTTCGATGTTCTGGAGCACGACCCCAGGGTCAATCTCTACTATACCTGTAATCCGGCAGAACTCAGCCGTGCGGATGTAATCATCCTCCCGGGTACCAAATCCACCATCGCGGACCTGGCGGAGATCCGGGCAAACGGAGCCGCCCGGGCAATACAGGAAGCAGCGCACCGCGGTGTCCCGGTACTGGGTATCTGCGGCGGTTACCAGATGCTGGGACAGGAAGTGCGTGACCCTGACCACGTGGAAGGAACGCAGGAGCGTATGCCGGGTCTGGGACTGTTGCCGGTGAGAACCGTGATGTCCGGCGAGAAAGTCACCCGCCGCCGCAGATTTACATTGACAGGAGACGGAAGTAACACTGTATGCGAAGGATACGAGATACACATGGGACACACTGAGCCGACAGGGCAGTGCGTAGAGCACCTCGCTGTGCTTGATGACGGTACGGAGGAAGGCTGCGTGCGCGGCAATGTGGCGGGAACCTATCTGCACGGAATACTGGACAATCCGTCAGCCGTGGACCGCCTCCTCAGACCCTTTGCCGGAGCCTCCGCCGGAACATTCGACTACCGCGCGTTCAGGCAGCAGCAGTACGACCTGCTGGCCGGACATGTCCGCTCCTGCGTGGATATGGATCTGTTCTATCAAATACTCCGGAGCCATGATTGAGGGACACGGTGACGACGGATACCGGTACAGCGGTATAAAGGCGGATTTCAGCTCCAACGTGCCAGGCGGGGTAGACCACCGTCCTCTCAGGAAGTATCTGGCCGGGATCATGGAGGTGCTGGAGCATTATCCCGAACCGGAACCCTATGCTTTCGGACGGGAGATAGCTGCCCGGCATGGCATCTCCCCGGAGTGTGTGCTTGTAACCAACGGGGCTACAGAAGCCATATATCTCACGGCGCATATGCTGCAGGGAAAGCGGACAACCGTTATCGAACCTTCCTTTTCAGAATACAGGGATGCCTGCACTGTGTACGGACACGAGGTGACAGGTGCAGGGAATCTGCGGGAACTGCCGGACAGGATGCCGGACTCGGTATGGCTCTGCAATCCCAACAACCCTCTCGGCACGGCGACCCCGCCGGAAACCGTACTGGAACTCGCCTCCTCCCATCCCGATACAGTCATCGTGGTAGACCAGTCCTACGAGGATTTCACTCTCAGACCGGTACTGGCCCCTTCGGAAGTAGTGGAACAGTATCCCAATGTGATACTGATACATTCGATGACCAAGCTTTTCGCCGTACCGGGACTCAGGATAGGATACATCACAACCTCGGCTGAAACTTGCCGCAGACTGAGAGCCCTGCGCATGCCGTGGTCGGTCAATGCCATGGCTGTGGAAGGAGGGCGCTGGCTGCTGAAGCACGGTCTGCCCGGGCCGTCCCTGAAAGACCTGCTGAAGGAAACGGAGAGAGTACGTACTGCCATTGAGGCTGCGGGAGGTTTCTCCACTCTGCCCACGGATACTCATTTCATGCTTGTGACCACCCGTCACGGTACAGCTGCGCAGCTGAAAGACTGGCTGGCCGGTACACACGGTCTCCTTATCCGCAATGCCGACAACTTCCACGGCCTGGGTTCCGGGCATTTCCGCATAGCAGTGCAGACTCCGGCGCAGAATGATATGCTCATCAATGCTTTAAGACAATGGACCCGGCTCTTCTGACAATCCTCCAGCACCGTATCCTCCCCCTGCTTGCGGGGTGGACTGCAGATCTGGCCTTCGGAGACCCGGTCCGGCTTCCGCATCCTGTAGTAGGGTTCGGAAGACTGATTGCGGCCGGGGAAAAAACACTGAACCGAGGGCGTCACCGTGTTCTCAAGGGGGCACTGCTGGCCATAGGACTCACCCTCGGCATCTTCCTTCTGGGCTGGAGCATACTCCGGCTGTGCGGGATGGTTTCACCGTGGCTCCGCTGTGCTGTATCGTCCCTGCTGATTTTCTACTGCCTGGCCGGAAAAACCCTGCGGAAGGAAGTCCGGGACGTGTTTGCAGCGGTAGACCGTTCCCTGGATGAGGGAAGGCGGCAGGTATCCAGGATAGTAGGACGCGACACGGCCTCGCTGTCAGCTCAGGAGGTACGGACGGCAGCGCTGGAGACCCTGGCGGAAAATCTCAGCGACGGGGTAGTGGCCCCGCTCTTCTGGCTGGCGGTCGGAGGAGTGCCGGGCATGCTGGCATACAAGATGGTAAACACTCTGGATTCGATGATAGGCTACCGCTCGGACCGCTATCTCCTTTTCGGCAGGACTGCGGCACGCATTGATGATGCGGCCAACTGGCTGCCTGCCCGCCTGACGGCATTTATGATGATAGTCTGCGCCGGCAGGCCCGGTCTGCTGCGCTTCGTGCTCCATTTCGGTCCGCAGCATGCAAGCCCCAATTCAGGCTGGCCTGAGGCCGCTCTGGCCGGTGTCCTGAACTGCCGCTTCGGAGGGACGCACGATTATTTCGGACAAGCAGTCTACAAGCCGTACATAGGTACCGGAGCACGTCTGCTGACTACTGCGGACATGCGCGTGGCACTGCGCATCAATCTCCGAGTGGAAATTCTCACGATTACCGCTTTGTGCCTGATATTTTTACTGACGGGCATTCTCTGAACTCAATATCTCAGGCTGATGATTCCACCATAAGGAGGACAATGGCTCCAGGCATCTTCCGCGGCACAGGCTCCGGTAAGGACGCAGGCCGCTGAGATAACTCCTCCATGAGTGAATATCAGCACTTTAGGGCGCGTTTTACGGCTTTCGTCAGACAAAAGTATATTTTTTGTACATTCCAGGAATCGACGGACGCGGGCAAGCTGGTCGGTAAAAGATTCTCCGCCAGTAGGAGCCGTGTGGAGCCAGTCTTCATAATAATCCTTGAGACGGGAATCGGCAATATCATCGTAGCGGAGTCCCTCCCAGGAGCCGAAACTGCGTTCCATCAGGCGGGCATCCGTAACGCAGTCCGGCCATCCACAGGCGGTAGCAAGGGCCGTGCATCGCGAGGACGGGCTGCTGAACACCAGATCAGGAGCAGTATCCTGAAAAATTCGGGAGAGTTCCATCCGCACGGCCTCCGCATCGTGAGGAAAGCTTCCTGCAAGGGGTATGTCCATCTGTCCATAGCAGGTGCCGGGAGGAACATCCACCGCCGTGTGCCGGACCAGAATCCATTCTACCGCAGTGCAAGGACTATCCATACTCCGAAATAAAAAGAGAGTTCACTCAGCAGGAAGGCAGCCCCGCAGCAGTCTCCCGTGTAGCCGCCGATTTTTCGTTTGAAATACAGAAAGAGTCCGACGGAAGTCAATATCGGCATAATGGATGCCGGCCACAGTACCGCAGGCATCCACAGTATGGCAGGCAGCACTCCGGCAGCAGCAGAGAACAGCCAAACCGGCAGACTCATCCGGCTGTAGACAGTGCCGGTCTTGCTTTCCGAGGACTTACGCGCATACGGCAGGACGTTGACTATCTGGGAGGCGGTCAGTTTGCACAGAGGGTCGGCAGTACCGGCCAGGAGCGCCAGGCTCTCCGCAGGAACAGGCAGAAAGGCTACCAGTGCAAAGAGCAGGATAAAATACAATACCAATCCGATGACGCCGTAACTGCCGGTGCGGGAATCTTTCATGATCTCCAGTACCTTCTCCTTGTTCCTGCCTCCTCCGAATCCGTCGAAAACGTCTCCGAGCCCGTCCTCATGCAGTCCCCCCGTCAGCAGAACCCTGGCGGCGAATGCCATTATTACGGCTGCCTGGATCGGCAATACCTGCGCGCAGAGCCACAGTATGCCGCCGGTCAAGGCACCGGTAAGCCATCCCACCAGAGTCCATCCGTTGACAGTCCGTCTGAAACTGTCTTCGGGGATATTGTACAGCCTCCATAGCGGTAATCTGGTCAGCAGGGTGAAGGATGCGAGTATATCGTAAAAGAATCTCCTCATACTTAAAAATACTTGGTGATTCGGGTGCCGGTGAAAGAATCCATTTCATTGATCATCCGTACAGCGGATTCCAGAATAGGATAGGCGCACACAGCGCCTGAGCCCTCGCCGAGACGCAATCCAAGTGAAAGCAGTGGAGAGGCCCCCATGTATTCCAACAAAAGCCGATGCCCGCTCTCATCCCCGACATGTCCGAACACCGCATAATCCGTCACATCCGGATATAGACGCGATGCACCCAGCATACATACAGTCATTATAAAACCGTCCACGAGGATTATTATTTTCCGGGCAGCAGCCTGAAGCATCGCACCTACTGCCATTACCATCTCGAAGCCTCCGAAGCAGCGGAGAACATCAGCTGTGGAGCCGTCTCCGCAATAGGCAGCGCAGCATCTTTGCAGAACCTCCAGTTTGTGCCTTACCCCACCGCTGTCAAGCCCGCTGCCGGCGCCCACACACCGCTCCAGCGGTATCCCCGTGAGAAAATGCATCCAGAGTGATGAGGCTGAGGTATTTCCTGCACCCATCTCTCCGAATGACAGGACATTGCATCCCTCCGCGCAGGCTTCGTCCACCATCCCGGCGCCTGCCTCGAGACAGCGTAGATATTCTTCCTTGGTCATAGCCGGTCCGTGAAGACAGTTGGAAGTACCTTTTCGAATCTTTCGGTCGATAACTCCGCACCCGGGCTCGAAATCATAGTCCACACCTGCGTCAACCACCTTGAGGGTGAATCCATGCTGACGGCATAGGAAACCGATGCCTGTGCCACCCTTCAGGAAATGCAGAGTCTGCTGCCACGTCACCTCCTTGGGCGTGAGACTCACCCCTTCGGATACGAGGCCGTGATCAGCTGCAAAAAGGATATTCTGAGGATTATGCAGCCTGGGAGTAAGACTGTTCTGAATCAGACATACCTGCAAGGCCAGTTCTTCCAGCCGGCCGAGAGAGCCTTTCGGTTTGGTCAGGTTGTCGATTTTGTCACGGACCGCAGGCACTAAGGACCGGTCCACGGGAACGATATTGAATGTCATGATGAGATTATTTTATTTTCACAGGTATTCCGCTGATTATGAGCATCACGGTATCGGCCCGGGCCGCAATGTACTGATTGACTTTGCCGAGCAGATCCGTGAAATGCCGCTGGACGTCATTGGTCGGAGTGCCGCCCCAGCCGATTTCATTGGTCACGAAGATGAATTCCGCATCCTGGCGGACCAGCCGGTCGAACTCTTCTGTAATGGCGCTGTACACCGCTTCGGAATCTTCGTGGCAGTCGAAGAAAAAATTGGTGCTCCAAAGGGTTACACAGTCCACAAGAACCGTCCTTCCGGTAAGGTCATGGCGGCTGAGAGCCTTATCCTCCTCGATATTGGTCCACTCCGGACCCCGGCGCAGCTGATGCCGGCGTACCCTCTCACGGAACTCCTCATCCCAGATTCTGGATGTTGCCAGATACACCGGCATGTCACTCAAGGATAACGCCAATTGTTCCGCATAAGTGCTTTTACCGGAACGCTGCCCGCCGGTGATAAGTATGATTTTTCTTGCCATGACTGAATAGTTTGGACAAAGATATAATTTTTATCTTTGCGGATGATGAAAATTACGGTTGACAATATCATATTGACAGCCCGGCCCAGAGTCATGGACAGATGCGTGCGGATGGTCGGGGAGGCGATGCTGCGCAACGGTCTTCCGCTCCAGAGAGCCGTTTACCATGCACAGGAACGGATATGGACATGCGGGCAGGATTGCATACTGGAACCGCAGCAGTATTCTTCCCTGCTGTCGTCCCTGCTGCCTGTGGCGCGGAGCTGCGGAGCTGCAGTGGCTGTCAGACGTTCTTCCTCCGCTGCTGCCGTAAGGGCAGTGGCTTTCGATCTTGATTCGACCCTGATCCGCTGTGAGTTCATGAATCTGCTGGCCCGGGAGAGAGGTGTATCCGGGAAAGTCGATATCCTTACAGAAAAGGCTATGGACGGGGAGATGGATTTTTCCGAGAGCTACAGGCATCGGCTGGCTCTGATAGCCGGATTGCCGGTAACTGTGGCTCAGAAACTGATAGACTCCGTACCGATTACTCCGGGTGCCGGAGAACTCCTGACTGCGCTCTCAGCCCAAGACTGCGCCACCGCGCTCATATCCGGCGGATATCTGCGGCTGGGAGAACATATACAGAGGAAACTCAGGATGGATTTTCTCTATACTTCCGATCTTGAGGAAAGGAACGGCTGCCTCACAGGCCGCATAAACGGACGGCTGCTGGACAGTTACGGAAAAGCCGCGGCTTTGGAAGATTTCTGCCGCCGCTGCGACTGCAGCCCCATGGAATGTGCCGCAGTAGGTGACGGAGCCAACGATATACCCATGCTTGCGGAAGCCGGTAAGGCTGTCCTGTACTGCTCGACACCATCTTGTCCTGAAGGATTTCAGCCTATCGGTATTATTCTGCGTTACTTGAGCCGGCTCTGACTACAGGTGACGATTTTATTTGGAGAAAATAGAAATTTGTCTATATTTGCTCCGCTGAAAGTTTCCTGTCCGCCGCTCTGCGGTGGAGGAATTAAAAGGGAACCGGGTGAGAGTCCCGGACAGTTCCCGCTGCTGTAATTTCCACGTCCTGTATGGATGGAAGTCACGCGGTAATCTATTGAGCCACTGCCTTGTAAGGTGGGAAGGCTGCCGCTGTGAGGAATAAGTCAGAAGACCTGCTTTCAAGTTTGACTGTCTGCCCTGCGGGAGTCGGGTGCGGCAATGCTGAATGGTTTTTCTTCTTCAGGAACAGACAGTCTGCCTTTGCGCCAAATATGACGCAAGGGAATCCCGGGAGTTGGAAAATAATTTGGCAATGAACTATAAGAAAGCAGGTACTGTTTTACCTATTATTGTGCTCATGCTGTCGCTGACAGCTTCACTCCGGGCCCAGGACGGAATCCCGGAGCTGCCCGCAGACACCCTCGGAGAGGTAGTGGTCACGGCCGACCGTATAAGGGAGATCGTGCCGGCTCAGAAGCTCTCCGGAGAGCAGCTTCAACGGTTGAGCTCCAATTCGATAGCCGATGCGCTCCGATATTTTTCGGGCGTGCAGATCAAGGACTACGGCGGCATAGGCGGCCTCAAGACGGTCAATATCCGCAGCCTCGGCAGCCAGCATGTAGGGGTCTTCTATGACGGCATCCAGATTTCCAATGCCCAGAACGGGACGGTGGATCTGGGCAAGTTCTCCATGGACAATATGGAAGTCCTGTCGGTGTACAACGGGCAGAAGAGTGATATCTTCCAGTCGGCCAGGGACTATGCCTCGGCGGCTGCGCTGTACATGGTGTCCAGGAGGCCGAAGTTCAGCGGAGACAGAGGGAATAATCTGAATTTCAAGCTGCGCAGCGGCTCATTCGACCTCATTGACCTCTCGGGGCTGTGGGAGCACCGCATAGGAAAATATTTCAGTACCTCGGTCAATGCAGAGTTCCTCAATACTTCCGGACGCTACAAGTTCCGATATCAGAGGGACGGAGGCTACGATACGACGGAGGTGCGCCGCAACGGGGACGTGATGTTCGTCAGGGCGGAGGCAGGCCTGTTCGGTCAGATGCCGCGGACGGACTTCATGCTCAAAGGCTATTTCTACTGGTCGGAGAGGGGCTATCCCGGTGCGGCGGTCAAGAAGGACTACGGCATCTCGCTGCTCAACGAGGACCGGCAGAAGGACCGCAACATCTTCGTGCAGACGGCCCTGACGCATAAAGCGGCTGATTTCTACAGCCTAAAGGTGCAGGAGACGATCACCGTGGGCGTCCATTCATTTTTGTCACCGGCTGTCTCCATGTCCCTTTTGCTCATGTCGTGGACATAAGTATAGAGCAGACTGGCCTGGGCACTGAGACCGAAGTCGAAATTGACCGAGGTGGCCGCAGCGGAGAGGACGGTCAGCCTGCGCGGCTGTATGAAATTGGCGTTGAACATCTCCGTACCGTCGGCATCCAGACTGTTCCACTGCAGGTCGCAGGAAAGGTTGGCACTCCAGATCCGGCCGGCCGAGAACAGATGGGAGGTGGTCAGATACAGCTCCTGCTGCCAGTAGTGATTGTCCATCGGCTGGACAGTGCTGTGCGGGGGCATTATGTAGTTCATGTAATCGTTGGCGTACTTGGCCTGCACCCCGTGGAAGAGGGTAGGGCTGAGCTTCAGGGCCTTCTACAAGAAGATATTCCGCATGCCCACCTTCAACGACCTCTACTACGTCCAACTGGGCAACCGCAACCTCCGGCCCGAATACACCACACAGTACAATGTGGGCGCCGCATACCACAAGGCCTTCTATTCATGGTTTGCCGGACTTCAAGCCAGTGTGGACGTCTACTACAATACAGTGAAGGACAAGATTATCGCCACCCCGACCTCCAACCAGCTGGTATGGACGATGGTCAACCTGGGCTACGTGGAGATACGGGGTATGGATGTAGTCCTGACCCCCTCATTCCGCTTCGGTCCGGTGGATATATCCGCCAGGCTGAACTACACTTATCAGAAGGCCCAGGACTTCACCGACACCAAGAAGGACGAGGGATACGAGGGTGTCATCAGCACATACGGCGACCAGATACCCTACGTGCCGCTGCACAGTGGCTCGGCCGTCTTAAGTGTCAGCTACCGGACCTGGGACTTCCACTACAGCTTCGTCTATACCGGTGAGAGATACATGCTCGGCGGCAATGTGCCAGTCAACTACATCCAGCCCTGGTACACCAGCGACCTCTCGCTCTCCAAGGTCTTCCACATCAAGAAGGTGGACCTGGGAGTTACTGCGGAGGTCAACAACATCTTCAACCAGCAGTACGAGGTGGTGAAGTGGTACCCCATGCCCGGCACCAATTTCAAGATAACATTAAGCCTTACGATATGAGAACAATTAACATCAGGACCATTTTTCTGCTAATTTCAATACTTCCGCTCGCATGGGCAGTCACAGGCTGCCGCAGCGAGTACCCTGTGCTGCCCTCTGAGCCGGTGGAAGTCAATCCCTGGGACACCGTCTCGGGCGATGTCTGCGGCTTCTTCCTGCTCAACGAGGGCAACATGGGCAGCAACAAGGCCTCCCTGGATTACTACGACTACACCACCGGCGTGTACACCCGCAACATTTACGGGGAGCGTAACCCGAATGAAGTCAAGGATCTGGGAGATGTGGGCAACGACATCAAGATCTACGGCGGAAAGCTGTGGGCGGTAATCAACTGCTCCAACTACGTGGAGGTAATGGATGTACAGAGCGTCAAGCACATAACGAAGATAGCCGTGCCAAACTGCCGTTATCTTGCATTTAAGGATCAGTACGCGTATGTCAGCGCATACGCCGGTCCGGTGAAGATAGACCCGGACGCACGCATCGGCATGGTCGTGAAGATTGATACTGCGACATTGGAAATAGTGGACTCGTGCATCGTGGGCTACCAGCCCGAGGAGATGGCCATAGTGGGCAACAAGCTGTATGTGGCCAACTCCGGAGGATACCGCGTCCCGGACTACGACAGCACGGTCTCCGTGATCGACCTGGTCAACTTCAGTGAGATGTACAAGATTCCGGTCGGCATCAACCTGCACCGTATCGAGCCCGACCGCTACGGCAACCTGTACGTATCATCCCGTGGAGACTACTATTATACTCCTTCCAAGACCTTCATTATTGATACTGAAAGGGATATCTGCACGGATACCCTTCATCTGCTGCCCAACAGCAATATGACCCTCTGCGGAGACTCTCTCTACATTTACAGTACGGAGTTCAGCTATCTTACCAACGACTGGACAGTCTCCTACGCGATTCTCAATACTCTGACACGTGAGGTAGTGACCCGCAACTTCATTACGGACGGAACAGATGAAAATATCCAGGTACCTTACGGACTGGCGGTACATCCGGTGACAAAAGAGTTTCTGGTGACAGACGCAAAGGACTATGTAAGTCCCGGCACTCTGCACTGCTTCTCTCCCGACGGCAAGCGCAAGTGGTCCGTCACCACAGGAGATATACCTGCGCATATAGTATTTACACATAAACCTTTAATACCATTAGAAAAATGAAAAGAATTATTCGGACCGCGCTTATTGCGCTGGTAACTGCCGCAGTAAGTGCGTGCAGCATGTATGACGACACTGAATTGCGTGACCGTTTGGACGGAATCGATGACAAGATTGCATCGCTGGAAGAGACTGTCAAGGACATCAATTCGGATATTGACGCTTTACAGAAGATAGTCGACGCTCTGCGGCAGAATGTGACAATAGACAGGGTAGAGGCCGGTACTGACGGTTATGTGATATATTTCTCTGACGGGACGACGGCGGAGATAACAAACGGGAAGGACGGAGCGAATGCTCCGGTAATATCCGTGGCTCAGGATGATACTGATGGACTGTGGTACTGGACTATAGACGGGGAATGGCTCGTAGTTGACGGCCAGAGGATAAGGGCCCAGGGCATCGACGGTGAAGACGGCCAGCCGGGAGAGGATGCCGTCTCCCCGCAGGTAAGAATTAACCCGGACACCAAGATGTGGGAAATATCTGTAGACGGAGGTCTGAACTGGGAGTCTACAGGTATAGTTGCCGAGGGACAGGACGGAGAGCCGGGAACCGGCGGCTCCGGGATTATCGCGGATGTGGACTACGAGAGCGATGCCTACAATGTAATATTCATTCTTGCAAACGGGACCAGGATATCGGTGCCGAAAACCATAAACGTTGAATTCAATATCAAGGGACTTTCATCGGAAGGAGTGGAGAGTTACCTTTACGGCAGTAGTAGAACATACAATGTGGAGATATCCGGAATGTTCGCCTATGTGGTAAATAAGCCGGACGGCTGGAGGGTGACTCTGTCCATGGCGGAGGATACGACTCTTACTGTTACTGCACCGACCAGGGAAAATACGTATGCTGAGACTGAGGGCATGATCGGATTCAGCCTCCAGTCCATGACCGGCGAGGTGTCTATGGTGACCTTCCGTGTCAAGGCTGTGGAATATGAGTTGCGTGTGCTTACATTTGAAGGAGAATACTGGTCTTCGCTGATAGATACTCCCCAATATGGAGGGCCGCTGCTTTACGGAGAGAGCGGAACAGGCCCGGCGGATTACGAATGGTACGATGACGGCAATACATTTCTCAAACATGTGATGCCTGAAAATTACGGAACGACGTGCTACTGGGGTGGAGGACATGCAGTATCCGACTACATCGAGACTGATATAGCCAACGGTGACTATCTGCATCAGCTGGCAGTGTACTATAATGACCCTGTGACGGGTTTCGGCGGGCACAACGGTTCTGAGAATTTCTGCGTGCATTTCGGTTACAAGGATGAATCTCCGTATAATATGACTGAGAACCTGCCGTCCATAGAGTTCGGTGACGGAGTGGCCCGCGTGGTGGATCATCTTTACATCATGTGGAATACATATCTTGCTAATTGTGTGTCCAACGGCAACGGGCTTACTGACCCTCTGACGCCGGACGGATATGTAAAGGTAATAGCCATAGGATACGATGCTGAAGGAGTGAAGATAGAGCAGGAACCGGAATTTTTTCTGGCCAGTAGCGAAGGCAATATCCGGGAGTGGACCAAATGGAATCTCTCCTCTCTCGGAAAAGTCTCCAGAATAGAGTTCAATATGGCCGGAGACAGCGATAACGGCTACGGTTTCAGCCAGCCGGCTTATTTCTGTTATGACGATGTGGCCGTAAGATTTGAATAGGCATATGATGAGAAGAATATACAGTCTGATCTTAATGGCGGTGGCCGGGGTGATGCTGTTCTCCTGCAGGGAGGGCGGCGTCACACCTTCGGCTCCACGCATATTGCTTGACAATGAAAGCGGCATTTATACCACGAAAGCCGGTCGTCAGATAACTGTATCGCCTGAGTATGAGAATGCTGAGGGTGCAGTGTTTTCATGGGTACTTGAAAGCGGAGAGGAACTGTCCTCCGCTCCGGTGCTTGAGTTTGTCAGCGATGAGACCGGGCGCTTTTATGTTTCGCTTACAGTCTCAACAGACGGAGGTATGGATAAAGCCGATATCCGCATAGATGTGCTGGATCTTACGCCCCCTGAAATAACTCTGCCGGGTGCTGAGGACGGTTTCGTGATACTTCAGGGCTCTTTCCTTGAATTAAAACCTGCGGTGGCATCATCGCTGGAGACTTCATACCGATGGAGTGTGGGCGGGAAGGAGGTGTCTACGGAGCCAGTGCTGGTATTTGAAGGAAAGGAACTGGGGGATTATGCGCTCAGGCTGGAGACAGCCAATGAGGATGGCGGCGATGCAGTGGACTTTACCGTTAGTGTGAAATCTCCTGAGGAAGTGGATTTCTCATGGACATTCCTTCAGACGGAGTACAATATGTCACTGGGCCGCAGAATCCTGTTGTGCATACTGGATATTGAGAATGCTTTTGATGCGGTCTACACATGGTATGTGGACGGTAAGCAGGTGCAGTATGGAGAGCGTACGGAATATATTTTCTCCGCTTCTGAGGAGGGACAGTATTCAGTCAGGGTCGAGATGCGCAACAGCTATCTTACTGCCACGAAAGAGCTGGCAGTCAATGTATGTCCGGCAGAGGGAACATATTACCGTCCCAGTTCGGCATCAGCTCTGTCATCCTGCAACAAAGTCTATGAGTTCCTGCCGGCTCCCGGACAGTTTGTCAATGAATATTACACCGCAACCACTATGGAGGAGGCCTGCGCATATGCGGAGGAGAGGATGGCTCAGACTCAGTATGTGTCTTTGGGCGGTTTCGGAGGATATATCGTAGTGGGATTTGACCACAGCGTGGACAATGACGGAGACTATAATCTGGCCATTACCGGCAATGCTTTCGACGGCTCGTCAGAACCTGGTATAGTATGGGTCATGCAGGATGAGAACGGAGACGGACTGCCCAACGATACATGGTATGAACTGAAGGGTTCCGAGTATGGCAAGGCGGAGACCTGTCAGGACTATGCCGTGACTTATTATCGTCCGGAAGCCCCTGCCATGGCTGTCCCCTGGACCGACAACAAGGGCGGCAGCGGGGAGATAGATTATCTCGGTTCTTTCCACCGTCAGGACTATTATTATCCGGAATGGGTAGAGGAGGACAGCTATACCCTCAGGGGCACCTGTCTCAAGGCCCGCAATTACGATGCCTCCGGCAACGGCACATATTGGGTCAATCCGGCTTATGACTGGGGGTATGCGGACAATTTCAGCAGCAAGGACCGCCTTACCGATGACGACAACTACAATGCGGCTCCTGCAGACAATCATTTCCGTATCAGCGATGCCGTTACTTTTGACGGCAAGCCAGCCGACCTGCGTTATATTGATTTTGTAAAAGTCCAGGTAGGTGTCAATGCCCAAAGCGGCTGGCTCGGAGAAGTATCCACGGAGGTTTTCGATGTCAAGGATTTCAACCTGTTGAAGTAATACCGGACTCTATATCCCCTGAGGATTTCCAGCTATCAGTATTATAATTCCGAGACTGACTGAAGTCAAGATATTTGACAGTCAGTCTTTTTCATCTTATATCGGTTATAGCCTTTATATCCTCACCTGTAGGTTTCTGGAAGAGCCTCAGGCCGAACCGGGGCAGGGTGGCGATGATGTGCTCTATGACATCGGCGGCTATGTGCTCGTGGGCGACCCAGTCTTTCTCGCGGGTGAAGAAGTAGAGCTGTATCGGCAGACCTTCAGATGTGGGCTCGAGCTGACGCACGAGGATGCGGAGATCGGTGTTGACCTGGGCGAGGGTACGGAGATAATGCTCGGTGGCGGTACGGAAGAGACCGAGGTTCACCGAGTTGCTGTCCAGTGTCCTGTCATCGGCCCATGCTTCCGAGGAGAAGAGTTCCAGCTCTTCCGGGGTGCAGAACCGGATGGAATTCACGTCTATATTGAGGGAACGGGCTACTCGGCGGCCGTCGCTCTCGCGCATGCCGCGCCAGTTCTGGAACGAATCGCTGACCAGAGCGTATGGCGGAACGGTCACTATCGTATTGTCCCAGTTGCGGACCTTGACCGTGTTCAGGGTCACTTCCTCCACCGTACCGTTGACACCGTATTTTTCCATGACTATCCAGTCTCCCGGACGCAGCATGTCGTGGGCCGAGAGCTGGATGCCCGCCACTAAGCCGAGGATTGTATCCTTGAAAATCAGCATCAGCACAGCAGCCGACGCTCCGAGTCCCGCCAGCAGGGTAGTGAAGTCCCTTTCCAGCAGCACGCCCAACGTCAGGATGACGGCTACGCAGACTACGAGGACCTTCAGCATCTGGTAGACACCCTTCATGGGCTTGTCCCTAAGCAGGTCGGAATCGCTGGAGATGGCGTACAGCGAGGATATGAACTCATTGATCAGGCGGGTCCCGATGACGATAAGGTAGATATAGAGTGCCTTCGTAACAAAGGAAGTCCAGTTCTGGCCGGGATAGAGCAGCGGCAGGGCGACGAGAAAAGTCACCGGCGGTATCAGATGGAAAATGTTGTGCAGGACCTTGCCTCCGGTCAGATAGTTGTCCCACTTGAACGCAGTTCTGGCCGCAATCTTCCTTATCACCGGGATCAACAGCTTGCAGCACAGAAAGTCCACGAGATACGCCGCGACCACCAGAGCGCAGGAGATGATCACCCGCATCTGCTCACTGAGATTCAATAATGCTTCTTGTTCCATACTCAGTGGGATACTATCTTGAGTCCGATAATGGAGAGGATGAGGGTAGTGATGAAGAACAGACGCAGAAATGTCGCAGGCTCATGTAAGAATATGATGCCGAGAATCACCGTACACACTGCGCCTATGCCGGTCCATATCGGATATGCCGTACCGATGGGAATGGTCTGCACCGCCTTGGCCAGGAGGGTCATGCTGGCTATAAGACACAGCAGGAAACCGGCTCCCCACAGCCACCACGCGGTGCCCGAAACCTCTTTCATCTTTCCCAAGCAGAAAGCGAATCCGGACTCGAAAAGTCCTGCAACGAAAAGAATAATCCAGTTCATATATCCGTGAATTTTATTTTGCGGTGCAAAAGTACACTTTATGTCGGAAACTTCTCTTACCATTTGGAAAAATCCTTAACGGTAAGTACGCGAACGGTGTGTTTTTACAGTCTTGTGATAATCAGATAGTTGCAGACAGGCGGTGATCTTTTCGCGCTGTCACAACCAGCCGAAAAGCACGTGCCATAATCATAATATCATGTAAATCAGTGTATTACAATTTTGGGATGCTGCAGTACTTACCGTTGACGTCTTCCCAGAGCTGCCGCTTACTTTTTCAGCCGCTTGACTTCCTTTTCAAAACTCTCTATGAAATGGATTTCCACGGGAGAGAGCTCATACTGTATCCGTTTACTGTATTTCTCGTATTCGGAGTCTGCCTTCTGTTTCGCGATTTCAGCAGAGACTGTCCTGTCCCGGCATGGGTCAGAAGTTCTTTGCCGGAAAGTGACAGGAATTCGTCAAGTTTCTGAATCCAGTCCTTCATATACATCGGTTTGAGAGACTTGGCCTGGAGTTCTGCAAAATCAAGATACAGGCTGACGATACGGTTCAGGGTATCGAGTTCGTCGGGTGAAAGGTAGTTTTTGGCGATTTCGGCATCAGTTCGTTTCGGCAATGCTCCAGTCCATGATGTCAGCCCCATAAAGTCCTTGTCGGCATTGGCTCTGCTGTGAATGACTTCCGCCACAGTATGTCCGTGAGCGGAGAAGTGCATCTTGTTCTGGACTGTCTTGAAGAACTTCTGCGTAGCTTCTGTTCTCGGGTCATAGTCTATGCTGAGGGCATAGATTTCCAGAATCTTGCGATAGAATACCTTTTCCGAGGAGCGGATGTCCCGGATGCGTGCCAGGAGTTCGTCAAAGTAATTGCCTCCGCCGGCGCGTTTCAGAAGATCGTCGTTCATGGCAAAGCCTTTGACAAGGTACTCGCGCAGTACTTGCGTGGCCCAGATGCGGAACTGCACGCCGCGGTGGGAATTGACCCTGTAGCCGACACTGATTATTACATCAAGGTTGTAGTATGCTATGTTTCGTTCTACTTTCCTGTTTCCCTCGTTTTGAACTGTTGCAAAAAATGCAACAGTTGAATCCGGATTCAGTTCCCCAGATTCAAAGACATTGCGGATATGCCTTGAAATGGTGGACTTGTTGCGCTGGAACAGTTCGGCCATCTGATCTGCGGTAAGCCACACTGTATCGCCTGAGAGAGTGACCTCTATCCGGCTTTGCCCATCTTCGGTCTGATAGAGTATAATATTTCCCTGTGGTGTTCCGTCAGCCATGGCTTGCATATTTCCGTTCAATAAAACAACAAATGTAGGAAAAATTTGCTATTTATGTTTACAGCTGCTTTTCGTAGGCCATGCGCTCGCCGGCATCGTAGCGGATGCGGCCGCAGTAGGTGAAGCCGAGGCGGGAGAAGACGCGCTGCATGTAGAAGTTGTCGTAGTTGGTGTCGACCTTGAAGCTGCGGATGCCGCGGGGAAGGGCCAGGTCGCAGACTGCCTGCATATAGCGGACGGCCATGCCCTGACGTTTCCAGCGGTCGGCCACTGCCAGGCGGTGCAGTACCACATAGGGCTGTTCGCTCAGCCACTGACCGTCCCACAGACCATTGTACGCAGGCTCTCCGTCGAATACCACTGCTCCGTAGGCAATGATGTCAGAATCATCATCAGACGGTACCAGCACGTAACCCCAGCCCCGACGCACATCGTTCTCTAAAATCGGCACGGTAGGGTAGTTCTCGTCCCACTGGTGCTTGCCCTCGCGGTACATCTGCGCCTTGGCCTGCAGGATGATTTCCCAGATGGCCGGAACCTCTTCCATAGCAGCCGGCCGCAGGATATATCCGTCACTGGCAGTCTGTGTATATACGTCAGCAGCTATTTTCTTGTTCATATCATCACGTTGCTTTTTAGTTATGTTGTAAAATACAGATGTATAAATAGTTACAATATAACTAAAATGTATAGTGGCGCATGGTTGAAAGTGCAAGCCGCTCACAGGCCTCTCTGAGGCAGGTTTTCGAAGAGATGCTTATCATGTTATATTTTAGTTATATTTTAAAATGCTATAGTTCAGGTAATTGCTGTGTAACGAAAAGGCATAGTGGCATCCGGGGGCTGAACAGACATTCACGCTATGTCAGTCCGGTGAGGTAAGTATCGGCGCATCAGCAGTCCCCGCCGCTGCCGTCGGCTTCATCGCGGGTTGCCTTCTTCAGGCGTACATGTCGGAGGGCATAGAACCCTGCCATTATGAAGTCGATTACGGCTATGATAAAAGGTGCTGAAGTGAAAACTGCCGATCCACGGTATCTGAGCAGGGCCCATATAGAGTCCGCATCCTATCACTGCGTAAATTATTGCGTTGGTTTTATCCGAATATTGCTTTGCCATAATCATTACTTCATGAATACGAAGTACACCGCCAGGATCAGGCAGACGAAGGCGGCGATATGGTTCCAGTGGAAGGTCTGGCCCTTGAAGACCAGAATCGTGAACAGGGAGAAGACGGTCAGGGAGACCACTTCCTGTATCACCTTGAGCTGGACGAGGTTGAAGGGGCCGCCGTTGTCCACGAAGCCTATGCGGTTGGCGGGGACCTGGAAGGAATACTCGAAGAGGGCGATACCCCACGAGAAGAGGATGACCCCGATCAGAGGCCAGTTGTCGATGAGCTTCATCTCCTGCAGCTTGAGGTGTCCGTACCATGCGAAAGTCATGAATACGTTGGACACCATCAGCAGCAGTACAGTATAGAATCCAGTCATATCGGAAACTGAATCAAAAGGAAGTTAGTCCACGAACTGAATCTTCGAGGCATCGCGGTCCTTGGCTGCAGGACTCTCGGCGGGATAGCCGAATCCGATGCAGTAAAGCAGCTCATAGCCCTCGGAGAAGCCCAGACGCTTCAGGTAATCAGCGGCCTCAGGCGACTTCATGAATCTTACCGGTCCGCCTAAGCAGCACGAGCCGATACCCATGGACCAGGCCGAGAGGATCATGTTCTCTCCGAGCAGGCCGCAGTCGATCGGCGACATGTCGTAGGAGGGGTCGTGGGCGATGAAGACCACGGTAGGCGCATTGCGGAACATATTCTTGAACGAAGGGTCCTCGGCTGCGCGGGGATTGGACTTGACAAAGAGCTCAGTCACTCCGTCGATGAACTCGGGGGAGTCCACCACGCGGATCTCCCAGGACTGGCGGTTCATTCCGTTGGGCGCGTTGATACCGCACTCGAGAATCGTCTTCATGGTGTCGCGTCCCACAGCCACAGGCTGATACTGACGCACACTGCGGCGGGTCATAATGTTCTCAATCACAATGTCGGAGACACTCTTTTCAGAAGCAGTGCTCCCGGTTCCTGAACCATTCCCGCAGGATGTCAGGGCCACGGCGCATACCAGGGCCGCGGCAGATATTCTAAAAAGTTTCATAACCGGTTTATACTTAAAATTAAACACTAAGCAAACAGTTTCTCTATCTCCCGCACGATCCGGTCCTTGTCCTCCGAGGGCGAGATGACCAGCGAGGGCTTGAGCCAGTGTACCTTGCAGTCCTTCTTGAAGTGCTGCTCGCCACCGCCTGTGATATTGAGCATTATCACGTCGTCGCGGCCCGCGGCACCGGCCTTCACGGCCTGCTCCAGACCGGCCAGCGCGGCACCCGAAGCGGAGTAGATGTCAACTCCCTCCAGCTCCTTGAACATGGCTGCGCAATGGCGTATCTCGGCGTTTGTCACGGCGTACACATCTCCATGAGTATCGCACAGGCAGTCGTACACTCCTCCGGCGAGCGAATAGGGCGGGCGTCTGTTGGAGAGCACCTTGGCATCGATCATCGCGGCCTTCTGACGGGCCTCGTCGTCATCGAAGGGCAGCAGATCCCTCTGACCGGCCTTCCATGCGTCGTACATCGGCAGGAAAGGCACGTTCTGCACCGTATGCAGCTTCATCTGAGCCGTACCGAAGCGGCCGTCCTCCAGCAGACGAAGATTGGCCTCACGGGCCGCAATGGCTCCTGTGCCGCTGCCTATGGCCTGGAAGTATGCGTCGGGTATCCGGCCGATCTCCACAGTGGCCGAGAGTACGGTCGTACCCATGCCGTCGCGGCGGGCCACATTCTTCGCGCCTCCCTCGTCGATGAACATTCCCGAGCTGCAGGCAGCCTGCGACAGGGCGATGGCGTCGAAATAGTCGCTGCCTTTGGGAGCGCAGACGAGCCTGACGCAGTCCTTGATGGGCTTCTCGAACCAGAGAGCGTCGATATTGTCCTCCGGCACGCAGAGCAGCAGGGGGATGTCGTTCTCCGAGCAGACCTTGGCAAAGGCCCTGGCCGTATTTCCGGCGGAAGCCACCGTCAGTATCTGCCTGCAGTCCTTGGGCAGACGGCCGCATACGGAATAGGCCTCGGTCTCCTTGAACGAGCAGGTCTTCATCAGTGCCCCGCGCTCAGGCCAGTAGCCGGAAAATGCAATATAAAGGTTGCCCAGACCGAGGTGACGGGCCAGTCCCTCGCTCCTGTATGTCACGGTAGTTGCTGAGTCCTGCAGCAGACGGTGTACCGGCAGCCAGTCGGCGAAGCGGGAGAATCCCCCGTCGCTGCCCTTGACGTCTATCTGCTTCTTCTGATAGACCGTGCGCACCAGCGAGGGCTTAGGCGATTCGGGGTCAGCCAGCATCCAGCCGCTGTCCGGAAATATCCGTCCGGTAGCCACATTCATCAGTGAGTACACTGTAGGAGTAAAATTCTTCATGGCGTGTATATCGTTAAGTTGTTATTAATTCATATTCTGAGCCACCACCTCGGCGAAGTCGCTCACCTTCCTGGGCGAATAGGGGGAGAATGTCTTCAGGCACAGGGGGCAGGCGGTGACAATTCTCTCCGGCGAGGCGTACATCAGGTTGTCCAGGGCCTTCAGGGTAATGTCCTTACGGTCCTCATAGGACAATGTCAGGGAGCCCAGCGACCCTCCGCAGCAGATGCTCTCGTCGTGGTGCTTCTCCGCCTCCACCAGCTCTCCGGCAGCGCTCAGCACCCTCCGGGGCTGACGGTACACCTTGCAGCCGCGTCCCAGCTCGCAGGGGTCGTGGTAAACTATCTTCTCACCTGAGTTCCTGAGAGTTATGCGTCCGAGCCGCACGAACTCGTCGAAGTATTCGGTATAATGCACGATGCGGATGCCCTTGAGGTCGTAGTTCTCGCGGAAGACCTTGTAGCAGATCGGGCAGGAGAGCAGCAGGGTAGTGGCTCCGCTCTGCCGTATCAGCTCGGTGTTGCGGCGGATCATTTCCTGCGCCCGTTCATCCCTTCCGGCCAGTATCAGGGGCCGTCCGCAGCATATACCGCCGTCACGGTCCATGAAGCTCCAGTCCACTCCGGCATGGTCCAGTACGGCCGCTACGGCCTTGGAAATGACGGGGGTGAGCTGAGTCATGCAGCCGGCGTAGTAGAGAACTTTCTCCTGGGAGCTCTCCACGCCCTCAGGCAGGCTGTAGGAGGTAAAATAGCTGTAGTCCGCAGGGGCGGGAGCGGCCCTGAGTCCTCTCAGGCTCTGCTTGATGTTGCAGGAGTCCACGCCTACGGGGCAGACGGCGACGCACTTGCCGCACATCAGGCATTTGTCCGCGCTCTCCTCGCAGCGGGCCCAGTTACGGCGTCTGAGCAGACGGTTGAAATATACCGTGGCGAAGCGCAGGTTCTTCTTCTGGCCCATCATCGGACATGCGTCGATGCACATTCCGCAGTTGGAGCAGGAGTATATCTGGGCGATGGAATAGCCTTTGCGGGGATGGGAGACCTTGATGCCGGCATTGCGCAGCACTATCAGGAAGGCTTCCGTGGGGATGTGCATGTACCGGGTGAAGGGCAGCAGCACGAAGAAGGTGCCGAGGAGGGTGGAGTAGGCCCACCAGGTCGGCAGGATGTGGTAGGTGTTGGTCAGGAAGTTGCTGAACAGCCAGTACATCGGGCGGGTGAGGAAGCTGCCTCCTGCGATACCGGCGGGGGGGGCGAGGGCGGCGGGG
>URSC01000002.1 GCA_900550465.1 uncultured Alistipes sp.
CCAGCACCTCCGGCAGCCACGAAGCGACCCGGGCGCCGGCGGTCTCAGCCACGGCCATGGACGCCTCTCCGTCGGAGTACACGGTCAGCCCGGCGAGGGTCATCAGACCCACCACCCCCGGGTCACGGCCGTCCGGCACGGGAATGCTCAGGCGGGAGAGCAGCAACGGCGCACACAGGGAGAAATACAGGATCACATTGAGCAGCACCCTATTGACCCTGAATGTCTTCTGAGAGCGCAGCAGCAGCCTGAAACCGCCCCAAAGCACCGCCAGCACCGCGGCCGAACCGACAGCGTATGTCAGCAGAGCGTTCATCCTGTTCCGATGTTACTTACCTTCCTTCTCGATCATGTCGATGATCTCCTTGAGGTCGTCCACGCTCAGGCGCTCGTTCTCGACGAACTGCGACACGACCTTCTTGTAGGAGTTGTCCAGATAGTCGCGCACCACTCCGCCCAGATATCTCTGGCCGTACTGCTCGCGGTTCATGGTGGCGGCATAGCGGTAGGACAGGCCTTCCGGCTTGTGGGTGGTGAAGCCCTTCTTCTCCAGGGAGCGGACCATCGTGGATACCGTGTTGAAATGAGGCTTGGGCTCGGCATACAGGCTGAGCATCTCGGACACTGTCAGCGGGCCGTTGTCCCATAGGAGGTCCATTACCTCTTCCTCGCGTTTTGTGATTTCACTTCTCATCTTATTGCGGATTAAATTATTTCTGCGGTTGTTTGCCCTACAAAAATAATAAATTTTTCCGTATTGGAAGGAGTTTTTTCAGAAGGTAAAGTAGACCCCGGTGAGAATGTTCAGCGGCCGGATGCGGTACTCGCAGGAGAACTGCTGGAGGGCGTTGAATACGGAGTAGGCGTAGGTGCGCTGGTTGAGCAGGTTGCGGGCGGTGAGGCTGAACTCTACCCCGTTCTTGAAGCGGTACGCGAGGGAGGCGTCGAGCAGGACGGTGTTCTTGGCCTGGTCGGCGGTGAGCATGGTGTAGTAGTGCTCGGCGGACAGTTTCAGGTCCAGGCTGCGGTGCGGGGAGAGGTTCAGGGAAAGGGTGTGGCTGAAATTGTCCTTAGACTCGGAGGTGCCGGTGCCTGGCAGGGAGAGGATGTAATGCGAATAGCCGAGTTCGTAGGAAAGGCTCATCCAGCGGGTCAGGCGGCCGTTGAAGGTCGGGCGCAGGGAAATGGTCTGCGAGAGGTAGGGGGTACGGACCCCGTCCTGCAGGATGGAGGTGGTGGAGAAATCCATGTAGGACAATGCCACACCGACCTTACCGTTGATGTCGTATATGCCGACGCTGCTGCTCAGGGAGGCGTACCAGCTCTCGCCGCGGCTTGGGGCATACTCCGTGCCGGTGACGATGTAGTCACCGAGGAAATCCTGGGTGGAGGAGGTCTGGAGGACGTTCCAGGAGCGGTTGACGGTGCCGTCGATGTAGAACATGTTGACCGGGTCCTTGAAGTTGATGCGGCCGGTGACGCTGTAGGACTTGTCCTGGGCGGTGTTAAGGGAACCGGAGGTGAGGTAGCGGTAGTTGCGCAGGATGTAGCCGCTGTAGAAATCGTGAATGTCCAGGGCGGAGTTGGACGCGCTGCCGGAGACGGTCAGGCTCAGGCGCGGCCCGGGCATGTACTTGACGGAGCCGGAGGCGCGGTAGATGAAATGGTCGGTGTCCAGGCCCCAGTACCTGGCCCAGCTGACAGGGACGGAGAGACGGGCTTCCCAGCTCTTGGAGTCATACTCCAGCGAAGGGGTGATGTAAGGGCGGATGTATGCGGCGGTCAGATCGTTGCGAAAATTTCCGAAGGCACCGGAGACACTGGAGCCGCCCACTCCCTCCAGCCGGCTGTCCAGCCTGCGGACCGAAGCATCGAAGCCTCCCCGAAGGCCGATGGTCAGGCCGCGGGAGACCCGGAAGTCCGTCGAGACGTAGGTATCCGTATTGAAGTCCAATATGCCCACGCGCTGCCGCTGCACGCTGTCCGCGTCCCCGCTCCCGTCGCGGAGCACCGTCAGCCGCTGGTCGTACTGCGTGAAATCGTTCTGCGACATCAGGGTCAGGGAGCGGCCGCCCTTCCGGTGGATGTAGCGGAGGTCGTCGCTGACGGTGATGTACGGCAGGCGGGCCGTCTGGGTGTTGGGGTACTGGCCCGTCATGGTCTGGAGGGCGTCCTGGAACTCCCCTTCGGCCCGGAGCACGTTGCGGAAGAAATACCCCTCGCGGTTGGCCTCCGCCTCCACCCGGGCCTGGACGTTGTGCTGCCGGGTCATTGCCTCCTCGCTCTCCGCTATGGTGCGCTCGCCGTCCTCAAAATAATAAGTGGTCTCAGAGAAATTGGAGGACTCTAAGCGGTCGAATACGTAGGATGCCGAGGCATTGAGCTTCCAGTCATTGCGGAGCTTCCAGGTATTGGAGGTATTGGCCAGGGCCGAGGTATTGAAGCGCACGCGGTCCGCATCCAGCGGAGCCTCGCTGGTCCCCACGGAGATGAAGCCATCCTCTCCTCCCCCGCCGGAGCGGTCGTAGATGCCCAGACCGCGGAGATCCCCCGAAAGGTCCTCCCCGGTATTGTTCGTCTTGATATTGTTCACGCTGTTCCACTTGCGGCCCACCCGCATCAGGAAGAGGTTTCCGTCCCAGAGAGCCTGCGGGTCAGAAGTGACACCGCCCGAGAGAGCCGCCGAGCCCACCCATTTGCCCCGGGCATGGTCCTGCAGCACCAGGTTGATGGCCGGCTTCTCCCCCGAGGTTATGCCCTTGAGAGCCTTGACCGGCTGATGCTTCTCGATGATCTCGACCTTCTTCACGTCCTGGGCCGAAAGATTCCTGGTCAGCAGCGAATAGCGGCCGCCGAGCAGATCCATGCCCTCCACGTAGAGATTGCCGATGGACTCCCCGTTGTAGTAGATATCCCCGCCCTCGCGCACCTCCACCCCGGGCATCCGCTTCAGCACGTCCGAGATGCTTTTGTCCTGTTGCTCGACGAAACTCTGCACGTTGAACTCCACCGTATCGCCGAACAGATTGACCTTCGGAGCCCGCACCACCACTTCCTTGATATTCAGGGCCTGCGGCTGCAGTTCCACCCGGATGTCCTGCCAGTCCGCGACGCTATTCCCGTCAGGGACCAAGGCCAATGTCACCGTAGCGTAGCCCAGCATCGACACCCTTACCGAATCCCCGGCAGCCGGCATCCCGCTTACCTGCAGCTCGAAGCGCCCCTGCACGTCCGACAGCGCGTACTCCGTACCCTCCTGCCCCGCCGGCACATACAGCACCACTGCTCCAGCCACCGGCGTGCCTTTCCCGGCTTCCACCACCACGCCGCTTATCACCTCAGACTGCCGCATACCATATTTTTCCAAAGCCTGAACAGACACAGCTCCTGCTTGAAAATACCCGATACAAAGCAAAAGTGCACCGACTATAACTGCAAGCCCCCATCCCTGCCTCCACCTTTTCCTTCCCACCTTCTGTTCCACCTTCCGAAGGCGGGCAGTTTCCCGTGTTTTCTGCACACCTTCCGAAGGTGGGTAAATGCAGCACCGCCACGAGAGACGCCTGTCGCCGCATTTCCCCGTCCACCATACCCTTCCCACCTTCCGAAGGCGGGCATTTTCCTGCGTTTTCTGCACACCTTCCGAAGGTGAGCAGATGCAGCACCGCCACGAGAGACGCCTGTCGCCGCATTTTCCCGTCCACCGTACCTTTCCCACCTTCCGAAGGCGGGCATTTTCCTGCGTTTTCCGCACACCTTCCGAAGGTGAGCAGATGCTGCACCGCCACGAGAACCGACTCTCGCCGCATTTCCCCGTCCACCGTACCTTTCCCACCTTCCGAAGGCGGGCATTTTCCTGCGTTTTCCGCACACCTTCCGAAGGTGAGCAAGGTCTGCAAACGGAGAATTCAGAAATATTGTCAGATAAATGCATCATATCGTTCATTACGTCTCGCAACTCGACCTATTTTACCTATTCTAATATCTCCTGAAACTCGTACCTCAGCGCATTGACCAGCTTCGGGTCATTGGGGTCCACCTCCTTGCCCTCCGAAGTGGTAAGCCGGATGCTCGTCACGTCCATGCCGGCGGTGACGAATCCGATGGGGTCCTCGATGTAGCGGCGCAGGGTGCGGTAGTACTTGCGCAGGTCGGTGCGGACATACTGCTCGTCCGGCATCATCACCGGCAGACCGGCCACCTGACGGATGCCCGTGAGCAGATACACATACTGACAATCAGTATCGTACACGTGCATCACCAGCCCGGGTAGGCCGCAGAACTTCCAGGGCCCTTCGGACAGCGGCAGCTCAGGCGCGAACCAGGCCACATAGTCCCGGCCCCGGAATGAGCATTCCGCCCGCCGCACCCGGTACCCCAGCAGTTCCTTCCACTCGTCAGTCACGACCCAGCCGAAATCCGGCACGGCCTCCACCACCTCGAACCAGTCCAGCATCTTGTCTATCATAGTCATCCGTCCCGTTCTGGGCCAGTTCTTGAACAGTTGCACGCTTGTGCCGCCCTTCACGTCCCCGACCGAGGAAAAATCATTAGTTCCGGACTGCACCAGCGAGGTTATCAGCGAATCGCGGTAATACTGGCTGTAGCTGTAGAACCGCGATATCCCGTCCGGGCCGCCGCACTGCAGCAGCATCACGTCATCGGCGATATCGGTACTGTCGCCCGAGAGCAGGGTCCCCTCCGGAGTCATCCGCGTCCCCGAGGTCGTGTCCTGCAGCCAGGCATAGCGGTATGTGCACTCTATCAAGGCCGTACCAATCCGCTCATAGCCCTGGGTCTCCTCCGAGAAAATGGTTACGGTGTTCTGTCCGGCTGCGGCAGGCGGGAACAATATCAGCATCCAGGCCACGACAGCGACTGTATTTACCATTCCCAGGGTCCTATAGCGCTCACCCCCGCTGCCACCCATGCCGCAACGGCACCGTTTCCCGCGATTTGCTGCCGTTGTGGAAAGAGCACCGGAAAATGCGAAGATGAAATCAACGATATATTTTCTCATAAACTGTGACTTTAAAGTATCTCCTGAAAATCAAACTTGAGCTTGAACGGATCGCTCCCGTCCGCCGGCTTTGAGACCCGCACCGAGGAGATGGCCGAAACATCGACCTCGGAGATTATCAGCATCGGATTCTCATTGTAGCGGCGCAGGGTGCGCAGGTACTTCTCCACATCGGTCCGGATATACTGCGCGTCAGGCATTTCCACCCGTATACCGCTGTCCGCCACCGACAGCCCCTGCAGCACGTAATGGTACTGCAGCCGGGTATCATACACCTCCAGAATCAGCCCGGGCAGACCGCAGAACTTCCAAGGCCCCTCGGACAACGGCAGTTCCGGAGCGAACCATGCCACATAGTCCCGGCCACGGAACGAGCACTCCGCCCGCCTCACCCGGTATCCCAGCACCTCCTTCCATTCGTCCAATACCCTCCAGCCGAAGTCCGGCACTGCCTCCTCCATCAGATAATTCTCCGTGCCAATGACATCGGTCGAAGTCATCCGCCCCGGCTCCGGAAAATTCTTGTACACGGTAAATGCCGTACCGGCCGGCAGCGACCACACGTCCGGCATAGCGCCGCCTCCTTCTGCGGCAAGCATCAGCGAATCCAGATAGTACCGGTCATAGCTGTAGAACCGCGACACCCCGGAAGGCCCGCCGCACTGCAGCAGCATCATTCCCCGCTCCACATCCGCACTGTCTCCGGAGACCAGCCCGCCGTCCGCAGACATCCGCGCAGTCGTATCCCGCAGCCAGGAATATCCGTAGCGGCATTCGATCCGTGCCGTCCCGATACTGTCCATCCGGTAAGCCGCCGGCTTGAACATCACCTGTATCGACTGGCACCTGCCGTCTGTAGGCGAAAATACCATCGGCAGCAGGCCTCCGAAGAACCATGCCGCAGCATAAAAGATTGCTAGTGAAATTTTTCTCATATCATCATACGGTTTTGATTGTTTTCCGACAGCAAAATTACCTTACCGGATGCATCCAGAACGTCAACAGATGCCTAACAAATGTTAACAACTCTTAACCTACCGGGAAGGCATCTGTGCACCTTCGGAAGGTGGGACGGGCACAATGTAGGGAGAAACGCAGCTACAGCAGGCTCTCGTAGGGGTTCCGCTTCTGCACACCTTCGGAAGGTGAGATGAAAACGCGGGGAAATTGCACACCTTCGGAAGGTGGAAAGGGCACAATGTAGGGAGAAACGCGGCTACAGCAGGCTCTCGTAGGGGTTCCGCTTCTGCACACCTTCGGAAGGTGAGATGAAAACGCGGGGAAATTGCACACCTTCGGAAGGTGGAAAGGGCACAATGTAGGGAGAAACGCGGCTACAGCAGGCTCTCGTAGGGGTTCCGCTTCTGCACACCTTCGGAAGGTGAGATGAAAACGCGGGGAAATTGCACACCTTCGGAAGGTGGAACGGGCACAATGTAGGGAGAAACGCGGCTACAGCAGGCTCTCGTGGGGGTTCCGCTTCTGCACACCTTCCGAAGGTGGGACGGAAATGCGGAAAAACAGCACACCTTCGGAAGGTGGAACGGGCATGGTGGAGGGAGAAACGCGGCTACAGCAGGCTCTCGTGGGGGTTCCGCTTCTGCACACCTTCGAAAGGTGAGGCGAAAATGCGGCAAAACAGCACACCTTCGGAAGGTGTGCAGGTTAACGAATGTTAATTTCTGCGGATGTCCGGAAACCCTGCGTATATTTGCAGTGCGGCACGTACCACGTACAACGTACCGCCCCACATACACAAACCACCGGACCATGAAGACCACACAGAGCAGACGCACATTCATCCTCATCGGCACAGCCGTCGGAGCGGCCCTCGTCGCCGCCATCACTCTTACGATGGTGTGGCTCGTGGACTCGTACCGCGACAGGCAGCGGGAATTCGAGGGCAGGATAAACTCCGCCCTGGACGAGGCCGTCGATGCCGAGAGGGAGGCCCGCACGACTAAGGGGAGAAGCCTCATCCTGCTCGAGACCGATACCACGGACGGACTCGACATTTTCAAGGACGTGATCGAGAACATACCGGTCGAGGAGATTGCCTCCATAAAGGTCTACAAAAGCGGGACAACCTACACCGACGCCATCCGCCGTATCGTAGCCACCGTCCCCGACTCCGACAGCCTGAGCGGCTTCCACACCTCCAACTTCCTGCTGACATTCTACGCCATACTGCGCTACAAGGACATATCCTACCCCTGCTCGGTCACAGTCGGAACCGAGGCCAGGGATACGACAGGCCTGAACATATCGATGGACTCCCTGAAGCGCTTCCTCGACGGATTCGGCCCGGACGTGAAAATCACCGGTTCGTTCACCGTCACCCCGGACAGGGACTCAGTATCCAGGACACTGTACTCCGACAGCACGGTCATAGACAGGCCGGTGACATTTACCCGCACGATACTCATCGGTGACTCCACGCCCCGGATAGTCTGCACCGTGCAGATGACCGACCCCTCCCGGGACTTCCTACGGGAAATGGCAGGCCTCATCGCCGGCATCCTCGCCATCACCGCCATCCTCTGCTTCAGCTACATCTACCTGCTGCACACCGTATTCCGCCAGAAGACCCTCGGCGAGATGCGCCGCGACCTGACCCACAACATCACCCACGAGCTCAAGACCCCGATAGCCACCGCCTCAGCCGCCAGCGAGGCCCTGCTCGACTATTCCGCCGACGAGGACCCCGAACGCCGCCACCGCTACCTGGAGATCATCCGCGACCAGCTCGGAGCACTCTCCGCAATGGTCGGCCGCATCCTCGACATCTCCCTCCAGGAACGGGACGACCTGGCATTGAACCCCTCCCCCTGTGACCTGCGAGAAATGCTCCACCGCCTCTGCACCGAGCTGACCGTCAGCACCGGATGCCGCGCCCGCATCACCGAGGACTACCCCGAAGGCCCCGCACCAGCCATCACCGCCGACACCTTCCACCTCTCCGCCGCCATCTCCAACATCCTGGACAATGCGGTCAAATATTCCACCGCCTCCCCCGAAATCACCGTCCGCCTCCGGAAATCAGCCGCCGACGGCAGCATCCGCATCGAGGTGCAGGACAATGGCATAGGCATCCCCGCCTCCCAGCGCCGCCGCATCTTCGAGAAATACTACCGCATCCCCACCGGCGACGTGCAGAATGTCAGGGGCTTCGGCATCGGTCTCTACTACACCCGCCTCGTGGTGGAAAAGCACGGCGGGGCCATCAGCGTCAGCCCAGCTCCGGGCGGCGGCTCGATATTCACCCTCACCCTCAAAGGCATTCAGGACAATGGAAAACGCGGATAACAGAATACGGCTGCTCCTCGTCGAGGACGAGCGGACCCTGGCGGGCATCATCGCCGACACCCTCTCGGAGAAGGGCTTCGAGGTGCGCTGCGCCTACAATGGTGCGGACGGGCTGCGGGCAGCGGCGGACTTCAGGCCGGAGGTCGTGGTCACCGACATCATGATGCCCACGATGGACGGCTTCACCTTCGTCAAGCGGCTGAGGCAGGAGGGAATATGCGGCGACGATGTCCCAGTGCTCTTCCTCTCGGCCCGCTCCGGAGCGGAGGACGTGGTCCGCGGCTTCGAGCTCGGGGCCCAGGACTACATCCGCAAGCCCTTCGCCATGAGCGAGCTGATAGTCCGGATCCATGCCCTGCTCGGACGGCAGAGGGCCAGGGCGGCAGCAGCGCAGAGTTCCTCCCCCATTGTCCTGGGACTGTACACCTTCGACCCTTCCACCGCCGTCCTGAGCCTGAGCGAGGGCAGCAGCACCGTCCTGCCCGCCCGGGAGGCGGAGCTCCTCGCCCTGCTCGCGTCCCGCCCCGGTGAAACCGTCCCCAACACCCTCATCCTCAAGCAGCTCTGGGGCGATGACGATTATTTTTCCACCCGCAGCCTCAACGTCCATATCACCCGTCTGCGCAAGCGTCTGGCCGCCGACCCCGCAGTTTCCATCATCAGCCACCGCGGCGTAGGATATTGTCTCAGGGTCTCAGACTGACACCGGCAGCCGAATCACGGAAAACCGTGATACTCCTATATGCAGGATTTCGCTATCTTTGCATCCATATCAAAATCGATTGGAACCACTATGCACCGCTTACTCCTGACAGGACTTCTGCTCCTGACCCTCACCGCCGGCAGCTCCTCCCTGAATGCCGGGCCCGCGCGGGATTTTCAATACGCCCTACAGATTGACAGCCTCGCCGAGATATCCTTCGCCGAGGGAGACATGAGAGGCTGCATCAGCCTCTGGCTCGAAGCCGCGGAGATTGCCGACCGGTATGCCGCCTCAGAGCAGGACTCATTGACCTACAGCGGATTTCTCCAGTCTCTCGGAGTATGCTACCGCCGTATCTCGATGATGGACTCGACCCTGTACTACTACAACCGGGCCTGGGACATCATCCAGGACAAGACCTCCCCTGCGGCCGTCTCCGAGAAGACCCGACTGCTCACCAGCATGGCCATCCTGCTGACGTTCATGGGCCGGGACGAGGAGTCGATGCAGTACGCCGACAGGGCAATGCAGATGGCTGAGCATGACTCCGACATGGAGATGGTCATGTACGCGGCCACCAACGCGGGAGGCATCTACGCCCGCAACAGGCAGTTCGACAAGGGCACGGAGGCCCTGCGCATGGCAATGGCCAAGGCCGGTGAGAGCGGACTGCCGGACAAACAGCTCTCGGCCCTGACCATGATCGTAACGCTGCACAAGCTCTCCGGCCAGCGGGATTCCGTCGACTACTATATGGCACGGGCGGAAAAGTTCGCGGAGCAGCTGCCTCCCGAGTCGGTGGCCGTCCTGGGATTCCGCGAGACCCAGGCCCAGGTACTCAGGGACATGGGACGCTATGCCGAGAGCAATGCCATCTTCCGCAAACTCCTTTCCGCGGCGGGCGAGAACTCCTCCGTCCGGGAGGATACGGGCTGGCTCAACATCGCCCGCAACTACGCCGACATGGGACAATGGAGCAGCGCGGCCGACTCCTACGAGAAAGCCTATTTCGCCGTGGACAGCTTCTACAACGCCGACATCACAGCCCAGGTCTCCGAGTGGTCGGCCAAATACGGAGCGGCCGAGAAGGAACTGGAGATATCCCGGCTGGAGCAGGAATCCCTCCGGAACCGGGCGGCCCTGCAGCTATGGATCATCATTGCGGTGGTGCTGATTGCCGTCCTGGCCGGAGTGGTGCTGACAGTGGTCTTCAGGCGCAGACACCAGAAGAAAGTGGAGGAGCTGCGGCTCGCTCAGAAATACATCGACGGACTGGAAAAAGAAAGGGCACGGGTGGCCCGCGACCTGCACGACGGGGTGTGCAACGACCTACTGGGCATCGGGATGCAGCTTTCGGCCATGGGGCCGGACTCCCCGGAAAGGGAGGAGGTACTGTCAATGCTGGAAGGGCTGCGGAGCGAGGTGCGCACCATCTCCCATGACATGATGCCCCCGCAGTTCAATCTCTCCGATATCGAGGAGGTAATGGAGATGTACACCGAGCGCTTCCGCTCCCAGACCTCCGCCGGCATAGAGTTCAATGCCTCCCTCGAAGGCTCCCGCACCTGGCAGCAGGTCCCCGAGCGCATCGCCTACGAGGTCTACAGGATCTTCCAGGAACAGATGGGCAATATCATCCGGCACTCCGGCGCCACCCGCATCAAGGCTGCGCTGAAGCTCTCCGACACGGTGCTGTCGCTGACCATCTGCAACGACGGACGGGCCTTCGACCCTACCCCTTCCCGGGAGGGCATCGGCCTGACTGTCATGTCCGAAAGAGCCAAGGCCATCGGCGCAGTCATCTCCGGCTCCGCTTCCGGGGAGATGCAGGTATTCCGGCTCGACGTTCCCCTGCCTTCCTCCGGCCAATAATTCCAACTCCGACATCCCATCCATACAGCCATGACAATACTCCTCATAGACGACCACGACCTGGTGCTGAAAGGCCTGCTCTCAGTGCTCCGCAGCGCCTTCCCCAAAACTGGATTCATCACGGCCCGCAGCGGAGAGGAAGCTCTCGATGCAGTACGCGGCACACATGTGGACCTCGCCGTCCTGGACCTGGAGCTGCCGGACATCCCGGGCTTCCGGCTCATCGAACTGCTGCGCGGCGAGGCGCCCGGCATACGCATAGTGGTCAATACCGTACACGAAGAGATCTGGACTCTCCGGCAACTGGAGCAGAGCAGCGTGGACGGAATCGTCTTCAAGTCCGTCAACTCCTCGCAGCTGGTCCAGACCGTCCGGCGGGTGCTCGAAGCCTCTGAGCAAAGACATTCAGGACAGCAGCCGCAGACCGCTCCCGGACAGCGACAGCTGTCACAGACCGCCTCAGGCAGCAAAACCGGGACCGGATGCTCCCCCCTCTCCCCGAAAGAGCTCGAAGTACTCCAGCTGGTAGCCGACGGCAAGGACTCCCGCGAGATCGCATCCATCCTCTACATCACCGAGAATACCGTCGAGTCCCACCGCAGCCACATCATGCGCAAGCTCGGGGCCACCAACGCCGCCGACATGGTCATGAAAGCCATCACCCTCGGCCTCATACCCCCCGCCCGCCTGCAGTAGGCCTGCCCCACCCCCTTCCGTCCTTCCTGCACTCACTCATCCGCCCCACCTTCCGAAGGTGAGGACTTCCCCTGCATTTTCTACACACCTTCCGAAGGTGCGCAGAGGAGGCACCACAGCGAGAAGCAACTGCAGCCGCGTTTCCCCTTCTACAGCACCTTTCCCACCTTCCGAAGGTGAGGACTTCCCCTGCATTTTCTGCACACCTTCCGAAGGTGGGAAAGCGTGGGACCGTTTAAAATCATGGTTTTCCGTGATTGACTCGATTCGTTATTGTTCCTTACTTTGCATAAACAAAATTTCTACAGAATATGAGACATTTTATACCCTTATTCTTACTACTGCTGCCGTTGCCGCGTTGGTGGCCGTCGGTTGCCACGAAACGTCTGATAACGGCGATGGCTCCGTATCCCTGCACTCAGAGGCTGAGATGACACTGCCCGCCGCTAAGACAGATACAGTCATTTCCTTTACCGCTACCGCTGACTGGACCGCTGCGGTCGAGGACGGGGAATGGCTGAGTGTTTCGCCTGCTTCCGGTGAGGCCGGAGAGATCTCCGTAACTCTGTCGGCTGCCGCAAACAGTGAGGCAGATGCCCGCACCGCCACTGTCAACATTACCTGCGGGACTGACGAGGCCACTGTAACTGTCACTCAGGAAGGTGCTGCCGGAGAGGAGCCGGAAGAGCCCGAGAACCCTGACACGCCTCCTACCGGACTCATCAAGGACATAACCGTCACCGACATCAGCAGCGATGACACATACCGGATTACCTTCGACTATGACTCAGAAGCACGTCTGACGACGATGGATGTAAGCAATACCTTTTATGAAGATTCTGAAGAAATAACTACCTCCGTGCGCTACGAAATTGAGTATTCAGAAAAAAGCATTGTACTTTCAGCCAAAGCACTGGAGGGTTATATTGCAGGCACATACAGCGAAAGGCAAGAGACAGTACTGGACGAAAACGGACGGGCCGTATCCACAAAATTCACTTCCACAAGCAATGACGGAGACGGCAATATTGATGAGACTGAGGTAGACCTAAGTTTCTCCTACAACAGTTCCGGGCAGCTTGTCAAGGCAAGTGGAACGGAAAACGGAGATTTTGATTTCCACTTCGATTTCGCCTGGACCGACGGAGATATGACCGACTTGTCCAGCACCTATGGATCAGATTATAACGCCGAATACCGTTACTCCGGATACGAAAACACCGGGAATATCGACCTCAATTATATTCTCGTGGACGGGTATCCAACCTGGATATATCCGCTTGGTATCATAGGCGCACTCGGGGAACGCAGTGAACACTACGTGTGGCCGGATTTTGGGGATTACAGCTATCCCGATTCCAATATCGGAGTAGATTATCCCATACATAAGGACCTCATCGGCACTACCTTCGAGCACATCTATACCTCGCACGCTTCCGGAGAGCCGGAAGTCACCTATAGTTTCATCCCTGCCGAGGGCTCTGAGGACGGGCTGCTCAGCGCTATCGTAAAGAGCATACCGCAGTACGAGATCACATACACCCGGACATACCGGTATATACTGGAAGACCCGTCGGTCCAATCGGATGAGGACGGATATTATCACTACGGTGTAGGGCTTGAAGCAGTCGGAGACCGCGTCGAGACCGGGCGCGAGACCCTCGAACCCGAAGTGACAGAGGTGACTATCGGCTACTGACCTGACTTCACCATTCCCGCCTTCGGAAGGTGTGTAGCATCAGGTACAAAATCACGGTTTTCAATGATTGACGCGCATCGTTATTTTCACTATATTTGCATGGATTATATTGAGACTTCAACACTAATACTAAAATAAAGACCATGAACACACTGAACGAAAACTCATCCTGGTCGCAGTACACAGGCATGATCATCAAGGCCATCTGGATCTACACCATCGCCGGTATCTTCGGAGCCATATTCGGCGCCATCGACCGCCTCCTCAACCCCGTAAGCATTCTGGCCGCCCTCTCTGGAGAGGATACTCCCGGAAGCGCTTTCGGCACTCTTGACACCATCTGCCAGATACTCGTTATCGTCGGATATGTACTGTTCTTCCTGAACATCAAGAAATTCGTCGATATTCAAACGACAGATGCAGACCGCAAGGCAGCCAAGGACATCTACATCGCCTACATCCTTCTGATAGTCGCTATCGTGGCCGATTTCATCCCCGTAATCGGAGGCATTGCCTGGCTCGTTCTGATGATCATCGGATACGTCAAGCTGCTTTCCGGATTCAAAGCCCTCAAGACTTCCGCAACATGGACAGATGACGCCAGAAGCGGCGCCGGACTCATCTACTCCAGCACCATCTGGCTCCTCGTCGGCGCAGTCATCAGCATCATACCCTTCGTAGGCGGCTTCCTCAACGCCCTCATCACCCTCGTCATCTTCTTCACCATCCTCCGCGGCTGGAAGAAGATACAGGCCGGCGCACCCGCGGAGACTGCTGTTCCCGCACAGCCGAAGCCCGCTGCCGCTGACAGCACCACCGACACCAAGTAGCACCGCACCTGCATCCGCAACCAACGACCGAACCGGCAGAGAGTCCCGCACTCCTGCCGGTTTTTCATTTCCACACACGAAATCCTCCTTCTTTGTCCCCGCCCACCTCCCGAAGGTTGGCAGAATCAGGAGTAAAATCACGGTTTTCCGTAATTGACAGAAACTGTTATTGTTCCTTACTTTGCATAAACAAATTTTCTACAGAACATGAGACATTTTACACTTATTCTTACTACTGCTGCCGTTGCCGCGTTGATGGCTGCCGGCTGCCATGAGAAGCCGGAGGGCGGAGATGGTTCGGTATCCCTGCACTCTGACGCAGAGATAACTCTGCCGGCCACTAAGATGGATACTGTTATTTCATTTACCGCTACAGCCGACTGGACCGCTGCGGTCGAGGACGGGGAATGGCTGAGTGTTTCGCCTGCTTCAGGTGAGGCAGGTGAGATCTCCGCGACTCTGTCGGCTGCCGCAAACGGTGAGGCTGATGCCCGCACCGCCACAGTACGTATCACCTGCGGGACTGACGAGGCTACGGTGACCGTCACTCAGGAAGGTGCCGAGGGGGAAAATCCCGATGAACCGTCCGAGCCGGAAGGGCCGGATGATGCCGGACTGGTCAAGTCCGTGAATATCTGGAGGTCAAAATACGAAAGCTCGGACTATTACGAGTTTAAGTATGATGACATGGGACGCGTCTCAGAAATACAGCGTGAATACATCTACGATGGATATGGCAGTGACCGGATTCCTATACACGTCGCATACGAGGACGGAAAGGTTTCCCTTACTTTCGACTTTTATGACGATGAAGGAGAGAGGGACTATCTGCACTGCACAGCTGAGACCGACGGCAATGGACGGGCTGTCATGACAACTGAGCAGTATAAAGGGCTTTCCCCTGCTTACATGACACCGCACTACAGTTCCGCGGGATATCTTGAGTCAATCGACTGGGACGAGGATGAAGATCATTATTTTCACGAGTTCGAATGGTCGGACGGGAATATCGCAAGTATTACTTATACCGATATCATCGTCAGCGGCAACATCATTGAAACTCATGAGACCAGATATTTCTATTACACTGATGAACCGATGAATACAGAATCCAACCTGGATATCAACTGGCTGCTCAAACAAGGGCATGCAGCATTCTACGATATGGGTGTACAATTTTTCGGTGTAATGGGTATGCTGGGAGAGCGGGACGCATACTACGCCCTGCCAGGCTATACTTATGACCCTGTTCCTGCAACAAACCCCAGCAATATAAAGCAAATACCGGAGGACGAATTAGGAACAGAATACACAGAGCCGGTCACGAGGGAATATTGTGACTACGCAGCCGCGGAATACGAATGTTCCGTGACCGAAGGGAGACTGACCGGCATAACCGCATCTTTCCCTGTCTACAACATCGCTTACGAGTGTACAAGCAAGTATACTGCTGTAAGTTCCGAGCCCATTTTCGAAGAAGACGGAGTGAAATACTATGATGCCATACTCGAATACGTCGACGTAAAGGAACTGTCCCGCGAGCAGACCGGCACCGACAAGTACGAGGTCACTGTCACTTACTACTGATCTACCCAAGAGGCCGACGGCACTTAAACTGTGAGGACCGAACCGGTGGAGTCGCGTGCGCTCTGCCGGTTTCTTATTTCGTCGCATTCCACCTTCCGAAGGTGAGCAGTTTCCCGTGTTTTCCGCACACCTTCCGAAGGTGGACAGAAACGCCACCGCCCCGAGAGCATATTGTAGCCCTGTTTGCCGATACATCGTGCCGATTCCACCTTCCGAAGGTGAGCAGTTTTCCGCGTTTTCCGCACACCTTCCGAAGGTGGGCTGAAGCGCCACCGCCACGAGAGCATATTGTAGCCCTGTTTGCCGATACATCGTGCCGATTCCACCTTCCGAAGGTGAGCAGTTTCCCGTGTTTTCCACACACCTTCCGAAGGTGGGCAAATGCAGCACCGCCTCGACAGCCCATATTCCCTATTTGCAAAGCACTATCCCAAGACACCGCGAAAGCACAGTATCTCCGACACCATACTGACGCTTGACACTATCCGCTATAGAAACCTTTTCTGAATCCGTAAGTTGCGCGTAACTTTCCTTGCCATATCCCGACACATACTTTTCATCCACTACCGCACAGATATCCATATCCAGAATCGGTTTCTCCCTTGCCCATTGCTTGCTTTGAGTCAAAATACGCTCAAGGTCTTTGCCGGAAAGATAAGGCTCAATAATTCCGACCGTTATCGCTGACTGTCCGTCCCTATCCTGCAACTGTTCCGTTTCCCACACTTGATAGTCACGCCTTTGAAGACAATAATCAAACGCAGCGTAAGAACCGAAAAATCCCTCTACCACAGCACTGTTCACCAGCTGAGACGATTCTATCTGCCCATTTTCATCAAATATCAATCCCTCCGGAAGCCTCTGCCTGTTATCTCTCCGGATTATTGTAGCGAAAGGCTTTGTCGCTTTCTTAGGACGCATGTCCTCCGGTCTCCTCGTTTCTTTCCTGAAATACAAACCGATCGACGAGAACTCATAATCATACGGATTCGATGTCAGCTCATGATGCACGGGGTTTCTAAGAACATAACTTATCGCAGCCGTAACATGACGCCTACCTATCAGTTCCACAGAATAGAAAGACGGTTCTCCTAATGTTCCTTTTCGACGATACCGTCTGTTAAACATCTGAGTATAAGACGACCTGATTCTCTGAATGTAAGCCGCTGGCTGCTCCGTTATCACTATGAGATGAACGTGTGTGGACATAATGGCATACGCAAGCAACTGAGCACCAGTGCCAATCGTCGCCTGAGCGACACAGTTGAACAACATGCAGTAATCCAGATACTTTCTACACAGAACCTCGTCGTGGGAGGTGTAGCATAGATGGTAGATCTTTCCCTTCATAATTTGTACTCTTTAAGTTAAGGTTGGTAAATAATAACGCTGACGTCTGTCGGTTCCCATCAACTGGCTCAAATGACCCGAATAGTCCGGCTCGAGAGGCCCGACAGGCTCCTCAAAGATATAGTTTATCTACTGATAATCAAGGGAAAAGTTCAGAGAATACGTTCTTCCGCGGAAGATTTTTACGTTTTTAAATTTTTTATTTTTTATAAAAATACTTTTTGAGTCATTACGCACTGACTACCTGGAGTTTCCGCGCAACCACGGCGATGGCGCACCGTAATGTGCATGTTCGTCCTGCGACGACCTGCCGAAGGACAACGCTTCGCGAACAGAGGCTGCAACAAGTCAGCAGAGTTCAGCAGAGTGCCGTCACTGCCCGACGCACAGTCTCCTCATCGCTGTGGACTACCGTCTCCTCCTGCGCAATGCCGGAGAGCACGCGCATACCGGACTTGTGCCGTTTAGTGGCCGACAGATGTACTTCGCTGACCCCGGTCTGAAGCATCAGGTCGCGTATATTGGTCGGATTAACACCGGATCCAGGCATGATTATCAGCGGTTTGCGGGCGCTTCCCGTATGATTTGCCATCATGGCCTGCATACGGGCTAACGTCTCACGGCCTTCCCAGGCAGTCGGACACCCGCCGGAGGTCAGCACGCGGTCGTACCCCAGTGATGCGACATCCTCGAGTGCATCGTAAATACCGTCAGCACAATCGATTGCCCGATGAAATGTTGTCGACAGTCCATGTCTGCGAGCCTCCTTCAGCCACTCTGCAGCCGTCGTCCGGTCCACTTTCGCATCCGCCGTCAGCGCACCTACCACGACACCCTGTACACCGGCCTGCGCACACAGTGCGATATCGCGTGTCACTGTCTCCACCTCGTAGGACGAATACAGAAAATCTCCGGATCTCGGACGGACCAGCACGTTGACGGCAATAGTCAGCGCAGCCCGCACTCCTTGAATCAGTCCGTAGGAAGGGGTCACTCCTCCGGCATCCAGTTCGGAACACAGTTCTATTCTCGCAGCCCCGCCTCTTTGCGCGGCCAGGGCGCTCTCGTACGACGGGGCGCAGATTTCTATGGTGTAGTGGTTGAACATATTCTTTAGTGGTTTAGTGATTTGTCGCAGCAAATTTACTTTATTTTTTCTGCGCACCTTCGGAAGGTGAGTAGAAAATGTAGGGAAACTGCACACCTTCGGAAGGTGGGAATGGTACGGTGGATGGGGAAATGAGGCTACAGGTGGTTTTCGAGGCAGTGCGGCTTCTGCGCACCTTCGGAAGGTGAGTAGAAAATGTGGGGAACCTGCCCACCTTCGGAAGGTGGGAATGGCACGATGGGTGGGGAAATGCGGATACAGGTGGCTCTCAGGGCAGTGCGGCTTCTGCGCACCTTCGGAAGGTGAGTAGAAAATGTAAGGAAACTGCGCACCTTCGGAAGGTGGGAATGGCACGGTAGATGGGAAAACGAGAAGGCAAGGAGGGTGATATGCGGACGTGGAGAATGGAAAAGACTGCCGGGTGGGGAAAGCAACAGGGCGAAGAAACGGCGGCAAAGATACGGCGGCAAAGATACGGCAGCTCAGAAAAAAGCATCGCAGCCGTACCGGATGACCGGCGGGGCCACGATGCGCGGTGTAAGAGTGTTATGAAATATGTGAGTGGGGTCAGAATACTTTGAAGCCCATGGCCTTGCGGACGAGGGCGAGGGTGGCCGAGGCGGAGGCGCGGGCCTTGTCGCGGCCTTCCGAGACTACGCGGTGGAGGTAGGCGTCGTCGTTGTAGATGGCGTCTATGCGCTCGCGGATAGGCAGGGTCACCTTGCAGATGTCGGCTGCAAGCTGCTTCTTGAGGTCTCCGTAGCGGATGGAGCAGTCGTTCCACTTCTCGCGGAAGTACTCTACTGTCGAGGGCTCGGATACCAGGGCCAGGAGGGTGAAGAGGTTGTCAATGCACTCGGGCATGGGGCTGTTGGGCTCGGCGGGGCCGCTGTCGGTCAGGGCCTTCATGACCTTCTTGGTGATGGTCTTCTCGTCGTCGTAGAGGTAGATGCCGTTGCCCTGGCTCTTGCCCATCTTGCCGCTGCCGTCGAGGCCGGGCACCTTGATGAGCTCGCCTCCGAAGTTGAAGCCGCGGGGCTCTACAAAAACCTCCTCGCCGTACATGTTGTTGAAACGGCGGGCCAGCACCCTGGCGTATTCCAGGTGCTGTTCCTGGTCCTTGCCCACGGGTACGTAGTCCGCGCGGTGGATCAGGATATCGGCGGCCATCAGCACGGGGTAGGTCAGCAGACCGGCGCTGATGTTGATGCCCTCGTCGTTGTGGTCATCCTCCGCCACATCCTCGAGACGCACGTTGCGGGCCTTGGCCTTGGCCAGACGCACCTTGTCCTTGAAGGTGGTTGTACGTTCCAGCTCGCCCTTGTAGGATATCATGTTCAGCAGCACGTACAGCTCGCTCACTTCCGGAACGTCGCTCTGCACGAATATCGTGACTTTCTCGGGATCGAGGCCCGAGGCCAGATACTCGGCTAAGATGGTCTTCACGTTGGCGTGGAAGTCATCCGGATGGGGATGGGTGGTCAGCGAATGTAGGTCCGCTATGAAATAGAAGCAGTTGTAGTCGTCCTGTATCTTTACGAAGTTGCGCAGCGCTCCGAAGTAGTTGCCGAGGTGAAGGTGGCCGGTGGAGCGGATACCGCTCAATACTGTCTGCATAATGTAGGTGTCTGTTAGATGTTAAACTCAGTCTTCCATGTTCTTCATAGTCTCACGGATCTTGCCCTCGATCTCCTCGCAGAGCTCAGGGTTGTCCATCAGCAGCTTCTTGACTGCCTCGCGTCCCTGAGCCAGCTTGGACTCACCGTAACTGAACCACGAGCCGCTCTTCTTGATGATGTCGAACTCCACGCCGAGGTCCACGATCTCTCCTATCTTGGAAATACCCTCTCCGAAGACAATGTCGAACTCGGCCTTGCGGAACGGAGGAGCCATCTTGTTCTTGACGATCTTGACGCGGGTACGGTTACCGGTGGGATCCTCCCCGTCCTTGAGCTGGGTAACCTTGCGCACGTCGATGCGGACGGAGGCGTAGAACTTCAGGGCGTTGCCGCCGGTAGTGGTCTCGGGGTTGCCGAACATCACGCCGATCTTCTCGCGCAGCTGGTTGATGAAGATGCAGCATGTGTTGGTCTTAGAAATGTTGGCGGTGAGTTTCCTCAGGGCCTGGCTCATCAGCCTGGCCTGCAGTCCCATCTTCTGGTCTCCCATCTCGCCCTCGATCTCCGCCTTCGGAGTCAGGGCGGCCACGGAGTCCACCACGATGATGTCTATAGCCCCGCTGCGGATCAGGTCATCGGCTATCTCAAGGGCCTGCTCCCCGTTGTCGGGCTGGGATATGAGGAGGGTGTCCACATCCACTCCAAGGTTCTTCGCATAAGTGCGGTCGAAAGCATGCTCCGCATCTATAATCGCTGCGAAACCGCCGGCCTTCTGGGCCTCCGCTATGGCGTGTATGGCGAGGGTGGTCTTACCGCTGGACTCGGGGCCGAATATCTCGATCACCCTGCCGCGGGGATAGCCTCCTATCCCGAGAGCGTGGTCCAGGGCAATGGAGCCGGAGGGAATCACCGACACGTCCCCTTCAGGACGGTCTCCGAGCTTCATGATGGCACCCTTGCCGAAATCCTTTTCTATCTTGTCCATTGTTGCCTGCAGGGCCTTGAGCTTCGCTGCATTAGCCGCGGCAACATCAATCTGTTCGAGTTCTTTTGCCATACTGTTTCTATTAATTTCAAGCGCAAATATAAGTCAAAATTTCGAAGGCAGGCCATCTCGAAACGACTATAAACGATTATAAACGGCTAAAAACGTTTATAGCCGTTTATAATCGTTTCGACACGCCTGCGGCCTACAGAATCACGATATCCCAGATTCCGGCCGCAAGCTCCAGTTCCACAAGGGCCAGCGCCTGTCCGTAGACCACGTCGATGTACCTGGCCCGCACGTCATTGTAGGTGCGCTGCGCATCGAGGACCTCGAGCAGCGAGACCTCTCCCTGACTATAACTGTAGAGCATGCCGTCCATCACACTGCGGGCATCCGAGAGCAGACGGTCTCCGTTCGAGACTACCTGCTGCGACAGAAGGGCATAGCGCCGGTAAGCCTGCAGTACCTCGGTCTCTATCTGGAGCTCCACCTGCCTGGTCTGCATCCTGGCCTGTGCCTGCCGTCCCCGGGCGGCATCGACCGCTCCACGGTTGATACTGGAGAATTTCAGGGGAATGGCCAGCCCTGCGGAGATTCCGGTAAATGCCGGAGCCGGGGCAATCTCATTGAGCACCTCGGAGTTGATATTGGCTCCCAACGACAGCTCGATGTCCGGCCCGCGCTCTTTGCGGGTGAGGTTCAGGGCAGCTGCCGCCACATCCTCATTGCGCATGGCCGCCATCAGGTCGGCCCGGCCTCCGTATGCGGCGGCAAGCAGCGAGTCGAGGATAAAATCCCGGACCAGCGGCTGCAGGACGGCATCCGGTCCGAAGAGGGTATCCCGCGAGGACCGTCCCATCTGCACGCCGAGAGCCGCAAGGGCCTGGTACAGGTCCGCTTCCGCTCCCGCCATCTCATTGTGCCGGATATCCGCCTCCAGGCGGCTCTGCCGCGCGGCTATCTCGGTTATCTCACCGGCTTCGAAGCGCAGGCTGTCGCTCTCGGCGAGCCTCCGGATATTGTCGTATGAGTCGAGCTGCACCCGGTACAGTTCCTGCTGCCTCATGGCCTCGAGGTAGACTACGGTCGCCTGAGCCCTGAGACGGCGCAGATAGTCGTCCAGGAGAGCTTCGGTCAGGGCCTTCTGGTTTGCAGCCAGGTCCATGCGGGCCCGCCGCACTCCGAAAGTGATGTTCTTGCTCAGCTCGAACTCCGCTCCCTGGCCCATCGCCATGCTCCAGTCATTGTTGTTGCTGTACGATGCGGAGAGGGTCACGTCGCTGAACACCCGCGCCGCCGTCAGCTCGGCCTGCGAGATGTCGATATTCAGTTTCTCGGCGGCATATTCCAGATTGCCGGCCGCAACTGCCTCAAGATAGGCTCCGTAGCCTATTTTCACAGGCTGTGCGTGCAGAATCCCCGCGGTGCCCAGGATTGCCGGGAGCAGCAGCAGAGTCCTGAGCATTGCCCCGGAGTGTGTATTATTTTTATTGTCCGACAATCTGAGCCTGCGTCTCTCCATCAGGTAGTACAGCGCCGGCAGCACGAAAAGGGTCACGAGAGTGGCGAAGAGCAGTCCATAGACGATGACCGTCGCCAGAGGCCGCTGTACGTCAGAGCCTATGCCGGTGGCCAGCGAGGCCGGAAGCAGTCCGAATATGGCCACTGTTGCGGTCATCAGCATCGGTCGCAGACGGTGGGAGGCTCCTTCGATGACGGCCTGCCGCAGCTCATAGCCCCGCTTGCGCAGGATATTGATATGGGAGAGCATGATGACCCCGTTCTGTATCGCCAGTCCGAAAAGGGCGATGAAGCCCACCGCCGAGGAGATGTTGAAGGTCATCCCCCTCACTACCAGGGCCAGCATACCGCCGAATATCATCAACGGCAGCAGGGCTATCAGCAGTCCGGCCTGACGGAAATTGCCGAAGGAGAAGAACAGCAGCAGGAACATTACGGCGAGGGTCACCGGCACGACCAGCGCCAGCCGGCTGAAGGCCCTGTCCTGATTCTCAAGCTGTCCGCCCCAGGCATAACTGAAATCCCGGTGGTCGTAGAACACATTGTGCCTTATAGCACGGTCGGCCTCGGCCACGAAGGAGGAGAGGTCCCGGTCCCTGAGATTGACCTGGACGGTGGTCACACGGCGGTTCATCTCCCGGGATATCATGCTGGCTCCTATAGTAGTGCGTACATCGGCCACAGCCGCGAGCGGAATCTTGGCCCCGGAAGCCGAGGTGAGCATGAGGGCGCCTATCTTCTCGGGCGTATCCCTGGACTCCTCGGTGTAACGGCAGGTCACGTCGTAGACTCTGCTGCCCACAAAGACCTGGGAGACAGCCTTTCCACCCAGAGCCACCTCAATGAGCTCAGCCACATCGGCCACATTGAGCCCGTACTGGGCTATCCGGTCCCTGTCCACCACTATCTGCAGCTGCGGCAGGAAAGGCTCCTCCGCCAGCCTGACATCCCCCGCTCCCTCGATACCGGATACGACCTGCGCAATCTCTTCCGCTATGCGCCTGGCCTCATCCAGGTCCTCGCCGTATATCTTGACAGCCAGGTCACTGTGCGACCCCGCTATCTGGTCCATCACCATGTCGATGATAGGCTGTGAGAATCCGGCCCCGTAGCCGGGCATCGTCTCCAGCATGGCCGCCATGTCGTTGATCAGGTCAGACTTGCGGCGTCCCCTCTCCCATTCCTTATAGGGCTTGAGTCCGACCATCACCTCGATATGGGAGAACGAGAACGGACACACGCCCTCGTCATCGCGCCCTGTCTGGGTCATGACGTATGTCACCTCGTCGAACTCCTTCAGCCTGTGCCTCAGCTCAGTGGCCATCTCGGAAGACTTCTCGAGGGACATACCGGCCGGCAGCTGCACCTGTATCCAGATACTGCCCTCGTCCAGTTCCGGCATGAAATCCTTGCCCACATACACCGACAGTCCAATGACAGCCGCAAGCACTGCGGCAATGGGCGCAATCAGCTTCCGGGGAGCTCCGATGATGGCGGCCGTAGCAGCTTTATACCTGACCGTCAAGGCCTCCATCCATTTGTTACGGTACACCTTCTGCGGCTTGCGGTAGACCGAATAGGCCAGTCCGGGGATGAGCAGCAGGGCCGCCGCCAGAGCGCCCAGCAGGGCGAAGCTCAGGGTAAATGCCATCGGGGTAAACAGCTTGCGCTCCACCCGGTCAAATGCGAAGAGCGGCAGGTAGGCGGTGATGATGATAAGGGTAGCGAAGAAAATAGGCTTGGCCACCTCTGCCGCCCTCTGGGCTATCGTCCTGCGGTCCAGCAGCGCGGAGGGATCGTCCTCCCTTTTCTTGAGGATGGTCTCCATCATCACGATGGTGCCGTCCACTATGATTCCGAAGTCTATGGCTCCGAGCGAAAGGAGGTTGGCCGGAATGTCTGTCAGCCACATGAGGATAAATGCAATAAGCAGCGACAGGGGAATGGTGACGGTCGCCAGCAGGGCGCTCCTGGGGCTGCCGAGGAAAATCATCAATATGGCCAGCACCAGCAGGATACCGAAGGAAAGGGTATGCACTATGGTATGAAGGGTGGCGTCCACCAGATCGGTACGGTCGTAGAAGACCTTCAGCCGCACTCCCTCCGGGAGGATGTTCTCATTGAGGTCCTGCACCGCCCGCTTTACCTCCCGGAGCACCTGCGAGGGGTTCTCATAACGGAGCAGCTGGACCATGCCCTGCACTCCGTCCTCATAGTCCGTCTCATCGTCGAGATAGCCCATGATGCCCTTGCGCTCTAAGTTGCCGTACTTGAGCGTACCGACGTCCCGGAGATAGACGGGAGCTCCTCCGTCACTGCGGACCACGATGTTGCCTAAATCGTCCAGGTCCTGGACCAGACCCACCCCACGGACCACATAGCTCAGGTCCCCGCGCATGATGGTACTGCCTCCGGCATTTGCGTTATTGTCCTCTATCGCATCGGTCACCTCGCTCAGCGAAAGGCCGTAGGCTGTCAGCCGGTCAGGATCTATCTCGATCTGGTACTGGGTAGTGATGCCGCCGAAGTTGGAGACGTCCGCGATACCGTAGATCTGCTTCAGACGCGGGATTATCACCCAATGGTTCAGATCGGTCAGTTCCCGGAGGCTGCGGTCTCCCGTGACCACATAGCGGAATATCTCGCCCGTCGGGGAGGTCAGCGGGTCGAGTCCCGGCTGCGCCCCGAAGGGCAGCTCGATGTCCGCGATCCGCTCCATCACCCGCTGGCGCGCCCAGTAATCATCCACCCCGTCCTCGAAGACAAGGGTTATCTTGGATATGCCGAAAAAATTCTTGCTGCGCATCACCTTCAGACCGGGAATTCCGTTCAGTTTCCTCTCCAAAGGCACGGTAATCTGCTGTTCTATCTCGGCTACGGCGAGTCCGGGCACCTGGGTGGCCACTCCCACCGACACATCGGCTATATCGGGATAGGCGTCTATCGCCAGATGCTTCCAGGCATACATTCCGAGGGCCGCGAGCAGTACGAACACGGCCAGCACGAGCCATCTGCGCTCGAGCAGTCTGTCTATAAACTTCTCCATAGCCTACATATTCAGGTATATTCCACCACGGGTCATGACCGTCTCGCCTCCGTCCAGTCCGCCGAGTATACGCACGTTGCCGTCCCCGACAGTCTCGGAGACCACCCTGCGCCTCAGCAGGGAGCCGTCCCCGAGCCGCTGGTACACGAAGTCACTGCCGCTCTCCTGCATCAGGGCCGTGGCCGGCAGGATAATGGACTCCCGCGGAGTGCCGGAGAAGAGGACGTTGCAGAACATCCCGAGCTTGAGACTGCGGGCAGAATTGTCACACTCCACTATCACCTCCAGAGCCCGGCTGTCCGGGTCCACCATCTCGCCCACATAGTGTATCCGCCCCGTGTATATCATGTCCGGAGCCGAGGGTATATGGACCTCCGCCCTGTCCCCTTCCTGCACTGCTCCGAAATAGCGTTCCTTGACAAAGGCCCTTACCCACACCTTCGAGAGATCGGCCACCACTGCCAGCGGACCTTCTCCCTCGGAGACATAGCTGCCGATGGTCATGTCGCAGCTGAGCACCTCGCCCGCTATCGGAGAGACTGCCGTAAGCGGCTGCCCCATCCGCAGAGAGGCCGTATCAGCATTGAAAATACGCAGTACCGCGGCAGCCTGCTCCAGCTCCCGCTCCGCGATATAGGCCTCGCTCCTGGCCTGTTCCAGCTCCCGGACCGCCCCCACTCCGTTGCTGGAGAGTCCGCTCTGACGGGCATAGCGCCTTGCCGCCAGTTCATTATTGGACTTTGCGGAAAAATACGTCCTCACCGCCTCGTAGAAATCCGAGGAGCCGAGGGCAAATACCGGAGTTCCCTCCTCAACCCTCTGCCCGAGACGCACGCTGCATCCCTCCACCCTGCCGGAGAAAGGGGCGGAGATCTCCGCTATCTTTCCCGCCACGGGGGTCACCTCGCCCACAGTACGGAACTGCGCCGACCAGGTCTCAGGTTCTACGGTTGTAAATTCTATCTGCTTGAGGATAGGTGAATTGTTGCTGATTATCACAGTGTCGCCGCGACGGATGACCTCAGCGGTTTCCTGTGCGGTCCTGTTGCCGGCGCATGCTGTCAGCATCAGCATGAGGCCGGGTATGAAATATCTGTACATGAATGTTCTATCTAAATAATTAACAATGCAGTTACCCGACCGGACACATTGCGGCCCGCCGGGAGAGAATGAAATGGGAAATAATTCAGACAGAACGTACGGGAGGGGCCCTGAGCCCATGGAGCAGCGGCACACCGGCCACTGCCTCACTGCATCCGCTTTCAGAATACACCGCTACCGGAATACGGCAAACATCGTCCACGGTCACCGTCTCCGCCGCAAAGAAGACAGAGGCGTTGAAGGCGGATATCACCCTCAGGTCATTGGCGGTGTGCGTATGGTCCGGAAGACCGTCGGTGTTCTTGGCGTAGGGATGCGAGTGGGTTATGGAATACCCTTGATAATAATGCGTATGGACAAACAGCGTATTGCTCACGTAGAACCCTATGAACAGGGATACGAGAAGGCAGTTCAGAAAGCGGTATTTTCTCAGCCGTTTTACCATAAACATTTCAGGAATGCGCGAATATACGAAAAAATCTCCGCCCGCAGCACCGCCCCTGCAAGAAAGCTGCAAATCTGTCGAAAACCAGCTGAATCTCGGTTTTTTTTCAAGATTCAGCTGATTTCTGACAGAAATTGCTTACATTTGCATAAAACAAAATACTGACTGATATGCTGATAGGACGAAAAGAGGAATTAACTAAATTAAAAGAGGCATACGAATCCGGATACTCAGAATTCATCGCAGTGTACGGACGGCGCCGAGTAGGAAAAACTTTTCTCATAAGAGAAGCGTTCAACTACAATTTTACATTCTCGCACACAGGCATATCGCAGAAGAACACACGCGCACAGCTCAAGGAGTTCCATCAGTCGCTGAAACGTCATGGCGCTGAAAACTCACCTGTGCCCGTCAATTGGCAGGAAGCCTTTGACAGCCTGATTTCTTTGCTGGAGAGGTCCAATGACAGAAGAAAAGTTGTTTTTATCGACGAAATGCCCTGGATGGATGCACCCCGCTCAGGATTCCTGCCTGCGCTGGAGCATTTCTGGAACGGATGGGCCACGTCCCGCAGGGATATACTGCTGATAGTCTGCGGCAGTGCCACTTCATGGATCATCAACAAAATACTGAAAAACCACGGAGGCCTGCACAACCGTGTATCCATACGTCTGCACCTGAAGCCGTTTACCCTTCACGAGTGCAGCGGATACGCTGCGGCTAAAAAGCTCACAATGAGCCGCATGCAGATTGCCGAAGCATACATGGTCATGGGAGGAATTCCTTTTTACTGGTCAAAATTAGACAAATCCATGAGTCTGGCCCAGAACATCGACAATCTGTTTTTCTCCTCCGACGGAGAACTCAGACACGAATTCGGTGAACTCTACGCATCCCTGTTCAAACGCCCGGAAAAGTACTTGAAAATCATCGAGGTCCTTGCCCTCAGGAAAGCCGGCATGACCCGCGGAGAGATTGCCCTGAAAGGCAAGCTTGATGACAATGGACAGCTCAGCAGGATGCTGGAAGAACTGTCATATTGCGGATTCATCAGAAAATACTGCCACATCGGCAAGAAGGTCAAGGACGCAATATTCCAACTGACCGACAATTACACCCTGTTCTATTACCAATTCATCAAAAACAACCCATCTACAGACGACAACTTCTGGATGAAGACCATAGGACGGCCGGCATACAACACCTGGTGCGGCCTGGCCTTCGAGCGGCTCTGCATGGCTCACTCCAGGCAGATCAAGGCCGCCCTCGGTATCTCAGGCATACTGGCGACTATCTATTCCTGGCATACTGCCCCGTCGGACGGAAAGCCTGGAGCACAGATAGACATGCTGATAGACAGGGCCGACAACGTTCTGGACATCTGTGAGATGAAATACTCCCAGACTCCATATGCCATAACATCTGCTTACCGGACCACACTGCTTAATAAAGCCGGCCGCCTCTCCGAGGCGGCAGCCGGTAAACGCGCCGTCCATATTGTGATGGTTACAGCCAACGGTCTGGTCCACAACCAATACTCCGATATCATCAACAACGAAATCACACTAGAGGACCTTTTCAGGGAATAAAATGTCGAAAACCAGCTGAATCTACCAAAAATTTCGAGATTCAGCTGATTTCTGACAGAAGCATCCCTAGAGATTCGCCTCGAGCCAGGCGGCGATGGCGGCCGTATCGTCAAACTTGTCTATGAGATTTCCTTCACTGTCTATCAGGAAAATACCTCCGCCGGCAGTGGAAAGGCCGTAGAGATTCCAGATGCTCTCGGCGCCGTCCAGGTCATAGAGCTGAATCCACGGATAGCCGTCCTTCTCCACAGCTGCACGCATATCGTCCAGAGAGTCATATTCCCGGGCCACTCCGACCACGGCCATTCCGCGGTCCCGGTATTTCTCATAGAGGGGAATAAGTTCCCGCGAATGCTTCCGGCACGAGCCGCACCAGGAGGCCCAGCAGTCCAGAACGGTCACGGCATTGCCCTTGAGCAGCTCCGACAGACGGTAGCGCTGTCCGTCCAGCTACGGGGCGCTGAAATCCGGGGCGGGCCTTCCCGGAGCGATTCTCTCCAGATCCGACAGAAGAACATCCGTCGCCAGAGTCAGATCATTGTCCGGGTACAACCTACGGTACTCCTCGAACTGCCAGAGATAAAATGCGTCCAGAGTATCGCGCTGCCCCATCTTCATAAGCTGCACCTGCATGCTTATCTCGGAAGCGACTGCGGACAGCCCGGCCAATGTCCTGTGGGACATAAGTCTGTCCCTCTCCCACTCATCATAGCCGGATTGAGCATGGAGACTGTCCCACACTGCTCCGGCTCTGTCATACATGGCCATGACCGCCCGATAATCCTCCGAGCCTTCCTCCGGCCAGTCGTCCTCGCCGTAACGGGCAAGGAGCCATCTGTCAATCTCATAGTACATGCTGTCAACTAGTTCATAAGCCTCAGTCGATTTATTCCTGTACAAGTACAGCTCCTCATTGTCCCTGCTGCCTGCCACTTCGACTGTCAGTTCCCCATACCTGCTGCCGAAAGTGAAATGAAGCGGAGCTCTGTCCGAAAAGAAATTGAAAACCTGTATCTGACCGTCCATCATATCCTCTTCAAATATCAGTTCATACTGCCTGACCACAGAGTCCCGGAATGACATGTTGAAAGAGCCTCCGTCAAGCCGCGCCGACACCACCGGATCATCGAAACGGATATCCGCTCCTTTATGGAACACCAGCACCCGGGAACTGTCCGGAAAGAGATCCACACCCTCGCCGGAAAGCCGGACATCATACACTTTAGGAGTGCTGCAGGAACATAACGCAGTCACTGCCGCTGCTGCCGCCAACAAGCGGATGAAACTTATACCCATGCTCATAAATCATTTAGTTTTCTTTTGCAATATCCAATGTTATCTTTATAAGATCCGACAATTTAAGACTTTCAGCTTCAAAATCAATGACAGAAATAACACTCACCTTTCCGCTTGGATAAGTCGACTTGCTTATCATCAGAAACTCACCGACATTCACCCCGTCAGGAGACCAATAATAAAAAACGACATTTTCATTTGACTGGCTTACCCTGAGTAATTCTTCATAATGTCTCCCGCCTCCGCTGATATATTTCTCCATATCTGCATTCAAATCACACGCCGGCTGCGACCAGTCAGAAGAGACTATATACAGGCCTTTAAGTTTGCCTATAGCTATAAGTGTTGTGATATCCGTCCCGTTTATATCCACATCGCTGAAATCCACAAAACCGTCAAGTTCGGAAGCCAGACTGAGCAGTGACTCAGAGATATAGACAGCCGAGACGTTGGGAGCCTGCTTGTATTTATCATAGATTTTGGCGAAACTGTTTTTTCCATCACCATCTGGACTGGAGGCTGCCCCATGAAATGCAGCCAGCGCCAGTAACACAATGACTGATACTATCTTTTTCATTTCCTTGAATTTGTTTTATTTTCAATTGTTTTAGCACTATTTGCCAGACTTACGTCCTGGATGACAGACTTCAGATTATCCTCTGTCGACTTTCTGACATTTCCCATACTGTTGTCCGCGCAGGATATACTCCTGCCTATATTCTGTCCTATCAGTCCGAAAGCCTCAACTACAGCCGCGTATGCCTCTTCCGGAGTATCGAAGGTATCCTCCGGCTGAGACGGATGCACAGGCACAATCAGGGCCACGGCGGCAATGGCGGCAGCGGCGGCAACCGACGAGAGGGAAGCCACGAGCCTCATCCTCCCGCGGCGGCGTCCGAGTTCCCGGTCCACCGTCCGCCCGATCATCCGGGAGAGGTCCTCTGGAACGGGGATGTCCTCATCGGCTGCCCTCATCTGCGAGAGCCCTTTGCGGAGGATTTCCTCCGGTTCGGATGTTTTTAAATTTCTGCCCATTTTTTAAAATTTTACCTGTTTATAAATTTCGCTATTTTTTCTTTCAACATCTTTCTGCCGCGGGAGAGCGTGACCCGGATATTGCCCTGGCTCATGCCAGTAAGGGCCTCTATCTCGTCCATTTCCATCTGTTCGAGGTCCCTCAGGACCACCACCTCCCGCAGTTTCCGGGGCAATGCGGCCAGGGCCTTCCGCACCATTGCCGCCTCCTCCCGGCCCTCGACCGGGGCATCCGCCGCCTCAACCGCCGGACCTCCCCTCACCTCTGTCACGTCCGCCGCCATCCGGAGGACATTGCGCCCGCCCCGCCGCAGGATGTCCACACAGACATTCTGCATCATCCGCACGCAGTAGCCCTGGGGATTGGCACTCCGAAGGGCCCGGTCGCCCTCGCGGCAGAGCTTCACGTAGAGCTCCTGCACTGCGTCCCGGGCGTCCTCCTCCGCTCCGAGCATGCGGTAGGCGATGCGGTAGAGCATGGGGCCGAGGGGGAGAAAGGCGGATTTGAATTCTTCGGCGTTCACGGGCTTGGTTTTAACTCTATTCAAGAGAAGATGCAATGTACTTGGCAGCCTCCTCTTCAGTTATTTGTCCTTCAATCTGGATAATAGCCGAGTCGTCTCCCGCAGAGATCACCACCATCTCAGTGATGAGATCCCCTTCCTTGCGCACCAGCACCCTGGCGTCATCCCCGTCATCATGCACCTCTGTCAGAAGCACATAGCCACCCAGTTCACATTTTTCCACATCCTCGGCGAACTGCGCCAGCACTTTCTCGCTGCAACCGCTCAGGTCGGCCACCCGCACCGCGCTGATATGCGAAAGGGTCTTCAACGCTATATCGGTCTCGTCGTCAGAAAGTTCGGTCTCTTCCTGCCCGAAGGCCACCACGAGCTTGGCGAGATTGATCCAGAACTGGCCCACCGAGACGGACTCGGCACCGGGCTTGCCGGCATAACGCTCGTACAGACTTTTGACATTCTGGGCCCCTGCGGGCAGTACAGCCGCCGACAGAAGCAGCAGGCTGAGGAAAATGGGTGTAAAAACTCGTTTCATAACTTTTCTCTGTTTTTAAATGTTTCTGAACTTATGACGCCGGGATGCGGGAAAATGTTACAAGAAATTTCAAGGGCGGCGGCAATTTTTCTTCAGAATCCTCGGGAACATAATCAGGAACAGGACGGTACAGCATATCGCGGCGGTGGCGTCGGATATGGCCTCGGCGGCGAAAACGCCCCTCACGCCCATCAGGCGGGGAAGAGTCAGGGCCAGCGGGACGAGCAGGATAATCTTGCGGAGCAGGGCAATGAATATCGACAGGCGGGCCTGGCCGAGGGCGACGAACATGTTCTGGAAGGCCCGCTGCAGGCCGAAGATGGTCATTCCGGTAAGGAAAAGGGGCATGGCTTCAGAGACGGTGGCTATCAGCCCGGGGTCGTCGCTGAATATCGAGGCTACGGTCGAGGGGCATAGAATCATCAGCAGGACGACTATGAGGTTGAAGGAGAACATGGTGATGAGCACCACCCGAAGGCAGGAGCGGACACGGGAGGCATCGCCCCGGCCGTAGTTGTAGCTGGCTATGGGGATGAAGCCCTGGGCAAAGCCGGAGAGAGGCACGCTGACGAGCATCATGGCGCTCTGCATGATGGCTAAGGCGCTGACGTAGATGTCCCCGTAGTGCTTGAGGGTGCCGTTGAGCACGAAGCCGACGATGCTCTCGGTGCTGGCCATCACGAAGGGCGAGACGCCCAGGGCTAAGGTGGCTCCGACGACCTTCCAGTCCACCCGCATGGCTTTCAGCTCGATATGCAGGGAGGCCCGGCGTCTGGAGTACAGGAAGGACAGGACCCACGCCGCGCTGCACGCCTGGGAGATGACCGTGGCTATGGCGGCTCCCTTCACGCCCATGCCGAGCAGGAAGATGAAGACCGGGTCTAAGGCAATGTTCATCACCGCCCCGAGGATGACCGAGGTCATGGCTATTCCGGGCCGGCCCTGAGTATATATGAAGGTGTTCAGTCCGAGAGAGAGTTGTACGAAGACCGTACCGAGCAGATATACCGAAAGATAGTCACAGGCATAGCCTATCGTCGCGTCCGAGGCGCCTACGGCGTAGAGTATCGGCTCCATGAAGATGTAGACCGGCAGGGCACAGAGGACCGCGAATACTATGAGCAGGACCACCCCGTTGCCGAGATACCGGCCGGCTAAGGCCCTGTCCCCGCGTCCTAAGGCAATGGAAGCCAGCGGAGCGGCACCGCCGTTGACTATAGAGGCGAAGGCCGAGATCAGGATGATGACCGAGCCGGTGACCCCGATACCGGCCAGAGCCTCGGTCCCGATTCTGTAGATGTGGCCGATGTAGATACGGTCCACGAGATTGTAGAGCAGGTTGACGAGCTGGGCCACTACAGCCGGGACGGCCATGCGGAAGACCAGCGGGGTCATGGGCGCAGTGCCCAGACGCTCTTCATATTGTAAGTTATTTGTCACTTTCTACTTATAATTTCTTATCTTAGCGGCCTAAAATCCTACGATATGTTTCTGAAATACCTGAAAGAATACGCAATCATGACCCTCGGACTGGCCGTCTTCGTCTTCGGCTGGACCGCATTCCTCAACCCCCACGAGATCACCGGCGGCGGCATCGCGGGCCTTGCCTCGGTAATCCATTACGGCATCGACAGCATACCCGTATCCTACGCCAAGTTCGCGATAGACATCCTGCTCCTCGTAGCCGGCTTCATCATCCTCGGCAAAGGATTCGGCATCAAGACCATATACTGTGTGGCCATGAGTTTCGTACTATTCCAGTTCATGCCCATGATACCCGGCCTGACCAGCATCTCCGCCGGCATCACCGACAACCTGATCAACGCCCTCATCGGCGGCGCCATGAGCGGTATCGGTATCGCCATCATCATCACCCAGGGCGGCAGCACCGGCGGCACCGACATCATCGCGCTTTCGATCAACAAATATAAGAACATTTCGCCCGGACGTATCTATCTCGTGTGTGATTCTCTCATCGTCATGTCGATTCTGCTGGTCAATGACAAGACCCTGGCCGACGTCGTCTACGGATTCGTAGAGATCATCGCCTTCTCCTACGCCGTAGACATGTTCCTGACAGGCTCGCAGCAGTCCGTCCAGACCCTCATCCTCTCCGAGCACAACGACGAGATCGCCGCCCGCCTACAGACCCTCAGCATCGAGGGCAACCGCTCCGTCAAATCCGTGCAGTGGTCCACCGACGGCAGCCGCAAGATGCTCATGGTCGTCAGCCGCAAAGGCTACTCCGGCGAAATCGTCAAGACCGCCCGCTCCGTCGACCCAGACGTCATCCTCATGACCGTCCCCGTCACCGCCGTCTACGGCATCGACAAGAAGAACCAGTAGCTTTCCGGTGATATCCAGCTCCCCGTCCCCCTCGTCCGCCATCCCGCATCGACAAGAGGAACCAGTAGCCGTACACCTCCACCTCCGCACCCCACACACTACACAGCGCCCGAAGCCACCCGGAGGGTACCGGGGGAATGCCACGGGACAGCTCGACCAGCCGCATTCACTCCTTCCGAAGGGGTCGGGAAAACATGCGGATCGGCTACTCCTTCGGAATGAGTTAGAGGGCAGCAAGTCCTTTTCAAGGTATATGCTTTACTGATTGCCAGACAATAATCACCTTCGGAAGGTGAGCAGAAAACACGGGGAAACTGCACACCTTCGGAAGGTGGGAGAAGGCGGCTGGAAACGAAAACGCGCGTACAGGCACTACAGAGGGTCCCGGGCCAATTGCGCACCTTCGGAAGGTGAGCAGAAAACACGGAAAATATGCACACCTTCGGAAGGTGGGAGAAGGCGGCTGGAAACGAAAACGCGCGTACAGGCACTACAGAGGGTCCCGGGCCAATTGCGCACCTTCGGAAGGTGAGCAGAAAACGCGGAAAAACTGCACACCTTCGGAAGGTGAACAGAAAACGTGGCTATATCCCTCTGACCAGACGCGCAATCTGCTCAGCCGTCCCGATATTGTAGCCCTGGGAAATGTAGACGATGCGGCCGAAGGTGTCGGCTATCACGAAGACGGGATACTCCACGTCGCGGAGGGAGAGCTTCAGCTCGCGGCACACCGCACCGAGCACAGCCCAATCCCGGTCTACTCCGAAATGCACGCCGTCGGGCGCCGGAGGGAATCCGTCCGAGAGATACTGCCGGTACTCCCGTTCGCTGCCGTACATCAGAATCACCGGACATTCAGGCACATCTGCGAAGACTCCGCGCACGGCATGGTTGCTCGGCTCGTGCCTGGGCTGCATGAACCCGAGCACGAAGAACCCGCGCCCGGTCGTTGCCAGTATAGTAGACTCCTGCAAGCCTCCGTCCGTCCCCGGCTGAACAGCGAGGTACAGCGCCTCCGCATTCATGCTCCCGATCACCTGCATGTCCGAAGGATCCTCCCTCATCACCAGCGTCACGTCCGTATTTTCCCCGGCCGTCACTGAGAAGAACGTCATGGTCGTCAGCACCTTGCCGCTCGCCATTCTCGTTCCCGACACCATCATGTACTGTCCGCAGTCGAGAGCCACCGGACCGTCTCCGAAGACAGTCTTCCAGGTCATCGATCCCTCGCGTCCCTCCTTGTCCGTAAAATTCAGCGTTACCGGTGAGCCGCCGTCCAGCCGCGCCAAGGTAAAATGCGTCTCGTACTTCGGATCATCGATATACTCCTGCCCGGCATAGTCCACAGTCACCGTACCCTGCTCAGCCACAGCCGCAGCCGAGCCGCCGGAAAGGTCCACATCCACCCAGCGCTCACCGTCATGGTACTGCAGCTTCCCGCTGACCTCCTCTAACCGTGCCGGAATCCCGAACGTACGGCAAAGAGCCACGAAGAACACGTCCCGCGAATAGCTGTCCGCAGCCCCGAGCCGGAACACCCCGACAGGCGTCACCGGAATTACAAGAGGATTGTACCTGTCGCAGAGCCGAATACCAGATGCATAGTCTATCAAAGCCTCTACGCACACATTATCTGACCTGGAAGACACGGCAGCATCAGAAGACTCAGAAGAGCCCGAAGATCCGGCAGCACCGGAAGGACCGAAAACCCCATCAGCAGCAGCCTTCAAAAACACACTGCGGTAAGGCGACAGCAGCTCCAGCCCCACCCGCGGATTGAGCACATAGTCCCTCAGCACCGGGTCATCGCCATTATAGGCAAAATGCGAGATATGGTCCATCAGCACCCCGGAGGGCGTATCGCGCAGGTCCTTCTCGCTGAGCAGGTCCAGCATGTGCAGGGCATCGCGTCCATAGCCCCGGGAAGCCTCCATGTAGGCGGCTATCTCCCTCCAATTGCCCCGCGCCCTGACCAGATACGGGTCGGAAGTATCGAACCCCGCGATATAGGCGACCCGCAGCGAATCCTCACGAGCGAGCCGCACCGCATTGGCCTGCACCTCCTCCGGCGTCAGCTCCACCACGGCCTTCCCCTCCGCAGGCGGCACTATGTCTATCTCCTCATACCCACGGAAGGAACTGTCCTTGTCCAGGGCCAATGTCAGGGAGGTCACTCCCTCCGAGAGGGCAAGCCTTCCATAGCCGAACCGCCCTTCAGAAGAAGCCCAGACGAGGATGTCCCCCCGCCCGAACGTCGCATGGGACAATCCGTTGCGGTCGCTGATATCCGTCACCGCCGTATAGAACTCGGAGTAATTGTAAATCTTATACTCGACCCGGGCCCCCTCAACCGGCACTCCGGCTGCATCCGTCACTGTCACCGTCACCCGCTCGACAGGGGCATAATTCGAGGTCACGTTTATCTCAGTAAAGCAGTCGGTTCGGGAAATGACATCCTCCGGGCCCTCATAGCGGCCGAAGACGTTGGTATGCATCATCACACCGCGCAGGGCAGTGGAACTGAACCAGGCCACATCCAGCTGAGGCTCCGGCTCGCAGGCTCCGAGGTAGTGCCAATGCCCGTCCACCCAGGCCTCGACCCAGGCATGGTTGTCGTCGGTATGGGCCCATCGCGGGGTATAGACCTGACGGGCAGGGATTCCCACGGTGCGCAGGGCAGCCACCAGCAGGACCGACTCCTCTCCGCAGCGGCCGTATCCCGTCCGGATCGAGGCCAATGGCGAGGAGGTCCGGGCATCCGAGGGAGTGTAGGTCACCCGCTCGTGGCACCAGTGGTTGACCTCAAGCACCGCGTCGTGCATCGATAATCCCCACACCCTGTCACTTAGGCTCGGGTAGCACTCCGTCCGGAACTCATCCAGAGTCTCGTTGTTGACCCGCAGCGGCAGTACGAAATGCCGGAACAGTTCCTCCGGAACCTCCCGCCCCCACGGCATCTCTTCCCGGGCCCTGAACACAGTACGGACCCCGTCCAGATACAGTTGCGGACTGTAGTCAGCCACATCCCCCACGGGCATATACGCATAGAGGAACTCCATGGCCTCCCGCTCCTGCCGGTCAGCACAGCCCGAGAGCACCTGCTCCATATCCAGTCCGTCCCCTATCGCAGCCGCCTTGGCCGCCAGATCCTTCTTAACAAGAGAACGCTCCCCGCACGCCGTCATCAGCAGCGCCAGCACAGAGGCGAAACATACTACAATATACCTTTTCATATCGTACAATTTTATGATTCAATATTCGCATAGCGAAATTAGAAAAAAATTCTCTAAGGCAGACTACGAGATGCGGTTGAGTTCCCGGACAATCATATTCTTGGCCTGCAGCAGAGCCTTGAGCCTGCGCATGATCTCCTGCTGGCCGGACTCCGTGGAGGACTGCTCCTTCTGACCGGGACCGGACAATGCAGCGTCAGGGGCACTTCCGCTCTGGAGCCGCCCCAGTTCCGCCATCAGCTGGGAGCAGGCGTGCTCGACGTATTTGAGCTTGTATACCGACACGGCCTTGGGCACGTTCCTGTCTATGGTATTGCGCTCGGGAATCTGGGACTTGAGATATTCCTTGACGTTGATGACGTACTTGGCCTCGGTGATGTCCACCACGGCTACCGACACCTGGGGGTCCTGGCAGTTGACGAACTGCCTGAGTATCCGGCCCTGCAGCACTTCGGGATCCCGCCCGGCCTCGGACGAGTCCTCCTCGAGCAGCTGGTCACGGAAAGAGAAATACATCTGGAACATCCTGCGGTACAGCGGATTCTGGAGTTCCAGACCATCGTCCTGAAGCTGGGCCGAGATGTACTCCGCGACGGTGATACGGATGACAGGAGCCTCCGCGCCATAGGTCTTGCTGCCATCGAATGTCAGGATGTATTCCCCGAACTTCAGCAGGTAATAGACCAGCTCCCGCTCGACCGGATCCAGCAGCGGCACCGGGTTCATGGCCGCCTCCGCCAAAGACGGACTGCCGGCAGAGGCCGAAGCCCCTCCGAAAGAGCCCGCATTGTCCTGTCCATAAGCGCCGTCCCCTGCAGCTGGAGCGCCGTATCCCCGGCCGTCCTCCCCGTCCGCAGCCCGCACCGCATCCTCCGTCGCCGCACGCCGGGCCGCCGCCTCTTCCCTCCGCCGCTGCTCGAACTGTCCGGACTCTATCCGCTTGCGCCGCACCCTCGCCACCTCCGCGAAGAGCACGTCCTCCTTCATTCCCAGCCGCTGGGCGCACTGCTCGATATAGACGGACCGCGCTATCTGGTCCGGAATGACCGCTATGGTATCTATGATGTCCCTGATCAGCTCCGCCTTCCGGATGGGATCGCGCTCGATGGTGGATGAGAGCAGATCGTATTTGAACTCAATGAAATCGGTCTCGTGCTCCGACAGGAAATCCAGAATCTCCTGCCGAGTGTGGGAACGGGCGAAGGAGTCGGGATCCTCCCCGTCCGGCAGCAGGACCACCTTGATGATCATCCCCTCCTCCAGCAGCATGTTGATACCGCGGAGGGAGGCCTTGATGCCGGCCGCGTCCCCGTCGTAGAGGACGGTGACATTGTTCGTGAAGCGCTTGATCAGCCGGATCTGGTCTGTTGTCAGGGACGTGCCGGATGATGCCGTGACATTCTCTATCCCAGCCTGATGCATGGAGATGACGTCGGTGTATCCCTCGACCAGATAGCATTTCTGCTCGCGGGCGATGGCCGATTTGGCGAAATAGATACCGTAGAGGGAACGGCTCTTGTGGTAGATGTCGCTCTCGGGCGAATTGAGGTACTTGGCCACCGTCTTGTCCTCCCGCAGGGTCCTGCCTCCGAAGGCTATCACCCTGCCGCTGAGGGAGTGTATCGGGAAAATGACCCTCTCCCGGAACTTGTCCACCAGTTCCCCTCCATGCTCGTAGCAGAGGCCGGTGGAAAGCAGGTATTCCGCCTTATAACCGTTCTGCAGGGCCGTCCGGGGCAATGTCGCGGCGGCCGGCTCTCCGGCGAAGGACCGTCCGGAGGGGGACCACCCCAGCCCGAATTTGCGGATCGTCTCATCGGAGAATCCCCTCTTCTGGCGGAAGTAGGACAATCCCACGGAATGGCCCTCCGCAGTATTGAACAGGGCGTCCGCATAGAACCTGGAGGCAAATTCCGAAACGGCTATCATCGACTCCCGCTTGAGGCGGTCGGCCGTATCCTCGGCGCTCTCCTCCTGTTCGTGGACCTCTATCCCGTATTTGCGGGCAAGGTATTTCAGAGCCTCGGGATAGGTCATCTGCTCGTGCTCCATGACGAAGGTCACGGCGCTGCCGGCCTTGCCGCATCCGAAGCACTTGAAGATGCCCTTGCTCGGGGAGACCGAGAACGAGGGGGTCTTCTCGTTGTGGAAGGGACAGCAGGCTATGTAGTTGGCTCCGCGTCGCTTGAGGGTGACGAAGTCGCTGATGACATCGACTATCTCGGTCGCGTCCAGTATCTTTTCTACGGTGGCTCTGTCTATCATAGGTTACAAAAATATGGAATTTTGAAATATTCTGTCTATTTTTGTTTGATTTTGCATTACTCAACGATATGCCCGACTACAATGTAAAGAACATTTCCTCCCTGAAGACCAGGATCCAGATCCTGGACAAGATTATCGTGGTCGTCTGGGTCGGTCTGATAGTCCTGATATACTTCGACATAAGCTGGGCTGTCGCCGTCATACTGGTGGCCCAGCTGACCCTGTACATCATCCGCAGCAAGATGAAGAAGGACCTGAATCAGAAAGAGATACTGGCCAAGATGGTGGAGGAGCGCACTGCCGGACTCCGGCAGGAAAGGGACAAGGTGGTGCAGGAGTCCAAGGAACTCTCGGACGCCCTCGAGGCCCTGGCCAAGGCCCAGAACGAGCTGGTGCGCAAGGAGAAGATGGCCACGGTCGGCAACCTCACCTCCGGTCTGGTGGACCGTATCCTCAACCCCGTCAACTACATCAACAACTTCTCTGGCCTGACAATCAGCACCCTGCAGGAGCTGCGCGGCGAGATCGACTCCGTCCGGGACAGCATCCCCGCCGACAAGTACGAGGATATCTGCGAGACTCTGGAGATCATCGACACCAACCTCAGCAAGATCAACGGCCACGGCTGCAACACCGTCCGTATAGTCAAGGCCATGGAGGAGCTCATCAAGACCCGCCACAGCAACATCACCCTCACCGACATCCGGACAGTCTGCAAGGTCAATGTGGAACTGGCCCGCAAGCATTTTGCCAAGACCATCGAGCTCAACGGCATAGACCTGCGCCTCAACGTGCCCGACACTCCCGTCAACGCCGAGATCAGCATCGACGAGATGAACAAGGTGATGCATCACCTCATCTCCAACAGCATCTACGCTGTCAGCAAGAAGCTCCAGAAGCAGAACTTCTCCCCCGAGATAGTAATCCGCGTCATCCCCCTGCCGGACGACCGGACCGAGATATCCATAAGAGACAACGGCATCGGCATCGAGGACACCATCAAGTCCCGCATCTTCGAGCCGTTCTTCACCACCAAACCCACCTCAGAGGCCGCAGGCACCGGCCTCTATCTGTGCCGCGAGATGATTCTCAACCACAAGGGAACCATCGACGTGGAAAGCCGTCAGGGCGAATACACAGAGTTCCGCATCACCATTCCCAACTCTCAAAACATCACAGCCGATGAATGAGGATTCGTACCAGGAACTGGCCCGGCTCCGGGAGCAGGTGGCCAAGCAGGAGAAAATGGCCTCCCTCGGCATGCTCACCGCAGGCATAGCCCACGAGATACAGAACCCGCTGAACTTCGTAATCAATTTCAGCAAGATGTCCGGCAAACTGCTCGAGGACCTGGATGATATCCTCTCAGGAGCCGGGGATGGCCTCTCCGATGACGACCGGGAGGAGCTCGGCGAGATCATGGGAGACCTCAAGGACAATATCCGGCGCATCTGTGAGAACGGCGAGCGGGCCTCCAGCATCATCCGCAACATCCTGCTCTACTCCCGCGGCAAGGAGGACGAATATCTTCCCACCGACCTCTGCCGCCTGACCAAGGAATACGTCGCCCTCTCCTACCACGCCATGCGGGCCAACCACAAGAACTTCAACGTCACCTTCGAGGAGGACTACGACGAGACCCTCCCCCAGGTCAACGTCATACCCCAGGACTTCAGCCGGGCAGTGCTCAACATCATGAACAATGCCTGCTACGCCGTCTTCTCCAAGTCGCGCGGAGCCACTGACTGCTGCTACACCCCCACCATACGGATCTCCCTCCGCCGGGACGGGGACAGCGCCCGGCTGGTCATCGAGGACAACGGCACCGGCATCCCCAAGGACATCCGCAGACATCTTTTCACCCCCTTCTTCACCACCAAGCCGGTGGGCGAGGGCACCGGACTGGGCCTGTCAATCACCAAGTCCATCATCGAGCAGAAGCACCGCGGGAAGATAGAAGTCGAGTCCGAGCCGGGACAGTACAGCCGGTTCATCATCACCATTCCACTCAATCTGAAAAAATAGAAACGATATATGGCTCTCAAGATACTCAGCGTAGACGACGAGGTAGATTTGGAAATCCTGCTGACCCAGTATTTCCGCCGCAAGATAAAGAAGGGCGAGTACGAGTTCTCCTTCGCCCACAACGGAGTCGAGGCTCTCAAGATGCTCCTCGAGCATCCGGATTTCGACATCATCCTGAGCGACATCAACATGCCCGAGATGGACGGCCTGACCCTCCTCTCGAAGATCAACGAGATGCGCAATCCGGCCCTCAAGTGCATCATGGTCTCCGCCTACGGCGACATGGACAACATCCGCAGCGCCATGAACCAGGGCGCCTTCGACTTCACCACCAAGCCCATCGACCTGGGCGACCTCGAGCGGACCATCGAGAAGGCCGCCGAGCAGATAGCCTTCGTCAAGAAAGCCCAGGAGGAGCACTCCCAGCTGACCTCGATCCAGAACGACCTGCACGTGGCCCAGGAGATACAGGAGACCATCCTGCCCAAGGAGCTGCCCGCCTTCCCGGAGGATATACGGCGCCGCTTCGACCTGGCCGCCGGCATGAAAGCCGCAAAATATGTCGGAGGTGATTTCTACGATTATTTCAAGATAGACGGCACCCGCCTCGGCATAGTCATCGGCGACGTCTCAGGCAAGGGAGTCCCCGCCGCCATCTTCATGGCCATCAGCCGGACCATCCTGCGCACCATCGCCCTCTCCTGCCCCTCCTGCGCCGACTGCCTCCGCCAGGCCAATGAGATCCTCAGCAACGACAGCGTCGAGGACATGTTCGTCACCGTCTTCTACGGCATCCTGGACCTGAGCACCGGCCACCTCAAGTACAGCAACGCCGGCCACAACCCGCCCATAGTCATCCGCCGCGCTGACGGCAGCACCACCACCCTCGAGCCCACCGGCGACATCGCCCTCGGAGCCGTCCCCGGCATCACCTACAGCGAGAAAGAGACCGTTCTGGCACCAGGCGACAGTCTGCTGCTCTACACCGACGGCGTCACCGAGGCCATGAACTCCGCCGGCGAGCTCTTCGGCACCACCCGCCTGCTGGAACTCTGCTCTGACAGCCCCGCCGGTGACACCCCCGCCGACACCCACCCCGCTGATGACAGCCCCACGGCCCTCCTCGCCCGCATCAACTCCTCCCTTACCTCCTTCACCGCCGGCACCCCCCAGTCCGACGACATCACCCTGCTCGCCGTCACCTACCGGTAACCGCTGATTTTATGATTTTATGCGGATGCCGATGATGCCGATGCCGAAGCACCCCCGGGAAGTACACCTCTAAGTATCAGCACATTACCATAACGGTCTGCTCCCAAAACCAGTTCTTTATGAGCTTTCGGGAGCAGGTCATCACTATATCCGTCTGTCAATCAGGCATCTTACTCCGCCAAGTGCTCCCGCAAAACGTGACTCCTTTCCACGACCTTCCGACTCCTTCCGAAGGAGTGGAGAAATGGCGGGAAAATGCCTCACCTTCGGAAGGTGGAATGGCACGGGGGAATGGGAAATGCGGCGATAGGCGGCTCCCGGGCCAGTGCTGCTTCTGTACACCTTCGGAAGGTGAGCGGAAAATGCGGGAATTCGGTTCACCTTCCGAAGGTGGAATGGCACGGGGGAATTGGAAATGCGGCGACAGGTGGCTCTCGGGACGGTACGGCTTCTGCGCACCTTTGGAAGGTGAGCAGAAAATGCGGGGAAATGGCTCACCTTCGGAAGGTGGGAATGGCACGGGGGAAGGGGAACACGGCTACAGGTGGCTCTCGGGATGGTACGGCTTCTGCGCACCTTTGGAAGGTGAGCAGAAAATGCGGGAATTCGGCTCACCTTCGGAAGGTGGGAATGGTGGAAGGGGTGAGAGGGTGGCACGGTGGGCCGGGTTTTCCCGGTGATCCAAGACTATTCCGGATCACCGGGAAAATTCCCAATAATTATTAAAAAAAACCTCCTTGCCACCATCACGGCGCAAGGAGGAAAAAATAACATTATGAAAACATAGTAAATCTCGCTCCCCTTCTAGGACTTGAACCTAGGACCCCCTGATTAACAGTCAGGTGCTCTAACCAACTGAGCTAAAGAGGAATTTTCCTTTCGGGACTGCAAAGATAGATATTTTTTTCTACTTGCAAAAAAATAATTTAACTTTGTGCAGAAATTTTTAAGAAAATCGTATGGACGTCCTTCTTCTCTCCCGCCTGTTAAAGGAGTTAATCATTGATAATGACCGCATTCCGCTGCCAGGGATGGGCTATTTCCAGACGGAGCCCATGCCGGCATATTTCTCCGAGGACGGCAAGACCATCTACCCTCCTTCAAAGCGTATCTCGTTCAAGGGAGACGAAAGGGCCGCTGGAGATCTCGTGGCACGGTACTATGCTGCCGGCACGGGTGTGGACGGGAAGACGGCCGCAACCGAACTGGAGGCTTTCATGCAGCAGCTCAAAGTCACTCTGCAGGAAAGGAAGAACATCGAATTTCCCGGACTCGGAAGACTGCGAAGCACCCTCGAGGGCAATGTATATTTCGTGGCGGAAAAGGACGGAGGCATCTTCGCACAGGCCTTCGGGTTCGAGCCGGTGACCCTCAAGCCTGTGAAGACTGCTCCGGCGACGACAAGCCCGGAGCCAGCAACAGAAACTCCCGCATCAGCACCCACCACGACAGCAGCCGCATCACCCGCCGGAACGGAAAAGCCCGCCCAGGCGGAAACCGCTCCAAAACCCGCGGAACCCACGTCCACCGGCGGAAAGAAAGGCCACCGCATCCTTTTCATCATCCTGGGCATCCTGGCCGCCCTAATCATCGCCGCTGTCATCCTGGTGGAACTCGGCCGCAGCGGCAAGCTCGACCACCTCATCTACTCCGACGAGGAACTGGAGCTCCTCAAGCAGCACGGAATGTAAAACCGGACACATCATTGTACGCTATACACAGAATTACCCCTTGGAACTGAATCTTCCAAGGGGTAATCCATATCTGTCTGCGGAGACTAACCGACGGTCGCTCCGTTGCAGAGTTTCTCCTCGGGAGCCACGATACGCATCTTGCCGTCCGGCTGCTTGGCCATCAGGATCATGCCCTTGGACTCTATGCCGCGGATCTTGCGGGGAGCCAGGTTGGCCAGGATGCATATCTGCTTGCCGACCATCTGCTCAGGGGTGTAATACTCGGCGATACCCGAGACTATCACACGCTGGTCGATACCTGTGTCGATGGTGAGCTTAAGCAGCTTGTCGGTCTTGGGCACTCTCTCGGCCTCCAGGACGGTGGCGGTACGGATGTCCATCTTGCCGAACTCGTCGAAGGTGCAGCCCTCCTTCTGGGGCTCTACCGGAGCAGCAGCGGCCGCGGCGGCGGCATTGGCCTTGCGGATATTCTCCAGACGCTCCATCTGGGCGTTGATGGCCTCGTCCTCGATCTTCTCGAAGAGCAGTTCGGCCTTGCCCAGCTGATGCCCGGCGGGCAGCAGGTCTTCCCGTCCGATATTGTCCCACTTCAGGACATCCTTCGGAAGATTCAGAATGGTCAGGAGCTTGTCCGAGGAAAATGGAATGAAGGGGGCAAATGCGACGGCAAGGTCCGCACATAGCTTCAGCGACACATTGAGAATGGAGGCGGTGCGGTCCATGTCGGTCTTGGCCACCTTCCAGGGCTCGGTGTCGGTGAGGTACTTGTTGCCGAGGCGGGCGAGGTTCATGGCCTCCTTCAGGGCCTCGCGGAAGCGGTAGTGCTCAAGGGCGTCGGTGATGGCGGCCTTGAGGGCAGGTACCTGTGCGAGGGTCTCGTCATCTATGGCCTCGTGCTTGAGGTCGGCGGGCACTTTTCCGTCAAAATACTTGTGGGTCAGGACGACGGCACGGTTAACGAAGTTGCCGTAGATGGCCACGAGCTCGGAGTTGTTGCGGGTCTGGAAGTCCTTCCAGGTAAAATCGTTGTCCTTGGTCTCGGGAGCGTTGGCGCAGAGTACGTAGCGCAGTACGTCCTGCTTGCCGGGGAAGTCCCGCAGGTACTCGTGGAGCCAGATGGCCCAGTTGCGGGAGGTGGAGAGCTTGTCGCCCTCGAGGTTGAGAAACTCGTTGGCGGGCACGTTGTCCGGGAGGATGTAGCCGTCGCCGTAGGCCTTGAGCATGCAGGGGAAGACGATGCAGTGGAAGACGATGTTGTCCTTGCCGATGAAATGCACCATCTTGGTGTCGGGGCTCTTCCAGTATTTCTCCCAGTCATCGGGGCGGGCCTCGATGGTGTTGGAGATGTAGCCGATGGGAGCGTCGAACCATACGTAGAGGACCTTGCCCTCGGCGCCCTCTATGGGCACGGGGATACCCCAGTCGAGGTCACGGCTCACGGCCCTGGGCTGGAGACCGCCGTCGATCCAGGACTTGCACTGGCCGTAGACATTGGTCTTCCACTCCTTGTGCTCCTCGAGGATCCACTGGCGGAGCCAGGGCTCATACTCGTTCAGAGGCAGGTACCAGTGTTTGGTACGGCGCTTCACGGGGGGCTTGCCGCTCAGTGCTGAATGAGGGTTGATCAGCTCGTCTGGGCTGAGGGTACAGCCGCACTTCTCGCACTGGTCGCCGTAAGCTCCCTCGTTGCCGCACTTTGGGCAGGTGCCCACGATGTAGCGGTCGGCCAGGAACTGCTTAGCCTCCTCGTCGTAGTACTGCTCGCTCTCCTTCTCGATGAACTTGCCGTCCTTGTAGAGCTTACTGAAGAACTCCGAGGCCGTCTTGTAATGGGTTTTGGACGTAGTCCTGGAATAGATGTCGAAACTGATGCCCAGCTCCGCGAAGGAGTCCTTGATAAGCTTATGGTATTTGTCCACGATATCCTGGGGCGAGCAGCCCTGCTTGCGGGCCTGGATGGTGATGGGCACCCCGTGCTCGTCCGAGCCGCCTACGAAGAACACGTCCCTGCCGCACATTCGGAGATATCTGACGTAGATATCGGCGGGTACGTAGACTCCCGCCAGGTGACCGATGTGGACAGGTCCGTTCGCATAAGGCAGAGCGGAGGTGACAAGATAGCGTTTGTATTCTTTCATTTTCTCTGTGATTTATAGGATTTTGATAATGAATTCAAATGTGTACTTGCCGTAGGGCAGCATGTACTGCTCCAGCGGGAGGGCGCCCCATGAGGTAATGCAGCCGAGGCCCATCTGACGCAGGTCAAAGTTGACGTAGGTGTCCTCGCGGGGAACGAGCTCCGACGGATGGCGGACATAGGACGGGGAGGCCAGGTCCAGGTCCTCCGTCGAATAGTTCAGGGAAGTGGCCGTAAAGGGCACCGAGGCGGATATCTCCAGACCACGGCCTATGCGGTCCACCACTTTCCAGTATCTCAGGCCGGTGCGGGCACCGCTCTCCTGGGGACGGACATAGTCGTACTGGTAGAGGTCCTCCACGTCGGCGCTGTAGAGTCCTATCATGGCGGAGCGGTTGCGGTCAGCGTAGTTCTCGTGAGGGCCGTAGCCGTAATACCTCACGCGGTCGAAGCGGCCGGGCATGGCCATGGTCATGCCGAAGCGCAGCAGAGGATTGACCTCCTGGTCCTTACCGGGTATCATGTGTTCGGTGACGGCTATCTCGCCCTCAGAGTTGAGCAGGTAGGACATTTTCAGGACTGCTCCCACCTTCTCCATACTGTACTCGGCCTCGACGGAGACTCCGCGGTCTGTCCGGGAAGCCTTGATTTCCTTGAGTTTCAGGCCGGGATTACGCCATACTCCGCTGCGGTAATGGAGTCCGGCCCCGTCATCGTTGTCCGTGACTGCACGGTAGAAGTTGGGGCGCAGGGGCTCGCTCAGCAGGTCCACTCCGGTGGAGAAAGGCTGTGTGGTGCGGGCCGAAGGCCGATAATCGGGGATGAAATTGCCGCCGGTATAGGTCAGGTCCGAGGCATGCTGATGGCCGGTAGTGACCAGTCTCTCCAGCCAGCCGTCGCTCTTGCTGAACTCAGCCCGCCAGCCGTTGCCCTCTATATAATAAAGGTAGGCGTCCTCATACAGCACGGGAGCCGCTGCCTTGGTAAAATTGCGGTCAATACGCTCCTTATAAGCCGCAGCCGCATCGTACTCGCGTACCGCGATCTGGTCGTAGGCCAGCACTGTGCCGGCATCGAGCAGACCCTGGGCCGACTTGAGGCTGTAGCGCACGTTGATCATAAGGTCAGAGGCATCCCCGCAGGCGGCAACCTGCTCCGCTACGGGCAGAGTGACTGTCTCTGTAGCCTGAGGCGCCACACGCAGGTCGTCTACGACTCCTGAGGCCACGATACGGCCGTCAGCCATCAGTTCCCAGGAGAGAAGATAGCCGGAGAGGCCGGTGAAGAAATTCTCGTTGTAGATCTGTATCCTTCCCGACGCGGGGTCCTCGGATGTCGTGAGGATCGAGCGGTACTCGTGACCCACCTCATAGGCTGTGGGATGGAGGGTACGGTCGGAGGCGATGAAGCCGTTATTGTTGAAGTTGTCGTCGGAGGCGTCGTACTTGTTGTAGCTGCCGCCGTAGGTGGCCGTGGAGCGGCCGTCCGGCTCAAACCGTATGATCGACTGGTCCACGAAGTCCCAGATGAAACCGCCCTGGTACTTGGGATACTTGCGGACGAGGTCCATGTACTCGCCGAAACCGCCCATGGAGTTGCCCATAGAGTGAGCGTACTCGCACTGGATCAGAGGCCTGGAAGGATCGGTCGCCAGATACTTCTCGCAGTTGTCGTAGTTATAGTACATCGGGCAGTAGATATCGGTATAGCGGGTCTTCTCGAAATCCTTGCGGTTGATGGCCTGCTCATAGTGCACGGGACGCGAGGGGTCGTAGGCCTTGATCCACTCGTAGCAGGCTATGAAGTTGTCTCCGAAACCGGCCTCGTTGCCCAGGCTCCAGATGATGATGCTGGGATGGTTGAAATCCCTCCGCACCATCCTCTGATTCCTCTCGAGATGGGCCTGAGCATAGGAAGGATTCTTCGCCAGAGTCTTCTCACCATAGCCCATGCCGTGGGACTCTATATTGGCCTCGTCTATCACATAGAGGCCATAGCGGTCGCAGAGATCGTACCAGCGGGGGTCGTTGGGATAGTGGCATGTGCGCACTGCATTGATGTTGAGGCTCTTCATTATCTTAATGTCGCGGATCATCTCCTCCTCTGTCACCAGATACCCGCCGCGGGGGCTGACCTCATGACGGTTGACACCCTTGATAAGGACGGGCTGACCGTTGACCAGGAGCTGACCGCCGCGGATCTCCACCTTGCGGAAACCTACATTGACCGAAGCCTTCTCCGTCACACCCTTGACTCCGGTCACCACAGCGTCCAGGCGGTAGAGAGAGGGGGTCTCGGCCGTCCATTTTGCGGGAGAGCGGAGACTGGCCGTAGCCTTGAACGTACCGTCAGCGGAGATATTGGCCACCGCCGTCCATACCGTCCTGCCCTCGGGAGAGGTAAGGGTAAGCCCCACATTCTGCACTCCTTCCGTTACCTTGCCCTTAATAGCCAGGGTGCCGTTCTTATAGGATGCGTCGAGGTCCGGGGTAGCCTCCAGAGCCAGGAGACGCTCCGGGCTGCGGGCATAGAGATAGCTCTCGCGTGCCACTCCGTTGAGCCTCCAGAAGTCCTGGTCCTCGAGATAGGTGCCGTCGCACCAGCGGAACACCTGGAAGGCGAGCAGGTTTTTCTCTCCGGGCTTGATATAAGGCGTGATGTCGAAGACCGCCTCCATCTTGCTGTCCTCGCTGTATCCCACGTACTGTCCGTTGACGTAGAGAGTGATGTTGGATGTCACTGAGCCGAAATGCGCGAATACATCCTGTCCCTTCCAGCCGGCGGGTATCTCTATCCAGCGGCGGTAGGTGCCCACGTGGTTCTGCTGCTCGGGGATCTGGGGCGGACGGCTCTCGAAGAAATTGCGCCACACATAGCAGTTATTGACATAGACCGGGTCTCCGTAACCGTTGAGTTCCCACATGCCGGGCACGGGAATGGTACCCCACCCCTTGTCATCGTAGTCGGTACGGTAGTAATCCTCCGGACGGTCCCAGGCATTCTCCACCCAGTCGAACTTCCACAGTCCGTGAAGAGAGACTGTCGGGAGATTCTCGATATCGAGAGTGGCATGCATAGGAGCACGGTTCACCTCATTGACCCGGGGATTGCCCCAGGCTGAATCCGCCGGCAGGGTCCTGTTTTCCCCGTAAGGCTGAGCCGCTGCTGCCAGGCAGACAGAGACCGACAGCGCTGCTGAAAGGATGAATCTTCTCATTTTCATATAAAATTTCAGATGATTTGCAATAACCCGCGAAGTTACTATATTTGCGCGATTTTTTCAAAAGAGACTTTATGCAAAATATCACAATCGGAAGAAGGAGCGCGGTGAGAGAGTGGTTGCCGCTGCTGGCTCTGACCTTTTCAACATTCATTTTCAACACTTCAGAATTTATTCCCATCGGGCTGCTGAGCGATATTGCGGCCGATTTCGCCATAACTGAGTCCAAGGCCGGACTCATGATCACCATCTATGCCTGGGTCGTGGCCCTCACGTCCCTGCCTCTGATGATCCTCGTCTCCGGCGTGGAGTCCAAGCGGCTGATGTGCGGGATAGTGGCCCTCTTCGCTGTCAGTCACATCATCTCGGCCATGTCCACCGGATACTGGATGCTGATGGCCTCCCGTATCGGAGTGGCCTGCGCCCACGCCATCTTCTGGTCGATAGTCACTCCGCTGGCGGTCAAGATAGCGCCTGAGGGCCGCAAGGCAGCTGCCCTGAGCATGATAGTGGCCGGCTCGTCGATAGCGATGATAGTCGGCCTGCCTATGGGACGGGCGATAGGCATAGCCACCGGCTGGAGAAACACCTTCCTCATCATCGGTCTGATCTCCTTCGCGGTGCTGCTCTTCCTGAGTTTAGTGCTGCCCCGGACCGAGGGGGAGAAAGCGTTCTCCTTCAAACAGCTGCCGGAACTGCTCAAGATACCCGCCCTGCCTCCGCTCTACCTGGTGACAGTGCTTCTGGTAACGGCCCATTTCACTGCATACAGCTACATCGAGCCGTTCATGGCCCAGACCGCCGGGCTTAAGGAAAGCACCATCACCCTGCTCCTCACCCTCTTCGGCATCATGGGACTGGTTGGCAGTGTCATCTTCTCCCGGTACTACGAGCGTCACCGCAGCCTGCTCATGCGCCTGGCCGTCATCGGAATATGCGCCGGGCTCTTCCTCCTCCGTCCCGCCGCGTGGTCCGTCCAGAGCGTCATCGCCCTGCTCGCCCTGTGGGGCCTCTCCTACACATTCTTCGGCATGGTCTTCCAGTCCGAAGTCATCCGCAATGTACCGAAAGGCACATCCGTGGCCATGTCCATATACTCCGGCATCTTCAATGTCGGCATCGGCGGCGGCGCCCTCATCGGAGGTCTGGTATGCTCAGGGATCAATGTCGGAGCCATTGGTTACATCGGCGGCATCATCAGTATCGCCGCATGTCTGGCCTGCATCATGTATCTTCAGCCCCGGCTCAAAAAATAATTTGCGATATACAAAAAAAGCACTATCTTTGCAGTCCCTTTGAAAAAAGGAAGTGTCTGCCCGGATGGTGAAATTGGTAGACACGCTAGTTTCAGGGACTAGTGGCCGCAAGGCTGTGCAGGTTCGAGTCCTGTTCCGGGCACTAAAAAAGGTCGGTGGGTTTCCACCGACCTTTTTTAGTGCCCGGAACAGGACCGGAGCCTTCGGGCTCCTTTATCCACCCCCTCCTAAATCCTCCCCGATGGGGAGGACTTGGTCGCTTCGCTCCTATTGTCGGTGCTCCGAATGGATATGTGATTCACATGCGCCGGCAGATTTCTTTTGCATTTCAAGTAATTTATATTACATTTGCAATATCATTAAGTGTATTGACCAAATTAAGACAGGCATCCAGCCCTAAGTGGATGTCTGTTTTTTTGAACTGTTTACCGAGGGGAGGTAGTTATTGCGAGAAGCCAATTGTTCTTACACACAGTCAATACACAATTAATGAAAATGAGAACAAGATGCACATTCGTGATAATCTCCATCAGAGCGGAGATTGTCAGGCTTGTCCGAATCAAAGTGCTTGCACTTTTACGTTTCGGCAAGGTTGAAAGGGTCTGAAGACCGTAACAGCCGGGTATTAGGGTACCCTGCTGATTTCGGGATTCATGCTTGAGCCGGAAAGGCACTCTGCCCTATCCCCTCGGTTTTTTACCTCAACATTTCCAGTATTTCTGAAAAATAAATGTCCGCGCATTCCGTCGTCGTCCGTGGTCGTACGCTACATTTTTACAACAAGCAGACTATCAATATTTAACAGAGACAGCATGTGCTTTCGTCCGTTCTAAAACCACTGGCCTCCACAGCCCAAACCACCAACCCCATGAGAGTCAGCGCATTCCAGGGCCACCCCGTGCGAACGATTCAAATTCGTTCACGCATTTTTCCGCAACGGCAGAGAAATGCGGAAAACAGTGCCATTGCGGAAAGGGCTAGGAAATGAAATGCGGCCCAGAGTCGCTGTAACGGGTGGAGACAGCAAATGTCGCAAACACAACGGCAGCAAATCACGGGAAATGCTGCCGTTGTGGTAAAAGGCGCTGCTGCGTGCAGGCGTTGCTGCATGCAACCGCGGGGTGACGTCCGCCTATAAAGGCGTTACTGCGGGGCCACAGCCGCCTGTATGACATTGTCTATCGCGGCGATGATGGGATAGAAGGCGCGGTCGTCCAGGGGGGAGTAGCGGCCGACGAGGGCGCGGAGCTGGACGAGGACAATGTCGCCGGAGACAGCCCACTGACGGCGGTCCACACCGCCCCCGCAGCGGGAGAGATAGGACAGGAAACCGGCTTCGAGATCCATGCTGTCCAGCAGTGCGTTGAGATCATCCAGCGTCTCCACCTGACGCAGGGATGAGCGGTACCTGTCAGCGACTTCCGACGAATATTTCACTGCCAGGGCCTGACGGTTGATACGCACCAGCAGGTCGGTCACCCCTACCGTATCCACAGGCACGAATACATCGGGGATGATACCGCCTCCGCCGTAGACTACCTTGCCCTTGGGCGTCTCATAGCGCAGGGAATCGTTACGGACTATGCTGTCGGCGCTGGTCATCTCACCATGCTCGTATCTCTCGTATATATCGTAGACATAGCCCAGGTCATCGCCGGGCACGTAAGGCTTCTGGATGCACCTCCCGGTAGCGGTATAGAAACGCGCCACGGTCAGACGGATTCCGGAGTTGTCGGTGAAGAAGATGGGTTCCTGCACCATGCCCTTGCCGTAGGTCCTGCGGCCGTAGATGACAGCCCGGTCATTGTCCTGCATGGCTCCGGCGAATATCTCGCTGGAAGAGGCGCTGCCCTCGTTGACCAGCACGGACAGCCGGATGTCCTGGCACTGCCCGCTGCCGTCGGCGTAGAAGTTCTGACGCGGACGGTGGGCTCCCTCCATATAGACGATCAGGCTTCCCGCAGGCAGGAACTCATTGGACAGCAGCAGGGCCTGGTCCAGATAACCGCCGGTATTGTCCCGCAGATCGAATATCAGCCTGGTCATGCCGGCCTCCAGCAGAGCAGGCACAGCCGCCGAGAACTCGGCATGACTGGTTCTGGTGAACTTGGAGAGTTTCATATATCCGGTCGTATCGTCTATCATGTAGGACACGTCGATACTCTTGACCGGTATCTTGTCGCGGGTCACGTCGAATTCCACCATCTCCCGGTCGCGCATGATGTCCAGGTGCACGACTGAGCCGGAGACTCCCTTGAGCATGCCGACCAGGGAGTCCTGGTTGATCCTGACTCCGGCCACGGTCCGTCCGTCCACCGCTATGATCCGGTCCCCGGAAAGCAGTCCCGCCCGCTCGGAGGGTCCGCCGGCTATCACGCTGATGATGATGGCAGTATCCTCCGGTACGTTGAATGTCACACCGATGCCGTCGAAATTGCCTTCCAGTTCGGCGTTGGCCTCCTCCAGGCTCTTGGGCGGCAGGTAGACCGAGTGCGGGTCCAGCTCGCGGAGTATAAGCGGCAGGATATCCTCTGTCACCTTGTCGTAGTCGATGCTGTCCACATAGTTCTGCTCTATCTGCTCCAGCACCAGCCTGATCTTGTCCCAGCCATGACCAGAGTCCAGCATGGTCTGACGCTCTGCCCTACGGTTCGTCAGATTGGCAATGATTCCCCCGGTCATGAGTAGAATCAGGGCCCAGAGGACGTTTCTAAGTATCTTCAGTCTGTCAGGTTCAGGCATGGCTACAGCATATCATATTTGCAGACCTCGATACCGGCCCTGCGGAGCAGTTCGATACCGTCGCGCACACTGTACTCTATGAGGTATACCACCCGCTTGATCCCGGCCTGGATAATGAGTTTTGCGCACTCCAGGCAGGGCGCGTCGGTGACATAGAGGGTCGCTCCCTGACTGTTGTTACCGGACTTGGCCACCTTGGTGATGGCATTGGCCTCGGCGTGCAGCACGTAGGGCTTGGTCTTGCCTGTTGCGGGATCCTCGCAGATGTTCTCGAAACCGGAGGGGGTCCCGTTGAAGCCGTCCGAGATGATCATCCGATCCTTGACCAGCAGGGCTCCCACCTTCCTGCGCGTGCAGTAGGAGTTCTTCGCCCATACCCTGGCCATTTCCAGATAGCTGCGGTCAAACTGTTCCTGTTTGGTCATATTGTACTGAAAAATAAACTAGTTGTTGGTTCTCTGATAGAGATATCTCTTGATGCTCTTCTTGGGGGTCTTCTCGAACTCCTCGGGGAAGAGTTCGACTGCCCCCACCTTGCAGTAGTTGGGCTGATGGGCGTTCATTTCCTTGATACTCTGCTGTATCCTGGCCAGAAGCTCGTCCTTGGAGAGTCCGTCTGCGGCGGCCATCTCGGAATCAGGATATACCAGAGCCCGGAGTCCGCCGTTGTCCTCGATGACAAGGGACTCGATGACGTATGGCATGTTGTTGATCTCGCCCTCTATCTCCTCGGGATAGATGTTCTGTCCGGAAGGACCGAGAATCATGCTCTTGCAGCGTCCCTTGATGAAGAGGAAGCCGTCGGAGTCTATCACGCCCATGTCACCGGTACGGAACCATCCGTCCTCGGTAAATACCTCGGCTGTAGCCTCCTCATTCTTGTAGTAGCCCAGGAAGACATTGTCTCCTTTTACGAGAATCTCGCCGGGTATGTTGGCCGGATCGGTAGAGTCTATCATCACCTGCATCCTCGGAGCCGCCTTGCCGCAGGAATAGAGCTTGGTCTGGTTCCAGCGGGCATACGTGATGATGGGGCCGCACTCGGTCATGCCGTAGCCCACCGTGAAGCGGAATCCGATACGGCGGAAGAAGGCCTCGGCCTCGCGGTTGAACGCCGCTCCTCCGATGATCACCTCGTCGAATTTGCCTCCGAAGGCCTCGTCGAGCTGGTGGTTGATCTTCTTGAGTATCTTCTCGTCAATGACGGGGAGCCTGAGCAGCAGGCGGATGTCCCGACGGTTGATGATGGGCTCGAGTTTCTTCTTGTATATCTTCTCAATGACCAGCGGCACGGTCACGATAAGGTCGGGCTTGACCGAACCCATGGCATCGAGGATAATCTTTGGGGTCGGGAGCCTGGTAAGGAAATGCACGTGGCAGCCCAGGCAGAACTCCACCAGAAACTCGAACAGCATACCGTACATGTGGGCGGTGGGGAGCATGGACACGCAGTTGGAGGCATTGTCCAGATGACCGTGCACCTCGAAACCGAAGAGGACGTTCGAGAGAATGGAACGGTACGGCAGCATCACGCCCTTGGAGAATCCAGAGGTGCCGGAGGTGTAGTTGATCATCGCCAGTTCCTCGGGGGAATCCTCGTAGTAGTTTACGCAGTCAGGGTGGAAACTGTGGGGATATTTCTTGCCGAAGAGCTCGTTGAGGTGCTCACGGGTATGGGCTATCTTGTCATTGGAGGCGTAGAGCAGGGAAAAATCGTTCATCAGGATAATGGCGTCCAGGCCCGGCATCTCCGACTGGGAAAGGCCTTCCCACACCATGTCTCCGACGAAGAACACACGGGCGTCGGAATGATTGACGAGGTGGTAGATGTTCCCGCTCTTGAACTCATGCAGCAGAGGCACGGGCACAGCTCCGTAGGTCAGGGCTGCGAGGAAGGAAACGGCCCAGTTGGCCTGGTTCCTCGAGCAGATGGCGATCTTGTCGCCGCGCTGCAGTCCGCACATCTCGAGCATGATATGTATCTTCTCTATCCTGCGGGCCACGTCCCGGTAGTAAAGGGTGACTCCGTTGTAGTCGGAGAGAGCGGGACAGTCCCAGTTTTTCTTAATGCTGGCTTCAATGATTTTGTTCAATGATTTAGGTTGTTCCATATTCAGGGTCTTAGTTGTTTCTAGTTGAATGTCTGCATCTCGCACAGGTGCGAGTAGAGTCCGCCGGAGGACAGGAGCTCCGAGTGGGAGCCTCTTTCCACGATACGGCCCTCCTTCATGACGAGTATCTCGTCGGCATGCTGGATGGTGGAGAGACGGTGGGCGATGACGATGGAGGTACGGTTCTCCATCAGTTTGGTGAGGGCATCCTGCACCAGACGCTCGCTCTCGGTGTCGAGGGCCGAGGTGGCCTCGTCCAGGATGAGAATCGGAGGATTCTTGAGCACCGCCCTGGCGATGGCGATTCTCTGCCGCTGACCGCCGGAAAGCTTGCCGCCGCGGTCTCCGATATTGGTGTCATAACCCTCGGGCATCTGGGTGATGAACTCATGAGCGTTGGCGATTCTGGCCGCACGGATGACATCCTCATCGGGGACGTCCTCCATTCCGAAGGTGATGTTGTTGCGGACAGTATCGTTGAACAGTATCGCCTCCTGGGTCACGATGCCCATCAGGGAGATGAGTTCCTTGGGATAATACTGCCGGATATCCGTACCGTCTATGAATATACCGCCGTCAGTGACATCGTAGAACCTGGGCAGCAGGTCGGCCAGAGTGGACTTGCCGGCGCCGGAAGGGCCTACGACCGCCACCATTTTCCCCTTAGGGATAGTGATGCTGATATCCTTGAGCACATAGTCGGTAGAATACTTGAAGGACACGTGACGGTACTCGACGGACTCCTTGAACTCCGATATGTGCACCGGGTTATCAGCCTTGCGGATGGAGGGCTCGGCGTCGAGGATGGCGAATATCCTGTTGCCGGACACCAGTCCCTTCTGCACATTGGAGTAAGCCGCCGCTATGGCCTTCGACGGCTCCAGCACCCTCCAGTAGAAGGCGATGTAGACAATGAATCCCGAGAGACTCATGCCCAGCTCGCCCTTCATCTGCAGGATACCGCCGTAAAAGAGGACGGCCGCGGCCACCGATATGCCCAGGAACTCGGACAGGGGCGAGGCCAGTTCCTGACGGGTGTACATGGCCCGGCTCACGTTCTTGTGCTCCTCGTTGGTGCGGTCGAAATGGTCGCGCACGTATTTCTGGGCGTTGAAGGCCTTGATGATCCTCACGCCTGAGATGGCTTCCTCGAAGTGGCTGATAATCTGCCCCATCAGCGCCTGTGTCCGCGTAGCGCCGCGCTTGAGCTTGCGGGTCACGGCTCCTATGACGAAGGCGGAGATGGGCAGCGTTATGAGCGTGAGTATGGTCAGCTTGGGCGACATGTAGAACAGGCCTATCAGGAAACCTATGATCAGCAGCGGCTCCCGGAAGAGGATGTGGAAGCTGCTCGCCACGCTGTTCTGCACCTCGTTGACGTCGTTGGAGACGCTGGAGAGGATATCACCGGTACGCTTCTGCTTGAAATAATCGACGTTGAGACGGGTTATCTTGTTGAACAGGTCGGTGCGGATGTTCTTCATCACGTATGTCTTCATGTTGACCAGTATCTTCTGGGAGAGGAACCTGGTCAGGTTGGACAGGAAAGAGGTGATGATCAGCACCACGCACACGAACATCAGTCCTTTGAGAGGACCGCTGGCCTCCAGGATCCTGGTAAGGTAGTACTGGAACACTCCGTAGAAATAATCCACCGTCAGGGAAAATTCCGGCATGGCCGAGAACTTCTCCACGGCGTCCGGGTCGAACAGGACCTCCAGCAGAGGCTTGATCAGGGCATAATTGACCACGCCGAATATTACGGACAATATGGAGAAAGCCAGATACCCCGGCCAAAAACGGCTGTAGGGCCTGGCATAAGAAAGGATACGTTTAAATGCGCTCATCGGTAATCTCTGCTAAATCTATTTCTTCCTGTCATCCACCTCCTCGAAGTCCACATACTCTCCTACGTGGTCCCCGATTATCTTCTCACCGGCAGTAGCGTCCTGGCCGGATACCGTCACCTCGCCCTCGCGGTTTTCCCTGCGGCGCCCGATATTGCGGATGCGTCCGTGGAGAACCTTGAGGAAGAGGAGCGGCAAGGCGACTATGAGCACCAGCGCACCTATGATGAATGTCATTATAAGACTGAACATACTAATTCTAGCACTATCGTTTCCTGAACGAACCGTCGTTCAGGTCCAGGACCATCGCACGTCCGTCCGCCGTGGTGACTCCCACCTCATGGGAGGACAGCGGCTCGACCTGCGTATCCCTGGTCAGTTTGCGTTTCTTGCTGAAATCAGCACATATCGTGCCATCCGCACGGTATATCAGGGTCTGGTAGGAAGTCCTCACTACCCAGTACCTGCCGTCTCCGACAGTCAGCGGCTCCGGCAGGGAGATTATGCGTTCCGCCAGAGTCACCGGCTTCCAGCCGGGAAGCGGCTTGCCGTCTATATCGTACTGCACCAGGGTATTGTCCGTATGCAGCACCATCAGGGTATAATCCTTATTGCCCTTGAAATCATACACGTCGGGGCCGAGAAGTATCCCCTTACCCAGACTTATGGGGAACCGTCCCACCGTCCGTCCCAGACGGTCCAGCAGGTGGATGCTCTCCCCGGCACCGAAGAGCATCTGCAGCTTATTGTTCTTGAGATAGTCTATCTGTCTCACCGTCCCGCAGAGCGGCTTGTCGAACTTGACGGTCCATACCGGACGGCGGGAACTGTTGAGCAGACGTATGTCATGGTTGTCCAGCTGCTCCAGGTAATTGGTAGAACCGTCGATAAAATTCTTGACCGGGAAAGGTCCTTCCGGCACAGTCACCGGCACATCCTCCACTATCACCGGAGTCCCACCGTCCTCCGTTCCGGAAGGGCTCGGCAGGGCGCTGAGATTTTCGCGGTAGAGCGAGGCTCTGACAGCTAGTGAGTTGCCGGCCTTAAACATATTGAGCGACAGCCACTCCATATTCATCACCCCGAGATTCGGTCTCAACATCCGGGCATACTGCTTCTTGAGACAGGAGACAAGGCTGTCGGCAGAGCGTCCCAGATTGACCATCACCGACAGTGATGACATCTCCCTCAGTTCCGGTGCCGCAGGTGTCTGCGACAGATAGTCGGCCAGAGAGAAGAACGTGCCTTCAGTCCTGTCTTTCATGAGGGTAGAGAGTTCATCCTTGCCTCCTACCAGGACCCATTCTCCCATAATGCAGAAATATCCGTCGGATGAAGGAGTGAACACCTTTCCCAGCAGGGCCGGGACATATCCCCCGAAGGAGAATGTGCTGACAGGCTGAGAGCATTCTCCCGCAGCGGCAGGATCGGAACATCTCATCGCCAGAATCCGTTTTTCTCCTGAATTTCCGAATACCGACGAGAATACGGCCACCTCGCTTATTCCGAGAGACTCCACGAAATCATAGGTGGACCGTCCTCCGTTCCCGGATACGGCGAGAGCATTGACATAGTCATAATCTTTCTTGCGTCCGTCCGCCGCTATGAAGGTACTGTAAGCCTTCATGTAATCAGGATAAGAGGTCACCGGAAGTGTCAGGACCCATGAGGCGCTGTACGGAACTACGGAATAGACCTCCGGTTTCCGTCCCCGCTGGGTCAGGAGCACGTCCGAGAATTTATCTCCGGTACGGACACTCATTACCCGTCCGTCAAATGTCTTCGGACTGTCGCTGCTTCCCTCTCCGAAAGCGCCCCAGTCGGCGAAAGCCTGAAAAAATGAGGCATATCCCACATAGCCCCGGGCCGCTGCCCCAGAGAAAAGTTTCCCGAGATTGGAGAAATTGACATGCAGTACACCCCTTTCGGAAGAAACTCCGGATATCCTGGAATACAGAGGGTTGTCCTTAATGGAGGTACCGTTCTCCAGATGTCTCAGGGATGCCTCCACTATCACCAGGGAGGGGCTGGCGATCAGAAAACTGCCGTATTCGGCGAATGAGGCGTCGGGAACCGCTGACTTATGCACCGTCACGGAGCCGTAGCGTTTGTCCACCACTCCGCCGCATTTCTGCAGGATACGGTCCATGAGCGCTTCTGCATCCTCATCCTCCGGAATCGAGACCACCAGAAGAGGAGAGACCTCGTTCTTGGTGGAATAATGCATTGAGAGGGCTGCCTCCCATTCGGAAGCATGGTCGGGAATGCACTCCAGAAGCCTGCCGAGGGCACTTCCGCCGTCAACAAACTCTGCGGCATCCGAAAGGGAGGCGGCCTCAAAGAGGAATATCGCATCGGAAGGCACGGCCTCCACTCCGTCTGTAAGCCGGTCTGTCCCGGCATTCTCCGCACTGTCCCCGAAAAACAGGGTGCAGAAGAGCCAGCCGATTCCGGCCAGCAGCAGCACAGCGACCACCGTGCAGATGATTATACTCCTCTTGCTCATATTTTAAAGACTACTCGCTCTTGAAGACCTTGATAAGCTCCACGTCGAAGATGAGGGTGCTGTTGGCCGGGATAGGACCGGTTGCGCGCTCTCCATAAGCGAGGCTGGAGGGAATGAAGAGACGGATCTTGCCGCCTTCCTTGACGTATGTGAGACCCTCGCCCCAGCCCTTGATCACTCCGTTGAGGGGGAACTTGATGCTCTCGCCCCTTTCGTAAGAGGAATCAAACACTGTTCCGTCGAGCAGACGGCCCTCATAGTTGACCTCTACGGTGTCGGTTGCGGCAGGAGCGATGCCGGTACCTTCCTCCTCAATAATATACTGCAGACCGCTCTCTGTCTCCACAACTCCTTCCTTTTCTTTATTGGCTGCAAGGAAATCCTCGCCTTCCTTCAGATTCTCAAGCGCCCTGTAGGCCTGCTGGGTCATCAGGTGGGTCTGTATAATCACGCCCAGACGGGTCTCGTCGAGCATGACGTCCTTCTCATTGAGCACATCGTTGAATCCCTTTCTGAGCTGGGCAAGATCTATCTCTCCGAAAGGTGACGAGGTAATCATCTTTCCGAAATACATGCCGAGCGCGTAGCTTACGGTATCAATCTGAGCGGATGTGGTCTCAGGAGACTTGTTCCCTTTCTGATAAGTTCCTGCGCAGGATGAGAGCGCGAGTACTGCCGCACATGAGGCGGCGATTACAAATGCAAATCTTTTCATTTTAAATGACATTGTTTTTATCTGTTTTCTTTGTCGTCAAATATAGTGCCGCAACACCGAGGCAGGCAGCCAGGAAGGAGGTCGCGAGGATGGCCAGCTTGCCGGCATTGATCATCGCCGGGTCGGTAAAGGCCAGGTTGTCGATGAATATGGACATCGTAAAGCCTATACCGCCGAGTATTCCCAGGGCCAGAATCTGTATCCACCGTGTCCCCTCAGGCTTCCCGGCCAGGCCGAGCTTGACCGCCAGCCAGCTGAAAACGAAGATTCCCAGAGGCTTGCCCAGCAGCAGCCCGAAGAAGACTCCGGGTATCACCGCCGGCATCGTTCCCTGACCCAGGGACGAGGGGTCTATCACCACTCCGGCATTTGCGAGCGCAAATATAGGCATAATAAGGAAATTGACCCAGGGATGCAGGGCTGTTTCCAGTTTTCCGAGCGGAGAGTCCGGTCCGGTGAATGCCCTGATGTCGTCCTTGGATGTCTTCGCGGGAATAGTCATGGCCAGGATAACGCCGGCGATAGTGGCGTGCACTCCCGACTTGAACACGAAGATGAAGAGCACGGCCCCGAGGATGAGATAGAACAGCAGGCTGCGTATTCCGGCTCTGTTGAGCGCCAGCAGGGCCAGGACTGTCACCGCCGCGTATATCAGGTAGATAAGGTGGATGTCATGGGAGGGATAGAACACGGCCAGCACTATGATGGCACCTATGTCGTCCACGACGGCGAGCGCCACCAGCAGTACCTTGAGGCCTATGGGGCAGCGGTTTCCCAGAAGCGACAGGACACCTATGGCAAAGGCGATGTCGGTGGCCATGGGTATGCCCCAGCCGGCGGCCGAAGGCGTACCGGCATTGAAGTAGGTATAGATGAGGGCCGGAAACACCATCCCGCCCAGGGCGGCGAACATGGGCAGCATGGCCTTCTTCATGGTGGACAGCTCGCCGACCAGAAGTTCCCTCTTTATCTCCAGGCCCACAGAGAAGAAGAACACGGCCATGAGCACATCGTCCACCCACTGCCGCACGGGCATGTCGAACGAGAACTCTCCGAAGGAGAATCCCAGTCTGATGTCCCAGAAGCGGTGGAGCCATCCGAGTGCCGGCACATTGGCCGCCATCACTGCCACCACGGCACATATAAGGAGGAGCACTCCTCCGGTCATGCTGTTGTGAAGAATCTTTTCGAGCAGCACACGTCTGCGAAGTACGTACATTTTCGGATCAATCATATTTATAGGTAGGTTTCAGGTTATAAAGCCTACAAATATAATCATTTTTCCCTAATGGAGAAAGTCATGGCCGCAAGTAGTCTGAAAAGCATCCGTACTCCGGCGTTGGCATCCCATTCTCCGGCGCCGGGGGCCACCTCGCAGAGGTCAAATCCCACAATCCTCCTGCCCGAAAGGGCCAGGCGGTACAGCAGCCAGTCGGCCTGGGAAAAAGAAAGCCCCCCCGGAACAGGAGTGCCGGTTCCAGGGCAATACTCGGGAGACAGCCCGTCTATGTCGAAGCTGACGTACACATCCTGGGGCAATGCCGCTATTATCCGGTCGCAGAGCTCCTTCCACGTACTTCCGCTGTAAAGGCTGTCCTTCAGGGAAAAATCCGTAAATGTCACGAAGCTGTCCGAAGAGGAGGTCAGGGCATGTTCCGCAGAGCAGAAATCCCGTATGCCGGCCTGGACTATGCGGCTGACTCCCGGCACCTCCTTCATCACATTGTACATGATGGAAGCATGCGAATACCGGAAGCCCTCGTACGCCTCCCGGGTATCGGAATGAGCGTCAATATGCAGTACGCCCATCCCCGGAAAGCGCCTGGCAAGAGCCTTGATCAGGCCCAGGGGAACGCTGTGCTCGCCTCCCACCACAGCCACCTTTTTCCCTTGGGAGAGATATTCCTCCGCAGTGGACTCAACGTATGAATTCACGGCTTCCGAGGCATCGTCGACCTGCCGGCACAGTCCGGTCAGAGCCGCGGGATCCGCCCCCTGCTCCAGAGCCGAGACCACCATGGCCGATATCTTCCCGGCCCCGGCGTTCAGTTCCGCGATACTGTCCTCCTGAGGCAGGGTCCAGACCTTCATTCCGGCCACGTCCGGATACCTCTCGTCGAACAGGTCCACCTGCAGGGAAGCCGCGAGCATTGCGGCCGGTCCTTCCGCCGTACCCTTGCCGTAGGACGCGGTGGCATCCCAGGGCACCTGTATGAGCACTGTCTCAGCGTCCTCTTCGGAACACGGCAGACCGAAGAAGTTGCCGTTGGCTATGCCTATGCTGTCCGGATCGAAGTCCGCCGCCCTGCCCTTCTCCCTTTCGCCGGCCCTGATGACCTCGGCGAGAGTAGTCTCTGAGGCGTATTTTCTCAATTTTTCAATTAGATTTTTCATTTTAATTTGCAAGAAACTGAACTTTTGGGTAATTTTAGACGCGCAAAGGTAACAAATATGAAGATTAGTTCTGAAGATTTACATTCCAATTTGAAGAAGTTTTTCGGTTTCGACACTTTCAAGGGAGACCAGGAGAAAATCATGATGCACCTTATAGGCGGAGGCAACGCCTTTGTCCTCATGCCCACCGGCGGCGGCAAGTCACTGTGCTACCAGCTGCCTGCCCTCGTAATGCCGGGAACAGCGATTGTGGTCTCGCCCCTCATCGCACTGATGAAGAACCAGGTGGACGCGATAAGAGGTTTCGTAGCCGGCTCGGAGGGTGTCGCGCATTTTCTCAACTCTTCCCTCAACAAGAGCCAGATCCAGGAAGTCAAGGACGACCTCCTGAGCGGGGTCACCAAGCTGCTGTACGTGGCTCCCGAGTCCCTGACCAAGGACGACACCGTTGCGCTGCTGAAACAGATCAAAATATCTTTCTACGCCATAGACGAGGCCCACTGTATATCCGAGTGGGGCCACGATTTCAGACCCGAGTACCGCAACATCCGCAGCATCGTGGAGAAACTCGGAGTAGCCCCCATCATAGCCCTGACGGCCACGGCCACTCCCAAGGTACAGGCTGACATCCAGAAGAACCTCAACATGATGGACGCACAGGTGTTCAAGAGTTCCTTCAACCGCCCCAACCTCTACTACGAGGTGCGGGACAAGGTCAATGTCCGCCGCGAGCTCATCAAGTTCATCAAGGAGAATCCCGGCAAGTCCGGCATCATCTACTGCCTCAGCCGCAAGAAGACCGAGGAGATAGCCGAGTTCCTGACCGTCAACGGCATCAAGGCCCTCCCCTATCACGCCGGCATGGACGCCGCCACCAGGGCCAAGAACCAGGACATGTTCCTGATGGAAGAGGTGGACGTGATAGTGGCCACCATCGCCTTCGGCATGGGCATCGACAAGCCCGACGTGCGCTTCGTCATACACTACGACATACCCAAGAGTCTCGAGGGCTACTACCAGGAGACCGGCCGTGCGGGCAGGGACGGACAGGAAGGTAAGTGCATCACATTCTACAGCTACAAGGACATCCTCAAACTGGAAAAATTCATGCAGGGCAAGCCCCTCTCCGAGCAGGAGATCGGGAAGCAGCTCCTGATGGAGACCGTGGCCTACGCCGAGTCCAACCGCTGCCGTCGCAAGATCCTCCTCAACTACTTCGGAGAGGACTACCCCGAGGAGAACTGCGGCAACTGCGACAACTGCCTGCATCCCAAGAAGATGTTCGACGGGCAGGAGGACATGGCCCTGGTGCTGGAGCTGGTGGCCTCGATGAAGGAGAATTTCAAGACCGAGCACCTGGCCAATATCCTGGCGGGGGAGATCAACTCTATAATCAAGTCCTACAACCACCACGAGAGCGAGTTTTTCGGCATGGGCAGGGACAAGGGCGTAAAGTTCTGGATAGCCATTATCCGCCAGGGAGTCATCCTGCATTACCTGTACAAGGATATAGAGCAGTACGGACTCATCTCCATCACTGACCTGGGCCGGGAGTTCATGGAGCATCCCCACGAGCTGATGCTGACGGAGGACCGCGAGTTCGCGGACGGGGACGAGGAGGACGAGGAGGAGGCAGCCGCAGCCGCGGCAGTACGTCACGGAGGCGGAGTGGGCGATCCCACCCTATATGCCATGCTCAAGGACCTGCGCAGGGATATGTCCCGCAAGCTGAAACTGCCGTCCTTCGTGATATTCTCCGACCCCTCGCTGGAGGATATGTCCATCCACTACCCCATCACCCTGGACGAGCTGAAGAACTGCCAGGGCGTGGGCGAGGGCAAGGCCCGCAAGTTCGGCCGCGAGTTCGTCAAGCTCATAGCCAGGTACGTGGAGGAAAATGAAATCCAGCGGCCCGAGGACATCGTCGTCAAGTCGCTGGTCAACAAGTCGGCCAACAAAGTCTACATCATCCAGAACATCGACCGCAAGATACCTCTCGAAGATATCGCCGACGCCAAGAACATGGAATACATGGAGGTTCTCGACGAGATAGAGGCCATCGTGGCCGCCGGCACCCGCATCGACCTGGACTACTACATCGAGCAGACCGTCGATGAGGACAAGGTCGAGGACATATACGACTACTTCAAGGAGGAAGCCGAGACCGACTCCGTCGAGGAGGCCAAGAAGGCCCTCGGTCCCGACTATCAGGAAGAGGACATCCGCCTCGTCCGCATCAAGTTCCTCTCTGAAGTCGCAAACTAAGTTTTCACCAGACCAGACCGCACCCGCCAGTGATGCTGCCTACTTCCAGAGATGCTCGGGATATACTCCGGCATCGATAAGCTTCTGGATACGCTCTACTACGTAAGGCCTGTCCTGCTTGTATGTGACGCCGAACCACTGTGCGTCGCTGTTGAGCACTTTAAGAGTGGCCTTCCCCTCGTTTATCAGCTGGTTCACGCACAGGGGGATGAAGAACTCGGCCTTGGGATTGGCCATATTGGCGGGGTCAGAGAGGAACTTCTTGAAGAGAATCTCGGACTCGGCGAAGAAATCGGGAGTGAATCCGAAGAGGTTCATCGATACGACAGTGTTCTCGTCCAGGGGATGGAGGCCGTCAGCATCCTTGTACATGATCTGACCGCCCTCCACGCGCTCGATAGCAGTACGCTCCACGATGGAGACCAGATTGCCATCTGCATCCACGCGGCACTCACCGCGGGAAACAGTGCCGTAGTCGGACAGGGTATTGTGCAGGTTGTAGCCCACCATGGAGTACTTGCCCTTCTGTCCGTCCACAGAGCGGAGATAGTCAGCCAGCACCGCATAGCCCTCGCGTCCGTAGAAGTCATCGGAGTTGATCACGGCGAAAGGAGTATTCACCACGGGTGCCGCCATCATGACAGCATGACATGTGCCCCAGGGTTTCTCGCGTCCCTCGGGCACACTGAATCCCTCGGGCAGATAATCCAGTTCCTGGAATACGAACTCAATCTCCACCTTGCCGCCGAAATGCCCCGGAGTGAAAATCTCGCGGAAGGCCTTCTCGAACGAATGTCTGATGATAAACACCACTTTCCCGAATCCGGCACGGACGGCATCGTAAATCGAATAGTCGATAATCGCCTCACCGTTGGGGCCTACTCCGTCCATCTGCTTCAGGGAACCATAGCGGGAACCCATGCCCGCTGCCAATACTACTAACGTCGGTTTCATTTTTCTGTCTATATCGTAATCAATTAAAATCAAATAAAAAGAGGCCGCATCTGACATAAATGTTCCGATTACGGCCTCCCTAATCAGTTACTCATAAACCCGTACTTATCTTTCGAGTTTGTGGATTGCCAGACCACTCCTCAGCTTAGGCTCGAACCAGGTAGTCTTGGGAGGCATGATATTGCCTGTGTCGGCAATCCTGATAAGCTGCTTCATGGATACGGGATACAGAGCGAAAGCCGCTGCCATCTCGCCAGAGTCGACTCTCTTCTTGAGCTCGCCGAGACCTCTGATACCTCCCACGAAATCAATGCGTTTCGAGGTTCGGAGATCCTTGATGTCGAGGAGCTTGTCAAAGATAAGGTTGGAGCAGATGGTCACATCGAGGCATCCGATGGGATCGTTGTCATCATAGGTACCCTTCTTGGCTGTGAGAGAGTACCAGTGACCTCCGAGGTACATCGAGAAGTTGTGCAGGTTCTTGGGCTTGTAGATCTCGGTACCCATGTCCTTGATCTCGAAGTCAGCGCCCAGCTTCTCGAGGAACTGCTCGGGAGTAAGACCGTTGAGATCCTTCACAACGCGGTTGTAGTCGATAATCTTGAGGTGGCTCTCGGGGAATACCACTGCCATGAAGTAGTTGTACTCCTCTGTTCCGTTGTGATTGGGATTCTGACGGCGCTTCTCCTCGCCTACGAGAGCGGCTGCAGCCGTCCTGTGGTGACCGTCGGCAACGTAGAATGCAGGAATGGTCGAGAATATCTCGGTGATCCTCTTGATATCCTCGTCATTGTCGATTACCCAGAAATGATGTCCGAAACCGTCGTCCGGAGCCACGAAGTCGTACTCGGGCTTGCCGTCGGTGTACTTCTTCACGATGGCGTTGATCTCGGTGTTGTCAGGATAAGCGAAGAATACGGGCTCGATGTTGGCGTTCTGGATGCGGACGTGGATCATGCGGTCCTCCTCCTTGTCCTTGCGGGTGAGCTCGTGCTTCTTGATCTTGCCGGTGAGGTAGTCGTCCACATTGGCGCAGAGCACGATTCCGTACTGGGTACGGCCGTTCATCGTCTGGGCGTAAACATAGTAGCACTCCTTCTTGTCCTGTACCAGCCAGCCTTTCTCCTGCCATTTCTTGAAGTTCTCTACAGCCTTGTCGTATGCCTGCTGCGAGTGCTCGTCGATGATGGGGTCGAAGTCAATCTCGGGCTTGGTTATGTGGAGAAGGGATTTCTCGCCTGCCTCTTCCTTAGCCTCCTGGGAGTTGAGCACGTCGTAGGGACGGGCTGCCACCTCGGTTACTATGGCCTTGGGAGGGCGGATAGCTGCGAAAGGTTTTACTTTTACCATATCGTTTCTCTCCTATATGCTATTTGTTTACCTGGAACTTGCGGTTGCCTGTAGCGAAGAAGTCGCAGATCTGGTTGGCAGCGGCTACTCCGGCATTGACATTGGCCTCGGCGGTCTCGGCACCCATCTTCTTGGGGGTAGCGAAGACTCTCTTGCCGAACTTCTCGTTGAGCTCGGCCTGGTTGCCTGCGGCGATATCGGTGATGTACTTCAGGTCCTGTCTCTCCTCGAGTACCTTCACGAGCTCGGGCTCGTTGATCACTTCCTTGCGGGCAGTGTTCACGAGGCAGCCTCCCTTAGGCATCCTGGACAGAAGGGCATATCCGATGGAACCCTTTGTCTCGTTGTTGGCGGGAATATGGAGGGATACGAAGTCGCTCTTGGCATACAGGTCCTCGAGTGAAGCGGCTACCTCAACTCCCTCAGCCTGAATCTTGTCAGCGGGAACGAAGGGGTCAAAGGCCATGATCTTCATGCCGAAGCTCTTTGCGTGAGCGGCTACCAGACGGCCGACGTTGCCGTAAGCCTGGATACCGAGGGTCTTGCCCTTGAGCTCTGTACCTGTACCGGGGGTGAACTGGTTGCGGGAGATGTAGATCATCATGCCGATGGCCAGCTCAGCCACTGCGTTGGAGTTCTGACCGGGAGTGTTCATGGCTACGATGCCTCTCTCGGTGCAGGCTGCCAGGTCGAGGTTGTCATAACCTGCGCCGGCACGTACGACGATCTTCAGCTTGGGAGCGGCTGCAATCACTTCCTTGGTCACCTTGTCGGAACGCACGATGAGGGCGTCTGCATCGGCTACAGCTGCGTAGAGCTGCTGTACATCGGTATATTTCTCGAGAGTTGCAAGCTCATGGCCGCCTTTCTCCACGATTTCGCGGATCTGGTCAACGGCTACCTTTGAGAAAGGTTTCTCGGTTGCTACTAATACTTTCATTTCGTTGTAAGTTTTAAAGGTCCTGGATTATTTGTGCATTTTCTCAAACTCCTGCATGCAGGCGATCAGAGCCTCTACGGCCTCGATGGGGCAGGCGTTGTAGATGGAGGCGCGGAATCCGCCGACTGAGCGGTGGCCCTTGATACCTACCATGCCTCTCTCCTTTGCGAAGGCGAGGAACTCGTCCTGGAGGTCCTCATGACCGGGAGCCATCACGAAGCATACGTTCATCAGGGAGCGGTCCTCCTTGGCGGCTGTACCTACGAAGAGGGAGTTGCGGTCGATCTCGTCATAGAGCATGCCGGCTTTCTTCTTGTTGAGCTCATACATGGCCTTCACGCCACCCTGAGCCTTAACCCACTTCAGGGTCTCGGTCATAACGAAGATAGAGAATACAGGAGGAGTGTTGAACATGGACTCACCCTCGATGTGTGTACGGTAGTCGAGCATGGTGGGCAGATAGCGGGATACCTTGCCGAGGATCTCGTCCTTAACGATAACGAATACCACACCGGCAGGACCTACGTTCTTCTGGGCACCACCGTAGATCAGAGCATACTTGGAAACGTCCACGGGACGGCTCATGATATCGGATGACATATCGGCTACGAGGGGCACGGGGCAGTCCATATCCTCATGGATCTCGGTACCCTTGATGGTGTTGTTGGTTGTGATGTGGAAGTAGTCGAGGTCTGTGGGGATCTCATATCCTTTGGGGATATAGGTGTAGTTCTTGTCAGCTGAGGATGCCACTGCGTATGCGTTGCCGATACCCTTGGCCTCTTTCAGAGCCTTCTTTGCCCATACACCTGTCTCCAGGTAACCGGCCTTGTTCTCGAGGAGGTTCATGGCGACATAGAGGAACTGGAGGGATGCACCGCCACCGAGGAAGAGGACGCTGTATCCGTCGGGAATGTTGAGAAGCTCTTTCCAGAGGGCGCGGCACTCGTTCATCACGGCCTCCCACTCCTTGCTTCTGTGAGACACTTCTATTACGGACATTCCTGTTCCCTTGAAATCCTTAAGGGCTTCGATAGCCGCTTCGATGGCCGGTTTGGGCAGAACGCAGGGACCGGCGTTGAAATTGTAAGCTTTTTTCATATTGTATTAAAAATTTTAAAGGTTATGAATTTTAAATTAATTAAAGCCAAAGTTATAAAATATTTCTCACAAAATTCAAATGTCTGTGATTTTCTCACAATATGAGCACTGAAGTCTTATTTCCGAGCCTTTTACGATGGTTTTGAATCTGGTCGGGATGTTCTCATGGTTGGTGACGCACATGGGGTTGATGCACCTGACTATCCCGGTGATGGTCCCGGGGATGGTGAGCACCTTCTTCTCCACCACCTCGAAGTCGCGGATGATATTGATGCTGGCATTGGGGGCGATGAGGGCTATCTTGTTGAGCTCGTCATCCTTGAAAAATCTCTCCGATATCTTGATGATGCCCTTGCTGCCCATCGACCTGCTGTCCAGATTGACTCCGAAAGTGACGGGATGGGGAGAGTCGTAGAGTCCCAGGATGTCTATCACCTTGAAGACCTGCCCGGAGGGTATGTGGTCGAGCACCGTTCCGTTCTTGATGGCGCTGACCTTGAGCTGTTTCTCGTTGTTATTTTCCATTGCCGTTCCTCCTATCTTTTACCGAGTAAGTATGAGATGATGGCCATGCGGACGTACATTCCGTTCTCGGCCTGCTTGAAATACCATGCGTGAGGAGTGTCGTCCACGTCCACCGCTATCTCCTGCAGCCTGGGCAGGGGATGGAGAATCTTCATGTTGGGCCGCACGCCCGAGAGCATGGAGGCATTGAGGCTGTAGACATTCTTGACCTTCTCGTACTCCACGGGATCCGTGAAGCGCTCCTGCTGTATCCTGGTCATGTACAGGATGTCCGTGCTGTCCAGATACTCGCGCAGGTCGGCGGTCTCCTTGTAGGGAATGCCCTTGCTGTCCATGAAGTCGCGGTACTCCTGGGGCAGCTTCAGCTCGTCGGGAGCGGTGAACTCGAACTCAGGGGAAAAATGGCTCATGGCCTGCAGCAGCGAGTGGACGGTCCTGCCGTATTTCAGGTCCCCCACCATATTGATGTTGATGTGGTCCAGACGGCCCTGGGTCTGCTTGATGGTGTAGAGGTCCAGCAGGGTCTGGGTCGGATGCTGGTTCGCTCCGTCACCGGCGTTGATGACCGGCACCGAGGCCACCTCCGAAGCATAGCGGGCACTGCCCTCCAGAGGATGCCTCATCACGATGAGGTCCACGTAGTTCGACACCATCTTGATGGTATCCTTGAGGCTCTCGCCCTTGCGGATGCTGGTATTGGCCGCGTCCGAAAAACCGATAACCCTGGCGCCCAGCCTGTTCGCAGCAGTCTCGAAACTCAGGCGGGTCCTGGTGGAAGGCTCGAAGAAGATACATGCCACCACCTTGTCGCTCAGGAATGTCTGAGACTTGTTGTGCTCAAACTCCTCCGCCACGTCGAGGATGTGCAGGATCTCCTCCTTGGTAAAATCCTGGATTGAAATTAAACTCTTTTTAGCCATATCTGTTGTTGAATATTGTCCTAAAGCACCTTCTCAACCCTGGCCTCCGCGTCCTCCATCCTCTGCCGGAACCGCTCCACATCGCTGAGCCTGACCCTCAACTCCATCCTGCACACATCCTCCGCGGTGTACCGGGACGGAGCTATGCCCATGTCCTTGAGCACCCGCATCACCCTGTCCATCGCCACATAGTCGAATGTCACCGCATACCCCTCCGAAGCCACCTTCTCCACCACCTCCGCATGGTCCAGCGCATCGGCCGCAGCCGCCTTGTAGGCCCGTATCAGCCCCGGAACCCCGAGCTTTATGCCCCCGAAATACCGCACCACCACTATCAGCACGTCGCTCAGTTCCCGCGAGAGAATCTGCCCGTATATCGGCCTGCCCGCCGTGGAGGAAGGCTCTCCGTCATCGTTGTACCTCCACACATCCCCGCTCAGGCCCAGCCTGTAGGCATAGCAGTGATGACGCGCGTCGTAGTACTCCTTCCTGATTTTCTCCAGAGCGGCCCTGACCTCCTCTTCCGAGACCGCCGGATATGCAAAAGCGAGAAACTTACTTCCCTTTTCCTTATATAACCCCTCGGCGGGGCCGGAAATGCTCTTGAAAGTATCGTTTCTCTGCGATGAATCCATGTCTGGCCATTTGAGCCCCTAAGTTAGCAATTTTTTTTAACTTTGGGCCCCAATTTCGGAAAAATGGAAAGGAACGGCTTTATAATAAGGTATGCCTCCCTGGGAGACCGCATCCGGGCATGGCTCGGAGGGACGGCCGCCTGGCCGGAGCTGGACGCGGCGGTGGAGCAGTCCGCGGGGGACAATATTTTCTTCACCCCCTGGATGCAGCGCCGCGCCCTGGAAGCCCTGGCGGAGGGGATGCTGAGGGAGGAGGTGCTGAGGGACTGGCTGGAACAATACCCTGAGCCGTGCCCCGCAGCATCGGGAAAGGTCTGCGGAGTGGTCGCGGCCGGGAACATCCCCGCGGTGGCGTTCCACGACATCCTGACAGTCCTCGCCGCGGGATGGCGGCCCCTGGTCAAGCTCTCCTCGAAGGACAGGCATCTGCTGCCGGTGCTCTTTCCTCCCGGGACGGGGGTGGAGTTCCGTTCCTCGGCCGACGGCTGGAGGGTGGACGCCCTGCTGACGATGGGCGGGGACGGGGCGGCGGAATTTTACCAGGAGCAGTTCGGCGGCATCCCGCACCTCATACGGGCCGGGAGGTTCAGCGCCGCGGTGCTCACCGGCAACGAGGACCCTTCCGCCCTTGAAGCCCTCGCCGGGGACATGCTGCTGTACTACGGCCTGGGCTGCCGCAGCGCGACCTGCCTGCTGGTGCCGCAGGGACATAACCTCTCCGGGACAATGGCCGCCGCCGAAGCCTTCGCCCGGGAGCACTGGGGTAGGCTCGGCCAGGACAACCACCGCAAGAACAGGGCGGTACTGACTCTCTCTGGGGAGGAATTCCTGGACAGCGGCACGGTTATTTTCCGGAATCTGAGGAAACTGATTCCGGGGGCTCAGGAGGATATCAGCCTCTGCCGGCCGTGGGACCGGAGCCTGCGCGTGGGGGAGGTGTGGTATGTGGAATACCGCCGGGAAAATGAATTGGAAAAATTTATAGGGGCCAATTTGGACAGAATTCAAAAAATTATCCGTAACTTTGGTTCGGCTCAGAGCCCCTCGCCCCAGGACTGGCCCGATGGGGCGGACGCTCTGGACATGCTGACACGACTTTAACATCAACGCCATGATACTCAGATATAAAGCAACTATCCCAGGCAACAGGATCTTCATGCGGGAATATGACGTGGATTCCGGCATGAGCCTGTACAAGCTCCGCGAATACATGGACCGGGAGCTGGGTTTCTCGCCTGACCAGATGACGGTGTTCGACACACTCTCGGCCGCCGGCAAGTTCTCCAGAAGGATAGGGCTGTTCGATTTCGGAGACGGGTCCATGGACATGATCACCATCGACAACACCGTCTCGCACGAGGAGACCGTCCTCCGCTACGTCTACAATCTGACCCAGAACCTCTGCATCGAGCTCCGCCTGGAGGGCGAGCAGGAGTTCAACCGCCGCCTCTCCTACCCCGTGCTGGTGGCCGAGAAGGGCCGCAACCCGGACCAGTTCTCAGCCGTGTACGAGGATTACGAGGAATTCTCCGACCGCCATGCCTCACAGTCCGCCGCTCCCGACGAGGAGGACTCCTTCGAGGACGACGAGCTGCCCGAGGGCGAGGAGAACGTATAGCCGCCCCTCATGAGCGGAAAGAAGCTGATACAGGTACTCGGGCCTACGGCTGTGGGCAAGACCGATTATGCCATACAGCTGGCCCTGAAGTACTCGTCTCCCGTGATATCCTGCGATTCCCGCCAGATATTCAAGGAGATGCGTATCGGCACGGCCCCTCCGTCGGAGGAGCAGCTGCGGCAGGTGCGGCACTACTTCATCTTCAGTCACTCGGTATCGGACTACTACTCAGCCGGTCTCTATGAGGTGGAGGCCATGGAGCTGCTGACCCGGCTCTTCCAGGAGCACGACGTACTGGTGATGGTCGGAGGCTCCGGCCTGTATGCCGATGCCCTGTGCTACGGGCTGGACGACTTTCCTCCTGCCGATCAGGAGCTGCGCAGACTCCTGACGGAAAGGGCGTTGAAGGAGGGAGTCGGAGTGCTTGCAGAAGAGCTGCGGCAGGTGGACCCGGAGAGCTGGGCCGCCATAGACCTGTCCAACCGGCAGAGGGTCGTCCGGGCCCTGGAGGTCACCCTCTCGACCGGACGCAAATTTTCCTCCTACAAGTCCAACCCACGCAAGGTCAGACCGTTCGAGATTCAGAGGCTCTGCCTAACCCTTCCCCGCGAAGAGCTCTACCGCCGCATAGACCGCCGCGCCGAGGCCATGTTCGGGGCCGGGCTGGTGGACGAGGTGCGGGGGCTGGCGCAGTACCGATCCATGCCGGCCCTGCGCACCGTGGGATACCGGGAGGTATTCGACTACCTGGACGGGACCATCTCCCTGGATGAGGCCCTGGCCCTGGTGCAGCGCAACACCCGGAGGTACGCCAAGCGGCAGATTACGTGGTTCGCGCCGGTTCAGGACAAAATAGCCCTTTAGTTCCGGACTTTTTGCATACGCTTTTCATTTTTTCGTACCTTTGCAGGACAGCATCGAATTTTATCATTTTAACCGTCAACACCCCTGCTTATGACCCTTACATTGCTCCTGCTCGTGGCCGCCATCGTCATTGTCCTGTGCGTAGTGCTCAACAACGTCTCGAACAAGATAGGCATCCCCATGCTGCTGGCATTCATCCTGCTGGGCATGGCCTTCGGTTCCGACGGCATAGTGAAGATTCCATTCGACAACTTCGATTTCACCGAGAGCATCTGTACCGTGGCCCTGATATTCATCATGTTCTACGGCGGTTTCGGCACCCGGTGGAAAGAGGCCAAGCCGGTGGTGGTCAAAGCCGGCATCCTCTCCACCCTCGGCGTGGCCCTTACCGCGGGACTGACCGGGCTTTTCTGCTACTACGTGCTCAAACTCCCGGCCGCCCTGGGTTTCCTGGTCGGAGCGGTGCTCAGCTCCACCGACGCGGCCTCCGTGTTCTCGATTCTGCGCTCCCGCAAGCTCGGTCTCAAATACAACACCGCCTCCCTCCTCGAGATCGAGAGCGGTAGCAACGACCCCTGCTCCTACATGCTGACCGTCATCATGATGGCCGTCATCGAGGGAACGGTGTCCGGCGGGCGCATAGTATATATGGTATTCGCGCAGATAGTCTACGGCGCGGCCATAGGTGCCGTAATAGCCGTGTCCGCCGCGTGGCTGATGAAGCACTTCCGGGCCACCACATCCGGCTTCGACACCCTCTTCGTGCTGGCGGTGGCCATCTTCTCGTATGCGATTCCGAACCTCATCGGAGGCAACGGCTACCTGAGCGCCTACATCGTCGGCATCGTCCTGGGCAACGCCAACATCCGCGGCAAGAAGACCCTGGTACCCTTCTTCGACGGACTGACCAGTCTGATGCAGATTATCATATTTTTCCTGTTGGGACTGCTGGCCTTCCCCTCTCAGCTGCCGGCCATCGCGATACCGGCCATCCTGATTGCCCTGTTCATGACTTTCGTTGCCCGTCCCCTGTCCGTGTTCGCCATCATGGCTCCGTTCCGCAGCAAGTGGAGACAGCAGCTGCTCGTCTCCTTCGTGGGACTAAGAGGTGCGGCGTCGGTAGTGTTCGCCATCATGGCCCTGCCGGCTTCCAGGCAGCTCACCGGCAACGAGTACGACCTGTTCAACATCGTGCTGATGATAGTCCTGCTGTCTATTTCCCTGCAGGGCTCGCTCATCCCTCTGGTGGCCCGCAAGCTCCGGATGACCTCGAGCGAGGAGGACATCCTCAAGACCTTTACCGACTACTCCGACAACATGGACGTGAGCTTCGTACAGATGAATATCGGGGAGAAGGACTCCTGGTGCGGCAAGGTCATCAAGGATCTGCCCATCCCGCAGGAGACTCTCGTCGCAGTGATACTCAGGAATGAAAAGGCCATCATCCCGAGTGGAAAAACCAAGATACTGCCGGGGGACAAGGTCATCATGAGTGCCCGCGACTTCGAGGACGAGGACCTCATGCAGCTCTCCGAGCGGCGCATCGAGAGGGGCAGCGAATGGATAGGCAAGAAGGTATTCCAGTACTCGCCCGACAGCAACGAGCTGATAGTGCTCATAAAGCGCGGCAACAGGGCCATCATCCCCCGCGGCAACACCGTGATACACAAGAACGACGTGATGGTCATCAACAAGATCCGCAAGGAATCCCTCCAGAACTGACAACAAACACAGTACATACATTATGGAAAAAGCAAAAGTTTACTTCACTGACCTGCACACCTCCACCAGACTTCCGTTAGTGGAGAAGATGAAAGCCGTGGCCAAGGCCGCCGGCATCGAGAAGATCGATTTCAAGGACAAGTTCGTCGCCATAAAAATGCACTTCGGCGAGCCGGGCAACCTGGCATTCCTCCGGCCCAACTACGCCGCCGGCATGGCCGACCTGGTACGTTCCCTCGGCGGAAAGCCCTACCTGACTGACTGCAACACCCTCTACTCCGGAGGTCGCTCCAACGCCGTGGACCACCTCGAGAGCGCGTCCCGCAACGGTTTCAACCGCCTCAGCGCCGGATGCGACGTGATCATCGCCGACGGCGTCAAGGGTACCGACTGCCGCGAGCTCCCCATCGAGGGCGGCACCTACTGCAAGACGGCCAAGATAGGCACGGCCATCGTGGACTCCGACGTGCTCATAGCCCTCTCGCACTTCAAGGGGCACGAGCAGACCGGATTCGGAGGAGCCCTCAAGAACATGGGAATGGGCTGCGCCAGCGTGGCCGGCAAGCTCGAGCTGCACTCCTCGTCGAAGCCCGTGGTCAAGGTAGAGAACTGCCGCTGCTGCGGTATCTGCGTAAAGCACTGCGCCCATGACGCCATCCATCTCGAGACCGTCGAGGGCGTTAACTACACCGGCAAGCATACCGCCGCCGTCATCGACTACGACAAGTGCGTAGGCTGCGGCCAGTGCGTTGCCCTCTGCCAGTACGAGTCGGCCGTTCTGAAGGACTGGGATACCTCCGAGACCCTCAACGGCAAGATAGCCGAGTACACCAAGGCCATCATCGCCGGCCGCCCCTGCTTCTACGTCAACCTCATCGTCAACGTATCCCCCGAGTGCGACTGCTGGAACCACAACGACGCCGCCATAGTGCCCGACCTCGGAATGGCCGCCTCCTTCGACCCCGTGGCCCTCGACCAGGCCTGCGCCGACATGGTGATGGCCGCCCCCGCCCTCCCCGGCAGCAAGCTCGAGAAGACCCATCCCCACGAGCACCTCTGCGGCGACGACAAGTTCCACATCCTGCATCCCGACACCAACTGGCAGTCCGGCCTCGAGCACGCCGAGCGCATCGGCATCGGTACCCGGCAGTATGAGCTCATCACCGTCTGAGCCCCTCCGGCCTCCCTTATGGCAGCGAACTGCAAACGCCCAACGGCCCCGGAAACACTCCGAGGCCGTTTTGTTTTTCTCCCGTCGCCGCGTACAAGTATTCCTGCCACTATAATGCCGGAGAAACCGCAGTCAGTAAGTATCCGAAGTATGTCTGCAACATAGCGAACTCTTCGGACCGGGAAATTCTGAGAAGACTGCTAGAGTAACGGTAAGTACGCGGGCGGTGCATTATAACAACATAATGACAATCAAGTAATTACAAATATAAGGTGTGCTTTTCGAGCTGCTGCAACCAGCCCAAAAGCACACACTTCAATCATAACACCCTGTAAACCAAGGTTCTGCAATTTTGAGGCGCTGCAGTACTTACCGTTGCTCCATCGGATTTCGGGAAACGGCTGGCGCATAACGCTGAACAACAGCAAATACCGCAATGCCAGATACCAGCTTTTCCCACAACTAGGTGACGCAGCAGAAAATCCAGCGACACTCACTCCTTCCTGACGGCTCGGCAGGGACACAGACGGAGCAGCAGCACCTTCTGATAACGAATTGACTTCGTGGTGCAGTGCTGAAAAATCCAAGCTAATAATCAACACTTTATAAATTCGGCTGATTTTCAGACGATTGAAAACAGGAATGCACCCCGAAGTAAATTCGTTGTGAACACAGACGCGTTTTCCTACTGCTCCTTCCGAAGGAGTGGATCTATGAAATATTCTGGAAACGGCTTAAAAAGATGTAAAAAAGATGTAATTTTGAAGGCGCAAAACTCATAGAAATGAGAAGCATCAAAAACGAGATTGCGTACAAGGCTGCAATGGCCGGGACTGAGGAACTGCTGCCCGGTCACGCGGAGAAATACGAAGAATAACACTACCTGATTAAAACTATTTCATGAACAGCGGGGTAAAGACAAACTCGACGAAGGCGTGGGTGCTCGCGGCCAGACCGAAGACTCTGGCGGGGGCGGCCACGCCAGTGATTATGGGAGGAGGCTGCGCGTGGATGTGGATGGAGAAGAGCGGTATGCTGCCGGCAGAGGCGTTTGACTGGGCGGCGTTCGTGCTGTGCATGCTCTTCGCGTGGATCATGCAGGTGGATGCCAACTTCGTCAATGACTATTTCGACTTCCGCAAGGGCGGGGACACGGAGCAGCGGCTCGGGCCTAAGCGGGCCTGCGCACAGGGATGGATTACACCCGGAGCCATGAAGACAGGTATTCTGGTCACGACGGTCCTCGCCTGTGCGGCCGGTCTGCCCCTGATATGGGCCGGAGGGCCGTGGATGATAGCAGTGGGAGCCGCCTGCGTACTGTTCTGCTTCCTGTATACCACGAAATTCTCGAGACTGGGGCTGGGCGATGTGCTGGTGCTGGTCTTCTTCGGGATTGTCCCCGTGGGATTCACATTTTACCTGCAGACAGGGACCTGGGACCTGCAGACCACCCTGGCCGGACTCGCCTGCGGCCTGGCCGTAGACTGCCTGCTGATGGTCAACAACTACCGCGACCGCGCAGAGGACGCCGCTCAGGGGAAGAAGACCATCGTCGTGCGCCTCGGAGGCAGCACCGCCATTATCCTGTACTACCTGCTGGGACTTTGCGCCACAATGCTGGCCGCAGCCGCCATTGTCCTGAGCAAGCCTGGATGGTGCGCCGCTCCCCTGCTGCTGTACGCCGCCCTGCATCTGGCCACTTCCCGGCGCATCAGCGATACCGACGGAGCAGCCCTGAACCCCTTCCTGGGCAAAACGTCCCGCAATTTTTTCCTTATGTCGCTGCTGTTCGCCGCGGGATGCGCTCTCTGAAAAGGGGTAATTATTTCTGCATTAAGGTACAATTTTTGCAATAGTCAGTCGATTTGGTCTATATTTGCACCGCTATAGCTATATTGCAGTATTATGCAGATTAACATCCCTACAGAGAAATTTACCAGGACCGGCCGCAGGATGGCCGTAAGAATCAGAAAAATCAGACGATTGCCCAAATGGATATGGTATGTCGTCCTCGGAGTGCTCGTGGCAGGCATTACCGTATGGATAATACTGTCATGGCCGGAGCCGCCCAAACCGGTATATCCGATAGTGGAGGCTCAGCCCGTGGTGATCGATGATGTGGAAATCTACGGTGAGTACGCCGGAAAGATCAGTGCCCAGCAGTTCGTGGAGATCAGGGCCAGAGTCGAGGGCTATCTGGAAGAGATGCTCTTCGAGGAAGGCACCTACATCAAGAAGAATCAGGTGCTTTTCATCATCGACCCGAAGCCCTACAGAGCCAGCGTGGAGAAGGCCAAGGCCCAGCTCAACAAGAACAAGGCCCTGGAGCTCAAGGCTGAAAGAGACCTCGAGCGCATACGCCCGCTGTTCGAGCAGAATGCTGCCAGCCGCCTGGACCTGGACAATGCCATCGCTTCCTACGAGAGCGCAAAGGCCGAGGTGGTCATGAGTGAGGCAGACCTTACCCAGGCCGAGATAGCCCTCGGATACACCACTGTCCGCTCCCCCATTTCCGGATTTATCAGTGAGAGGAACGTGGACCTCGGAACCCTTGTCGGTCCCGGAGGCAAGTCCCTGCTGGCAACCATTGTCAAGAGCGACACCGTCCAGGTGGATTTCAGCATGACGTCGCTCGACTACCTCAAGAGCCGCGAGAGGAACGTCAATCTCGGACAGCAGGATACCGCCCGCAAGTGGAACCCATACGTGACCATCACCCTGGCCGACAACTCGGAATACCCGATGAAGGGCTTCGTGGACTTCGCTGACCCTCAGGTGGACCCCAACACCGGAACATTCTCCGTCAGGGCCGAGATGGCCAATCCTGACCGCGCCCTCCTTCCCGGACAGATCACCAAGGTGCGCCTCCTCCTGGACGTGCGCGAGGATGCCATCGTGGTGCCTACCAAGGCCCTGGTCATCGAGAAGGGCGGAGCCTACGTCTACGCCTGCCGTCCGGACAGCATAGTCGAGAAGAGATTTATAGAGCTCGGTCCCGAGATAGGTAACAACGTAGTAGTCGAGCGAGGATTAGGACCTGACGAGAACATCATCGTCGAGGGCTTCCACAAGCTCAGCCACGGCGTCAAGGTCGCCCCGATAATCGTAGCACCGGAACGTCCTCAGGCAGACTCTGAGAACGACGGCCGATTCTCGTTCGGCACCGACAGCACGGCATCAGCGGCCGACAGCACATCATACGAAAACACAGACAGCACCAAAACAGAGACTACAGCGAATGAAAAGTGATTTCTTCATAGACCGGCCGATATTCTCCACGGTCGTCTCCATCGTCATCGTACTGGTGGGCATGATAGGCCTCTTCCTGCTGCCTGTCGACCAGTACCCGGAGATCGTGCCTCCCGTGGTGCAGGTCTCCGCCTCCTATCCCGGAGCTGACGCCGAGACCGTGTCACAGGCCGTAGCCACCCCCATCGAACAGGAACTCAACGGTACTCCCGGCATGCTCTACATGGAGTCGCGGAGCACCAACTCCGGCTCATTCACCGTCACCATCACCTTCGACATAGACACCGACCCCGACCTGGCGGCCGTCGAGATACAGAACAGGGTAAAGCAGGCCGAGGCCCGTCTTCCGGCCGAGGTTATCCAGAACGGTATCTCGGTGGACAAGCAGGCATCCAACAAGCTGATGACCATCACTCTGCTGTCCAACGACCCCAAGTTCGACGAGGTGTACCTCAGCAACTACGCCACCCTCAACGTGCTCGACATGCTCCGCCGTATCCCCGGCGTGGGCCGCGTATCCAACGTCGGCAGCCGCTACTACGGCATGCAGATCTGGGTACAGCCCGAGCGTCTGGCCAGCCTGGGCCTGACCGTCCAGGACATACAGAGCGCCCTCCGGGAACAGAACCGAGAATCCGCGGCCGGAGTGCTCGGTCAGCAGCCCATGAACGGAGTGGATGTGACCGTCCCGATCGTGGCCCAGGGCCGTCTGTCTACGGTCAGCGAATTCGAGGACATAGTCCTCAGGGCCAATCCTGACGGCTCCATCATCCGTATGCGCGACGTCGCCCGCGTCTCCCTCGAGGCCCAGTCCTACAACACCGAGAGCGGTATCAACGGAGGCAACGCCGCGGTGATGGACATCCGCATGCTCCCCGGCATGAACGCCATGGAGGTGTCCGAGTCCGTCAAGAAGGCCATGGACGAGATCAGCCGCAACTTCCCCGAAGGCATCTCCTACATGATTCCCTTCGACATGACCGAGTACATATCCCAGTCCATCCATGAGGTGTACAAGACCCTCTTCGAGGCCCTCTTCCTCGTGATTCTGGTGGTGTTCCTCTCCCTGCAGAGCTGGAGAGCGACCCTCATCCCGGCCATCGCGGTACCCATCTCCCTTATCGGTACTTTCGGAGTCATGCTCATCTTCGGATTCTCCCTCAACACCCTGACACTGCTGGGTCTGGTCCTTGCGATCGGTACTGTCGTGGACGACGCGATAGTGGTGGTCGAGAACGTGGACCGCATCATGAACGAGGAGAAGCTGTCGGCCTATGAGGCCACCAAGAAAGCCATGAACGGCCTGGGCAGCGCCCTGATAGCCATGTCACTGGTACTCTGCGCCGTGTTCATCCCGGTGAGCTTCCTCTCCGGCATCACCGGTGCCCTCTACCGCCAGTTCACCATAACCATCGCGGTATCCGTAATCATATCCACCATAGTGGCCCTGACCATGAGCCCCGTGATGTGCGCCCAGTTCCTCAAGCCCAAGAAGGAGGGCGAGGAGGAGCGCAAGAACTTCATCTTCCGCGCCATCAACCGCTGGCTCGCCAAGGGACAGACCGTCTACGCACGCATCATACGCAACTTCCTGGCTCACTCCAAACGCTCCTTCGCAGCCTTCGGCATCGGCATCGTCTGCATCTGGGCCATGGCTCAGATCGTGCCCCAGAGCTTCCTGCCGCAGGAGGACCAGGGATATTTCACCGTAGAGTTCGAGCTGCCTGAGGGCGCGACACTCGAAAGGACCCGCGAGGTCACCGACCGCGCCATGGCCTGGCTCCTGGACCAGCCGGACGTACGTTACGTACTCAACGTCACCGGTTCCAGTCCCCGTGTCGGCACCAACCAGGCCCGCAGCCAGATGACCGTCATCATGAAGCCCTGGGACGAGCGTGAGGACCCCGACCTGCCCGCCTTCATGGCCCGGGTAACCGATGAGTTCTCGCAGTACCCCGAGAGCAAGGTCTACCTCAGCACCCCTCCCGTCATCCCCGGACTGGGTACCTCGGGCGGTTTCGAGATGGCCCTCGAGGCCCGCGGCGACCTGACCTACGAGGAGCTGCAGAGAGCCTCCGACACCTTAGTATATTATGCCTCCCAGCGCAAGGAGCTCGCCCGCGTAAGCAGTTCCATGCAGGGCGACATCCCTAAGCTCTACTACGACGTGGACCGCGACCGGGCCAAGCTCCTCGGAGTCTCCGTCTCGGACCTGTTCACCACGATGAAGGCCTTCACCGGCTCCGTCTACGTCAACGACTTCAACCTCTTCAACCGCGTCTACCGCGTCTACATCCAGGCCGAGGAGCCCTACCGCCAGTGGCGTGACGACATGAACATGTACTTCGTCCGCGGCAACGGCGGAGCCATGATACCCGTAACCTCGATAGGCACCACCGAATACACGACCGGCCCCGGTACCATCAAGCGCTTCAACATGTACTACGCCGCCACCATCACCGGCGAGGCCGCCCACGGCTACAGCTCCGGCCAGGCCATGGAGATCATGGAAGAAATAGTCCGCGAGAAACTGCCTGCCAACGTAGGCATCGAGTGGAGCGGCCTGTCCTACCAGGAAAAGCAGCAGAGCGGTCAGACCGGACTCGTCCTGGCCCTGGCGTTCCTCTTCGTGTTCCTGTTCCTGGCCGCCCAGTACGAGAGCTGGTCGGTACCCATAGCCGTCATCCTGTCCCTGCCCGTGGCATGTATCGGAGCCTTCCTCTCGATTCTGGTCCTGGGCATGGAGAACAACGTCTACTTCCAGATCGGACTGGTTATGCTGATCGGAGTGGCCGCCAAGAACGCCATCCTCATCGTGGAGTTCGCCAAGGAAGAAGTGGAGAAGGGCAAGGACATAGTAGAGGCCGCCATCGCCGCATCCGAGCTGCGCTTCAGGCCCATCGTCATGACCTCCCTGACCTTCATCCTCGGCATGCTGCCCCTCGTGCTCGCCTCCGGTCCCGGCTCCGCAAGCCGCCAGGGCATCGGTGTAGGAGTATTCTTCGGCATGATCGCGGCTATCACCCTTGGAATCGTCTTCGTTCCCTTCTTCTTCGTCTGGATATACAGGCTCAAGGAGAGATTTGCCAATAGAAAAAAGAAGAGACTGAAAGCATGAGACACACTATCGTAAAAATATCAGCCGCAGCGGCGGTATGCGGAGCGTTCTTCCTCCTGCAGGGTTGCGGAGCGGCAGTAAAACAATGCACCGACCCCCAGCTCGACATCCCGGAGACCATCATCCCCGGAGGCTACGCGGACACACTCTGCCTGGCCGACCTGGAGTGGTCGGAAATCTTCTCCGACCCCCTGCTCAAGGACCTGATCCAGAAAACTCTGGACAATAATAAGGACATGCTCACAGCGGCCGCCCGCGTCCGTGAGCTCGAGCGGCTCCACAGGGTAGTCCGCGCCGACCAGTTCCCGTCCTTCAACGCCAGAGGCTATCTGGACCAGGAGAACTATCAGTACACTGATGCTGACCCCGTCAAGGACAATGAGTTCGGTCTGAAGGCCGGAGTCTCCTGGGAGGTGGATTTCTTCGGCCGCCTGCGCTGGGCCAACCGCGGGGCAATCGCCCAATACCTCGGCTCCATCGAGTCGCAGAGAGCCATGCAGATGACCCTCGTAGCCGCAGTGGCCACCGCATACTTCGAATTGGCCGCCCTGGACAACGAACTGGACATCGTCCTCCGCACCCGCGACACCTGGAGAGAGAACGTCAAACAGGCCCGTCTCCGTTTTGAAGGCGGACTGACCACCGAGATACCTTACCAGCAGGCACAGGTAGAGTATGCCAGCACCGCAGCTCTCGTACCTGACCTTCAGAGAGACATCGCCATAAAGGAACACGAAATAGCCCTCCTTGCCGGAGAGTTCCCTTCATCCGTAGAGCGCTCCAGGCTCAACACCCACGACCGTTTCCCCGACCTGATGCACGTAGGAGTACCCTCCGAACTGCTCCAGCGCCGTCCCGACCTGCTGGCCGCCGGACAGGCCCTCAAGGCCGCCATGGCCGATGTGGGAGTAGCCTGGGCCAACCGTTTTCCCAGGCTGGAGATATCCTTTACAGCAGGAGTGGAGAACAACACCTTCACCCACTTCTTCACAGGGCCCTACTGGTATCCTGTCCTGAACCTGACTTCGCCCCTTTTCGCTTTCGGCAAGAACAAGGCCCGCTACCAGGCCTCCATAGAAGCCTACAACCAGGAGAGATACCAGTACGAGCAGAAAGTCCTCGAAGTCTTCAAGGAGGTCAATGATGCAGTCGCCTCCTACAACTCCGCACGCGAGAAAGTATCCCTTCTGGGCAATCTGCAGGACGCCTCCCGGAAGTACGTCGAGCTCGCCCTCTTCCAGTACCAGAACGGCTACATCAGCTACATGGACGTCCTCGATGCCCAGCGCAGCTACTTCAACGCCGAGATCGACTACTCCAACTCCGTCCGTGACGAATTCCTCGCCATCATCGGCCTCTACAAGGCCCTCGGCGGCGGATGGTCTGTCCCGGAAGAAGAATCCGAAACCTCCGGAAAATAATATAAAATCACAATTTATTGGGAATTCCGTTGATTTTCTCAGCGGAATTTTTTATTTTTGGCAAAAATCACAATACACAGTGAATACAGAAGAAATAGGCAAAGCCATCCGGGACCGCAGGAAGGCACTCCAGGTCCGGCAGGAAGAGATAGCCGGACTCTCGGAAGTCGGAATCAACACGCTCGTCGCAATTGAGCGCGGACAGAGCAATCCGAAACTCCGCACACTGCTGTCTATCCTCGACACCCTCGGCCTCGAACTCACCGTTAAACTTAAGGACTGACGATATGAGACAATGCGAAGTATACGTTCACGATATCAGGGCAGGACTGCTGACTGAAGAGGACAACGGGGAATATATCTTCGCATACGATTCCCCGTATGTCGCTGACAAAATGCCCCCCGTCAGCCCGACCATGCCGCTGAGAGAAGAGCCCTACCGCTCCCCCTACCTGTTCGCCGTCTTCTTCAACATGCTCTCCGAGGGAGAAAACCGCCAGACTCAGTCCCGGCTGCTGCATATTGACAGCGACGATGATTTCGGAATACTTCTCGCCACCGCGCAGAATGACACCATAGGAGCCATCACCGTCAAACCTATAGAGCCATGAGACCGCTGACCGTATGCCCGTCCACTCTCGCCCCGGGATTCAGCACATTTTGCCCGCTGGCAAGAAGACTGCTGTTCGACGGAAAGACTGTATCCCACATTTTCCCCGGGATAAGTCCGGCTGATCCGGATCACAAGAATGTCCAGAACACGGCGCAACATATCGGACGGATATCTCTGTCCGGAGTTCAGCCTAAGTTCTCTGCTGTCGTGGGTGAGGACCTGCGCCTGCGCTATACCCGCGAAAATGAGCGCGGACATTTCATTCTGAAACCGCAACCGTCCAGCTACCATATAATCAACCGCGAGTTCTGCGCCGCCAACGAGAACCTTACCATGCAGCTCGCCTCACAGGTCTACCGGATTGAGACCGCGGCCAACGGACTGTGCTTCTACGAAAACGAGGAAGCCGCCTACATCACAAGAAGATTTGACATCCACAGCGGAGGCAAATACATGCAGGAGGATTTCGCTTCCCTGATGGGCCTTACAAAATCCAACGGCGGCGCTGACTACAAATACAGCCGTGCAAGCTACGAAGACTGCGCGGACGTAATCCGCCGCCACGTAAAAGCCTACCGCATAGACCTACTGCGTTTCTTCAGGCTGGTGCTGTTCAACTTCATCTCACTCAATGATGACGCACACCTGAAAAATTTCTCTTTAATCAACAACGGCAATGAATATCGCCTGACTCCGGCCTACGACCTCATCAACACTTCGCTGCATCTGGTCAACCACAGGATATTTGCCCTTGACAAAGGGCTTTTCAAAGAAGGAATGCAGTTTTCCGATGTCCGCCAGGTCTGCCGCAAGGACTTCGAGGAATTCGGTCGCAGAACAGGCCTAAATGACAAGACCGTGCAGCGGGAACTGGACTTCTTCGCGGCAATACATTCTGAAGCAGAACAAATCATCAGCAGATCCTACCTCTCCGAAGAACTGAAGGAACAATACAGGAACTCACTCGACTATCGCCGCAAAATGCTGACATTCTGAGGGCATCGGCCTCTACAAGGCCCTCGGCGGCGGGTGGTCTGCCTCGGCACTGCTATTTCGTCTAGCACACTTTAGAGGATTTTGCGTAACTTTGTCTTCCGAAAATAAAAACAGATATGGTACAGTTCAAGGATAAGACCCTGCTGATCACCGGCGGGGGCACAGGCATAGGCGAGGCGATCGCCTATCAGTTCGCACAGAGAGGTACTAACGTGATACTCACCGGTCTCGGGGAGGAGCAGCTGACGAAGGTCGAGGAGCGCTGCCGGCAGTACGGCGTGAAGGCCTGGCACCGTGAGGTCAACCTGGAGGACCCGGCTTCCATCGACGCTTTAATAGAATACGTGGACAGTCTCGGCCTCAAGCCGGACTTCTTCGTCCTCAACGCCGGCATCTCCCAGAGGGCACTTACCCTCGACTGCGACATCTCCCTGGACCGCAAGCTGATGGAGATAAACTATTTCGGCGGCATCTACATCATCAAGAAATTCAAGGAGCACCTGAAAGCCGCCAAGGAGATCCACATCGCCGTGACCACCTCCATCTCCGGCCTCTTCGGATTCCCGCTCCGCTCGGCCTACTGCGCCTCGAAGCACGCCCTCTTCGGCTTCTACGAGTCCCTGGAGCTGGAGTACCCCAACATCAAGGTCACCTTCCTCATCCCGGGCCGCATCCGCACCGAGATATCCAAGAGCGCCCTGCTCGCCTCCGGTGAGAAATTTGCCAAGATGGACCCCGGCCAGGCCAACGGCATGGACGTGACCAAATGCGCTAAGGTAGCCCTGAAGGCCATCGCCCGCGAGAAGCACAAGAAGCTCATCGGCGGCAAGGAACTGCTCATGGCGTATTTCTACAAATACACCCCCTGGCTCTTCTACATCCTGGCCCGGAAGGTATCGGCTCATTAATCGGAAAATACAAAATCAAGGACAATATGGAAAAAATCATCTGTGGAATACAGCAGGTCGGCATCGGCGTGAGGAACGTCGCCGAGTCGTGGAAATGGTATAAGGACAATTTCGGATTCGACACCAAGATCTTCGGCGCGGAGGGCGTCGCAGAGCGGATGCTGCCCTACACCGGCGGCAAGCCGCAGCCCCGCTACGCGATTCTGGTGTACAATCTCCGCGGAGGCGCCGGCTTCGAGGTATGGGAGCCCCGCGGCAGGGAGTTGAACTACGTGGCCTTCGAGCCCGCCCTCGGAGACCTCGGCATCTACGCCTGCAAGATCAAGTCCCGCGACGTCAAGGCAGCATACGAGCAGCTGAGCAAGGCCTCCGGTGCCCGTATCGTCACCCCCGTGACCAAGAACCCCGCCGGCGGAGAGCATTTCTTCCTCTACGACCCCTGGAACAACCTCTTCGAGGTCGAGTCCGACTCCTACGTCTTCATCGACGAGGACAAGAACCTCGGCGGCGGCAACGGAGCAGTGCTCGGAGTCACCGACATGGACCGCTCCGTGAAATTCTATTCCACCCTGATGGACTACGACAAGGTTGAGTACGATGTGACCGGAGTACAGGCTGACCTGGAGGGTGTCCCCGGCAGCCAGTATCCCCTGCGCCGTGTCCTCCTCTCCCGCAGCAAGCCCATCGAGGGCCCTCTGAGCGAGGTGATGGGCACCTCCCGTATCGAGCTGGTGCAGCGCATACCGGAAGGTTTCGAGGTACCCGCTCCCAAGAAGATATACGAGGGCCGCTACTGGGGTGACCCCGGCTTCATACACCTCTGCTTCGACATCCGCAACATGGAGGCCATCCGCGAGTGCGCCGAGTCCCTGGGCCACAGCTTCGTCTGCGACGGCGGCCGCGACTTCAAGATGGGCGAGGCCGACGGTCATTTCACCTACGTGGAGGACCCCGACGGCACGCTGATAGAGTTCGTGGAGACCTTCAAGGTCCCGATTCTCAAGAAGTGGGGCATCTACCTCCACCTCGAGCACCGCGACCCGCACAAGCAGCTGCCCCGCTACATGACCCGCGCCCTGCGTTTCCTCCGCTCGAAGTAAAAAATGCTTGACAGTTCAGGAAAAATACCTATATTTGCGGGCCTTTTCTCGAGAAGATAAGGAGGTTTTAAATTATTAATTCACTAATAACCTGTAAGTACAATGGCAGTTAAAATCCGTTTGGCACGCCACGGCAAGAAGAACCACGCTTTCTTCCACATCGTAGTAACCGACATCCGCTCACCCCGTGACGGACGTTACATCGAGCAGCTCGGCATCTACAACCCCAACACCAACCCCGCAACCATCAAGATCGACCACGAGAGAGCCCTCTACTGGCTCGGTACCGGTGCTCAGCCTTCTGACACCTGCCGCCGTATCCTCTCCTACGAGGGTATCCTCCTGAGGAAGCATCTCAACGGCGGTGTTGCTAAGGGCGCCATCAGCCAGGAGATCGCCGACCAGAGATGGAACGCATGGAAAGCCGAGAGAGACGCAAAGGTAGAGTCCAAGAAGCAGAATCTCAAGAAGACTGACAATGAGACCCGCCGTGAGCTCCTCAACGCCGAGGCAAAGGTAAACCAGGAGAGAGCTGAGGCCATCAGCAAGCGCAAAGCCGAAGAGGCTGCCGCAAAGGCAGAGGCAGAGGCTAAGGCAAAAGCCGAGGCTGAGGCCGCAGAGGCAGCAGCAAACGCTGAGACCGCAGAGGCCGCTCCTGCAGCAGAGTAAAGCGACAATGCTTCCCGCGGAAGACACATTGCTGCCCGTCGGCAGGATAATAAAGTCCTACGGCACTGAGGGAGAGGTGATGATCGCCTTCCAGGAGGGCATTGCAGACTTGCTTAAGAAAGATGAACCGGTATGGCTGTTCTATGACGGCCTGCCGGTTCCTTTTTATATCACTTCGCTCCAGCCGAAGGGTCCCCGCAAGGCCGTCGTCCGCCTGGAGGACATCGACACCCTCGCGGATGCGGAGGAAGCCGCCGGCAAGGATATCCGGCTAGACCCGGCCGACTACCCGGAACTATCTGAAACCGATGCACACACCATCACCGAGGACGGCCTCACTCTCGAGGACCTCATCGGATTCAGCCTGCAGGACCAGGACGGCCACAAGGCAGGCACCATCGGGGACATCCAGGACTTCTCCGGCAACATCTGTCTGGAACTCACCGGCTCCGGAGCCCTCGTCCCCTTCCACGACGACCTCATCATCGACATCGATATCGAAAAAAAGACCCTCACCATGTCCATCAGTGAAGGTCTGCTGTAATCTCTTCCCGGAAACGTCCGGCGTTACTCGAAACGCTTTATGATTTCCTTGGCCTGAGCGACTTTCTCGGCCAGAAGATCGGGCGATGACGCCTCGCAGATGAAGCGCAGGTAGGGCTCGGTATTGGACGGGCGGATATTCAGCCACCACTGCGGAAACTCCACGCGGTAGCCGTCGAAGTCCATCAGGGCCGATGGTTTCTCCCCTGAGGTAAAATGCTTCACCACAGCCTCCATCGCGGCCGGTTTGTCCTCCACCCGGAAATTGATCTCCCCCGAGTTGCAGTAACGGGAGATGCCGGCGATGAGCTGCGACAGACTGCGGCCCCGGCGCTTCAGCTCCGCCACTATATCCAGGATGATGAGCGAGGCCATGATGCCGCTGTCCGAGTAGAAGAAATCCTTGAAATAGTAGTGACCGGCCAGCTCGCCTCCGAACAGACCGTCTATCTCACGGAGCCTTGGAGCCGCGTATGCCCGGCCGACCCGCCATGTGTGCATCTCCACTCCCATCGGCGCAAGGTACTCTCCTACCGCCTTGGAGCTGCGGATATCCTGCAGGGCCCGCACCCCGGAAATCTTGCCGGCGGCCCTAAGGGCAGCTCTCTCCCTGGCAGCGGGACTTGTCCCCGTACCCTCCATGAAGAAATGCCCCATAAGCGCAATCATCAGGTCCGGCGAGATGAACTCTCCCCTCTCATCCACGAACATCACCCGGTCCGCATCCCCGTCGTAGATGAGCCCGATGTCGCAGCCGTGGTTCCTGACATACTCCCGCAGCATGGCGGTATTCTCAGGCACCAGGGGATTGGGCTCGTGATTGGGGAAAGAGCCGTCGGGGGTATCGCAGATGTACTCCACCGAAGAGGGAAGCAGGTCCTTGACGAAGAGGGCAGACATGCCGTTGGAGAGGTCCGCGCATATCCTGAGTCCCGAATAATCCCCGACATAGCGCCTCTGAAATGCCAGATACTCATCCCGCAGGTCAAGTGGAATCACTTTGCCGCGGGCAGCCTCCTCCACCGGGACACACGGACGCCCCTCGAGAATCCATTTCTCGATGGTGCCCAGGCCGGTATCATAGCCCACGGGCAGGGCATTCTCCCGCGAAACCTTCAGACCGTTGTCATCCTTGGGGTTATGCGAGGCGGTTATCTGGACCGAGGCACTGAAGCCCTTGGCGGCCGTAGCATAATAGACGTACGGTGTGGTGGCCAGGCCCAGGTCGTACACGTCTGCTCCTGCATCGGTCAGTCCTTTCAGCAGGGCAGCGTGCAGCTCCGGGGAGGACAGGCGCATGTCCCGCCCTACTGCCACCTTGCGGCAGCCCAGAAGTTCCGGCAGGAAATATCCTGTCTTATAGACAGTGTCGCGGTCGAAGTCCACGTTCCAGCGCCCGCGGATATCGTATGCATGAAACGCTCCCATTATCTCTCAAGTCTGGTTTTGTAAGTGGTGCGGGCCTTGCCCTTGGCGATATTGTGGAGCTTGGCCGCTATCATCTTGCGGCGGATGGGCGCTACCCGGTCCACGAACAGGTGACCGTCCAGATGGTCCATCTCGTGCTGGACCATGCGGCAGGCGAACTCGTCCAGTTCTTCCTCCACTACATTGAGGTCAGCATCGTAGTAACGCACCTTTATCTTCTTGGGACGCACCACGTTGCAGTGAATGTCAGGAATACTGAGACAGCCCTCGCTGTAGTCGGCCGTCTCATCGCTCTCCTCCAGCACCTCCGGGTTGATCATGGCCCGACGGAAACCCTTGAGATAGGGATAGACATCCGCTATGTCATTGCCGTCCACGACCAGAATCCTGCGGCTGTCACCCACCTGCGGTGCAGCCAGGCCCACGCCGTCGGCATGCTTCATAGTCTCGAACATGTCGTCGATATATTTGCGGAGCTCCTCCTTGTCCGCATTCTCCACATCCACCTCCTCAGCCACTTCCCGGAGAACTTCGGAGCCGTATACATAAATAGGTAGTATCATCGTATTTTACGTTTTTATATTTTTTCAAAAATTCAAATTCTCATTTTTTCCTGTCCAGATACGACTGGAGGATAATGGCCGCGCTGATCTTGTCCACCACAGCCTTGTCCCTCCGGTCCATCTTCTTCATTCCCCCGTCAATCATAGCCCGGTGCGCCAGCACAGATGTAAACCGCTCATCCTCCAGCACTACCGGTATATCCGGGAAATTCTTCTCCAGTCTGCGCAGAAGTTCATCCACAAACCGTGCCGCCTCTGCCGGAGTATTGTCCAGATTCATCGGATATCCGACAACAAAAAGAGATATCCCCTCCCGACCTGCATAACTTTTAAGATATTCGATTATCTTTGCGGACTGAACCGTCTCCAGGGGGGACGCGAAAATGCCCAGCGGGTCCGAGACCGCCAGTCCTGTCCGCTTTCTGCCGTAGTCTATTCCTATGATCCGGTTCATCCTGCAAATGTAGTCAATAAGTATGTCTGAAAAAAATAAAGAGACAAAAAAGCAGCCTGACAGGAAATACCTGTTCGCAATTCTCGACGACGAGACTCACGATTTCCGTTTTATTATCCGCGGAACAAAGCACTCCGCCATATTCGCCGCAGCAGGCTCCGTCGCCCTTATCTGTATCGTTACTTTCTGCCTGGTCGCATTCACCCCGCTGAAGAGGATTCTTCCGGGCTACCCGTCATATTCCACTCAACGCGAGGCGGTAGAGAATGCCGCGATGGTCGATTCATTGGAAACCAGAATGCGCATTATGACACTGCAGCTGACCAATATACAAAGAATAATAGCAGGGCAGGAACCCATGCCGCTGGACAGCCTCCTGTCCCGTGGAAGCGTCGAGAATGCAGAGACGGCGCTGGAAGCCATAAACCACAGCGCGGACTCCATACTCAGGGAGCGGGTAGACTCCATTGAGAAATACAACCTGCGTCCTTCAGGCAAGGAGACCCAGCTCGAAGGCATGATATTCTTTCCGCCTGTCAACGGGATAGTAACGGAAGACTACAGTCCTGCAAAAGGCCATCCCTTCATCGATATCGCTGTCCAGAACAACAGCGCTGTCTGCGCCGTGCTGGACGGTACGGTTATTGCTGCATACTGGACTGACGACACCGGCTACAACATTCAGATTCAGCACACCAATGATCTGATATCCATATACAAGCACAACACCAAACTGCTCAAGAAAGTCGGAGACAAGGTAAGCGCGGGCACCACCATCTCCCTGGCAGGCGACGCAGGCAGCATCAGCACCGGTCCTCACCTGCATTTTGAACTGTGGCACAAGGGAGTACCCATCAATCCCGCACTTTATATTAACTTTTAAAACTGATTTTATGGACAAAAGAAGACTGGCAATCCTCGGTTCCACCGGCTCAATCGGCGTACAGGCCCTGGACGTAGTAGGCAGGCACCGGGACATGTTCGACATACAGCTGCTCACAGCCAACAACAACAGCCACCTGCTCATCCAGCAGGCCATAGAGTTCAATGCCGCATGCGTGATCATAGCCAACGAGGAACTTTACACAGAGGTGTACAATGCGCTGAATCCACACGGCATAAACGTATTCGCGGGCATGAGCTCCATTATTGACGCAATGTCCACGGCTGAGAACATAGACATGGTTCTCTCAGCCATGGTGGGATTCTGCGGTCTTGAGCCCACACTTGCCGCCCTGCGCTCAGGCAAGGCGGTGGCCATAGCCAACAAGGAGCCGCTGGTGGCTGCCGGCAGGATAATAATGGAGACCGCACGGGAAAACCATGCGGCAATCATTCCGGTAGACTCTGAGCACTCAGCCATTTTCCAGTCCCTGCAAGGTGCGCACTCCCCGATAGAAAGGATATTCCTTACCGCATCAGGCGGTCCTTTCCTGAGGACACCTGCCTCAGAGCTGGACAATGTAACTGTTGCCGATGCCGTGAACCACCCAAGATGGAAAATGGGAAGGAAAATATCCGTGGACTCCTCCACCATGATGAACAAAGGCTTCGAGATGATAGAGGCCTGCTGGCTTTTCGGGGTGGATATTTCCCAGATTACCGTGGTCATTCATCCCCAGTCCGTAATTCACAGCATGGTATCCTTCCAGGACGGCGCCGTGATCGGACAGATGAGCCTGCCCGACATGAGACTGCCGATACAGTATGCCCTGACTTATCCCGAAAGAATGCCTCTGGATATCCCCAGGCTCGATTTTTACAAGCTGGGAGGATTCACATTCTCAGAACCGGACCTGGCCAAATTCCCCTGCCTCGGCCTGGCCATAGATGCCATGAAAAAGGGAGGCAATACTCCATGCGCCCTGAACGCCGCAAATGAGACAGCCGTGGCTGCTTTCCTGAATGAGGAGATACGCTTCACCGACATTCCAGCCGTAGTATCACGCGCCGTCGACAAATGCTCCTTCATCAAGGAGCCGGACCTGAGCGCTATCCTGGAGACCGACAGATCCGTCAGAGAAATTGCCGCCAACATCATAGCCAAGAGATAATGGACGTACTGCTTAAGATCATACAGGTTATATTGTCCCTGTCCCTGCTTGTGCTGGTGCATGAGTTCGGGCACTACATAACCGCGCGTATCTTCAAGGTCAGGGTGGAGAAGTTCTATCTGTTCTTCCCGCCGGCAGTATTCAAGTTCAAGCCCAAGGGCAGCGACACCGAGTTCGGCATAGGCTGCATCCCTCTCGGAGGCTTCTGCAAGATATCGGGCATGATAGACGAGTCCATGGACACCGAGGCCATGAAGAAACCGCCCCAGCCATGGGAACTCCGCTCGCGCCCGGCATGGCAGCGGCTCATCGTCATGGCCGGAGGAGTGATCATGAACGTCATCCTGGCCATCATACTGTACATCGCTATTCTCTTCACATGGGGCGAGCAGTACATCCGGACATCGGACGCGGTATACGGCATCGAGGTGAGTCCTCTGGCCAGAGAGATCGGATTCCATGACGGAGACCGGATCCTGGCTTTCGACGGAGAACCGGCTCCCGATAACTTCGCGGACCTTCAGGTAGACCTGCTGCGTGACCAGGTCAGCCGGGTGACCGTACTGCGCGGAACCGACACAGTGGACATAATCATCGACCCGGAATACATGCCTGCCATGCTCAATACCCCAGGGATGATAGGCATCCGTCTGCCGATTCTCGTAGGCGGAGTGCCCGACACATCCATCAACGCGGGGGCGGACCTGCGCATCGGGGACAGATTTCTGAGCGCGTCAGGACAGCCCGTAACCTACTATCAGGACCTGCAGAGAGTCCTGGCCGAGAATTCGAACAAGACTGTGGACCTGAGCCTGCTGCGCGGGAGCGACACGATATCCGTTCCGGTCAGGGTAGGCTCGGACGGGAAGATGGGAGTCCTGCTCCAGAGAGACCCCTCCGGCATCAACATTACCCGGAAAGAATACAGCCTCCTGGAGGCCATCCCCGCCGGATTCCTGATGACATTCACCAACATAGGCCACTACATCAAGGAGCTGGGACTGATATTCTCCCCCCAGACCGAGGCCTACAAATCCGTCGGCAGCTTCATCGCGATAGGCAGCATCTTCCCCTCAAGCTGGGACTGGCAGATATTCTGGAACATCACCGCACTGCTCTCCATCATGCTGGCCGTCATGAACCTGCTGCCCATCCCCGCCCTGGACGGAGGCCATATCCTCTTCCTGCTGTACGAGATGATTACGGGCCGCAAGCCCTCCGACCGCTTTATGGAAGTGGCTCAGATGGTCGGAATGTTCCTGCTGCTGATGATCATGGTACTGGCCTTCGGCAATGACATCATGCGGCTGCTGAGATGATAATTATTAATACACCTTAATATAAACTAGGAATATGAGAAGTAAATTGTTTTTCAAGACCTCTGTCCTGCTGCTGATATCTGCGCTGCTGCTGGCATCCTGCGGCAACAGGGCCTCAAAGGACAGGAGGGATTACCTCCCCAACATCACCGGCAACGCCGGAGAGGTGCTCATAGTCATAAACAAAGGATACTGGGAAGGCGAGCTGGGATCCACTCTAAGAAAAATACTGGCCGGAGAATACCCCTATCTTCCTCAAAGAGAACCCGTCTTCAAACTCTTCAATGCCACTCCAGGTGGATTCACAGGCAGTTATCTGCTTCACCGCAACATCGTTGTAGTCAATGTATCTCCGGAAGTCGACACTACAGGAGTCAGGGTGACAGCAGATGCCTGGGCGAAGCCGCAGGTGATAGTAACGGTCTCCGCCGGAACTCCGGAAGAGGCCACAGAACTGATAAACAGCAACAGCGAGCTTATTATCAACGCAATTGAGCAGGCAGAGAGAAACCGCCTCATAAGCAGTTCCATCAAATACGAGGACAGAGAAGTCCGGGAGGCCGTGACGGCCAACCTGGGAGGTTCTCCTTACTTCCCTACAGGATTCACCATCAAGAAGAACACCCCTGACTTCATGTGGATATCCCAGGAGACCACCTACGTCAACCAGGGCATACTCATCTTCAAGTTCCCTTACACCGACTCTTCCCAGCTTACTCCGGAATACCTGAAGAACAAGCTCCACGACCTGTGGCAGGCCAACGTGCCCGGCATGCGCGAGAACAGCTACATGACGTTCAACAAGGTCATCGACCCCGGCTTCAACAACATAGAGTACAACGGCCAGACCATGGTCGAGATGAGAGGACTCTGGGAGGTGGAGAACGACTACATGGGCGGTCCCTTCGTCTGCCACATCTTCCCCGACCGGACCAGGGAGAACATAATCATTCTCAACGCATTTGTCTACGCTCCTAAGTACGACAAACGCAAGTACTTACGTCAGGTCGAGTCAATTATTTATTCTTTTGACTGGAAATAATTGTCAAAAAAATTTGGGAGTTGAGAAATATTGTATATTTTTGCACTCCCAAACTAACGGTGGATTCGTCTAACGGTTAGGACACAAGATTCTCAATCTTGCAATAGGGGTTCGATTCCCCTATCCACTACTTCTTCTTTTTCCCTTTCGACATAATGAGTGAAATAGTCAGAACACGTTTTGCGCCCAGTCCCACAGGCTACATGCACATCGGGAATCTGCGCACGGCGCTCTTTGCATATCTGTTTGCAAAATCCCAGAACGGAAAATTCATCCTCCGCATCGAGGACACGGACCAGGGCCGCTACGTAGAAGGCTCCATCGACGTCATATACGACACCCTCCGCACGGCCGGCCTCATCCATGACGAGGGTCCGGATATCGGAGGAGACTACGGTCCCTACACCCAGAGCGAGCGCAAGGACATCTATAAGAAGTATGCCCTCGAACTGGTGGAGAAAGGCGCCGCCTACTACTGCTTCTGTCAGAAAGGAGACAAGGAAACCGAATCCCAGGACAGCGGCGGATACGACCGCCACTGCCGCAACCTCTCCCCCGAGGAAGTGAAGGCGCAGCTGGACGCCGGCAAGCCCTACGTCATCCGCCAGAGAATACCCCTGGAGGGCACGACATCCTGGAACGACCTGGTATACGGAGAGATCTCGGTGGAGAACTCCACCCTGGACGACCAGGTGCTGCTAAAGAGCGACGGAATGCCCACCTACAACTTCGCCAACGTGGTGGACGACCACCTGATGGACATCACCCACATCATCCGCGGCTCCGAGTACCTCTCCTCCAACCCGAAATATCTGCTGCTCTACCAGGCCTTCGGCTGGGAGACTCCGCAGTACATACACCTGCCGATCATCAACGGCCGCAATGCCGACGGCTCGATAAGCAAGCTCTCCAAGCGCCACGGAGCGGTCAGTTTCCAGGCGCTCATCGAGCAGGGCTATCTGCCTCAGGGCATCATCAACTACATCGCCCTCCTCGGCTGGTCGCCCAAGAGCGAGCAGGAGATATTCACGATGGACGAGCTGATCTCCCAGTTCTCCATCGAGGGAGTACACAAGAGTCCGGCCGTGTTCGACTACCAGAAGCTCGGCTGGGTTGACGGACAGCACATCACGGCCCTCGACCCCGCCGTGTTCATCCATGACGCCTTCCCCTATGCTCGGATCAGCGGTACTTTCCTGGAGGCAAAATGGCCCAAGCTGGCCTCACTCCTGCAGAGCCGCATCACCAAGTATTCGGACATCCCCGAAAAAATTGCATTCCTGCAGCAGATGCCCGGATACGACGTCAGCCTCTACATCCACAAGAAGAACAAATCCACCCTTGAGAGCTCCACTGCGATACTCTCCCGTACCATAGAATGTCTCACATCCCAGGAGGACTGGTCCGAGGAGGCACTGCTGGCCTCAATGACAGCCCTCGCCGGAGATATGGGCCTGAAACTGGGTCCCCTGACCTGGCCCGTGAGAATCGCCCTCTCAGGCCTCATGGCCACTCCCGGAGGTGCGATAGACATCCTCTACCTGCTCGGTAAAGAAGAGTCGCTCAGGCGTCTGGCCGACGGTATCAGACTTATCGAGAAAGAAAATTTGGTAGATGGAAAATAATATCTATCTTTGCACTCCCAAAATGAGGAGGATTCGTCTAGCGGCTAGGACTCAAGATTTTCATTCTTGCAACAGGGGTTCGATTCCCCTATCCTCTACAAAATATAAAAGGATTTAAAATGGCAAACCACGCATCAGCAGACAAGCGCAACCGTCAGAACGAGTCGCGCAGATTGCATAACCGTTATTATGCAAAGACAACACGCAACGCCATCAGGGCGCTCAGAAACACTACCGACAAAGAAGCAGCTGCAGCACTTCTTCCCAAAGTATCCGCTATGATCGACAAACTTGCTAAGATCAACGTGATACACAAGAATAAGGCAGCTAACCTCAAGAGCGGCATCGCAGTTTACGTAAACAAGCTTTAATCTTTTTACTATTCTGCACACAGATATCGGAAAAACTTCCCGAACTTAGTCGGGAAGTTTTTTTTATATCTGGACTATGAGCATCAACCGTTGGAAAATGGACGACAGGCCGAGGGAAAAAATGAATGTGTCGGGAGCGGCCTCACTGAGCGATTCCGAATTGCTTGCCATACTTATCAATTCCGGCACCAGGGAGAAAAGCGCGGTGGACGTCGCGAGGGAGATTCTGGCAAACGCCGGAAACTCTCTCGGAAGCCTGGCGGGAATGTCACTGGACAGACTGCGCGCCGTACAGGGCATAGGAGAGGCCAAGGCTTCCAGAATACTTGCCGCATTTGAGCTGGCCGCGAGGCTTCAGAGTGAGCCGGCCGATCCAAAAATACGGATAACCGCCTCAAGCTCTGTAAGCCGGATATTCAGCCCGATCATGCGCTACCTGTCTCACGAGGAATGCTGGGTGCTGTTCCTCAACAGAGCGAACAAGATCATTGCAAAGGAGAGGATCAGCATCGGCGGCATAAGCGGAGCGATACTGGACCCCAGACTGATTATAAAAAAGGCAGTGGACAAGCTTGCCAGCGCTATCATACTGGTACACAACCATCCATCCGGAAACCCATATCCCAGCGAGATGGACCGCAAACAGACCCGTGCGCTCAGAGATGCCGCCGGACTGCTGGATATCGCCCTGCTGGATCATGTCATAATAGCCGGAGACCGGTACTACAGTTTCAGCGACGAGGGACTATAACATGTAAAACGTCACTGAAATTTTCCTATATTTGTAAAAAAATTTCTTATGACCATACATAACCTGAGTGACAGCAACTCCATCCTCAATCAGTTCATCGCCGAAATACGGGACAAGGACATCCAGAAGAACCACATGCGCTTCCGCAGAAACCTAGAACGCATAGGAGAGATTTTCGCCTACGAGATAAGCAGAACGCTGCGGTACACCCGGACAGAAATCACTACTCCTCTCGGCATATCCTCATGCAGCCTGCCTGCTGACCAGATAGTCCTGGCCACTATCCTAAGGGCCGGACTGCCGCTGCATACCGGACTTCTGAACTACTTTGACAGCGCCCAGAACGCATTTATCGCCGCTTACCGCAAATACGGCAAGGACAACAAGTTCGACATAAAACTGGAATATATCACCTCCCCTTCCGTAGAGGGCAAGATACTGATACTAGCAGACACCATGCTGGCGACAGGAGCGTCGGTGGTCCTCGCATACAATAAAATACTTGAAGACGGTACCCCTCTTCACACTCACATAGTATGTCCGATTGCCAGTACGTACGGGGTGGAATACCTCTCCAAGAACTTGTCGCACAAGACTGTCACATTATGGACGGGAGCCGTTGACGAAGAACTCACCAACAAGTCATACATCGTACCCGGCCTAGGAGACGCAGGAGACCTCGCATTCGGAGACAAACTGTAGTCCTTCTCAGATCTCCTTGCGCATCCTTGCGATAGGGATATTCAGCTGCTCACGGTACTTGGCGACCGTGCGGCGCGCTACCTTGTAGCCTTTCCCGGACAGGACACTCACCAGTTCCTCATCCGTGAGAGGCTTCTTCTTATTTTCATTCTCAATACTTTCCGAGAGTACTTTCTTGATCTCACGGGTAGACACCTCATCTCCGCTTTCCGTCTTCATTCCCTCCGAGAAGAAATACTTAAGCGGATATATTCCGAAGTTGGTCTGTATATACTTGCAGTTGACGACTCTGGATATCGTGGAGATATCCAGCCCTGTCTTTTCAGCTATGTTCTTCAGCACCATAGGTCTGAGCCGGGCTTCATCCCCATCCATGAAGAAGTCATGCTGAAAATCCAGGATAGCCTTCATCGTATTCTGAAGAGTATTCTGCCTCTGTTTTATAGCCTCCACGAACCACTTGGCGGAGTCAAGCTTCTGCTTGACGAATGCCACGGCCTCCTTTCCTCTCTTGCCGGAAGACGCGGCCGAATTCATAAGAAGATCCGCATAGCGCTTGTTCACCCTCAGTTCCGGAACTGAGAACTTGGGCATTGACAGAATCAGTTCCCCGTCCTTGTTCTCAAGAATAAAGTCAGGAACTATCTGCTGCGCCTGTTCCACATAAGAATCGTCTATCTGGCCTCCGGGCCTCGGATTGAGCCGGACTATCTCATCCACCGCCTCCTTCAGATCATCCTTGTCCATGCCCGTCTTCGCCATTATCTTATCATAGTGCTTCCGTGAGAACTCATCAAAATAATTCTCCAGAATTTCCTCTGCCCTGTGTCTCTGGGGCGTCTGCTCCCTGGCCCGGAGCTGCAGCAGCAGGCATTCCCGCAGGTCACGCGCTCCGACGCCCACCGGTTCGAATTCCTGGATGACCTTGAGGATCTCCTCCACATGTTCCGGCGTCGTCTCTATATTCAGCCTGAAGGCTATATCATCCGTTAGGGACAGTATGTCCCGGCGCAGATACCCGTCATCGTCGATACTTCCTATTATGAACGATGCTATCTTCCTGTCGTCTCCTTCCAGATCACTGTATCCCAGCTGCATCTCAAGGTTCTGGTGAAAACTCTCCTTCACCGAGAACGTATTGTACTGAGGTTTCAGGTCCTTTCCCTGATTGTTAACGTACAGACGGTAAGAGGGCGTGGAGTCATCCTGGCCATTGTAGTCGCTCAAGGACACATTCTTGGGTTCTCCATCTTCCGTCTCTTCAGTAGAAGGAGCCTCGTCCAGCACCGGATTTTCCTCAAGCTCCTTCTTGATTCTCTGCTCCAGTTCCAGGGTAGGCAGCTCCAACAACTTGATAGTCTGAATTTGGAGAGGGGACAGCCCCTGCTGTAATTTCTGTTGTAATCCTTGTTTTAACATAACTGACTTCAAAGATAAGAATAAATATTCTATATTTGTATTTTGTTGATTAGATATGGAGCCAGAAAGTACCATACTCTCCGTCGACGTAGAGAAAGTGATCCGCGGCAAAAGCCCGAAACTGGCTGACCGTATGCCGCGCTTTCTCATTGAGTACGTCAAAAGGATCATACATCAGGACGAGATCAACCGCCTGCTGTCCGACAACAGGGACTATACCGGTGTGGAGTTCGCCTCCCGCATTCTGAAGGATCTGGACGTGACATACAGGGTGCACTATACCGGAGACAGACGGCCTGAACCCTCGGGCCGCTACATTTTCGTATCGAACCATCCTCTGGGCGGACTTGACGGCATGATACTCATCTCCTACATCGGAAGCTGCTTCGGCGATGTCAAGTTTGTCGTCAACGATCTGCTGATGTACATAAAGCCCCTTGCTCCTGTCTTCGTTCCCGTCAACAAATACGGAAAGATGAGACATGACAACACCATGCTCTTCCAGCAGACCTTCGGTTCGGACGCCCAGGTCCTCTACTTTCCGGCCGGTCTGTGCTCAAGACTCATAAAAGGCCGGATTACCGATCTGGAATGGAAGAAGACATTCGTTACCAAAGCTATAGAAAGCCATCGCGACATCGTACCCATGTTCTTCTCCGGAGAGAACTCAAAACGGTTCTATCGCCTGGCAAATCTGCGGAAACGTCTTGGAATCAAGTTCAACATAGAGACATTCCTGCTTCCTGACGAGATGTTCCGCAAGCAAGGCTCGTCCTTTGACCTGTATATCGGAGAGCCGGTTCCATACACCTCCCTCACAGGGGAGCACAGCCACAGAGAGTGGTGCGAAATCATAAGAGACAGAAGTTATGCAACCCGTAATCAAGCCCGTTGACCGCAAGCTCATACGCCGTGAACTGACCGCGGCAAAGTATATCAGGACCACAAGAAAGGGTGACAATGAACTGTATGAGGTCACCTATAAGGACTCCCCGAACATCATGCAGGAGATCGGACGCCTGCGTGAGATATCGTTCCGCCTGGCAGGAGGAGGCTCGGGCAAGGACTGCGATATAGATCAGTTCGACACCGACCCCGTGGACTACTACCGCCAGCTCATAGTCTGGGATCCGCATGATCACGAGATACTAGGAGGATACCGGTACATTCTGTGCGGCGGCATACCTCCGGAAAAGATGGCGACCAGTGAGATTTTCAGATTCTCCGATGGATTCGTACAGGACTATCTTCCTTTCACCATAGAGCTGGGACGCTCGTTCATACAGCCCAACTATCAGAACATCAACGTCAAGCGCAAAGGACTATACGCCCTTGACAACCTCTGGGACGGACTTGGAGCGCTGATGCTCAAATACAGCCACTACAAATACTTCTTCGGTAAGGTAACCATGTACACGTCCTACAATCTCAGGGCACGCAACACGCTGCTGAACTTCCTGCACAAGTATTTCGGAGATCCGGACGAACTTGTCACCCCCATTGAGCCGATAGATTATGACAGCGGAAACAAATACTATCAGGAACTGTTCAAGGACCTGGATTATCACGACGCATACAGGGTTCTTCAGAAAGAGATAAAACTGAACGGGGAACTGATTCCTCCGCTGATCAACTCCTACATGAATCTGTCTCCGTCCATGAAGGTGTTCGGGACAGCCGTCAATCCAGGCTTCGGCAATGTGGAAGAGACCGGAATCCTGGTAAAGATGGAGGACATCTACCCTGAAAAAAAAGAAAGGCACCTGGCTCCGATGCAGGAAGCCCTGCATGCCATGGCGGCAAGATTCAGGCCTAAATGGTGGAGAAAGATTCTCTGACCAGGAATACCGTCGGATATTCCGGACGGATTGCCTCAAGGAATCTCATTGCGTCCGAACGGGAGCGGAACTCCCCTACTGTCACCTTAAAATAAGGGTTGTCATATATCCTGTACACCGGCACTCCGGGATAATGTACCTTGAATGTATCTACTATCTGCTCGGATATAGCCCGGGCATTCTGACTGTTGTCGAAATAGATCCGTATCCTGTACCCCTGGGCCCTGCGTCCCCTGTTCTTATCCTTCTGCATGTCCATAGCCTTGGACAACGAATCAGAAAGACGCACGTGACCCTGCAGATATGTCATAAGACTGTCGTAATCCATATACCTCACCATTTCCACCGTATCCGTAGCGGCAGGCTGATCCGGAACCGATGCACCGAGTGTATCCGCAGTCTGGGCAGCAGCGCAGAAAGCAGAAAGTGCAGCCACTGAAATTAGCAGTAGTATCTTTTTCATATTTAGCGTTTTATACTGTTCACTATATCTTTAAGAGGCACCTCGCGCAATTTTACCGTCTTCCTCATCTTCCCGTCAGCAGACATGGTCATTCTTCCGTTGACAATATAATCATCCAGATTCCAGCTGCTGAAATTAAGACCGGCAGTTATGATGGCCACCGGATCCAGGACTGAGGCATTGACCGGCAGCAGGACATCCGATTCCGTACCAGGAGCCGCATGCACTGCCTCCTGCAGGGTAAATCTCACAAATTCCTTGCCTTCCCGCAACAGGACCGCATCCACTGACTCCACGGAAATGGTACGGGCCGTCGGATTGTCCACCTTGACCTCAAGAGTGATGACCGCCGATGACGTACCCTTGAAGCGGAAGCTGTCAAGTGACACTCCCTCCACTCTTACCTGCCTGTAATCAGTACATCCCGTCAGCAACATCACTGCGGCGGACAGTATCAGCATAATTCTTCTCATAATTCTCTGCAGTTTGTCCCGGCAAAGATATAAAAAGTTATCTTTGCGGTGCAATGGCAAATGACAAAAGAATATTCATAGAGACATACGGCTGTCAGATGAATGTCTACGACAGCGAGATAGTCCTCTCCATCCTGGAGAAGGAAGGCTACACGCCCTGCAGGGGACTGGAGGAAGCGGATCTTATCATGGTCAATACCTGTTCCATCAGGGACAATGCCGAACAGCGCGTCTGGGGCCGCCTCGACCGGTTCCTTCAGGAGAAGAAGCACCGCAGGGTCACTGTCGGAGTACTGGGCTGCATGGCGGAAAGACTCAAGCAGGAGCTCCTCTCCCATCCGGCGGTGGACCTGGTGGCCGGGCCCGACACTTACAGGGATCTCCCGAGGATGCTCCGCTGCCTGGCAGAAGAAGGGGAGAAACAGGTCAATACCGTCCTCTCGCTCCGGGAGACATACGCTGACATCGACCCCGTCCGCACGGACGCCGGAGGCGTCACCACCTTCATCTCCATCATGAGGGGATGCAACAACATGTGCACCTACTGTATTGTTCCCTACGTCCGCGGAGGCGAGCGCAGCCGCGACCCCCAGTCCATCGTGAGGGAGGCGGAGCGCCTGTATGCCGCCGGCTACCGGGAGGTAAGCCTGCTGGGCCAGAATGTCGACTCCTACCTCTGGAAGAATCCGGACAATCCGACCGAGACCGTCTCCTTCGCCCAGCTCATCGAGTTGGTGGCCCTTGTCGCCCCTGACCTGAGGGTAAGGTTCTCGACATCACACCCCAAGGACATGAGCAACGGAGTCCTGTACTCAATGGCGATGTATCCCAATATCTGCACCCACATTCACCTGCCGGTCCAGTCCGGAAGTGACAGGATGCTGGAGAAGATGAACCGCAAGTACACCGTGGCAGGGTATTTGGAGAGAATAGAGAAGATCCGGGAAATAGTCCCCGAGGCGGCAGTCACCACCGACATTATCGCGGGGTTCTGCTCCGAGACGGAGGAGGACCACCGGGCCACCCTGGAGCTGATGCAGAAGGTACGCTTCGACAGCGCGTTCATGTTCCAGTACTCCCAGAGACCCGGGACCAAGGCCGCCAGGCATTTCCCCGACGACGTTCCTCCCGAGGTCAAGACCCGCAGGCTCAACGAGATTATTGAGCTGCAGAGCGCCATATCCCTGGAGCGCAACCGCGAGTGCGTGGGCCAGACTTACGAGGTGCTGATCGAGGGTACGTCTAAAAGGGACAGCGGCTCGCTCTTCGGCAGGACGTCATCCAATAAGGTATGCGTCTTCCCGGCCCTGGGACACCGCCCCGGAGAATATGTCAGAGTAAGGGTAGAGAGCTGCACTTCGGCCACCCTGCTTGGAAATATAGTAGAACAATAAACAATATTTAAAAACAGACAAGTTATGACAAAGATGAGAACCACTTATCTCGGCAACCTGCGTACCGAGATTCTTCACGAGCAGTCCGGCAACAAGATTATCACCGACGCTCCCCTGGACAACCACGGCAAGGGCGAGTACTTCTCCCCCACCGATATGTTCGCCTCTTCCCTCGCCTCATGCATGCTGACCATCATGGGCATCTCGGCTCAGTCCTACGGCTTCAACATCGACGGAACTACAGTCGAGATCGAGAAGGAGATGGCTGCCAATCCCCGCCGCGTAGCACGTATCGTCGTGGACATCACCTTCCCCAAGGGACAGAAATACGATGACAAGGCCAAGAGGCTCATCGAGTCGGCTGCCCGCACCTGCCCCGTATCCAACAGCCTGCATCCCGATATCGTAAAGGATATCCGTTTCCACTACGACGAGTAGGATTGTCTACTGCTGCTTTTTCTTGCGGAGGGCACTGTAGATGAGGCAGGCGGCCAGGATGATGAAGGCCGCGAGGATGATGAGCATCTCGGTGACGTGCTCCAGAGGGGCCACCCATATCTCGTTGAACAGGTCTATGCGGCCCATGATCTCCACCGGAGTCCAGAAAACAATTACCGTGGCTATGGCCATACGGATGTTGGCGCCCCAGGAGGAGATCCTGAGCTGCTTGATGAACATGAAGACGGCTCCTATCAGACAGCCTGCGCCTATGAGCAGGGTTACTGGATGATGGTCACCCAGGAAACGGGGATCGTAGCAGAACATCAGCAGCAGATAGCAGGCCCACATCATCATGTTCAGCTCCATGAATGTGGTGATGGAGGTGTGACGGGTCAGCGGACGGGTGACAATCTCGTCCTTGCGCTTGCCGAAGATGCGCTTCTGTATCCAGGTGATGAAGTAGCAGCCTGTCTTTACGCTGAATATGTACACGGTCATAATCAGCATCCAGAAGCCGAAGGTGGCCGGCATGATCAGATACTCGGGCTTGGTGACCACCTCGCCGTTCACTATCTCGGGCTGTACTCCGTAACGGGCGGCATAGTACTGGAGCAGGAACTCCACCCAGCCGGTCCAGAAGAGCAGGCCGCCCACCAGTCCGAGGATGGTCTGCCTGGTGTCGCCCTTGACGAAGACTCCGGCTATCACGATACCCAGTCCCACGGCTCCCATAGCGAAAGCGCAGCCGTGCAGGGCCGACTCCGGAAGAAAATGTTCCATGAGAATCATCAGCGCATGTCCCAGGGGCATGGCGCAGAGAACTACCAGAAATGCCACCAGGGTCCTGCCCCAGTATCTTCTGGCCTTGACGGGTGATGTTTCTGCTGTTTCCATAATATATGTGATTTATACTACATGCTCCACTCGGTACCCTCCTTGGTGTCCTTGATGGTGACTCCGAGTTCCTTCAGTCTGTCACGGATACTGTCGCTGGTGGCGAAATCCTTGCGGGCCTTGGCCTCGCGGCGGACTTCCAGAATCATGTCCATCAGACCCTCGACCGTCTTCTCCTCCGAAGATGCGGAGACCTCGTCTATAAGGCCGAGCACATCCGGAACCAGTTTGCAGAATATCTCCGAAAGAGACTGGTAATCTGCATCCGAAAGTCTGAGGCTTCCGTCCTTGGCCTGGTTGACCAGCCTTACGGCATCGAATACGTGGGCCAGGGCGACAGGTGTGTTGAGGTCGTCGCAGAGGGCCTCTATCACCTTCTCCGAGAGTCCTGCAATCTCCGGATTAGGTTCTGCTCCGGATGTATGCTGAAGGTTCCTGAAGTCTTTAGACGCCTGCAGTACCCTCTTGAGTCCCTTTTCGGCTGCTGAAAGAGCCTCGGCACTGAAATCCACGGTACCGCGGTAGTGGGCCTGAAGCATGAAGAAGCGGATGGTCATTGGAGAATATACCTTGTACAGATCCGCGAGGGTGGTAAAGTTCCCGAGGGATTTGCCCATCTTCTGACCGTTCACGGTGAGCAGGTTGTTGTGCATCCAGTACTTCACGCCGCCCTTTCCCCTGGAAGCGGTGTTCTGTGCCAGCTCGCATTCATGGTGCGGGAACTGCAGGTCCATACCGCCGCCGTGTATGTCGAACTCCTCGCCCAGATACTTCTCGCTCATGGCCGAACACTCCAGATGCCAGCCGGGGAAGCCCTCGCTCCAGGGAGAAGGCCACTTCATGATATGCTGGGGAGAGGCCTTCTTCCACAGGGCGAAATCGTATGGAGAGTGCTTGTCGCCCGTACCGTCCAGGCTGCGTGTATTGGCCTGCATCTCATCGATGTTACGGCCGGAAAGCACTCCGTAATGATATTTGCTGTTATAAGCAGGCACATCGAAGTACACGGAACCGTTGCTCTCGTATGCGAAACCCGCATCCATAATCCTCCTGACAAGTTCTATCTGTTCGATAATATGCCCCGAAGCACGGGGTTCTATACTCGGAGGCAGGGTATTCAGCCTGCGCATGGCATCGTGATAGGCAATGGTGTATGTCTGCACCACCTCCATGGGCTCGAGCGCTTCGAGACGGGCCTTCTTTGCTATCTTGTCATCACCCTCGTCCGCATCATGCTCCAGGTGACCTACATCAGTTATATTTCTGACATAGCGCACCTTGTAGCCAAGATATCTGAAGAAGCGCACCAGTACGTCATACGTCACCGCCGGCCTGGCATGTCCCAGATGCGGTTCGCCATATACGGTAGGTCCGCAGACATATAGTCCCACCATTCCCGGATGCACCGGTACGAATACTTCCTTCCTTCTTGATAATGTGTTGTAGATATAAACTGTCCTTGTCATGATGCATTTTATTTTACGAAGGCAAATATAATGCTTTTATGGCATCTGTGTCTCCTCAATGTTGACTCTGGATGCCAGTACTTCATAGAAAGACTTCTCTTCTCCCTCCGCCGTAGTGTAACGGCTCTGCCGCAGACGGCCCAGAACATATACGCACACTCCTTTCCTTATGCGGGTAAAATCAGGCATACCCTTTCCGCCCCAGGCTGTAACCGAATGCCATGTGGTTTCCTCCTTAAGATTGCCCGAACGGTCCTTGTAGGTCTCGTTGGTCGCAATATTGAACCTTGCGACCGTGTTGTCTCCCACTTTCATGATTCTGGCGTCCTGCCCTGCATTTCCTCGCAGTTCGATTCTGTTAAATGATCTGTCCATAAACTTTGATTTTAATGGTTGGTTAATGTTTCCGGCAGCAAAGCAAGACATAATTCCCGAGACAATCCGCACTCGTGCCGACTATAAACGGTTATAATCGGCACGACACGGATTTTCCTGAAAGTTTTTACTCTTCTGACACAAGTATGAGGTCATGATGACTTAACTTTGTATGCACAACATTAAACTACAAGAGCTGTATGGAAGAGGAGAAAAAGCACTGCCTGAACTGCAGCAGGCTGATAACAGGAAGGTCCGACAAAAAATTCTGCTCGGATTCCTGCAGGACAATGTTCAACAACAGAATCTACCGTGAGCGGAATGACGAGCTGATCCGCATTGACCGGATTCTGAAACGCAATCACTCCATAATAGAGAGACTGTACTCAGGAGGAAGAAGAAAAATCCCATTCGTAGACCTGTTCGGAATGGGATTCAACTTCGACTACATTACCTCGCTCAGAGAGAACCCGGATACCGGCAGTTCATTTATTCTGGGCTGCTACGACTACACGTTCGTCATAAGTCATGACGGAACGGTCGTCATAAGAAAACGCCGCCCTACTCCACTGTAACCGACTTCGCCAGGTTTCTCGGCTGATCCACATCCCGGCCTTTCGCTATGGCTATATGGTAGGCCAGCAGCTGCAGGGGTATGGTGGACAGCAGGGGCACGAAGCACTCCTCGGTATCCGGTATCTCGAAACTCCAGTCCGAAATGTTCCGGACATCCGTATCGCCCTCGGTTACTATTGAGATTATCCGTCCCTTGCGGGCCTTTATTTCCTGCACGTTGCTGACTATCTTGTCGTACTTGCCCCTTCTGGTGGCGATTACCACGACAGGGAGCTCGTCATCGATCAGGGCGATGGGGCCGTGCTTCATCTCCGCTGCAGGATAGCCCTCGGCATGGATATAGGATATCTCCTTGAGTTTCAGGGCACCTTCGAGGGCTACGGGGAAATTGTAGCCCCGGCCCAGATAGATGAAGTTATGCGCGTATGTGAAGACGCTGGCTATACGCGAGATCAGTTCATCGTGCCTGAGAATCTTCTCGATTTTCTCAGGAATGCGCTGCAGTTCCTCCACCAGCTCGCGTCTGCGCGCCTCGGTTATGGTTCCCTTCTCCTTGGCCAGCGAGAGGGCCAGCAGGGCGAGAGTAGACACCTGGGCGGTAAAAGCCTTGGTAGAGGCCACTCCTATCTCCGGGCCGGCATGGGTATAACATCCCGAGTCGGTCTCGCGGGGAATGGATGAGCCCACCACGTTGCAGATACCGAAGAGGAAGGCGCCGTGAGCCTTGGCCAGCTTTATAGCCGCCAGGGTGTCGGCAGTCTCTCCTGACTGCGATATCGCAATTACTATATCATCACTGAAAATCACCGGCTTGCGATACCTGAACTCCGAAGAGTACTCCACTTCTACCGGTATCCTTGCCAGTTCCTCGATCATATATTTTCCTATCTGGGCGGCATGCCACGATGTTCCGCAGGCACAGATGATGATTCTTCTCGCATTGAGGAACCTGTCCCTGTTGTCGATGATGCCGGAGAGCTTCACCTCGCCGAGTTCAGGATGAAGACGGCCCTTCATGGATGTACGCAGGGTATTGGGCTGCTCGTATATCTCCTTGAGCATGAAATGGGGGAAGCCGCCTTTCTCTATCTCGCTCAGATTGAGCTCCAGCTTCTTTACGATGGGAGTGACCTCCACCTGACGCAGGTCCGTAATGCGGATGCCGCCGCCTCTCTCCATCACCGCTATCTGCTCGTCATCCAGATAGATGACCCTGTCGGTGTACTCCACGATAGGTGTGGCGTCAGAACCGATGAGGAACTCTTCCTTGCCGATTCCGACCACCAGCGGACTGCCCTTGCGGGCGGCAATCATGATATTGGGATTGTCCTTGTCGATCACCACTATGGCGTATGCGCCCACGACATTCCTGAGAGCCAGGGGCACTGCCTCCACCAGCGAGATGCCGTGCGAGTCCATCATATACTGTATGAGCTGAATCACGACCTCGGTATCGGTATCGCTGTGAAAGTGATAGCCCTTGTTGAGCAGCTCCTTCTTCAGGGCCTTGTAATTCTCGATTATGCCGTTGTGAATCAGAGCCAGGTTCTTGTGCTCCGAATAGTGGGGATGGGCATTGATGTCATTCGGTTCCCCGTGAGTGGCCCAGCGGGTGTGCGCTATGCCTATGGTACCGGTGGTATCCTTGTCATCGATAAGTTTTTCCAGGTCGCTGACCTTGCCCTTGGACTTATATACCGAGAGTGTCCCCTCGGCATTGATAAGGGCTATGCCGGCACTGTCATAGCCTCTGTATTCCAGTCTGTGAAGTCCTTTGATCAAGATGGGGGCCGCCTGCTTAGGGCCCATATATCCAACTATTCCACACATAATTTTCGATTTTAAAAAAACAAAAATAATAAATAAAGGTCAGTTTTTATAAATTTGCGACGTTCAATGCGATATTTATTAATTGTGACCACGCAAGATGACAAAATTTCTCAAAATTCTCGGAAAAATCCTGGCCTCCATCCTGCTGGCGGCAGTACTGGCCCTCACCATTTTCAGTGTTTCCCCCATATACCGGTTCGAAGGCCCGGTGCCTTTCAGCGGAGACAGGATATACAACCCATACGCGGACCTGGACACATCCATAGGCTGGAAACGCGCATGCCTGCACACCCACACCAAGGTGGACAAGGGCATCAACGAATGTCCTTATTACCCTGATGTGGTATACGCCGACTACATGAGCTACGGATACGACATCCTGGGCTTCACCAATCATCAGGCTCTCACTCCCCACCCCATAGACTCATCCCTATACATAGCCGGATACGAGCACGGGTACAACCTCTTCAAATTCCACATCAACGCATACGGCGTCGAGAAAGTGGAGAAATTCGACCACATCCTGCCCATTCTACTGTCCCAGAAACAGTTCATGATAGACAGGCTGGCTGATGACGGAGACTTCGTCCAGTTCAACCATCCCAACCGGACCCTCACTATAGACAGGAGAGTGATGGAGCATCTTTCGGGATACAGACTTATCGAGGGAGACGCCGGATTCGGCGAGAAAGACCACGGCAGAGGCACCAGCCTGAACCACTGGGATGAGGCTCTGTCCGCCGGACGCTACGCCCACAACTGTATCAACGATGACAACCACAACTCCAAGGCCCATGCATCCATTGCCCGCCGCTGTTCCTGGATCAACACTCCCACCCCCTATTGGAAAGACATCCGCGAACAACTGCTCAAGGGGAACTTCTACACCACCCGCGTTCCTGACTTCGGGAACGGAGATACTGCCGTCAAACACGCGGAGAACCTGATACTGCCCAGAATTGAGGATATCGGACTCAAAGGAGACACCGTGTACATGCGTCTGAGCGCCCCCGCCAGTGCCATCAGGGTCATATCACAGAACGGAACCATAGTGGATTCCATTTTCAACTCCAGCGCGATACAGTATGTCATGACACCTGAGGATCCATACGTGAGGATGACCGCATGGTATGAGAACGGCACCACAGTCTACACCAATGCATTCGCCAGATACTCCGAAGGAGATTCGCCTTACCGCGAGTTCGCCCATCCCGTCAGATGGGGCATGACCATCCTATGGAACCTGATGCTGCTGGCCGTTGCTGCCGGATGCATCTATTGTTACAGACTGATGTTCAGAAGAAAACGCAGGTAGCGCCTACCTGATGACCACCTCAATGGCTCCGCTGCCGTAACGCAGTACGGAGGCTTCCCGCACCGTCACGCCCGGATATTCCCGCAGGCGGCGGAGCAGTTCCGAACGGAGAACACCCCGGCCATTGCCGTGAATCAGAACTACGGTCCGCACTCCCTTCCTGAATGCCTCGGCCATGCTCTTCTCGAAGACATCCAGCTGAAGGTAGAGAGCATCCCCGTCGGGGACATTGCGTGCCGCGGGATATTTCTGCCGGATTCTCTCCAGATGCAGGTCCACTTCCATTGTATCCGCCTGACGCCCTGATTTCTTTCCGGTCGGGACGGAGCGATGCGCAGGGACAGCGCACTGCTTGAAACGGGAGAGATTAGTATTGCCGTCGTAGAGAAGACTTTCATCTTCTCCGTCACGGGCATTTACCGGGACTACCTCTCCGGTCGACACCCTCATACTCATCCCCTCGACCTCTATCTCCAAAAGCCCGTGCGGAAGGACAGCCGTAACCATACCGTCTCCGTCAAAGTCCATGAACCTGACTCTGTCTCCGATACTGTACTGCATATTTAATGTGGATTTTGCCGGCAAATATAACAAACTTTTCAGGATAGAACCCGGCTGACCATCAGAATACCGCACACATTGCTAATTTTATCCTGGGGCAATGTCGCCCCGGTTAAATTTTCAATAAAATATGATTGTAGGTTATCTCAGAGTCAGTACTGGCAAACAGCATTTGGCCAATCAGAAGGAGGAGATCCTCCGCTACACTGAAGCACGACAGCTCACTGTCGACTGCTGGGTCACGGAAATCGTCAGCGGAAAGAAAAACGAAAAAGAGCGGAAACTGGGTCGTCTGCTGCGCAGGCTCAAGCCCGGTGACACACTCATTGTTACTGAAATATCCAGATTAAGCCGCACTCTCACCGACATCATGGAGATTACGGGGAAATGTCTGCGGAAGAAAATCCGACTATACACTACCAAGGAAGGATATACCTTCGATGACAGTATCAACAGCAAAGTTCTGTGCTTTGCTTTCGGCCTGGTAGCAGAAATAGAGAGAAACCTCATTTCAATGCGGACTAAGGAGGCCCTGGCAATGCGTAAGGCCAACGGAGTAATCCTAGGCCGGCGGAAAGGCAGTTACACCAAGCTCAACATCCTGATAGACAACACGCACACTGTACTGGAGATGCTGGAAGACCAATACACTATCCTGGATATCTGCCGCCACTTCGACATATCGCGCGAGACCTTCAATAAATTCCGCCGGCTGACACCTTCCGTCAACGAACTGACTCTTAGGAACAATTTGCTGCGCGGCCTCCCGTTGCGTATGGAAACGGGAGAATAGAAGACGTAGACATAAAAAAAGCCCCCGGAGCGTCATGCTCCGAGGGCTCTAAGGGGCGGCGGCTACCTACTCTCCCACCCCTGTTAGGGCAGTACCATCGGCACAAGTGCGTTTAACTTCTCTGTTCGGAATGGGAAGAGGTTGGTCCACACCGTTATAACCACCATGATTTCTCTGTCACTTTCGTGACGTATTCTATAAGAAATGAGAGAGACAACTCAGTATTATTGTTTGTTTTTCTGCGTCATATCAGAAGTGTCGGGCTATTAGTACTGCTCGGCTTTGACGTTGCCGCCTTTACACCTGCAGCCTATCGACGTCGTAGTCTTCGACGACCCTCCATGGAAATCTTATCTTGAAGCCGGCTTCGCGCTTAGATGCTTTCAGCGCTTATCCTAACCACACGTGGATACCCGGCGGTGCAGCTGGCGCCACAACCGGTACACCAGAGGTGTGTCCATCCCGGTCCTCTCGTACTAAGGACAGACCTCCGCAAATTTCCTACGCCCACAACAGATAGGGACCGAACTGTCTCACGACGTTCTGAACCCAGCTCGCGTGCCACTTTAATCGGCGAACAGCCGAACCCTTGGGACCTGCTCCAGCCCCAGGATGTGACGAGCCGACATCGAGGTGCCAAACCGCTCCGTCGATTTGAGCTCTTGGGAGCGATCAGCCTGTTATCCCCGGAGTACCTTTTATCCTTTGAGCGATGGCCAAACCATGTAGAACCACCGGATCACTTTGCCCTGCTTTCGCACCTGATCGACTTGTCGGTCTCTCAGTCAAGCCCACTTATACCAATACACTCTGCGCACGGTTACCATTCGTGCTGAGTGGACCTTGGGAAGCCTCCGTTACGCTTTTGGAGGCGACCACCCCAGTCAAACTACCCACCAAGCGGTGTCCTCAACAAAGAGTTAGAAACCAAATAACCAAAGGGTGGTATTTCAACAGCGGCTCCGGCAATACTGGCGTACCGCCATCACAGCCTCCCACCTATCCTACACATCAATTACCCGGTTTCAGCGCTAAGCTGCAGTAAAGGTTCACGGGGTCTTTCCGTCCCGTTGCGGGTAAGCGGCATCTTCACCGCTACTACAATTTCACCGAGATCATGGCTGAGACAGCGCCCAGATCGTTACACCATTCGTGCAGGTCGGAACTTACCCGACAAGGAATTTCGCTACCTTAGGACCGTTATAGTTACGGCCGCCGTTTACCGGGGCTTCAATTCAGCGCTTCGACTTCATTGCTTCCATCTTACGCCCCCTCTTAACCTTCCGGCACCGGGCAGGTGTCAGGCCTTATTCGTCATCTTTCGATTTCGCAAAGCCATGTGTTTTTGGTAAACAGTCGCCTGGGCCATTTCTCTGCGCCCACTTCCGTGGGACCCCTTCTCCCGAAGTTACGGGGTCAGTTTGCCGAGTTCCTTGGCCATGAATCGCTCGAGCACCTTAGGATTCTCTCCTCGCCCACCTGTGTCGGTTTACGGTACGGGCCGTCATGCCATATGCTACGGAGGTTTTCTCGTGAGTCTGGTTACCCTCGCTGTCCGCTTGCCCGAAGGCTCGCGGTACTGTCGCGTTTCAGCAATCTCCGGCATTACCGCAGACTTTACCTACGCGCTTCAACCGCCTATTCCGTCAGGCGGCGGAGGTGTCACTCCTCAGTCACTCCTTCACTGACATAACGGGTACCGGAATCTTGACCGGTTGTCCATCACCTTCCCCTTTCGGGTTCGGCTTAGGGCCCGACTTACCCTGAGGCGATTAACGTCGCTCAGGAAACCTTGGGCTTTCGGTGTGCGGGTTTCGCGCCCGCATTGTCGTTACTTATGCCTACATTTTCTTTTCCGGACGCTCCAGCCGTCCTCACGAACGACCTTCGGCGCCGACCGGAATGCTCCCCTACCACTCATCTTGCGACGAGTCCGCAGTTTCGGCAGTATGCTTGATGCCCGTTTATCATCCACGCAGCTGCGCTCGACTAGTGAGCTGTTACGCACTCTTTAAATGAATAGCTGCTTCCAAGCTAACATCCTAGCTGTCTCTGCATAGCCACCTCGTTCTCTCAACTTAGCATACATTTCGGGGCCTTAACTGGCGGTCCGGGCTCTTTCCCTCTTGCCACCGGACATTAGCACCCGGCGACTCACTCCCGTCGATCACTTCGCGGCATTCGGAGTTTGTCAGGAATTGATAGGCGGTGAAGCCCTCGCATCCTATCAGTAGCTCTACCTCCGTGAAGCTCCGGCGAGGCTGTCCCTAAAGACATTTCGGGGAGTACGAGCTATCTCCCAGTTTGATTAGCCTTTCACCCCTACCCTCAGCTCATCCGAATCCTTTTCAACGGAAACCGGTTCGGTCCTCCAGCGCCTGTCACGGCGCCTTCAACCTGGCCAAGGGTAGATCACTAGGTTTCGCGTCTGTCCACTCCTACTTTACGCCCTTGTCAGACTCGCTCTCGCTTCGGCTCACGCGCCTTAAGCGCTTAACCTCGCAGGAATGGAACAACTCGTAGGCTCATTATCCAAAAGGCACGCCGTCGCACCATAAAGATGCTCCGACCGCTTGTAGACGAACGGTTTCAGGGTCTATTGCACTCCCCTGTTCGGGGTTCTTTTCACCTTTCCCTCACGGTACTGGTTCACTATCGGTCTTCCGGTCGTATTTAGCCTTGCGGGATGGGCCCCGCGGATTCAGACAGGGTTCCTCGTGCCCCGCCCTACTCAGGTGGTCATTTGAACAGTCCATGCTCTACGCGTACGGGCCTGTCACCCTGTGCCGGACTCCTTTCCAGAAGCTTCCGCTTGTGATGAACTGTTCGCGGTATGACTCCTACAACCCCGGAATTGCCGTAACAACTCCGGTTTGGGCTATTTCCCTTTCGCTCGCCACTACTCGGGAAATCGATCTTTCTTTCTTTTCCTCCAGGTACTAAGATGTTTCAGTTCCCTGGGTTCGCTCTGGCGTGGACGAGCTTCACTCGTCCGGGTTTCCCCATTCGGATACGTGCGGATCAAGTCCTGTTGGCGGATCCCCGCACATTTTCGCAGCTTACTGCGTCCTTCTTAGCCGCCGGAAGCCTAGGCATCCTCCGTTCGCCCTTGTAACTTCTCTCGATATGATTTAGTATTCGTCTCGTATTTGGATCAATTGTAGTCCCATTAAAATTTACATCTTAACAGACTTATTAACCTATATACTTTTACCTCGTTATCTCTCTCAGTCTTTTCAATGAACTATCCGTTTTTCTCAAACGGGCTGCAAATATATGGGCGATTTTTTAAACCACCAAATTTTTCTGCAAAAAATTTTCAAAAATTTTTGAAAAAATTTTATCTCTTTTAACCAAGTTGCTGAAAACAAAGAAGATATAATTTAAAATTTCTTGAAAGAATTTTTCATAAAAATTTTTGGTTAAATTTGTATCCAAAACCAAACCTTCCTAATACCTATCTTATGAGCGAAGAAAATAAAAAAGTAACTCTTCCCGAAAACGCATTCCGGGAACTGAAACCCGGCGAGAAGTACCAGCCTCTTCTCAATCCGGACAAAGTCTATCCTGAGGTAACTGTATGGTCCGTGACCATCGGCCTCGTGATGACCATCATCTTCTCTGCTGCCGCAGCTTTCCTCGGATTGAAAGTAGGGCAGGTCTTCGAGGCCGCCATACCTATATCTATAATAGCGGTAGGACTCTCCAGCGCATTCAAGCGCAAGAACGCCCTGGGCGAGAATGTCATCATCCAGTCCATCGGCGCCTGCTCCGGTGTAATAGTGGCAGGAGCGATATTCACCCTCCCGGCCCTGTACATCCTGCAGGACAGATATCCGGAACTCACGGTGGATTTCTCCAAGATATTCCTCAGCTCTCTCATCGGAGGAGTGCTCGGTATCCTGCTGCTGATTCCTTTCCGCAAATATTTCGTAAAGGAGCAGCACGGCAAATACCCCTTCCCCGAGGCTACCGCCACCACTCAGGTACTGGTCAGCGGCGAGTCCGGAGGCAAGGGAGCCAAGACACTGCTTATCAGCGGTCTGATCGGAGGTCTCTACGACTTCATCGTATCCACCTTCGGATGGTGGTCCGAGGTCTTCACCTCCAGGGTACTGCCCTGGGGCGAGCAGGTGGCCACCAACGCAAAGCTGCTCTTCAAGGTCAATGTGGGAGCGGCAGTCCTCGGCCTCGGCTACATCATCGGCCTCAAGTATTCATTCATCATCTGCTGCGGCTCGTTCCTCGTATGGTTCATCATTATTCCGCTGATGAACCTGATCTTCGGAGACAGCGTAGTGGACCTGATGGGCTCGGGCCTGACGGCGACCGTAGGCTCGATGTCGCCTGAGGAGATCTTCACCAACTACGCCCGCCACATCGGCATCGGAGGCATCGCCACCGCCGGCATCATCGGCATCATCAAGTCAGCCGGTATCATCAAGTCCGCACTGGGCCTGGCCGGCAAGGAGTTCCGCGGCAAGAAGGACGGCGCCGGCACCCAGGAGGCCCGCACTCAGAGAGACCTGTCCATGAAGATCATAATCATCGGCCTGACCGTTACCCTGGCCCTGATGTTCGTATTCTTCTACTTCGGAGTGCTGGACAACCTGTGGCACGCCGTAATAGCCCTCCTAGTAGTGGCAGTCATCGCCTTCCTGTTCACCACAGTGGCCGCCAACGCGATAGCCATAGTCGGCACCAACCCCGTCAGCGGCATGACCCTGATGACCCTTATCCTGGCCTCCATCATCCTGGTGGCAGCAGGACTCAAGGGCACTTCCGGCATGGCCGCCGCCCTGATCATCGGAGGCGTGGTCTGCACCGCACTCTCCATGGCCGGAGGCTTCATCACCGACCTGAAGATAGGTTACTGGATCGGAACCACCCCCCGCAAGCAGGAGGGATGGAAGTTCTTAGGAACAATAGTGGCCGCCGCCACCGTCGCAGGAGTGATGATGATTCTCAACGACACCTTCGGATTCACCGGTGAAGGTGCCCTCGTAGCTCCTCAGGCCAATGCCATGGCCGCCGTCATCGAGCCCCTGATGCTCGGAGGCAGCGCTCCCTGGCTGATGTACGGCATCGGAGCCGCCATCGCCATCATCCTTACCCTGTTCAAGGTACCCGCCCTGCCCTTCGCGCTCGGAATGTTCATTCCCATCGAACTCAACCTTCCCCTGATGATCGGAGGAGCCGTCGCATGGTATGTGGGCTCCCGCAGCAAGGACAAGGCCATCAACGAGGCCCGCAAGGAGAAAGGCACCCTCGTGGCTTCCGGATTCATCGCCGGCGGCGCCCTGATGGGAGTCGTATCCGCGATCATGCGCTTTGCCGACGTGAACCTGGTCAATACTCAGTGGCAGTCCTCCACCCCCGCGGTATGGGTTGCCCTCGGAGTATATATCCTGCTGATTGCCTACATGATCTGGGCATGTAAGAAAACTGACGCCGCCGAAGAGAAATAACGATGCTGAGCGACAGTAATTTCCCCATTGCACTGCTCCTGACCCTCATCGCGGGACTGTCCACCGGACTCGGAGGGGTGATTGTGCTGCTGACAAGAAAATTCAGCACGAAGACCCTCTCATTTGCCCTCGGTTTCTCGGCAGGAGTGATGCTCTTCATCTCCATGACGGAACTTTTCGCCGAGGCCAGAGCCAGCCTCGGCTCCGCCTTCGGAGAGAGGACGGGGCTGCTGTATACTGTCCTGGCCTTCTTCGCGGGGATAGCGCTGATTGCCCTCATTGACAATCTGATACCCTCGAAGGACAATCCCCATGAATATTCCGCCGCCCCCTCGGAGGACGGCGCCGTCCCGGACAGTACGGGGCTCATGCGGCTGGGGCTCTTCTCCGTGATTGCCATTGCCATACACAATTTCCCGGAGGGCATGGCCACCTTCGTGAGCGCCATGGAAAGCCCCCGGACGGGTATTTCCATCGCTGTGGCTGTGGCGATCCACAACATTCCGGAAGGCATAATGGTTGCAATACCGATTTACTATGCCACGCGGAAAAAGGGCAAGGCCGTCGGGAACGCCTTCCTGTCCGGACTCGCCGAGCCGGTGGGGGGAGTCGTCGGTTACCTGCTGCTCTCGAGGATATTCGACCAGTCCCTGAACGGAACGGTACTCGCAGTGGTCGCGGGTATCATGACCTATATCGCATTAGATGAGCTTCTTCCGTCCGCCGAAAAGTTCGGGCACCACCACCTGTCCATCATCGGGGTCATAGCCGGTATGGCGGTAATGGCGGCAAGTATGATTTTGATTTAGTTAAATATTTTAGATATGGAAAAAATAGTTGACAGATTTCTGAGGTACGTGGCATTCGACACGACATCGAACCCGGACTCGCAGAGTCAGCCCAGTACCAACAAGCAGTTTGCCCTTCTGGATCAGCTCCGAAAAGAATTGGAGGCCATGGGGCTTGAAAAAGTAGAACTTGATAAATATGGATACCTGATGGCATCCATACCCTCCAACATAGAAGAGGACGTCCCCGCCATAGGATTCATCTCCCATGTGGACACCTCCCCCGATGCCCCCGGCAGCGGCATCAAGCCCCGTATAGTGGAGAACTACGACGGCAAGGCCATCACTCTCAACGAGGCTAAAGGCATGGTTCTCGACCCGGAAGAATTCCCCGAGCTGAAGGACTATGTGGGCCAGACCCTGATCACCACCGACGGCAACACCCTGCTCGGAGCAGATGACAAAGCCGGAGTGGCCGAAATCATGGCCGCCGCCGAATACATCATGGAACATCCTGAATTCAAGCACGGTCCCATCAAGATCGGCTTCACCCCCGACGAGGAAATCGGCCGCGGAGTGGACCATTTCGACGTGGCCAGGTTCGGTGCCAAATACGCCTACACCATGGATGGAGGCGCCATCGGCGAACTCGAGTACGAGAACTTCAACGCCGCGGCCGCCAAGCTGCACATCCAGGGCCGCAACATCCACCCGGGCTACGCCAAGGACAAGATGCTCAATGCGATACTCATCGCGTCCGAGCTCAACGACATGCTGCCCGTATGGCAGAGACCCGAATACACCGAGGGCTACGACGGATTCATCCACATCACCAAGTTCACCGGCGTGGTCGAGGAGGCCGACATCCAGTACATCATCCGCGACCACGACTTCGAGCTGTTCGAGCGCAAGAAGAAGATGATACAGGAGTGCGCCGACTTCATCAACTGCAAGTACGGAGCCGGTGTCGTGACCGTCGACATCAAGGACCAGTACTACAACATGAAGAAGGAGGTAGAGCCCCACTACCACATCATCGAGAAGGCAGTCGAGGCCATGAAGGCCGCGGGCATCAAGCCCAACATCCGTCCCATCCGCGGCGGTACGGACGGCGCCCGCCTCTCGTTCATGGGCCTGCCCTGCCCCAACATCTTCGCCGGCGGCCTCAACTTCCACGGCAAGTACGAGTATCTGCCCGTGCAGAGCATGGAGAAGGCCTCGGAGGTCATCCTGAACATCATCCGGAATTTCACAGTAAAATAATGGAAGAGAACATCCAGCTCAACGCGCACAACAAGGAGGAATACCCTCCGATGCACACGGCGGAACATATCCTCAACCAGACGATGGTGCGGATGTTCGGCTGTCCCCGCTCGCGCAACGCCCATATCGAGCGGAAGAAGAGCAAATGCGACTATCTGCTGGCGGAGTGCCCCACTCCGGAGCAGGTCCAGGCCATTGAGGACAAGGTCAATGAGGTGATAGCGGCAGCCCTGCCGGTCACCATTGAGTTCGTTCCTCTGTCAGAGGCAGGTGCAATAGTCGACCTGAGCAAACTGCCGGAGAATGTCTCGCAGACCCTCCGGATAGTCAGGGTCGGGGACTACGACGCCTGCGCCTGCATCGGGGCCCACGTCTCCAATACCTCGGAGATCGGGCACTTCCGGATACTCTCGCATGACTTCGCCGACGGACGGTGGAGAGTCCGCTTCAAGGTCGAGGGATAGAGGGGTGGCACGGTAATTGACAGCTTTCATATTTCAGAATCACAAAGCATCTGAAGTATGAAAGCTGTTTCATTTATTATTGCGGCGGCTGCCGCCACAGTTCTTTCCTGCGGCCTGATGAATGCCCAGGATGCTCCATATAAAGACAAATTCCGCTATATCGAGGTCACCGGCACCTCCGAGGTAGAGATTATTCCGGACGAGATACATTTTGTAATCGGCATCAAGGAATATTTCGAGGAGGAATTCGACGGAGTCTCCAAACCCGAGGAATACAGGACAAAAGTCCGTATCGAGGACATCGAGTCGCAGATGCGCGAAGCCCTTCACTCCATCGGCATCACCGACAACGACATCCGCACCCAGGACGTGGGCGATTACTGGAGGGAGCGGGGCCTGGATTTCCTCATCGGCAAGAATCTGGACATCACCCTGCACGATTTCACGATGATAGACAGGATCATCTCCGTCATAGACACTAAGGGAGTAAGTTCCATGCGTATCGGGGAAATGAGCAACAAGGACATCCTCAAATACCACGAGCAGGGCAAGAAAGACGCGCTGCTGGCCGCTAAGGACAAAGCCGGATACATGGCGGAGGCCCTCGGTGAGAAAATCGGGAAAGTCCTCAGCATCGTAGAGCACGGCGGCGGAACAGACCACTACACGGTCGTCCAGAACAGCAAGCTCCGCATGGACGGAGCCGCACTCGGCTCAGCCGAAGCCGCCCCGGCAGCCTCCGCCTCCGACGCCTTCCGCACCATCAAGTACACCTACTCGGTCACCTGCCGCTTCGCCCTCAAAGGCTGGTAATCACACCCGCAGACAACTGATAGGGACAACACAGACTCCATCGCTGCGGCGATAAGCATACTGACCGGTGCCAGTAAGAACCATAAGGAAGGACGGGGCACTCATGGCCTCAGTGTCAATCTTACCTGCAAGTTTCAGCAATGTCCTGGCACCGGACTCTATAAGAGTATCTCCTCCGAGTTTGATCTCAATCAGACCGTAACGGCCGTTACGAAGATGAATGACTGCATCACATTCAAGTCCGGTCTTGTCACGATAATGGTACAGTTTGCCGTCAAGAGCCTCTGCATAAACACGGAGGTCGCGTACAGCCATTGTCTCGAAAAACAACCCGAGGGTATTCAGATCTGCAAGCAAGTCCTCAGGTCCCGTACCGACAGAGGCCGCTGCTATGGACGGATCAGCAAAATACCTTGTATCAGAAGTGCGGATAGCCGTTTTGGATCTCAGATTGGGATTCCAAGCAGGAAGATCCTCTATCACAAATATCTTCCTGAGTGCGCGTAAATAAGATGCAATGGTGTCTTCCGTCATGCTTCCGGCACGGTTGCCCGACAGATCCGCATATATCGTACTCAACGGCACCTGCTGGCCTTGATGCCTGGCATAGGAGCGCATCAGTCTACGCGCAAAATCCGCATCCCTGCAGACATCGTCCACTCTTGAGATATCGCTTTCACACACAGCGTCAGCATAGTTCAACGCCTGTCGCAATGCAGCTTTCCTTGAAAGATCCAGCGAGCCCGGCCATCCGCCCCTGCATATCAAGAATGCCAGTGACTCCAAAGACATATTTTCAGCAGAGGCCGGAACAAATTCTCCAGAAAACATAGACTCAAGACGCACACTGCCGTTTGACTCTCCGGACTCCCAAAGACTCATTGTCCGCATGGTAAGTCTTGCTATCCTGCCTATGCCGGAATGCGTCTGTTCTGATAAATCCGGAGGAACAGCAGAACCTGTCAGGATAAACTGCCCGGGAGACCGTCTGTGGCTGGTCTCGAATCTGACAGTATCCCACAATGACGGTGCCAGCTGCCACTCGTCGATCACCCTCGGAACTGCTCCTTGAAGCAGTACCTGAGGATCCGTCTCCGCTAATATAAGATTTGCCTGACGGTTTTTCGGCTCGTCCATATAAATAATGCTTCCGGCCTGCTGCTCTGCCGTCGTAGTCTTGCCGCACCACTTCGGACCTTGAATCAGTACAGCTCCCGATGCCTCCAATTGTTCACTGAGAAGCTTGTCGGCAATTCGTTTTCTGTATGTAATAGGCTCTTCCATCAGCGTTATTTTTGACTTTTGCAAATATAACACTAAATATTGAAATAAAATAATTTACGAAGACTTATTCACCAAGTTGGACTGTTTTCATTCACCAAGTTGGACTGTTTTCATTCACCAAGTTGGACTGTTTTCATTCACCAAGTTGGACTGTTTTCATTCACCAAGTTGGACTGTTTTCATTCACCAAGTCGGCCGTTATTCATCTGCTGGCGGGCGAGGAGCTCGCGGGTGCGGAGGGAGTCCTTGTAGGCGTTGTGGGCGTTGATCCTGGAGATGTCCAGGGCGGCGTCGGAGTTTCCGCCCCAGCGGCGGCAGCTGTATACCGGGGCGTAGATGCGGCAGAGGCGGTACTCACGGGTCAGGCGGAGCACTACGCCGTAGTCCTCGCCGTAGGAGACGTTCTCGAAGCCGCCGGCCGAGCGCAGGGTAGCGGCGTGGAAGGCGCGGGGAGCACCGAGGCCGTTGATGCGCAAGGCGTTGTTGTGGCCGTTGGAGTCGGTCCACTCGCGGTGGTCGATGATGCCTGGCGGTATGGGCCGCAGGTCGAAGTCAGTCATCATGTAGCTGCCGATGACCACGGCGCACCGCTCGCGGCGGAACACTTCCACAATCCGCTGCAGGGTATCGGGCCCGCTATACATGTCGTCGCTGTCGAGCTGCACGGCATAGCGTCCGCAAGCCGGATGGCTGATGCCGGCGTTCCAGCAGCCGCCGATGCCCAGACCGCTCTCCTCCGGGATAAGGTGAATCACCCGGCTGTCGGACGAGGCAAGTTCATCTATCCTTTCCGATGTTCCGTCGGTGGAATAATTGTCTATCACTATGACATTGAACAGGAAATCCGTCTGCTGCGAGAGTGCCGAGCGGAGCGCGTCCTGGATCGTGGCCGCACGGTTGAGCACGGGGATGACGACCGAGGCCTCTACGGCATAGGAGGCGTCATCCTCCCCGACCGTCCGCGTCCGCTGCGGCAGCCACGCCCCTATTTTCCTTAAATGGTCCGTGAAGATGGCCTCCATCTCTATCTGCGCCTCCCGGTTCCGCGGGTCCACATAGTCGAACTGCTTCTGCCCCGAAGCCCTCGCATCCACCTCGTCCACCCCGTAGAGCGTCTGCGGCAGATGCACCAGCGCTCCGTGCCGCGAGAGGAAGAGCCTCAGCGAATACCACCGGCCGTATTTCAGCACCGTGCCGTCTCCTGCATTGTCCTCCGCCGTCTCCTGTTCCCATTTCCGCATCAGAGCCTCATTCACAGCCACTATCGCCCCGAAGTCGAAGTCCTCCCGCACACTGCCCGGCTGACAGTCATTGACCGGATTGTCCTTCCGCCGGCCGTCCGACGTCCGCAGCCAGTAGTCACAGTACACCATCACCGCCCCGGCCCGAGCAGCCTCCTCCAGCAGCCTTCCGCCGGCCTCCCGGGCATCATACATTTCCCGCTCCGGCCCCACCCGCAGCAGAACATATCCATTGTCTCTGTCAATTATTTCCATATCTTTCTGATTAGCCTCTCAAAGATAGTAAATGTTTTCATGTGAATTTGCGTAACGGCAAGCAGAGAAGCGGCCTAAAAATGCAATTATCTTTAAATCATCAAGTTACAATTAGAGCGTGTGCTTTCGGAAGTGTCAAAAATATCCGAAAAGCACTCGTTGCATTTGTAAAGGCCTGTCTATCGAAGCATTACAAAACGAAGCCGCTGCAGTACTTACCGTTGCCAGGCCATCACGCATCCCTTAGTTGTTCTTGTTTATCAGGTTTACGACGACCTTCACCATCATGTCCTTCTCTTCCGTGCGGCTTTCGGTAAGTCACAATCTTATCATTCAATTCCATACCTCAACACTTTAAACAGATTACACAAATTATCAGATGAACCGGCCGGTGACACTGGAAGGGCAGCGGCGGATGTCGTCAGGAGTGCCGGCTGCCACGATGCGGCCGCCTTCCTCGCCGCCGCCGGGCCCCATGTCGATGACGTAGTCGGCTGAGCGGATGACATCGATGTCGTGCTCGATGACGATGACCGTGGCGCCGTGGTCTATCAGGCTCTGGAAGACCTGCAGCAGGGTTTGTACGTCGGCAGGATGCAGTCCTATGGTCGGCTCGTCGAACACGAAGACCGAATCGTCCTGGCCGCGTCCCATCTCGCTGGCCAGCTTGAGACGCTGGGCCTCGCCGCCCGACAGTCCGGGAGTCTGCTCGCCGAGAGTCAGATAGCCCAAGCCAAGGTCCTGGAGCACCTGAAGCCGCTGACGCACAGTTCTGAGATCCCCGCACGCCACGAGAGCGTCGCTGACATCCATCGCCATCAATTCGGGAAGAGAGTGATAGGTTCCCTCGAAATTCTCCCGGCGGATACGGTAAGCCGCCTTGGAATAGCGGGAGCCGCGGCAGTCCGGGCAGGGTATGTCCACGTCGGGCAGGAACTGTACGTCGAGGTTGATTACACCAGTACCGTCACAGGTAGGACAGCGCAGACGGCCGGTATTGTAGGAGAAATCCCCATCCTTCCAGCCGGCGGCCTTAGCGTCGGGCGTGCGGGCGTAGACCTTGCGCAGCTCGTCGTGTACGTTGGCGTATGTAGCTACGGTAGAGCGGATATTGATGCCTATGGGCGTTGCGTCTATAAGTTTGGCGTGCCGGATACCGTCGGCCTGTACGGACAGCACGTGGCCAGGCAACTTGCCGCCCGAAACCATCGCCTGCAAACCCGGCACCAGACTCTCCAGTATCAGAGTCGTCTTGCCCGAGCCCGACACTCCGGTCACCACGGTCAGCCGCCCCTTGGGGATATCCACCTCTAACGGCTTCACCGTATGTATCGCAGCCGTCGAGATATGGATACGTCCGTAAGCAAACATCTCGGATTCAGCCGCCCGCTTCCGGGCACTCACCCCTGCCAGCCCGGTCAGAAACGGGCCTATCTTCGAATCCGGACACCGTCCGATATCCTCCAGCGTCCCCTGCGCTATCACCTGTCCGCCCGAAGAACCGGCCCCGGGCCCCATCTCTATCATCCAGTCCGACTCCTTGAGTATCTGCACATCGTGGTCCACGAGCACTATCGAATTGCCGTCGGCTATCAGGTCCTTCATCACCCCTGCCAGCCCGACGATATTGGCCGGATGCAGCCCTATCGACGGCTCGTCCAGCACATAGAGCACCCCTGTGGTACGGTTACGCACCGCCCTGGCCAGCTGCATCCTCTGCCGCTCCCCGGTCGAAAGCGTGGACGAAGCGCGGTCCAGACTCAGATACCCCACACCCAGATCCAGCAGCCGCACCGAAGCATCCAGGAACGACTCGCAGATCCTCTCAGCCATCGGACGCATCTCCTCCGGCAGGGAAGCCGGCACCCCGCGCACCCATTCCACCAGCTCCCGCAGACTCATCCGGCACGCCTCGTCTATGGAAATGCCCCGGACCCTAGGAGCGCGGGCGGCCTCGGAGAAACGCGAGCCCCCGCAATCAGGACACGGCCCGGTCCTAAGGAACCGCTCCACCCGCTTCATCCCCTTCTCGTCCTTGACCTTCGCAAGGGCGTTCTGCACGGTATAGACGGCATTGTAGTAGGTAAAATCCAATTCCCCGGCCTGGTTGGTATTCTTCGAATGGTAGAATATATGCTTCTTCTCGGCCGGTCCATGAAAGACAATATCCCGCTCCTTCGGGGTCAACTGGTTGAAAGGCACGTCCGTACGCACTCCCATCGCCCGGCAGACATCGGTCATCAGGGACCACATCAGGGTATTCCACGGCAGCACCGCACCCTGGTCGATGCTCAGGGTCTCGTCCGGCACCAGGGTGGACTCATCCACGGTGCGGACAGTTCCGGTGCCGTCGCAAGCAGGACAGGCACCGCTGCTGTTGAAGGACAATTCCTCAGCGGACGGTGCGTAGAAATGCGCCCCGCACTCCGGGCAGACCAGTTCCAGACCGGCCGCCACATTGAGCGACGGTGTCACGTAATGCCCGTTCGGGCAGCGGTGTGAGGCCAGGCGCGAATAGATCAGGCGCAGCATGTTGAGCAGCTCCGTCCCAGTGCCGAAGGTGCTGCGGATACCCGGCACCGCCGGCCTCTGGTGCATGGCCAGGGCCGCCGGCACGTAGAGCACCTCATCCACGCTCGCCCGCGCCGCCTGAGTCATTCTCCGGCGGGTATATGTCGACAGCGACTCGAGATAGCGCCGCGAGCCCTCCGCATACAGCACCCCGAGGGCCAGCGAACTCTTGCCCGAGCCCGACACCCCCGCTATCCCCACGACCTTCCCAAGCGGCACGTCCACATCGATATTCTTAAGATTGTGCACCCTCGCCCCGCGCACCTCTATCCTGTCCGGTCTGTCAATATTTTCTTTCATTGTCAATTTGAATTTATCCTACAAATTTATCAACTTTTTCCATAAATTCGCGGTATGAAAAGACAACTCTTCTGTACTCTGGCAATGACAGCGATGACTGTTATCGGAACGGCTGCGGCGGGGACCGACAGCCTCTCGAAATGGGTGAATCCTATGATTGGAACAAACGGAATGGGGCATACGTTTCCCGGGGCATGTTATCCTTTCGGAATAGTGCAGCTCAGCCCGGACACGGACACCGTGCCGCACAACATCGACGGACGGTATCAGCCCGAGGCCTACCGCTACTGCGCCGGCTACCAGTACGGCGACAGCACGATAGTGGGCTTCAGCCACACGCATTTCAGCGGGACTGGACACTCGGACCTCGGGGACGTGCTGCTGATGCCCACCACCGGTGAGCTGAAACTGAGGCCAGGAACGGCGGCCGACCCTGATGCGGGATACCGTTCCCGATACTCACATGAGCGGGAAGTGGCCCGGCCGGGATACTACGAGGCCTTCCTGGAGGACTACGGCATACGGGCGCAGCTGACGGCCACCCCGAGGACAGGCGTACACCGCTACACCTACCCCGAGGGCGCCTCGGAGCAGCGGATCATCCTCGACCTCATCCACGGCATCTACAACTACGACGGCAAGGTGCTCTGGGCCCAGATCCGCGTCGAGAACGACACCCTGCTGACCGGCTACCGCATCACCAACGGCTGGGCGCGGACCAACTACACCTATTTCGCGATATCGTTTTCAAGGCCAATACGCGAGTACGGCTACAAGGAATTCGGGAAGGTACTCTACAACGGGTTCTACCGCAAGTTCGACCTGGAGCACAATTTCCCGGAAATCGGAGGCAGGAAGATAGCGGCCTGGTTCGAATTCGACCCCTCGGAGGGCCGGGAGCTGGAGGTGAAGGTCGCCCTGTCGGGGGTGAGCACCGCCGGAGCGGTCAGGAATCTGGAGGCGGAGGCGGCAGGGAAGGATTTTGAGACCGTGGCGGCCGAGGCCGGGGCAGCCTGGGACAATGCCCTCTCGGTCATTGAGGCCGAGGGCAATAAGGACCAGCTGTCCATGCTCTACACCTCCCTCTACCACACAATGATCAACCCCTCGGTCTACTGCGACACGGACGGACTCTACCGGGGAGTGGACGGCAACATCCACCGCGCGGAGGGCTTCACGAACTACACCATTTTCTCCACCTGGGACACCTTCCGGGCCCTGCACCCGCTCTACAACATCATCCAGCGGGAGCGCAGCCATGACATCATCGAGTCCATGATCGCCCACTCCGAGCAGAGCGTCCACGGAGCCCTGCCGGTATGGAGCCACAACGCCAACGAGAACTGGTGCATGATCGGCTACCACAGTGTCTCCGTCCTCGCCGACGCCATCGCCGCCGGCATCCCTGTCGATACGGCCCGGGCCCTGAAAGCCATGGTGCACAGCTCCTCCATACCCTACTACGAGGGCACCGGCGAGATGATGCGCCTCGGGTACGTGCCCATGGAGGCCTCCGGCAGCTCGGCCTCGGTGACCCTCGAATACGCCTACGACGACTGGACCGTCTACCGGACAGCGGCTGACGCGGGTCAGGCCGACATCGCAGAGCAGTACCTGAAACGCTCCGGCAACTGGCGCAACGTCTTCGACCCCGGGACCCGCCACGCCCGTCCCCGCCACGAGGACGGCACCTTCAAGACTGACTTCGAGCTGCTCAGCACCCACGGCCAGGGCTTCATCGAGGGCAACTCCCTCAACTACTCCTTCTACGTGCCCCATGACGTACCCGGCCTGATAGAGGCCATGGGCGGAGCAGAGCAGTTCGAGGCTAACCTCGACACCCTGTTCACCATGCACCTGCCCGACGAGTTCTTCGCCGGCACCGAGGACGTCACCCGCGAAGGCATCCTCGGCGGCTACGTCCACGGCAACGAGCCCAGCCACCACATTCCCTTCCTCTACGCCTGGACCACTAATCCCTGGAAGACCCAGTACTGGCAGCGCGAGATCATGAACCGGATGTACCGCAACAACATCGACGGCCTCTGCGGCAACGACGACTGCGGCCAGATGTCCGCCTGGTACATATTCTCGGCCATGGGATTCTACCCCGTATGCCCCGGCAGCGGAGAGTACATCCTCGGAGCCCCCTACCTGCCCTACATGAAGATCAACCTTGAAAACGGCCGGACCCTCGAGATAAAAGCCCCGAAAGTCTCCGACCGCAACCGCTACGTCCGCTCCGTCAGCCTCAACGGCACAAGGTTAAAGCCCGGAGAGGACGGCGTCCTGAAACTCACCATCGGCCAGATACTCGCCGGCGGCCTCCTCGAGTTCGAGATGAGTGCCCGGCACTGATTTTTATATTGGTAATATAAAAATTTAACCATTTTTATATATCAGCAATATAAATTTGCTATATTTGCGGTAGCAAAATATCCGCACATGGCAATAACAATCGATACATTCCGGATACTGATAAGCGAGGGACAGGAACTTCTCAGAGACATTGACCTGTATGACAGGCAGTTCGAATTTGAGGGCAGCGGCCGATACGTCCTTACAGGCGTGCGGCAGGCTGGCAAGTCCTACATGCTGTTCAAACGGGCAAGGCAGCTGATGTCCGAAGGCCGTCTCCCGGAAGAATTCATCTACATCGATTTCGACGACGAGCGTCTCATAGGAATGGATGCCGGCGACTTCGACACGATACTCCAGGCATACAGAAGCACCGGCGGGCAAAAGCCGATACTGATGTTAGACGAGATACAGAACATAGAGGGCTGGGAGCATTTCGCCCGGAGACTTGCCAACCGGAAGTTTCAGGTATACATCACAGGAAGCAACGCTAAAATGCTCAGCCGGGACATACACACGACCCTCGGTGGCAGATACACGGAAGGGACGGTATATCCCTACTCCTTTTCAGAGTATCTTGAGTCACAGGGCATTGTGCTTAGCCAGGGATGGGAATACAGTTCGGAGAGATTCAAGGTCATGGAAATGCTCTCCCAGTATCTCCTGTGGGGAGGATTCCCTGAGCTCATGCTTTTCAAGAACAAGAGAAGGTGGCTGAACGACCTGTATGAGAAAATCCTGTTGAACGACATAGTCGTCAGAGGCAGGATCCGCAATGAGACCGCCCTGCGGATGGTGTTCAAAAGACTCGCCGAGAGCATCGGAAAACCCATAGCCTACAACCGGATAGCCAACCTGATAAAAAGCACCGGAATCAACACTACCCCGGCATCGGTCATCCAGTATGTCGAAGCCGCCAAAGACGCATACATCCTCCTGCCCATTGAGAACTACGCTACCAAATCTACGGAAAGGGAGACTGTCAAGAAGCATTACTTCATTGACAACGGCCTCCTGAGCATTTTCCTCAGCAACACTGCCGCCCCCCTGTTCGAGAACCTCTGCGCCGTCCACCTGAGCAGGACCTACGGAGACAAACTGTACTTCTACCACAAGAATACCGAAGTCGATTTCTACATACCGGAAGCCGGATACGCCGTACAGGCCTGCGTCACGCTCAGCGACCCCGACACAAAGGAGAGGGAGGCCCTCGGTCTTGTCCGGCTGGACAAGACCGAGGGCCTTTCGAGGATGGTAATCGTCACCCGCGACGAAGAAGGCTCCATCCCCCTCCCCGACGGCAGGGCCATAGAAATACTTCCCGTCTGGAAATGGCTGCTACAGAGCCGGGACCTATAGCTCCATCTTCGCTAAATACATTATGCCGTCGCGGTCCATCACGGCAGCATAAATTGTATTCTCAGTCTCAGAATAACAAAGCCTTTCTATCTTATAATCAGTGTGGATAAGCTCCAGAGGGTTGCCCTCCCAGTCGAAGACCGCTATCTTGGTGTAAGTCTGCCTGTCACCGCTGTTCCAATAGGGATTGACCTCCCCGTCATACGCTGCCAGAATCCTGTCGTCGAAAGCATATATGTCATAGAATCCCAGGACTGTCCGCTCATTGTAGTCATAGCCGCCGGAGGATACATCAATGTCCGGATCCTCAAATACTCTGACCGCTATAGGAGCTATGCTGTCCTGCCCGATGCCGTACGTTTCCAGCACAGTCCCATGCAATGTTCCTATAGCCAGACGGCTCTTGTCCGGTGATGCGGAGTAAGGCGTATACATGTACTCATAAAAACGCAGCTCCGGGTCGCTTACCGGGGAATAATCGTACTGACACAGAGTATGTCCAGCGCGGTCCTGGAGCTCAAACCTGCTTACCTCATGCAGGTCCGGACTTGAATAGCCGACATTCTTCATAAACAACCTGTTGTCTCCAGACTCCACCACACTCATTGTCCACGTAGGAGGATCATACCGCTCCTCCCTGTACAGAAAACTTCCGGCAAGTATCGAATCTATCTGATAACGGAGTATGCTCCCCTTCATGTCATCGTAATATGTCAGCACGCCATCGGCAAAATAAGTGTTTTGCAGCCCACTCATGGTCTCACCTGGCCCGCGGCCGTCGTTGATACCGGACCATATCCGCTTGCCGGTATTTTTGTCGTATATCCACAGATTGTGCCCCGTCTTCATGTCCGCCACTGGTACCAGCAGACAAGACTTGTACTCCCACAAATCGTATACAACATTGACATACAACTCGTCTGAGACAAGTTCCCACCCGGCTTTCCGTTCTGTCGGGAACGTCACGGACAAAGATACCTCACCGGAACATGAAAATAGGAAAAATAAGGGAACTAGGATTGTTCCCTTACTAATATTCATCCATATCATAAATGTGAAAATACAGTTTAAGGCCCGATATTATTTTTCAATTACTGATTGAGAGCATGTACAATTGGTCAGTTTACCAGGTCCTTTATATCCTTTTGCCCAGACCTCATTACCACAATTTGGACAAATTGCATCGCAATACGGGTCTACTGTGCCACATGTTCCCCAATGCTCGACACCTGCCAACGCTTCCACATTGGTTTCGAAAAGTCCGCCGTCAGATTCAGCGTTACTCTGAGATATCGCACAGATACTCAGGAAAAGAGAAAGAGTGAGGGCTACCGCCCCTCCGAGAATGAGAATAATTGTCTTCTTCATTGCTGCTTGATTTTAAAATTAATAATTGATTTATCTGTTTTGCGCAAAACATTCATTTGGCAATACTTTCAAGTACCTTTTCAAAAGCTGTCCTAAGGTCTTCGCTCATTGAAGGATTGCCCACATACACTATCTTCCCTGCACTGTCTGTCAAAAATGTGTGAAAACGCACATCCTCCGGGATGAAATTGTTGGCTTTCCTGAAACGTCCGTCGAAATCTATATACACCGGATACGGGAACCTGTGTATATCCAGCAGCCGCCTCACGACTTCGTAATCTTCAGGCTTCGGAGAGAATATGGTCAATACTTCAAATGTACCATCCTCTGAACTCTTGCGGTAGAGCCATTCTATGCTGGTCAGATGTGCTATTTCGCAGTCACTGCACGATGCAGAATCATAGTAGAATATCAACTTAGGCTGGTCAGACTTGTCTTTATAGAAAAAGACACCCGCAGTATCGACTCCCTGTATGCCGGCCGGAGTCACAACTGTATCCGACATAAACGTCCTCAGTTCCCTGCGCAACAAGACAGTTTCCCGCGAAGTACATGTGCAAATCAGCACAGGACCTATCATAAATATCAATATGCGGGATAGAAGTCTCATAGTAGTTTTTTGTTTTCAAAGATATTGCATTGTTTTCAAATAGACAAATTTTCTTTTACTTTGCAGGTAGAATTTATGAAAATACCTACCACAAAGATTATACGGATTATCCTTCTCATGGCACTGGCAACAGCTGCCTTGGCTGTAACGATTCCGGTATTCCTGACCGACCGCTTCACTATCAGAGGCGGCTCCATGCTTCCTACCCTGCATGACGGACAGCACGTCTTCGTGAACAAACTGCTGATGGGTGCCCGCATCTATACCAAATACGACTTCTCGGACCCGGTGATGGAGTCTTTTCGGATGCCCGGACTCAGGAATGTCCGTCCGGGAGATATCGTCATATTCAACTACCCCTACCCTGACTCTACCGGCAAAATTCACTTCAGGATCAACTACGTCTACGCAAAGAGATGCATAGGGAGGTCTGGCGACACTGTGGGCATCCGCAACGGATACTACTACAACTCCTCGCTGCCTACAACAGTTATCGGAACTGAACGGTATCAGAGATGGCTTTCCCGCAGACCTGACTCAGTACTCACAGCCGATACCGCCCTGAAGTTCGAAGCTGCCGTCTTGCCGGACGGAGCCGTCTGGACTATCAAAGATTACGGGCCGCTGTACATACCAGGCGCAGGAGACACCATAAGACTTACCGAAAACAATATCTTCCTGTACGGCAGACTCATCGAGTATGAATCCGGAGACATGCCCGATGCAGACTCCGTTTCATGCCATACCTTCCGCAGCAACTATTGCTTCCTCGCCGGGGACAACGTCCTCAACTCCATGGACAGCCGGTACATAGGACTGATTCCGGAAGATTATATAGTGGGTATTGTCAGCGGCATTTGAGTTCTACAGAATTTTCCGTATCTTGCTGCCACTTTATGGATGCACAAGAAAGATGACAGAACTACAGAGTCTCCTGAAGAGACAGTTGGCCGGATGGCCGGAAGCGGCGCGGAGATACCGTGACCTGCGCGAGGTACAGACCAAGGAAATAACCATCGGCGGTATGCCGGTCAGGGTGCAGTACAATCCCGCCCGGGCAGTCTCCACACTGGCCCGCACCGACGCGGCCTCCATCGCGGCCCGGCCCTGCTTCCTGTGCCGGGAAAACCGTCCGGAGCAGCAGGAGGCCCTGCCCTTCGAAGGCTGCGACGGCCGCCGCTACGAGGTGCTGGTCAATCCCTTCCCTATTTTCCCAAAGCACTATACCGTCCCGTCCGTGGAGCACACGCCCCAGCGGATTGCCGGACGCTTCCCGGACATGCTGCGCCTTGCGGAGACCTTCCCCGACATGGTGGTCTTCTACAACGGTCCGGAGAGCGGAGCCAGCGCCCCCGACCATTTCCATTTCCAGATGGGCTGCAGGGGGTTCCTGCCCGTCGAGACGCATTTTGACCGGCTGAAGCCTGTGACCGTCATGAGGCCGGGCCGTGCGAGCATTGCCGTAACTTCGGGATACATTTCCGGACTGCCGGTGATTACCGCTCCGGACGGGACTTCCGCGACAGCCGCATTCCTCCGGGTGCTCCGCTCCCTGCCTGTCAGTCCGGCTACCGGTGAGCCGCAGCTCAATATCCTCTGCTGGAAGGAGACGTCCGCTGACGGCGGTCCCGGGGCATCGTTCCGCATCATCGTCATTCCGCGCAAAGCCCACCGTCCTTCCTGCTATTTCGCCCCGGAAGACAGGGCCGTGCGTATCAGTCCCGCCTCGGTCGACCTCGGAGGTGTGTTCATCGTCCCGGTGGAAGCGGATTTCCGGAGGGTCAATGCACAGGTGCTCAGGGACATCATCGAGGAGACCGTCGATACTTCCTGGCAGCCGGTCATCGACGTGGGGCTGCTCACCGCCCCGGTGCTGCGGGTCAGGTTCAATCAGCCGTTCACAGGTCCGGACTCCCGGAAAGGGGGCATCTGCGGAGAACAGGCATTTACCCTCGCGGACGGGATGGTAGAGTGGAATGGTAAACGCTATGGGAGGCTGGAATTCAGACCTGCGGGCAGTGCTTCCGAAGGGGGAGATTCCCGGGGATTCACCCTGCACAAGGTCAGGATAGGGATCAATTTCCATTGGGAGCGGGAGGAGGACCAGCTGTTCTCCGGCGGGCTGACCATTCTGCCATCGGAGGACGGGCTTGTGGCCATAAACAGCGTGCTGACAGAGGATTACCTGCTGAGCGTAATCTCCTCGGAGATGAACGGGGACGCGCCGGAGGAGTTCCTCAAGGCCCACGCCGTCATCTCGCGGTCGTGGCTGCTGGCACGGCCTACGCTCGGGGGCGGGGACAATGTTCAAGGCTATGAGGGATCGTGCCACTCTGCCGCTGGGAATGGAGGCAATCCCGACAGCCAGGAATCCCCGGAAAACGGACATTCCGGGCAGGGAATTTCCGCACTGGGTTCCCTTGAGAATGACCGCATCATCCGCTGGTACGACCGGGAGGACCATTCGCTCTTCGATGTCTGTGCGGACGACCATTGCCAGAGATATCAGGGGCTGCTCCGGGCCGGGAATGCCAATATCCGGCGGGCCATCGAGGCTACCCGCGGACTGGTGCTGACCGACGGGCCGGACGGAGCCATCTGCGATACCCGCTTCTCCAAATGCTGCGGGGGAGTCTCCGAGCGGTTCTCCGCCTGCTGGGCCGACGAGGACTATGCCTATCTGCGGCCCGTGCGGGACTATGCATGCCTGCAGACCGACGAAGACAATGCCGCTGACGACGGTACGCCTGACGCCTCCGGCCCTGTCGCAGCCGAAAGCACAGGCACCAAGCCCGGTTTCCCGGCAGCCGGTCCTACACATAGAAACATCGTCGGCACTATCCCGGACCTCTCCGACGAGCAGAATGCCCGCGAATGGATATTGTCCTCGCCCGAGGCCTTCTGCAACACCTCCGACCCGGCCCTGCTATCCACCGTCCTGAACTCTTACGACCAGGAGACCGCCGATTTCTACCGCTGGAGAGTCGAATACTCCCAGGAGGAACTGAGAGACCTGCTCCGCCGCCGATCCGGCATTGACTTCGGTTCAGTGCTGGAACTCAGGCCGCTGCGTCGAGGGGCATCCGGACGCATCATCGAGCTGCTCATCCGGGGCACACAGCGGACCGTCACCGTCGGCAAGGAACTCGAGATACGCCGCTGGCTGTCCGAGTCGCACTTGTACAGCTCGGCCTTTGTCGTGGATACCGTCTACGCCGAGCCTGCTTCTGACGGCCAGGACATTCGACCCGACATAAACGCTCCGGCCAGATTCATCCTCCACGGTGCCGGCTGGGGACACGGCGTAGGACTGTGCCAGATCGGAGCCGCCGCCATGAGCGCCCGCGGCTGCACATTCGACCGCATCCTCGCCCACTACTTCCGCGGATCCTGCCTCACCCGCCTCTATTGACCCACTCCACTGCCCTGCCCTGGCCTGGCCTCCCTGTCCTGCTATACCCTGTCCTGCCCTACTCTACCTCGCCGTCCTCCTCCCACCTTCCGAAGGTGGGCATTTTTCCGGCCTTTCCGCATCACCTTCCGAAGGCGGAATTTCCATACATGCGCCTCAGAAGCGCCGTAACCCAGTTCACTTCGGACGGAAACTCTTTCCACCTTCCGAAGGCGGGCAATTTCCGGCCGTTCCCGTCTCACCTTCCGAAGGCGGGCAGCAGCATGGACAGAGTAACGGTAAGCAGAGAAGCGACCTACTTTTACAACGGATTGGAATACTGATACATAGAGACTCAACGAGTACTTTTCGGTCATACCCGCACCTGCCAAAAGCACACGTTTAACTGTAAGTAATTGATCCTCGAGCGCATACGATTCGACCCTGCTCCAGTACTTACCGTTACTTCGCGCAACTGCACCTTCCTTCCCACTCCTTCCGAAGGAGTCCGGAACAGGCACTTTTTGTCGACTCCTGCCAAAAGAGTAATATGCCATATTTTCCGTCCACACCCTGCCAGAAGGCGTATATCGACGTTTCCGCCATCTACCGACTTTTCCACTCCTTCCGAAGGAGTAAAAAAACTGCGAGAAAACAGAACTCCTTCGAAAGGAGTGAGGCGGGTACGGCTGGCCGGTGATATTTACCTCAAACTGTATTTGAAGAAGGGATATTTACTCACGTTAGAGAGAAAATAGAGCGTGCCGCTGTTCTCGTCCACGGAGATGAAGCCCCAGTTGTCGAGGCGATAGCGGCGGACCGGATTGCCGTTCCAGTCGAACTGCTCCACGTAGATGTAGTAGATGTCCTTATTCTGCTCCCTGACCACATCCACCGGTGTGCGGCCGCTGTAGAGCAGCCAGACATAGCGGTGTCCGGCGTAGAGCTTCCAGTAGTGGGTAACATTGCTGTCCATCCCGACACCCTCGGTTTCTCCCTCCTCCGCCGAACGGAAATCGACAGACCTCATATTTCCGTCAAAGTCGCAGAAGACCACCCGCTTCGCGTATTTAAACGCCCAGACGGCTCTCTCATACTGGAAGTTCACCCCGAGCGAGCCGATATTCATGGTGCTGCCGGCGGAATATTTGCCCAGGCGGACATCGGCCAGCTTCCGGACTGTCTGCCCAGGCGCCGCAGCAGTGTCGCTTCCGTCGTAAAGGTATATCGCTGAACTATGCGCAAAGACAATATGGTCGTCATCCACTGCGGCAAAGCCCCGGGTATAGGAAGACGCATTATACTGCGAAGGTATCCGGTGACGGATCTGCTCAACTACCCCGTCCGTCCTGATTTTGTACAGGCCCTGGATATCCCTGAAGTTTTCGTTAATCATCGCGATGTATCCGGAACCTTCGTAAGGCCAGATATCCGGGGAGATAAACTCCATAGGCCCGCGACCCCTGTTGCCGGATATACCCTTAAGTTCCAGATCAGGCAGCGAATACATCCTGAACGGACGGTCATCCTCGCAGCAGACCAGCAGTAGCGAGTCTTTCAGAATCATGGTGGACACCCCCACTTTGAAAATCTCGTCCTGCAGGACTGTATCTCCCTTCAGATGCAGCTCCTCGCCGAAGGCTTCTGCGTCATTTTTCAAATGCACTTCTCCAGAGACGAGCGGAGCAATGGTGTCGGGGACGGCTGCGGCCTGAGCCTGGGCCACGTCCGCACTGCTGCTGTCCTGCTGATTTTTCCCGGAGCCCCGGCCTCCACATGATACGGTCAGGGCAGCGGCGGCGATGGCAGCCGATATCAGAATGATGGTAGGAAATCTTTTCATGGCGGTGAATTTCTTATTTTTGCAAATATAAAAATTTTTTTCGTAGCACCCGCGGTATACCGGACTTCAGCTATCACATGCCACAACGGCACCGAGTCGCGGGTTTTACTGCCGTTGCGGAAAGATGAGGCGGAAGTTTATATATCTTTACGGCATGAAAAGCAAGAGAATACCGCCGATGGCGTGGATCCCGACCCTGTATGTGGCGGAAGGGCTGCCGTACGTGGCAGTAAACACGCTGTCGGTCATCATGTACAAAAATCTCGGGATGTCCAACACCGATATCGCCTTCTATACCGGCTGGCTGTATCTGCCGTGGGTCATCAAGCCGTTCTGGAGCCCGTTTGTGGACATCATCAGGACCAAGCGGTGGTGGACGGTGACGACGCAGTTCATTATCGGGGCGGCGTTTGCGGCCATCGCGCTGACCCTGCCGCTGGACAGTTACGTTGTGCTGTCACTGGCGGTGTTCTGGCTGATCGGATTTGCCTCGGCTACGCACGACATAGCGGCGGACGGATACTACATGCTGGCGCTGGACTCCTCGGACCAGTCGCTGTACGTGGGGATACGCAGCGCGTTCTACCGGCTGGCGACCATCATCGGGCAGGGCGGAGTCGTGATGGCGGCCGGATGGATGGAGACGGCTTTCGGCAATGTACCCCGGGCATGGGCGGTGACCTTCCTGATACTCTCGGCGCTGTTCCTGCTCATCGCATTTTACCATTCGCGGATATTGCCCCGGCCGGCGGCGGACAGGCCCTCCGGAGCAATGCCCGGCAAACCCGCATCCGGCCACAGCGCCGCCCGCATCCTCCGCGAGTTCGTCGGCACCTTCGGCTCATTTTTCCGGAAAAAGCACGTCTGGATCGCCGTCACCTTCATTCTCCTGTACCGCTTCCCCGAAGCCCAGCTCGTAAAGATGATCAACCCATTCCTGCTCGACCCCGCAACCGAAGGCGGCCTCGGTCTGAGTACCGCCCAGGTCGGTCTGGTCTACGGCACAATAGGCATCATCGGCCTGACACTCGGCGGCATCCTCGGCGGCGTGCTCGTATCGCGGTACGGGCTCAAACGCTGTCTCTGGCCCATGGCCCTGGCCCTCACCCTGCCCTGCGGCGTATTCTGCTGGATGAGCATGGCCCAGCCCGACCCGGCATCAATGCTGAACATAGTCCTGATCAACGCCTGCGTCTTCATCGAGCAGTTCGGCTACGGCGTCGGCTTCACCTCCTTCATGCTATACATGATGTATTTCGCCGAAGGGCCCAGTAAGACCTCCCATTACGCCATCTGCACCGCATTCATGGCCCTCGGCATGATGATACCGGGAATGTTCGCGGGTGCCCTGCAGGAATGGATGGGCTACGTCGGCTTCTTCTGGTGGATCATGGGCTGCTGCCTCGTCACCCTCGCAGTCACCGCACTCATCAAGGTCGACCCTTCCTTCGGCCTCAAGAGTAGCGGTAATCAGCAGTAAAGCAGCAATCGTTCAAATACACACCTTCCGAAGGTGATACGAAAACGCGGGGAATCTATTCACCTTCCGAAGGTGGAATGAGGGTCAGGCAAGGGAAAGCAGGGCCATAGACGCTGTAGGGCAATTCAGGCAAATGCACACCTTCCGAAGGTGAGACGAAAACGCGGGAAATCTACTCACCTTCCGAAGGTGATGGGAAGCTAGGGGAAACGGCAGCCCCTCCAGAGCCGAAACAGAAAAGTGCATCGCCGGAAAAGCACCGCCGGAAAAGATTTTTTCTTAAATTCGCAGAATGAACTGGAGTGAACTGAGCCTGCCCATAACCGATCCCACGTGGATATTCCTGATCGTACTGCTGATCATCCTGTTCGCCCCGCTGCTGTTCAACCGGCTGCGGATACCGAACATCATCGGGATGATCCTGGCCGGCGTGCTCATCGGCGAGCACGGACTCAACCTGCTGGCCCGCGACAGCAGCTTCGAGCTCTTCGGCAACGTCGGCCTGTACTACATCATGCTCCTGGCCGGTCTGGACATCAACATGGAGGACTTCAAGCACAACCGCAAGAAGGCCGCCGTCCTGGGTCTGCTCACCTTTTCCATACCGATCATACTCGGACTCATAGTCAACACTTCCCTGCTCAAGTACAGCCTCGCCACCTCCATCCTTCTGGCCAGCATGTACGCCTCCTACACCCTGATTTCCTACCCGATAGTCCTCCGCCTCGGAGTCTCCCGCGAGAGGAGCGTGAGCATAGCCGTAGGAGCCACAGCAGTCACCGACACCATGACCCTGCTGGTGCTGGCCGTCATGAGCGGCATATTCGAGGGCGGCACAGGTGAGTCGTTCTGGATAGTGATGGCATTCAAGGTGATAATGATAGGAGCAGTCATCATCTACTCCTTTCCGAGAATAGCGCGATGGTTCTTCCGCAAGTACGACGACACCGTCATGCAGTTCATCTTCGTGATGGTACTCCTCTTCGCAGCAGCCGGGCTGATGGAAGTGGCCGGACTGGAGGGCATCCTCGGAGCCTTCCTCACCGGCATCCTGCTCAACCGCCTGATTCCGTCCATTTCCCCCCTCAAGAGCCATCTCGAGTTCGTGGGCAATGCCCTCTTCATCCCGTTCTTCCTCATCGGAGTGGGCATGCTCATCAACCTCAACGTGATATTCGGACACTGGGGCGCGATCAAGGTAGCAATGGTCATGACCGCCACCGCCCTGACCGGCAAATGGATTGCCAGCCTCCTGACCCAGAAGGTGTTCCACATGGCCGCCACCGAGCGCCGCCTGATGTTCGGCCTCACCACCTCCCAGGCAGCCGCCACCCTCGCAGCAGCCCTCATCGGCTACGAGATCATCCTCCCCGACGGGAGCCGCCTCCTGAACGAGGACATCCTCAACGGTACCATTCTCCTGATTCTATTCACCTGCATCGTCAGTTCCCTGACCACCGACCGAACCGCCCGCAAGATAGCAATGGAGGAGCCCGTCATCGACCGCGACCCCGACAGCCGGCCCGAGAAGATTCTCATCCCGCTGGCCAACCCCGATACCGTCAAGGACCTGGTCTGCCTATCCATGGCCGTGCGCGACCCCATGCTCAACGACAACCTCTACGCCCTGAGCATCCTCTACGATACCGACAACTCCAAGGCCGTGAGCACCGCCTCCCGCAACCTGGACAACGCCGCCAGGATAGCCGCCTCCGCCCACGTGGACCTCAAGAAACTCAGCCGCTACGACCTCAACATCGCCTCGGGCATCATCCATACCGTCAAGGAGCAGGAGATCACCAGCCTCCTCATCGGCCTGAGAAGGGACGCCGACAGCCCGATTCTCGGCAACCTGGCCCTCAACCTCCTCAAGAGCCTCTCCTGCGAAGTCCTCCTCTCCCGCCTCATGGTCCCCATCAACACCCTGAGCCAGATAGTGGTGGCAGTCCCGCCCAAAGCCGAGTACGAAGCCGGATTCAGCCGCTGGGTGGAGCACCTCTGCCGCCTGAGTACCTCCCTGGAGCGCCCCCTGCATTTCCACGCCCCTCAGGAGACCATTGTCATACTGCAGAAACTCCTCGAGGAGAACAGTCACCGCCTGGAAGCCCTCTACGTTCCCATGGAGGACTACAGCGACCTGACCTCCCTCGCCTCCGAACTTGACGACGACAGCCTCCTGGCCGTAGTCAGCTCCCGACCCGGCTCCATCTCCCACGACAGCTCGTTCGAGAAGCTGCCCCGCCTCCTCGGCCGCGAGTTCACCTCCTGCAGTCTCATCCTCCTCTACCCCGAGAAATACGACGACTCCGGCCAGGCCCTCAGCTGACAGCCCGAGCCCAAAACACATTGTACGATATGAAATTATCCGGAACATACCATCTTTCCACCACAGCCGCGGCCGTCCTCATTCTGACCGCCCTTACCCTCATCCCCGCCACCGGCACCGCCCAGACCGTCCTCACCGGCATCGACGTCCTCGAGGCCAACGGCTTTGAGCAGATGCAGGGCAAGCGCATCGGGCTGGTGACCAATCCCACGGGCGTGGACCGCTACCTCAACTCCACCATCGACGTCCTGAACAGCGCCCCGGGAGTGGAGCTGGTCGCCCTCTTCGGCCCTGAGCACGGGGTCCGGGGCAATGCCCACGCCGGCGAGCACGTCGAGGGACAGGCCGTCGACCCCCGCACCGGCGTTCCCATTTTCTCCCTCTACGGCAAGACCCGCCTCCCCTCCGCGGAGCAGTTCGAGGGCCTCGATGCCATCGTCTACGACATCCAGGACATAGGCTGCCGCTCCTACACCTACATCAGCACCATGGGCAATGTGATGAAGGTGGCGGCAATGGAAGGGGTGGAGATGATCATCCTCGACCGTCCGAACCCGCTCGGAGGCCTGAAGGTCGAGGGGCCGGGCGTGGAGGACTCGCTCATTTCATTTGTAGGACAATACAATATCCCCTACGTCTACGGCCTCACCCCCGGAGAGCTGGCGACCCTGCTCAACGAGGAGGGGATGCTCAGGGTCGAGGGCTCCGACGGCCGGGATTCTACGGTAAAATGCCGGCTCACGGTCGTGAAGATGGAAGGATGGAAGCGCGGCATGAACTTCGACGCGACGGGGCTGCTCTGGGTGCCCTCCTCCCCCCACATTCCCACGGTGGAGGCGGCATACCTCTACCCGGCGACCGGTATTCTCGGAGAGCTCGGGGTCCTCTCGATCGGGGTAGGCTACACCCTGCCCTTCGGCATGATCGCCTGTCCGGGGATGGACGCGGACCTGCTGGCCTCGCGGATGAACGCCCTCTATCTGCCGGGGGTGCTGTTCCGGCCCGTCTACGCCACTCCGTTCTACGGCTCGCTCAAGGGAGAGGAAATCGGAGGGGTGCAGATCTACATCACGGACTTCGGGGCGGCACGGCTCTCGGAGATTCAGTTCTATGCGATGCAGGTCATTGCGGACATGCAGCCGGACTTCGACCCGTTCGGGGCTGCAGATGCCTCACGGCTGGAAATGTTCGACAAGGTGACCGGCTCCGAGGAGGTGCGGAAGGCCTTCGGAGAGCGGTACAGATATGAGGACATCTTCAATATCTGGAACGATTTTGCAGAAAAATTCCGTAAAGTCTCGGAAAAATATTATCTTTACGGACTATGAGATTTTCATCCGTCAGATATATCCTCCTGCTTATGCCGTTCCTTGCAGCCGTCGCCTCATGCGACACTGACAACGGCAGTTATGACTACTATACCGAAGCATTCGAATTCTACGGTGAGTACAACGGAGTCATCACTGGCGGAGACGAGCACAATTACTATATCTGCCTCTCGGACTTCGGGTTCGACGAACAGGGCTACATACGGCAGGGAGCCACATACTACTATTTCGACATATTCTCCAGCGCTCCCTCCGGTTCCGGCTCCACCGAAGACATACTCCTGCCGGAAGGGACATACACTCTGGGAGTCACCGGAGCCACGGCCATGGGAACATTCACACGGGACTATTCCATCTTCGTAGGCGAAGACCGCTATGGAGTGCCTATCGAGCAGACATTTACAGAAGGTACTCTTTCCGTCACCAGGAGCAGCGCGTCCTCCTATGTCATAGAGGCCGAGCTCATCGACCTCAGCGGCATGACCCACTACGTCCGCTATAACGGTCCGGCAGTCATGACAGATCACTCCAGCATCCCTGACGAAGAGCTCATGATTCTGGACAAGGACCTGACAGTCGATGCTACAGCAGTCTATGCCGCCATAAACGGACTTTATGACCCGCAGGGAAATATCACCAACGTCATCATCTCCCTGACCGACATGCCGGTCAACGAAGACAACGAGGTAACCCCTCCCGGCAGTATCCTCAACATCGACTGCTACATGAGACTTACCGATGATGGGCAGATACCTGCCGGCACCTACAGCGTGCTTCCCACCCCGCAATGGGGCACAGACCAAACCCTCAGTCCCGGCGAAGTGTACTCCGGCTCGCTGGTCGGCACACTCGTAGAGCACTATGGAGACGACGGGAAAGCCAGCCTGGGCCTGATAACATCAGGGGAAATGAGTATAGAGATCAGCACTGAAAAAGACTACGGCATCACATTCAGTTTCACCACGGACCACGGGTGCCGCATTACCGGAGGCTACAACGGTCCCATCAATCCTGAGTACAGCAGCCCGTCCGCCCATACAGCCGCTCCCCTTTCCGTCAAAACCCGCCTCCACAGGCCCGTTCCTCAGCCGCTCACCATCTCCGCATTCTCCGTCCGGAAAGACAGAACCGTCATTCCATAACTCAAAATCATGGTTTTCCGTGATATGAAAAGTCGCATATTATCACGTACTTTGTGTTTTCTTTAAAAGCACAAGACATGAATACTTTTTCCAGACTATCCCGCATCGCCGGCCTCACCCTGGCCAGCGCCTTCACGGCCGCACTCCTTCTCAGCTGCGAGGAGAAAGAGCCAGTTCCCGTCACCATCGGCTCCCAGCCCTCGCAGATCGCAGCCGAGGGAGGCAGCACCTCATTTACCGTAACCGCCCCCGGCACCTGGACTGCTGCAGTGCAGCCCGCTTCCGACGGCACCGCCGCATGGCTCACCATCGACCCCGCCTCCGGTGAGGCCGGAGAGCACACCGTCACCCTCACAGCCGAGGCCAACACCGCTGAGGAAGAGCGCACCGCCACCATCATTGTCACCAGCGGCAGCTCCTCCGCCACCGTATCCGTCTCTCAAGCCGGAGCCACCGCACAGGATGAGCCGGAAGAGCCTGATGAGTCGGATATTCCGGACCATATAGGGCTGGTCAAGTCCGTGGAATTCTCCCAGAGCGAAGGTGAGTACGGCTGGTCCTATTATTTCAACTTCGGGTACGACGACCTCAACAGAGTATCCTCGGTTCAGGTCATAACAGGCGAGTACTCAGATGAGACCGCATACACCGGCACATTCACTTACAATGAGGACGGAAGCGCAACATTTGAGCGCAGCATGTATGGAGAGACTGAGATTATGAACATACTTTTCGACTCTGACGGAAAAGCAACGGAAGCTACTTCTGAATCTTACTCATTTAACTTCTCCTACAATGATAAGGGACAACTACAATCCATTGAGGACATGCTCGGCATCTATGACTATGACTATGACGCGGAATTTGATTTCGAATGGAATGACGAGGACAACATAAAAGTTATCAGCAGAAATGACAGGGAAGATGTGTATGACATTCCTTTCTCTGAATATGAGAACACAATCAATATCGATATCAACTGGCTCGCAAGCTGGAAATCTCTAATATACATCCACTCTCCCATCCAGTTTATGGGAGCTGCCGGCATGCTCGGGCAGAGGGACGCACACTACGCTGTCCCTGCGGACGCATCAGACAACTATACTTCTCCCGATGATATCTCCATGCCAGAGAATTATCCTTATTATCCGGGCTTAGACGAGAGGCCTGATGTTGACGGTAACGTACTGTACTCCAGTACGAGCTATTACTATTTACCGGAAGAATCCACTCTGGAATATGACATAGACAGCGACGGCCTACTGCACAGCATCCGCTACGAGATGCCGCTCCATGAAGTTACCATTACCTGCAAGTGCAGAATAATCGTAACTGACAACAACACCGGAGAAGGATATCTGGAACCTATAGAAGAACCTACACGCACTGACCAGCCTGCTGGATATTCCCACATCACCACTGTCAACGTCACCTACTACTAGCAGCCAGGCCTGACCCAGCCGCACAACAGAAGGCGTATGCCCCGGCTACCGCAGCCGTGCATGCGCCTTTTATTTTTCCTTCAACCTTTTCTGCTCTTTCTCAAAATTTTCCAGAAAATGGATTTCCACAGGAGAAAGTTCATACTGGGTGCGCTGCCTGAACTTGTCATATTCCTGATTGGCTTTCTGCCTGGCAAGTTCCGCTGAGACAGTCCCTGCATGGGCCAAAAGTTCTTTGCCGGACAGTTTCAGGAAATCATCCAGCTTCTGAATCCAGTCCCTCATATACATCGGCCGGTGCGACTGCGCCTGAAGTTCCGCAAAGTCAAGATACAGGCTGACGATGCGGTTCAGTGTGTCCAGTTCATCGGAAGACAGGTAGTTTTTGGCTATTTCCGCATCGCTGCGTTTTGGGAATCCTCCTGACCAGGAAGTCAAACCCATGAAATCCTTACCGGCATCCGCTCTCTGATAGATAACTTCCGCCGCCGTATGACCATGAGCCGAATAGTGCATTTTGTTCTGTACGGTCCTGAAAAATTTCTGCGTGGCCTCCGCCCGCGGGTCATAATCTATACTTAGAGCATATATTTCCAACACTTTGCGGTAGAAAACCTTCTCCGACGAGCGTATGTCCCGGATGCGGCTCAGAAGCTCATCGAAATAGTTGCCTCCTCCTGCCCGCTTCAATAAGTCGTCATTCATGGCAAATCCCTTTACCAGGTACTCCCTCAGCACCTGAGTGGCCCAGATGCGGAACTGGACACCTCGGTGGGAGTTGACACGGTAGCCTATGCTGATAATCATGTCGAGGCTGTAGTAAGCTGTTGTGTGAGTTTGCGTCTTCCCTTTTACGGCTCCATGCTGCGTGGTTGTTGCAAAAAATGCAACTACCACTTCCGGTTTAAGTTCTCCCGACTCAAACACATTCCTGATATGTCTCGATATGGTAGATTTGTTGCGCTGGAACAGCTCTGCCATCTGGTCAGCAGTAAGCCACACATTGTCATCGACGAGTGTTACTTCTATCTTTGTCAGTCCGTCTTCGGTCTGGTAGAGAAGTATATTTCCTTTAGAATCTGTCGTCATACGGTCTTCTGTTTCACGTCTACGCAAAGATAGGAAATATCATGCAGCCACGAGCCTCATCACGATAAAAAGCATATAAAAGAAAACGGGAGAGAGAGCCGTTCCTTCGCAGGTTTACGGTTCTCTTTCCCGTTGTCGATGAAGCAGTCCGGGGTTAGAACTGGAGGACGAGGGAGGTCATGCCGGGCACGGCCAGGGGCTCGGTGCTGCGGGACACAGTCGCTCCGGAGAGGATGTCGGTGGCCGTAAAGCTGTCGGTGCCGAGAGCCGCCGCTGCAGCATCGAAGATCTCGGCGTAGTGTGCCCAGTCGAGGGAGACGGACTCGGTGCCGTTGTTGATCACTACCATCACGAAGTCCTTGAAGTCAGGGGTATAGCGGAAGTACACGTAGGCGTTCACCAGGTCGCCGAAAGGCATGAAGTGCATCAGTTTGCCCTTGGTCACGGCCCCGGAGGTCTTCCTCCACTGCATCAGGGTGCGGGTGTGGTCGAACATCTCGTTCTGCAGGTCGGTCCTGCCGGCGGACGTGAAGGCATTGACCTTGTCGCCGGGCCAGCCGCCGGGGAAGTCGGTCCTCCACCATGCATCGCCCTTGCCCACCATCTCCTCGGGTCCGTGCATCAGGATCTCGTCACCGTAGTACCACTGGGGCACGCCGCGCATGGTCAGCAGCAGAGTGGTCGCATTCTTCATACGCGCCAGCACGGTTTCGTCGGAATCCTTGTAGGTGCCGAAGCGGATGGCCGGGCGCTCCATGTCGTGGTTGGTGATGAAGGTCAGCAGGTTGTAGGGGTTGTAGTAGGCGAAGTCGAGGGACACGGAACCGTAGACGCGCTTGATGCCGTCGTCGTAGCCTAAGTTCTCATTCTGTACAAATGCCTCGGAGATAGCGTCGGTCAGGGCGAAATCCATCACCATGGGCAGGTGCGAGGTATAGCCGTCGGCATTGGTCTTGAAGCCGCCGTCTGCTGTCCTGCAGCCCTCCCAGTAGGCTATCTGCTGGGTGTTGTGGAACCAGCACTCGCCCACGAGGGTAAAGTTGGGGAACTCCTTCAGGATACCGGCAGTCCAGGCCGAGATGTCCTCCTTGCGGGTGTATGGATAGGTGTCCACGCGGATACCGTCCAGGTCGGCGTACTCTATCCACCACACTGCCAGCTGGATGTAGTACTGGAGGCAATAGGGATTGCTCAGGTTCATGTCGGGCATCGAGGTATCGAACCAGCCGGTCACGCAGGCGTCGATGTCGGTCTGGGCGGCGTGGGGATCGGAGTGTCCGGACATGGCGTAGTTGGAGCGGGTAAATGTCGGATGCTGGTGGATCCAGTCCTGGAAAGGCAGGTCGTTGAACCACCAGTGGGCGGTGCCGCTGTGGTTGGGCACGATGTCCTGGATGAACTTGATGCCCTTCTCATGAGCGGCTGCCACTAAGGAGCGGTACAGCTCGTTGGAACCGTAGCGGGGGTCGATCTGATAATAGTCCGCGCAGGCATAGCCGTGGTAGGAGTAGGTCGGCTCGTTGTCGAGGGTGATGGGCGTAGGCCAGATGGCGGTGATGCCGAGGTCGGCCAGATAGTCCAGATGGTCCATGATACCCTGGAGGTCACCGCCGTGACGTCCGCCGGGGAGCTTGCGGTTGCCCTTCTCGGCGGTCAGGGGCGAGGAGTCGTTCTTCTTGTCCCCGTTGGCGAAACGGTCGGGCATCAGCAGGTACACCACGTCGGAGGAGCCGAAGCCCACCCTATCCCGTGACCCCTCGCGACGCTCGCCTATGCTGTAGGCAAATGTCTCGGTCTTCCCGTCGGGGTAGTTGATGGTAAATGTATACTCCCCGGGAGTCAGGTTGTCGGCGATCTCCAGGTCCACGAACAGATAGTTCGGGCTCTCGGCATAATGCACGGCCTTGACCGTAATCCCGTCGGAAGCCACACTCACTCCTGCACCGGAAAGCCCGGGAGCATGCAGCATCAGGGTCAGAGGGGTCTCCATACCCGTCCACCAGCAGGGCGGCTCCACGCGCAGTCCCTCCTGGGTAGTGGCTGCCGAAGCAAGGGACGAGAGTCCCACCGCAGCCAGAATCGTAGTCAGTAAATTTTTCTTCATAAATTATTGCTATTTGGTTTTAAATATCGTTACACTTTATCCACCTTCCGAAGGTGGGACGTTTCCGGTCTCTCTCCGCCCACCTTCCGAAGGTGAGGCATTTCCGGCCGTTTTCTGCACACCTTCCGAAGGTGGGAAAATGCAGGAACTGCTCCAGAACGGCTGTAGGACATATCAAGCTCTCCAGCGCCCTCTCCCACCTTCCGAAGGTGGGACGTTTCCGACCATTTTCCGCACACCTTCCGAAGGTGGGAAAATGCAGGAACTGCTCCAGAACGGCTGTAGGGCATTTCCGGTCCTCCAGCGCCCTCTCCCACCTTCCGAAGGTGGGACGTTTCCGACCATTTTCCGCACACCTTCCGAAGGTGGGAAAATGCAGGAACTGCTCCAGAACGGCTGTAGGGCATTTCCGGTCCTCCAGCGCCCTCTCCCACCTTCCGAAGGTGAGGCATTTCCGGCCGTTTTCTGCACACCTTCCGAAGGTGGGAAAATGGGAACGCGGAAAACGCAGAGCGGCATCAGAACACGAACTGATATCCGTGAGCGGGAAGGGTGTAGCTCTGTCCTGCGATGCTGCCCTCAGAGACAGTCACGGTCACTTCCTCGGCGGAGAAATTGAACACTGCCGCGAATCCGTCGCTGCCGTCAGAGAGCCGACGCTCAAAGGCAAACACCTGTTCGGGTCTGTCGGACGCGAGTATCACCATAGGAGCACCCTCGCGGGGAGCATACATCGACGGATGGGCATCCCTCATGGCAATCAGCTCCTGGTAGAACTGAGTGAAGCCTCCGCGGTCCTCCCACACAATGGGATCGCGCATGAAGAACTCCAGCGAGTTGTCGTTGCCCACCTCCTGACCGCTGTAGATCAGAGGCATGCCCGGTTCGGCGAAAGTCAGGGCGGCGAACTGGCGGGCAGCGTCCCCCATCCTCTCGAACTCGGTGCCGTTCCAGGAGTTCTCGTCATGGTTGGAAGTGAAGTTCATCTCGATGCTCTCCACTGGCAGCTTGCCCTCGTGCTCCACACGGTAGGCGGCGTACTCAGCGGCAGTGGCCTTGCCCTGGGCGAGCCTGTTCATAAACGCATGGTTGGACCAGCCGTAGTAGGCGTCGAAGGCGTCGGTCATCAGAGCGGGCTCCTCGGACTCGGCCAGCATGAACAGGTCGGGACGGATCTCCCGGAGCGCCGCCACGGCGTCATTCCAGAAGTCCACCGGCACCTCGTGGGCCACGTCGCAGCGGAAGCCGTCGACACCTACTTCGGATACCCAGTAGGTCATGGCGTCGAGCATGGCGGCACGCATATCGGCATTGTCGTAGTTCAGCTCGGCCACATCGGTCCAGTCGAAGGGAGCCACAGGCGTACCGGTGCTGTCATCCATCACGTACCACTCGGGATGCTCGGCGATCCAGCCGTGGTCGCGGGAGGTATGGTTGGCCACCCAGTCGAGAATCACCTTGAAGCCCAGCTCATGAGCCTTGTCCACCACGGACTGGAAGTCCTCGATGTCTCCGAACTCGGGATTGATGGCCTTGTAGTCGCGGATAGAGTAGTAGCTGCCCAGCTCCCCCTTGCGCTCCACCTCTCCGATGGGATACACGGGCATGAACCAAAGGATGTCCACCCCGAGTTCCTTGAGCCGGGGCAGATGCTTTTCGAAGGCCTCGAAGGTGCCCTCCTTGGTGTACTGGCGGACATTGACCTCATAGAGGACTGCGGAGGCCGTCCAGTCGGGATGGCTCACGTTGCTCACAGGAGACTGCACCTCCTGTTCTGATTTGCCGGCGCATCCTGCAAGCAGAAGCAGGGCTACGGCCGCAAAAAAGATTGTCTTGATCATCTTCATAATACAATGTTATTTTAGGAAAACAAAATTACTTTCTTCTCACAGTCCCGATGCTTCAACTGCGCTCCACAACGGCAGCGATTTCCGCGATTCGGTGCCGTTGCGGATGTCAGTGCAAAGCCAGTGGTATGTTCGCGGACGTTCATTTACTTCTCAACGGGCCGGATTACTACTGCCGCACCACCGCCCGGCGCCAAGGGAATACGGAGGGTCGCGGATGGTTTCACCTTCTTGGTATAGATCCGGTAGCTCTGAGGATTGGACTCCCAGTCGGCGTCCTCTCCGTCGGCGTAGACCGTGGCCTCGTATTTCTGGCCGGAGCCTGAGGGGAGGAACGAGAGAGGAATGACGGCCTCGCGGGCATTCTCGTCGGTAACGGCTCCCACGAACCACTCCTGCGCGTCACGGGCCTTGCGGGCTACGGTGATGTAGTCGCCCGGCTCTGCCTCCAGGTACCAGGAGTTCTCCCAGTTGAGGGCCACGTCCTTGATGAACTGGAAGGCGTCCATAAACCGCTCGTAGTTCTCGGGCAGGTCACAGGCCATCTGCAGGGGCGAGGGCATGGTCACATAGAGGGCCAGCTGCCGCGCCAGTGTGGTACCGGCCTGCTCTCCGGGCTTGCTGCCGCCCCCGTAGTAGTCCAGCTTGGTCTGGAAGAGGCCGGGAGTGTAGTCCATCGGACCTCCCTTGAGACGGGTGAAGGGCAGGATGCAGGTGTGGTCGGGGTCGTTGCCGCCCATCGACTCGAACTCTCCGCCGCGGGCCGACTCCTGAGCCACCCAGTTGGGCCAGGTACGCATCAAGCCGGTCGGACGCACTGCCTCGTGGCTGTCCACCATGATCTCATACTCGGCTGCGGTACGGACCACATGGATATAGTGGTCGTTCATCCACTGCGACGAGTGGTATTCGCTGCGGGGGATGATGTAGCCCACATATCCGGTCTTGACGGAGTGGTAGCCGTGGTCGACCATGTACTGGAAGGCGTCCTCGAGCTGGCGCTCATAGTCTGCCGCGTTGGAGGCCGTCTCGTGGTGCATGATCATGTTCACGCCTTTCTCCGCAGCGTATGCTGACACTGCGTCTATATCGAAGTCAGGATAGGGTTTCGTAAACAGGAAATGACGGTCCTTGCGGTAGGAGGCCCAGTCCTCCCAGCCCTCGTTCCATCCCTCGACAAGCACTGCATCGATACCGTGCTCCGCCGCGAAATCTATGTACCTCTTCACGTTCTCGGTATTGGCCGCATGCCTTCCGTTGGGTTTCAGGGCCGAATAGTCAGTAACCCCGGGACGCGCCTTCCAGTAGTCGCTGTAGGCCCAGGTAGCACCGGCCCCGGTAAACATCTCCCACCACACTCCCACGAATTTCTGGGGCTTCACCCACGAGGGGTCCTCGATGGCGCAGGGCTCGTTCAGATTGTAGATCAGCTGCGAGGCCAGGATATCCCGGGCATCGTCACTCACGATGACCGTCCTCCAGGGCGAATTGAACGGAGCCTGGAGATAGCCGCGCACCCCGTTCTTGTCCGGCACCAGATGGGCCTTCAGCCGGAAATTCACATCATCCACATCGAGGAGCATGGCGGCATAGTGCACCAGTGCGGCCTCGTGGATGTTGATGTACAGCCCGTCATCGGAGCGCAGCATCAGCGGGGTCTGCACGGACAGCCCGCCCTCTGCCTTCGTCTCGTAGGTCTTCAGAGCCAGCCGCCGCTCTATCTCATCCTCCAGCCCGGAGATACGGGCCGTGGAATAGGCAAACTCGTTGGTGTCATAGTCTCCGGGAATGCAATAGGCGGTGTGGTCCCCGCTGAGGTTGAACTCAGTCAGTTCCCCGCGCAGGGTAAGGTAATTCACTCCGTCCTGCTCCGGCACCTCATAGCGGAAGCCCAGGCCGTCATCGAAGAGACGGAAGCGCACCAGCACCTGCCGTCCCGTACCTTCCTGCACCAAGGTCAGGGCCATCTCGTTATAATGGTCCCGCACGCTGGCATACTCGCCCCAGACCGGCGTCCAGCTCTGATCCACGGTATCACGGCTTACTGCGGCGACGGTAAAGCCCGAAGCCAGGTCCGCCTCATCGCCAGTCAGCCCGAGACGGCTGGGCAGAATAACGGGCATCCCCTTGTAATCAAGGGCATACACCACTATTCCACCGTTACATTCTACATTCAGGGACAATTCCCCGGAGGGAGAATTCATCTGCTGCGCCCCCGCACCTGAAGGCAGCACGGCCATCAGGAGAAGAAGGGCAGCAGTCGTTATCAGATTCTTTTTCATACAGTTTATTTATTTGTTCTTCAGGACAATTCAGCAGCATCGGAGGAGGTCACCCGTCCCCTCCGCACCGGCACCGTGATATCGCTGCCGGCTCCCGCCGCGTTGTGCGAGTATATGCGGATGCAGGAGTGGTCCATTTCCTCCGCGTTGTCAGGGATGTGAACGGTAAACACTCCCGGCTTGTGGTAGGACAGGCATTTGTGCCCAAGCAGGGTATTCTGCCACAGGACCAGGTAGCTGGCCGGGGTATTGTCCACCTTGACGGTGAACTCCCTGCCGCCCATGTCGGTTCCCACCACGGTTACCGACGGGACATCCTGGCTCCGGATGTTTTCCCGCTTGAGCACGATTACTCCGCTTTCCTTCCCTGTGGTCACCCGGACGGTGGAGATATTGCGGGAAGCCGGCCCTGCCACCACCAGCACCGAATCCATACTTCCCCGGGAGAGCGGCAGCACCGTATAGTCGTCGCAGGTCAGTCCGTCCACACTGCCGATTCCGGGGAAATAGTCCCGGACTACGAGCAGGGTCGTATCGGACAAGAGCACGCAGGTTCTGGCCGGCCCGGACTCCTCGTCGAAGAACGGGTTACGCTCCACCCTGTATGAGCAGGATAGTGTCAGCAGTAATGCTGCAGCTGCTATTGCCAATCTCAATGCCTTCATTTCAGATACTGAATACCACGGAAGAATATGCCCCCATGACCAGACGGGGTGTCTCCCCGCTGCTGTCCATGGATACCTCTCCCTGGACAGCGACCGTCCCGGTGACGGTGTCGTGCAGGAGGAAGTTGATTTCCGAACCGCTGAAGTTGTGCAGTACCAGCACGCGGTCGTCCTCATACTCCATTATCCAGGCACAAAGCCCGGGAAGGGCAGTCAGGGTCTCGTTATAGAGGTCGTGGCGCACCATGTGGCCGTGAGCGAGGGCAGGGCAGGCATGACGGGCACGGGCAAAATCCTTGTAGACCCGGAAGACGGAGGAGGCGTCGGCAGCCTGCTCGGAGACGGAGGCCGTAGGAAGGGTAATCTCGGACTTGTCGGTATAGGAGGACAGCTTGGTATTGTAGCTGTCGCCCCAGTTCATGGGGATACGCACATACTCGTCGCCGTTTTCCTTGACTCCGGTATACCCGAGCTCCTCACCATAGTAGATGTAGGGCTCGCCGCCTGCGGTCAGAAGCACTGCTCCGGCCAGACGCATCTTAGCCGTGGACTCGCCCAGGTCGCTGCCGGCCCGGTTCTCGTCGTGGTTGGAAAGCTTGGTGGCCTCGATATAGTCGGGACGCACGGCGGCATACTCCTGCTGATAGGACAGGATTTCCTTGACAAAGGTATTGCCGGTGCCTCCGTTGATACCCTCCGAGAGCCTCCACCAGAAGGAGAACTCGAAGGCCGCGGGCAGGCCGGCATAGTAAGGCGCCACCTCATTGTGCTCGGAGAACACCTCCCCCACCATGTAGAAGGGATCCTCTCCGGTGAAGCCCTCGCTCATGGCGTCGTAGAACTTGCCCAGGAATGTCGGGTTCTCGCTGGAATTGGCATTGTGATAAATGTGCTTCACGGCGTCCAGGCGCATGCCGTCGATGCCGTAGTCAGTCACCCACTGGCGGCCGATGCGCACCAGCTCCTGGAAGGCCGGGGATTTCTCGGCCTCGTCGGCAGCCCCGTAGTTGAGATCCGCGAACCAGGAGGTCCACATGTGGGAATGATAGTAGAGGGTACCGGGCATCAGGAGGTCGGCCACGGCGTTGTTGTCCTGAGAGGTGAAAAGTTCCTTGGGTACACCGTACTCTATCATGGCCTCCGAAGCGCTCTGTGCCCCGTATTTGGAACCGGCCGGCCACTCATCGGAGTTCACCGGGCGGATCAGGAATCCCCAGGGTGAATCGAAATCCACCGTCAGGGAGTACATCCCGCCCCCGTCATCGTAGAACTTCACGTGACGGCCGGGGTCGCCCAGATAGAGGTATTTGTCGCTGTCAGTATCCGGGGCGGTATTCTCCGGGTCTGCCGGCCCGTCCGTGCGGGTCACGGTGACAGTCGGAGCATCGGGGTCGGTCCAGTCCAGGACAAACTCCATCGTACCCACGGCCTCGTTGCCGGCCACATACCACTGCGAGGCATCATAGCCGTTCGAGCCTTCGGTATTGATCATGGGGATACGCCCGGCCTCTATGTCAGCCCTCGGGTTGTCCGAGAAGATGTAGAAATCCCGGTAAGGGCTGTCCGCGTTCTCCTTTGCCTCCAGAAACCAGGGATGATCCTTGCTGCTGTGGTTGAGCACGTAGTCGATATAGATCTTTATGTCATGTTCATGAGCGGCACTCACCAGAGCCCTGAAGTCCTCCAACGTGCCGTAATCCGGATTCACGTCCGCATAGTCCTTCACGTCATAGCCGTGATAGGATGCCGCAGGATGAATGGGCGAGAGCCACAGGGCCGTCGCACCGAGCGAGTCGAGGTAGTCCAGCTTGTCGATGATACCCTGGAAATCCCCTATGCCGTCTCCATCCGAGTCCGCAAACGAATACACCAGCAGCTGGTAGGTAATCTCCGCGTTCTTCGTCCCGTCCCACTCTATCGGGTCCGCCGTGACATTACCTGTCAGAGGCTTTTCCTCTCCTGACGGCTCATTCTCGCAAGAGACGACGGCAGCGCACATAAGCGCCAAAACGATAAGTGATACGTATATTCTGGTCATGGTTCTGGAACTATAAAAAGGGCGGGCACTTACGTCCCCGCCCTCCAGTATTTTAGATTGTCGTGTACCTTCGTACTGCTACTCTACAGGCTGACCGTAGTCGGAAGCGCTGAGACGGGCTGTAGGATTCTCCCAATCATTGAGATCAAGATAAATTCTATAGTTTCCGGGCTGAACCGATATGTTTGGTCCTCCTGGTGTAAGAACATCCACATCATTCAAAGATTGTCCTTGTGTCTCTACACCCCAATTGGTTTTACTCCAATCAGCATCAAGTCTGAACTTGAACTCCGTTGCAGATGCAACTTCTATATCAGCGTAGAACTGTCCGTTGCGGGCAATCTGGGTCATCACGATATCATTGTTCCAGTCACCGCCCAGACCTATGATACCTACCTGGTTGAAACCGTAAACCATATTAAGAGTCAGAGACGACTTCACGAAATGGAAGTTGTAGTAACGGAATGAGCTGTAGTTGGAGATGTTGCCGCTGCCGCCGTCATTCCAAAGGGTGATGGACGAAGCTTCAGGATCGGTGGAGGTCATATCTCCGGTTCCCCAGTTTCCATTATTCCAGTTCAGTTCGCCTGTAATCTTAAATTTACGCTTTGTATTATCTGCCCCAAGATCCAGGACACCTACATAATTTTCCTCATCCTCGGCATAACTGAATAAACCTGCATATACTGAGAAATCCCAACTCAAAGGATCTCCTACAACATATACCATCGGATAAGTCTTCTCTGCATTATAAGGAGTCACGGTTGATGATATTGTATTGGATACCAGCACATCGACAGTTCCAACCGGAGCAGACTCACCCATCATCTCGGCCTCGATGCGGAAGTATACGGTCACAGGTACGCTGTGAGGGCATTCGAGCGAGATAAGGGCATTGTTAAGAGTCTTGGCATCGATGGCGATACCGGCTGTATCGGTGGCGACATTGCCGAGGGACTGCTTCGTGGAGAAGTCCTCGTTGATGTCAGCGTATGCGGTATAGCGGGCTGCAGTGGCAATACCGTACTCTACCGCAGAGAAGTTCAGAGTCTCAAAAGCCGCTCCGTCCTCGAGGACATAACTCTCGGCGATGGCCTCAAGTACAGGCTTTACCGCATTCTCAGGATTGTAGGTCACGATTTCCTTCTCGGCGCAGGATGCCAGCGCGAGGATGGAGATCATGGCGGCTGAAGCTATATAGAAAAACTTTTTCATATCGTTTCTTGTCATTTAGCGTTATCTGTTAATAACCGGGGTTCTGCTCCAGCTTGTTGTTGGAGTTGATCTCGGTGGTGGGGATAGGATAGAGATTGTAGCGGTCGTTTACGCTGTTGCCTTCGTATGAGCCGCCCTTCCAGTCCCAGACATACTCTGAGGATGTGAGCAGGCCGAAACGGACGAGGTCCTGACGGCGCATGTTCTCCCAGTAGAGTTCACGGGCACGCTCGCTGATGATGGCATCCTCGGTAAGGGGAATTGAAGCCACTCCGGCGCGCTCACGTACTGCATCGAGAGCATCCTGACCGTCGGGGCACTTCTCGGAGTGGGAAACAGCCCCATTTAATACTGCCTCAGCCAGCATCAGATATGCATCTGCGGCCCTGAAGATGGGATAATCCGTATCGGGATAGGACGAAGTACTGTTGTCGGCAGGCGAATCGTCATGCTTTTTGTTGGTGAACTTCATCTGGCACCATCCGTTGGAGAACTGAGAGTTGTCGATAATCTCACGTGAATGGGCCTCTTCACCGAACTCGGAACCGTCAGTAAACAGATACCTCTGGTCCTGCCCCTCCTCACCTTCGAAGTAATCGAGGAACTGAGGGGTCACTACGAGACCGCCCCAGCCGTCGTTGGTGCCGAGGGCTGCCTGCCATTCAGGATTACCTGAAACGATGGAGCCCTTGATTACGAAGTTAGTGCTGCCGTAGGTCTGGATATTGGTGCCGTCGCTCTGCACTGCGAAGATAATCTCGGGGCAGAGGTTGTTGTCTGCAGAGAAGTTCCACTGCCAGTCATCTACCAGAGACATGTTGTCGACTATCTTGCTACTCTCATCTGCGCACTCCTGCCATGCGGAGATGACGGGACGGCCCTCAGGGTCATTTGCCGTGAACACCTCTGCGTTCAGATAGAGCTTGGCAAGCAGCATGGTGGCGAATTCCTGGCTTACACGGCCATACTCGGTTTGTGCCAGGAGACGGAGACCGTCGCGGAAGTTGTTCTCACCGGTAATCTCGTTCACCAGCCACTCGTAAAGGTCGTAGCGGAGAATCTGCTCGGGACCTGTCGCACCTACAGAGTTTTCCTCGGTGGCGAAAGGCACGTTGCCGAAGAGGTCGATGGCGTGGTAGTAACTCAGTGCCCTGAGGGCTCTGGCCTGGGCTATCATATAGTCCATCTCCTCGCCCTGGAAATCAGAGGCAGCCTGTCCGCGGCGGATGAACTCGTTGCAGAGACCGATCTGGTAGTAGATACGGGAGAACATGGCTGTCACGAACACATCGGAAGTGGTCCAGCTCAGTCCGTGGAGAGACTTGATGGTCTGGTCATTCCAGCAGGTGCTGGCCTCATCAGTAGAGAGTTCCTGCAGGTGGAAGAGGGCACGCATGTACTGACCGTAACCGCCGTCAATACCGTCGATGTCGGGAGAGGAGTCAGGACCTTCGGAGGCGCTGACGGACAGACCGCCGTAGCACTTGGCCAGCAGCTGCTGATATGCCTCGATGCTGTTGAGCACCTCCTCAGGTGTCTCGAGGTTAGGGTCGATAGGCTCCACATTCAGGTCCTGCACGCAGGATGTGGTGAAGAGGAGCGCGGCCGACGCCATTATAGAAACGAATATTGTGGTTATCTTTTTCATATTTCAGATCTCCTTGATTTAGAAGTTGTATTTAAGACCGATGATATAGGTGCGGGGACGGGGATAGAGGTTGTTGTCAATGCCTCCGAACACCTCAGGGTCGATACCCGAATATTTGGTGAAGGTCGCTACGTTCTGGACTGTTCCGAAGAGGTTGAGATTGCCGCCCTTACCCAGATCGAAGAGATAACTGAGGGTGATACGGTCAATCTTGAAGAAGGAGCCGTCCTCAACCCAGTAATCTGACAGGTAGGCTGCATTGGTGAATCCCCAGCTTGAGGCATCAGCCATACAGTTGCGCACGAAACCGTTGGTCCACAGGTCAGAAAGGAGGGACAGACGGGAGGCGTTGTTGTTGTACACCATGTTGCCGAGGTTACCGTGTCCGGCGATGGCCAGAGTCAGGTTCTTCCAGGATACCGAGGTGTTGAAACCGATGGTCCATACGGGGTTGGCCTGACCGAGATAGTAGAGGTCGTCGGCGTCGATGACACCGTCACCGTTCTGGTCCACGTATGCACCGGGGATGGGAGCACCCTGCTCGTCATATACCTGCTGATATACATAGAAGGTGTTGGCAGGATATCCCACCATGTGTCTCTGAATGGTGTTGCCGACACCGCCGCTGATACCGCCGGTGGCTACTCCGGTGTAACCATCACCGTCGTTGGTGGTCAGCTTGGTGATGCGGTTGTGGTTGTAGGCGAAGTTGGCGCCGATGGTCCAGTTCCAGTTCTGGGTCTGGACAGGGATACCGGTAATCTCGAACTCGACTCCCTTGTTGACCAGGGAACCGATGTTGGCGAAGAGGTAGTTGATCAGGTTGGCACCGGCTGCTACGGGTGTGTAGTTGAGCAGGTCGGTGGTCTCCCTGTAGTAAACGTCCAGGGTACCGAACAGTCTGTCATTCAGGAAACCGTAGTCGATACCGATGTTGTAGGTGGTGGTGGTCTCCCACTTCAGGTCGGCGTTGTAACCGTTAGGAGTGATAGGCACGATTACCTGTCCGTTGAACATATAGTAGCTGCCGATCAGGTTGGTTTGGTATGTAGGTATGGACTGGTAAACGTCACCTATGTCCTGCTGGCCTGTCTGGCCCCAGCTCAGACGGAGCTTGAGGTCGGATACTGCCTTGGAGTCCTTCAGGAAGCTCTCGCCCTTGATGTTCCATCCGAAGGCTACGGAAGGGAAGAAACCCCACTTGTTGTTGGTGAAGCGGGAGGTACCGTCCCAGCGGACTGTGGCTGTCAGCATGTAGCGGTTGTCGTAGTTGTAGTTGGCACGGCCGAAGAAGGATACGAGGTAGTACTCGCTCTTGTTGTGGAACTCTGAGAGAGTGGCCTGGCTGCCTGCTACAGGATCCGGCTGGGTAAGAGACTGGCTGTTGCTCTCAGTGTAGAAGTGCTGCCAGGAGTAACCGGCCATGACACCGAAGCTGTGCTTGTTTATCTCCTTGGTATAGTCGGCGTAGGCCTCGAGGGTCATGTCGCGCTTGGTCTGGTCGTAGGGGTTGTAGAGACCGCGGCCGGCCTGGGTCTGGTTGTGATAGGACTGCTCGGCGCCGTAGGGCACGGTTACAGTTCCGTTGGAGTGAGAGTAGTCCATACCAAGGTTGAGGTTCAGCCTCAGGTCCTCTAAGCCGTGAATCTTATAATCGAACTGGGCGTTGCCGATGAAACGGGAAGCCTTAGACACGTCATTGCGCTGCATGAGAGCAGCCAGAGGGTTGATAGTGGACTGGGTGTTGGGCTCGAATTTACCGTTCACCATCTCTCCCCACATCTGATATCCGTCCAGACCGTGCTCGCTGTATACAGGCTGGGTAGGGTCGTACTCGATGGCTGCGGAGATGGCTCCGGTGTTGGCGAAACGGTTGTTCTGGAACATTCCCTTACCGTTGAGGGAGATGGTCAGATGGTCGTCGAAGAAAGTAGGAGTCAGGTTCAGGGCTACGGTACCTCTCTCCATGCTGGAGGTCTTCAGGGTACCTTTCTCGTTTAGATAGCCTCCGGACACGCGGTAGGGCATGTAGCCGGCCTCGCCGAACTTGAAGTTGCCGGAGAGGCTGACATTGGCCTCATGGCTCATGCCGAGCTGATAGATGGCTCTCTGCCAGTCGGTGTTGGCGTCACCGAGCGCGAGGTATCCCTCAGATGTCTCGCTGCCGGTATAGGCCAGCATCGCAGCCCTCACCTCGTCACCTGTCATCACATCCAGATATTTGGCGTTCTGGGAGATGGAGAGAGTATAGTCGGCACTTACGTGAGGTATGGCCGAGTCGTACTTGCTGCCCTTCTTGGTGGTGATGATGATCACGCCGTTGGATGCACGCGAACCGTAGATAGCGGTTGCGGAGGCGTCCTTGAGTACGGTGAATGTCTCGATATCGCTCGGGTTGATGGAGGAGAGCTGGTCAGCCACGCCGCTGATACCCTCGTTGGTGATAGGCAGACCGTCGATCACGATCAGAGGGGAGTTCTGGGCGTTCAGGGACGAACCGCCGCGGATACGGATGGTGGAACCGGAACCGGGGGCACCGTCGCCTTCTGTAATAACGACACCGGCCGACTTACCTTTCAGCATCTCGGTAGGTGAGGTAACCGCACCCTTGTTGAGCTGGTCAGCGCGGACTGTGGCCACCGATCCGGTAAGGTCTTCCTTCTTGACCGTACCGTAACCGATGACCACTACCTCTTCGAGCATCTCCGTGTCATCCTCGAGGGTGATGATGGGAGGCACCTGGTCGGCCTGGAATACGAGTGTCTTGTAGCCGATGAGCGAGATTTCGATCATCGAGGAAGCAGAGGGTACGGTAAGTGTGAAGTTACCGTCCATGTCTGATTCCGTTCCATTGAGGGTCCCCTGTTCGAGGACTGCAGCTCCGATTACCGGTCCTACCGCATCGACGATCCGGCCTTTCACAGTGTACTGTGCGAAGGCGCTCGTCAGTGAGAGGAGTGTAATCGAGATCAACGCTGTCATCAATCTTTTCATACGTTAACTGTTAATTGATTGTACTTAAAATGAGTTTGTTGTTATTTCTTACGGAAAAGCCGCAGCTGCACCGGGTCGTCCTTGTCCTCCACGAAGATGACGGAGACCGCCGCTATCAGGAGGCACAGGCCCGAGAACACCATGGCGTAGATAGTGTGACCGCCGTACACATGGTTGACCATGAAGCCTCCGAGGAGGCCGTTGCATACCTGCGGTATAGTGATGAAGAAGTTGAAGATACCCATGAAGACTCCCATCTTGGCGGGAGGCAGCGAGCCGGCGAGGATAGAGTAAGGCATGGCCAGGATGCTGCCCCAGGCAATGCCGACACCTATCATGGATATGATCAGGAGGTTCGGGTTCTTGAAGATGAAGAAGGAGGCGAAACCGAGGGCTCCCATCAGCAGGGAGACGGAATGGGTGGCCTTACGGCCTATCCTGGAGGCTATCCAGGGCAGGAGGAAGGCGTAAACTGCGGCCACACCATTATATATACCCTGCAGGACGCCGACCCAGTCACCGGCATTGCCGAACTCGACCGAGGTACGGTCCAGCGTGTTGTAGCAGTGCTCGGCCACGGCGGGAGTCATGTACACCCACATGGAGAAGAGGGCGAACCAGGAGAAGAACTGGACCACGCCGAGCTGCACCATGGTCCTGGGCATGCGGCCGAAGTCCTTGAATATCTCCAGGAAACCTCCGTCCTTCTCTTTCTTCTTCCCGGGCTCGGGAGGATACTCGGAGGTACTGATGACGGTCCAGAGCACGCAGAGCAGTAGGACTGCGGCGCCGATATAGAAGGCCGTGCGCACGTTGGGGGCGACGCCGCCTACTTCGGCCGGGGTGTTGGACATACCGAACCAGTTGGTCAGCACATAAGGAAGTACGGCACCGACGACAGCGCCGATACCGATGAGGGATGTCTGCATCGAGAAGCCGAGGGTCCTCTGTTCGGAGGGCAGTTTGTCGGCGACCAGGGCCCTGAAAGGCTCCATGGCCACGTTGATCGACGCATCCATAATCATGAGGATTCCGGCGCCTATCAGCAGAGGGGAGAGGAAGCCGGCAAGGGAGGGGGAGTTGGGCATCAGGAACAGCATCAGGGAGGCCAGGATGGCTCCGGTCAGGAAGTAGGGACGTCTCCTGCCGAGCCGGCACCAGGTGCGGTCGCTGTAGTGTCCTATGATGGGCTGGACGATCATGCCCGTGAGGGGCGCCGCCAGCCAGAAATACGACAGATGGGCCACATCAGCTCCGAATGACTGCAGGATCCTGCTGACGTTGGCGTTCTGCAGCGCCAGGCCGAACTGAATCCCGAGAAACCCGAAACTCATGTTGAAAATCTGCATGAATGTCATTCTCTTCTTTTCCATGGAAGTCTGTCTGCGGTTTTAAGCAGTGCCAAAATTAGATTAACCGCACCTATTAAACATTATAGTTTCCGACGGACTGCGGGAAAATAGCGACGAACTGTAACATTTTTTTAACAAATTGGAAATATCCGTCATCTTTCTTAACTTTGCATCCGCTATGAAAGTCCTGATAATAGAAGACGAGATACCCGCCCAGCAGATACTCCTCAGGCTCCTGGGCCGATACTTCCCCGACTTCACCATCATGGGGATACTGGACTCGGTGGACACCGCCGTAAACTTTCTCAGGCACCAGACTCCGGACCTTATATTCATGGACGTGGAGCTCTCCGACGGCAGGAGCTTCGAGATATTCCGGCAGGTGGACATCACCTGTCCGGTCATAGTGACCACCGCCTACACAGACTACGCCCTGGACGCATTCCGGAACAAGTGCATCGACTACCTGATGAAACCGATAGAGGACGGTGCCTTCAGGGAATCGGTAGACCGGTGCATGCAGTTATGCGGGGTAACTGCCGCGCCGAAAACCGCGCCCGACGTAACCGCCTACGTGAAGCCCGTCCATAAGCACCACTTTACCATTAAGTTAGGAAGCCAGATACTGGTTATTGACGTAAACGACATAGCCTATTTCTACTCCAACGAGAAGTCCACCTGGCTGGTCACCCGCGACGGCAAGCAGTACATGACCGACGACTCGCTCACGGCCATAGAGAACGAGGTGGACCCGGCCAGATTCTACAAGATATCCCGGAAATGCCTGGTGGGCCTCTCCTCCATCTACACTATCTCGAAATATTTCAACTCCAGGCTGAAAGTCACCCTCTCCCCGAAGAACATCGAGCCGGTGATCGTCCCCCGCGACCGCGTCCAGTCCTTCATGGAATGGCTGGAGGGCGCGTAGGCCGGGCTACTGGATAAGAGGAATGCGCACGATGAATTCCGAGTCCGTCTTTTCGGTCACCACCCTGCGGTTGAAGAGTATCTCGTACTGACGGCTGATGTTCTGCAGGCCGGTGCCGGTGGAGACGCCCGGCTCAGTCTTCTTGGGATTGAGGTTGTTGCGGACGACGATATGACGCATCCCGACGCCTATGGAGATGTGCAGGGCGCTGGAAGAGTTGACCACGTTGTGCTTGACGGCATTCTCCACCATCACCTGCAGGGTGCAGGGAATGATCCTGGCGCCGTGATACTTGTCCGGAATGTCTATCTCAGTGACGAAACTCTCCCCGAACCTCTCCCGCAGCAGGTCGCAGTACTTGCTCACGAACTCCAGCTCCTCCTCCAGCATCACCAGAGTATGCTTCTCCAACTTCAGGAAATAGCGGTACACTCCCGCCAGCTTCCCCGCATAATCACTGGCCCTGTCGGCGTCCTCATGTATCAGGTACTGCAGGACTGTCAGGCAGTTGAAGAGAAAATGGGGGTTGGTCTCACTCTTGAGCAGCTGGTACTGGTAGTTGGCCCTGGCCCGCTGCTCGGCCTCCGCGGCGACGGCCTTGCGGTTCGTCCAGCGGTAATAGAAAATAAGGTCGGTGATGAGTATCGCGACGGCGTTGAACACCAGGTTGCTCACGTATGTGAAGAGAAAGAGCCGGCTGAAGAACTTGCTTCCGTCCACTACCTGCGGGTACTGCCATATCCGGATCAGCAGGGAAGTCAGGAAGGCCATCAGGGCGATGGCGCCCACCTCCACCAGAGACCGGACTATGGTCCTGCCGCTTCCGTACGGGAAGAAGCGCACCAGCAGCACGACGATGAGGATGTCTCCGAGGATGGCCCCGAAGGTCAGGGAATAGTTGGACAGCGTCTGAAAGAGGAAATCTCCGAAATACAGGCCGAAACTCTCGTAGAACAGAGGCATGGCCCTCTCGATCAGTATCCTTGCGAACAGGACAATGATGATGATGACCATCAGGTCGACGGTCGAGACCTGGCTGCGCCCTCCCCTATTGCTGCTTTCCTCCGACATGCCAGTCCCTGCGTACTAAGAGGACGATCACCAGTCCCAGAAGCCCGGTGGTGACCATCGTGACTATGACATTGATCCACACTCCCCAGGAAGGCACCAGCTTCTCCAGCAGCCCGGCGCCCTCGGTCCCGATGTAGAAACCGGCGAAGCACGAGAGGAATGCCAGCCCCAGGAAGACGTCGAAAGAAGCCCTGTAGAACTTGATAAGGGCGAAGACCATGCCTATGGTCAGGCAGGTGAGGAAGATGCCGTCACCTATCTTGGTGTCGTGAAGTGCCAGACAGACAATCGCGTGGGCGAGGACGAAAATCAGAACTATGACATTGGCCCTGAGCACGTCGCTCCTCGCATCGCCCGTTCTTGAGAAAAACCGCTTCATAGTCACATGATATTTCTGTAAAATTAACGATTTTTCCATACATTTGCAAAAATTCTGAACGATGATTATTCATTTTTCCATCAACTTCCGCACCGCCTGGGGGCAGAACCTCTATATCTCGGGGTCCGTGCCCGAGCTCGGAGGCGGTGACCCGGCCAAGGCCGTACCCATGAACTACACCCCAGGAGATTTCTGGAAAACCGACATCAAGATAACGGATCTCGAGGAAAGGGTCCTGTCCTACAAATACTTCGTCAAGTCAGAGAACGGCTCCACCTTCTACGAGGCCGGCTCTGAAAGGGTCCTGGGCCTGAACAGCGCGTCCCGGGAGCTCTTCCTCAACGACGAGTGGCAGGGCAATTCGGCTGAGGCTCCCTTCCTCACCGCCCCCTTCTCCGAGATATTCTTCTCCCACGCGCACCGCGAGTCCACCCAGACCCACCTCCACTCCCGCGAGGTCATCATCAGGGTGACGGCTCCGGCAGTAGAGCAGGACTGCGTCCTGGCCGTCTGCGGAGACTCCCCGGTACTGGGAGGATGGGATCCGGCCGGGGCAATGGAGATGACCCCGGTGCACGGCTCCCGCTGGACAGTTCACCTCCCCGCGGAGAAACTGGGCCGGAGGCTGGAATTCAAGTTCATCAAGCGCAATACCGCTGACGGCAGCATCGTCTGGGAGGACAGGGACAACCGTATCCTGGAGCTGCCCGGCGACATCACCCCCCATCAGACCTGGTCCGTGGAATACTCCCAGGCGTCCTTCCACCTGGGGAGGCCCCGCTTCTCCGGCACCGCCGTACCGGTATTTGCCCTCAGGACGCAGAACAGCTGCGGCATCGGCGACTTCACCGACCTCAAGACATTCGGAGACTGGATCCGCTCCATAGGCCAGAACGTCATCCAGATACTGCCTGTCAACGACACCACCTCCACCGGCACCTGGACCGACTCGTACCCCTACGGAGGCATCACCGTCATGGCCCTGCATCCGATATTCATCAACATCACGGCCATCGGCCCTCTCAGGAACCCCGGGCAGCGCTCCGCCTACACCCGCGAGCGGAAGGCTCTGGACGCCCTGCCGGCCATCGACTACGAGAAGGTGCTGGCCATGAAGAACAAATACCTCAGAATACAGTTCGAGACCTATAGGGAGGACACCTTCGCCGAGCCGAAGTTCCTCTCATTCTACCGCAGCAACAAGTCCTGGCTCCTGCCCTACTGCGCCTTCTGCGCCCTGAGGGACAGCCACGGCACCGCCGATTTCTCCCGTTGGGGAGAGGACTCCCGCTGCACCCCTGAGCTGCTCGCGCGCGTCAATTCGGAGGACAGTCCCCTCTATCCCGAGATATCCTTCCACATTTTCACCCAGTACCACCTGCACAGGCAGCTGCTGGACGCGGTGCAGTACCTCCATTCGCTGGGCATTGCCCTGAAGGGCGACATCCCCATAGGCATCACCCGCAACAGCGCGGACGCCTGGGCCTCCCCGGAGCTCTTCCACATGGACTCCCAGGCCGGAGCCCCGCCCGACGACTTCGCGGCCGACGGCCAGAACTGGGGTTTTCCCACCTACGACTGGGACCGGATGGCCTCCGACGGCTACCGCTGGTGGAAGGAGCGCTTCCGCCACATGTCCGAGTACTTCGACGCCTACAGGATAGACCACGTGCTGGGATTCTTCCGGATATGGGAGATACCGCAGGAGCAGACCAAGGGCCTGATGGGACATTTCTCCCCCGCCCTGCCGATGAGCTGCGGGGAGATCCGCTCGTTTGGATTCGGGTTTGACTTCGCCCGCCACGCCACACCTTATATAAGATACTGGCAACTGCGGGACATGTTCGGGGACCGCACCGACGAGGTGATGAGCAAGTATCTGAACAGCAACGAGTACGAGGTCTTCACCCTCAAGGAGGAAGTAAACACCCAGAGGAAGATAGAGGAGCTTTTCGGACCGGAGCAGAACGATATCAAGGACGGACTGCAGGCCCTCGCCGGCGAGGTGCTTTTCCTCGAGGACAGCAGCCGCCCCGGACTCTTCCACCCCAGGATATCGGCCCAGTTCACATACTCCTACCGCGACCTGCCGGAAGACCAGAAAGCGGCCTTCAACCGCATATACGACCATTTCTTCTACAAGAGGCACAACGAGTTCTGGAGGGAGTCCGCCCTGCGCAAGCTCCCCGAGGTGACGGCCGCCACCGACATGCTCACCTGCGCCGAGGACCTGGGCATGATACCGGACTGCGTGCCGGAAGTCATCCGGGACCTGAAAATACTGTCGCTGGAGATATTCCGCATGTCCAAGAACCCCAGTGAGCCTTTCGGGGACCCCGCCCGCTATCCCTACATGAGCGTCTGCACCACCGGCACCCACGACACCAGCACTCTCCGCCAGTGGTGGGAGGAGGACCGCGGGGTGTCGTCCGAGTACTGGCACAGGATGCTCCACGAGGGAGGCGACGCCCCCTACTACTGCGAGCCCTGGCTCTGCGAGAAGATAATACGCATGCACACCGCTTCCCCCGCGATGCTGACCATACTGCCCCTGCAGGACTGGCTCTCCGTGGACGGGGACGTCAGGGCCCAGGATCCGGCTTCCGAGCGCATCAACGTGCCTTCTGTCCCCAAATACTACTGGAGATACCGCATGCACCTGTCCGTAGAGGACCTTATCAACAACCCGAAACTTAATACCAAACTCAAAGAACTGTCAAGAAGATGAACCCCAATGAAGGAACCTCAGGTTCAGAAACAGCCCCGCGCAGACGAAGGGGCATCCGCCTCGCCCTACACTGGCAGATACTCATAGGCATCGCCCTCGGCGCCGTCTACGGGATATTCCTGCCGCACTGCACCCAGTACATCGAATGGCTCGGTGACCTCTTCCTCAACGCCCTCAACATGATAGTCATCCCGCTGATAGCCTCGTCCATCTTCATAGGAGTGGCCGGCATGGCGGGCGGCAACCTCGGAAGGGTGCTGGGCAAGACCCTCACCTACTACCTGCTGACCACCCTGACGGCTGTCGTCATCGGCCTGGCCCTGGTCACCTTCATCAAGCCGGGCGTAGGACGCGACGTGGTGCTCACCAGCGACGTAGGGAACATCGCCACCCAGGAAGTGCACATGATAGACCAGCTCACAGGCATAGTGCCGTCCAACGTCTTCGCAGCCATGGCCGACGGGAACATCCTCCCCATCATCTTCTTCATGGTCCTTCTGGGCATCTTCTCCACCAAGCTGGACAAGAAGCACTACACCGTGCTGCTGGACTTCTTCACCGCTGTATACGAGCTGATAATGAAGGTTACGATGGCCATCATAAGGCTCACTCCCATAGGCATATTCTCCGTAATGGCCTGCATGATAGGGAAGCAGGCCGGAGACCCGGACGCCCTGATAGGGATAGTCAAGGGACTCGGTATGTTCGTGCTCACAGTCTGGGCAGGATGCCTGATACACGGAGGCCTGGTGCTGCCGGGCACAGTATGGGCACTGGCCCGCATCAATCCTTACAAGCACATGCGCCGGGTATCCACCCCCATGCTGACAGCATTCACCACCTGCTCGTCCAACGCCACCCTGCCCCTGTCCATCCGCTACTCCCAGGCTTGCGGAGTATCGGAAAAACTGGCAGGACTTACACTCTCTCTCGGAAGCACCGTCAACATGAACGGCACGGCCCTGTTCGAGTGCGTATCGGCCCTGTTCATAGCCCAGCTCTACGGCATTGATCTGACTATAGGGCAGCAGATTACTGTAGTACTCACCTCGCTGATGGCAGCTGTAGGCTCTGCCGGCATACCCATGGCCGGCATAGTGATGATGGCCATCGTCTTCAACGCTGTCGGACTGCCGATGGAGGGAGTGGGTATAATTCTTGCAGTACAGCAGATCTGCGAGATGCCCCGCACCTGTCTCAACGTATACGGAGACCTGTGCGGAGCTGTCATCGTAGCCCGCTCGGAAGGGGATAGAATCACCGTCTGAGCGCACTGCCACATTATCAGAACAAAACGCCACTTTTATGACAGCACATATCAAAACTCTTTTGTCCATTCTGACAGCCTCTGTCTGCCTGACATCGCTGCTGACAGGCTGCCAGTCCGCCCCGGCTCCTGCCATGGAAGGGCACTATACCCTTCAGGCTCAGAGCGTGCAGGTCAACGGAACGATTATCAACATCACTGACTGGCCAGGCAGCTCTGTCACGATATCCGCAGTTGACGACGAGACTGTAACAGTCAGCATTGACAGCCTTCTGCTCGGTTTCGACACCCTTACCGTTTCCGCCACCGCCGCCGGGGAAGGGAAAGACAAATACACCTTTTCCGGCACATACAGCGGTCAGGACAGGGACATCTCCGTCTCCGGGACAGTCGACGGCTCCGCGCTGTCACTCAGCATCACCGACACCTGCACATCCCCTGCTACAGGAAGGTGGACTGTCGCCCGCGGTGATGACGGTCTGGCGGATATCAGCATTACATACAGTTCTCCCGCAGTGACGGAAATCACCGTAGGCGGCATCACACTTCCGGCGGACATGGCCGTGCAGATGCTCCAGAGCCTTGTCCGCGGATATATCACACCCATCCTTGAGAACCTGCAGTACATCGAGCTGGACCGCACCGGCTACCTGAACATATCCTGGAAAGGAGACATCAGTACGGAACTGGAGCCACTGCTGACCGGAGTCGTCCAGTACTGGCCGGCTCCCGATGACTCGTGGATTCACCTCTATCTGCGCCGCACCATCACCGACGCCATAGGCTCGCCCGTTTCCCCCATTGACTTTGCCCTGGCATATTCCACAGACGGTTCCGGTTCTCTTGCTCTAGAAATAAACCAGGACACTTTCGCTCCCTGGACAGGCATCCTGCTCATGGCCCTCGGAAGTATGGAGGACAGCACAGCCCCCATCGCCGCTATCCTGAAAGAGATAGCGCAGTCGCTATTACTGCCTGAGACAGTATTCTCCATAAGCGTGAACCTGAGTCCGGTACAATAGCCATGACAGCGAAGGCCAAAACAGTATGGTACTGCACCTCCTGCGGCAACGAGACCTCCAAGTGGATGGGCCGCTGCCCCGCCTGCGGGGAGTGGAACACCATGAAGGAAGGCCTCTCCAGGGACAGCCGGGCCTCATCCGCCGCACCCTCGCGGGACCGCTCGCTCATCGGCCTATCGGAAGCCAGGCCGACGGCCCTCAAGGACATATCGGTAGACCAGGACAGCCGCATACTCATCGGCAACAAGGAAGTGGAGAGGATCCTGGGCGGAGGCATTGTCCCCGGCTCCATGATACTCCTGGGCGGCGAGCCCGGCATAGGCAAGTCCACCCTGGCCCTGCAGCTTCCCCTCAGGAGCAAGGGCCTGCGCACCCTCTACGTCTCGGGGGAGGAGTCCCCGCGGCAGATAAAGCTCCGCGCCATGAGGCTCCTGCGGCCCGGAGAGGGGGACAATGAGGACAACTGCACCATCCTCGGGGAGACCCAGGTGGACAATATCATACGCTGCGCCCTGGAGCTGCATCCCGACCTGCTGGTGGTGGACTCGATACAGACCATCTACTCGGAAAATATAGACTCGGCCGCTTCCTCCGTCACCCAGGTGCGGGAGTGCGCGGCAGCCCTGCTCCGCATGGCCAAGGAGAGCGGTATCCCCGTCATCCTTATCGGACACATCACCAAGGACGGAGCCATCGCCGGGCCTAAGGTCCTGGAGCACATCGTGGACGTGGTCCTGCAGTTCGAGGGCGACACCCGTCACTCGCACCGCATCCTGCGCAGCATCAAGAACCGCTTCGGATCGACGGCCGAGATAGCCATTTTCGAGATGACCGGCACAGGTCTCAGGGAGGTGGAGAATCCCTCCGAGATTCTCACTCCCATGCACAAGGAGAACCTCAGCGGAGTGGCAGTGGGAAGTATGGTGGACGGATCCAGGCCCTTCCTCATCGAGATCCAGGCCCTGGTATCCACCGCCGCCTACGGCATGCCCCAGCGCTCGGCCACCGGCTACGATGCCCGCCGCCTGAACATGCTTCTGGCAGTACTGGAAAAAAGAGCGGGTTTCAAACTATCAGCCAAGGATGTGTTCCTCAACGTGGCCGGAGGCATGCGCGTCGGCGACACGGCCTGTGACCTGGCTGTAGTGGTGGCGGTACTGTCCTCCACCTTCGACCTGGCCGTCAGTCCGGGCATATGCTTCGCAGCCGAAGTCGGACTGAGCGGGGAGATCCGTCCTGTAGGACGTATCGAGGCCCGCATCTCCGAAGCAGCCCGCCTGGGATACCGCGAGATCTACATTTCCTCCTACAATCTTTCCGAAGACCTGCGCCGCAGCATCCCCGCCACCGGTATCCGCGTGGTGGAGGTATCCGACATCGCGGCTCTGTGCCGCAACCTCTTCAGGAACTCCCAATAATTAATTCCGGCAGCCATGAGAAGACTTCTACTCTCAACCATCATCCTTACGGTCCTGACCATCGGCCTCCGGGCCCAGGACGGCAGCGGCAGGGACATCCCGGCCGAAATCTCCGTCTACGCCGGTCAGGTGCTGAAACAATGGAAGATTCCCGGGCTATCGCTGGCCGTCATACACGGAGACACCACCGTGTTCTCCGGAGGCTTCGGAGTGAGGGAAAAGGGGAAGAACCCAGGCCAGGACGGAGAATGGACAGCCATCACCGACTCTACCCTCTTCCACATAGGCTCGATGACCAAGGCCTTCACCGCCACGGTCATAGCCTCACTGGTAGACGAAGGCCTGCTGCGCTGGGACGACACCGTCAAGCACATACTGCCCGACTTCGAATGGTACGATGACAGCGTCGAGTCCGTCATGCAGGTGCGCGACCTCCTCACCCACACCACCGGACTGGTGGCCCAGGCCGGGACCTACATCCCCAATCTGGGTTACGGGAGGGATGATATCTACAGGATGTTCAGGTACATAGAGCCGGTCTACCCGTTCCGGGAGAAATTTGCGTACAACAACATCACCTTCATCATCGCCGCCCGCATCATAGAGACCGTCACCGGCCGCAGCTGGGAAGACAACATCCGGGAGAGGATTTTCATTCCGCTGGGCATGACCTCGTCAGTGCCGGGCAGCGAAGGTTACCTGGAGGCAGGGAAGAAAGCCTCCGTAGCCCATTATTTCGGATACTCGAGGGGAAAGAACGGCGGACGCGGCTCCATCTACGTCACCCCGCTTTACGGGGAGGAAAGGGCCCTGCACTGGGTGGACGTAATAGGACCGGCCGGCAGTATCAGCTCCACGGCTCAGGACATGGCCCGCTGGGTGCGGTTCCACCTGAACAACGGAGCAGTCATCCGCACAGTCAGACCTGAGGATGCCGGGGAAGGCAGCTCATTTCCCCTCGATTCTACGGCTCTGTCAGACTATTTTCCTGACATAAGTCCTGCCATGACGGGCGGATTCCGCATCTACCCCTACCGGGACACCGTGCGGCTCATCTCCCGGGAGCAGATGGACTTCCTCCACACAGGTGCGGTCAAGGTACGTCAGGACAGTTCCATGAGACGGGACTACGGTTACTGCTGGTACGTGGAGCAGAATGACAGGTACAAGGTAATCTACCACACAGGCACCACCTGGGGCTTCACCGGAGTATGCGGATTTGTGCCGGAGCTGGATCTGGGAGTGGCAGTATTGTGCAATTCAGAGGTATCCGAGTACGCGCGGCTTGGACTGATGCGCAGGATCATAGACCTGTACCTGCCCGGAGACACTCTCAGGGACTGGAGCTCCGAGGGGTTGGAACAGTGGTTTAAGGACAAAAGGAAACCGGGACGCCGGGCCGTGCCCTGCATCATAGAGCGCAGCAGCGTGACTCCTGACTTCGAAAAGCTGACTGGCCGCTACACGAAACCGGCCCCCTTCGGGGATGCGGAGGTAACCTTGAAAAACGGCAGGCTGTATCTGACCATCGGTCCGCTCGGATGGACACACAGGCTTGACCACCACCGTGGAAACGAATTCTGGCTCAGGTCTGACGGCCATACCTACCCCGTATTCTTCCACAACTACACCGGAGAGTCCGACGGGCCGGTGGATTTCGAGATAGACTTCAACTACAACGAGAATTTCGGCCCCTGGATCAAGACTCCTTGATCGGCATATCATCCACCCACACCTGACGCTCAATGGCCTGGTCCAGGGAGATCATCGTGTCGGTGCTGGAGATATAGGGAATATTCTGGATGGTGTGCACCAGAATCCCCATGAGGTGGTCGTGATCGGTACAGTAAATCTTGACCAGCAGGGCATGCTTGCCTGTGACGAAATGGCATTCCACCACCTCCGGGATTTTCTTGAGATTCTGGATCACTTCATTGTACTTGCCGGTCTCGGAAAGAGAGACTCCCACGAAGGCGCACACATTGAGACCCAGGGCCTGAGGCTTGACGAGAAGACGGGAACCGGTGATGATGCCCATATTCTCCATTTTCTTTACTCTCTGATGGATGGCCGCTCCAGACACTCCGCACTCGCGGGCTATCTCGAGAAAAGGCATCCTTGCATTTTTGACTAAGAAGGACAGTATCCGCTGATCTATCCTGTCGAGCTGATATTTTGTATTCATATTCATTACTTTCTGGATGTACCATTCCGGGGTGACGGCTTCTTCTCACCCGCTGACTCTATGATGGAACGGCACTGTTCCTCCGTCAGCGATGACGGGTCAGTACCGCGGGGTATCTTGTAGTTGGAGCCGGCATGCTTGATATACGGGCCGAAACGGCCGTTGAGCACAAAGATGTCCGCCTCAGGGAATGACTTGATGTCCTTGTTCTTCTGCTGGGCCTCGTGCTCCTCGATGAGCTTCACGGCAGTATCCAGGGTGATGGTGTAGGGGTCCTGGCCGCGCTTGAGCGAGACGTAGGCGGAGCCATACTTGACGTACGGACCGTACTTGCCCTTGGAGCAGGTAACGGGCTGGCCGTTGTACTCGCCCAGAGTCCTGGGCAGCACGAAGAGCCTGAGGGCATCCTCCAGCGACACCGATTCTATCAGCTGTCCCTTCTCCAGTCCGGTAATGCGCTTGTCAGGGTCATCGTCCTCGCCTATCTGCACCACCGAGCCGTAACGGCCCATGCGGGCTATCACACTCTTGCCTGTGGCCGGGTCAGTACCGAGCAGCCTGCGCGACTTGGCGGGAGCGTTCTCCTTCAGGGTCTCCTCGACGCGGTCATGGAAAGGCTTGTAGAAGTCGGCCACTGTCTTGTTCCACACCTGCTTTCCCGCTGCTATCTTATCGAAGTCAGTCTCCACCCTGGCCGTGAATCCATAGTCCATGATGGCCGGGAAGGTCTGCTCCAGGAAGTCCGTCACCATCATGCCTATGTCCTCGGGGCAGAGACGGCCCTTCTCCGAGCCGGTGGTCTCCTTTTTGGAAGTGGATGCGATGCTGTCTCCCTTGAGTGTAAGGACAGTCACCGAACGTTCCTCCCCTTTGCGGTCCTGCCGGATGATGTAGCCCCTCTGATGGAGGGTGGAGATGGTCGGTGCGTATGTGGAGGGACGTCCTATACCCAGTTCCTCCATCTTCCTGACCAGCGAGGCCTCCGAATAGCGGGGAGGATGCGCCGTATATTTCTCCGAGGCGGTGATGCTGTCGCGGAGCATTCCGTCTCCCACTGACAGGGGCGGAAGGATCTTCTCCTCGTCTCCTGCGGGCGCATCGTCGTCGGTGGACTCTATATATACTTTAAGGAATCCGTCGAAAAGCACGGTGGAGCCGGTCACGTCGAAACGTTCCTGTATCCCGTCTCCGGCTATGGTTATGTCCGTCTTCTCCAGACGGGCGTCAGCCATCTGGGAGGCGACGGTCCGCTTCCATATCAGACTGTAGAGCTTCTTTTCGGCTGCCGTGCCGGGTATGTCCGTGTTTGCAATGTAGGTCGGACGGATGGCCTCGTGGGCCTCCTGAGCGCCCTTCACTCCGGTCTTGTACTGCCGGGCCTTGTGGTACTCCTCTCCGAAATTCTCCGTAATCCAGCCCTTGGCGGCGCCTATGGCCAGTTTCGAGAGTGTGGTGGAGTCGGTACGCATATAGGTGATGAATCCGGACTCGTACAGATGCTGCGCGATGGACATCGTCTGGCTCACCGAGAATCCGCACTTGCGGGCGGCCTCCTGCTGGAGGGACGAGGTGGTGAAGGGGGGCGCCGGACATCTGGATATCTCCTTCTTATCCACCGAAGCTACGGTGAAACGGCTGCCGCGGCACCTTTCCAGGAATGCCTCGGCCTCCTCCCGGGTGTCGAAACGGCGGTCGAGGACTCCGAGGACCTTGGTCTTCTTGCCATTTTCAGGGACAAATATGCCTTCTACGCGGAAATACGGCCTGGACTGGAACTCGGCGATCTCCCTCTCCCGCTCCACCACCAGGCGGAGGGCCACCGACTGCACGCGGCCGGCCGAGAGCGAGGGCTTTATCTTCTTCCACAGTATGGGCGAGAGCTCGAAGCCCACTATGCGGTCCAGGACCCTGCGGGCCTGCTGGGCCATGACCAGATTCATGTCTACGTCGCGGGGCGTCTCTATGGCATGCAGTATTGCGTCCTTGGTAATCTCGTGGAACACTATGCGGCGGGTCTTTTCCGGCTGCAGGTCCAGGGTCTCCCTCAGATGCCAGGCTATCGCCTCTCCCTCGCGGTCCTCATCGGATGCGAGCCAGACTACGGAAGCCTTGTCCGAAGCGGCCTTGAGCTCGGATACCACTTTCTTCTTGTCAGGGGACACCTCGTACTGCGGAATGAAGCCGTGCTCTATGTCTATACCCAGATTTTTCTTTGCCAGATCACGGATGTGACCGAAGCTCGAACGCACTGTATAGTCCTTTCCCAATATCTTTTCGATGGTCTTCGCCTTTGCCGGCGACTCTACGATTACTAAGTTCTCTACCATATCTCCATAGAATGAGGTTGCAAAGTAAAGGATATTTTCTAACTTCGCACGAATTTATTTTGCAAAAATGAAAGAAAAAACGAAGAGAAAATTGATAATTGCTATCTGGTGCGTCGTTTTCATCCCCATCGGAGCACTCCTGCTGTTCATTGCCGGAGTGGGCATATTCGCTGAAATTCCCTCCTTTGAGGAACTGGAGAACCCCAGAACCTACCTGGCGACAGAACTCATATCCGAGGACGGGCAGCTCATCGGAACCTACCACATCGAGAACCGTACCCATGTAAGTTACAGCGAGCTGGCGCCCGGCACAGTGGCAGCGGCCGTAGCGACAGAGGACGTACGCTTCTACAAGCATTGCGGCATAGACTTCCGCAGCCTGGCCAGGGTCGGGGTCAAGACCATCCTCCTGGGCAATGCCCGCTCGGGCGGAGGCGGCAGCACCATAACCCAGCAGCTGGCCAAGACCCTCTTCCCCAGGGAGGAGGCTACGGGCAAGTTCCCGGGAGAGGCTGTATTCAAACTGGTAGTCAGCAAGTTCAAGGAATGGATAACGGCCGTCAAACTCGAGCGCAACTACACCAAGGACGAGATCATGGCCATGTACATGAACGCCATCTTCTTCGGCAGCAACGCATACGGCATCAAGGCAGCAGCCAACACCTTCTTTAATAAGGAGCCCTCGGAACTCAAGCTCGAGGAGAGCGCTGTACTGGTCGGAGCAGTCAACAAGCCCACCAGGTTCAACCCCGTACTCAATTACGACCGCTCGCTCGCACGCCGCAACCACGTCCTCAGCCAGATGAGCAAGTACGGTTTTATATCCCAGGAGTACGCGGATGCCCTGATGGCCATGCCCATAGTGCTGGATTACAACCAGCAGGACCACAACACCAGTCTCGCCCCCTACTTCCGTGACATGCTCCGCAAGTACATGAGCGCATCAGAGCCCGTCAGGAAGAACTACTACTTCGCGGACGACTACCGGGCGGACCTCGACCTGTGGGAGAACGACCCGCTCTACGGCTGGCTGAACAAGAACTTCAAGCCGGACGGCAGCCGGTACAGCCTCGACAAGGACGGACTCACCATCTATACGACCATCAACACCACCATGCAGCGCTACGCGGAGGAAGCCGTCACACAGCACCTGAGCACCGACCTTCAGCCCGCATTCTTCGAGGACCTGGCTGACAACCCCAACTCTCCCTTCGCCAAGGAAGTACCGGTCGAGCTTACCGAGACCGTCATGGCACAGGCCCGCCGCTGGAGCGACCGGTACCGCGACATGAAATCTGACGGAGCCTCCGACAAGGAGATCGACCGGGTATTCCGCGAGGAGAAAACCGACATGAGGGTATTCTCGTGGAAAGAGCCCGGATACATCGACACCGTCATGACACCCGACGACTCCATCCGCTACTACAAGTCCATCCTGAGAGCCTCGCTGATAGCCATGGAGCCCTCCACCGGCCACATCAAGGCCTACATCGGAGGCCCCGAGTACCGGTATTTCAAATACGACAACGCCCGTCAGGGCAAGCGCCAGGTCGGCTCGACCATCAAGCCATTCCTCTACACCCTGGCCATGCAGGAGGGCTACTACCCCTGCGACAAGGTGCTGAACGTGCCCCAGACCTTCGTGCTGGCCGACACCACCTGGACCCCCGAGAGCGAGGACCGCATAGAATTCATCGGCAAGGAAGTCACCCTCAAGTGGGGTCTGACACGAAGCAGCAACAACATATCGGCCTACCTCATGCGCCAGTTCGGTCCCACCGCCATGGTGGAGATGTGCCGCAAGCTGGGCATCACATCCTATCTCCCGCCCTACCCGTCCCTGTGCCTCGGACCCGCCGACATCACGCTGCTGGAGATGGTGGGCGCATACAACACTTATCCCAGCCGCGGCGTGCATATTGACCCGGTCTTCGTCACCCGCATAGAGGACAGCGAGGGCAATGTGCTGGGCACATTCAGTCCCCGCAAGCGGGAAGCCGTCAGCGAGGCCACCGCATACCTGATGGTCAACCTGATGGAGGGAGTGGTCAATGAAGGTTCCGGAGCCCGCCTGCGCTGGCGCTACGCCCTGGAAGGACCGGTTGCCGGCAAGACCGGTACCACCAACGACAAATCCGACGGATGGTTCATAGGCTATACCCCCAGTCTGACAGCGGGCGTATGGGTAGGAGCCGAGGACCGTCAGGTCCATTTCGAGAGCATGCAGCAGGGACAGGGTGCCAACACCGCCCTTCCTATCTGGGGCCTGTTCATGCAGAAAGTACTCAGTGACGGGACTCTGGGCGTTACGTCCATGGACCAGTTCATCGCGCCTCCCGGAGTCAACTTCAACACTGACTGCGACGGAAGCGACAATGATGCGGTGAGTGCCCCCGAGGAAGACGACATGTCCTCGTTCTTCAATATGTAACTTTAAAAATAGCATGATATGAAACCTGTAAAAGAACAGATTCTGGCAGTAGTCTACGGAGGTTTCTCCTCAGAAGTGGAGATATCCGTCAAAAGCGGGAAGTCCGTGGCCCGCTGGCTCCGCAACGCCGGACGCACCGTCCATGAGGTGCTCATCCTGCGTGAGGGATGGTGGGCTGTAATCCCCGGAGGGGAAGAAGGTGAGCGGCGGTATCCCATAGACCGCAATGATTTCTCCTTCACCGGACATGACGGGAAGAAAGTCACATTCGACAAGGTCTTCGTCATAATCCACGGGGATCCGGGCGAGAACGGCAGGCTCCAGGCCTATTTCGAGATGCTGGGCGTCACCTGCGTCGGCTGCCCGTCCCAGTGCGCCACCATCGCATTTGACAAGTACGCCTGCAAGTCCTACCTCCGCGACAGCGGCATCTACATGTCCAGGGACATAATGCTCCGCAAAGGCGATGCATACGACCCGCATGAGGCCGCATCCAGGGTAGGCCTTCCGGCCTTTGTCAAGCCGTGCGGAGGAGGCTCCAGCTTCGGAGTGACCAAGGTCAGGACACCGGAGGAGATCGATGCGGCACTGGAAGCCGCTTTCGCTGAGAGCGATACCGTGATAGTGGAGAAAGGAATCGTCGGACGGGAGATAGACTGCGCTGTCTACAGCAGCCCGGACGGTCCCAAGGCTCTGCCCCTGATCGAGATAGTGCCCCGCAATGAGTTCTTCGACTACGAGGCCAAATATCTGGGTGCCAGCAGCGAGATCTGCCCCGCACCCATTCCGGAAGCCGACCGCATCAGGATTCAGGACGCCGCTGTCAGGATATTCGGACGTCTGGGATGCCGCGGACTCGTGAGGATGGATTTCATACTTGGAGTGGACGGGCATCCTTATTTTCTGGAAGTCAATCCCAATCCCGGCATGACGGACGCCAGTCTGGTTCCGCAGATGGTGCGCGAGGCGGGTATGTCCATGGAAGATTTTCTTACGGGCATCATAGACCGCACCGGGGAGGACTAGCCCATGACCCGCAAGGAATTCGTCACCAAGGCAACAGAGAGTCTGTCCCAGCAGTATTCTCCGGGAGAGGCCAAGGCCATAGCCATACGCATACTGTCCCACTTTATGGGCCTGTCGGAATATGAATATTCCGTAGAGCCCAACGTGGTCATCCCCAAACCGGATCTGGTCCGGATACAGGAAGCCCTGGACGAACTGGCCGCCGACCGCCCGGTCCAGTACGTGATAGGCGAGGAGACTTTCGAGGGCCACACATTCCGCGTCAACGAATCAGTCCTCATACCCCGCCCGGAGACTGCCCAGCTCTGCCGTCTCGTCATCTCCGCACTCCGCGCATCAGGAGAGGTGCATGAGCCCCGCATACTGGATGCTGGAACCGGCTCGGGCTGCATAGCCTGGACCCTGGCCGCAGCCTTCCCGAAAGCCGAGGTATTCGCCCTCGACGCCGACGAGTCCGCACTGGAGACAGCCCGCGGTCAGAAAATCTATCTGGACCAGGCAGGAAGGCAGCCCGTTCCGGAGCCTCCCGTATTTTTCCGTGCAGATATACTCGAGGGACCTCCTGAAGACGGAAAGGACACTGACATACCCAATCTGGAGGAACTGGACATACTGGTCTCCAACCCGCCGTACGTCTGCGAGTCGGAGAAGGACTTCATGGCCCCCAACGTGCTGGACTACGAGCCCGACGAGGCGCTCTTCGTTCCCGACAGCGACCCCCTGCGCTTCTACAAGGCCCTGGCGGGATGGGCAGAAGCCCTGGTACGCATGGGCGGACAGTGTTTCTTCGAGATCAACGAGGCCTTCGGCCCCCAGGTCAGGGAACTCTTCGAGAGCCGCGGATTCAGCGACGTGGAGATAGTTCAGGACTTTCACGGCAAAGACAGATTTGTTACTTTTACAAAATGGTTTTAATTTTGTGGGGATGAGAAAGCTCCGCATCATATCGGCTGCAGCCATGCTGCTCATGTGCATGTCCCTCCGTCCAGTTTCCGCCCAGCAGAAGGACACGGTCAATGTCATGCTCCAATGGCTGCCGCAGTGCCAGTTCGCCGGCATGATCATGGCCTTCTGCAACGGTTTCTATGAAGAAGCCGGACTCGAAGTGGAGATTTTCTACGGCTCGGAATCCTATACCAGTACCGACGCCCTCAAGGACGGGCACGCGGACATCATCACGACCATGCTCGTAGATGCTCTGATTGCCCGTGACATGGGTACGCCCCTGGTCAACATACTCCAGACCTCGGAGACCAGCTCCACCATGATCATCTCCTGCACTCCCATAGCAAGCGCCCAGGACCTCAACGGGATGCGGATCGGACGGTGGACCAGCGGATTCTTCGACACCGCCCTGTGCTACGCCTACTACAACTCCCTGGATGTGGAGTGGATTCCCATCCTCTCCAACATCTATCCCTTCGCCGCAGGAGCGCTGGACGCCATGGTGGCTACCGAATACAATGAATACTACCAGATCCTGATGGCAGGCATCGATGTCGGAGAGGACAACATCATCTACCTCCGCGACGAGGGCTTCGACATACCAGAGGACGGAGTCTACACCACTGAGGAATACTACAACTCCCACAGGGACATCGTGGAACGCTTCGTCGAGGCCACACGCCGCGGATGGGAGTGGGTCCGCAAGCCGGAGAATTTCTCCGAGACCATAAACACCGTGACGGACATAATGCGGCAGGCCAACATCCCTTCCAGCAAAACCAACCAGGCACACATGCTGCGGACTGTCCTGAAACTCCAGCAGGACGATAAGAGCAAGGAGATTCCGTTCCATCTGGACAAGTCCCGTTTCGACTCCACGGTAAGGATGCTTCTGGAAAGCAACCTCATTCTGTCACCTGTCAAATATTCCGATTTTGTAAGGCCATGAGAGTATTCCGCAGATTCTCCACACGCATCAGCCTGTATGTCATCCTGCTGACGGCAATCCTGTTCCTGACTGCCTCGGTAACGGTGTACAAAATCAGCTATGACCTCGTACGCAAAGAGGCAGTAACCAATGCCTTCAGCCAGCTCCGGGCCCTCAACATGGAGATGGAGAACGTACTCAGCCCCATCGCCTCTGTCATAAACAACATTGCCTCCAGAGCCGAAATCATGGCCATCGGGAACAGGGACACCTCCGATTTCCTCAGACTCTCAGAGGATATTCTGAGAAACACTCCGCAACTCAAGGACATAGCCATAGCACTGGAGCCATACTACTACCGCAACCAGAAACAGTTCACCGCCTACTCCATCAACGAAAACGGCAGTATAAGGTCGATGATGATCACCGACCCCCTCTACACATACCAATACTACGACTGGTACGTCATTCCCAAATGCACAGACAGCACCTACTGGACTGACCCTTACATAGACAGGGTCTGGGAGAAACTGTCGCTGTGCTCCTACACCGCCCCCCTGCATGACGGGGACGGACGGTTCATAGGAGTCATCTGCGCCAGCATCGAGACTCAGTGGCTTACAAGCAAGATCGACAGTATCCGGCTCTATGATCACTCCTATAACTTCATCATCGGAAAGTCCGCCGGATACATCGTACATCCCGACAAAGACTTGATAATCAACGAGACTATTTTCTCTTATGCTCTCCTGACAGAAAATACGGCCCTCGCCGAAACCGGCAGGAGGATGATTGCGGGCGAGACCGGAATGAGCGAGCTGAGCATCAACGGCACCCCAAGCATCATCTTCTTCACCTCCGTACCTTCCAACAACTGGAGCATCGCCACCATCTGTCCCAGGAGCGACATCTTCGCAGGAGCCTACCGGATAGTCATCATCATGCTCCTCATCGCCCTGCTCTCGATTATCATCCTGGCCGTCATCGTCAGCCTGACGGTCCGCAAGGCCACTGCTCCACTGACCGTCCTGGCAGCCTCCGCCGACAAGATAGCGGAGGGAGACTTCAACTCCGCAATGCCGGACTTCCACGGCAATGACGAGGTGGGACGCCTGTGCCGCTCATTCTCTTCCATGCAGCAGTCCCTCTCATCCTACATGGACAGACTGCAGCGCACCACGGCAGCCAAGCAGAGGATAGAAAGCGAGATATCCATCGCCCGCGAGATTCAGATGGGCATGGTTCCCAAGACATTTCCCCCATTCCCTGAAAGAGACGACATCGACATATACGCCATACTGAATCCGGCCAAGGAAATAGGAGGCGACCTCTACGACTTCTTCATCAAGGACAACGCCCTCTTCTTCGCCATAGGCGATGTCTCCGGCAAAGGCGTGCCGGCATCCCTGCTGATGGCCGTGACACGAAGCCATTTCCGGTCCGTAGCCTCCACGCTCAAAGATCCGGCGGCAATCATCGCTTCGATGAACAAGGCCCTGTCCGAGACCAACGACTCCAACATGTTCGTCACCTTCTTCACCGGCATGATGGACCTCAGCACCGGAGTTGTGAAATACTCCAACGCCGGACACAACCCTCCTATTATCCTGAGTCCTTCCGGACAGGTAAGAAGGTTGAATCCGGACCCCAACCTGCCTATCGGTTTCTTCCCCGATTTCAAATATACGGTCGGCACCTTCTCACTGGAAGCCGGATCGACTCTCATCCTCTACACTGACGGACTGACCGAGGCCGAAAATGCGGAACATGAACTGTACGGCGAGAGCAGGCTCATGGCCTCAGCCGCCGCACAGAAAGACAAAGACGCAGCATCCACCGTCGCCGGACTCTACTCCGATGCAGAGCTCCATGTCAACGGAGCCGACCAGAGCGACGACCTGACCATACTTGTAATCAAATACATCGGCAACAACAGCATGAACAGCAGGGATACCAGAATCCTGAGCCTGGACAACCAGGTCTCCGAACTGAAAAAACTGAACGCCTTCGTAGAACAGACCTGCGGAGATGCGGGTGTTGACCGGGAACTCACCATGAACATCAATCTGGCACTTGAAGAAGCTGTATCCAATGTAATCTTCTACGCATTCCCTAAGGGTGAGACCGGACACCGCATCACCGTCAAGTTCACCATCCGCGGCAACGAGATGACATACACCGTCTTCGACCGCGGCATACCCTTCAACCCTCTTGCAAGAGCCGATGCCGACACCACCCTGTGCGCCGAGGACCGCAGGATCGGAGGTCTCGGCATCTTCCTTGTAAAGCGGATAATGGACCGGGTGGAATACGAGCGGAAAGGAGCGGAGAATATCCTGAAATTAACAAAATTAATATAAACAAACAACGATATGGACCTGAACATCAGTATTGAAAACGGGAAGACGCAGGCCAGGGTGACCGGTCGGCTGGACACCATCAACTCGGACGAATTCGAGAAAAAAATGGCACCTCTGCTGGAGGGAGGCAATCCTGACATTGAGCTCGACTGTTCGGAGCTGGAATACATCAGCAGCTCCGGCCTCAGGCTGTTCCTCACACTTCAGAAAAGTGTCAACGCCAGGGGTGGAAAACTGGTCATCAAGAACATGAACAATCAGATTAAGGAGATATTCAACATGACCGGATTCTCCAGAATCATGACCATCATCTAAGACATCCCGAATCAATCAGTGCCGCAGCAAGGGCCATGTCGTCCGGTGCGGTCAGTTTTATGTTGAAGCGGCTTCCCTGGCAGAAATGCAGGGGAACGCCGTTTTTTTCTACCACCGAGGCGTCATCAGTGAACTCCCGCGAATACGGCTGTCCATAGGCCCGTTTCAGCACCTCGGTATGAAAGACCTGCGGAGTCTGTACCAGACGATAGATACTCCGGTCCACAATCCTGGAGACACCCCACTCCGTTCCGTCCTGAGCTGACCCGGCTGAGAATGTCCGCATGGAATCAGCTACCGGAATGACAGGAACGACTGCCGGATACTCCTCCGCCTCATCGTAAAGTGCGGCAATATCCCCGAGTCTCAGCAAGGGACGCACTCCGTCGTGCACGGCCACCGATGCTCCCTCCGGAAGATATTTCATGGCCTTCCTCACGGAATGGAAGCGAGTAAAGCCGCCAGTCACGAGCACATGCGGAAAAACAAAATTGTTTTTATAACAGTATTCCAGCCACATATCTTTTATAGACTCATTGATTGAGATGATAATCCTCACTTCGAAGGGCTGACTTAGGAAAAGTTCCACCGTCCAGCGCAGAACTGGCTTGCCGCAGAGGTCCAGCATCTGCTTGGGCAGCTCAGAACCCATTCTGGAGCCGGTTCCTCCGGCCGGTATGATGACATATCTTTCGCGCATGGGGATATATTGAAATAATTTTCCCAAATGTACTACTTATATGGCATTAATTACTATTTTTGTGACTTGATAAAGCAAAAAACGAATATAACAAATCAGTTATCCACCCTATATGAACAGCGACAGAACGATTCGTAGAGCACTTATCTCCGTGTACGATAAGAATCTCATCCTAGACATTGCAAATGAGCTGGTTAGCCTGGGTGTGGAGATACTCTCCACGGGGGGCACGCAGCACTATCTCACAGACCATAACATTCCTGTTACAGCGGTCGAGGACGTGACAGGATATCCCTCCATCTTCGGAGGACGCGTGAAGACCCTCCATCCGAAGGTGATGGGAGGCATCCTCTACCGCAGGGAGGAGGCCGGCGACCTCGAGGAGAGGGAAAAATATGAGATTCCCGGTATCGACCTGGTCATCGTGGACCTCTACCCCTTCGAGGAGTACGTCGCCAAGGGTGCCACTGAGGAGGAAATCATCGAGAAGATCGACATAGGAGGCATCACCCTCATCCGCGCCGCCGCGAAGAACTTCCGCGACGTGATCATTGTTCCGGGAAAGGACTCATACGCTGACCTCCTGGAGCTGCTGCGCACGAAGAAGGGAGTTTCCTCCATAGAGGACCGCCGCCGCTTCGCCGCCAAGGCCTTCCTCAAGAGCTCCGGCTATGACACCCACATCTTCCAGTATTTCAACCGCAAGGAAGGGATACCGGCATTCACTGCCAGCGAGACCCGCCCCACCCACCTGCGCTACGGCGAGAATCCCCACCAGAAGGCCATGTTCTACGGTTCGGAGGACGCACTGCCCGAGCAGCTGCACGGCAAGGAAATCTCCTACAACAACATGCTGGACATCGAGGCCGCACTCGAACTGATTTCCGACTTCGACCGTACCGCCGTAGCCGTGATAAAGCACAACAACGCCTGCGGATGTGCAGAGGGAGCGACCGTCCTGGAAGCCTGGAACGCAGCCCTGGAGGCGGACCCCGTATCGGCATTCGGAGGAATCATCGTTTCCAACAGGCCGATAGACAAGGCGACCGCCGAGGAGATGCACAAGATATTCTTCGAGGTTGTCATTGCTCCGGACTATTCACCTGAAGCATTGGAGATACTCGAGGGCAAGAAGAACCGCATCATCCTGCGCAGCGCCTCGGCCCGTCCCTCGGCAGTGAAGTTCCGCTCGATGCTCGGCGGCGTGCTCGTTCAGGACAGGGATACCTTCAAGGAGTCTCCCGCCGACCTGAAGACCGTCACCAAAGCAGCCCCTACCCGGGAACAGATAGACGATATGCTCTTCGCCAACATCATAGTGAAGCACTCCAAGTCCAATGCCATCGTTCTGGCCAAGGACCACCGCCTTATAGCCAGCGGCATAGGCCAGACATCCAGGGTTGACGCCCTCAAGCAGGCCATCGAGAAGGCCCGCAGTTTCGGATTCTCCCTCGAAGGTGCCGTCATGGCCTCCGACGCGTTCTTCCCCTTTGCAGACTGCGTGGAGATAGCCGACAAGGCAGGAATCAAGGCCGTCATCCATCCGGGCGGCTCCATCCGCGACAACGAGAGCGTGGAGTACTGCGACGCCCACGGCATGGCCATGGTAATGACGGGACACAGACATTTCAAGCACTAGAATCTATAACCGATATAAATTTTCAGGAATATGGGATTTTCATTCCTCACACAGGAGCTGGCAATGGACCTCGGCACCGCCAACACCGTCATCCTTCAGGACGACAAGATAGTGGTGGACGAACCGTCCGTGATAGCATTTGACCAGACCACAGGCAAGGCAATAGCAGTAGGCCAGAAGGCCAAGCTGATGTACGAGAAGACCAACCCCAACATCAAGACCGTACGTCCTCTCCGCGATGGAGTCATAGCCGACTTCAACGCTGCAGAACAGATGATAAGGGGATTCGTAAAGATGATCAACTACCGCCGCACGTTCTTCACTCCCAACCTCAAGATGGTGATCTGCATCCCCAAGGGAAGCACTGAGGTGGAGATCAGGGCCGTGCGCGATTCGGCCGAGCATGCCGGAGCCAGGGACATATACATGATCTTCGAGCCTATGGCGGCTGCGATGGGTATCGGTCTGGATGTCAATGCGCCCGTAGGCAACATGGTGGTGGACATAGGAGGAGGTACCTCAGAGATCGCCGTCATCTCTCTTGGCGGCATCGTTACCAGCCAGTCCATCAGGGTGGCCGGAGACGTGTTCACATCCGACATACAGCAGTACATGCGCCAGCAGCACAACATCAAAGTAGGTGAGATTACTTCCGAGGAGATAAAGGTCCGCATAGGCGCAGCCATTCCCGACCTGGAGGAAACCCCCGAGCCCTTCATCGTCCGCGGTCCCAACCTGATGACCGCCCACCCCGTTGAGATAGCCGTCACCAGCCAGGAAGTGGCCCACTGCCTGGACAAATCCGTGGCCAAAATCGAGGCGGCAGTACTGCAGGTGCTGGAACAGACTCCCCCCGAGCTGTATCAGGACATCGTGCAGAAAGGTATCTTCCTCACCGGAGGCGGAGCCCTGCTCAGAGGCCTGGACAAGAGGCTCTACGACAAGATAAACATACCCTTCCACATAGGCGAGGACCCTCTGAGAGCAGTGGCACGCGGAACCAGCATTGCCCTGCGCAATCCCTCACAGTATCCTTTCCTGATGCGGTAGAACAGTCTTCACCGAGAGCTGATGAAAGACCGGAACAAGTACATACTGCACCTGATCAACTTTCTCGTCTTCATCCTCCTGGAGACTGCTGCTGTCTGGCTTATATCCCGGAACAGTGTTATCCAGCGTTCGGACATACTCAGGTCCGTCTCCGCTGTAACCAACACTTTCTCTTCCGGAGCCGGAAACGTAGGCCGGTACTTCAGTCTCGGCAAGATCAACAGGAGGCTCTCCGAGGAAAACGTAGCCCTGCGCCGCGAGAACGACAGACTTCAGGCCGCCCTGAGCGACCTGGCCGTACCGGACTCGCTCCTTACTGAAAGCCCGCTCTTCGACTATATCCCGGCACTGGTAGTGTCCAACAGCACTGACCGTCTTCACAACATCCTCATCATCAACAAGGGGAAGCGTGACGGTATCGCCGAGGACATGGGCGTGGTAACCGACAGGGGAATCATAGGATACATCCTCAGCGCAGGAGAGAAATACTCGAAAGTTTCCTCCATACTTGACATCGACAATATGGCCAGCGGAACCCTCACCGGCAGCAATACCTTCGGCGTGATTCAGTGGGACGGGAAGTCTCCCAGAAAGATCATCCTGCACGATATCCCCGTTCACACCTCCTTCACCTACGGAGACACTGTGGTATCCAGCGGATACTCCCTCATCTATCCGCCAGGCATACCAGTAGGTACCGTCAGCGGGCAAATGCTAAGGGACGGTGTCAACTACGACCTGACTATAGACCTCTTTGAGGAATTTTCCAGGCTCAGGCAAGTATACGTGGTTTCGCGCAGAGACATCCAGGAACTGAACGACCTTATGGACGACCAGCAGGAAAAAGGAGGTGAACAGTCATGAGCGCGGCCCGTCACACGATTCTCGCACTGCTGCTGATACTGGCACAGGGGGCACTGGACAACTATATCAACCTCAGTGTCTACCTGGACATTTTCCTATGCCTGTTCATCGTCCTGGCCCTTCCTCCTAAATGGGGCTCCATTCCCTCCATGACGGCCGGTTTCGTTCTCGGACTGGCTGTGGACATTCTGGGCAACGGCATACCCGGCATGAACGCCGCAGCCATGACTGCCGCAGGGGTCTGCCGCAAGGGCATTTTCGAACTGACTGCTCCGAAGGAGAAAGAGAAGCGCGAGGGGATCGACACCATGGGTCTCCGGAATTTCGTCCTGTACTCGATGCCTCTGGTGCTCATCTGCCTGACAGTGTATATCCTCCTGGACTCTTCCGGATTCCGGCCGGTCGGACTTTGCCTGGCCAGACTGGGAATTTCCTTCGTCGTCAACACACTGCTGATGGCTATCCTATATATGATCAGCATAGACCGCAACAGGAGGAGGTAAGAGACCATGAATGACGGCAAGCACAGGTACCAATATCTGATGACCGGCCTGGCAGTGGCATTCCTGCTTCTCACCGCCCAACTGTTCCGCCTGCAGCTGCTGGACAACAGCTTCAAGATCAGCGCAGACAACAACGCCCTCCTGTACCAGACCCGCCACCCGGCCAGGGGCCTAATCCTGGACCGCAACGGCAAGGTACTGGTAGGCAACAAAAATACCTATGACATTATGGTCACCCCCCGCTATGTCCGTCCGTTCGACACTCTGGAGCTGTGCCGCATACTGGATCTGAACCCGCAGTACGTCAGGGACAAGTTCAGTGAGTACCGGATGTACCGCACCAGAATCGGATACCGGACAGTGACCTTCGTAAGCCAGATTTCCCAGGAGCAGTACAGCCGTTTCATAGAAGTGGCCCACAAGTTCCCCGAATTCCGGGGTGTGCCCCGCACTACCCGCATGTATCCCTACAATGCCGGAGGCAACCTTCTCGGCTATGTCACCGAAGTGGACCGGGACTTTCTGGAGAGACATCCCGATTACGAAGCGGGAGACTATACCGGACGGACAGGACTGGAGGAGACCTGCGAGCCGATGCTCAGGGGCGAGAAGGGCTACAGCATATACCTCCGCGACGCCAGCAACAGGATACAGTCCTCGTACCGCAACGGAGAATTCGACAAACCCGCGGTACCGGGGAAGGACGTGGTGTCGACAATCGATGCCGAACTGCAGAACTACGGGGAAGAACTCATGCGCAACAAAGTAGGCTCAGTAATCGCCATAGAGCCGGCCACTGGGGAGATTCTGTCAATGGTATCATCACCAGGCATCAACGTCTCGGTACTTGGTGAGATCAACAAATACTATAAAGAGATAGCGGCAGACCCCTTCACCCCTATGTTCAACAGGGCCGTAATGTCGCCCCAGCCTCCCGGCTCGGTCTTCAAACTGGTCAACGCCCTCATCGGGCTGCAGGAAGGAAGAGTATCCACTGACACTGAATTTCCCTGCCGCGACGGTTTTCATGCCCGCGGCATCAGCGTGGGGTGCCATTATCATAAGTCCCCCGTAAATTTCACAGAAGCGATTATGGTCTCGTGCAATTCCTATTTCTGCTATCTCTTCCAGGATATTCTGGAAAATCCCATCTACGGCTCCGAGGCTGCTGCCATGGACCGCTGGGCTGAGTACGTCAGAAGTTTCGGGTTCGGTACGAAGCTGGGCTCCGACTTCCCCTCGGAGATCGCCGGATTCGTTCCTACCTCAGCCACATACGACCGAGTCTACGGCAAGGGCGGATGGAAGGCACTTTCGGTCATTTCCCTGTCCATAGGCCAGGGAGAACTCGGATGTACGCCCCTGCATCTGGCCAACCTTGCCGCAACCATAGCCAACCGTGGCTGGTACCGGATTCCCCACATCGTCCGGGACCATGACAACGACACCCTGAACAGCCGGTTCCAGGAAAAGCACTACACTATGGTTGATACAACCCACTTCGAGAAAGTCATAGAGGGAATGTACCAGGCTGTCAATGCTCCAGCCGGAGAGGGCGCCACCGCACGTGTGGCTGCGGTCAAGGGCCTGGACATCTGCGGCAAGACCGGCACGGCCGAGAATCCACACGGAGACGAGCACGCTGTCTTCGTCTGCTTCGCCCCGAGGGAGAACCCCAGGATAGCCATTGCTGTGTACATTGAGAATGCCGGATTCGGCGCCACCTGGGCAGCACCCGTAGCCTCCCTGATGGTAGAGAAATACCTCAACGGAGAGATAGCCTCCAACCGCCGCTGGCTGGAACAGCGGATGCTGGATGCCAACCTCCTGCACAAAGTACCGGCCAGTCCTGATTACGTACCTCCTAAAAAAGACGATCGATGAGCCCCGCTGGAAAGACATATAGAAAACTGGACTGGGCAGTCATCGGATGCTACGTCCTACTGGCGGTGTTCGGATGGCTGAATATCTATGCCTCGACATGGAGCGAGGACGCCGAGGGAATCTTCTCCCTGGCCTCGCGCAGCGGCAACCAGCTGCTGTGGATAGGCGTGGCCGCCGTAATAGCCGTCATTGTGCTTTTCCTCAACTCCAGATTCTACAAAACCGTCTCCTGGCCCCTGTACATCCTTTCGGCGGTGCTCCTTGTAGCCGTACTGATCTTCGGGCACGAGGTCAACGGCTCCAAGTCCTGGCTCAGCCTTCCCGGAGGAATCGCCATACAACCCTCGGAATTCTCGAAGATAGCCACCGCCCTCTGCCTTTCCCGGGTCATGGGCTCATACGGCTTCAACCTTACCAGGGCCGCCGACTTCCTGAAGGTGGCCGCCATCATCATTGTCCCGGTGGGACTGATAGCCCTCGAACCGGACGTAGGAACGATACTGGTGTACTGTTCACTGGCCTTCATGCTTTACAGGGAGGGACTGCCCGGAAGGATACTGGGATTTACCGGATACGCCGTCCTGCTGTTCCTGGTGACGCTCAAATTCTCCCCCTTCGTCTCCATCCTCCTGACTGTCGGCACCATCGGAATCATCCGGACCCTGACCTCTCGCACCCCCGTGCGGGTCTTCCTCATATATGCCGCCTTCATCGCGGCCGCGGCCTTCATTCCCAGGCTGCTGTCGGTCGAGGCGGTCGCCCGTGTCACCGGCATGGCGGCGGAGTACTGGCTGCTGATCATCATTGCCCCCTTCCTCATCTGGTTCATTGTCCACAATGTCCGCAACAAGATGAAGGGCTGGGGCGTCTACGTCCTGTCCCTGGCGCTCTCCCTGGTCCTGGTATTCTCGGTGGACTTCATATTCCACAATGTACTTCAGCCGCACCACCGCGACAGGATAGAGAACCTGCTGGGCATATCCCAGGACTTGATGGGAGCCGGGTACAATGTCAATCAGTCCAAGATAGCCATTGGGTCCGGAGGACTGACCGGCAAGGGCTTCCTGGAGGGGACACAGACCAAGTTCAACTTCGTCCCGGAACAGAGCACAGACTTCATCTTCTGCACCATCGGAGAGGAATGGGGCTTTATCGGCAGCATTACCGTACTGGTCCTCTACCTCATCATCATAATGCGCATCGTCACGTCGGCCGAGAAACAGAAGGACAGGGGTGCGCGGGTGTACAGTTACTGTGTGGCCTCAATCATCTTCATGCACGTGTTCGTCAATGTGGGCATGACCATAGGCATCATGCCGGTGGTGGGCATACCGTTGCCGCTGATCAGCTACGGAGGCTCATCCTTCCTGACTTTCACGATACTGCTTTTCATCCATCTGAGATTTGACCTGGAAAGATGGAAATAGGTGCAGTATGAGTTGAAAAAATTACTACATTTGAGGCTTGTTAGAAAATCCTTTAAAATTCATAAAAAACACTGACTATGCCACTCAATTTTGTAGACAGACACAACGGTCCGAGACAGTCTCAGATCAAGCACATGCTGGATGTCATCGGCGTGGGCTCCGTAGACGAGCTCATCAAGCAGACTATTCCCTCCGACATCCTGCTCAGCGAGCCCCTCAAGCTGGATGAGCACGTGTCCGAGCATGCCTATCTGGCACGTCTCAAGGAGGTTGCCTCCAAGAATAAACATTTCCGCTCGATGATCGGCCTGGGCTTCTACGGCACCGCCTCGCTGCCCGTAATCTCCCGCAACATCTTCGAGAACCCCTCGTGGTACACCTCCTACACTCCCTATCAGGCCGAGATATCCCAGGGCCGCCTGGAGGCTCTCATCAACTTCCAGACCATGATCTCCTCCCTGACCGGCTTCCCCATGTCGAACTGCTCCATGCTGGACGACGCCACCGCCGCCGGTGAGGCCATGAGGATGATCCACGAGCTCCGTCCCCGCGACGCCGTAAAGGCCGGAAAGAACACCTTCTTCGTGGACCAGAACATCTTCCCTCAGGTGCTCTCGGTCATCGAGACCAGGGCCAAGGGTCTGGGCATAAAGGTAACCGTAGGCGACTGGAAGGAAGTCCTCGCAGCCGGTTTCGACCCCGAGTGCTACGGAGCGCTGCTCCAGTATCCCGCAGCTGACGGTGAGGTGCGCGACTATACCGCATTCTGCGACGCAGCCCACAAGGCCGGTATGCTCGTGGCCGCCCACTGCGACATCCTCGCACTGGCCGTCATGAAGGAGCCCGCCGCATGGGGAGCCGACGTAGCTGTCGGTACTGCCCAGAGATTCGGACTCGGCATGGGTTACGGCGGTCCTACAGCAGGCTGGATGGCTACCCGCGACCAGTACAAGAGAAACATTCCCGGCCGTATCATCGGCGTATCCGTTGACCGTCTCGGCAAGAATGCCCTCCGTCTGGCCCTCCAGACCCGCGAGCAGCACATCAAGAGGGAGAAGGCCACATCGAACATCTGCACCGCCACAGCCCTGATGGCAGTGATGTCCGGCATGTACGCCGCTTACCATGGACCCGAGGGCATCCGCGAGATAGCCATGAACGCCTTCAACTACGCCCATGCTATGGCAGCCCTGCTCCGCAAGGGTGGATATAAGCTCGCCAACGAGGACTTCTTCGACACCATCCGCGTACTCGGAGTCAACGCCGGCGAGATCCGCGAGAAGGCCGAGGCCGCAGGCTTCAACTTCTACTATCCCGATGACCAGACCGTACAGATCTCCTTCGACGAGCTGTCCGACTGCGCCGAGGCCGTGAAGATCGCTGAGATCTTCGGTGTCAAGGCCGAGTGCGCCCGCGGCAGCGAGTATCCCGTGCCCATGAAGAGGGAGAGCGCCATCCTCACCGAGAGCATATTCAACAAGTACCACTCGGAGACCGAGATGATGCGCTACATCAAGAAACTCGAGCGCAAGGACATCTCCCTGACCCACTCCATGATACCTCTGGGCTCCTGCACCATGAAGCTCAACGCCGCAGCCGAGATGCTGCCCCTGAGCTGGAGCGAACTCACTGACGTGCATCCTTTCGCACCCACATGGCAGACCGAGGGCTACAACCAGATACTCTCCGAACTGGAGCATGACCTCTGCGTCATTACCGGATTTGACCGCTGCTCCCTGCAGCCCAACTCCGGCGCCGCAGGCGAGTACGCCGGTCTGATGACCATCCGCCGCTATCTCGAGGCTCAGGGCCAGGGCTCGCGCAACACCGTCGTCATCCCTACCTCCGCTCACGGAACCAACCCTGCCAGCGCCGCCATGGCCGGATTCAACATTGTCCTGGTCGGCTGCGACGAGCACGGCAACATCAACGTGGACGAACTGCGCCAGAAGGCCGAGGCCAACAAGGACAGCCTGGCCGGCATCATGATCACCTATCCTTCGACCCACGGAGTATTCGAGGTCAAGATCCGCGAGATATGCAACATCATCCATGAGAACGGAGGCCAGGTCTACATGGACGGAGCCAACATGAACGGTCAGGTCGGCATCACCAACCCCGGCTTCATCGGCGCCGACGTATGCCACCTCAACCTGCACAAGACCTTCGCAATGCCTCACGGCGGCGGCGGTCCCGGCGTAGGCGCCATCTGCGTGGCAGCCCATCTGTCTCCCTACGTACCCGGACATCCCGTAATGCCCCAGTGCGGCGGTCACGGCGTGACAGCAGTGGCTTCGGCTCCCTACGGAAGCCCCCTGCTCGCCCCCATCACCCACGCCTACATAAAGCTGCTCGGTCCTGACGGACTGCGCAAGGCTACCGAGATGGCCATCGTCAATGCCAACTACCTCGCTTCCCGCCTGTCCAAGGAGTTCAACATCTACTACACCGGAGTCACCGGACGTGTGGCCCACGAGTGCATCGTAGACCTGCAGAACTTCAAGGCTGACTACGGAGTGGACGCCACCGACATCGCCAAGCGTCTGATGGACTACGGATTCCACGCTCCCACCCTCTCCTTCCCCGTACACGAGACCCTGATGGTGGAGCCCACCGAGAGCGAATCCCTCGAGGAGCTCGACCGCTTCGTGGACGCCATGATCAGCATCAAGAGAGAGTGCGAGGCCATCAAGGAAGGCAAGGCCGACAAGAACGACAACGTCGTGAAGATGGCGCCCCACACCGCCGAGGAGGTATGCTCCGACTCCTGGAGCCATCCCTACTCCCGCGAGGAGGCCGCCTATCCCCTCGAGTGGATCCGCGACAACAAGTTCTGGCCCGCATGCGCCCGCGTGGACAACGGCTACGGAGACCGCAATCTGGTTCCTGTAGTGAAATAACGGGCACACCTGAGATTTAGTCAATGAGGCTGTGGCTGGAAACATCTTTCGGGCACAGCCTCATTCTCAATTTTAAACACACCTTATATCTCTATGAATGACATCCTACTGTCCGGACTTCTGAATCTCTTCGCCCTCTTCGGCGCAGTGAACAGGACCGACAAGAGCCGGTCCCTGCAGATGCTCTCCAACTACCTGACCAAGCACTTCGGCGTCAGGATGCTGGACGACTACCTACCGCTGTACTCTGACCTGAGGGACTTCTACGACATATCGCCGGAGCTGGACAAGGACGCCATCATCGAAGGTATCTGCAGCAACATCAAGCACAGGATATCCCGCGAGGACCAGACCCTGATGCTGCTGCGTCTGATGGAATTCTGCGATCCCACTCCCGGCTCGCAGAAAGGAGAGAGCATATCGGAGGGGAACCTGCAGATATTCCGCAAGGTGGCTGAGCTCTTCGAAGTGGACGGGGACATCTTCGAGGACTTCGTATGCTATGTGTCCGGAGAGACGAACGCACGGGTGCTCACCCTAACCCGCGAGGGACTGAACGGCGAGCTGCGGCTGATCCGCCTGGAGAGATACAACAAGATACTCTTCTGCTACAACGGTCCGGACACCGTGCTGATGAACGATATCCCCGTCCTTCCCGGGACCTTCCTCGTATGGCAGCAGAGCGGCGTGCTCAAGAGCCGGCACATGGCCCCGCTCTACTACAGCAACATTTCGGCCCTCTATGACACCGGCAGCCGCCGACAGGAAATAATCCTCTCAGGAAGGGACATCAACTTCCGCTTCCCCGGGAGCGACAACGGAATGCACGGCCTCACCTTCGACCTCCGCAGCGGGCAGCTCGTAGCCGTCATGGGCGGCAGCGGTACCGGCAAGTCCACACTGCTGTCCCTGCTCAACGGCACTCTCCGCCCCGACAGCGGCTCGGTTACCCTCAACGGCTATGACGTCGCTGACCCCAAGGTCAAGGACCTGATCGGTTTCGTACCGCAGGACGACCTGCTGATCGAGGAACTGACAGTCTATGAGAACCTGATGTTCACCGCCCGCCTCTGCTTCGCCGACCTGAGCATGGAGGAGATATCCGCCAGGGTGGACACCATACTCCGGGAACTCGGCCTTGAGAGCACCAAGCATCTGAAAGTCGGCTCACCTATCCACAAATACATCTCCGGAGGCCAGCGCAAACGGCTCAACATCGCCCTCGAGCTCATCCGCGAACCTGCAGTACTGTTTCTGGACGAGCCCACCTCCGGCCTATCCTCATCCGATTCCGAGAAGGTAATCAACCTGCTCAAGGAACAGACCTATAAAGGAAAGCTCATAGTGGTCAATATCCACCAGCCTTCATCCGACATATTCAAGCTCTTCGACCGGCTGTGGCTGCTCGACAGAGGCGGCTATCCGGTTTACGACGGCAATCCGATCGAGGCCGTCACCTACTTCAAGCGGGCTGCCAACTACGCCGATGCAGAAGTCAGCACCTGCTCCCTCTGCGGCAATGTCAATCCGGAAATCATACTCAACATCATTGACGAAAAGGCCCTCGACGACAGCGGAAAAATCACCGACAGCCGCAAAGTCACCCCGCAGGAATGGCACAGAATGTATCTCGACCGCGTGGACAGGAGCGAAGAACCGGGACACAGGGATATCCCGCACACGGAGCAGAAACGCCCTTCGCGCCTGAAACAGCTGCTGATTTTCCTGCAGAGAAACCTGCGGACCAAGCTTCCCGACACCCAATACCTGCTCATCACCCTTGCCGAGACCCCACTGCTTGCCCTGATTGTAGCCCTGCTCACCCGCTACGCTCCCGAAAGCGGATACACCGTCGTTGACAACAAGAACCTGGTATCCTATCTCTTCATGGCAGTCATCGTGGCCATTTTCGCCGGGATGAGCGTCAGTGCCGAGGAAATTTTCAGGGACAGGGCCCTGCTCAAGCGGGAGAAGTTCCTGCGGCTGTCCCGTTCCTCCTACCTGTGGTCCAAGATAATCTACCTTGGCGGAGTGTCACTTATCCAGACCCTGCTCTTTATCCTGGTCGGAAACACCGTCATGGGCATCGGATTCGGATTCTGGTTCTGGTGGCTCATTCTCTTCCTCTCGGCTGTACTGGCCAACCTGACCGGCCTCATCCTCTCCCAGTCCCTGAGTTCGATAGTCTCGATATACATCACCATTCCCCTGCTGCTCATTCCCCAGATCCTGCTCTGCGGCCTGGTGGTCAAGTTCGAGGACCTCACACCGCGCTCAACCACGGGGAATGTACCGGTAATCGGGGACGTGATTCCCTCGCGGTGGGCCTTCGAAGCCCTGGCTGTCAGCTCATTTGCCTACAATGATTTCGAGAGGGACATCTTCGGATACGACAAGGTCAAGTACCAGACCCAGTACTACCGCACCGCATACATCAGCGAACTGGACTCGAGGCTGGAGAATGCCGACAGCACGGACCTGGAGACAGTTCGCCGCGGAATACCGGTACTCTGGGACCGGTTCGACATCAGACCATATGAAGGCCGGCTGGAAGATATCCGCTACGGAACATTCGACACAACTATGCGGGCAGACATCAGGGAATGGCTGACTTACGCAGAAGACACTCTGGGGACAATAGGCACCGGAGCCACCCTCGCAGCCGACCGGATTCTTACGGACTACCGGAACAAATACGGACGGGAAGCGCTGCTGGAGCTGCGCAGGGACAACTGGAACAATTTTCTGGAGTCTCTGGTCATCAATTCTGCCTCGGACGAGCTGTACACCGTAATCGACGGGACCATCGTGCCCAAGGTCGGACAAGTATGGCTCGACCCTCCCTCCCATAACGGCAGGGCCCCGTTCTACAGTTCGACCAAAATTGTAGGAAATCTGAAAATCAGCACCCTGGCATACAATATAGGGATTCTTGTCCTTATGTGCCTGAGTGCCGGATTACTGCTCTTCCTGGATATTCCCGGGAGGTTCCTGAGAAAACGTGGAAATTAGTTGCTATTTTTTACAAAACATCCTATCTTTGCTCGGTAAAATATTTTTTAGGAAAATAACTATCAAATAATATCTAACCGCGATGAAAAAAATCACTCTCATCTTAGCTGCCGCCATGACGGTACTTGTGTGCGCCTGCGGCAACAATCAAGGCAACAAGAAAAAATCCGAGACCAAAACCAACGTAGAAGAGCAGTACATCAAGGCCGATCTCAAGATCAAGCTCGACTCCCTCGTTAAGGAAATGGGACGTCTCTCTACCCCTGTCATCGTCGATATCCAGAACGGAGAAATCACTCTTACAGACAAGGAGAAGAGGAACAAACCCGCATACCTTCTCCCTGCATCCAAGGCTGACGAGGCCGTTACCCTCAACGAGAAATACAGAGCAGTGGTCATGCTGGGCTGCGACATGACAGTCGCCCAGCTCTACGGCATGCCTGTCGACAGCTACAAGCAGGCTATCGCCAAACTGCAGGCCGACATCAATAATCCTGCCTTCGGTAACGCCCAGTCAGAGGGTTCCCTCGAGTCCAGAATAGAGAAATTCTACAACGAGTCCGTAAAGGCCGGTACAGTCAACCTTTTCTGGGAGGCCGTAGTTGCCGGTACCATAGAGCAGCTCTTCATCATCACTCAGAACATCGACAAGTTCCTGCCCTGCTTCGATGACAAGGCCGCTTCAGAGGTTTCCTACCGTTTCATCCTCGTACACGAGGGTATCAAGTCCCTGATTCCCTACCATCCCGAGCTTGAACAGCTCCAGACCATTCTGAAGCCTCTCGAGGTAATCAACGCCACCAACACAGCCGAGCTCCGCGACCAGCTCCTCGAGCTCAAGGGCGCTATCGAGAATGCACGCGGCCAGCTCCTCTAGTCCACGGACATAACACACCATAGCAAAAAGCGGCGGGGTTTTTCCCCGGCGCTTTTCGTCATATAGACAACAGCACTCTACCGCATCTTGCGCCATGCCCATACGATATAGGCTATGACAAAGGGAATCGCTATGGACACCCAGGCCATCACCTTGAGGGTGAAGAGGCTCGAAGAGCTGTTGTAGAGAGTCAGGGAGCTCTGCAGGTCCACGGTCGATACGTAGTAGGCGGTGTCATTGAAACCGGCGCAGAGCAGGATAGCCCAGACAGCCAGCAAGGCTCCGCCGCCCACGATGTAGAAGTTCTGTCTGACTCCCTTGCCGAGGAAATGCCTTGCAAGTCCGGCGAGTACGAGCACCACTCCTGACAGGAACACTACGGCTATCCACCAGGTGTGCAGCATATTGTGCAGATACTTGAAAGGCTCGGCAGATATTGTGCCTGTAGCGGGATCCACCGCATATCCGGTCTTGAGGAACATCCACAGCACGAAAGCCACGAATGTCAGGACAAAGGCAGGAGCCGTGATCATCAGCCTCTTACGGCATTTCTCCGCAAATGCACCTACATCCGGTTTCATCAGAAGGTAGAGCAGTCCAAGAGTCCTGGCAGCCAGGAATACCACTACTCCAAGAAGCAGGTTCATCGGATTTGCCAGAGCGTCCAGTCCGTGCCAGCCGTTTGCCCAGCGGGAAATGGCCGGAGACGCAGCATCCGTTATGGACACCTTGTCCACCGTAAAGGCCCCGCCGGTGAAGAAAGTACCGACAGCCACCCCGAGCAGGAATGTTCCAAGAGCACCGTTGAGAAAGAGGAATAGCTCAAATGTACGGGCGCCGAAGAGGTTGCCTGCAGCCTTACGGTATTCGAAGGAGAATGACTGAATTACGAAAAGCAGCAGAATACAGATCCACAGCCAGTAGGCTCCGCCGAAACTGGTCGAGTAGAACAGGGGGAAGGATGCGAAGGCGGCACCTCCGAAAGTCACGAGGGTCGTGAAGGTTATTTCCCATTTATGCCCTGCATATTTTACTACAAAATCCTTTTCCTCCTCTGAGGAAGCAGTGCGGAGCAGCAGACCCTGTGCTCCCTGTACGAACAGCAGGAACACCAGAATAGCTCCAAGAAGGGCTACCAGAGCCCACCAGTAATGTTGCAGAAAATACAGTGTATCCATAATTATTCTCCTCCTTTCTTAATCTGTTTGAGCATGATGCTGATCTCCACGCACAGCATGGCGGTGAACAGGACTGCAAAAATGATCAGGGTCGTGAGAACGTTGCCGGACTCGACTCCCGATACGGCCGCATTCACGGGAAGCAGGTTCTGGATCGTCCAGGGCTGACGGCCTACCTCGGCTACTATCCAGCCCGACTGCGAGCAGATGTATACCAGAGGCACGCTGATGATGCCGAGCCACAGGAGCCATTTGTGCTTATCCTTGACGATGAGGTTCTTCCACTCGAAGATGATGTAGAGGATAAAGAGCAGGATGAAGAACATGCCGAGGGCCACCATGATATGGAAGGCGTAGAATACCAGGGGAACATTGGGCACGAGGTCCTCGGGCTCCTCCACATAGTGGTAGCCGAAGTAGTCGAAATTCTGCTCCAGCACTGCCTCGGCCTGAGCCATTGCCTGGGTGTCTCCGGACTCCTTGGCTGTCTGATAGTCGGCCAGGGCCGTGACTGCCGCCGTACCCATTGCCTTTTTCTCGGCAAACGAGGGCTCGATGTAGGTGTTGCCCTCCCTGTCGGTGAACTCGTATCCACCTTTGATGATATCATTGATACCTGGCACGAAACCGTCTGCCTGACGGGTCGCAAGGAATGAGAGCATGTTGGGGAAGGATATTTCGAAAAGGTAAGGGTCCTCGTCTGCACCCTCCCCGCCTATGATGTCCTTGTCGGGATTAAGGATACCTACGGCTACTAATGGCGCTTTCTCAGAGCCGTCGTACAGTCCCTCCATGGCAGCCAGCTTCATCGGCTGCACCTTTGCCACATTGTAGGCGGATCCGTCACCGGTACCTATAAGCACTGCAAGGGATATTATACCGAATACCGAGGCTATGCGGATGGACTTGCGTGCCAGTGTCTGCTCCCGCTTGCGCAGCAGGAACCATGACGATACGGCAATCACGAATATCGATGCCAGCACATAACCGTTGGTCACCGAATGCAGGAACTTGTTGATGGCCACCGGCGAAAACACCACTTGCCAGAAGTCGGTCATCTCGCTGCGGGCCGTATCCGGATTGAACTCCATTCCTATAGGATACTGCATCCAGGAATTGGCTATGAGAATCCATATTGCAGAGAGGTTGGTTCCTATGGCCGTAAGCCATGTCGATACCAGATGGGCCTTCTTGCTGACCTTGTTCCAGCCGAAATACATCACAGCGAAGAAGGTACTTTCCATGAAAAATGCGAAAATACCCTCTATGGCCAGCGGGGCACCGAATATGTCACCCACAAACCATGAATAGTTGCTCCAGTTGGTACCGAACTCGAACTCCAGGATGATACCCGTCGCCACTCCCATCGCGAAGTTGACGGCGAAAAGCTTCATCCAGAACTTCGTGGTCCTCTTCCAGAACTCATCTCCGGTCATCACGTACCGGGTCTCCATAAAGGCTATAAGAAAGCCCAGACCTAGAGTCAGGGGCACAAACAGCCAATGATACATTGCAGTCAGAGCGAACTGCCACCTTGAAAGGTCTACCAGTGTCGTTAAAAGCATTTGTTTATGGTTTTAGCATTAATATTACTTGGTAAGATTCTCTATCACCGTCCGGCTCTTCTCCGCGTCCGACTCACAGTCTGCAAGAGCCGGACGGAAGAAGAAGACTCTCAGGATGGCGAACATGATAAACAGCTTCAGGAGAATTACAATCCACAAAGTCCTGCCGAGGGATGACATGTCCCTGAAGCCTTCGTAATAGAAGAGCCAGATTCTGCGCAGGCGTTCCATTACCGTCTGAATTAAAGTTCCTCCGCAAACATGGGATCCCAGGGCGGAAGCATGGTGGGAGCAGTGTCCAGAAGCTTGAGAATGTTCTCGGGCACATACTTCTTCTCCACTACCAGACGGAACATGTATTCCTCGAACCATTCGTCGGTCATCACCAGATGACCTTTGTGGCCTGTCATGCCCCAGGAATTCTCGACTTTCCATTTCCTGGCGTTGCCGTTCTCATCCAGGTCCACTGCCATAAGGGTCATGGCGTGGGACGAGCCGCTGGAGCCGGTGAGGATTCTCTCGCGCTTGTCCATACCGAAGGTTGTTCCCATGAGTGAGCCGTAATCGTAGTAATCCACATCCAGCACGCCGTTCTGCCTGTCGAGGAACTTGCCCACGTCGCAGGAGAAGTACATCATGGTACCGTCCTTGATGGATGCGATGGCCATTGCCTCGATCTCCTCGATGGGAAGATTGATGTACAGCCAGTTCTTACCGTCATACTGATGGCGGTCATACTCTATCTCATAGACCTTGTAGAACTCGCGGGTAGGGTCGTTCATCAGCATCACATAGTTGTTCTTCAGGTCCACGCCCACATACTCGTCATAGAATGACTTCGGGGTGTAGGTCTTTGTGCTGACAGGCTTGCCCTCGGCGTCATACATGGTCCAAGTGAACTCCACGGGGGGCTCGCCGAGATTGAGCACGAGGAAACGGTATACAAAGGCCAGCATCTCCACCTTGCGCTGCTCGAGCATGGCGGGCAGTTCCTTCTTAGAGCCTGTCTTCTCCCTGAGTTCCAGGCCGAACTCCTTGAGTTTGAGATTCAGCAGACGGGACATTCCGGAAGTGTGGTTGCTGGAGTATGTCTCGGGCATCACATTGGAGGGGACCAGACCGTATTTGGTTATCAGGTCGGATACTCCGGTGAACTGGCCGCCGTCTCCTATCGCGTGACGGAAAAGCCACTCCACCTTGCGGTCATCCATAGGAAGATCACGGGTATCGATGATGCCCTGGAGGAAAAGGTTGGCCTTCTCGAGCTGGTCGTAGAAGAAGATGTAGTTCTGGGAGAACTCGAAGGGGCCGAGGCCGTATTTCTCAATCATGGCGGCCCTCAGCACGTTCATACCGGAGAAAAGCCAGCAGCGGCCGCTGGACTCCTGGTCGGAGATACCCTTGGATTTCACCTCGTCGGAGAAATAAAAATCATAAGTGGACTCAATGCCCTGCCTTACCGACAGTTTGTTGATGTCGTTGGCAGAGATGGCGTTGCGAAGAGCCAGTTCCTCGGGAGTTCCCTGCCAGCCCTGACGGATCTGAGTCATCATCTCATCGGTGATGCCGCCCTGAGCCATTGCGGACACGGACACAGCCGCAGCCGCGCAGATAGTCAATACTTGTTTAATCATAATATCAGGTATTAAGTTTATAAAATAAAATTTCACTTTAAACTATTTCCATGGTCTTAGAGCCGCCAGCGCATCCAGCGCCTGCTGCATGGCCGCACGGGCCTTCGTGTCGTTCTCCCTCAGCAGCGCGGCCTTCAGGTCAGCCTCGTAAGGCAGGTACTGTATCGTCCCGATGTACTTCGCGGCCCTCGCTCTCACCTGAGGAGAGGCATCGTAGAGCAGTCCCTGCAGCCAGGTCTTGCAGTCCCAGGAATAGTGGTCCTCGAGCCATCCGAGGGCTGCCACCTTCTCCTGAGCCGTACCATACAGGAAGGTCTGGAAACACTGTGACTCGTAGCGCAGGTCGTCCACACTCATGAGTATCTCCTCTGGAGCCACAGGGGGTGTAAGCACCTCGGCCGGATACGTCTTCAACGGCTTGCCGAGGGTCCAGCGCACCATACGGGGCACCATCCACATCTTGCCTGGAGTCGCCTCCGGATGTCCCACCACCGTGAATACCTTGCCCTTGCCGTAGTCGTTGCCGGTCAGAAAGGGCTTGCCGTTGGTCATACCTGCCGGAGCACCTCCCTCCTCGTGCACGTCGCTCGCCATTGTCCCGAAAGACGTATAGGGGACGTCGCTTTCCACGAAGACGGGACCTTCATAATAGAAGACGTAGGACGTGTCCTCCTTCGCCAGCTCGTGAAATATCTTCTTTCCTTCCTTGTTCAGAGTCATTTTGGCCATACCGTGGCCGCGGTTGTCGTGCTCGCGGTCGATGGCGCGGGCACCGGTCAGGGCCATGCAGGTATAGTCCGGAGTATTGGAGAACAGATAGGCTCCGGCGCAGATGCCGACAGCCCCTCCTCCCCGGTGTACGAAATCCTTTATCAAAGCCATATTGGTCTGACCCAGACTGAGATACTGACGGCTGCCCCCGCCTCCTGGAATCACGATAGCATCCAGGCTGTCCAGGACCCCGGCCGCAATATCGCAGCTGTGCACAATCCGCACCTCCATATCCTCGTCCAGACTGAGAGCCGCCACCGTCTCACGGATGCACGTCGCGGCACCTCCGTCTCCTTGGAACACAGCCACTTTTATCTTCTGATTGTTTCCGCCGCCGCAAGAAAGGAGCATCATGGCGGCAACTATGGCAGCAACTGCTGCGAACAGCGATTTTCCAACTTTTCTCATAGGCGCAACATTTAACTTTCAAATATAGGAAAATTCCCCCAATCTACGCCACATCACCAATCACAAACTCCACCCCATTACGAGTTTCTTACAAGCTCCCCCCTACATACCCCATTACAAACATCCTCCACACTCGCCACCAAAACCATTATTGATGCCAAACGCCGTGCCTCGCCCGTCCCACCTCCCGAAGGTGGAACAGAAAATATTTTGCAGAAAATTTGGTTTATAAAATAAATCAGTTTATATTTGCACCATAAACAAAGAGAGGAGACCGGCGCCCCTCTTCTTTTTGCAGAACTTGGTTAATTTTTTAAAGTATTTTAAAGCAATGGAAAACAACTTTGACAAAAACGGACTTTCGGTAGAAAAGTCATTGGAAATCATCTCAGAGGCAATCAACAACAGTCAGCGGGACTTTCAGCGGCGCGGCGGCACCGCAATGCTCATCTGGGGAACGACCGTAATCCTCGTATCCGGAATCGTCCTGCTTGGGCTGACACTTTCGGACAACAATCATCTGTGGAACCTGGCCTGGTTTCTGATTCCCTTCATCGGTTTCTTCTTGAATCAGCTGGTCTTCAAACGCATCGAGAGCAAGGGGAAGGGCGAGAATTTCGTGTCCAAGTCCGTGGGCATCGTATGGGGCATATTCGGAATCCTGGCAATAGCCGTCGGCATCATGGCGTTCTTCATCCCCATACCGACAAACGGTGTCATAATACTGCTTCTGGGCATGGCCGGTGCAGTCACCGGAGTCCTCTGCAGTTCCTGGACCGTATTCATTCTCAGCATTATCTGCGGAATAGCGGGACTGCCCTGCGACTACTTCCTGAACATACCCACTCCGCTGATCATGGCTTTCGCAGCACTGATGACCCTGGTCATACCCGGCCTGATATTCAACCGTCAAAACCGTAAACTACAGTAACAGCCATGGGAGAATTTGCAAAACTCGACCCGCTGCTGCACTCCGAACTGCGCCTGGCCATCATGTCCACCCTGCTGACCATGGAAGAGGCCGACTTCGTGTACCTGCGCGAGGCCACCGGAGCCACTGCCGGCAATCTGAGCGTGCAGATCGACAAGCTCTCCGAGGCGGGGTACATCTCTGTCGAGAAAGGGTTTGCGGGGAAGAAGCCGCGGACGGTGTGCAGGATAACGGAGACGGGGTCGCGGGCTTTCGCTGCGTACGTCGAGGCCTTGAAGTCGTATCTGCACTGAGTGCAGATACGACTTCGGCTTCGCCTTTTCTACCCATCCCCAAACCCCTTCCGAGGAAGGGGCTTCGGTCGCTGACGCTCCGGGCACTCACTCCTTCGGAAGGAGTCAAAGGGGTTTACCACAACGGCACCTAATTACGGGAAATGCTGCCGTTGTGGTTAAGGGGCGGAGGACAATGCCGATTATATGGGATATACGAAGATTTACGGTAAGCAGGGGAGCGCGGCTTTTCGGCAACTACTTGATTCACCGCAGGTTATAATTACAACGAGTGCTTTTCGTAGACTCAGATACCTACGAAAAGCACTCGTTAATTTTACAAGCCACTTATTTACTGCGGTTTACAAAAAACCACCGCAACACTGCTTACCGTTACTCGGCTTTGGCTCCAGCAGAGGCAGCGAAAAGGGCCTCAAGCTCGGCGGCGAGGGCTTCACCGCGGAGGTTCTTGGCGATGATCTCTCCGGTGGAGGCGTCGATGAGGTAGTTCCAGGGAATGCCGTCCATGCCGTAGCCGGTCCAGATAGGGCTTGTACGTGGACCTCCCGGGAATTCCGTAATGACATTGGTCCAGTTCATGCCGAACTCTTTCAACGCCTTACGCCAACTTTCAGGATCACTGTCGAAAGACATGCCGTATATTTCGAAACCTGAGCTGCGGAAACGGGAATACTGCTTGACCAGATTGGGATTCTCCTCCCGGCACGGACCGCACCACGAAGCCCACAGGTCCAGCAGCACGTAGCGCACGCCGTCACGCTCCACCACATCGCTGAGCCGCACAGTATTGCCATCCACATCCTTGCCCTCGACATCCCAGTAGGGCATTCCGAGGTCGGCCTTGATGGGCTCGAGCATCTCCTCCAGTTGGATATAGAGCGGATGCGCCTTCATGTTCTCGGGAAACTCCGCCAGGACCGCCTCGATCTCCGGCTTGGAGGACATCGCCAGCATACCCTGCAGGAGTGTAAGACCCAGCACGTTGTGATTGGCCCGGATGATGTCCAGCGGATCCTCATATTCTCCGGCATCCCCGAAAGACAGTTCATAGTAAAGGTCGTTCATAGGTGTTCCGTGCGCGAAATACATCTCATAGTCCGGGACATACTCCAGCGACACGGTTCCAGGCTCGAGGAAAATCATCTCGCTCATCTGATACAGTCCAGAAGGCGCGGAATTGGCCCCCATATAAAGCATGGCCACACCCGAGCCCATGTCCGTCCCCTCTATCCTGAACGATCCGTTCTCTATCAGCGCCGAGTCCAGCATCGACCAGTCCACTCCGTCAGAAACGTACATCCAGTGACCGTCCACCAGCTGGTCCCCCGAGCCTTCGATTACATACTTGCCCCCAGATGTGCAGCCGGACAACAGAACGGCCGCGGCTGCGATAAATGCTGCTGAAAACAGATTTTTCATAATAGGTAGTACTTGAAATTTCCTGCAAGTTAGCAAAATTTCCTACACGTACTTCAACAGCAGCTGTGCAATCTGCACGGCATTGACAGCAGCCCCCTTGCGAAGGTTGTCGGCCACACACCAGAGGCTAAGGCCGTAGGGGACGGTGGGGTCGCGGCGGATGCGGCCCACGAAGACCTCGTCCCGGCCATAGGCGTACAACGGCATAGGATAAACGGCGGCTGAGGGATCATCCTGCAGGACGCAGCCGGGGGTGGATGCAATGACGGAACGCACTTCGGAAAGGTCGAAATCCCGGCTCAGTTCCACATTGACGGATTCGGAATGGCCACCGGTAACCGGTACCCGGACTGTCGTCGGAGACACGGCTATACCGGGATCGGCCAGGATCTTATGCGTCTCATTGACCATCTTCATCTCCTCCTTGGTGTAGCCGCTGTCCAGAAAATCGTCGATATGCGGCAGGATGTTCAGGTCTATCGGATGGGGATAGACCGCCGGATATTCTCCCCACTGACGGCCGGCCCGCTCCGCCTCCATCTGCGCCAGGGCCTTGTAGCCCGTTCCGGAGACCGACTGGTAGGTGGAGACCACGATACGGCGGATACCCCAGCGGCGGTGCAGGGGAGCCAGGGGCAGGAGCATCTGGATCGTGGAACAATTGGGATTGGCTACAATCATATCCGACGCTACCAGCACACCGCCGTTGATTTCAGGCACCACCAGCGGGACAGCAGGGTCCATCCGCCAACAGGAGGAATTGTCCACCACCCGGCATCCGACGGCGGCGAAACGGGGAGCCAGTTCCCGGGAGACCGCGGCCCCGGCGGAGAAAAGGGCTATCTGCGGCCGGGCCGCCAGGGCAGTCTCCGCACTCACCACCGGCACTTCTGAGCCAGAGAAACGCACCGTCCGCCCCACCGACCGCTCCGAAGCCACCGGCAGCAGCTCCGACACCGGGAATTGTCTTTCTTCCAAGACCTTCAGGATAACGGCACCTACCAGTCCGGTGGCACCTACTACTGCTACTTTCATTTCCGTACCTCCTGTTTTCCCAAAGAGTTCAAAGCATTCTCCAGATCATAGATCAGGTCATCCACATGCTCGATACCGACCGACAGCCGCAGCATGTTGGGATAGACCCCGGCGGCCACCTGCTCGGAAGGGCTGAGCTGGGAGTGGGTCGTCGAGGCCGGATGCACTATCAGGGACTTGGCATCCCCGACGCTGCCCACGTGCAGGATCAGTTCCAGACGGTCCACCAGAGCCGCGGCGGCGTCGAATCCGCCCTTGACCCTGAAAGTGAGCACTCCCCCGAAGCCGCCCCGGAGGTACTTGCAGCCCAGGGCGTGATAGGGATTGTCCTCAAGCCCGGGGTAGTTGACACTCTCCACGGCCGGATGACGCTGGAGGAAACGGGCCACTTCGAGGGTATTGTCACAGCAGCGCTCTGCCCTGAGCGAGAGAGTCTCCAGGCCCTGGAGCATCAGGAAGGAGTTGAACGGGGAGGGAGCCGGACCGAGATTGCGCAGGCCGTCCACCCTCACCCTGCCGGCGAAGGCCCCGCGCCCGAACACCTCGGTGTACACCACCCCATGATAGCTCTCCGAGGGAGCCGCCAGCAGAGGGTATTTCTCCGGAGTCCAGTCAAAATTGCCGCCGTCCACGACCACTCCGCCGAGAGCCGTGCCGTGGCCGCAGATCCATTTTGTCGCCGAATGGATGACCACGTTGCAACCCCAGTCCACCGGCCGCAGCAGCCACCCCGCCATGCCGAAGGTATTGTCCACCAGGACGCAGATGCCGTGACGGCGGGCCATCTCCACTATCGGCTCGAAGTCGGGGATGCTGAATGCCGGATTGGCCAGATTCTCAATGAAGATGCCCTTGGTCCTGCCGTCCACCAGCGCCTCCAGGTCCTCCGCCCTGTCGCTGGCCGCGAAACGCATCTCTATGCCCATGTCCCTGAGGGTGATGGCGAACATGGTGAAGGTGCCGCCGTAGAGGAAGGGGGAAGTCACCACATTGTCCCCGGGGCCGGCGATATTGAGGATGCTCAGCAGCACCGCCGACTGACCCGAAGCCGTCGCCGTGGCCGCCACGCCGTTTTCCAGAGCCGCCATGCGCTTCTCGAACACCTCGTTGGTAGTGTTGGTGATGCGGGTGTAGATATTGCCCGCCTTCTTGAGCTCGAACAGTTCCTTGCCGTACTCCATGTCGTCGAAAACGTATGCAGTACTCTGATAGATAGGTACAGCCGTGCCCTTGGACACCGGATCAATCTCCTGTCCCGCCCTGACCTGCAGGGTCTCGAATCTGTAATTTCTTTTCATAAGGTATGTTTATTTTAAAATATCGTTCAATATACCGGAAGCCGTCTGGTATGCTCCCGCCCCCGCACCCTGGATCACCAGCGGCGAGGGATAAAAATCCGTCTCTATGATGACAGCGTTGTCCGTTCCGGAGAGATTGAACAGGGGATGGTCCTCCCCCACCTCCTTCAGGACAATGGAGGCGCGGTACCCGGTCGCCGCATCGGGACAATGCACCAGTGAGGCCACGACCCGGCGCCGCAGCCCTTTCTCCGCTGCATCCCTGTAGCGGGCCGCCAGTTCCGGCTCATGCTCCTGCAGCCTGCGGTAGAAATCCTCAGTGCCGCCCTCGAAATATTCTGCCGGCAGCAGGGGCTCCACCGCCACATCCTCCTCTTCTATAGGCAATCCGGCCTCCCGGGCGAGGATCAGCAGCTTGCGGAGCACATCCCGTCCGCTGAGGTCAATGCGGGGGTCCGGCTCGGCGTATCCGGCAGCCACGGCCTGCCGCACGGTATCGGCGAATGTCACCGTAGCACCGCCGTCGTAGGTACTGAAAATATAGTTGAGCGTCCCCGACAGCACGGCCTCTATCCGGTGAATCCGGTCCCCGCTGCAGACACACCGGGATACGGCATCGAGCACGGGCAGGGCCGCCCCGACAGTGGTCTCATATCTGAGGCTCACGCCGTTTTCCAAGGCCGAGCTGCGGATAGCGCGGTACTGGAAGTATGGGAACGAGAAGGCTATCTTGTTGCAGGCTACCACCGAGTAGCCGTGCTGGAAAAGCAGCGGATACTTGCAGGCCACATCCTCGCTGGCAGTGCAGTCGACAAACACGGAGTTTTCTAGAGACGTGTGGGCAAGAGCCTCGAAATAAGCATCGTCCGCAGCACTGACCCCTCCTTCAAGCAGCTCACCTGTCCACTCGGGAGAAATGCCCTCGGTATCCAGCACATAGCGGCGGCTGTTGGAAATGCCCGCGATCCGCAGCCGTTTGCCGGTGCGGGCTGCTATTGCGTCTCCGTTGCGGCGGATGATGTCCACCAGCGCCTTGCCGACCGTACCGTAACCGGCGATGAAGAGGTTGATGTCCCGGGCCGGAGTCCTGTCGAAAAACTCGTTGTGGATGTAGCGGATGGCCCGGTCCGCCTCCTCAGAGCGCACCACCACGGAGATGTTCCGCTCCGAAGAGCCCTGCGCCGTGGCCCTTATGGATATGCCGTGACGTCCAAGAGCGGCGAGCATCCGGCCCGTAGTGCCGCACTGGCTCATGATGTCGTCCCCCACCAGACAGACTATCGAGAAGCCCTTCTCGACTTTCAGCGGATTGAGCTTGCCCAGGGATATCTCGTAGGCAAAGCAGCTGTCGGCCGCCTCCTTGGCCTTGGCCGCATCCTTTTCCGATATGGCTACACACATAGTGTTCACCGAAGATGCCTGGGTGATGAGGATAATGCTTATCCCGCTGCGGCTCAGGCTCTCAAAAAGGCGGGCGGAGAAGCCGGGCACTCCCACCATACCGCTGCCTTCCAGGGAGATGAGGGCTATCTTGTCGGAATTGGAAATGCCCACGAGCCTCTCCTTGCTCCGGGGCGGGTTCTTCTCTATCAGGGTGCCCGGGGCGTCAGGACAGAATGTGTTCCTCACATAGATAGGAATGCCCTCCGACACCACCGGCTGTATGGTCGGAGGATAGATGACCTTCGCGCCGAAATGGGAGAGTTCCAGGGCGGCACGGTAGGATATGTTGCTGATGGTCCGGGCCGAGGGGACAATCCTCGGGTTGGCGGTCATCATCCCTGTCACGTCCGTCCAGATCTCGAGCCGGCGCACTCCGCAGCCCACGGCCAGCAGGGAGGCCGAGTAGTCGGAACCGCCCCGGCCCAGGGTCGTGGTGCGGCCCTGGCTGTCAGAGGCAATAAATCCGGGAAGGACAAACAGGGAAGTCACCGGGTTGCGCTCCAGCATAGCCGCCATGTTGGCGTAGGACGCAGCGGTGTCCACGACCGTCGTCCCGTCCTTCTTGAAAGTCTTGATTATCTCTCTGGAGTCCACCCACTTGACAGCTATGCCGGCTGAGGCGAGCAGCAGGGCCATAATCCTGGTGGAAAGCAGTTCTCCGGTACCCTGTATCGCATCCAGGCTGGCCTCGCTGAGCTCTCCGAGCAGGTAGACACCATGGGCTATGCCCCGGAGAGAGTCCAGGACGGCATCACACAGTTCCAGGGCCTGCGCCTGCCTCTGCTCCGGAAGCAGCTGCCGGATGATGTCGTGATGCTTCTGCTGATATTCGTCTATGATGGCCTTGTAGCCCTCGTCCCTGGCCGCGGCAAGACTGCCGGTGCGGATGAGAGCGTCGGTAAAGCCGCTGATGGCCGAGCAGACAAGGATGGTCCGGTCCCGGTCTACTGCCTTGGTGACGATATCCGCCACCCGGGCCATGTTGGTTGCGTTGGCGACTGAGGAGCCGCCGAATTTGAGTACTTGCATGATGTATTATGGTTTTTTATTGATTAATTTTTTCCAGCACCGGTCCTAAGACAGCCGACAGCTGCCCGTACTCGAGCAGAAAACCGTCGTGACCGAAAGCCGAGGTTATCTCGTGATACTCGGCCCCGGGGATGTTGCGGGCCATGAACTTCTGCTCCTGAGTCGGAAAAAGGGCGTCACTGTCTATGCCTACGATGACACAGCGGGCCCTGATGCTCCTGAGAGCCGCCTCCACTCCCCCGCGGCCCCTGCCGATGTTATGGCTGTCCACGGAATGTGTCAGGTACCAGTAGGAATAGGCGTCGAAACGGTCGGAGAGCTTGCGGCCCTGATACCGCTCGTAGGAAGCGGCACGCTCCGCGAAGAGGGTATCCTCATCCGGCTCGGCCTGAGTGCTGTTGTACCCCTGATAGCTGCGGTACGAGATGAGGGCTATGGCCCTGGCCGTGCGGAGTCCTGCCGCTCCGCCTTTCAGGGTGCGGCACTCGCGGAATGTAGGATCGGCCTCGATGGCCATTCTCTGGGCCTCGTTGGACGCTGTCAGCCAGGGAGTAACCCGGGGGCCGCAGGCCATGATGGCCGCCCGCGCGATTACATCCGGCTCCATCACCGTCCATTCCAGAGCCTGGAAACCGCCGATGGAACTGCCTATCAGCAGGTCTATCCGGCCTATGCCCAGATGCCTGCGCAGGAGAGCCTCGGTGCGGACTATGTCCCTGACAGTCACCTTCGGGAAATCCAGGAACCTGCCCTGCGCCGGACCGGAGGAGCCGTAGGCCGAGCAGAGCATATTGGCGCAGACCACCGTGTAGCGGTCCGTGTCTATGAGCCGGCCCGGGCCTACCATCTCCGGCCACCAATCCTCCGGGTCCGAATTGGCTGTCAGCGCATGACAGATCCAGATGACCTTGCGGGGCCCGCCGCCCGGCATTGATATGTGATAGACTATTCTGAGATTGTCGATTGTACCTCCGGCCTCGCACCGGAACGGTTCTTCGTGGATATATTCCGCCTGAATCATTGATTGTCGATGTCCATTAATGCCCTGACGTCAAATCTATTCTCAGCCCCGGGGCAGATTCGGGACTGTGGAGTCAACCTGATATGTTTTCGGATTTAATACGCCGGAGCCCGCATCCCGCTTGACTTACCGGCAAAAGAGAAAGCCATGCATCGAAGAGCGATGCATTCGCATGGACATCATGGATATGTTGGAGTGCTTTCTCATTGCGGAGACAAATTTAGAAAAATTTTTCAAAGAAGTATCCTAACTTTGCTGAAAATTGTATTTGCCTGAGATGAGACAGATTTTCCCGAGCGGCTCCGACGGCCTGCTGAAATATGACATAGCCCCTGAAGTTACGGCATTTTCCCCGCTGAGGGACGCCGTGCTGCCGATGAGGGTGGTGCAGGCGCATCAGGTGCACGGGGACCGGGTGGCCGTGGTGACTTCGGCCGGCACTACCCGGGAAGAGCTGGAGGGCTATGACGCGCTGGTGACTGACGTGCCGGGCGTGGCGATAGGGGCCCGGACTGCTGACTGCATACCGGTGCTGATGTACGATCCGGTACGGCGGGTCGTTGCGGCAGTACATTCCGGCTGGAAGGGTACGGTGCTGAAAATCGCAGCGAAGACCCTGGCTGTGATGGCCTCCAAGTACGGCACCCGCACCGCCGACATCCTGGCGGTAATTGGGCCCGGCCTCGGC
>URSC01000003.1 GCA_900550465.1 uncultured Alistipes sp.
TCTAGAGGGAGGGGCCCGCCGCAAAGCGGTGGGAGGGCCTGGTCTTCCGGGACTTTTATTTTTCTCCGCTTATCGCGAAATCTCCAAGGACTACATGAATACGACCTCGAGATCAGGGTCAGGCATATCGGGATCGAGCGGGAAGATGGGACGCTCAAGGCGCTTGTAGGGCAGCTGGAGCAGGTCCTGGTCCACTCCGCCGCGGGTATGGGCCATCATCCAGTCGCCGGCATGGCTGATCTCGTAGAGTTCCTCGGTCAGGTAGCCGAGCTTCACCACGATGATGTCCACGTCATAGGGGTCGATGCCCAGGCGCTCGAAGTCTCCCTTGTAGTGGTAGGGACTGCGGTCCTCGCCCACGATGACCAGCATCGAGCCGACCTTGACGACCACCTGGTCATTGCGCTCGCGGTCCAGAATCTTGACCACTGTACCGTCAAGCATTACGGGAGGTGCATAACGGTCATCGACAGCAGCCCCTACCTTGCAGCGCACATGACCGCCCTCGCCTGCTTCCTTGGCCTGGGCCACCATCTCGGGACCGGGAATAGCCGCATAGACGAGGGTCTTGCCACTGGCTTTCTTAAACTCGGGACGCGCCAGCAGCTTCTGCAGGGTCCAGGTCACGTCACCGGCCCCTCCTGCTGTCGGGTTATCACCCATATCACTTATAAAATACGGCTTCTTGTCGCTATTTATGGCCTTGGCCAGAACCTCCTCGAGGGAAGCCGTAGGAGCCACGAACTCGAAATCGTCGCGCACCGACCAGAAATGTTCAGCCAGGGACTTGGCTCCGGCAGCCACCTGCGCGCTGTCATCCCCGGTAACCATCACCACGCCGTGATTGCGGGGCTCGTCTGCCCAGGGATAGGACATCCAGATGGCAGCGTCTATCACCCCGTCCTGAGCCTCGATAGGCTCGATGGCAGCATAGAGGGACTTGCCGGGCTCCACGCGGGTAGAGGTCTTCTCACCGGGCAGCAGGATAGGCACCTTTACCCAAGCCTTGTAGGCCGGTTTGCCCTTACCGCTTTCGAGGCGGTCCAACAGGTTGACAATAGCCCTTTCACGGCTGATATACCTGTCGGTATGGGGAGCCATACGGTACGAAGTTATCAGGTCGGTACTCCTGGCCAGACGGGGGGATACACATCCGTGGGGATCCATAGAAGTGGATATGAGGACATCGTCCCCTACTACCTCGCGGATCCTCGTGATATAGTCTCCCTCCGGATCATCCAGTCCCTCAACGCTCATTGCGCCGTGGATATCCAGGAAAATACCGTCATAGGGCATGTTCTCCTTCAGCAGTCTCAGCGACTGATTGAGCAGAGTGTCGTAGCACTCGCGGGTCACCATTCCGCCGGGGGTAGCCCACGCAACTATGGTCGGGACCCAGTCGGCACGGGCGAGCAGTTCATTGTCCTCCCCCCTAAAAAAGGGATAGGACTTGATGATGTCCTCCCCATAGAGGGGACGGAACATATCCAGGGTGGTACGGGCAGGAGAAAAGGTACTGCACTCTATGCCCACGCCCACTATGGCGACACGCGGTTTCTTCTCAGCGCAGCCGCACACTACAGCCGCCGCCAGGGCGAATGTAAGTATCTTGGAACAATATCTCATACGCAGAGCCTCGTATTAAAGTTCAACAGCGGTCCCATTGTCCAGCAGCTCCCGGATAGTCTTCAGTACGGAGGCAAAATGCTCCTCATCGAAGCCGGTGGCGGCATCCACCACCACCCCGTCGCGGCCGATGACATACGCTCTGGGAATGGTCTCAGTCGCAAAGAGGGAATAGACCTCACGCTCGGGATCGGGATAGAGGGCAAATGTAAAATTCTTGGTCTTGTTGTACTCGGTCAGGTCTGCGTCGGTATGCTCGCGTCCCACCACTACCAGACGGAAGTCCTCCTCATTCTGGAACATGGGAAGAAGAGTGTCCTGTACGGCCGCCAGCTCCAGCTGGCAGGGAGGGCACCATGTGGCAAAGAAACAAAGGTATGTGACCTTACCCTTGAGGTCGGCCGATGAAAGGTCTCCGTAGACTTCGGAACTCAGGGAGAATTCAGGAAGGGTATCCCCGGCCTTTACCTTGTCGGGATCATTGTTCTTGCAGGACACCGCCAGCAGCATGGCTGCTGCGGCCATTATCAAAAGTAAACGTCTCATAGGCTTATAAAGTTTTGTTATTTTCAGACAGCTTCAGTTCCCTTGCCCTGAAAGTGTTCTTCATCAGGGATATAATGGTCATAGGTCCTACCCCGCCAGGTACAGGCGTGATGTAGGAGCACTTGGGCGCAACCGTCTCGAACTCCACGTCCCCTACGATACGGTAGCCTTTGGGATTGTCGGCAGGCACACGGGTTATTCCTACGTCTATGACTACCGCACCCTCTTTTACCATATCTCCTTTCAGGAATTCAGGCACACCGAGAGCGGCGACAATGATATCGGCGCTTCTAGTATAGGAGGCGATGTCCTTTGTCCTGCTGTGGCACATGGTGACGGTACAGTCTCCGGGATTGGCCTTGCGCGAAAGGAGGTTGGCCATGGGACGGCCTACTATGTTGCTGCGCCCCAGGACTACGCAATGTTTGCCGGAAGTCTCTATCCCATAATGCTCAAGCAGCAGCAGGATGCCGTATGGGGTCGCCGGCAGGAAAGCCTCCTCGCCAAGAGCCATACGGCCGACATTCACGGGATGGAACCCGTCCACATCCTTGAGGGGGGATATGGCATTGATGACCTTGTTCTCGTCAATATGCTTGGGCAGAGGCAACTGGACGATGAAACCGTCCACATCGTCATCCTCGTTCAGGTCCTGTATCCGGGCGAGAAGTTCCGCCTCGGTTATTGTTTCGGGAAACGTCAGAAGCGTGGACTTGAATCCCACTTCAGCACAGGCCTTTTCCTTGTTGGCCACGTACGTCTTGCTGGCTCCGTTCTCACCGACCAGCACTGCCACCAGATGAGGAGGGCGCTCCCCGCGGGAGACCATCTCAGCCACCTTGGCCGCTATCTCTTTTTTCACGGCTGCAGCCGTCTCTTTACCATTTAAAAGAATCATAAGGATACACTTTATATTGTCTTAAAATAACTATCTGTGCCTCATGCCCTTGACCGTCCTCACAGCATTGCGGACGCCTCCGGAAGTCACGTTCTTCATGATCTTGCGGGTGCCCTCGAACTGCTTGAGCAGGCGGTTGACATCGGCTATCGTAGTGCCGCTGCCTTCGGCTATCCTGCGGCGGCGGGAACCGTTGATTACCGCCGGATTCTCCCTCTCATAGGGAGTCATGGAGAGGATGATGGCCTCGACGCTCTTGAAGGAGTTGTTGTCTATGTCCACGTCCTTGAGGGCCTTGCCCACACCGGGAATCATGGAAGCCAGGTCCTTGATATTGCCCATCTTCTTGATCTGCTGGATCTGCTGATAGAAGTCCCAGAGGTTGAACTGGTTCTTGGCCAGCTTCTTGGCCAGCTTGCGGGCCTCCTGCTCGTCGTACTGCTCCTGGGCTTTCTCCACCAGGGAGACCACATCGCCCATGCCGAGAATACGGTCGGCGATACGGTCAGGATGGAAGACATCGAGGGCTTCCATCTTCTCGCCGGAACTGATGAACTTGATGGGCTTGTTGACAACGGCCTTGACCGAAAGGGCGGCACCGCCTCTGGTATCACCGTCCATCTTGGTGAGCACCACTCCGTCGAAGTCCAGACGGTCGTTGAAGGCCTTGGCGGTCTCCACCGCGTCCTGACCGGTCATGGCATCGACCACGAAGAGGGTCTCGGTAGGCTTGACAGCATCCTTGATGGCGGCTATCTCGTCCATCATCTCCTCGTCCACAGCCAGACGGCCGGCGGTATCGACGATGACTAAGGAATAATTTTCCTTTGTCGCGTATGCTATAGCATTCCTGGCTATCTTAACCGGGTCCTTCACCCCGTCCTCGGAGTAGACAAATACCTCGATCTGTCCGCCGAGTACCTTCAGCTGGTCGATGGCCGCGGGTCTGTACACGTCACCGGCCACCAGCATCACCTTGAGGCCGCGCTTGCTCTTGCAGTTGAGCGCCAGCTTGCCGCAGAAGGTCGTCTTACCGGAACCCTGGAGACCGGCCACCAGGACGATGCCGGGCTTACCTTTTATATTGATGTCCGACGCCGTGCTGCCCATGAGGGTCACCAGCTCGTCGTGGACTATCTTTATCATCATCTGGTCGGGACGGACAGCGGTCAGCACGTTCTGTCCCAAGGCCTTGGCCTTGACATCGTTGCAGAAGTCCTTGGCCACGCGGTAGCTTACGTCGGCGTCCAGCAGTGCACGGCGCACCTCCTTCAGCGTCTCCGCTATGTTAATCTCCGTGATACGGCCCTGACCTTTGATTATTTTGAATGATCTTTCTAATTTTTCGGTTAAATTCTCAAACATACCGTGAAACTTGTCTTTATTAAATAATCTGCAAATTTATTAAAATTTTATAAATTTGCGGCACGATTAAAAAAACAAGAAAAATGGAAAGAGGACCTATCTCAAAATTCATCACTCATCATTACCGTCATTTCAACTCGGCTACTCTCGTCGACGCCGCAAAGGCATACGACGACCTGATGAACCGGGGCGGCAAGATGATGCTGGCAATGGCGGGAGCCATGAGTACCGCCGAGCTCGGTATCTCTCTGGCAGAGATGATACGTCAGGGCAAATTCTCCATCGTATCCTGCTCAGCCAACAACCTCGAGGAGGACATCATGAACCTCGTCGCACACTCCCATTACAAGAGGGTGCCCAACTACCGTGACCTGACTCCAGAGCAGGAGCACGAGCTTCTCGAGAACCACATGAACCGTGTGACCGACACCTGCATACCCGAGGAGGAGGCATTCAGGAGATTAGAGCACCATCTCGTAGAGGTGTGGAACGACATGAAGGCCAAGGGTGAGAGACTCTTCCCCTGGGAGGTGATCTACCGTCTGCTGCGCAGCGGAGTGCTCGAGCAGTACTACGAGATCGACCCCAAGGACAGCTGGGTCCTCGCCGCCTGCGAGAAGAACATCCCCATCGTAGTGCCCGCGTGGGAGGACTGCACCACAGCCAACATCTTCACCGCACACTGCATCAGGGGTGAGTTCGACACCAACATGATCAAGAACGGTATCGAGACCATGATCTACCTGACCGAGTGGTACAGGGCCAATTCGGGCGGAGCCGGCGTAGGCTTCTTCCAGATCGGCGGCGGTACAGCCGGTGACTTTCCCATCTGCGTGGTGCCCATGATGGCTCAGGACCTCGAGTGGAAGGACGTGCCCCTGTGGTCGTACTTCTGCCAGATATCCGACTCCACCACATCCTACGGATCCTATTCCGGAGCCGTGCCCAACGAGAAGATCACCTGGGGCAAGCTCTCCAAGGACACTCCCCGCTTCATCGTCGAGTCGGACGCAACTATCGTAGCACCGCTGATCTTCGCGTACGTCCTCGGCTGGTAAGCCCTGACACACGCAATGAGAAATAATAGGTCCCGGAAGACCAGGCCCTCCCACCGCTTCGCGGCGGGCCCCTCCCTCTAGAGCCGAGGGCGGCTAGTCTTCCGGGACCTATTATTTCTCATTGCTCCAGCAGCCGTGCAAAACGCCGGGACCTAACTTCTACATGGTCTCGGGCTGGTGCTCGGGGCGGAGCAGGTCGAGGACGGTCTTCACGGGATTGAAGGTGATGAGCGGTACCTCGACGAAGACGGTGTTCCAGTTGCTCATGGAGCCGTTCCAGAGGCCGGGGAGCTCCTGGGCCTTGAGGGGACGTCCCTCGTAGCTCTTGTGGCTGATGAAACCGGTCTCGGGGTCCACGAAACGCTGGAGGTCGAACTTGCGGCCGAGATAGTCCACGGTGCAGCAGACCACATCCACGGGGTTGAAGTGGGTTGAGCCCTTGAGCATGGCCACAGTGGCAGGGTCGTTCATGTCAAGCTGGGCACCCTCGAGAATCTGCAGGGATGTGGAGCCGTCGGCATCGTAGACGATGTAGGGACCGCCGCCGGGCTCGCCCTCGTTCTTGACCATGCCGCAGATGCGGATGGGGCGGTTCAGCTTGGCATGGAGGTAACGGGGATAGATGTCGGCCGGAACATCGGGAAGGGTGACGCAGAACTCCTTCTCCAGGAACGCCCTGATCTCCGCCAGAAGAGCCTCATTCTCAGTACCGGAGGCCGTCATCTCATCGAGGGCCATCAGATAGCCGTAGATTTTCTCCCTGACCTCCAGCAGCTTGCCGGCCAGCGCCTTCTTCCAGACAACCGTCTCGTCCAGCAGACGCTGATGCACCACATTGTCGATATTCTTCAAGAAGATGATATCCCCGTCCACAGCCGCCAGATTGCCCAGCAGGGCGCCGTGTCCGCCGGGACGGTAGAGCGGCTTGCCGTCGGCCTTGAGGAAGGGGGTATTGTCCTCATTGACAGCGATGATGTCGGTCGAAGGATCCTGGACGCTGAAGGAGATGTCGTACTTGCAGCCGAAGCGCTCCTCGTACTTGGCCACGGTCTCCTGCAGGATCTTCTCGAAGCCGGCCTGATGAGCGGGCGAGACGGTGAAATGTATCCTCACCTTGCCGGAGGCGCTGCGGGCATAGAGGGCGCCCTCCACCAGATGCTCCTCGAATGCAGTGCGCACCTCTCCGTCATAGCGGTGGAACAGCACCTGCCCCTTTGGCCTGTTACCGTAGTCCAGGCCGGGCCGGCCGCTGGCCGATGCTCCCTGACCTATCACATGGTCCAGGATACCGAAAGGAGTCAGACCGCTGAAATCCTCCGGGGTGTAGAATGCGAACCTGCCGATATTGTCCACGAACTTCCGGGCCTTGGAGGCAGAATCCAGCGGCTTGCCCGACGCCAGCACATCCCTTCCCTCGAAGAGGTCCTTGAACATACGGGAGGCCGCTCCGGAGGCCGGCACGAACTTGACCACCTCGCCGGAGAAGCTGTCATACCTGTCCACCGCAGCCTGCCTGGCCCGGTCGTCCATAACCTGGATGCCTCTTGCCGGCGTAGCCGCCGCCTCCAGTTTCAGAAACGGAAATCCTTTCTTGAAATTTTCGATAAACCTGTCCATACTGTATAGTTTTAAGTTGTTAGTAATTATCATTCCGTCAGCACAGTACGATCTTGCGCACGTATGCGCCGCCCGCCAGGCGGTTAAGCTCGCCGCGGATTCCCTCCAGATTGTAGAACAGCATGTTCCGGACTGTGGACGAGGACATCCGGCAGTAAAGCACCCCGTCGGCAAAGTTCAGGCTCCGGGTCGCCGCCGCCGCACGGGCTCCCACCGCCTCCGGCCACAGTCCGCATATATCCAGACCGCGCATCCTCTCTCCGATACCCGCTTCCTTTATATATTCCGTGAGCACCTCGCCCAGCAGTTTCTCTCCTATCCGCTGCATGACTGACTGTCTATTTCGGTTATAACTCCGGCACTGACATTGAAGAACCTTCCCTGGTCCGTAATGCCTCCGACTATCCTCCGCAGCCGTTCCTCGTCGGTATCGGTGATGAATATCTGGCCGAAATCCCCCTCGACCACCATCCGTATCAGCGAGGCCACCCTTCCGGCGTCCAGCTTGTCGAACAGGTCGTCGAAGAGCAGGACCGGGCGGACCTCCCTTCCGGCACACATCACCCGGTACTGGGCCATTTTCAATGCAATGATAAATGATTTCTGCTGTCCCTGTGAGGCGCACTTGCGGAGGGGATGCCCGTCCATGGAAAATTCCAGGTCATCCCGCTGCACCCCGGCGGTGGTATAGCCCAGCGCCCTGTCCTTCTGAAGGGAGGCCTCCAGGAGTTCCTGCAGTCCCGCCTTCTCCAGGTCGGAGCGGTAGCGTATGCCGATACTCTCCCTGCCTCCGGAGATGAACCCGTAGTACTCGGCGGCCCTGGCGGCCAGATGCTCCGCCGCCTCCCGCCTCCTGGCGTGGATATATGCGGCGGGGGCGTACATCCTCTCCGAGATTGTCTCCAGGAAAAGGTCCGGCGTCCCCTCCTGACGGAGTGCGGCATTGCGCTGCTTGAGCAGACTGTTGTAGGCGGAGACGGAACGGAGGTACTCCCTGTCCATCTGGGATATCATCATATTGAGGAAGCGCCTGCGCTCCTCGCCCGAATCGTGGATGAGGGAGATGTCCGGAGGGGCCGTCATCACCACCGGGATACGGCCGACATGCTCGGACAGACGCTTGTAGACCTTGCCGTTGCGCCGGACGGTCTTGGCCCCGTCAGAGCGCACCGACACCGCGATGTCCTCCTCCTGCCCCGCGTCCTGGAAGGTCCCGTGCAGGACTGCCTCGTCCTTGCCGTAAGTGTATGTGTACCTGTCATTGACAGAGAGGAAACTCTTGGTCATGGAGAGATAGTGCACGGCATCCAGGAGGTTGGTCTTGCCCTCCCCGTTGTTCCCGCAGATACAGTTGATCTTAGGTGAGAACGATATGTCCGCGCTGCTGATGTTCTTGAAATCCTGTACGATTATTCTCCTTAGAAACATTCTCCTTTATTTTACCAACAAAGATAGAATATTTCTTATGATTTTATCTTTGCGATTACACAAATTGTTGTATTTTTGCACCCATTATATAAAAATCAGAATTTATTGCAAAAATGGCAAAGAACGTAAACACCACCAACGAAACAGTCGGCGAGGCCGTCTCCAGGACTGAGGTATTCTTTAAGAAAAACGGCAAACTGATCGGCTACATCGGCGCCGGTCTGGTCGTTGTAGCTGCAATCATAGTCCTTATCATCCAGTTCTACTCCAAGCCCCTGAAAGACGAGGCCGTAGGACAGACATTCACCGCCGAGCAGTACTTCAGGGCGGAGGACTACGACAAGGCCCTCAATGGCGACGGCAACTCACTCGGTTTCATCCAGATCATTGACGAATACGGAGCCAAGGCAGGAAAGGCTGTCTATCTCTATGCGGGCATCTGCGAGCTCCAGCTCGGCAACGCTCCCGAGGCCATCAGCTATCTGACCAAGTACAATGGTAAGGATCCTGTCCTCAAGGGCCGCGCCCTGGCTGGCATCGGTGACGCATACTCCATCGCAGGAGAGTACGAGAACGCCCTCAAGTACTATCTCCAGGCCTCTCAGGTGGAGGACAATATCTTCGCCGCCACATACCTCCTCAAGGCCGGCATCATCTGCGAGGAACTCGGCCGCAACGACGAGGCACTGGCCCACTACCGCGTCATCAAGGACAAATATCCCCAGACCTTCGAGGGATACGAGATCGACAAATACATCACACGCATAGAAGTTAAGAAGTAGACAGTATGGGAAGAGCATTTGAATTCAGAAAGGAACGCAAGTTCAAGCGCTGGGGCAACATGGCCCGCGTCTTCACCCGTATCGGAAAGGAAATCACCATAGCCGCCAAGGCCGGCGGCCCCGACCCCGACAACAACCCCCGTCTGAGGACCCTGATCCAGACCGCCCGCAGCGAGAACATGCCCAAGGAGAACATCGAGAGGGCCATCAAGAGAGCTGTAGAGCACGATGCAGGAGACTACGAGGAGATCGTATACGAAGGCTTCGGCCCCCACGGTATCGCATTCCTGATCGAGACCGCTACCGACAACAACATGAGGACTGTGGCCAACATCCGCAGCTACTTCACCAAGGTGGGCGGTGCGCTGGGAACCCAGGGCTGCGTAAGTTTCATGTTCGACCACAAGTGCGTCTTCAAGGTCAAGAAAGACGGTCCCGTGGACATGGACGAACTCGAGCTCGAGCTCATCGACTACGGCGTGGACGATGTCTACAAGGATGACGAGGACGGCCTTATCTATATATATGGTGAGTTCGAGTCATTCGGAGCCATACAGAAATATCTCGAGGACAACGGCTTCACCATCGTATCCGGAGGTTTCGAAAGGATACCCAACGTACCTCTCAAGAAACTCACCGCAGAGGAGAAGGAAGGCATCCTCAAGCTCATCGACAAGCTCGAGAACGACGACGACGTACAGAACGTCTACCATACCATGGAAATGGCTGATGAGGAATAATACAACTCTAAAATAAATCTTATTATGGAACTGTCACATATTGAACATCTCGGAATCGCCGTGAAGTCACTGGACGAGGCTATTCCTTACTATGAGAACATGTTGGGCCTCAAATGCTACTCTATCGAAGAGGTTCCCGACCAGAAAGTCAGGACCGCATTCTTCAAAATCGGACAGACCAAGCTCGAACTGCTGGAAAGCACTTCTCCTGACGGAACCATCGCAAGCTTCATCGAGAAGAGAGGCGAAGGCATCCATCATCTCGCTTTCGCAGTGAAGGACGGCGTGCAGAATGCACTGACCGAGATGGAAGCCAAAGGCGTAAGACTCATCGACAAGGCTCCCCGCAAAGGCGCTGAGGGCCTGAACATCGCATTCCTCCATCCCAAATCCACACACGGTGTGCTCACCGAGCTTTGCGAGGATCCCAAGAACAAATAACCCAAAACACTAATTAATACAGAAAGATTAAGTTATGAGCCAACAGCTTGAACAAGTAAAAGCGCTGATAGAGCTTCGTGAGAAGGCCCGCCTCGGCGGTGGCCAGAAGAGAATCGACTCTCAGCACCAGAAGGGCAAATACACTGCCCGCGAAAGGATCGCCATGCTCCTCGACGAAGGCAGTTTCGAGGAATTCGACATGTTCGTGACACACCGCTGCACGAACTTCGGCATGGACAAGACTACATTCCTCGGCGACGGTGTCGTTACAGGTTACGGTACTATCGAAGGCCGTCTGGTCTATGTATTCGCCCAGGACTTCACTGTATTCGGCGGATCTCTTTCTGAGACTCTGGCCCTGAAGATCTGCAAGATCATGGACCAGGCCATGAAGATGGGCGCTCCCGTCATCGGTCTGAACGACTCCGGCGGAGCACGTATCCAGGAGGGTGTGAACGCTCTCGCAGGATACGCCGAGATCTTCCAGAGGAACATCCTCGCATCGGGTGTTATCCCTCAGATCTCCGCCATCCTCGGTCCCTGCGCCGGCGGTGCGGTTTACTCCCCCGCCCTCACCGACTTCAACATCATGGCAAAGGGTACCAGCTACATGTTCCTGACAGGCCCCGCAGTGGTTAAGTCAGTAACAGGCGAGGTCGTAACACAGGAGCAGCTCGGCGGTGCTTCCGTACACGCTTCCAAGAGCGGTGTCGCACACTTCGCCGCAGACTCAGAGGAGGACGCTATCGCCATCATCCGCAAGCTTCTCTCCTTCATTCCTCAGAACAACCTCGAGGAACCCCCTTACAAACCCACCGCAGACCCCATCGAGAGACTCGAGGACTCCCTCAACTCCATCATCCCCGACAGCCCCAACGAGGCTTACGACATGTATCAGGTCATCGGCGGTATCGTTGACGACGGAGAGTTCTTCGAAGTACACAAGGACTACGCCAAGAACATCATCGTCGGCTTCGCTCACATGGGCGGCACATCAGTGGGTATCGTGGCCAACCAGCCCAAGTACCTGGCCGGCGTTCTGGACATCAACTCCTCCAGAAAGGCTGCCCGCTTCGTACGTTTCTGCGACGCCTTCAACATCCCTCTCGTAACCCTCGTGGACGTTCCCGGCTTCCTGCCCGGAACCCAGCAGGAGTACGGCGGAATCATTGTTCACGGAGCCAAGCTGCTCTACGCATACGGCGAGGCTACAGTGCCCAAAGTCACAGTTACCCTCCGCAAGTCCTATGGCGGATCGCATATCGTGATGAGCTGCAAGCAGCTCCGCGGCGACATCAACTACGCATGGCCTACAGCCAACATCGCCGTGATGGGTGCCGACGGTGCCGTAGAGGTGCTCTACTCCAAGGAGATCAAGGAGATCGAGGATCCCGACAAGCGCGCAGAGGTAACAGCTGCCAAGAAGAAAGAGTACAACGACCTCTTCTGCAACCCCTACAAGGCAGCCAGCTACGGTTACATCGACGATGTCATCGAGCCCAGGAATACCCGCTTCCGCGTAATCCGCGCCCTTGAGCAGCTCTCGACCAAGAAGCTGAGCAACCCTGCCAAGAAGCATGACAATCTTCCTTTGTAACACATCAAACCGACTGAAATGAACAAACTTAGATTCATATTGGTGTCGGGTCTCGCAGTTACTCTGTCCGTGTTCACCCTGAGTGCCCAGAGCCAGAGCGATATGCGTCTGAACGAGCTGCTCATCCACAATGAGACCAACTTCGAGGACGATTTCGGCTTCCACAACGGCTGGTTCGAGCTCTTCAATACCTCCTACGGTACGGTGAACATCGGCGGATGCTTCCTGACAAACGATCCGAACAACCTCAGGAAATACATCATCCCCAAGGGAGACGTGCTGACCCAGATACCTCCCCGTCAGCACATCCTCTTCTGGGCGGACAACAACCCCTATCACGGAACCTTCCACATCAACTTCACCCTGGAAGAGTCTGATACTATCTACTTCGTGGCCAGCGACGGACGTACTGTCATCGACAAGATAGCAGTGCCCAAGAACCTCGGTGTGGACCAGTCCTACGGACGCATCGAGGACGGCATCGGCTCCATCGACGGCAGCGGCGAGGGCTGGGGAATCATGCCCTGGACCTCACCCAGTACCAACAACGCCGGCGTGGACGAGAAGACCAAGAGCCAGATAATGGCCGAGGAAGATCCCGGTGGATGGATTCTCACCATGACCGCAATGCTCGTAGTGTTCTGCGCCCTCATCATCCTCTGCTTCATCTTCAAGTTCACCGGACACATCGCTGTCAACAAACTGAACAAGAAGTCGACAGCGGCTACAGCCGACACCGGTGAGGCAGCAGTCAACGTGAAGGAGACCTCCGGCGAGACCTACGCCGCCATCGCAGTGGCCCTCCACCTCTTCCACGAGGAGAACGAGGCCCACGACAACGAGAGCCTGACCATCACCATGAGCCACACCGACAGGAGCTACTCGCCCTGGAGCTCTAAGATCTACTCTCTCCGTCAGGTACCCACACTTAAAAAGAACCAAAGATAATAATACAGACCATGAAAGAATATAAACTCAAAATCAACGGCAATGACTACAATGTGGTCATCAACGATGTACAGGAGTCAGTGGCTTCCATCGAGGTGAACGGCTCCAACTACAAGGTGGAGTTTGAGAAACCCATCGTCAAACCCACCGCCATCAAAGTAGTGAAAACCGCAACCGCCGCTCCCGCTGTATCGGCTGCCGCACCCAAACCCGCAGCAGCTCCCGCTCCCACAGCCGGCGGTACAACCGTATCCTCTCCCCTTCCCGGCGTTATCCTGGAAGTGTGCGTAAAGGAAGGCGAAACAGTAAAGACCGGCCAGAAGATTATGGTTCTCGAGGCCATGAAGATGGAGAACGTAGTGGAGGCCACCGCAGACGGTGTTATCAAGAGTATTAAAGTCAACAAAGGCGACTCTGTAATGGAAGGAACGCCCTTAGCTATTATAGGATAGTATGATTGGTGAAAATTTAAGACAATTCTGGCAGTATACCGGATTTGCGAATTTCGAGTGGACATACCTGCTGATGATCTGCATCGGCCTGGTGTTCATCTACCTCGCAATCAAGAAGGAGTGGGAGCCCATGCTGCTCGTTCCTATCGGATTCGGTATCATCATCGGCAACATCCCCCTCTTCCCCGGCCTCTCGGTCGGCATCTATGAGGAAGGCTCTGTGCTGAACATACTCTACTATGGTGTGATCAAGGGCTTCTACCCGCCTCTGATCTTCCTCGGAATCGGTGCGATGACCGACTTCTCCGCCCTGATTTCCAACCCTAAGCTGCTGCTCATCGGAGCCGCTGCCCAGTTGGGTATCTTCGGAGCCTACACCGTGGCCCTCGCCTTAGGATTCTCCCCTGCAGAGGCCGGTGCGATCGGTATCATCGGAGGTGCTGACGGTCCTACCGCCATCTTCCTCTCCTCGAGACTTGCTCCCGACCTTATGGGCGCCATCGCCGTGTCGGCATATTCCTACATGGCTCTGGTACCTGTGATCCAGCCTCCTATCATGAAGCTGCTGACCACCAAGAAAGAGAGACTCATCAGGATGAAGCCGCCCCGTCCGGTATCCCCTACAGAGAAGAAGCTCTTCCCTATCATCGGCTTCCTCGTAACTGCATTCATCGTGCCCTCGGGTATCCCTCTGCTGGGTATGCTCTTCTTCGGTAACCTCCTCAAGGAGAGCGGTGTTACCCGCCGTCTGGCCGAGACCGCACGCGGACCGCTGATCGACATCGTGACCATCCTCATCGGTCTGACCGTAGGATGCTCCACCCAGGCCGACAAGTTCCTGCAGCTGAAGTCAGTGTACATCTTCATCCTCGGAGCGTTCTCCTTCATGGTAGCTACCTTCGGCGGTGTGATGTTCGTGAAGATCTTCAACATCTTCCTCAAGCCCGGCAACAAGATCAACCCTCTCATCGGAAACGCCGGAGTATCCGCAGTACCGGACTCCGCCCGTGTATCCCAGCTGGTAGGTCTGCAGTACGACAAGACCAACCACCTGCTGATGCACGCCATGGGTCCGAACGTAGCCGGAGTGATCGGTTCTGCCGTAGCCGCCGGTATCCTGCTCGGATTCCTCGGTTAGGGACAGACAGGATTAATCGACTTATTAAAGTGCCACTCAAAAGGTGGCACTTTTTTTGTTTCCGCTATGAATTGTCAGAAAGATTTTTTAACTTTCGGACAATTTTAAATCATACGGTATGGAAAACAAGCTCCAGGAACTCACCGACAAACTCTACAATGAGGGGCTTTCTAAAGGCAGACAGGAGGCCGAAGCTCTCAAGGCCGCCGCAGCCAAGGAATCAGAACAGATTATCTCGGACGCCCGCAAGGATGCGGAGCGTATACTGGAAACCGCCCGCAAGGATGCGGAAGAACTGCGTACAAGGGTCGAGGGCGACATCCGCATGGCCTCGTCGCAGACCATCTCAGCCCTCCGCCAGCAGATAGAGAACATCATCATCACCAAGGCCGTGTCCCCGGACGTCAAGGCGACCCTCGCGGACGCAGAGCTGATCAAGAGCCTGGTCACCACCGTGGCCAAGGCCTTCAACGCAGCCGACCCCTCCCCCGCCGGCCTGGAAGTCATCCTGCCCGCCTCCATGCAGAAAGAGCTGGGCGCATGGTTTGAGAAAAAGGCCGCAGCCGTCATGGGCGAGGGCGTGACAGTGACGTTCTCCCGTCAGATAGCCGGAGGCTTCAAGATAGGCCCCGCCGGCGGAAGTTACAAGATAAGTTTCGCTGACGGTGACTTCGAGAACATTCTCACCCAGTATCTCCGCCCCGCCACCCGCAAGCTTCTTTTCGGATAACCAGCAGACGGTAGAGCGATGAACAACTACCATTATATTATTGCCGGCCTGCCCGACCTGTTGCCGGATTTTACCCAGAGCGGACATTTCTCCTACGGGGAGATATCCGCAGCCGTGCGGGAGCAGCTCTCCCCTACCGACCGCCGCGCCGTGGACTGGCTCGAGGCCGGAGCGGACTCCTCCGTACTCTGCGGACATTTCTACAGGGCAGCCGCCCGCCAGCGCAGCCGTTTCATCCGCTCCTGGTATGAGCTGGACCGGATGATCCGCAACTCCCAGGTTAAGTTCCTCGCCTCGAAGGAAGGCATTGACCCGGGAAAATACACCGTGGGAGAGACCGCGGACAGGGACAGTGAAGCCTGGCCCGTCCTGCAGCAGATATTCCGGACGGAGGACCTGCTGGAGCGGGAGCACGCCCTGGACCGCTACCGCTGGGACCGCATTACTGAGCTGACCACATTCCACTATTTCGACATGGACGTCATCCTGGGCTTTCTGGCCAAGGCGATGATAGTCGGGCGCTGGAGCTCGCTGGACCGGGAGAAAGGTGCGGAGCTCTTCCGCCGCTACGTGGACGAGGTCAGGGGCACATTCAAGGGAGTGGATTTCAACTAAGACAATAAAATACCGATATATGGATAATCAGATACACACAACTGGCAAAGTTACAGGCATCATCTCCAACCTGGTCACCGTCCTGACCGACGGACCTGTCGCCCAGAACGAGATCTGCTACATCTCGCTGGGAGACGCGAGACTCATGGCCGAGGTCATCAAGGTGACCGGCCGCAGGGCCTCGGTGCAGGTCTACGAGAGCACCCGCGGACTCAGATGCGGGGACAAGGTGGAGTTCCAGGGGCACATGCTGGAGGCCACCCTCGGCCCCGGCCTGCTCTCAGGCAACTTTGACGGCCTGCAGAATAACCTGGCCACCATGCAGGGAGTCTTCCTCAAACGCGGAGAGTACACAGCCCCCATAGATACGGAGCGCGAGTGGGACTTCACCCCGCTGGCGGCACCCGGAGACGAGGTCCGCGCCGCCGACTGGCTCGGAGAGGTCAAGGAAGGCTGGCTGCCTCACAAGATCATGGTGCCGTTCGCATTCAAGGACACCTACAGGGTCAAGTCCGTAGTCCCCGCCGGGACCTACAGGGCATGTGATACTGTCGCGGTGCTCACTGACTCCGCGGGAGACGAACATCCCGTGAGCATGATCCAGAAATGGCCGGTCAAGGTAGCCGTAACAGCCTACAGGGAGAAACCCCGTCCCTGGCGCATCATGGAGACAGGAGTGAGGTGCATCGACACCTTCAACCCTATCGCGGAGGGCGGTACCGGATTCATCCCCGGACCTTTCGGCTGCGGAAAGACAGTGCTCCAGCACGCCATAGCCAAGCAGGGCGAGGCCGACGTGATAGTCATGGCGGCCTGCGGAGAAAGGGCCAACGAGGTGGTGGAGATCTTCACCGAGTTCCCCGAGCTGGTCGACCCACGCACCGGACGCTCCCTGATGGAGAGGACCACCATCGTCTGCAACACCTCCAACATGCCCGTGGCCGCCCGTGAGGCCTCCGTCTATACCGCCATGACCATCTGCGAGTACTACAGGGCCATGGGCTTCAAGGTCCTCCTGCTGGCCGACTCCACCTCCCGCTGGGCACAGGCCCTCAGGGAGATGAGCAACAGGATGGAGGAGCTGCCCGGAGCAGATGCCTTCCCAGTGGACCTCTCGTCGATTATTTCCAACTTCTACGCCCGCGCCGGAGCCGTGGTGCTCAACAACGGCACGACCGGATCTGTGACGTTCATCGGCACCGTATCACCTGCCGGAGGTAATCTCAAGGAGCCAGTAACCGAATCCACCAAGAAGGCCGCCCGCTGCTTCTACGCCCTCTCGCAGAACCGCGCCGACAAGAAGCGCTATCCGGCCGTTGACCCGATTGACTCCTATTCCAAATACCTGGAGTACCCGGAGATCATCGACTTCCTCCAGAAGAAGATATCCCCCAGATGGGTGGAAATGGTACTGGATGCCAAGAACCTAGTCCTCAGGGGCAAGGAAGCATTCGAGCAGATCAACATCCTCGGCGACGACGGAGTGCCGGTCAGCTACCACGAACGCTACTGGAAATCGGAACTGATAGACTACATCATCCTGCAGCAGGACGCATTTGACCGCATCGATGCCTCCACTCCTATTGAGAGACAGGAGTTCATGCTTGAGAAGGTCCTGGACGTATGCCACGCAGAACATGACTTCGAGACATTCGAGGAATGCTCAGCATGGTACAAGGAGGTGATCAACCTCTTCCGCCAGATGAACTACTCGGAGTTCAAGAGCGCGGATTTCAACAGATACCTCGAACAGATCAACAAATACATGAGCCATGACAAATAAAGCATTTCAAAGGATATATACACAGCTGGAGGCCATCACCAAGGCCACAGTCTCGCTTAAGGCTCAGGGAGTCTCCAACGACGAGCTGGCCACTGTCGCCGGACGTCTGGCCCAGGTGGTGAAGATCAAGGACGACCTGGTCACTCTTCAGGTCTACGAAGGCACCGAAGGTATCCCGACCGATGCCGAGGTGACATTCTTCGGAGAACCGCCCGCCCTCAACGTCAGCGAGGATCTTGCCGGCCGTTTCTTCGATGCCTACGGCCGTCCCATAGACGGAGGCCCGGAGGTGGAGGGAGAGCGCCGTTTCATCGGAGGACCGTCGGTAAACCCCTACAAGAGAAAACAGCCCTCCCAGCTGATTCCCACAGGAATCGCCGGCATTGACCTCAACAACACCCTTGTCTCCGGCCAGAAGATTCCATTCTTCGCAGACCCGGACCAGCCCTACAACCAGGTCATGGCCATGGTGGCCCTCCGCGCGGATGTGGACAAGATCATCCTCGGAGGCATGGGACTCTCGAACGATGACTACCTGTATTTCAAGAACATGTTCGAGAATGCAGGAGCCCTGCACAAGATCATAAGCTTCGTGAACACCACCGAGCAGCCCCCCGTCGAGCGTCTGCTTATTCCGGACATGGCCCTGACTGCCGCCGAGTATTTTGCCGTGGACAAGAATGAGAAGGTCCTGGTACTTCTGACCGACATGACCCTCTATGCGGACGCCCTGTCGATAGTATCCAACCGTATGGACCAGATACCGTCGAAGGATTCCATGCCCGGTTCGCTGTACTCCGACCTGGCGAAAATCTACGAAAAGGCCGTGCAGCTGCCTGCCGGAGGCTCCATCACCATCATCGCCGTGACCACCCTCAACGACGGGGACATCACCCACGCCATCCCCGACAACACCGGATACATCACCGAAGGACAGCTCTTCCTGCGTCAGGACAGCGACACCGGCAAGGTCATCGTGGATCCGTTCCGCTCCCTGTCCCGTCTGAAACAGCTGGTTATCGGCAAGAAGACGCGCGAGGACCACAACCAGGTGATGAACACCGCCGTCCGTCTCTACGCCGACGCCGCCAACGCCAAGACCAAGCTGGAGAACGGCTTCGACCTCAGCGATTACGACAACCGCTGCCTGGCCTTCGCCAAGGACTACTCCAACCACCTGCTGGCCATCGACGTCAACATCTCGATAGAGGAGATGCTCGACACCGCCTGGATGCTCTTCGCCCGCCATTTCTCCAAGGCCGAGACAGGTATCAAGGAGGCACTTATACATAAGTACTGGAGGGAAAATGATTAAATTCCAATATAACAAGACGTCGCTCGGCGAGCTGGGCAAGCAGCTGAAGATCCGCACCCGGGCCCTGCCTACCCTGAAGAACAAGGAGGCGGCCCTGCGCTTAGAGGTCAAGAAGGCCAAGAGGCGCTCGGATGAGCTGCTGGAGGAGCTCTCGGCCGCACTGGAGAGGTACAGCTACCTGTCCGGGCTCTGGAACGAGTTCGAACCGGGGCTCATCTCGGTGCGGGACGTGGAGCTGGTCACGGCCAAGTTCGCGGGGGTGAGGATACCGGAGCTCAAGGATGTCATCTACGACGTCCGGGAGTTCAACCTCTTCCAGAAACCCCTGTGGTACAGCGACGGTGTGCAGATACTCAAGGACCTCGCCCGGCTGGGAATAGAGTCCGAGATATGCTCCGAGAAGAGCCGCATACTGGACTTCTCCCGCAAGAAGACCACACAGAAGGTCAATCTGTATGAAAAGGTGCAGATACCAGGGTACAATGAGGCTATTCTCAAGATCAAGCGTTATCTGGAAGACGAGGAGAATCTCTCCAAGGCTTCCCAGAAAATAGTCAAGAACCGTCACGACCTGGAAGCAGAGGAGGAAGCACTATGATAACGAAAATGACCAAATACTCCATGATCCTCCTGTCGGGGGACCTGGAACGTTTCCTGGCAGGAGTGCAGGAACTCGGGATGGTGGACATCACCCGGTCCGTCACAGGCACCGACGGGACATCGAAGGAGATGACCTCCCTGATAGAGAGGTGCAGGGCCGCTGAAAGCATACTCGCTGCCGTGGCCAAGGAACATCCGGAGATAACCGCCGCCCCTGCCTCCGGCCTGAGCGCGGAGCAGCTGCTGAAAGCGGTCGAGGACAATACGGCCCGCCGCAACGCCATTGCCTCCGAAATGGAAACGCTGGAGAAAGAATACCGCAACGCCCTGCCCTGGGGAGAATTCGCCCCTGAGGATGTAACCCGTCTGCGGGCTGCAGGACTGACTCCCCATTTTTACTGCGTAAGCAACAAGCAGTATTCCCCCGCGTGGGAGCAGCAGTACCCGATGAGCGTACTCGCGCGCTCGGCAGGCAACACTTACTTCGTCGTAATCGGCGGAGAGGAGGCGGAATACACCTTCCCTGTATCCGACGAGGCGGCATTTCCGGCCCGTCCTGCCTCACAGGTAATGAAGGATATCTCCGCCCTTGAGGCAGAGGACGGGAAACTGCTGGAGAAGACAGCCGGATACGCCCCACTCTCCGGCCTTCTGCAGGAACTATCCGGACAGACATTCGCACGGCTGGACCTGCATCTGGCCGGGACATCTTCCCTGCTTGAAGGAGAAGGGGCCATCAGCGTGGTGGAAGGCTTCGCCCCTACCGCCGACGATGCCCGCGTGCAGGAGTATCTGAACAACGGCCCGTGCACCGTGTACTGGCAGTCCGAGGCGGCCAAGGGCTCCGACAACCCTCCGGTAAAACTGCGCAACAACTGGTTTGCCCGCCTCTTCGAGCCGGTCGGAAGCCTATACGAGCTGCCCAACTACGACGAGCTGGACCTCACACCCTATTTCGCTCCTTTCTATATGCTCTTCTTCGGCTTCTGCCTGGGAGACATGGGATACGGACTGATACTTGTTATTGCCGGCATCGCCGCCGCACTGGCCCTGCCCAGATTCAAGGTCTACGGCAAGCTGATTGCCTGGCTGGGGGTCGGCTCGCTCATCATGCCGCTGTTCTCAGGTACGTTCTTCGGCATGAAACTGGCTGATATACTGCCTATGCCGGACAACATCAAGGCCCTGTTCTTCTCGGACCTGAAGATGTTCTGGTTCGCCATCATCTTCGGACTGTTCCAGATAGTGTTCGCAAGGATGCTCAAGGCGATATTCGCTTTCTCCAAGCGGCGCTGGGACGAGGCGCTGACAGAGGTCGGCTGGAGCCTGCTGATCGTGTGGGCCGCATGCGCCTACGCCGGTTCGCAGATGGGGACCAAGCTTCTGCCGCACATCGTATCGCAGATTCTGGTCTTCGGAGGACTGATACTGGTGCTGTTCTGCAGCAAGCCGGCCAAGTTCTTCCTGCTGCGTCCGCTCAAGGGCATCGTATCCCTCTACGATATCACCAGCATTTTCGGCGACATGCTCTCGTACATCCGTCTGTTCGGACTGGGTACGACCGGCGGCATCCTCGCACTGGTGATCAACTCGATAGCCATGACCCTTTCGGGCATCCCCTACGTGGGCTGGCCGGTCACGGTGATATTCCTCATATTCGGGCATCTGGCAGTCATGGGACTGTCCTGTCTCGGAGCATTCGTACACCCGGTCCGTCTTACCTTCGTGGAGTTCTACAAGAATGTGGGCTTCGAGGGAGGCGGCAGGGCCTACAGACCGTTGAAATCATATAGTAATAACAAATAAAAACAATTTTATCGTATGTCAACACCTTTAATCTTAGCTTACGTCGGAATGGCAGTGATGCTCACATTGTCCTGCATCGGCAGTGCCATAGGCGTGACAATGGGCGGCAACACCACCGTCGCCGGCCTCAAGAAGAAACCGGAAATCTTCGGTAAATCCATGCTCCTCTGCGTGCTTCCTTCCACTCAGGGACTGTACGGATTCGCAGGATTCTTCCTCATGCTCAGCCGACTGGGAGCCATGGAGGACGCCTCTCAGGTGCTCACCATGAACCAGGGTCTGGCAATGGCCGCTGCCGGTCTGGCCCTCGGCTTCGTAGGCCTGTGGTCCGCCATCAAGCAGGCCAGCCTCGTCAGCAACGGTATCAACGAGATGTCCAACGGACACGACGTCTTCTCCCGCACCATGATCCTCGCCGTGTTCCCCGAGCTCTACGCCATCCTGGCATTTGCCTGCGCATTCCTCGCTCTGCCGTAGGGGCATTTCTGCTTAGGACGACACAAAGATAACCTCCGAAAGGACCAGACCCTCCCACCGCTTCGCGGCGGGCCCCTCCCTCTAGAGCCGAGGGCGGCTAGTCCTTTCGGAGGTTATCTTTGTGTCTACCGCTGATTAGTATCCAGCAGCTATTCGGCGGCGGGGGTACGGAAGTCGAGGAAGCCTTCGGGGAGATGCATGCCGGCTACGAGCAGGTGCTGTTCGCGGGCGATGCGGAGCATGTGCTTGCGGGCTGCGACGGCGGCCTCCTGGTCCATGTCGTAGGTGGCGCAGATCTCGGGATGGTCTAGCTGGAGGGCGAGGCCGTGGATGATGTCGCCCCAGATGAGGATGTCATCGATGCGGAATACCGTATGGCCGGGAGTGTGCCCGACGGCGTAGAGAGCCTCCACACCGCACGGCAAGATGTCTCCGAACTGGAAGAGATGCAGGCGGTCGCTGTAGGCATTCATGGTCCGGACTGCCCCGGCGTTCCGGTCTGCGGGCATGTTCATCCATGCATCATACTCGGGCCTGGAGGCGTAGACCTGGGCGTTGGTATACACTGGTGCACCGTCCGGGCCCAGCATCCCTCCGATATGGTCTCCGTGGAAATGGGTCAGAAACAGGTAATCCACATCATCGGGAGAGAGTCCCAGCGAATCCAGACCCCGGCGTATGCCCCCTTCGGGCAGTCCGAGCCCGGTATCGAACAGCAGCACCTTGCCGTCCTTGCGTACCAGAAAGGCGCTGATGGAGGAAGGTACGGCTTCCTTGAGACCGAGCGATGTCACAAGTTCTGGGGAAGCATCGGGGAAAAGAGTGAGGGACTGACCGGAGGCCTTGTCGCACAGCCAGATGATTTCAGTTTCAGATTTGCCGGAAGAACATCCGCCTGCCAGCAGTATCATTGCCGCAGCTGTGATTGTGATAATGTGTTTCATAGCAGAGAGTGTCTTTATTGTTTCTGCAAATTTACATTTTTCCGCCGTAAATAGAAATAGTACGCTATGCCGACTCCGTCTGCCAGGGCCCATCCGATGGGTATGGACCACCAGATGCCGATGACGCCGACAGAAGGAATGGCCGCGAGGATGTAGGCAAGGACGACGCGGGTGCCGAGAGACAGTACGGTAAGTACGACGGACATGGCCGGCATGCGGATGGCGCGGTAGTATCCGTACAGCAGGAAAAGAATGCCGATGCCGAAGTAGAAAGAGCCCTCCACCCGCAGGTACTGCACTCCGAGACGGATGATTTCCACCTCTTCCGCCCGTACGAAGATGAGCATCAGCGGCCGTGCCAGCAGAAAGACCAGGAGCGAGACAGCCAGAGAGAACAGCACCGATATCAGGAATGCGCTCCGGACTCCCTTCCGTATCCGCTCCGACTTGCCAGCGCCGTAGTTCTGAGCCGTGAACGTGGAGAACGCATTGCCGAACTCCTGCACCGGCATATAGGCGAACGAGTCGATCTTCACCGCCGCCGCAAAAGCCGCCATCACCGCCGTTCCGAAGGTATTGACCAGCCCCTGCACCATCAGTATGCCGAAATTCATCACCGACTGCTGCACACAGGTCAGCGTCGAGAACGAGGCTATTTCCCTTACCGAAGCACCGTCCAGCCGCATATCCTCCCTCCGTAACCGCAGTTCCGGCCGCCTGCACAGCACATAGACCATCAGCCCGAGTGCCGATACCCCCTGAGCCGCCACCGTTGCCAGAGCCGCACCGCCTACCCCCATGCCGAAGCCGAGGATGAACAGCAGGTCCAGAGCGATATTGAGTACCACCGAAACCCCGAGGAACCACAGCGGAGTGACCGAGTCCCCGACCGCCCGGAGCAGGGCCGCATAGAAATTGTAAAGGAAAGTGAAAGGGATGCCGCCGAAGATAATGAGCAGGTACAGCCGCAGCATACCGTATATCTCAGCCGGCACCTGGAGCAGCCTCAGAATCGGGTCAATGAGGGCAAACGACGCCACAGTGAGGGCAGCCGTCACACACCCGATCAGCACCAACGACACGTAGATACTGCGCCGCAAGCCGGACATGTTCCCCGCTCCGAACTGCAGCGAGAACACCGTCCCGCTGCCCATCGCCAAGCCCAGCAGCACCGATATCAGAAACGTCATCAGGCTGTAGGCAGACCCGACAGCTGCCAGCGCATCGGAGCCTATGCACCGTCCTACTATCAGGGTATCAGCGATATTATAGCACTGCTGCATCAGCGAGCCGAGCATCATCGGCAGGGTGAATCGCAGCAGCGTGGAAGTGATGCCGCCAACAGTGAGGTCTCCGGTACGGGCTGTCATCAGATACAGTTCTAATAAACGACTGCTAATATACGAAAAAGGGCGGCAGAACGGATTCTGTCGCCCTCCTTTATGGATTCGCAACTGCGGGGATGCCGCACTGCACTACAGCTGGTCGGGAGTAAGACCGGAGTTGATAGTCACCTCGGTTACCTTGGCCTCGACTACGCCTACCTGGGGCAGGGTTGTCTTCTGCACCATCGGGTAGAGAATGCCGTAGGGGGTCTGCTGGTAGTCAGCGAAGATCACTTCCTGGGTCTGGCCCTGGGCAGAGGCAATGCTCTTTACCTTAAGACCTGTGGCCACATCGTAGAAGTTGTAGCTGGCCATACCGCCCTTCTCCTGGCGTACCTTGTAGGCATCGCTGCCGTCCACGTTCTCGATGCCCTCGAGTGTGAATACATATCCCTGCTCTGCTCCGAGAATCTCGGGGAAGGGATAGATGTCGCTCATCGCCTCTACCTGTGCGGGGTCAGTAATTTCCTGCTCCATACCGCCGGCGGACACCTTGATCTTGCCGTCGCGGAGTACTATGTTCGAGATAGGGTTGCCGCCCATGGCCTGGGTGATGGAGAAGCACTTCTGGTCGATGATACGCTTGGTAGTAGTGGTCATGCTCATACCCATGACGTTCATCTCCACGTTCTCGGTCATGTCGTTGATGCCCTCCACGAGAGCGCGGCCGCCGATAGCCTCGAGATAGCTGTCGAGCACGGACTCTACAGTCACGCCCTCAGCCACGGCCTTGCGCTCGATGGGCTTGCCCTCGAAATCGAGCTCCACTACCACTCCGTCAGAGTCGTATGCAGCCAGAGCGGGTATCACGGAAGGATCACCTACGCAGAACCAGTACATGTTGTCGGGATCGAAGTACTTGGCCACCACGGCACGGATATCGTCCAGTGTCAGGGCATCCAGTCTCTGGAGATAGGTTGCGTAATAGTCAGCGGGCAGACCGTAGCGCTCGATATTGTAGGCATAGGAGGCAATCTGGTCGGATGACTCGAGAGAGCGGGAGAAGTCACCTGCATACATGGTCTTGAACTTCTTCAGATCGTCCTCGGTGTAGTCACCGTCCATCATGTTCTGCAGTTCCTGGCGCATCTGCACGAAGGAACTGTCGGTAGCATTGGCGTTGACATCACCGAAAGCGTAGAATGTGGCGGACACTTCGTCAGGGCGTACAGAGGAGTATGCTCCGTATGTCCAGCCGTGAGTCTCGCGGAGGTTCTTGAACAGTTTGGCGTCAAATCCGCCGCCACCGTAGATACCGTTGGCAATCTGCAGGGCCATCAGGTCCTCTGAGTCACGGGTCAGGGTGATGGGAGCCATCATGCGTATAGTGGACTGCACGGCTCCGTCCTTGGGCGAGAATACCACCTCGATGCCCTCGGGACGATTGACCGCGGGATCGTCGAAAGTGATGACCTCACCGGCCTCCCAGGAAGCCAGGTATTTGCTGCACAGAGCCTTTGCCTCCTTGAGCTTCATGTCGCCGGTGATGATCATTATCGCACTGTTGGGGATGATGTATTTGTCGTAGTATGCGCGGCAGTCGTCCACGGTGATGTTATTGACAGTAGCCTCAGTCATGATGTCGCTGTAGGAATGTCCCTCGGGATATACAGTGGCTGTCTGGATGTTGGATATAATGGACGAGGGCTGGGTCTCGGACATCTGGAGGACGCCGAGATACTGGTCACGCACCTTATCCATCTCCTCCTGGGGGAATGTAGGATTGTAGAGCACATCGGAAAGAAGCTCCATCATCTTGTCGGTATACTTGGTCAGCGTAGTAAAGCCGATGAAAGAGGAACCGGTACGGAAAGAAGCTCCGAGGAAATCCACCTCGTTGTTGATCTGCTCGGCGGTACGGTTGGCAGTACCCTTGCTCCAAAGCTCGCCGAAGAATTCGGACTCACCTGTCTTGTCTCCCTGCATGTAGGGATCCACGATGAAGTTTATAGCCACCGACACCAGGGGACGGTCGTGGTCCTCCACGAGGATGACGCGGAGACCGTTGTCAAGAGTGAATTTCTCGAAGTCACCGAACTCCACCACGGGAGCGGGACCTGCCTCAGGAGCCTTGCTTCTGTCTATCTGCGCGCTCAGCTGGAAGAGGGACAGCAGGGCGGCTGCAATGGTAAGAGATAATATCTTTTTCATATCGCTGTTCTTGTCTTATGATTAGTTCTGTTTGGGAAGATAGTAAATCGAAATCTTCTGAGCGGGGTCAATGTACTTCTTGGCGACCTCGAGCACCTTCTCCTTGGTCAGGGAAGTGTAGTTTTCCATCGTCTCGTTGACGAAGTTGGTGTTCTTGAGATAGGTGTAGGCGGTGGCAAGGCTCTCGGCTGTCTCCTCGATAGTGGAGTTGGAGCGGGCCTGAGCCATCTCTACCATATTCATCACCTTCTGGAATTCCTCGTCGGTCATGCCGTTCTCCAGCAGGCCGAACAGCTCTGCATCCACATCGGCCTCGAGCACGGACAGGTCCACTCCGTTGGGAATGGCCTGAATCACGTATGCACCCGGATGCTCGAAAGGCAGGGTCATACCCATAGCCATCAGACCTGTCTTCTTGGTGTCCACGATCTGAGACTGGAAACGGGCGGAGTTGCCCTGGGAGAGGATGGCGTTGAACACGTCCATTGCGAAATAGTCCTCAGTGCCATAAGCGGGTGCGGGATAGGCCTCGATCAGCATGGGCATCTGTATGTTGTCATAAACGGTATCCTTAATGGGCTCAGTACGCTTAGGCTCCATGTTGGGATCCGGACGGCGGGGCTCCACTGTTCCTGCGGGTATGTCACCGAAGTACTCCTCGATCCACGCCTTGGTCTGCTTCACGTCGAAGTCTCCGCAGATTGTCAGCACGGCATTGTTGGGTTTGTAGAACATATCGTGGAAGTCCTGGAAATCCTGAACAGAAGCGTTGCGGATATGCTCCTCCGAACCGAGGATGTCGTGGCTGTAAGGATGCACCTTGAACGAGTTGGCCTGAATCTTCGTCATCGCTGTACCGTAAGGCTGGTTGTCACGGGTCTGGCCCATCTCCTGGCACACCACGTTCTTCTGGGTGCTGACACCTATCTCCTCGATCTTAGGATGCAGCATCCTCTCGGACTCCAGCCACATACCGAGCTCCAGCTGGTTGGAGGGCAGCAGTTCGAAATAGTAGGTGCGGTCCCACGAGGTGTTGGCGTTCAGAGAGCCGCCGGCCTCGGATACGTAGGTGGCATACTCGCCGCGTCCGATATTCTCGGTGCCCTCGAACATCAGGTGCTCGAAGAAATGGGCGAAGCCGGTCAGATGGGGCTCCTCGTTCTTCGAGCCCACGTGGTACATCACGGATATTACGACATTGGGGGTCTTGTGGTTCTGCGAGAGAATCACATGCAGACCGTTGTCGAGGTCGTACTCCTCGAACTTGATATTCTGCGCCGAAGCGGCGAAGGGCAGGAGCACTGCCGACAGAATAAGGGTTAAAATGCTTTTCTTCATACTTTTGGTTGGTTGTGTTAATTATTGTCGTTAATCAAATCATTGTTCCAATGTTACTTTCCCGTCCCGGAGACGGTACCTCTCCCCCGTTCCCGGGCATACCGCCGTCCCGTCCTCTCCGAACTCCAGACGGTAGCCGCCCCGGCTCATCCACCCCACCTGCCGCGAAGGATTGCCCACCACCAGAGCATACGGAGGCACGTCCTTCGTCACCACCGCCCCCGCGCCGATGAAGGCCCACTCGCCGATGTCGTGGCCGCAGACCACCGTGGCATTGGCCCCTATCGTAGCCCCCTGCCCCACATGCGTGCGGAGATACTCCCCCCGGCGGTTGACCGCGCTGCGGGGATTGACCACATTGGTGAAGACGCAGGAGGGCCCGAGGAACACATCGTCCCCGCAGGTCACTCCGGTATAGACAGATACATTGTTCTGCACCTTGACATTGCGGCCGAGAACCACCTCCGGGGAGATGACCACGTTCTGCCCTATATTGCAGCCCGGCCCGAGCACCGCCCCCGTCATGATATGGGAAAAATGCCATATCCGGCACCCCTCTCCTATCGTGCATCCGGGGTCGATGACCGCCGTCTCATGTGCAAAATATCCTTTCTCTTCCATTGTCCTATTTCCTGAAAAAATCCTTCACTGCCTCCGCTATCCTCTCCTGCACCCCGGCCGTCAGTTCCGTATGCATCGGCAGGGACAATACGCTCTGCGCCAGAGCCTCCGCAGCGGGAAGGGACAGCCCCTCCTGACGGTAGGCCTGCTGATGATGCAGCGGCAGCGGGTAATATATCATCGACGGTATCCCGCGGGAGGCCAGGTGCTCCTTCAGGGCATCCCTCCGCCCGCCGGCGACCTTCAGGGTAAACTGGTGGTAGACATGGGTGCTGTAAGATGTCTCGGCGGGCAGCTCTATTCCCTCTGTGCCTGAGAGCAATACCCGGTAGCGGGCGGCAGCCTCCCGACGCGCGGCGCAATACTCATCGAGATGCCGCAGCTTGACCTCGAGGACAGCGGCCTGCAGGGTGTCGAGGCGGGAGTTGCAGCCCACCACGTCGTGATGGTACTTGACCCGTTGCCCGTGATTGGCGGTCATGCGGATGCGCTCCGCCAGAGCCGGGTCGTCCGTGAAAAGGGCGCCGCCGTCTCCGTAGCAGCCGAGGTTCTTCGAGGGGAAAAATGAGGTGCAGCCGATGTGCCCGAGGGTGCCGGTATGTCTGCGGCGGCCGTCGGGGAAGGTGTAGACGGCTCCGAGGGACTGGGCATTGTCCTCGACGACATACAGGCCGTGGGCGGCGGCAAAGTCCAGTATCGGGGCCATGTCGCAGCTCTGCCCGAAGAGATGGACGGGGATGACGGCCCGCGTCCGGGGAGTCAGCGCCCTCTCTATAAAGCGGATATCCGTGTTGAAAGTCTCCCGGTCCACATCCACCAGCACCGGCCTGAGCCCTAAAAGGGCAATGACCTCCGCCGACGCCACGTATGTGAATGCCGGAACGATGACCTCGTCGCCCGGTTTCAGGCCGAGGGCCATGAGAGCTATCTGGAGGGCATCCGTGCCGTTGCCGCAGGGGATGACATGCGCGGCTCCGGTGTATTGTGCTAAGGCCGAGGCAAAGCGGCCGACCGCCGGACCGTTGATGAACGCAGAGCTGTCGATGACCTCCGCTACGGCTGCGTCGACCTCAGCCTTGATCCTCATGTACTGACCGTGAAGGTCGACCATCTGTATCTTCTGCTGTTCCTGCATTGCGTCCTCCTTCATTTTACCAGCCGAAGGGATGAGGTGCCAGGGGCAGCCTGGCGAGGGGATGGTAATCGCCCTTGAGGCCGACGGGCACGGCCGTGCGTATATGACTGACTATCTCAATGCAGGGACGGGCCTCGCTGATGCGGAAGCCCTCGCCCGCGAGTATCTTCTCGTAGCTGCGGGTGTGGAGCTCGGTGAAGCCGGCGCTGAACTCGAACTCCTCCCCGTCGATCATGATCGTGCGGTAAGTACGCTTCTCGCCCTGGACGGCATTCTCCGGCAGATTGTCCGCGTTGATACTCAGAAAGTAGCGCACACGGGCCTTCTTCAGGCCGAGATAGCCGGCCACCCGGTCGTGGCTCTTGACGTGCACGATGTTCTCGCTCACGGGCCCGAATATCCACTGGAGCATGTCGTAGAAATGCACGCCGATATTCGTGGCCACTCCCCCGCTCTTGTGCTCGTCGCCCTTCCAGGAGGCGTAGTACCAGTTGCCGCGGGAGGTGATGTAGGTCAGGTCCACATCGTAGATCTTGTCCGCCGGACCCTCGTCTATCTTCTTCTTCAGGGCCACTATCGAGTCGTGCAGACGGAGCTGGAGGATGTTGTAGGCCTTGTGTCCGGTTTCCTCCTCTATCTTCATGATAGCGTCGATGTTGTGGGGGTTGAGCACCGCCGGTTTCTCGCAGATGACGTCGGCGCCGAGCCTGAGGCCGTAGCGCATGTGGGCGTCGTGCAGATAGTTGGGGGTGCAGACCGACAGCATCTCTATCTGACGGTCAGTGCCCTTGAGCTTGGTGCAGTGACGGTCGAAGAGCTCCTGTTCAGTAAAAAAAGCAGCGTCGGGGAAGAAACTGTCCATGATCCCGACACTGTCGAAGCGGTCGTAAGCCGCCTGCAGGGTATTTCCTGTATCCTTGATCGCCCTCAGATGACGGGGAGCGATGTAGCCGCCTACCCCTATGAGAGCAAAATTCTTTGAAGGCATTCTCTCTGTATTTTCTTTTACAATCGTACAAAGATAATACGTTTTATTAAACATTGATAAAATTCGTGATAATTTAATAACAAATTACCATGACAACAATCAGATTAAAATTCAGGCCCTCGACAGTGGAAGGCCGTCCCGGAACCATCTATTACCAGGTCTGCCGGCATCAGGCCGTACGGCGCATCAACACCCGCATACACATCCATCCGCAGCAGTGGGACCCCGATGCCGGCAGGGTTCTGACCGGACACGGCGGTGACGCGGCACTCCGGAACCTGGAACATATCATAGAACAGGATATGCGCCGGCTCAGATAGACCGTGGAACGGATGGACGCATCGGGGAAGGACTACACCATCGATGAAGTGGTGGCCGCGTACAAATGTTGCCGGGACGCGGTCTATTCCCTGGAATACATGGAAAGGGAGACCGACAGGATATTCCAGGAAGGCCGGCTGGGCACCGCCCGCAACCGCCGCAGGGCCATGAACAGCTTCGCGGCTTTCCTATCCGGGAAGGACATTCCGCTATGCTGGTGGAGCCGGAAGCTCATCAACGACTACGCCGGATGGCTGGCCGGCAAGTCCCTGGCCAGGAACACCGTGTCGTTCTACATGCGGATCCTCCGGTCCGTCTACAACCAGGCCGTCAAGGAAGGCCTCGTTGAGCAGGACAACCCGTTCACCGACGTATATACCGGCGTGGACCGCACGCGCAAACGAGCCGTGGGAGAAGACGTCGTGCTCAGGATGATGGAGCTGGACCTGAGCGGCACTCCGGGTCTGGATCTGGCCAGGGACATGTTCATCTTCAGCTACTGTACCAGAGGCATGGCATTCGTGGACATGGTCCTGCTGCGCAGATGCGACATACACGGCGAGAGCATAGTCTACAGCCGCAAGAAGACAGGGCAGAAACTCACCGTGCACATCGAGCCGTGCACAGCCAGGATCATAAAGAAATACGCCGGCACGGTCATCGGCTCACCTTATATATTCCCGGTCATCCGCTCCTGCGAGAGCGGGGAGGTGTTCCGTCAGTATCAGACCGCACTGGGCTACTACAACCGCAAGCTCAAGCGCCTGAGCCGGAGGCTGGGACTCGAGACCCCGCTCTCCTCCTACGTGGCCAGGCACACCTGGGCCACCACCGCCCGCAACCGCAACACCCCGCTGTCCGTCATCAGTTCCGGCATGGGGCACACCTCCGAAAAGACCACCAGAATATATCTGGCCGCACTGGACGAGTCAATCATAGACCGCGCCAACAGCAGGATTCTCGCCCCGCTGAACCTGATGAGCCCGGCGCCCGGGACCGGCAGACGAAAAAAATTTACAAGAGACACAAATATTTAGTTAGATTTGCACGCACGATTATGGACACGACTATACAGGACAAAACTTCACCAGCTCCTCTGCAATGGTTCGCCATGAGCGCCACCTTCCGCCGGGAAATCAAGGCCAGAGCCATCCTGGAAGACGCCGGGATGGAATGCTTCATACCCATGAAATACACGGCCGTCACCAAGCGCAACGGCAGGAAGGTCAAGGAGCTCATTCCGGCCGTACACAATCTTGTCTTCGTCCACGCCCGCCAGGAGGATATCCAGGAAATCAAAAAGGACATCCCCTTCCTCCAGTGGCTCACCCACCCCTCGGAAGGCCGCAACCTGCCCATAGTCGTCCCCGACAGGGACATGGAGCAGTTCATCCAGGTCACCCGCGACAGCAACGAACAGCTGGTCTACCTCCGCCCCGACGAGATAGACCTCAAGAAAGGCACCCCCATCCGCATCCTCGGCGGTCCCTTCAACGGCATCGAAGGCACCTTCATCAAGATCCACGGCCACCGCAACCGCCGCGTCGTCGTCATGCTCAAGGGCCTCGTAGGCGTCGCGATGGCGGAGGTTACTCCGGATCTGCTGGAGGTAATCAGAAAATAAGTTCCGCCTCCCCCGGCGCACAGAGGTCGCAGATACCGCATGGCCGGCACTGCTCCTGCCCGAAGTAGGCGGAGAGGCGGCGGGAGCGGCAGGCGGACTGGGCGGCGGAGCGGTCGCTGACCGAGGAGATGTAGGTATACATAGCGTCGAGGCGCTCCTTGAAGAGGCGCTTGCGCTGCTCGTAGTTTTTCTCCGAAAGGTAGAGGTTGCGGGGGGTGAGGCGCTCTCCGGCAAAGCAGATGAGCGGGGAGCGGGCCCGCGGGATGTATTTCAGAACCCTGGAGCGGGACAGCTGGAGGAGCTTGAGCTTGACCACGCGGACAGGCTGCTGGATGACGCGGGCGACGTAGTCCTCGTCGATGGATACCAGGTGGGAGAACAGCCCGGGATAGATGCGCATGAGGGCCTTGACGAAGGTATCCAGGGACGGGTCCCGGAGCTGGATGCGGTAGAGGTCATCGCGGTTGACGGTGAATGTGATGCGGGTCGGGTTGTCTATCTCGTCGGTGACGCTCCAGTAGCCGGCGGTCTCGATGTACTTTATGGCGTTGTAGGCCGTGGCGGCGTTGAGCCGGTAGCGGCGGACGAACTCCATGAGGTTGAACTTGTAGACGGCTCCGGCCCCGTCCTCGTAGGCGATGTTGAAGAACTTGTACATCTTCTGGTAGATGTCCGCGATGTAGTCCAGGCCGGGAAAGGTGGTCTGGTATATGGCCTCGAGCCGCTTGAGGTCCGACTTGTTCCACAGCAGCACTGCCCATGACCGCAGCCCGTCGCGTCCGGCCCGTCCGGCCTCCTGGTAGTAGGACTCCACGGCCTCCGGCACGTCAAAATGACAGACGAACCGCACATCCGGCTTGTCGATGCCCATGCCGAAGGCATTGGTGGCGGCGATCACGCGCAGTTCTCCCCTCTTCCACCGCTCCTGCACGGCACTCCGCTCCTCCTTGCTCAGTCCCGCGTGGTAGAACCCGGCATCCACCCCCTGCGACTGCAGGAATGCCGCGATGTCCCGCGCCGCCTTCCTCTCCCGGACATACACTATTCCCGTACCCTGCACGGCGCGGCAGACTGCAAGCAGGGCTCCGAACTTGTCTTCTGTCTTCCTTACTATATATGAGAGGTTGGGCCGCTCGAAGCCGGAGCAGATGATATTGTCCTTGGGAAAATGCAGTTTCTCCTCGATGTCCTTCGCAACTGACGGAGTGGCAGTGGCTGTCAGGGCGATTACCGGCACCCCCGGCAGCAGTTCCCGGATGTCGGCTATCTGGAGGTAGTCCGAACGGAAATCGTAGCCCCACTGGGAGATGCAGTGCGCCTCGTCGACCACCAGGAAACTCACCTGCATCTTCTGCACCCTCTTCCGGAAAATCTCGGTGCGCAGGCGCTCGGGGGAGAGGTAGAGGAACTTGTAGTCGCCGTAGACGGCATTGTCCAGGGTGATGTCTATCTCCCTGCGGGTCATGCCGGAATGGACGGCGAGGGCCTTGATGCCGCGGGCGCGGAGGTTCTGTACCTGGTCCTTAATCAGGGAGATAAGTGGAGACACGACGATGGCCAGGCCCTCCCGCATCATGGCCGGAAGCTGGAAGCACAGCGACTTTCCCCCTCCCGTCGGCAGGATGGCCAGCACGTCCTCTCCGGCCAGGGCGGAAGAGATTATCTCCTCCTGCTTGGGACGGAACGACGTGTATCCCCAGTATTTCCTCAATATTTCTTTCACTTTGGCAAAGATAATGAATATTTTGGCAAAATATTTGCATACGTGCGTGTGAACCTTAGAAATTGAAAGAACTGATTAATTAATTTAAGACGTAACACAATGGCTAAAATCGATTTAACCAAGTACGGTATCACCGGAACTCCCGAAATCATCTACAACCCCTCTTACGATGATCTCTTCAAGGCTGAGATGGATCCCTCTCTCACAGGTTATGAGAAAGGTCAGCTGACTGAGCTCGGTGCCGTAAACGTAATGACCGGTATCTACACCGGACGCTCGCCTAAAGATAAATTTTTCGTAATGGACGAGACCTCCAAGGACACCGTATGGTGGACTTCGGACGCATACAAGAATGACAACAAGCCCGTGACCGAGGAGACCTGGAAAGTCCTCAAGGACCTCGCTTCCAAGGAACTTTCCGGCAAGAAGCTCTACGTGATGGACACCTTCTGCGGCGCCAACGAGAACACCCGCCAGAAGATCCGTTTCATCATGGAGGTGGCATGGCAGGCACATTTCGTAAAGAACATGTTCATCCGCCCCACCGACGAGGAGCTGGCCAACTACGGCGAGCCTGACTTCGTAGTGCTCACCGCCTCCAAGGCCAAGGTAGAGAACTACAAGGAGCTCGGTCTGAACTCCGAGACAGCGGTAGTCTTCAACCTCACCGAGAAGATGCAGGTTATCCTGAACACCTGGTACGGCGGTGAGATGAAGAAGGGTATGTTCTCCTACATGAACTACCTCCTCCCCCTGCGCGGCATCGCTTCCATGCACTGCTCCGCCAACTGCGGCGAGGACGGTGACACAGCCATCTTCTTCGGTCTCTCAGGTACAGGTAAGACCACCCTCTCCACAGATCCCAAGCGCCGCCTGATCGGTGACGACGAGCACGGCTGGGACGACGACGGTATCTTCAACTTCGAGGGCGGCTGCTACGCCAAGGTCATCAACCTCTCCAAGGAGAACGAGCCCGATATCTACAACGCCATCCGCCGCGACGCTCTCCTTGAAAACGTGACTGTGGACGCCAACGGTAAGATTGACTTCGCCGACAAGAGCGTTACCGAGAACACCCGCGTATCCTACCCTATCTACCACATCAAGAACATCGTTAAGCCCGTATCGAAGGCCGGTCACGCCTCCAAGGTCATCTTCCTGACCGCAGATGCGTTCGGAGTACTCCCTCCCGTTTCCAAGCTGACCCCCGAGCAGACCAAATACTACTTCCTGAGCGGCTTCACCGCCAAGCTCGCCGGAACAGAGCGCGGTATCACCGAGCCGACTCCCACCTTCTCCGCATGCTTCGGAGCAGCATTCCTCTCCCTGCATCCCACCAAGTACGGTGAGGAACTCGTGAAGAGAATGGAGAAAGTCGGCGCCACCGCTTACCTCGTGAACACCGGCTGGAACGGTACCGGCAAGCGTATCTCCATCAAGGATACCCGCGCCATCATCGACCGTATCCTCGACGGCAGCATGGACAAGGCTGAGACCACAACCATCCCTTACTTCAACCTTGCCATCCCTACCAAGCTCGACCAGGTGGACACCAACATCCTCGATCCCCGCAACACCTACGCTACTCCTGAGGAGTGGGAGGTTAAGGCCAAGGATCTCGCCGGACGCTTCATCAAGAACTTCGAGAAGTTCACCGGCAATGAGGCTGGAAAGGCTCTCGTCGCCGCCGGTCCCAAGCTGTAAATTTCTGACAGAATAAATAGAGGCTGTGCTGAGTGATTCCCGGCACAGCCTTTTTAATTTTATGAAAATGAGACGCGCAATGCATATCGTACTTTATGTTCTGGCTGCGGTGGCAGCCGCATTCCTGATTTTCCTGCTGACAGCTGTCATCACTGATTACCGGCCGGATGAAAGGGAGGTACTGCAGGACTTGTCCGGCCTTTCAGGCTCCGATTCCGGAGATCGTTCCGGAACTACGGCAGGAGTACTCCCCGACTCCCTCTCCATCCTCTGCTGGAACATCGGCTACGGAGGCCTCGGGGACGACATGGACTTCTTCTACGACGGCGGCACGCAGGTACGCACGTCCAGGGAGAGGACCCAGGCCAATATCAACGGCATCATCGCAGAGATACGCCGCCACAGCCCCGACGTCATCCTCCTCCAGGAGGTGGACGAATGTTCGAGGCGGACCTACCGCATCAACGAGGTGGAGATGCTGCGCGTGGCCTTCCCCGACTATCACATTTTCCTGGGATACAATTACAAATCCTTCCTAGTCCCCATCCCCCTGAAGGCACCCATGGGACGGGTCGCCAGCGGAGTGGTCCTGATGTCCCGCATTGCCCCGGAAGAGGCGGTCAGGTGGCAGTACCCCTCCCGCTTTCCCTGGCCAGTCAGCATGTTCAATCTCAAGCGCTGCCTGCTCACGGCCACCTTCCGCCTCGCTGACGGCAGCAGCATAGTCATCGGCAACACCCACAATACCGCCTACGACACCGGCGGCATGCGCACCGCCGAAACCCGCTGGCTGGGCGGACTGACCGCCCGCCTCGCCTCGGAGGGCACCCCCTTCATCATCGGCGGCGACTGGAACCAGTTTCCGCCCGACTACACCCCCTCGGCGGCCGAGACCGACGACCCGCATTTTACCACCGTCGCTCTCGACACTGCCCTCCTCCAGGGCACCGGCCGCATCGCCTGGGATCCCTCGGCCAGGACCCTGCGCCACCTCAACGTTCCCTACGGCCCGGAATCCGTCCTCACTGTCACCGATTATTTTTACATCTCCCCTGACGTCCGGACAGACTGCGTCCGTACCATTGACCTGAACTACAGATACTCAGACCATCAGCCCGTCCTGCTCCGCTGCCGGCTATAGTTCCTAAAACTCCAGCGAGAATACTTCCGAGCGGGGCAGACAGACGAGCTGCAGGTCACCGGGCACAGAGAGGCCCATGGACTCTAGGGTGCGGAGAGTGGAGGCGTAGGCGAGGTCCGGAGTGTTGTTGTCCTTGCTGAGATGGCAGAGGAATATGCCGCGCAGGCCGGGATGCCAGAGACGGCGGACGGCGGCGGCGCAGGCCTGGTTGCTGAGGTGCCCGCAGTCGCTGACGATGCGGGCCTTGAGGTCGGGAGGATAGCTGCCGCCCATGAGCATGTCCAGGTCGTAGTTGGACTCTATGACCAGATAATCCGCCCCGGCGCACATATCGTATGCGTACTCCGGAACTTTCCCGAGGTCAGTCATGAACACGAAACTGGTTCCGAAGAAGTCCAGCCGGTATCCGAGCGTCTGCGTGGCGTCGTGCGGCACCTCGAAAGCCAGGCACCTGACACCCCGCATCTCCGTCTCGAACCCGGGCCGGAGCACCCTGCGCGACCCGCCTATCTCCGGTCCGACAGCCTTGTGCCGCGAGAGGGCATCGTGCAGCCGCGCGGTAGCGTACACCGGCACCGACAGCCGCTGAGCCACGGAAGCCAGTCCGCGGATATGGTCCACATGATCGTGGGTGACGAAGATCATCTCCACCGACGCGATATCCACACCGGCACCGGCAAGCCTGGACTTGACAGTCCGGAAGCCCACCCCGGCATCCACTATCAGAGCCGTGCGCTCATCCCCTATGTAATAACAGTTACCGTTGCTCCCGCTGGAGATACTCAGAAATCTTGCCATAAAGGTCTTCTTTGGAACTGAAGAGCAGCGAATGCAGACCCGCTGCCCGACCGGCCTCCACATTGGCCGGAGAATCGTCTATGTACAGTGTCTCTTCGGGGACTATTCCGGAATCCGCGATCATCTTCCGGAAAATTGCCGGATCCGGCTTGGCCACCCGCATCTGATAGGACAGATACAGCCGCTCGAATATCTCCTTGATATCGTAGCCGCGGGCCCTGAAGAGCTTGCGGCAGTAGTTCATGCCGATAGGATTGGTGTTGCTGAGCAGCAGCATCCGGTACTCCTTCCTAAAGCGCAGGAGCGCGTCTATCCTGTCCTGGGGAATGCCGCAGAGAAAACAGTTCAGCGAATAGTCGATCTGCTCGTCCGTCACCACCCTGGGCTGACCGTCCGCCGTAGTCATGACGGCCCGCGAGCGGATGATGTCGCGGAACTGCGGTGCCGTTATCCGGCCGGTCTCGAACTTCTCGAAATACCCCACCTGCCGGTAGGAACGCAGCACGTCCCCGAAATCCTTATAACCGACCACTTCGTTGAACGCCCTTATGCAGGCCACGCGGTTAAGGGGCACTATCACCCCGCCCAGATCGAAAACCAAATTCTTTATCATACTGTCTTCTCATTAAGTTTCAGGAAAGTAAAATCGTACGGAGGCCGGAATATCCCCCTTTCGGTGACTATACCGGCTATCAAGTCTGCCGGGGTCACATCGAAGGCCGGATTGTAGACCTTCACCCCTTCAGGGGCAATCCTCCGGGAAAAATACAGGTCCGTCACCTCGTCCCCCTGCCTCTGCTCCACCGGGATATCGGCTCCGGAGGCAGCCTCAGGATCAATGGAGGATGTCGGTCCCAATATATAAAAAGGTATGCCGTAGTACCGGGCCAGGATGGCCAGGGCACTCGTTCCTATCTTGTTGGCAGTGTCCCCGTTGCAGGCCACCCGGTCACATCCGGTGAAGACCAGGTCCACTCGGCCGGAGGCCATCTGGGAAGAGGCCATGCTGTCACATTCCAGGGTCACGTCCACCCCGGCTTTCTGCAGTTCGAAAGCGGTAATCCGCGCTCCCTGCATCAGCGGACGGGTCTCGTCGGCATAGACTCTCGGCGCCAGTCCCCGGCTGTGCGCCAGGTAGATGGGAGCCAGAGCAGTACCGTAGCGGGAGACGGCATAGTGACCGGCATTGCAGTGGGTCAGGATCCCCATACCTGGACGGTCGATGAGTCCGGCGCCGTATTCGGCTATCGCACGGCACATGGCCACGTCCTCGGCCTTTATCGCCTCCGCCTCGCTCCTGAGAGCCTCCAGCAGCTGAGGCAGTCTCATGCCGGCACAGGCCGCATACCTTCTCTCCATCCTGATCAGGGCGGCGGAGAGATTGACTGCGGTAGGTCTGGCCGAGCAGAGATAACGGCTGATACGGGAAAATTCCTCCGCCGCGTGCCGGAAGTCGAACCCGGGTACTGTCACCTCCCTCCGGAACGCCACGTACAGTCCGTAGGCCGCCGCTATTCCTATTGCCGGCGCTCCCCTGACCCGCAGCTTCGCGATGGCCTCGTAGACCTGAGTCTCGTCCCTAAGCGTGAGGAATTTCTCCTCCCAGGGAAGCAGAGTCTGGTCCACTATCACCACCCCGTCGCCTCCGGGCGTGAGCTCCACACTGTCGTATGCAAAAAGATCGTCCAGCTGCACGGCCTTGCCCTCCTTCCCGTCAGAGTCTGGATATAAGTTCGGTGAATATCACGGTCATACGGTCGGCGGCGGCATCCGCTGCGCGTACCACGTCGTCCCCGTTGTTCTCGAAGTCCTCGGCGTAGTCGTCGTGGGCCTCGTTGGTGATGACGGACATACCGAAGACCGGAACGGAGCTGTGACGGGCCACTATCACCTCGGGGATGGTGGACATGCCTATCGCGTCCGCTCCTATCAGACGGAAATACTTGTACTCCGAGGGAGTCTCGTAGCTCGGACCGGTGCCGGCAAGATAGACACCTTTCTTGAGTTCAATGCCCTTCTCGCGGCCTATTTCTTCGGCCAGGGCTATCAGCCTGGGGTCGTAGGGACGGGTCATGTCCGGGAAGCGGGGGCCGAACTCGTCGAGATTGGGGCCGATAAGGGGATTGGGCAGCTTGTTGATGTGGTCGCGGATAATCATGAGGTCGCCAACGTGAAAGTCAAAGTTCACTCCTCCGGCGGCGTTGGATACGAAGAGGGCCTTGATGCCCAGGCGGACCATCACCCGCACGGGGAGGGTCACCTTGTCCATGGGATAGCCCTCGTAGTAGTGGAAGCGGCCCTGCATGGCCATGACGGTCTTCCCGCCGAGGGTTCCGACGATGAAATTGCCCTTGTGGCCGATGGCCGTGGACTTCACGAAGCCCGGGACATCGGTGTAGGGTATCGTCAGAGGAGCCCCGATCCGGTCCGCCAGCTTGCCCAGACCGCTGCCCAGGATGATGCCGATCTGGGGTCTGAGACCACCGAGACGGCCTTCGAGGTACTGTACCGCCTCGTTTATTACTGTCATTCTGTTGTCCATATCTTATGCGTTTATTTTCCTTAAAAACCTTTCTGTCTCCTCCCTGGCCCTGGCGAGGACCTCTTCCTGTCCCTCTACCCTGCCGCCCTGCATGAGGATGCTGCCGCCGCAGATGAGGGTGTCGATGCAGGAGGAGTTGGCCGAATAGATGAAATTGGCCTTGAAATTATGCGCCGGAACGAAGAAGGGCGAGGCCGTATCCACCAGGATCAGGTCCGCGAGGGCTCCTTCCTCCACCTTCCCGGAGTTCAGGCCGAGGGCGCGGGCACCGTTGACCGTTCCCATGGCCAGCAGCTCGTCCAGGGGCAGGGCAGCCGGATCCTCCCTCCAGGCCTTCTGGGCCAGGGCGGCGGTCTTGAGGGCCTCGCGCAGGTCGAGATTGTTCGAGGAGCCGGCTCCGTCCGTACCCATGGTCACATTGGCACCGGCATCGCGCAGTTCATTGTACCTGAACCGCCAGCCGGAGGCCAGCTTGAGATTGGAGTTGACGTTGTGAACCACCGTAGTGCCGGAGTCTCCCAGCAACCGGACGTCCTCATCGCTCAGCCAGAGGGTGTGGGCTGCCGTCAGGTCGCGGCCCAGCAGCCCCATGTCGGCCAGACGGCGGGTCGGAGAGACACCGTAGCGGGCCTGATGGGCCTCATTCTCCGTCCGTGTCTCGGAGAGATGGGTATGCAGCAGAAGTCCCCGGCTGCGGGCAAAATCCGCGGCCCAGAGCATATTGTCGTCGCTGACCGTATAGTGCGCGTGGATAGAAACTCCGAACCGGACCCTTGAGGACCAGGAACGGGACTCCGCGTACATTGCCTCACATTCCTCCCTCTGGAGCCTCTGCTTGTCCGGGTCGCCCCCGTCGAGGAAGCAGTAGGTCAGCTGGGCCCTCATCCCGCTGTCCTCCACAGCCTGAGCGGCGCGGTCTATCCTCCAGTACATGTCATTGAAGGCCACTGTTCCGGTGCGGATCATCTCCAGGCAGGCCAGGCGGGTCCCCCAGTAGACCAGGTCGTCGTCCAGTGCCGTCTCCGCCTTCCATACGGCGTCGAGCCAGGCCTTCAGGGGCATGTCCTCGCAGATGCCGCGGAACAGGGTCATTCCGGCGTGGGTGTGCATATTGACAAAGGCCGGCAGCACGCTCATGCCGCGGCCGTCGAGTACCTGGATACCGTCCCCGCACTGAAGGGCGGAGCCTATGCGGGAGATTGTCCCGTCTTTTATATAAATGTCGCAGGAACAGCCCTCCAGGAGGACGTTCCTGAGCAGAAGATTTCCTTTCATATCGTCCGTTTCACATCTGTCGCAAACAACAAATATAGGAATAAGTGGCGGAAATACGGAATTTTTTGCAAAGAATTTAAAATTTTAAGAAGCGGAGGCGCTGTTGATTAAATTTATAAGCAGATTAGATATTTTTGGTATATATTTCGTATATTTGCAGAATGTAAATAGAATTTTGCACGCAATGATAACAAAAGAGTTAATCGCGCCTAAAAGCATTGTGGTCGTCGGAGGTTCGGACGATGTCCACAAGCCGGGTGGAGCCACCCTCAAGAATCTTCTGAACACTCACTATGCCGGAGAGCTGTACGTCGTCAACCCCAAGTGCGACACGGCCCAGGGAGTCAAGTCCTACAGGGACATAGAGCTGCTTCCCTCCGTGGACTGCGCCATCCTCGCCATCCCCGCGAAGATGTGTCTGGCCACAGTGGAGACCCTCTGCAACAAGAAGGCCTGCAAGGCGATCATCATCCTCTCCGCCGGATTCAAGGAGGACAGCAAGGAGGGAGCCGAGTGGGAAAGAAAGATCACCGAGGTCTGCAACTCCACAGGCACTGCCCTCATCGGCCCCAACTGCGTGGGTGTGATGACTCAGCACTATATCGGAGCCTTCATCCAGCCCGTACCCAAGATCAATCCCATGGGCGCGACCCTCATCTCCGGTTCCGGAGCGACCATCGTATTCATCCTCGAGGCCGCCATGCAGCTCGGCCTGCACTTCAACCAGGTGTTCTCCGTGGGCAACTGCGCCCAGATCGGAGTCGAGGACGCCCTCGAGTACATGGATGAGAACTACGTGCACGGCAAGAGCTCGCCCGTCATCATGCTGTACATCGAGAGCATGAACGATCCCGCCAAACTGGCCAGACACGCCAGGTCCCTCATCGCCAAGGGAGCTAGGATCGCTGCCATCAAGGCCGGATACAGTGAGGCCGGCAGCCGCGCCGCATCCTCGCACACCGGTGCCATGGCCTCACCCGACAAGGCCGTCAGCGCCCTCTTCCGCAAGACCGGCATCGTAAGGTGCTACAGCCGCACCGAGCTGGTGACAGTGGCCGCCGCCATGATGTACCCCGAGCCTCAGGGACGCAGGGTCGGCATCGTCACCCACGCCGGAGGTCCCGCAGTCATGCAGACCGACGTGCTCTCCTCCAACGGCATCGAGATACCCCGCCTCTCCGGTCCGAAGGCCGAGGAACTCCTCAAGAAACTCTACATCGGCTCGTCCACAGCCAACCCCATCGACTTCCTGGCCACCGGCACCGCAGAGCAGCTCGGCTACATCCTCGACGCCTGCGAGAACGATTTCGACGTGGACGCCATCACCATCATCTTCGGCAATCCCGGCCTGACCACTGTCTATGACGTGTACGACCTCATAGGCGAGAAGATCAGGACCTCCCGCAAACCCATATACCCCGTCCTGCCCTCCGTGGTCAACGCCCACGACGAGATCCAGGCTTTCCATGACAAGGGCTTCATCAGTTTCCCCGACGAGGTGGCCCTCGGCTCGGCCATCGTGAAGATCATGAACCGGCCCAAGCCCATCGACGGATGCACCCTTCCACCCGTGGACAAGAAGATGATCCGCGAGGTCATCGACTCCAACGGCAACGGCTATCTGGCCCCCGACCAGGTACAGCTCCTGCTCGACGCAGCCGGCATCAACCGCAGCCGCGAGTACGTGGTGAGCGAACTGGGCGAGGCCATCGAGGCCGCCAAGGAGATCAAGTATCCCGTGGTCATGAAGGTAGTAGGTCCCATCCACAAGTCGGACGTAGGCGGAGTCTCCCTCAACATCACTGACGACAATACCCTGACCTCCGAGTTCTACCGCATGATGCGCATCAAGGACGCTACTGGAGTCCTCCTGCAGCCGATGCTCAGCGGTACCGAGGTCTTCGTAGGCGCCAAGAGGGAAGAGAAGTTCGGCCATCTGCTCCTCTGCGGCCTGGGCGGTATCTACGTGGAGGCTCTCAACGATATCAGCTACGCACTCTCCCCTGTTTCGAAAATAGAGGCTGACGAGATGATCAGCGGACTCAGGAGCTTCAAGTTTCTCAAGGGCATCCGCGGCAAGGAAGGTGTCAACCTGGTACTCTTCAACGAGGTCATCCGCCGCGTGTCGGCACTCTGCGCCGCCGCTCCGGAAATCTACGAGATGGACATCAATCCCCTGCTGGGCAACTCCAAGTCCATCACTGCGGTGGACGCCCGCATAAGGATAGAAAAAGCAGACGCGGCAATATAAAACCCTGAACGAGATGAACAACCCATTCAAGAAACTCAAGAACTGGTACTCTGAGCAGACTTCCACCGCCAAGGGATTCATCTGGATCGGGCTGCTGCTCATCATAGGCATCATCCTGCGCTGGGACTATATCAGCAGCAGGGTGGTGGCTGCATTCGGATTTTTAAACTTCAACCAATAACAAACACTAATTTTATGGCAACACAAGGAGCTATTGTAGTAGACAAAGAGAGGTGCAAGGGTTGCGGCGTATGCGTCGTAAACTGCCCCACCGAAGCCATTGCCCTGTCCCACGAGGTCAACGGCAAGGGTTACAACTTCCTTTCTCTGGTCAATCCCGAGAAATGCATCGGCTGCGCCAACTGCGCGACCGTATGTCCTGATTCAGTTATTACTGTTTATCGTGTTAAAATCTAAATTTTGAGAATATGGCAGAAAAGATTCTTATGAAAGGTAACGAGGCCATCGCATACGGAGCCATCGACTGCGGCTGCGACGGATACTTCGGATACCCTATCACCCCTCAGTCCGAGGTGATGGAAACCCTGATGAAAGTACAGCCCTGGGAGACCACCGGCATGGTAGTGCTCCAGGCCGAGAGTGAAACATCATCCATCAACATGGTATACGGCGGTGCCTGCTGCGGAAAGAAGGTCATGACCTCCTCCTCCAGCCCCGGTATCAGCCTCATGTGCGAGGGACTCAGCTACATCGCCGGCGCCGAGCTGCCCTGCGTGGTAGTGAACGTAATGCGCGGCGGTCCGGGACTCGGAACCATCCAGCCCAGCCAGGGAGACTACTTCCAGGCAGTGAAGGGCGGCGGACACGGTGACTATCATCCCATCGTACTCGCTCCCGCATCGGCACAGGATATGTACGACTTCGTAGGCGAGGCTTTCGAGCTCGCGTTCAAGTACCGCAACCCTGCCATGATTCTCGGCGACGGTGTCATCGGCCAGATGATGGAGAAAGTGGAGCTCCGTCCCGCCAAGCCCCGCCGCACCGAAGAGGAGATCCGCGCCCTGTGTGACTCCTGGGCAACCATCGGCAACAAGGGCCGTCACGGCAATACCATCACTTCCCTCGCCCTCGACCCTCAGGTACAGGAGAACTTCAACATCAAGCTCCAGAAGAAGTACGCCGAGATCGAGGCCAACGAGGTCCGCTACTCGACCTACATGACCGACGACGCCGAGTACCTCATCGTAGCATTCGGCTGTATGTCCCGTATCGGCGAGAAGGTAGTCGAGCTGGCACGCGAGGAAGGCATCAGGCTCGGCCTGCTGCGTCCCATCACCCTCTATCCTTTCCCCAAGAAAGAGATCGACGCCCTGGTACCCCAGCTCAAGAACATCCTCTCCCTCGAGCTCAACGCAGGACAGATGGTGGAGGACATCAGACTGATCGTCAACGGACGCATACCCGTCAACTTCTACGGCCGTCAGGGCGGTATGATTCCTGACCCCGAGGAGATCCTGGAAGTCTTCAAAAAAACTATGTAAAAAAGGCAATCATGATGGATATTAACGAAATAATCAAACCTGAGAACAAGGTTTACGGGAAAACCCCCATACTCAAAGACAACATCCTCCATTACTGCCCCGGCTGCTCCCACGGTGTAGTCCACAAGATCATCGCCGAGGTCATCGAGGAGATGGGCATCCAGGACAAGACCATCGGTATCTCCCCTGTAGGATGCTCCGTATTCGCATACAACTATCTGGACATCGACTGGCAGCAGGCAGCCCACGGACGTGCTCCCGCCCTCGCCACAGCCACCAAGAGGCTGATGCCCGACAAATACGTGTTCACATACCAGGGTGACGGCGACCTCGCATCCATCGGTACAGCAGAGGTAATGCACGCCTGCAACCGCGGTGAGAACATCGTCATAATCTTCATCAACAACGCCATCTACGGTATGACCGGAGGTCAGATGGCCCCCACCACCCTCCTCGGACAGGTGACAGCCACCACTCCTTACGGACGTAAGGCCGAGCTCAACGGTTATCCCCTCAAGATCACCGAGCTCATCGCCCAGCTCGAGGGTACCTGCTACGTGACCCGTCAGTCCGTACAGAACCCCGCCGCAGTGCGCAAGACCAAGAAGGCCATCCGCAAGGCATTCGAGAACTCCATGATGAAGAAGGGAACCTCCTTCGTAGAGGTGGTCAGCACCTGCAACTCCGGTTGGAAGGTTACTCCCGTTCAGGCCAATAAGTGGATGGAAGAGAACATGTTCCCCTTCTATCCGCTCGGCGACATGAAAGATAGGTAATAATCGATTAAATATTTAGACAGAAATATGAAAGAAGAAATCATCATAGCAGGATTCGGAGGACAGGGAGTCCTCTCCATGGGCAAGATTCTGGCCTACTCCGGTATCATGCAGGACCAGGAAGTGGCATGGATGCCCTCCTACGGCCCTGAAATGCGAGGCGGTACCTGCAACGTGAGCGTCATCCTCAGCGACAAGAAGATCAGCTCTCCTATCCTGAGCAAGTTCGACACCGCCATCATCCTCAACCAGCAGTCCCTCGACAAGTTCGAGTCGCGCATCAAGCCCGGCGGACTGCTCGTCTATGACCCCAACGGCATCACCCACCACCCGACCCGTACCGACATCCAGATCTACAAGATCGACGCCGCTGACGAGGCCGCCAAGATGGGCAACGCCAAGGCCTACAACATGATTGTCCTCGGAGCCTTCCTGAAGGTTAAGCCCATCGTCAAGATGGAGAATGTGACAGCCGGACTGAAAAAGTCCCTCCCTCCCCGTCACCACAACCTCATCCCGATGAACGAGCAGGCCATCAAGGTCGGCATGGAAGCCGCCGTTAAGGTCCGCTAACCGCCCCTCCCGCGCAAACATTGAAGAATCCGGCAGAGACACCGCTCTCCGCCGGATTTTTCATTTCCGGCTCCTCCGACTGCTTGCGATCAAAAATTTTGACCGCAAATAACTTCTTAAGGTGGTCAAAAATTTTGACCACCTCATATTTTCATCAAGTAATTCGAAACTGCAGGGAATTGCGGGATTTGCTGCCGTTGTGGTATCGGGGGTGATGTTTTTTTATAAATTTGCGCACACTTTAAAATAAAACGTATATGGCAACAGAAGATATCAAAGTAGGAATTTCCGCGACATCGACCACCAAGGTCTGCAAGGAGAACTGCGCTTCCCTCATGGGTTCGGGCGCACTGGACGTATTCGCAACACCGGCCGTAGTGGCCTATATGGAGATGGCCGCCTGCTATGCGGTCAACGGGCTGCTCGAAGAGGGACTCTCGACCGTGGGCACCAGGATAGACATCGCCCACATCAAGGCATCCCCTATCGGTGAGACCATCACCGCAACAGCCACACTCAAGGAGATCGACGGCCGCCGTCTGGTCTTCGACGTGACCGCCCGGGACTCCAAGGGCGAGATAGCGAACGGCACCCACGAGCGCTTCATCATTAAAGTGGACAAGTTCCTGGCTAAGATTCAGTAGCACATCCGGAGGGCAATTTCCCGACCGAACTCCTGTAACATATCACTGGGAGCAAGTTACACATCCCGGCGAACAAGTTAAGCAACGTATCTCAGACAGAGCAATGAACAGCACGCCAGACAGCCCCACACCCAAGGAAAGACCGGAAATCAGACTCTTCGAGTCCATCCACGCCGGCTTCCCCTCCCCCGCGGAGGACATTCCCGGCACGGCCCTGGACATCAACAGGCTGGTCGTCAAGAACCCGGCCTCGACCTTCTTCGCCCGCGTCAGCGGCGACAGCATGGAGGGCGACGGCATCCGGGACGGGGACATCCTGGTCATCGACAAATCGGAGGAGCCGCGCGACGGAGCCATCGCCGTATGCTTCATCAACGGAGAATTTACCGTCAAGCGGCTCTCCATCCATGACAACGGAAGCGTCACCCTGCTGCCCTCCAACCCTAAATACCGGGCCATCACCATCCGTGAGGGAGACGACCTGACAGTCTGGGGGATAGTCCGGTACGTCATCAAGAAAGTCTGACGGCCATGTACGCCCTGGCCGACTGCAACAACTTCTTCGTCAGCTGCGAGCGGGTCTTCCGGCCCGACCTCGAACGCAGGCCCGTAGTCGTACTCTCCAACAACGACGGCTGCGCCATAGCCCGCTCCAACGAGGCCAAGCGTCTCGGCATCAAGATGGGCCAGCCGATGTTCGAGTTCCGCCCCCTCATAGAGTCCGGAGCCGTCACCGTATTCTCCTCCAACTTCGCCCTCTACGGCGACATGTCCCGCCGCGTCCAGCAGACCCTCTCCCGCTTCGCCCCGGCCATCGAGGTCTACTCCATAGACGAATCCTTCATCGACCTGACCGGCCTGAGTCCGGACACAGACTTCGACCTCTGGGCCAAGACCGTATCAAGGGAATGCCGCCGGTGCACCGGAATCCCCGTAAGCGTAGGCGTCTCCCCCACCAAGACCCTGGCGAAAATAGCCTCGAAGCTCTGCAAGCAGTACCCTGCCACAAGAGGCGGATGCTGGATGCACAGGCAGCAGGATGTGGAGAAAGTCCTGAAAAAATTCCCGATAGAGGACATCTGGGGCATCGGCCGCCGCTACACCAAGCGGTTCAAGGGCTATTTCGGGATGAGCACCGCCTGGGACTTCTACACCCGGAACGAGTCCTGGATCAACGCGGAGATGGGCATCGGCGGAGTCCGGACATGGCAGGAACTCCACGGTATCCCCTGCATCAGCTTCGAGGACACCGCCCAGGCCAAAAAACAGATAATGATTTCCAGGACATTCGCCAAGGAGATTACTGACCTGGACGAACTCTCCGCCCAGGTATCCATGTTCTGCTCCATGGCCGTAGAAAAACTGAGGAAACAGAATTCCTGCTGCGGCAACGTCACCGTATTCATCATGACCAACCGTTTCCACCGCGACAGCACTCGCGAACAGTTCGAGAGCCGTATGGTCCAGTTCCCGACAGACACCGACAGCACGCTGGAAATCAACACAGCCGTCATGCGCACGACCCGGGAAATGTACAGGGACGGATACGGCTACAAACGGGCAGGAGTCATGCTGGGAGACATCATCCCCGCGGGCAAGGTCCAGCTCTCCTTCTTCGACAACGTGGACCGCGAGCGGCACTCCCGCCTGATGAGCGTCATGGACAGCATCAACCGGAAGGAGGGGCGCAACACCATAGGGGTGGCCTCCCAGTCCTTAGAGGGTATAAAAATGAACAGGGAGCACCTGTCTCCCTGTTATACTACTGACTGGAACGATATTATTTCCGTAAACTGTCGATGACTGACATATCTCCGGTATATTCCAGAGTCGGATAGCCCCGCTGCTCATCCCGGAAGTGGAAATAGAAGTGCGTATCCGAATGTTTCATAGATCCTTCCCGGGTCACTCCCGTCTCTGTATCCTTCAGGGTCAGGCTGACGTCACCGTATATCTCCACGACATAATATGCGGGATACCGGTAATAGGTAAAGGTTCCGGTATACTTCACCGTATCAGCCTCGGTGATGAAATACAGATCGACCTTTCCGTCCTCCTTTGTTCCTGTCTTCTTGGTCTTCGCCTCGTATGACGTCACTTCTGAGTCATAATAGCAGAAGTACAATACATCACCTCGGGCATCATTGGTTCCCTTCCAGACGGAGCCGCTGAGCACTTCAGGCGGATCGATTCTCCACATCTTGCCGCATGACACAGTCAGGCATGCGGCAAGCAGCACTAATCCGGCAAAACCGTATACCCGCCTCATAACTACTTGGCGAAGGCCACTGATCGGGTCTCGCGGATCACGGTTATCTTCACCTGACCGGGATATACCATCTCGTTCTGAATCTTCCTGGCTATCTCGTTGGACAGCATCTCGGACTCAGCATCGGACACCTGGTCGGCTCCAACGATAACCCTGAGCTCGCGGCCTGCCTGGATAGCGTATGTCTTGGTGACGCCGGGATAAGAAAGCGCGATGGCCTCCATATCTTTCAGCCTCTTGATATAGGACTCTATCACCTCGCGGCGGGCGCCGGGACGGGCACCGGATATGGCGTCTCCCACCAGCACTATCGGGGATATCAGAGACAGCATCTCCACCTCCTCGTGATGGGCTCCGATGGCATTGCATACCTCCGGCTTCTCCTTATATTTTTCGGCAATCTTCATACCGAGGATGGCGTGAGGCAGTTCCGAATCCTCTTCGGACACCTTGCCTATATCGTGCAGCAGACCGGCACGCTTCGCCAGCTTGGGATTGAGGCCGAGCTCGGCGGCCATAGTCGCACAGATATTGGCTACCTCACGGGAATGCTGCAAAAGGTTCTGGCCGTATGACGAACGGTATTTCATCCTGCCTACCATACGCACCAGTTCTGCGTGCAGACCATGAATGCCAAGATCTATGCATGTCCTCTTTCCTGTCTCCATTATCTCGTCCTCCAGTTGCTTGCGGACTTTCTCCACCACTTCCTCTATACGTGCCGGGTGGATACGGCCGTCCGTCACCAGCTGATGAAGGGCGAGTCGTGCCACCTCCCTGCGGACAGGATCAAAAGCCGAGAGCAATATCGCCTCCGGCGTATCATCCACGACTATCTCCACACCGGTTGCTGCCTCAAGAGCACGGATATTCCGTCCTTCACGACCGATAATGCGGCCTTTCATCTCGTCATTCTCTATATTGAACACAGTCACCGCATTCTCTATTGCGGTCTCAGGTGCTATGCGCTGTATAGTATTGATTACTACCCTTTTTGCCTCTTTACTTGCATTCATTCTTGCCTCATCCATCACATCGTTGATATATGACATCGCCTGGGTCTTGGCTTCTTCCTTCATGGTCTCCATAAGCATTTCCTTGGCCTCTGCCGCCGACATGCCGGCTATGTTCTCTATCTTCTCGACCGCCTCCTTATGAAGTTTGTCATACTCTTCCGCCTTGCGGTTGACCAGTTCCACCTGTGCCTTAAGATTCTCACGTACAGCATCCGTCTCGGACTGCTTGCGCTGAAGATCCGCGAACTGCTGTTTCAGCTGCATCTCTTTCTGTTTCAACTTATTCTCAGTCTGTTGAATCTGCGAGTTCTTCTCGTTGATATAACGCTCATGCTCTCCCTTGAGCTGAAGGAATTTCTCCTTGGCCTGGAAAATCTTCTCTTTCTTAATGTTCTCGCCTTCGAGTTTGGCTTCTTTTATAATCTTGTCCGCCTGTTTCTTACGGGCTGAGTTGAATATCAAGACCGTAGCAGCCACTGCGACTACCGCTACGACGACCAATAAGACAATTACTAAAATGGTATCCATATCGTATCTGTTTATATATTGAGTTTAAATTTTCTCAATTATATAAGAACTACAACATGAGAAGATAAATAAAAAAGCCGTTAGAACACTGTTTATCAGAAAAACCTGAATAAGTAGGGTTTGAGCTCCGATTGCGGACTCAGACTTCCAACGTCCGGTATGTACCGAATCCCCTTGCGGGTCACCCAGGCCTGTCTTCATCCATCGAGTAGGCTCAGGATTGTAAATAATGTTGATTTTCGCAAAGAGCGGTCTAACGGCTGAAGCTTATATGACACTAGTTTCTAAATACTCATCCAACTGCTTGTCCAACAACTGAATTTCCTTGACCATCCTGCCCGCCGCATCCTCTGTTCTGGCCATCTCAAGCAATACCGCGAACTGAATCAGCACCACTGTCAGTGCCTGCTGGTTGTCCACGAAATTGTGCCTCTGCCTGAGATCCGCCAATTTGTCCGTGATGTTCTTGACGGCATTGCGGATCACACTCTCCTCCTCAGGAAGCACTCTGTAAGTGAACTTCCTGTCCAGTATGGTAAAATTGCACAAGAACTTTCCGTCTTCCATATCAGTCATTCAACAATGAAATACATTTGTCTATCTCCCGCACAAGCCTGCCTATATTCTGCCTAGCTTCTTTTACATCCGCTGCCGATGCCTCAAAGGCTCCGGCTATCTGCAATTTATCTATTCTCTGTTCTAATTCTTTAATTTTGTTATTACTTTCATTCAATTTTTCCCTGCAGTCCCTTATCTCCGCATCTCTACGCTCAAGATTTCCTTTCAGCTCGCGGTTAACGGCCATAAGCTGTTCGTATCTGGATATAAGCAGCTCCAGTTTTTTCTTGTGTGTATCGAGTACTATTTTATAACTTTCGTTCATAATAAAAAGCCTGCGGGCAGCGCAAAGTTACAAAAATTATTTTATAAAACGCCATGAACCCGTTTTTTTCGCACCGGCGATTTTTCGCGGGTCTATATCTCCATGACTCTCAATAAAATCGCACAACATCTCCCGTATCTCAGGATATATCGCGACTATCCGGGATTCCATCTCCTCCCTGTCCAGTCCGGCCTCCGCCAGGAGTCCTCCGGCCCCGCTCGCCCTGTATGATGTCATTGCCACCTTATATGTCCGCGACATATCAAAAGGCGTTCCATCCCACATGGATATGATTTTCACGCGGCTGCCCTTAGGTAATGAGGGACTGACCGTATATACCAGACCACCGGCCGTATCGTAGTTATACAGGAAATCCGAACCCGTTATCCTCTTGTCAAAGGCTCCTTCCATGTAATCATGAATCTCCTTTCCAGTCATCTCCACTACATAAAGCAGGTTCTCGAAACGATACAGGGTAAACAGATCATTGAATCTGAGTTCTCCGGCCGGCATTACACCTTCAGACACCAGCGGTGCGGTAAAGGATATGTCAACACCCGGACACGAGAGCTGCACATAATGTATCAGCGCCAGATAATCCGAACGGCGGTCCTGCCTGTAACTCAGGTCCAGGGGAGAGACAAGGCGGCCGATTGTCCTGTTGGAGAAATCATATACGGTACGCCAGTCCTGCCCGAACTCCTCCATATACCGGTCACACGGCTGCATGTGACTCACATCTGCCACAGACGGAGTGATGTCAAGGGATACTGCGCGGCCTCCCTTCATCACTGCGGATATGCTCAGCCTTGACACGGCCCGGGCTTTTGACCCGGACTCGACCACACAGACACTGTCCCTGTCCCCGTCCGCGCCCATCACCTTGACAGCTGCCTGCCTGTGGTCATGGGCGGCGATTACGGCATCTATGCCGGGTACATGGGCCGCCAGATACAGCGCATTGTTCTCAATACTGGGCACATCCTCCTGCCCCAGCCCGCAGTGCACTGCCAGAATCACCGCATCCGGCTTCTCCCGGCGTCTGACCTCTCTTACCAGAGAGGCTGCAAGAGAATCCACTGGAATAAAATCCAGTCCCTCGTATTTGTCCTTGGAAATCCATGACTTGACGTTCGGATTGGTAAAGCCTATGACAGCCACCCGCAATCCGTCCTTTTCCATGACCGCATATCTGTCGAACCAGGCCTCTCCATCAGTCACATCCACCGCATTCGCCGCCAGATACGGACATTCCAGTTCAGAGGCGATACGGTCATACACCGGATGGCCTGCCTCCAGATCGTGATTGCCGACTACCGCCGCATCGTACTTCATATAGTTGAACACCCTGCTTATCAGATGCTTATCAGCCACCGTGTCCACATAATTAAAATAATAGACGGCATTGTCACCCTGAAGATGGTCCCCGCAGTCAAGCAGTATCACGTGATCCTCCCCGACTGCATTTCTAAGGCTGTCGGCATAAGTGCATACCGAAGCGAGGGATGAACGGACGGAGGTGTCCTCAGTATATCCGCGGGGGAACAATGCCCCGTGCGTATCATTCGTCGCAATTATCTCCACTCTGACCGACCTTTCCGTACAGGAACAGGCCAGAAGCAGCAGAATTGAAAAAATAACAGGTTTAAGTCTCATTATACGTAGAAATTAATGTTATGTCAATAAAAATGTGTCAGCGTCCATCCACGCAGGAAATTTTTCCCTGAAACGGCGCAGTCCGTCCAGGTCCAGGGCCGCATGGAGTATTCCTCCGCCAGGTCCGGTCTCATTGTCCGGATGAAAATCTCCGGTCTGCCTCCCCTTATAGTCTATGATAAGCGATCCTCCGGTGTAACTGTTCTCCGGACTCTCACCGACCCTGTTGCAGAAAACCATCCAGCACTGATTCTCCACTGCGCGGGCATGTGCAAGAATAGAGGCCGCCGCCATCCGGGAGGAAGGCCATGAGGCAACGTTCAGCAGCAGGTCGTAGTCGTTCGAGGAGGTCCGGCGGCTCCATACCGGGAAGCGGAGGTCATAGCACACATTCAGGCCTATCCTCCAGCCCAGATACTCCACCGTCTTCCTGATGCTTCCGGAGGCAAACACCTCATTTTCCCCGCTCATCCGGAAAAGATGCCGCTTGTCATAGAACTCCGTGCGGCCGTCCGGAGCGGCAAAATACATGCGGTTCAGCACCTTCCCTCCCGCTGCGGTGGGGACGGAACCGGTTACTGCAGCCCCCGAGAATGAGGCCAGGACCTGCATCCACCTGAGGGTAGGACCGTCCTCCGCCTCGGCGAGCCGTGTGTTGGAAGTGAAGCCGGTGGCGAAGAACTCCGGCAGGACGATCAGGTCCGGGCGGTCATTGTCCCCGCATTGTTCCAGATAGCCTCCTATGAAAGCCTGCAGACGGGCGAGATTCTCCTGAGGAGCCTCCCACACCACCCCGCACTGACACACCGCTATATTGAGGACCTCCTTCATCGGACTGCCTGCTTCTTGAAGATGCGGTCGACTATCAGGGCTATGGCGCCGTCACCTGTGACATTGCAGGCCGTTCCGAAGCTGTCCATCGCGATATACAGGGCTATCATCAGTCCCTGCATGTCCTCGTCGAATCCCAGGATAGAGCCGATGATGCCGATCGAGGCCATGATGGCTCCGCCCGGCACTCCGGGAGCGGCGACCATGGCTATGCCCAGCATGAAGATGAACTCGGTATAGAGTCCCAGGTCAGTAGGCATGCCTGTCATGAACGATATCGCGAAGGCGCAGGCCACTATCTTCAAAGTGCTGCCTGACAGATGAATCGTACCGCACAGGGGTATCACGAAATCCGCCACCTCGGCCCTCACACCGTTCTTCTTGGCCTGGGCCAGGGTAACCGGTATGGTGGCCGCCGAGGACTGGGTGCCCAGGGCCGTCATATAGGCCGGGAGCATGTTCTTCAGACATCTGAGCGGATTCTTGCCGGCCACGGCGCCCGCGATGCAGAACTGGATCAGCAGGAGCGCCACATGCAGTATGAAGATGACGATGATAACCTTGAGGAACAGCCCGATAATCATCATCACCGTACCCTCTACGCCCATCTTGAGGAAGATACCGAAGATGTACAGGGGCAGCAGCGGGATGATGACCTTCCGGATAACGAGCATTATCACCTCCCGGAACTCATTGAGGACAGTACGGAAGGCATTGCCCTTGACCGAAGCCAGAGCGAGACCCAGTACGAAGGAGAGTATCAGGGCCGACATCACGCCGAAGAGAGGCGGCATGTCAATGACGAAATACGGTTCCAGCCCTTCGGCCGCCGCAAGCGCCTCGCTCGAGGAGAATGAGCCCTGCTCCAGGATATGCGGATATGTCAGACCGCAGACGCCGTAGGAGAAGTAACCGGCCAGCACGGTAGAGCCGTAGGCCAGAAGTGTGGTGACTCCCAGCATCTTCCCGGCTCCGCGTCCGAGCTCGGCTATGCCCGGGGCCACAAGTCCCAGGATGAGTAACGGTATGATGAAATTCAGAAAATTACCGAACAATGAATTGAATGTCACGAATATACGGGCAAGTGCCTCCGGAAAGAAATACGAGCAGCCGATACCGAGCAGTATGGCTATCACGATCTTAAGCAGAAGCGACATCTTGATACGTTTCATAAATCTACAGGTGTATTAGGAATTTTGGCCGAAGATAGCAATATTTTTCTACCTTTGTATGGATGTAAAGAAAATGTCATGGAAGACCGCAAGATAGTAATCATTCCCACCTACAACGAAAAGGAGAACATAGAGAAGATGATCCGGAAGGTCCGCTCCCTGGACGGGGACTTTCACATCCTGGTAGTCGACGACGGGTCCCCCGACGGCACGGGCGCCATAGTCAAGGGTCTGCAGACAGAGTTCCAGGAGTCGCTCTTCATTCTGGAGCGCTCGGGCAAGCAGGGACTGGGCACAGCCTACATCGCCGGCTTCCGATGGTGCCTGGAGCACGGTTACGACTACATCTTCGAGATGGACGCCGACTTCTCGCACAACCCGGACGACCTCATCCGCCTCTACCGGGCCTGCACCGAGGGCGGCGCCGACATGTCCATAGGCTCCCGCTACGTCAAGGGCATTGCCGTCCGGGACTGGCCGCTCAGCCGCATCATGATATCATACGGGGCATCCTACTACGTCCGCACAGTCCTGGGCATGAAGATCTACGACTCCACCGCCGGCTTTGTCTGCTACAGCAGCAAGGTCCTAAGGACCATCGACCTGGACAAGGTGAGAATGAAGGGCTACGGCTTCCAGATAGAGATGAAGTACAATGCCTGGAAACTCGGATTCCAGATCATCGAGGTCCCCATCATCTTTACCGACCGCAAGGAGGGCAAGTCCAAGATGAGCAGTTCCATCTTCGGAGAGGCATTCCGCGGAGTCATCGCCCTCCGGTTCAGGAAGATTACCCCAAATCCCGAAACAAAATAAACGGCAATGGCAGGCAGCACTCTCATCCGGGACATCCGGATAGTCAACGAAGGCAGCATCCGCGAGGGCAGCGTCCTGATAGAGAACGGAATCATCTCCAAGGTGATGCTTCGGTCCGACCCGGGATATGAGGCGGCGGTACGGCAGGCCGGAGCCTCCGCAGAGGAGATTCTGGGAAACAATACCGATGCCCTCCTCCTCCCCGGCGTCATCGACGACCAGGTGCATTTCCGCGAGCCGGGAGCCACCGCCAAAGGCTGCATAGCCTCCGAAAGCGCGGCAGCAGTACTCGGCGGCACCACCTCCTTCATGGACATGCCCAACAACAACCCTCCGGCTACCACCCTCTCCTCCCTCGAGGAGAAATACTCCACCGCCGCCCGGGACTCTTACGCCAACTACTCCTTTTATATTGGAGCCACCAATAACAACATCGAGGAGCTGCGCAGCGCCGCCCCCCGCCGCATCTGCGGCATCAAGGTCTTCATGGGCTCCTCCACCGGCAACATGCTTGTGGACTCGCAGCAGGCCCTTGAGGCCATATTCTCCCTCCCCGGCCGGCTTATAGCCACCCACTGCGAGGACGAGGCCACGATACGCCGCAACCTGGCCGCTGCCCGCACCCGCTACGGCGACGACTCCATTCCCTTCAGCGCCCATCCCCTGATCCGCAGCCGCGAGGCCTGCATCCTCTCCTCATCCAAGGCTGTGGAGATGGCTAAGAAACACGGCACCCGCCTGCATGTACTCCACGTCAGCACCGCCGACGAGATAGAAATGATTTCAGAGGCCAGGAAGAGCTGCTCCGGCATCAGCGCCGAGGTCTGCGTACACTATATGTGGTTCGACGACAGGGATTACGACAGATACGGCTCACTGATCAAGTGCAACCCGGCCATCAAGACTCCCGCCGACCGGGAGGCAGTCACCGCAGCTGTCCGCGAGGGCCGTGTCCAGGCCGTAGCCACCGACCACGCCCCCCATCTGTATGCTGAGAAAATGCAGGATTACCTCCATGCCCCCTCCGGACTGCCCACCATACAGCACTCCCTCGTGATGATGCTCCAGCTCGCTGAACGCGGCTGCTTCCCCATAGAGCAGGTGGTACGGATGATGTCCCACTCCCCGGCCGACCTCTTCCGCATCGACCGCCGCGGCTACATCCGCGAAGGCTGGTGGGCCGATCTGGTCATCGTACGCCGCCGGCCCTGGACCGTCTCCAAGGACAATATAGCCTACCGCTGCGGCTGGTCCCCTCTCGAAGGACAGACTTTCGACTGGGCCGTCACCGACACCTTCACAAACGGTACACCTGTCGTCCGGGACGGCCGCCTGACCGGTCTGCGCAGCCCCGCCCGGCTGGAATTCCATCCATCATAGTCTGTCAGAATGGCATAAAGCAGCAACGGCACAATCCTTGTCAGATTATTTAATAAACCAATTAAACAATCTGACAATGGCAGTACAGCAAGCAAACCGCAGCAATGACGGCAACAAACCGCAGGATCAGGGACCACGCACCAGTTCCTTTGTAGGAATGCTGGTGGTAATCGTTGTGGTACTGACACTCAACTGGCTGGTCTTCCCCAAGATGAGCGGCCAGCGCATCATCCCCACCGACTACGGCACCTTCATCAACAAGGTCGACAGCGGCCTGGTCGAGAAGGTCATGATCAAGAACGACTACATCTATTTCCTGACCGATGAGGGGGACAACGGCAAGACCACTTACTCCACCGGCTCGGTCGGCGACCCCGGCTTGGTGGACCGTCTGCTGGCTGCCAAAAGTCCGAATGAGGACGGCCGCATAGCATTTACCCGCGAGATTCCCCGCGAGAATTCCCCGATAATGAATTTCATCCTGCTGTGGGTCCTGCCTTTCCTGATATTCTACCTCATCTGGAGGCAGGCCGGCAAATCGATTCAGTCCCGGCTGGGAGCCGGTGGGGGCAACTTCATGTCCTTCGGAGGCAGCGGGGCCAAGATCTACGCTGACTCGGATGTCAGGACCACCTTCGCCGATGTGGCCGGACAGGACGAGGCCAAGGAGGCCCTGACGGAGATAGTCGATTTCCTGCACAATCCGGGCAAATACACCGCCATAGGAGCGTCCCTGCCCAAGGGGGCCCTGCTCGTAGGTCCTCCGGGTACGGGCAAGACCCTCATCGCCAGGGCAGTGGCCGGAGAGGCAAAGGTGCCGTTCTTCAGCATGTCCGGCTCGGAGTTCGTGCAGATGTTCGTCGGCATGGGTGCGGCAAAGGTCCGCGACCTCTTCAAGCAGGCCAATGAGAAGGCCCCCTGCATCATCTTCATAGACGAGATAGATGCCATCGGCAAGAAGCGCGACAACACCCTCGGAGGCGGCAATGACGAGAGGGAGCAGACCCTCAACCAGCTGCTGACCGAGATGGACGGCTTCGACGCCCGCAAGGGAGTAGTCATCCTGGCCGCCACCAACCGGCCCGAGAGCCTGGACAAGGCCCTGCTGCGTCCGGGACGCTTCGACCGCCGCATCCAGATGGAGCTGCCCGACCTCGAGGGGCGCAAGGCCATCCTCAACGTACACCTGGCCCACGTAAAGCATGACAATGTGGACCTGGATGTAGTGGCCAGGGCCACCGCCGGATCATCCGGAGCCGAGCTGGCCAACATCGTCAACGAGGGTGCGCTGAGGGCCGTCCGCATGGGCCGTGACAAGGTCACTACAGCCGACCTGGAGGAGAGCGTGGAGACAGTCATCGCCGGTGCCCAGAAGAAAGGCAAGGTGCTGTCCGAGACCGAGCGCAAGACAGTATCCTACCACGAGATAGGCCACGCCATGGTAGCCGCCATGCAGACTCACTCGGCACCTGTACACAAGATAACCATAGTACCCCGCACCTCCGGAGCCCTCGGCTACACCATGCAGGTGGACAGCGGGGAGCAGGTGCTCCTGACCCGCGAGGACCTCTTCAACCGCATCGTGACCCTGACCGGAGGCCGCGCCGCCGAGGAGATTTTCTTCGGACAGATCACTACCGGCGCATCCAACGACATAGAGCAGGCCACCCGTCTGGCCCGGGCCATGGTCACCCGCTACGGCATGAGCGACAAGTACGACATGATGGCCCTCGAGACTGTCAGCAACGCCTACCTGGGCGGAGATACCACCCTCGCCTGCTCGGCCGACACCGCCGCCGACATCGACCGGGAAGTGCTGGCCCTCATCAGGCAGGCCCACGAGAAAGCCCGCTCCATCATCACCGCCAACCGCCCCGCCATGGACGAGGCCGCAGCCTACCTGCTCGACAAAGAGACCATCACCGGGGACGAGTTCATGGCCATACTTGCCAAATACCGCAAATAAGCCAAGGGGAGAGTGTCGCGATTCTCCAAGATATCGGATCACTCTCCTCTTGATTTATAACGTTATCCTAAACAGTGCTGTAGTGCCATCCTCACCGAATACGGAACTGTAGATTACATTATCCTTGACATAGTGTGGGAACACCACAACATTGATTTTCATAAATAAATGAGATTTTTCAGAAAGGGCTTATCCTCAGAATTTTATCTGCGCTCCGACCAAAATATTCAAAGGTCCTATACGATACGAATAATGAGTTGTCTCTAACGGACCGATGTAAGAGTAGGCATACTCTCTTTCATCCAACAGATTTCTTGCATGGATGAAGAACTGGAGCCTGGAATTTACAAAGTACCAGGCTGAAACGTCCAGAAAATAGTTGTGCAGTGATTGGTCTGCACCATATTTGTTGAAATAATATTCACAGTTAAGGTCCAGTTCACCGTCCACACTGTATCCTGGCAGTTGCTCCAAATCTGTCCTACCCTGAGTAAGATACTTATAGTTGCGCATGATAAGTCCCGTGAATATCTGCTGCTCGTCTATCGGGCTGAGTGCCCAGGCTGCCCCGGCCCTTACACTGAACCTGGGTCCGAACTCGTACTTTACATCCACATTGGGATTGACAGCAAAACGGCTGTCCTCCCCACGGCTGTCTATGCTATAATTGAGATATTGGTGGACTTTCTTTATATAACGATATAATCAACTGTATTACAGTAAATAGCACTTATTACTATTTCTTGAAGTAACAAGACAGAAACAACATAGGTGATTTATGAGAACTCAAAGGAATGTTTGCCAGACTTGCCTGATGGATGCGAAAGAGAGGGTGTCTAATGCATCGACTTCCTGAATCTTTGATTCAGGTGCAATGCAGCATTTAACTATTCTGTAAAAACACAACCCTATGGTTGTTCGGTTCTGGATAATTATTGTACCTTTGCAATCAAGACAGGAAAAGGATGTATTTCAATGGACACAACGGCAGATAAAACGCTTTCCGTTGCTTCGGTGCCGGAAAGATGGGCTGCACCCAGCAGTACATATCCAAGGTGTTGAAAGGGAAAAAGAATATGTCGTTGGAAACCATCTGCAAGATTGAAAATGCATTGGGCATTGAGATTATCAAAAACCTGAATGAAATTAAGTAGTAAAAGAGGTATGGCTAAAGACAGGGATTTGGCTTTGTTGTATGGTGTGGAAACCAGAGCATTGAATCAGGCAGTAAAACGTAATATCGAGCGGTTTCCTGACGATTTCATGTTTCAACTGGACAAAGAAGATGTTGAAATCTTGAAATCACAAAATGTGACTTCAAGTTGGGGTGGCGACAGAAGGTTGCCTTATGCTTTCACCGAACAAGGTATCGCCATGCTTAGCTCCGTCTTGAAATCACAGACTGCGGTGGAAGTGAACATCCGCATCATGAGAGCCTTTGTGTCCATGCGCCGTTTCATCGCTACCAATGCCCAACTGTTCCAACGGCTTGAAACGATAGAATATCATCAGCTTGAAATGAAACGGCATCAGGAGGTGACGGACAAGCGCATCGACGAGGTGTTCAAACGACTGGAAGCCAATATTCCTCCCATGCAGGGTATATTCTACGACGGGCAGGTGTTTGACGCTTACCGTTTTGTACCTGACTTGATACGAAAGGCAAAACGCCCAATATCCGCCAGTCAGGATAGAGCGGTGCAACAAAGCGCATGACCGTTTTCTGCTTATAGACGACGAAGTGTACCACATCGGGGCATCGATTAAGGATTTGGGCAAAAAGTGGTTCGGGTTCACGCTTATGCGTGACATTCCGGCCTCAGAAATCATCAATAGAATCAAGGATTAGCCAATGTGCAAATTGGTTTTAAAACAACAAGGTAATAATGGATTATACAATATACGAATTTTCGCTTTTCATTGCGTTGCCGTTGATGCTGTTCTTCGGCTTTTATTTTTTGTTGGCCAAAATACCGGAAAAAGTCATTTTCGGAAATTATCTGCGCTCCCGTCGGATCATAGGGATAGCGTTGCTGCTGCTTGTCGCCAATTATTCGGTGCATTTCTTTTTCGGAATCCGGTTCAAGAACGCCAATGCGGCCATTCTGATGAACCTTTCGACCTACTTCCTGTGTTACTGGCTTTTCAGTTCGGCACTCACGACATTGCTGGACCGCTTTTACATCACAAAGCGCCGGTTACGGACGCATATCAGCCTTTGGGTCATTTTTTCCGTCCTTTCCTGCATCGTGCTGATGTTGTTGCCCGAAGGGATTTTGCAGACAATTGCGCTGTTCGCTCTGGCTGCGTGGCTGGTCACTTATGGATTCGTCTTGGCCCGCAGGCTTATTCTGGCATATAACCGTGCCATCAGGATTTTCAACGAAACGTATTCGGATGACATAGGCGCGTATATCAAGTGGCTTTCCATTTTCACATGGTGGGCTGTCATATTCGGTGTGGGATGCGGACTGCTCACATTCCTGCCTGACAAATACGTTTATATCTGGATTCTGTCATCCATCCCGTTCTACGGCTATCTGTTTTATTCCTACCAGAACTACATGATATTCTATGAGCAGGTGGAGCGTACGCTGGAGATAGAGAACGCGGCGGATGATGAGAAGAAAAAGACAGAAACAGAAAAGGAATCACCCAAATATTTCAACGGCATAGAAAGCAGCCTGACGCCTTGGCTGGAAAACAAGAGCTATACGCAATCCGGATTCACCATACAGGACATGGCGAAAACGCTCGGCACCAACCGGACTTATCTGAATGCTTACATAAAGGACAAATATCATGCGACATTCCGCGAATGGATAACCGGTCTCCGGTTGGAGTATGCGAAAAACATACTGAAAGAGCATCCGGAAATCAATATACAGAAGCTGGCTGAGTCTTCCGGTTTCCTTTCCCGCAGTAACTTTATCAAATCATTTACCGAGAAGGAAGGCTGTACGCCTGCCAAGTGGAAAAAAGCAAATCAGGAATAATTTGTGTGGTAAAAAGCCATTGAAAAAGGTCACAGAAGCCATTTTCAAAAAGTGCTCAAACGACAAAAAAAGTGCTAATTCGACAAAAAAGTGCTCAAACGACAATTTGAAAAGTGCTCAAACGACAATTTCCATAAAACACTGTATTTTAACAGAAAAAGTTTTTGTAATATTTTGGGCGCTGAATGGCATTTATTACCTTTGGGGAAGACAAAGATAATAAATTCAAGTTTATATGAGCAGAAAAATCACTTTTCTTACCCTGTTTCTGTGGCTGATGACGGTAACTTTTCCTGTCATTGCGCAGCAGAAAGCAGACACGACCTACACCTTCCGCTTCGTGCCAAGGGAAGACATGTTCTACGTGCCTTGGAATGGCAATGACACGGAGCTTGCCCGCCTGCTGGAGTGTATCGAAAAAAACAAAACCACAATTCTTGACGGCAAGCTGCCGCTATTGGTTGACGGCTACTGCAACTCATTAGGCAGTGAAGCCGAGAACCTTGCCACGGCAAAGATCCGTGCCAACCGTGTGAAATCCGAACTGATTATACGCGCGGAAATAAAAGAGGAGAATTTCATTACCCGCAACCATACGACAGAGGGAGACTTTGTCACTGTGCGCCTGACGGTACCGGTAAAGGAAACAGCCGCGACGGATGCGGAAGCGGAAGCACGACGCAAGGCGGAAGCCGAACGACTGGAAGCCGAGAAGCGTGCCGAACAGGAACGACTTGCCGAAGAGCAGCGCAAGGCGGAAGAAGCCCGACTTGCCGCTGAAAAGGCAGAGGCAGAGAAAGCCGCTCAACAAAACACACTTGCCGACACTCCGTCGGAAACCAAAATTACAAATGATTATCATCTCTCCCTGCGTGCCAACCTGCTGCGCTGGGCTACCCTGACACCCGATTTAGGACTTGAATGGCGCATCTGCCCCTCGTGGGGCATTGCCGTAAACGGCTCGTGGACTTCTTGGACGTGGAGCGACAAGGACCGCCGCTATGCACTCTGGGAAGTGGCTCCGGAAGTGCGTTACTACATGGGCGAGAAGAAAGCCTGGTATCTGGGTGCTATGTTCAAGGCCGGACAGTTCAACTACAAGTTCTCCGGTACGGGCAGGCAGGGCGACCTTCTGGGCGGCGGCATCACCGGCGGCTACCAGCTGCGGCTGAACAAGGCACTGGCACTTGACTTCACCCTCGGACTGGGCTACCTGAACGCCGATACGGAGAGATACGATGTGATTGATGGCGTGCGGGTGCGCAGCGGCAACGAGACGAAGCACTGGATCGGCCCGATTAACGCCGGAGTTACTTTAGTGTGGAAACTATTTTAAGAAAGGAAGACGAGACGATGAAGACAAACAGCATATACAAGACATCACTTTTAGCGGCAGCCCTGCTGCTTGCCGCGACCTCCTGCGTGAAGGACGAACTGCACGACACACCGCACCCCGACTACGGGAAAATCACCGTCACCGCCGACTGGACTGACCGGGGCGACGGTGTGGACATCCCTGCGGAGTGGACGGTGACAATGGGCGACTATACCGGCACGGAGACCGGAACGACCCATGCGCCGGATTATCTCTTTGCCCCCGGCAGCTACACCCTTGCGGCCTACAACACCCCTGAAAACATCACCGTCAGCGGCACTATCGCCACCGTAGCCAAAGCTCACGGAGACGCCGCCGATTTGTTCATCAGCAACGCCCCCGGCTGGCTCTTCACTTCCGTGCAGGAGATAGAGATAGAAGCGGATACAGACTACGCGCTGACTGCCGTCATGCGGCAGCAGGTACGAGAACTGACCCTTGTCATCGAACCTGCGGGCGACGCTGCGGACAGGATAGAGACCATCGAGGGCACGCTGAGCGGAGCGACAGGGACGCTGGACTTCGCCACGGGTACCCACGGTACGCCCTCGGAGGTGGAACTGCATTTTACGAAGATAACTGAGGGCGACGATGCGGGCAAGTGGATGGCAACCGTCCGGTTGCTCGGCATTGCGGGCGACGCGCAGCGGCTCACCGCCACGCTGACCTACACTGACGGCAACCCGCAGCCTACATCTCTCAATAGCGACCTCACGTCTGCTCTCAACGGCTTCAACGACGGCAAGACCGCGCCTTTGACCCTCGGCGGCACAATAGCCGAGACCCCGGGCGAGGCGGGCTTCACCGGTGAAATCACAGACTGGGAAACAGTGGACGGCGGCGGAGTGGATGCCGAAATGTAAAAGTAAAAAGAATCATAAAAAATACAGAAACGATGAAGACAAGATTATTCACCTTCGCAGCACTGGCACTCGCGCTTTCCGCCTGCACCAACGATGATGAGAACCTGAATAATGGCTCCGTGGCCGCAGTGATTAATGCCGAAATCTCCGATGCCGTATCCACCCGCGCCAGCGGAACCGCCTGGGCGGAACGTGACGAGATAGGCATCTCCGAAAGCCGCTTCGGCTACACCAACGTGCCATACCGGTGGGAAAGCGGGAAGTTCACACCGACAGGAACCATTATCTTCTTCCAAGATGACGACCCGACCACCTTCTCCGCCTACTATCCTTACGATGCGGACGGTGGGACACTGACCGCCACCACCGATGCCACGGCGCAGCAGGACCAGCCCGCCATCGACTTCCTCTATGCCACCGGTGCCACTGCCAGTACGCACAATCCTGAAGTGAACTTTACCGACGACACTGATGCAGGCGGCAAGGACTGTTCCTTCCACCACTGCATGAGCCAGATTACGCTCACCTTCAAGGAGGGCAGCGGCGTGGACTTCAATACCATCAAACCCACCGGCTACACACTCTCCGGACTGGTGCTGGAGGGCAGCTTCGACACCACCACCGGCACGGCAGAAACGGATGCGAACGCACAGACAGCCGACCTTACAATGGAACTGAACGGCGCACTCACCTCGTCGGTCATCCTCTTCCCGCAGACCAAGGCAAGCATCGGACTGAGCGTGTACTACAACAGCCAGCCCTACACCGCCACGCTCACCATTCCCGACGGCGCACTGAAAGCCGGCAACAACTACACCTACACCGTCACCGTCCGCAACAAGGACCTGAGCATCAGCTCAGCCACTATCAGCGACTGGAACCCGGTGAATGGCGGCAACGTGAACGCAGACCTTTAAGTATATCATTCCTAAAAGACTAAGAATATGAACAACAGACTTCCATTGCATATACTGTCCGCGGCAACCGTCCTGCTTTTTGCGGCGACTGCCTGCACGCAGGACGACCTCGGCGGCGGCACGTTGCCCGAAGGCGAGTATCCATTGGTAATCCGCGCCACCGGCCTGCAAGCCGTGGCAACCCCGGCATCCACCCGTGCCACGGTGGACGGCAACTGGGACGGAGTCACCTCCGTAGCCCTCAGCGTGGGCGGCACGGTGAAGGAATACGATGTGACGGCATCCGATGCCGACGGCTACAAGACTGCCATCCTGAGCAGCGACACCGACCCCTTCTGGTGGACAAGCCGCGAGGACATCACCGTTTCGGCATGGTGGCCATACGGCACCACGATGCCCGATGTGGTAGTAAAGGCAGACCAAAGCACGAAGGAAGGCTTCGAGGGCAGCGACTTCATTTCCGCCGAAGCCCAGACCGTGCAGTTCGACAACCCGACGCTTGAGTTCAGCCACCGCACGGCGCGTATAACGGTTCTTCTTAAGCCGGGAGACGGTATCACGAGCGTGACGGGAGCCGATGTCTACGTGACTGGCTTGAGCACGGATAACAGCAACCCCGCCACTATCGAAACCTACGCGCCGGGCACCGACACTTACGAGGCACTTGCCGCACCGCAGACCGTGAAGGCAAAGACCCCGTTCATACAGGTGGATTTAGGCGGAGGCACCTACTATTTCCGTCCGCAGAGCGATGTGGTATTAGAGGCGGGCAGCCGCTACACCTACACCGTCAATGTGAACGCCACCGGCCTGACGCTGGAGGGCTGCACCATCGGTGACTGGGAATCCGGCGACGGCGAAAGCGGCACGGCAGAGGATTTGGGTTATTTCATACAGGACGACGGCAGCTACACAGTCTACACCGCTAACGGCCTGCTGGCATGGAACGAGGCTGCGCAAAGCGACTACACGCTGAACTGCACCCTGACTGCCGACATCAACCTGACGGGCAAGGAGTGGACACCGGTAGGTATGTCCATAAACTACTCCGGCACTTTCGACGGGCAGGGGCATACCATCACGGGATTAAATGCTTCATCGCTTTTTGGAGGAATAGGAGAAAGTGCAACGGTAAAGAATCTGCAACTCGTGGATGTAGAATTATACGAATCAAGCGGAGGTACAGCCGGTATAGTGGCTAATAATTACGGTCAAGTCATTGCCTGCTCCATGACTGGGGAAATTTCTGCTTATAGTTTTACGAGTGGTATTGCCAATTCTAATTTGGGTACAATCGTCGCTTGCTGGTTCAGCGGAACATTGAAGGAGAATGAGGGCTATGGTATCGTCGCTTTCAACTATGGCACCATCACCGCCTGCTTCTGGGACGGAAATACCACGAATGGGTATCGTTCTAACGAAGGAGGAACGGTAGAAGCCACGAAGGTGGAGGGCACGATCACTTGGCAGACCGCTGTTGGTGGCATGAACGCTGCCCTTACCGGCAACGACTATCAATGGAAACTTGGCACGGACGGCCTGCCCGTATTGCAGAGTAACCAGTAAAAACAGGACGATATGAAACGATATACCCTATATACATTCCCGGCACTCGCCCTGCTTCTTGCGGCCGCAGCCTGCACGCAGGACGATGCGGGCTTCCTGCCGGAAGGGGCGGAAGGCACACCCATCGTCTTCACCGCCACGGGGCCCCCCCCCCCCCCCCCCCCCCCCCCGCCGGCACCCGTGCCCCCGTGGACGGCAACTGGGAGGGCGTCACCTCCGTGGCAGTCCGGATGGACGGCACGGTGAAGGCATACGACGTGACGCCCACTACCGCCGACAACACCAGCGCCACGCTGACCTCCACCGACCCGCACTACTGGACCAACCACGATAACATCACCGTCACGGCGTGGTGGCCCTACACCGAGGGCGAGACACCTCCGACTGCCGTGGTGGTAAAAGCCGACCAAAGTGCCCGGGAGGACTTCGAGGCCAGCGACCTCATCGTAGCCGAGGAACAGACGGTGAGCTACGGCAACCCCACACTCCGCTTTACCCACCGCACGGCGCGGGTGACCGTCGTTCTGACGGACTACACCGAGGGGCTGAAGTCCGTGTCGCTGACTGGCCTCTCCACCGAGAACGGAAACCCGGCTGTAATCGCCCCGTATGACAAGGGCGGTGACACCTACACCGCGCTCGTCGCCCCGCAGACGGTGGCGGCGGGCACGGCCTTCATCACCTGCGCCTTCAACAACGGCAAGACCTTCGCCTACCGGATGCAGGGGGCTGCCGAATGGAAAGCGGGCGAGGAATATACCTACACCGTCTCCCTCGCTGCAGTGGCAGGCTCAGGATATACCGTATCTGCAGACGACCGTTAATCAGATGAACACCGCCTTTCAGAGTGTAAGCTCAGACAGGTGTTACGAACTCACAGGCAACAACAACTTGCCTACATTAAAGAAATAGTGAACCGTCGGGCGGGAAAAGTTCCGCCTGCAACGGAAGATAACCGAAGTATAACCCCAAAAGAAAAGAACTCCCATTCCGGGCGGGAGTATTGTGCCCGGTAACATCATACAGACACCGCAGCCCGCTACCGTAAGGTCAGTGGGCTGCATTTTCTTACACCTGCGCACCAAGATAGCAGCAGGATATGTGCTGATACTATTCGTCATTTTCGGCATCGTCTATATTTGGCTCAATGAACAGAACAGACAACAGGAATTGGAAGCTACTACCTACAAAATAAGAAGTCTCCGCAAGGATGTACACGAACTCCGCACACCGCTGACTGCCATCAACGGTTACGGGAAGCTTCTGGCGTTTGCATATATAGCGTTATGTATTGCAGGGGAACACCAGAAATATTAAATACCGTCAATCATATTCAGAATAGAATCAGGCTTTTCAACCGCTCTCAGGACAGAATCCGGATCAAAGCCCATATACCCGATATAAGTACGTATAAGGTTATAATGGCTTCTTGCATACGTAGTATCTATGGTACGGGCAGCATTAAAGCATATAGGTTCATGATGGGCGATACGGTTTCTAAATTCACGAATGGCTGTCAGTTCTCTGTAAATATCTGACTGTTTTAGACCGTGTGCCTTATTAGGAAATATTTTGAGCAATGTCTTGCCACCAACACGATAATTTCTCTTAGTGAACAGATAAGTCCAGAAGCCAAAAGTAAAGGAAGCAACCATCTTGTCATTGTTATAAACGCCCATAGCTGTATATGAATTCTGTGTCTTCTGAATATCGGCAGCATCTTGTTCAAGCAGGCCACCGGCATGTGCCTGGTTGATTATCCAGTTGGTGTCATGAAAATAACCTTGATAGTGTATATTGATAGCATTACGGAGCATTATTTCAAACATACCTATGACACCATAGAAACGCTGACTCAACTTGATATTATACTGATACAGCCTTAAGGTTTTGGCCTTGTCATTGCCACAGGCTTGTGCATATTTATTTAGTCTGGCAGGTGAAAGTACTTGCAAACATTCATTATATTTCATTAGAAATAAATTAAAAGTAATGTTTTTCTTGCAAAAATATAAATAATTGCCTATATTTGCAAGCGTAAGACCCTGCTGTCCCTGCTCGCAAGAGTAAACTTCAGGGTTATTGTTTTTTATAGAAGTAAACTTAATTAAATAAAAGGGCAGTCTGGTATCAGATTGTCTTTCTTTTTGTAATGTGCTGATACTATAGTCATTATCGGCATCGTCTATATTTGGCTCAATGAACAGAACAGACAACAGGAATTGGAAGCTACTACCTACAAAATAAGAAGTCTCCGCAAGGATGTACACGAGGTATATATAAGTCCAGAACCTGCCGCAGCGAGCGTATAGACAGCATATGCCAGCTGCTGGCTGAAAAGGAAAAATTGCTGAATAGAATCATGCAGGTACTCAATGAACAAGAAGAAATAGAGGAAAAGATAGCAAAGCAAGTGCCGGTCATAGCTCGGAAAAGTACGCGCGAAAAACCGCAGAAAAGGAAACGTACCGGTTTTCTGGGACTTTTCGGAAAGAAAGAAGAAGCCAAACCGACAGCTACGACCACAACCTTTCGTTTTTTTCAAAGGTATATGGAGAAACAAACCGGAATATCTCTACTGGTAAAAATTGAATCAAGTTATCTTAATTGTCGTTCATCGGCAGTACGACCCCATTTGGGTGCAAGGATAGATGCAAGTTTTACAAAAAGCTATGAATAAAGGAAATGCCTGTATATAAAAGAATGCATACTATCAGGATTTTCATAATGACGCTTGGATTGGCAGATATGACTTTTACAAACCTCATATCCTGTCCAACACCAGTTTCTCAATGAAAAACATTCCACCTTATAGCGGAGAAGGACGTCAAGGCTACAGTTACAACTCCAGTGACGGATCAATGGGTCCGGGAGCAAATACCGGCTACACCTGCGGAGTCAAGGATGTCAGATGATGTGCCTGCAGCGCTGCAGGACTCTCTGTCCGGTCTATGGCAGTACCGTGCGGTCACGGTCATTGCCACAGCGCCTGTAGCGGCAGTTCCGGTGTTTCCCTGTTGCAAAGGTGAACCGTTTCCCGCGTTTTGGGTACACCTTTGCAGGTATCCGATGGGAGAAGCGGGGTCCAGAGGCGTGGAAGCCCGGTTGGGTTTTGTGCTATGCTCGCAAGTGAACCAAAGATGTGGGAATCGGGTTCACCTTTGATCAATGCAATGCTGCAAATGCCCCGGCCATAGAATCGGATCATTGAGTTACAGAACCAGGCGGAATATACTGCATTCCCAGACCGACCTGCTTGACGCGTTTCTTATTAACGACAACGGACTGATACTGCCGGAATGCTATGTGGACATCTTGTCCGTTGAGAATCTGTTCAGGTCTCCGGCACGTCTGATGTATGCGCTGTCCCGGAATGAGAATCTGGAAATGGAACTGACAGGCGATATCCTGCGTAAGACGAAATACACGGATGACGAGCTGACCGGAACAGTGGAAAATTTCTGCCGACAGTTTTTCCGCAAGCCCTCTGCTGGCTTGCTCTGTATCGAGGACAGATACCGCCTGGCAAGAATGCTCTACAAACGTTACGGACTGAGCCGCAAGCAGCTCTCACGCTTGACCATGACTGATCCTACTCTGCTCAAAACCATGCTGTAGGTGCATAGTCATCTGGCACTTACGGGCAACTTTCCTGCTTGGTGTCGTTACCCTGTCAACATGAACGCGAAAAATAGTCATGACAAATGATAGCAGGGTAATGCCGTAAGAGGATGTGAGCGCAAGGACACTTGGCCGGAAGAGGATGCCTGATAACTTTGGATGCTGGGCTGATACAGGACTTTGTCGAACTCACGATGTAAAAATTGAAGCGCCGGTGCACCTTGCCAAATTGCATATCTGGTTATCAACGAGTTGTAAAAGGTACCGCACATTTGACCCGTTTCAAACCGGCCAAATGTGCAGCACACCATCACAATATATTGATTATCAATCACTCTCTTTTACATACTGCACCGCTGTTTCCAAAAAATTCACAGCGGTCAGGAATGTTGGTGGAATATACACATCCAGGCATAAACGAAACCGGGTCAGCCGATGAGTTCCAGCGCAATGCGGCCGCGCTTGAGGTCGACCTCGATGACGCGGACGCGGACGTGCTGGTGGACTTTGAGGACATCGGAGGGACGGGCGACCCGGCGGCGGCGTCCGTCGGGACCGGCGGCACCCATACGGGAGACGTGGATCAGGCCGTTCTGCTTGATGCCGAAGTCCACGAAGGCCCCGAAGTCGGTCACATTGGTCACGATGCCGGGCAGTTCCATGCCGGCCTGAAGGTCCTCTATCGTGTGGATGTCCTCGGCGAACTCCAGCACCTTGTAGGAGGCGCGGGGGTCGCGGCCCGGCTTGTCCAGCTCCTGCATGATATCGGTCAAGGTAGGTATGCCCACCTCGTCGGACACGTATGCCTTGAGGTCTACGGCATCGCGCAGGTCCTTGCGGGCGATAAGCTCGGCCACGCTCACTCCGGCATCAGCCGCCATCTTCTTGACCAGCGGATAGCGCTCGGGATGCACGGCGGTATTGTCCAGCGGATCGGCGGCACCGGGTATGCGCAGGAAGCCGGCGCACTGTTCGAAAGCCTTCTCCCCTAACCTCTTCACGTGAAGCAGGTCCCTGCGTGAGGCAAAGGCCCCGTGCTCGTCCCGGTACTCCACTATGTTGCGGGCCATGGCCGGACCGACACCGGAGACGTACGCGAGAAGGTGCCGTGAAGCCGTATTGAGGTTGACTCCTACGCTGTTCACGCAGTTCTCCACCACCTCGTCCAGACGCTCCTTCAGCAGCCCCTGGTCCACATCGTGCTGATACTGACCCACACCTATCGACTTGGGGTCTATCTTCACCAGCTCGGCCAGCGGGTCCATGATGCGCCGCCCGATGGACACGGCTCCGCGCACAATCACATCGTACTCCGGGAACTCCTCCCGGCCGACCGGCGAGGCCGAATACACCGACGCCCCGTCCTCGCTCACCGAGTACACGCGCACGCCCTCCGGCAGGGCTATCTTCTTGATAAAGGCCTCGGTCTCACGGCCGGCTGTACCGTTGCCGATAGCGATGACCTCTATCTTGTAGGTCTCGACCATATTGGAGATCTTCTTCATCGCCATGGTGCGCTCATTGCGCGGCGGATGGGGATATATCGTATCATTGTGCAGCAGCGCTCCCTGCGCGTCCAGGCAGACCACCTTGCAGCCGGTGCGGAAGCCGGGGTCGATGGCAAGCACCCGCTTCTGCCCGAGAGGCGGGGCCATCAGAAGCTGTCTCAGATTGTCCCCGAATACCCGTATCGACTCGATATCGGCCCTTTCCTTGGCCGCCTTCAGGGTCTCGTTCTCGATAGAGGGATGCAGCAGACGTTTGAAAGAGTCCTCCACGGCGTAGTCTATCTCCAGGGCAGCGGCATCCGAGGGAGAGGGCTTGCCGCGCAGCACCGAGGAATATATCCGGTCCAGCGTCCGGTCCTTGTCCACGTCCACCTTGACGCTCAGCACCCCTTCCCGCGCCCCGCGCAGCACGGCCAGTACCCTATGCGAGGGTGCCCGCGAGATGTCCTCCGAGAAATTGAAATAGTTGCGGTATTTCGAGGCCTCCTCGCTCTCCTGGTCCACACCCGAGGCCACATGGGCCGACAGCCGCCCGTACTTCGAGTACGAGCGCCGCATCATCTCCCTCACCGGCACCGATTCGGATATCCATTCGGCCATGATGTCCCGGGCTCCGGACAGCGCAGTCTCCGCATCGGGAACCTGCTCCGTGACATAGGAGGCGGCATCCTTCTCCGGACTCCTGGATTTGCAGGAAAATATCGCCTCAGCCAGAGGCTCCAGCCCCTTCTCCTTGGCCACCGACGCCCGCGTACGGCGCTTGGGACGGTACGGCAGGTACAGGTCCTCCAGCACCACCGGGTCCAGGCACTCCCGGATCTGCTTCTCCAGCTCCGGAGTCAGCTTCTCCTGCGAGGCAATGCTCTCCAGCACCGACTCCTTGCGCTTGGCCAGTTCCTCGAACTTCTCATTATAATGCTTGATCTCCGCCACCTGGGCCTCGTCCAGCCCTCCGGTGCGCTCCTTGCGGTAACGCGAGATGAACGGCACGGTTGCCCCCTCGGCTATCAGTTCGATACAATGCTCCACCCTCCAGGGTGCCACGGACATAAGTTCCGCAATATGATTTACATACAAACTTTCCATACAGTTGAAATTTAATCACACGACACGTCCTGCAGACGCTTGCGATATGAAGAGAAAATCTTGGACTTCGAGACATACCCGACATACCGCCCGTCCTCGTCCACCACCGGCAGATTCCAGGCCCCTGTCTTGTCGAACTTGTCCATCACACTGTCCATCCGGTCGGTGGAGAGAACAGTAGCGGGAGCATTCTTCATCAGGGTGTAGACCTTGGTCGTCTCGTATTTGTCCTTATCAAACATAATCTTGCGGATATCGTCCAGTCCGATGTAACCGCGGTAGACCCCCTCGTCATCCAGAACCGGATAGAGGTTGCGGGTCGAGCGGGCCACCGCCTTGACCAGGTCCCCCAGCGTGTCATCCAGCCTGACTGAGGTAAAATCGGTCTCCACCAGGTCCGAGGTCTGCAGGAGGGTGAGCACAGCCCGGTCGCTGTTGTGGGTAATCAGGTCTCCGCTCTTGGCCAGACGCTTGGAATAGATGGAGAAAGGCTCGAAGGCCCTCATGGTGGCAAACGAGATGGCCGACACTATAATCAGCGGCAGCAGGAGGGCGTATCCTCCCGTTATCTCGGCGATGAGGAATATGGCCGTCATCGGGGCTTGCATCACCCCCGCCATAAGCCCGGCCATGCCCACGAGGGCGAAATTGGCCTCCGGCACGGCATGGAAGCCTATGAGATTGACGGTCCGGGCCAGGATGAAACCGGCTATGCCGCCGACTATCAGGGTAGGTCCGAAGGTTCCTCCGACGCCTCCGCCGGCATTGGTGAAGGACATGGCGAATACCTTGAACACCAGCACCAGGGCAAAATATATGGGGATCACCCATTTATGCTCGAATATGCCTGAGAACAGGGAGTTCTCCAGGATAGTGTCGGGATTGCCCTGAAGCATGTGGCCCAGGGACGAATAGCCCTCCCCGAAAAGAGGCGGGAAGATGAATATCAGCAGACCCAGCATCCCGGCGCAGAAAGCCCACCGCTTGAAGGGATTGGATATCTTCCTGATGCGGTCCTCGAGAGAAAGGGTGGTCCTGAGGAAATACAGGGATACCAGGCCGCAGAACACGCCCAGCACTACGTAGTAGGGAAGGTTGCCCATGGCGAAAGGGTCTACCGTACTGGTAAACGGAACCTCGCGGCCCAGGAACAGATACGAGACCGTAGTGGCCGTCACCGAAGAGAGCAGCAGCGGCAGGATGGAGGACATGGAGATGTTGAACAGCAGTATCTCCAGACAGAACAGAATACCGGCCATCGGGGCCTTGAAGATACCTGCCACGGCCCCGGCCGCACCGCAGCACAGCAGGATGGTCATATTGCGGTAGGAAAGTCCCAGCGTCCTCGCTATATTGGAGCCTATCGCCGCACCGGTGTACACGATGGGCGCCTCCGCTCCGACCGAGCCTCCGAAGCCGATGGTCACGGAACTGGACAGAAGGGAGGTCCACATATTGTGGCTCTTGATTCTGGAGTTGTTGCGGGATATGGCGAAGAGAACCTTCGTCACCCCGTGCCCTATGTCATCGCGGACGACATAGCGGACAAAGAGCATGGAAAGCAGCATACCCACCCCGGGGTATACAAGCAGCAGAAAGTTGTCGCGGGAGACACCGAACCATCCCGTCAACAACTCTCCGATAAGATCTATAAGAGTCTTGAGCACTACTGCCGCGGCCCCGCTGCCCAGCCCGGTAACTATGGCCAGGATCGTCATGATCCTCTGCTCGGGCTGGTGCTTGAGCCAGATGAGCGGCCTAATCGTCCATCTGGTCATCCTCGCCTCCCTGCATATCATCTCCATTATCAGGGAATACCTCACCGTCTATGCCGGCAGCATCTTCTACATCATCATCGAAGAGATCCTCCTCGGCCTTCTCATAATCATCTATGTCCACATCTATCTTCACCAGATACACTGCATCGGGTATATCGACCTCCACCGCATAGAAACTGGAGCCGTCGGGCTTGTCCACCTTGAAGAGGTCGCCCATATAGTCTGCGTATCCTCTGGGATATTTCTCCTTGAACGCAGCCTGAAGCTCGGGAGACATGTTGTCATAGCTGATAACCGCCCTTCTCCTGGGACGGGCCGAAGATGATTTTACATTCTGTTCCATATCTATTTTTTCTCTTTTCAAAAACGGCTGCAATTATAGTGCATTTTTTCTAAAAAAAAGAGATTTTTGGATTTTCTTTCCCTGGATGCTCCTCTCGACGAAAACCGGCCGCCGGGACAAGTCCTTTCCTGTATAGAACATCACCGAGGAGGCGGTCATGGGCGTAGGGGTGAAATCCTGCACCTGCTCAAGCTGTATTCCCCTGAGTTCCTTGTTCTTCGAGAGGGACTTCATATCCTGGAGGGTACATCCCGGATGCGAGGATATGAAATAGGGAACAATCCTGTAGGGCAACTTCTCCCGGGCCGCAATCCTCGAGAACTCCCGCCTGAGAACGGAAAAGAGGGCGAAAGGCGGCTTGGACATCAGCCTCAGCACATGGTCCTCCGTATGCTCAGGGGCCACCTTGAACCACCCGGAGGTGTGGTTGGTCACCACCTCTCTCAGGTATTTCTCCGAATACTCGTCGAGAAAGCCGTCCTTGTCCAGGAACAGGTCGTAGCGTATGCCGCTGCCGATAAATGCTTTCCTCACCCCCGGAACGGCCGTGATCCGGCTGTAAAGTTCCAGCAGCGCCCTGTGCGAATGTTCCATGTTCGGGCAGCGCGAAGGGAAAAGGCACGAAGGCCGGCTGCAGCGGGCACAGCGCGAGGCGTCCCGTCCGCGGAGGCCGTACATATTGGCGGTAGGCGCCCCCACATCGGAGATTATTCCCTTAAAATGCGGCATGGCCGTCAGACGCTCCACCTCCCGGACGATGGACTCAGGGCTGCGGCTGCGGATAAATTTTCCCTGATGGGCGGCAATGGTGCAGAAGGAGCAGCCTCCGAAGCATCCGCGGTGAATCGTCAGGGAGTTCTTGATCATCTCCCAGGCGGGAATGTCCTTCCCCCGGTAGCGGGGATGCGGCTGCTTGGTGAAGGGCAGGGCGTAATACGAATCAATTTCTTCTGTCGTTTCCGGGGGAAATGGCGGATTGACCTGCACATATCCACCGGGATAGGGTTCAATGAGGGTGGCGGCATGCAGGCGGTTGGCCTCCCGCTCCTCCACATTGAAATCCTCGATAAATGCGTCCTTGTCGCGGCATACCCGCTCATAGCCGTGCAGCAGGAGCGTCCCCTCCCCGGCCCGGGGACATGGTCCCTCAGCAAAAAATGCGGTCTGCGGGATGTCTCTCAGGTCCTCTCCGGCGGCAATGGCCCGGGCGACGGCCGTCACAGGCCTCTCCCCCATCCCGTAGATGAGCAGGTCGGCCCCGCTGTCCACCAGTACCGAGGGGAACAGGCGGTCCGCCCAGTAGTCATAGTGCGTCAGGCGGCGCAGGGAGGCCTCGATGCCTCCGATGACCACCGGTACATCGGGATACAGGCGCTTGAGGATACGGGTATAGACGGTAACGGCATAGTCGGGGCGGTGTCCGGCCTGACCGCCGGGGGTATAGGCGTCGTTGCTGCGCAGACGCTTGGCGGCGGTGTAATGGTTGACCATGGAATCCATGGCCCCGGAGTTGACCCCGAAGAACAGGCGCGGGACTCCCAGTTTCCGGAAGTCCCGCAGGTCGTCCTGCCAGCCCGGCTGAGGCACTACGGCCACTCTCCAGCCCTCCCGCTGCAGGACGCGGGCTATCATCGCCGTCCCCGACGAAGGGTGGTCGATGAAGGCATCGCCTGAAAAAAGTATGATGTCGATGTAGTCCCACCCGAGTCTCTCCACCTCCTTGACAGAGGTGGGAAACATATAGGCGGGCTGAGTCTGCTCCGTCATGGCCTACATCCTCTCGGGCAGACGGATTCCGAGGATATCCATGGCCTTGACCAGCACGGACGCAATGGTACCTATCAGCATCAGGCGGGCATCGCGCAAAGCGGCATCCTCTTCCTTGAGAATCGATACATCGTGATAGTACTGGTTGAATTCCTTGGCCAGGTCGTATGCGTAGTTGGCTATGAGGGCCGGGGACAGGGCAGCTCCGGCCTCGGCCACCTTCTGGGGATACAGATTGAGCAGCTTGATGATGCTGATCTCCTTGTCGTTGAAGGCAGCGTCCCCAGCCAGTGCAGGGGTATATCCGGCCTCGGCGGCCTTGCGCAGGATGGAACGGATACGGGCGTGGGTGTACTGTATGAAGGGACCGGTGTTGCCGTTGAAGTCTATTGACTCCTTCGGGTCGAAGAGCATGGTCTTCTTGGGATCCACCTTGATGATGAAGTACTTCAGGGCACCGAGGCTGAGTGTGCGGAAGAGTTCTTCCTGCTCCTCCCCGCTCATGTCGGCCAGCTTGCCCAGCTCCAGGGAGGTCTCCTTGGCGGTATTGTACATTTTCTCCAGCAGGTCGTCGGCATCGACGACTGTACCCTCGCGGGACTTCATCTTGCCCTCGGGCAGCTCCACCATACCGTAGGACAGATGGTAGATGTGGTCCGCCCATGCGAAACCGAGCTTTTTCAGTATGAGCTTGAGTACCTGGAAATGGTAGTTCTGCTCATTGCCCACCACGTAGACATGCTCGTCCAGACTGTATTCGGTAAATCTCTCCACAGCCGTACCGAGGTCCTGCGTGATGTAGACGGATGTGCCGTCCTTTCTCAGGAGCAGCTTGCGGTCCAGTCCATCGGCGGTCAGGTCGCACCACACCGAGCCGTCCTCCATCCGCTCGAAGACTCCCTTGCGCAGTCCCTCCTCCACCAGCGACTTGCCGTGCAGATAGGTCTGGGACTCGTAGTAGATACGGTCAAACCCTACTCCGAGAGCCTTGTAGGTCTCGTCGAAGCCGGCATAGACCCAGGAGTTCATCATCTTCCAGAGTTCCACGGTCTCCGGGTCGCCCTGCTCCCACTTGACCAGCATCTGACGGGCCTCCTGCAGGATGGGGGCCTTTTCCTCGGCCTCCTCCTTGCTCATGCCCTGAGCCTCCAGCTGAGCCACCTCTGCCTTGTACAGGTCGTTGAACTTCACATAGAAGTCCCCCACAAGGTGGTCCCCCTTCTTGCCGGAGGACTCCGGGGTGACTCCGTTGCCGGCTTTTTTCCATGCTATCATGGACTTGCAGATATGGATGCCTCGGTCATTGACGATATTGGTCTTTATCACCTTGTGCCCGTTCTCCTCCAGGAGCCTGGACACCGACCATCCTAAGAGGATATTGCGGATGTGCCCGAGATGCAGGGGCTTGTTGGTATTGGGGGAGGAATACTCCACCATCACGGTCTTCCCGGTGGAGGGAAGATGCCCGAAACTGCCGTCAGCGGCGATGGAGCCGTAGACCTCCTTCCAGAAAGAGGGCGCGAACTTGATATTGAGGAAACCCTTCACCACATTGAAGCTCTCTATCTCCGGAGTATTGGCCTTCAGCCACTCTCCTATCTCCTGGCCTGTGGCTTCGGGGGCTTTGCGGGAAGTTTTGAGAAGCGGGAATGTCACGAGGGTCACATCGCCCTCGAACTCTTTTCTGGTCGCCTGGACCTGTATGGGCAAATTAACGCCAGAAGCCCCGTAAAGGGCTTCCAGCGCATATTTTACCTTGTCTTGAATAAACTGTTCCTGATTCATATAAGGTTTGAGTGTAGATACTATTTGAGGCCTCTGTTGGCGAGGAGGGGATCGATGCCGGGCTCCTTGCCGCGGAAGTTGACATAGAGGGTCATGGCGTCGTCCTCACCGCCGCGCTCGAGAACTTCCTCACGGAACTTGCGGGCCACCTCCTGGTTGAAGATGTCACCGGTCTCCTTGAATGCCTCGTAGGCGTCAGCGTCCAGAACCTCTGCCCAGATGTAGCTGTAGTAGCCTACTGTATATCCGCCGCCGAACACGTGGGTGAAGTAGGTCGAGCGGTAGCGGGGAGGAATCTGGGAGAGCAGACCGCGGTCACCGAGGACTTTAGCCTCGAATTTGTTGACATCCAGGTCGGCGGGAATCTCATCCATGATGAAGTAGTCCATATCGAGCAGGGAGGCTGCCAGATACTCGGTAGTGGCGAAGCCCTGGCCGTACTTGCCGGACTTGTCGAGCTTGTCCACCAGTTCCTGAGGAATCACCTCACCTGTCTGATAATGCTTTGCATATACTTTAAGCACCTCAGGCTCAAATGCCCAGTGCTCGTTGATCTGCGAGGGGAGCTCCACGAAATCGCGGGTCATCGAGGCGTTGCCCTGATACCTTACATCCTGGAGCAGGGACTGGAGGGCATGTCCGAACTCGTGGAAGAATGTCTCGGTCTCATCGGGGCTCAGCAGAGCGGGAGCATCACCTGTTCCGCGGGTAAAGTTGCCCACGATGGTCACGATAGGGATAACCCTTACACCGTCCTTGTAGTACTGCTCGCGGTAGCCTCCGCACCATGCACCGCCTCTCTTGTAGCCGGGACGTGCGAACATATCCATGAAGATGATGCCGAGGGTGGAGCCGTCAGCGTCCTTGCACTCGAAGGCCTGGGCCTCGGGATGGGGCACCGGCACGTTGTTGAGCTGGGTGAAGGTAATTCCGTAAAGACGGTTGGCCACGTAGAAGATACCCTCACGCACGTTCTCGAACTTGAAGTAGGGCTTCAGCTCATCCTCGGAAAGGTTGAACTTCTCGGCCTTGGCCTTCTCGAAGTAGTATCTCCAGTCGGCGGCAGTCAGCTCGTCATTGACTCCCTGAGCCTTGGCGATGGGATACATGTCCGCGAGCTCACGCCTGGCGGATTTCAGGGCCGGTGTCCAGAGCTGGTCGAGGAGGTTGTAGACAGCCTCGGGGGTCTTGGCCATACGGTCCTCGAGAACGAACTCGGCATAGTTGTCATAGCCCATGATTTTGGCCTTCTGGTTATAGAGGTTCACCATTTCCACGATGATGGCCTTGTTGTCATTTGCATCATCGTTGTTGCCGCGGTTCAGATAACCGTTGAGCAGCTTGGTGCGGAGCTCGCGGTTGTCGTCGAACTGGAGGAAGGGCATTACGCTGGCGTTGTCCAGACCGAACACCCACATACCGCCCATGCCTTTCTCCTCAGCACGCTGGGCTGCAGCGTCGATGGCTGCCTGGGGCAGTCCGGCGAGATCTGCCTCGTCATCCACCACCAGGGTGAAGGCGGCAGTCTCCTTCAGCACGTTCTGCTCGAACTTGAGCTGCAGCTCGGAGATGCGGGAGTTGATCTTCTTGAGCTCTTCCTTCTTGTCTGCGGGCAGGGTGGCTCCGGCTCTCTCATATCCTTTGTATGTCTCGGTGAGAAGTCTCATCTGGTCGGGCTCGAGGCCGAGGTTCTCGCGGTTGTCATAGACGGCCTTGACCCTCTCGTAGAGTTTCTCATTGAGGGAAATCTCGTTGAAGTGGGCGCTTACCACGGGGGCCAGCTCAGTCTCGATGGCCATCAGCTCGGGAGTGGAGTTGATGGATGTCTCGCTGCCGAAGACGGAGTACACGCGGCTGAAAAGACCGCCGGCGTTGTCCAGGGCTACGATGGTATTCTCGAAATCAGGAGCAGCGGGATTGTTGACGATAGCGTCTATCTCCTTGTTGTGCTCCTCTATGGCTGCCAGAACGGCAGGCTTGTAATCATCTATCTGCACTTCTTCGAAAGGAGGGATGCCGAAGGGGGTATCCCACTCCTCGAGAAGAGGATTTTTCCGATTGTCACATGATGTCATCATAAGTGCAAGTGTCAGGATTGCTGTGGAAAATAAAAATTTTTTCATATGAGGTTGGATTATAAGGTTGTCTGTCTTTGTCTATCCGAGGTAACTCTTCAGGAGCTTGCTGCGGTTGCTGTGTCTGAGACGGCGTATGGCCTTCTCCTTGATCTGGCGGACTCTCTCGCGGGTGAGACCGAACTTCTCGCCTATCTCCTCGAGGGTCATTTCCTGAGTACCGATACCGAAGAAGTCCTTGACGATATCCCTCTCCCTTTCGGTGAGGGTGGACAGGGCGCGTTCGATTTCCTTGTTCAGGGACTCGTTTACCAGACCGCGGTCGGCGTTGGGCGAGTCATTGTTGACCAGCACGTCCAGCAGGCTGTTGTCCTCTCCGTCCACGAAAGGAGCGTCCACGGAAACGTGACGGCCGGATACGCGGAGGGTGTCGGCAATCTTGTCGCGGGGAATGTCGAGAATCTCCGCCAGCTCATCGGGCGAGGGCATTCGCTCGTTGTCCTGCTCGAACTTCTGAAGAGCCTTGTTGATCTTGTTCAGGGAACCCACCTGGTTCAGAGGCAGACGGACGATCCTGGACTGCTCGGCCAGAGCCTGGAGTATCGACTGGCGTATCCACCACACGGCGTAGGATATGAACTTGAAGCCGCGGGTCTCGTCGAACTTCTCGGCGGCCTTGATAAGGCCCAGGTTGCCCTCGTTGATCAGGTCGGGAAGGCTCAGTCCCTGATTCTGGTACTGTTTCGCAACAGAAACGACGAAGCGGAGATTGGCCTTCGTCAGTTTCTCGAGGGCCGCCTGGTCCCCTTTGCGTATTCTCTGTGCCAATTCCACTTCCTCATCCACCCCGATGAGCTCCTCCCTGCCGATCTCCTGGAGATACTTGTCCAGAGAGGCGCTCTCGCGGTTGGTGATTGATTTTGTAATCTTAAGTTGTCTCATTATCTCTATTATAAACCTATTCCGTAGTAATAGAGGTTGCCGGACGGATCGAAGCCCTCGATGAGCAGGGACCTGCGGGCCTTCTTGACCTCGGCGGCCACGTCCTGGGGCGATGAGACGGGATTATTATTGATGTAGGTGATAATGAATCCTGCCTTGATGCCCGCGTCACGTACCTTGCCCTTGTCCACGGAAGCCACCTTCACTCCTGCCTTCAGCCCGAGTTTCTCAAGTTCCTCCCGGGGCGCGGGGACAAGCTGCGCTCCGAAGAGATTGACATTGCCCTGCTGGTTATAGGCGTTCATCTCCTGAGTATCCTTGCCTATCAAAGTCACTTTGAGTTTCAAGACTTTGCCGTCACGGGATATCTCCAGCTCGACCTTGTCGCCGGGACTGTGCTGGTTGATTATCTCCTGCACTGCCGTACCCTTGGCCACTGCCGTTCCGTCTATGGACAGAAGGATGTCTCCCTTCTTTACACCTGCCGCCTCGGCGGCACCGCCCTTGACTACCTCAGTTATATATACGCCGTCTGAGGTAGAAAGTTTCATTTCTTCCTTCAAATCCTCGGAATTATTGAGCATGGATATACCCAGCATGGCCCTCTGGACCGAACCGTACTCGCGGAAGTCGGCTGCGATTTTCTTCACCATATTGACAGGGATAGCGAACGAATAGCCGGCGTATGAGCCTGTCTGGGAGATGATTGCGGTATTGATACCGACGAGCTCGCCCTTGATGTTGACCAGGGCTCCGCCACTGTTGCCGGGGTTGACAGCCGCGTCAGTCTGGATAAAGGATTCTATCTTGAACTCACCGGAATAATTGGGCATTGAGCGGCCCTTTGCGCTTACGATACCGGCGGGGGGGGGGGGGGGGAGGGCGTGGCGATGAGCCGGGGTGTCCTGCCGATAGCCAGCACCCACTCCCCGAGACGGAGCTCGTCGGAATCACCCATCGGGATGGTGGGCAGTCCCTTGGCGTCCACTTTCAGAAGAGCCACGTCGGTAGCCGGGTCAGTACCTACAATGTCGGCCTTGAATGTCTTGTTGTCACCTACCGTCACCTCTATCTCGGTGGCGCCGGCGACCACATGGTTGTTGGTCACTATGAAACCGTCCTCGGAGATGATGACGCCCGAACCGGTGCCTACCTGCTCACGGGGTATGGAATTGCCGAATCCGAAGAAGTACTCGAACAGCGAGGAGGGTCCCTGGGGCTGCTCGCTCCGCTTGACGACCTTCACATAAACCACTGCCTTCACAGATGTCTCGGCGGCGTATGTGAAATCGGGATACTCGCCCGTGATGCTCACATTGCGCACTACCGCACCGGAATCCGGATCCTGATATACATAAGTCTGATTGTCCCCGCCGGAGGTCAGTCTGACGGTGAGATATCCGGCCAGACCGCCCGCCAGGACGGCAGCCAGAACTATTAGCCAATTTTTCTTTCTCATAATCTGTCAATTTTTACATCTGTTGACAAAATAACTCAAAATATATGCCAAAATTATGTTATATTTGTCCCCTCAAAGTTAAAAAAACGAAAGATGAACTTTATTGTATCGAGCACTGAACTTTTACGCGGGCTGCTCTCCGGACTGAGAGTGATCTCCAACAAGACTACTACCCCCATACTGGACAATTTCCTCTTCGTTCTGAGGGGGAATTCCCTGGAAGTGACCGCCTCCGACTCCGAGACCACGCTGAGGACCGTCATCCCCGTGGACGAGGTCATGGAAGAGGGATCCGCCGCCGTACCGGCCAAGATACTCACCGACTCCCTCAAGGAGTTCCCGGACATGCCCATTGAGTTCAAGACACTCGAGGACAACAACACCATGCAGATCAGCTGGGCCACAGGTGCGCAGAAGATACCGTTCTTCCCCGCGGACTACTACCCCGAGCTTCCCGCACTGGACGAAATGGCAGTCACTGTCACCGTCCCCGCCGAGACCCTCTCCGCAGGACTGGGCTACACCCTCTACGCCACCGCCGACGAGGTGCTCAGGCCGGTCATGAACGGAGTGCTCTTCGACCTCACCCCGGACTCCACGTCCCTGGTGGCCTCCGACTCCCACAAGCTGGTATGCTACACCCGTACCGACATACGCTCCGAGCAGAAGTCATCTTTCATATTGCCCAAGAAGCCCGCGGCCATCCTCCGCGGCCTGCTCTCGAAGTCAGACAGCGACGTCAAGGTGACCTTCGACGGCAAGAACGCCCATTTCGATTTTGACGGATGCCTGCTCGTAGGCCGTCTGGTGGACGGGACCTATCCCGCCTACAGGACCGTGATTCCGAAGAACAACCAGAACAAGATGCTCATCAGCCGTACCACCCTTCTCAACGCTGCCAAGCGCGTGTCGGTATGCTCGAACCAGGCGACCTCCAGCATGAAGTTCTCCCTGTCGTTCAACACACTGGTCATCTCGGCCCAGGACACCGGATTCTCCATCTCGGCACACGAGACCCTGCCGTGCCAGTACGACGGCGAGCCGATGGACATAGGCTTCAAGTCCACCTTCCTGATAGAGATACTCTCCAACCTGCCCTACGAGGAGATATGCTTCGAGCTGGCCGACCCGGCCCGCGCAGCCCTCATAGTGCCCGCCGAGGACCACAACCCGGACGAGGACATCTGCTCCCTGCTGATGCCCATCCGCATCCCCAACTAACCCTCACATAAAATGAAACTCAATCTCAAGAACCCCATAATCTTCTTCGACATCGAGAGCACCGGCCTCAATGTCGCCACAGACCGTATCGTAGAGATATCCATGGTCAAGGTCATGCCGGACGGCAGCACCGAGGTCAAGACCCGCAGGATCAACCCCACGATACATATCTCCGAGGAGGCCTCGCGCATCCACGGCATCCATGATGAGGACGTCAGGAACGAGCCTACTTTCAGCCAGATAGCCAAGTCTCTGGCCAAATGGATGGAAGGCTGCGACATCGCCGGCTACAACTCCAACAAGTTCGACATCCCGGTCCTCTACGAGGAATTCCTCCGCGCCGGAGTGGACTTCGACTTCCGCAAGCGCAAGCTGGTGGACGTGCAGAACATCTTCCACAAGATGGAGCAGAGGACCCTATCGGCAGCATACAAGTTCTACTGCCACAAGGACCTGGAGCATGCGCACTCCGCCGAGGCCGACACAGTGGCTACATACGAGATACTGCAGGCCCAGCTGGACAAATACTCCGACACCCTCCAGAACGACATCAACTTCCTGGCCGACTTCTCGTCCAAGACCAAGTTCGCCGACTACGCCGGGCGCATCATATACAATGACAAGGACGTACCTGTCTTCAACTTCGGCAAGCACAAGGGGAAACCCGTAGCCGAAGTGCTCCGCACCGAGCCCAGCTACTATGCCTGGATGATGAACGGGGACTTCACTCTTGATACCAAGAAAGTCCTCACGGAGATCAAGATAAAGTCCTCCGGCAAGTGAACATCCTCGTCTCTCCTCTGACCGGAGGAAGTTTCTACTTCCGCTCCGACTCTACCCTGATAAGGGCCCTGACAGACTTCTACATACCCGACTACGTGGAAAGCATCTCCGCTGTCCCCGTCATCTGCTTCCGTTCCGAACGGTCCGGGAAATCCGTACTCGAGCAGTTCGCACGGCGGTACCTGGGTCCGTTCTCATGCGGAATAATACTGAAGGCGGTCCTGCGCGGAGACTCCGTCAAGGAAGCCGACCGCATCTTCGTCCAGAATGCCCTGGACTACTCGACCGTCATCCCATACGACCTCATCCCGCTGGACAGGCTGCCTGACAGCATCTCGGCTTCCAGGCCTTTCGTCATCAAGATCAATGGTCTGGAGCGGTGCAGGATAGAGCAGCACCCCGGGATTCAGGAACTAAGCCGCAGATTCGCGGACATCAGCCGGTACTGCTCTGTACGCACCGGGGACATGCTCGCCTTCGAACTGGCACCCGAAGTACCGGTGGGCAGGGAAGAGCACCTGACCGCCACTTTCGGCACAGGCGGCAGCATCAGCATCATCGTAAGGTAGAGCGGTTTATCACGGAGCGCACGGCAGCAGCCGCGGTAGAGAAGGCTATCTGAAGATTATATCCGCCGGTATCCGCATCCAGGTCCATAACCTCCCCTGCAAAATAAAGTCCGGGCACCAGCTTGGACTCCATCGTCTTACGCGATATCTCCTTGAGCGATACCCCTCCGGCCGTCACCACTGCCCGACGGTAATCCACGAAACCCTTTATAGGCATCCGCCAGTTCTTGAGACGGACCGGCAGATTCTGGACCGTAAGGGACGGGGCGGCCTCGACGAACGGCCTTACCGCCTGTAGAGGGAGGAACCTCTCCAGAAAACGGTCCAGGCCCAATCCAGGACGGTATTCCCTTTCGACCCGTGCCTTCAGCTCCGCAGCCGGGACCGCCGGCTTCAGATCGATAACCGCCTCCACCTTCTTCCCCTCCGTCAGGGCCTTGACAGCCCGGCGGCTGACCCTGAACCCCAGGGCGCCCTCCAGTCCTCCGTCCGTGAAAGTCAACTCCCCGAACTCCGTCTGCACCACCCCCCCGTCGACCAGGAGAGAGAGCGAGACGTTGCGCAGGGTTAGTCCTATCAGGGCAAAATTGTATTTCTCCGGCACCAGGGCCGTGAGCGAAGGCATGGTAGGGGTGACAGTATGCCCTAGCCTGCCTGCCAGGCGGTATCCGTCTCCGGTAGAGCCGGTAGCGGGATAAGAGAGCCCGCCGGTGGCTATTATCACCGCCGCAGCGCGGAGACTGCAGGCCGATATCCTCTCTTCCGTCCGCATGACACTCAGCGTCAGGCCGCAGGATGTCCGGTCTATGGAGACCACCTCGCTGTTATATTCCAGGTCAATATTGTCCGAAGAGACAATCCGCCGCAGAAGGGCGTCCCTGACATCAGCGCTGCGGCCTGACTGCGGAAATACCCTCATCCCCCGCTCCACCGTGACAGGCAGGCCAAGGGACTGGAACATGGCGACGGTATCGGTATTGGAAAATGACATGAAGGCAGGACGGAAAAAGGCGGCGTCGGGATGAATGTGAGGACTCAGTTCCTCCCAGGGACGGGTATTCGTAATATTGCACCGGCCCTTCCCGGTCAGCAGCAGTTTCCTCCCGCACTGACTGTTCTTCTCCACCAGGGCCACCCTCAGGCTGCTGCCCGCCGCAAGCACCGCAGCGGTCATGCCTGCCGCCCCCGCTCCTATTATTACCAGGTCGTACTCCTTACATTCGCCCATACCTTGTTCCTATTTTAATTTCAATTTCGCAAAATTAGAATTATTTTCTATATTTGCGACCACATTCAGAAAAAGCCTCTTTAGCTCAGTCGGTAGAGCAGCTCATTCGTAATGAGCAGGTCGTGGGTTCGAGTCCCATGAGAGGCTCCATCCTTTAAACATTCAGCCATGAACATCAGACTATTGATATCAGCCGTGACAGTACTGGTCTCGGCTCAGGTGCTTTTTGCAGCACCTAAAACCCGTACACTCCAGTCCCCGGACGGACGGCTCGCCGTCACCGTGGAAGTCGGTGAGGCCGTCACCTACAGCATTGCCTTAGACGGGCATACTTTCATACTCCCCTCTCCCGTCTCCATGACTCTCTCGGACGGCAGGGTGCTGGGAAAGGAGAACCTGTCATCCGTACGCTTCAGGACCGCGTCCGTCCGTGACTCCATAGACACTCCGCTGTACAGGCAGGCACGCGTCGAGGAGAGTTACAATGCGCTGACCCTGAGCTTTGCCCGTGCGGGATTCGCCCTGGAGTTCAGGGCCTACGACGAGGGCATCGCCTACCGCTTCTCCACTTCCCTGAAGGACAGCATCACCGTAGTCGGCGAGGAAGCCGTATTCAGCTTCGACAAGGACTACCAGGCCTATATCCCCTACAGTTCCAATACCAAGAACCCGTTCCAGACCTCCTTCGAGAGCCAGTACACCGTCTCGCCCCTGAGCGGTTTTGAGAGCGGACGGCTGTCCATCACTCCGCTGCTCGTCGCCCTGGACTCGGGCGAGAAAGTGCTCATCACAGAGTCCGATCTGGAATCATATCCAGGCATGTTCCTGGGCAGTGAGGGCGGCAGCACCCTCCGCGGAGCCTTCGCCGGCCGGCCTACCACCTACGTGGACGGCTACAGATGCCAGGAGAGGATCTTGCGCAACTCCGACACTCTGGCCATAACGGCCGGAACACGGACCTATCCCTGGAGAATAGTATCCGTGGCCTCCGACGATACTGAGCTGCCTATGAATGATCTCGTATGGCTGCTCGGCTCTCCCAGCCGGATTGAGGATCTCTCGTGGATCCGTCCTGGACAGGCCGCCTGGGAATGGTGGAACGACTGGGGCTTCACCGGAGTGGACTTCGAGGCCGGTATCAACACCGATACCTATAAATACATGATCGATTTCGCGGCTGAGCGCGGTATCCCTTACGTAGTGGTGGACGAGGGCTGGTCTCCCCGCACAGGAGGCGACATCATGAAGACGATTCCCGGATTCGACGTGGAGGAAGTGGCCCGCTACGGCAAGTCCAGGGGCGTGGGCGTAATTCTCTGGGCCGTGGGATACGTCCTGGATGACAAGCTGGAGGAGGCCTGCAGAACCTACTCCGGGATGGGCATCGCCGGCTTCAAGGTGGACTTCATGGACCGCGACGACCAGGAGGTGGTGGAAATGAACTACCGCATCCTCGAGACAGCCGCCAGGTATCACTTAGTAGTGGACCTGCACGGCATGTACAAGCCCACCGGACTGAACCGTACCTGGCCCAACCTGCTCAACTACGAGGGTGTCTGGGGTCTCGAGCAGATGAAGTGGTCGGATGAGGACATGCTCACTTACGACGTGACTTTCCCCTACATCCGCATGGCCGCCGGTCCCGTGGACTACACCCAGGGAGCCCTGCGCAATGCTCAGATGAGGAATTTCGCGGCCGTCTACAGCGACCCCATGAGCCAGGGTACCAGGGCGCATCAGGTGGCCCTCTACGTCATCTTCGACTCACCCCTGACCATGCTCTGCGACTCTCCCACGGCATACGTGCGGGAGCAGGAGACCACAGAGTTCATCACGGCCATTCCCACGGTCTACGACGAGACCCGCGTCCTGGCCGGAGAGATCGGCAGATACATCATCACTCAGCGCCGCTCGGGTGACCGCTGGTACATCGGCGGCATCACCGGCACTGAGGCCCGTACACTGACCTTCACCCCCGACCTTCCCGAGGGCAGCTATACCTTCAGGATATTCCGCGACGGTGTCAATGCCGCTTCACGCGGAGAGGACTACCGGATAGAGACCCTGGTGTGGACTGCGGGACAGGAGCTCAGCATAGAGGCTGCGCCGGGCGGAGGATTCGCCATCATCATTGATAGAAAATAATTTAACTTTAACACCTTAATGACTGTTATCATGAAATCGAGACTTTACATCCCTCTTATACTCGTTGCCCTGAGCTGCGCGATACTGGCCGTGGCCCTGTGGGTCGGCACTTCTGACGGCGACAGCAGCAGCGGCACATCCTCAGATGTCCTGGAGAATATCGCCACGCGGACCAGCATTCGTGCCTATACCTCCGAACCTGTGGACGAGGAGACCGTAACGGCCCTGCTCAAGGCCGGCATGGCAGCTCCCACGGCCATGAACACCCAGCCCTGGTTTTTCTACGTGGTACGCGACCGGGAGCTTATGAAGTCGCTGGCCGAGGTGCTGCCGTACGCCAAGATGGCAGCCGACGCAGCCGTGCTCATCGTGCCTTGCGGAGACCGGGAGCGGTTCCTGACCGGAGAGGGCATGACCTACTGGGTACAGGACGTGTCCGCCGCTACCGAGAACATCCTGCTGGCGGCTCACGCCATGGGACTCGGGGCCGTATGGACCGGGGTCTACCCTGTACGGGACCGCATCGCAGACGTCTCCCGCATCCTGGAGATGGACGAGAACCACGTGCCGCTCTGCGTCATTCCCATCGGCTGGCCGGCTGACAATCCGGAGCCCAAGGACAAATGGGATCCTGACAAGGTTATCTACAGATAGACGGATAAACCTTTAGCGGGGAAAGAAATACGTCTGAAAAGACCAGGCCCGATTATTCATAAATCGGGCCAAAGCCCACTTTTCGTTTACCCCACCTAAATCCTCCCTTAGGGAGGACTTGGCCCCTCCCTCTAGAGCCGAGGGCGGCTAGTCTTTTCAGACGTATTTCTTTTCCCTTCAGCACTGTACGGATCAACCGACTGCGGCACGTTGTATGATTCTTATACAATTTTCAAAAAATTAGACACTTTGCGTGTAAAAATTTTACAATTAGCCATTTTACAGAATTAGCTAATTTATTATGTTTGAATGCGTTATGACTTTTGGCACAGTTTTGGCTACATCTTCGAGACACAAGATAATACGCTAAAACATGAAGTCTTTTCTCCGATTCATCTCACGCAACAGCCTCTACACGGTTATAGAGGTGGCGGGCATGGCCATTGCCCTGGCATTCATTATATTCATCGGGACATACGTAACTCAGGAGAGCAGTTACGACACGTTCGTCGGCGAGGATATCTACATCGGTTCGGATTCTGAGTTCTTCGGTCTCAGCGGGACGATCAAGGGGTCTGTCGAGGGACGCTATCCGGACATTGAGGCCATCTGCCGGTTGATCGGCACCAAGTCCCTCAACGGGCTGGACCTGAGCACTTCGATAGGCGATGAGACTCTGGTGCAGAATGCCCTGTGTGTGGATTCCAACTTTCTGTCGCTCATCCCCGTACCAATGGTCTCCGGAGACAGAGGCAGTGCGCTTGAGGCCACCGGATCGGTCATCATCTCCCGTTCCTTCGCCGACCAATGGTTCCCCGAGGGCAATGCCGTGGGCAACAGCGTGGACATCACAGCCGGCGGAGAAAAAGCCAGTCTGCTGGTCACCGGCATATTCGAGGACATGGAACGGACCGTGCTGCCGCAGTGCGATATGATCTACCGCCTGGACTTCTTGGAGAGATACGTTCCATATCTGACACGCAACGGCAACGGTACGACAGCAACCCTCTACAAGATACGCGAAGGGGCTGACCTTAGCACCATCAGCCGGGAGATTCTGGGAATACTGAAAGAGAGCGACGCTCTCTATATGTCCGGCATCTGCACTGAATACCGCCTGGTACCTTTCAAGGAGGTGCACTACGGAAGCGGGGCCAATTACCCCTTCCCCTTCGAGAACATAGTCAACCGCGACATGCTGCGGCTCTTCACCGCCGCCGGAGTGCTGCTGCTGGTATTCGCCCTGCTCAACTACATCTCGCTGACCACTGCCCAGGTGGGATTCAGAGTCAGGGAGATGGCGACCCGCAGGCTGATAGGTTCCTCCCGCGCAGGCATCATCCTCCGCTACATCGGAGAGTCCTTGGCCGTGACTGCCGTGGCCTTCATACTCGGATTTATCCTCGCAGAGGCCACCTCTCCCCTCTTCAACACCCTCATCGGCAAGACCTACAGCCCTCTCGCGTCCCTGACCTGGGGCACGGCAGCTCTGTGGGCCGGAGTCATCGTACTGCTGTCAGTCATCGCCGGCATCATCCCAGCCATGATGGTGTCGCGCTACAGGCCGATAGACATCGTCCGGGGCGAGTTCTCGAGGACGAGCAAGATGATACTCGGAAGGATTTTCCTGGTAGTCCAGAATGTCGCCGCCATCGGAGCCGTAGCCATCTCCATTGCCATGTTCCTGCAGCTGCGCCACATGGTGGAGAAGCCCATGGGCTATACGAGAGAATCCCTTGTAGATGTGACTGGCTCCAACACTCAGAATCCCGACGACTTCCTCAAGGACCGGCTGAAGTCCCTGCCGTGCGTGGCGGAAGTGGGATGGACACAGGGCTGCCCGGCGGGCGGGCGCAGAAGCTCGTGGGGCATGGAACTCGACGGCAACCGCTACAGCGTAGTCATGTTTGACGGAGACACCACTGCGCTGCGCCTGCTGGGAGTTAGAGTCCTCAGCCAGAATGCAGAGCCCCTGCCCGGCACATTTTACTTTACCCGCAGGACTGCCGCCGCTTTAGGACTGGACATGAATACGACTCTGTTCGAATATGACTACGGTGCCATCAGCGTCTGCGGCATCATCGACGACCTGTGGATGGGCAACGCCAACTCCACCGACAACGACATGCTGATATGGACTGTACAGCCGTCGGAGCCCCAGTCGCTCGGCAACATGACATCCTTAGTCGTAAAGGTCAACGGAGACCCGGATGATGCTGTCCGCACGATACAGGAATTCTACGCCCGCGAGAAACCGGACCTGAACGTCACCGTAGAGACCTACGAGAACATCTACCGCCGCACTTACACCGCCGAGGACCGCAGCCTCAGAATCACCGGTCTCTTTGCCCTGCTCACCATCGTCCTGACAGTAATGGCCATGGTTGCCATGAGCACCTACTACGCCCGACAGAGAGCCAAGAGCACCGCCGTCCGCAAGATTATGGGCTGCTCTCGGACGGAAATCTACACCCATACGCTCGCCAGCTTCATGTCCGCATCGCTGATTGCCGCGGTGATAGCCATTCCCCTGATTTACACCTACACAGGACGGTGGCTGCAGACCTACTCCTACCACATAGGCAACTATTGGTGGATATACCTGCTGGCGCTGCTCATCGTGGCTGCAATCGCCGCTCTCGCCATCACCTACAGGGCCGTGCAGCTGATGAATACAAATCCTGCCATTGCTTTGAGAAAGGACTGAAAAAACTAATTACGGCACGATTTTTTCAATATGGTGAGACATCAGTTATTAAACAGTTTTTAAATGGGTTTAGAAATTCTACTTATCGTCGTCATCGCCATCGCCGGCATGATAGTGCAGGGCAGACTGCAGAAGGTATTTGACAAATATTCCAGAGTGATGTTCCACGGAGGGCTCACCGGCCGGGAAGTAGCGGAGAAAATGCTGCGGGACCACGGCATCCGCGACGTGCGGGTAACCAATGTCAGCGGCCATCTCACCGACCACTACAATCCCGCCAACAAGACCCTGAACCTCTCCGACTCGGTATACAACAGCAACAGCGTGGCGGCAGCGGCAGTAGCAGCCCACGAGTGCGGACACGCCGTACAGCACGCGGAGGGCTACGCTTTCCTAAAGATGCGCTCGGCTCTCGTGCCCATCGTGCAGTTCTCCTCGATGTTCGCCCAGATAGTGATTATCCTGGGACTGATCATGATGACTGCCTTCCCTGCCCTCTACTGGATAGGCATCGCGATGTTCTTCATGATCTTCCTCTTCAGCGCCATCACACTCCCGGTGGAGTACAATGCCTCTGCCCGCGCCCTCGCCTGGCTGGAGCGCTCCAACACTCTCTCTACCGTTGAGCTGGACCAGGCCCGCACCACCCTCCGCTGGGCTGCACGCACCTATCTCGTCGCCGCCCTCAGTGCCCTGGCCTCTCTCGTATATTACTTAGGATTCAGGCGCAGTGAATAATTGCTTTTTTAAAAACGCGCAATTATTTAAAAACGTATAAATTTGATACAAGGCAGCTTCGGCTGCCTTTATTTTTTGTAGCTTTGTTCCGTGTTTAACCATTAAATCAGAAGAACCATGGATAATGTGAAAGGAAAAATGAGCGGACAGACCGAGGAGCGGCAGTTGCAGCAGAGTTCTTCGGACAATGCCCACAAAGAAGAAAAAAGGAAGGTCAGCAGGACCTGGGAGGCCGCAATGCGGCTGAAGGGAAGTATTGAGGTGTATGACCCGAAATTTCTGCTTTGACATGAGGTATCTTATTGACACCAACATTTTTGTATTTCTTGCCCTCGACGCGGAAATGCTGAGCAGAGACACTGCGGCTATTATTCAGGAACCGGACACAGTCCTTTGCATAAGCACCGAATCCGTCAGAGAACTTATCACAGGCTACAGGTCCAAAGGACTTGGCTCAAAACGCTGGAAATCAGCAGAGGAAATCATCAACGCCATCAAAGACGAATTCTTCATCAATATCATTCCTGTCAAGACCGAACACCTGAGGACCTACGCAAGACTCCGGCTCAACACCCAGCAGGACCACAAGGACCCGTCAGACCACGTCATCATCTCCCACGCCATCACGGAGCACCTGCCGCTGATATCCAGCGACACCCGTTTCGGCTACTACCGTCCCCAAGGCCTCGACTTCATCCATAACCAGCGATAGCTGCCGCCACAGATACTGCTTTGTGATAGAGCGGGGAGCGGAAAGTACACCGGAAGGGACGCCGGAGTAGAGCAGTTCGCCGCCGGAGCCGCCGCCGTAGGGGCCGAGCTCGATGAGCCAGTCAGCGGACTTGATGAGGTCAGTGTTGTGCTCAACGAGGATGACGGTGTTGCCGGCCGAGACCATTGAGCGGAACAGGCGGCCGATATGTTCCACATCCTTGAAATGCAGGCCGTCCGTCGGCTCGTCGAGGATGAATATCCTGCGGCTCTGACCGAGGCGGGAGGCCAGCTTCATGCGCTGGAGCTCACCGCCGGAGAGAGTAGACAGAGCCTGATTCAGATGCAGATAGACCAGCCCGACATCCATCAGCGGCCGCAGCTTCTCCTCTATCACCGTACCGGCGAAATAGCGTGAGGCCACCCTGACAGTCATGTCCATCACCTGAGCGATATTGTACTCCCCGCGGATCTTATATTGCAGGGCCTCGGGCGAATAGCGCAGACCTCCGCAGGCCTCGCAGACCGTCTCCACCGAATCCATGAAAGCCATCTCGGAGACGATTACCCCCTTGCCGCCGCAGACCGGACAGCCGCCCTTCGAATTGAAGGCGAACCAGTCCGCACTGACCTTATTTTCCTTGGCGAAAATCTTCCGGATATCGTCGGCCACGCCCATATAGGTAGCCGGTGTGGAGCGGAGGGATGCTCCGATATTTTTCTGACTGATATACTCAATGTCCTCCTGCACCGGATATGCGTCCATCAGGCACTGGATCAGCGAGCTCTTGCCCGAGCCGGCCACTCCTGCCACGACAGTCAGCACCCCGAGGGGGAAGTCCACCGAAATGTGCTTGAGATTGTGCAGCGAAGCATTCTCCACCTTGAAGAAGGACTTGGGCTGCAGCGGATCCGGATTGAAATCCGAGGTCATCTCCAACATACGGCCGGTATCGGTGCCGCTCTTCAGCAGACCATCGAGCGGACCCTCATACATTATCCGGCCGCCCTCCATCCCGGCACCGGGTCCCATGTCCACGATGTGGTCCGCGATACGGATCATCTCCTTGTGGTGCTCGACGAGCAGGACCGTATTGCCGTGGTCGCGGAGCTTGCGGACCGAGTTCTTGAGCAGGGCGATGTCGTGGTTGTGCAGACCGACGCTGGGCTCGTCAAGGATGTAGAGCAGGTCGGAGAGGGACGAGTTGATGTACTTGGCTATCTTGCATCTCTGGGCCTCGCCGCCGGAGAGCGTACCCACCGAACGGTCTAAGGTCAGGTATCCCAGGCCTATCTCCTCCAGGGCTTCTAGCCGACGGAGCACAGCCTGCCTTATGTCCTGGGCCAGCGGACTCTCAAGCATGCCGCCCGGCTGAGGCTCAGCCAGCCACTGACGCAATTCCGACACCGACATGGCCGTCACCTCCGCGATGTTCTTCCCATCTATGCGGCAGGTGAGCACCTTGGGGTTGAGCCGAGTGCCGCCACAATCGGGGCAGATACCGGTGCGGAGCATGGGATCCAGGACCTTGCGGTGCAGAAGGCCTTCCTCGGAGTTGATGATGCTGCGGTACATGCGGGGCACCAGTCCCTCGTATTTGGCTGTCTTGGGCCAGTTCGACGGAGGGTTCTTGAGGCGGATCTGGGGCGAATAGAGGAAGAGGTCCAGTTCCTCGGGGGTGTAGTCGCGTATCTTCTTGTCGAGGTCGAACAGGCCGCTGTGGGCGTAGCGGATCCATCTCCAGCCGCCTTTGTGGAAGGCAATGTAGTGGATGGTATCCTCGTCATTGAGGCTCTTGTCGAAGTCCACCAGCTTGTGGATGTCCAGCTCGCGTATCTCTCCCAGGCCGGAGCAACGGGGGCAGCTGCCCTGCGGATGGTTGAAGGAAAATGTATCGGAATATCCTACGAAGGGCTGTCCGACGCGGGAAAAGAGTAGCCGCAGCAATGGGTGAATGTCCGTGTAGGTCGCTACCGTCGAGCGGGAGTTGGAGGCCGGTTTCTTCTGGTCAATGACTATCGCTACGGGCAGGTTCTCCACGCTGCCGACATGGGGACGGCCGTACTTCGGGAGGTACTGCTGCACGAACGACGGGAAGGTATCGTTGAGTTCGCGGCGCGACTTGGCCGCCACCGTATCCAGCACCAGCGAGGACTTGCCTGAGCCGGACACTCCGGTAAACACCGTTACCCGATATTTCGGGATGCGCAGCGAGACATGCTGCAGGTTGTTCTCGCACGCATCGTTAATCGTTATGTATTCTCTGTCTGTCATAATTCGTAAATCTATTCACTTAAACCGCAACGGCACTTACTCCTTCCACAACGGCACCGAATCACGGAAAACGCTGCCGTTGTGGTTGCTGCCGAAAGCGCATACCGGCACCGGAGGGTAGTGCTGCCTCCAGGAGGCAGCACTACCCTCCGGTGCCAGCATTATTCGCCGACCAGCACTTTTGCGATTATCTCATCGACGGTGGAGCAGAAACACGGTATGGCCGCATCGGCCGCTGACATGAAGCCTCGGGAAGCCATCGTCTCGAAAAGTCCGCGCAAACAGTCGTAATAACCGTCGGTATTGAGGATAAACACCGGCTTGGCGTGCTCCCGGAGCTGATGGCCGAGCAGCCAGCAGAAGAGTTCGTGCATGGTGCCGTAGCTGCCGGGCAGGACAATGCAGGCCTGACTGAGTTCCGTCATCTTAGCCACACGGGAAGCCAGATCCGGAGTCTCTATCATCTCCGCCAACCCCTGCGCCCGTACCTCTATCCGGCGGTCCTGCGACTCCTTCTTGCCCTTGAAATTCTTCGGGAAGACCCCGGTTACCCGACCGCCTGCCTGTATTGCCGCAGAAGCCATTGTCCACATTGTTCCTACAGAGGCTCCTCCGTAGACTATCTCCACACCGGCCTGAGCCAGACGCCGTCCGAGCTCCGCCGCATTGTCCGCATACACCGGCGAGTTTCCGGCCGCCGAACCGAGGTATATTGTAACCTTATGTATCATATCTTATAATAACTATTCCGAGATGACTCCGCTGCCCAGCATCTCCAGATCTTCCGGAGCGTACCACACAGCGAACTGTCCGGGGGTTATGCCCCTCTGAGGCTCCTCGAAGACGATGTACATCCCGTCATCCAGGCAATGCAGGGCAGCCTGCTGCAGGGGCTGGCGGTAACGGACGCGGACCAGGTAGCGGCGGACCTCCCCGGGCGCCATCCGGAGGTCCGGGCGGATCCAGTGAACCTCGTCGGCATTGATCTTCAATGCCTTCCGCATAAGGCCCGGATGCTCGTGTCCCTCTCCTACGTAGATGGTATTGGTGGCAATGGATGTGTCGAGGATAAATATCGGCTCGCGATGTCCCCCGATGTTCAGGCCCTTGCGCTGACCGATGGTATAGTACTGGGCGCCGATGTGGGTACCTATCTTCCTGCCGTCGCTCTCCCGGTAGTGGTAGGCGCGGGCCAAGGCCCTGACTTCCGACGGGCCGAGGGCGGTGATGTCCGCCGCATCCGGTTCAGACGTGGCAGCGGCATATCCGGGATATTCCGCCCTGATATTGTCATAGAAATCCCGGAAAATCTCCACCACATTGCCCTCCCTCGAAGCGAGCTTCTGCTGCAGGAACACCGGCAGATCGACCTTCCCCACGAAGCAGATGCCCTGCGAGTCCTTTTTCTCCGCGCTGGGCAGACCGGCCTCACGGGCCAGGCGGCGGACCTCCGGCTTGACGATGTCGCCTATCGGAAAGAGGGCGGCGGAGAGCTGTTCCTGGGTCAGCTGGCAGAGGAAGTAGCTCTGGTCCTTGTTGCCGTCAGCTCCGGCTAAGATGCGGTAGACAGGCTGTCCGTCCCGGCCGTCCGTCACGTCTTTGCGGCAGTAGTGCCCGGTGGCCACATAGTCGGCCCCGAGGTCGCGGGCAGCTTTCAGGAAGGCGTCGAACTTGATCTCGCTGTTGCAGAGCACGTCCGGATTGGGGGTGCGGCCCTTGGAATATTCCGAGAACATATAGTCCACCACCCTGTGCCGGTAGGTGTCCGACAGGTCGATGAACTCGAAGGGTATGCCTATCTTCCGGGCCACCATCTCGGCCACCTTGCGGTCCTCCTCCCACTCGCATTCCCCGTGCAGGGTGCCGGTGACATCGTGCCAGTTCTGCATGAAGAGGGCGAACACGTCGTATCCGGCCCGGGCCAGCAGCAGGGCGGCCACCGAGGAATCCACTCCGCCGGAGAGGCCCACGGCTATTTTCTTGCCCCAGAGATCATCTTTCAGTTCCATTCCTAAGCGTAGATTTTCAAAAATTCTGTGCAAATGTAGAAAATTTGGCGAAAATGTATATCTTTGCACTCGGGTAAGTCTTACACGACCAGCTCCCATCCAACCTCCCCAGGGCCGGAAGGCAGCAAGGACACGATGGTCGTAGCGGTGCGATGTAATCAGCTTACCCTTTTTTATTTTAATAAGTACCCCTAATCCGCCGAACACCATGAGAACTGTCACCCCTCTTATCTGCATCTGTACCTCAGCCCTTCTGCTAACCGCATCCTGCTCCCCGAAAGTTGACTCCGACGGCATCCGCGTCATAGACGCTGACCTGACCGGCAAGGAGATTACCGACATCAGCCTGACAGACCTGGCCAAGACCATCCTGGAATTCTCCGAGGAGAGCATCATCGGAGGTATCAAGGATCTGGTCTACACTGATGACGGAGGCTACATCATAGCTTCGGGTACTGCGGGCAACTACCGCCTGATGCAGTTTGACCGAGACGGCCGGTACATCCGCGACATCAGTCACCAGGGCCGCGGACCAGGTGAGTTCCTGAACATAACGTCCATCTTCATGCTCGGGGACACTCTTAACGTAGGTTCGTTCCAGGGCTTCAACCACAGCCTGCAGCGCTACATCATCACCCCCGGCGGCTACACCGTCATCCCCGGCACCGAGAGCGGCGACATCAAACATGGAATCATCTACATGACCGCCACACCGGACATCCCCGGCAGATACATCGTCAAGCATATCTGGAACGGTACACCCGGATTCAGCACCCCGCTCTACGGCATATACGACAGGGACTGGAACGTAGTGGACACCTCCGAGGTCAAATATCCCGCGGGAGGCTACAGCACCGCTTTCCCTTTCTCTCACGTGGACAGAAGCATATACATGGCCTTCATCGGTTCCGACACCATCTACAGGGCTGACGGAGAGCGCATCACCCCGGCCATCATCTACGACTTCGGCCAGAGCGGCCTGCCCGCCGACATCAAGTACAACTTCGCAAACCGCTTCGAGTACAACCGCTCGCATCCCGACGACAGCACGCACCTCTTCCACAACTGCTCTTTGATTTCCGAAGACAAGGTCTACGCCTGCATGAGCACGGCCAGTTCGGTGCTGATAATGGTTCATGACCTGCGCAGCGGCAAATCCAAATTCTACCGCATACTCGGCGAAGACGGAGAACCCGCCGGTCTGTACTACATGTTCAATGCCCCAGACGGCAGGTCATACGGTATCTTCATGCCCTCCGGGGAGGACGGGCAGAATCCCGCCGTCTACGACATCTCACGCCTATAGGCCGTTAAAAATAAAGGGCAGAATATCCTCCACACAGGAAAATACGACAATACAGCTGAGGCCTCCCACGATGACACGGACGGGGGCCTCGGCTCTTTTCTGGGACTCGGCGAGGACCTGACGGCAGGCTCCGCAGGGCCAGGCCGGCTCGGGGAGCATCCGGCCGCCGCGGCAGGCTGTTATGGCAATGGCCCTTACGGCCAGATGGGGATACTGCGCATGGGCCGCGAAGAGGGCGGTCCGCTCGGCGCAGAGGCCCGAGGGAAAGGCCGCATTCTCCTGATTGGCCCCGGTGACCACCGTACCGTCCGAAAGGAGCACCGCCGCTCCCACATTGTACTTGGAATAAGGGGCATACGAGCCTTCTGTCGCCTTGACCGCCCTTTCCAGCAGCGAACGGTCCTCCTCCTCCATCTCCGCCATCGAGGCATATTCCTGATAATCTATCGTGAGTATTTTCTGTGCCATGGCATTTATCTTTTATTGCTTTGACGAGACAAATTTAACAATTCCATCCCGAATTTTCTAAATTTGACTTCGTCATTTGTACTGTGAAATAAATTTCCTTTGCACTCGGTTTCTGCGTACATTTGTACTATGGATTGGGATTTTATCATACACTGCATACTGGCCGTGGGGCTGTCGGCGGCTCTGATTGCGCTGCTGGACAGCCGTATCAAGCTGAGGAAGGAGCGGCGGAAGACATCGATGTTCTACGGCATTTCCAAGGACTTAGAGGGGGACACGTGGAAGCAGAAGGACGTTATCGAGGAGCAGAACGGTACGATACTGGAGCAGGACAGCACAATACGGGAACAGAAGCATGAGATTGAAAGCCTCGAGGCAGACCTGAAGGAGAGTCGGGCTATGGCACGGATGCTGCTGGAGCGCGGCCAGGGCGGCCAGAGCAGACTCACCGCCTTCACCGAGCGGCTGCTGATGCTCATCGACGAGACAGCCAACGTCCACTACGAAAGCGCATCCAGCCCCGCAACCCTTAGTCGCAGGCTCAAGGAGACCCTTCAAACCGGACTCACCGGCCACGAGGCCATGGAGCAGATCGGCGGCCTCATCGAGACCTCCTACCCCGGCTTCCTCAGCGGACTCTTCGACGACTTTCCCTGGCTGACCGACGACGACCGCCTGCTCATCTGCCTGATGTGCTGCGGCCTCTCCCCCAACGCCGCCAGCGTCATCCTCGACCGCGACCTCAACCGCCTCAACAAATGGAAGACATCTCTCGCCAGGCAGATGGGCCTCTCCACCCGCCTCTCCAAATACCTCAAGGACCGGCTGGCCTCCTGCCGCTGCGCATAACCTCACTGGAAGGCCTGTATACCACATTTTGCCTTGCTTGCCTCCTCTTTAACTCTACCCCTTCTAATTAACAACTCCTTTCCACCTCGCACCATTTCCACCTTCCGAAGGTGCGTCAATTTCCCGCTTTTTCTGCTCACCTTCCGAAGGTGAGTAGATGCACCACCGCCACGAGAACGCCTGCTGCTGCTTTTTCCAGCACCACACGCCTTTTCCACCTTCCGAAGGTGCGTTGATTTCCCGCTTTTTCTGCTCACCTTCCGAAGGTGAGTAGATGCACCACCGCCACGAGAACGCCTGCTGCTGCTTTTTCCAGCACCACACGCCTTTTCCACCTTCCGAAGGTGCGTTGATTTCCCGCTTTTTCTGCTCACCTTCCGAAGGTGAGTAGATGCACCACCGCCACGAGAACGCCTGCTGCTGCTTTTTCCAGCACCACACGCCTTTTCCACCTTCCGAAGGTGCGTTGATTTCCCGCTTTTTCTGCTCACCTTCCGAAGGTGAGTAGATGCACCACCGCCACGAGAACGCCAGCTGCTGCTTTTGCCAATACCACAAGCCTTTTCCACCTTCCGAAGGTGAGTAGATGGCCTTGCACTCCGCTCAAGAAGGTGACGGGTAAACGGCACTTTCGCCGGCACCTTCCGGATGGCCGAAGGCAGGAATACTGATGGAGGACGCACATCACATAAATGCCACATAAACGCGATGAGAAAAAACTTCCGCAATGGCATAGATTGTGGCTGAAAATCAGGGGCTGCCGTTTAGAAAAAACTTCCGGGGCTTGCCAGGCGTGGAAACGGTACTTAATTTTGCAGCCGACTGCTGCAGGCATACAACTGGCAAACAGATGACGACAGCAGACATACAATGAACAGAGAACGAACAAACTGCGAAATGAGAGGGTGAACAAACAACGAACAAATAGTGAACAGATAACAAAAGTTAACAACAGACAACAAACAGCGAACAGCAAACAACAAACAGCAAACAACAAACAGCAAACAACAGACAGCAGACAACAAACAGCAAACAGCGAACAGCAAACAACAAACAACAAACAACAGACAACAGACAGCAGACAACAAACAGCAGACAGCAGACAACAAACAGCAGACAGCAGACAACAAACAGCGAACAACAGACAGCAGACAACAATCAGCGAACAGCAAACAACAAACAACTGACAGCAAACAGCTGACGACAGCGAGCAGACAGCAAACAGCGAACAACAAACAGCAAACAACAGACAGCAAAACAGCAGCCCCCACAACCACCAAGCAACTTACCAAAGCCATAACACACCGCCATGAGACGCATACACTTCAACCGCCACACTCTCTTTTCCACCGTCTTGAATGTAACGGGACTGACCCTCGCCCTCTCTGTATTCATGATACTGATGGTGCAGGTGATGTATGACTGGAGATACGACAGATGCTGGCCCGGACACGAAAAGATATACCGGCTGGAATATGCCGCCCAGGAAGACCTTAGTTCCTACAGCGTGAACTGGTCGAGACCTATGATTAACACGATGAAGGATGCGTTGCCCCAGGCCGAGGCTGTCGGCACATACCTGTACAGCAAAGGGCAGAGTGCTCCTATGCGTGAGACCGGGACGGACAATCCTGGAATCACACTCAGGTACGCAGACTGCGACTACGGGCTGCTGAGGGTATTCCCATTCGAGTTCACCGAGGGCGACACATCGCTGTTCAAGGCTCCCCGGACTGCCGTAATCTCCGAAAATGGAGCGGAGAAGCTGTTCGGCAGCGAGTCTCCCATAGGCAGGGAGGTGGAATTCGCCTCTCCGGCCACCGTCCGGTTCCTTCCAAGGCAGTTCACTATCGTGGGGGTGTTCAAGGATTTCCCGGAGAATTCCAGTGTGGACAACGAAGTCATAATCAATATCGGGGACTTTTCCATCAACAATTACGGGAATTGGGCCTACTACTGTTATGTCAGGACTTCCGACCATGAAGGGCTTCAGTCGGCACTGGATGAATATGCAGACAAGTTGTCCGGAGGACAAGAGGATTCCGGATTCAGGGGATTCCGGATCACCGGCCTGCACGATGCGTACTACAACTACAATTTCCCTCCTGACAACATCGCCAAGGGCAACCGCAGCACCACCATCACACTCTTCTCCGTCGCCATCCTAATCCTGCTGATTGCAGCCATCAATTTCATCAATTTCTCCATGGCGGCAGTACCATTCCGCATCAAGAGTCTCAATACCAGAAGAGTAATCGGAGCGACACGCGGAACCCTGATATGGCGGCAGCTCGGCTCGACACTTCTGCTGGTACTGGCCGCTTTTGTCCTCAGCGCAGGAGTGATGTCCGTCGCCGCGACCACAGGCATTGCCTCGTACATCTCCGGTTCGCTGAAAGTCCAGGACAACCCTGCCGTGCTCCTCATCGGCCTGTGTGCTGCCGTGACCACTGCCCTGGCCGCAGGGATTTTTCCCGCCCGCTACAGCACCTCGTTCAACCCGGCGATGGTACTCAAAGGCTCATTTTCCCTCTCCGCCCGGGGCCGGAATCTGCGCACGGTGCTCGTCAGCATACAGTACCTGGTCTCTTTCATCCTGATTATCTGCGCACTGTTCATCACCCTGCAGGTAAGATACATGAAAGGGTTCGACATGGGCTACGACCGGGAACATATCGTGGAGTTCAGCCTTCCAAACGAATCGGCAGTAAGGCGGGAGACTCTTAGAGAAATGCTGCTCGGGAACCCGGCCATCACCGACGTGACCTTCTCCGCCTACTCCATCGCCTCGGAGACAAAGATGCCCTGGGGCCGTCAGTACAACGGAGAGCCGGTACAGGTAGAATGCCTGCCCGTAGACCGCAATTTCATTTCCTTCTTCGATCTGGAACTGACCGGCGGAAGGGACTTCCTCCCATCCGATGACAACAATCCGGACGGCACGATGATAGTAAACGGGACTTTTCTCAGCATGCATCCATTCTACCAGATCGGTTCCGGATTCCCGGGACACTCCAGCGGCTATGCGACGATAATCGGCTCCATCAGAGATTTCAACTTCAAGCCCCTGCAGCACAGTATCGGTCCTTTCTGCCTGTACAACTTCGGAAGCACCCCCTGGTGGCCGCTGCGGACGGGATATGCCAGAATAATTCCAGGCGACATTCCCGCCACATTCGGATTCATCCGGCAAAAGATACAGGAGACAGCCCCTCCGTCAATGCCGAGGACATAGACATCCATTTCCTCGATGATACGGTGGACAGACTCTATGCCAAAGAGGACAGGCTGGGCCGCCTGATCAGCACCGCATCCTGGATATCCCTGCTGATCTCAGTCATCGGCATCCTCGGCCTCGTGTACTTCGAGACGCAGTTCCGCCGCAAGGAGATAGCCGTCCGCCGCGTGCACGGGGCATCGGTAGCGGAGATTCTCACCATGATCAACCGCTACTACCTGACCATCACTCTCATCTGCTTCATCCTGACCGCACCCGTCTCCTTCATCATCATCCGCAAGTGGGTGTCCTCCTTCCCCTACCGGAGTCCGGTGCCGGTGTGGATATTCATTGCCGCCCTCGCCCTGACAGCAGCCGTCACTGCCGTCACCGTCACCCTCTGCAGCCGCCGGGCCGCACTGCGCAATCCGGTCGAGTCCATCTCCAATGAATAGAATTTTTTCGTACTTTTGTCCGTTCAGACTCACAGCTGAACTGACGACATGAGACAGACACTGAATTTCAATACCATCCGGACGATAATCAAGGGAGCGGCGGCGGCCATAATCCTGCTGCTGGCAGTCATGCCCGGCTACGGACAGCAGAGACTGACCCGTCAGGAATATATCGACAAGTACAAGGACGCGGCTATCCAGGCCATGAAGACCCACGGCATACCGGCCAGCATCACCCTGGCACAGGGATGCCTGGAATCAGGCGACGGCAACTCCGATCTGGCCGTCAAGGCCAACAACCACTTCGGTATCAAATGCCACAACGACTGGAAGGGCCCGACATACTACAAAAAGGACGACGACCCGGGGAAATCCTGCTTCCGCAAATACCGCAACCCGGCCGAATCCTTCAAGGACCACTCCGACTTCCTGCGCTACAGGGACCGCTACGCATTTCTCTTCGATCTGGAAATCACCGATTACAAGGCCTGGTGCCACGGCCTGAAGAAAGCCGGCTACGCCACCGACCCGCAGTACGCGCAGCGGCTGATCAAGATCATCGAGGACTACCAGCTCTACCGCTTTGACCGCGAGATGTACGCGAAGGCCGAGCAGAACCGGAATCTCCTGCCTCCCAGCCCCAACGAGATCATGAAGGTCATGGAGCTCAATCCCGCCAGGACATCCCTCCTCTACAAGTACTCCCGCAACCGCATCATCTACCAGCGCAACGGTGTTCCCTACATCCTGGCCGGCAACCTCGACACCTACGAGAGCATAGCCGGGGAGTACAACCTCTTCACCAAGGAGCTGCTGCGGTACAACGACCTCAAAAAGTCCAGGGACCTCCTCCCCGGCACAGTGGTCTACCTCCAGAGGAAAAAGGCCAAAGCTCAGAGGCACATGGAAATACATATTGCAGTGGAAGGCGACACCTACTATGACGTATCCCAGAAATACGGAGTACGCATGAAAAAACTCTTCAAGTACAATGACTACAAAAGCGGAGACATCCTTCACATCGGCGACGAGATATTCCTCCGCAGGCACAGATAGGACAATATGAACCGCAGGACACTCATCATCGCAGCAGCGGCCGCCGCAGTCATCATTGCGGCCTTCGGCCTCAACTGGTACATCACTTATAAAAAGCCCAACACCGTGCAGGAAGGCGTCATCCTCATCTACCGCGACGCCACCTATCAGGCAGTGGAGGACTCCATAAAAGCCTCAGGTACAATAAAGAATCTCAAAAGCCTGGAACGTGCCGCCCGCAAGCGGGACCTGGCCTCCCACTTCGAGCCTGGCCGCTACGTCATAGAGCCGGGCATGTCGAACCAGTACATCATCCGCATGATAGCCAACGGCTGGCAGACTCCGGCAAAGGTCACCCTCAGGGGCTATATCAAGACCCTCGACCGGCTGGCCGCATTCCTCGGCCGCAACTTCGAGGCCGACTCCGCCGCATTCGCCACCGCCCTGAAAGACACCGCCATGATCGACTCCCTGGGATTCAGGCCCGAAACCTTCATAGGCATGTTCATCCCCAACACCTACGAATTCTACTGGACGTCCAGCCCCGAATCCGTCATCAAACGGTTCAAGAAGGAGTACGATACCTTCTGGAACGGCAGGCGCGACCGCCTGGCCAAAGAGATCGGCCTGGACCGCAACGAGGTGATGACCCTCGCCTCCATAGTCATAGGCGAGACCAACAACGCCGGAGAGATGCCCAAGATAGCCGGAGTGTACATGAACCGCCTGCACCGCGGCATGAGGCTCCAGGCCTGCCCCACCGTCATCTACGCCCATCTGGACACTGAGCCGGGACTGCGCCGTCTCCTGCACCGCCACCTGCAGATCGACTCCCCCTACAACACCTACAGAATAAAAGGGCTGCCACCGGGACCGATTGCGATACCCACAGTGACAGCCATAGACGCGGTGCTGAATTACGAGAAATCCAACTACCTGTATTTCTGTGCAAAGCCCGAGTTCGACGGGACCCACAACTTCGCTTCCACCTACAGTCAGCACAAGGCCAACTCCAGGGCCTACAACAAGGCGTTCCGCGAGAGAGAAGCCTCCCGCAAAGCCTCCAACGCAGCCTGAAACTCCGGACTCCGCGAGTTCATCACCCGGTAGAAGCAGTCCCGCGAGACGATAGAGCTGGCAGCCAGCGCCTTCATATACAGGCACAGGTCTTCCCGCGAGCGTTCCAGCTCATCCTCCTTCAGTTCTATTCCCCTCTCCGAAGCCAGGGCCACAAGCCCGTCCACCATCTCGTCCGTAATCTTGAAACTTCGGTCGAACTTCTCGAAAGTGCGGTACCTGGAAGTCCACGCGCTGCGGTTGCGGTCGCACAGCCCGTTCATATACTCTATGACCAGCCCCTGCCTGAGCAGAGCCGCATAATAAGCCGAATACGAAGCGGTGTCCTGAGGCACGAAGACATCCGGCATAATGCCGCCGCCTCCGTAGACCGTCCGGCCCAGCCGCAGGGTCTTGAACTTCAGCGAATCCGGGAACTGGATGCTGTCCCGGCTGAAAGACTCCCCGCGCAGATACCTCTCGTAGAAGTCCTTGTAATACTGGTCAGCATGTCCGGCCTCATAGTGCGACTGAATCACCCTGCCCGAAGGCGTATGATATCTGGCGATGGTAAGCCTCAGCTCCGAGCCGTCCTCCAGCGGAATGGCCTGCTGGACCAGCCCCTTGCCGAAGGAGCGTCGCCCGACTATCACACCCCTGTCCTGATCCTGAACAGCGCCGGCCACGATCTCGCTGGCCGAAGCCGAGTTCTCGTCTATCATCACCACCAGCGGTCCCTGACGGTACAGCCCGTTACCGCGGGCCGACTCCTGCATCCTCGGCAGGGCCCTGCCCTCGGTATAGACTATCAGGTCCCCTTCCTCAAGAAACTCGTTCGCGATGTCGATGGCCGTAGGCAGGTATCCCCCGGAATTGCTCCTGAGGTCCAGTATCACTCCGCGGATTACCCCGTCGAACGACCTGATCGCCTCCACTATCTCGTCCCGTGACTTAGCCGCGAAACGGCTGAGCTTGAGGTAAAGCACGTCGTCCTCCACCTTATAGGCCGCATCGAGACTGTTGATCGGAATCTTGTCCCTCACAACCGTGAAATCGAGAAGTTCAGCCACGCCCTTGCGGAGCACGCCCAGCTCGACCTTCGTGCCCTTCTTGCCGCGCAGATAGCCGTAGACATCCTCATTGCTCAGTCCGATACCCGCGATAAAGGAGGTATCCACCCGGAGAATCTTGTCCCCGGCCAGCAGCCCGACCCTCTCGGACGGACCTCCGGCCACAGTTGCCTGCACGGTCAGAGTGTCCCGGATGATCGCGAACTCGATGCCGATGCCCTCGAACTCCCCCTGCAGCGGCTCGTTCATAGCCTTGACATCCTCCGCCGAGATATAGGAAGAATGCGGGTCGAGTTCCCCGACTGCCGCCACGATGGCCTTCTCGACGAGCGCGTTGAGATCCACATCCTCCAGGTACAGCCGGTCGATGTAGAACAGTGTCTGATTGAACTTTCCGGCCGCCATGTTCATTTCGCTCTTCTGCTGGGCCGCGCCCGTGACGGCGGAAGCCAGCAGGAGGACCGCGCAAAGGAGCGCCGCCTTGATCTTATTCTGTCTCATTATTCTGTCTTTTTTACAGGTACTTCAAATTCACGGCCCTCCCAGCCCATCTCCGTCTCCGGGAATACCTCACGGGCCTGAGCCAGCAGTACAGAAGGGTCCTTATATCTGGATGAGAAATGTCCTATCACCAGTTTCCCGGCACCGGAGCGCAGGGCCGTCTCCCCCGCCTGGCGGGCAGTGCAGTGGAACATCTCCGCCGCCTTCTCCGCACAGTCGTCCCCGAAGGTGGCCTCATGATAGAGCAGGTCCACCCCCCGGACCATGCCGGGAAGGGCTCCGAAAGCGGCGGTATCACTTATATAGGCAAATGACCGCGGCTGATACGGCCGGTAGGTCAATTCAGAAGCCCTCAGCACACTCCCGTCCTCCCTCTGCACGTCCCGTCCTTCCTTCAGGGCCAGTATCTCGCTGACGGACAATGCAAGCGACGCGACAGCCTCCTTCCGGACATTCAGCCCCGGCTTCCGCTCCCGGAAGAGATACCCATAGTCCGGGACCCTATGCAGCAAAGGCAGGGCCGTCACGCTCATGACGGAGTCCTCCAGAATCACCTCCGGCCCGGAGGCCGTCAGCGGATGGAAGACGACAGGATAGGTCTCCCGCTCCAGGAACTGCAACTTGAAAAAGTCCAGTATCCTGGAAAATCCCTCCGGGGCATAGATATGCAGGGGCTCCGTCCTTCCGGACATGGACAGGGTGGACATCAGTCCGAATATCCCCAGAACGTGGTCGCCGTGCAGGTGGGAGAGGAAGATCCGCTCCGTCCTCATCAGCGATATCCCGTGCCGCTTCATCAGCATCTGGCAGCCTTCACCGCAGTCGATAAGCAGCAAGCGCCCACATATATTAAATATGTGAGCGCTGGGGTATCTGTCCGTTGTCGGGGAGGCTGAGGAGACTCCCAATGTCGTCAACGAAAACTTCATGGAAGGGTTCTCTACTTGGCCTCCTGCTCCATCTTGCTCTTGAGGTTGGCAAGCTCTGAGATATCGCCGAGAGTGGTCTTCTCCAGATTGGTCTTGATCTTCTTCATCGCACTCTGGGTGCTCTCGCTCTCACGGCGGCTCTCCTCCTTCTTGGGCTCCTCCCATGTCTTGGTGTGGGAGAGGATGATCTTCTTGTTGGACTTGTTGAACTCGACCACCTTGAAGGGCAGCTTCTCGCCTACATTGGCTGTAGTGCCGTCCTGCTTCTGGAGGTTCTTGATGGAGCATGTGCCCTCAACGCCCTCACCGAGAGAGATGACAGCTCCCTTGTCTGCGAAGCTGGCTACTGTTCCCTCGTGGATAGAGCCGAGAGGATACTGGGTCTCGAATACGTCCCAAGGATTCTCCTCAAGCTGCTTGTGGCCGAGGCTCAGACGACGGTTCTCCTTGTCGACTTCGAGAACTACGACCTCGAGCTTGTCACCGATGGAGGTGAACTCCGAGGGATGCTTGATCTTCTTGGTCCAGGACAGGTCACTGATGTGAACCAGACCGTCCACGCCCTCCTCAAGCTCTACAAAGACACCGAAGTTGGTGAAGTTGCGGACGGTGGCGATATGACGGGAATTTACAGGATATTTCTCTGTGATGGTAGCCCAAGGGTCCTCCTTAAGCTGCTTGATGCCGAGAGACATCTTCCTCTCCTCGCGGTCGAGGGTCAGGATAACGGCCTCTACCTCGTCGCCTACCTTCAGGAAGTCCTGGGCACTGCGCAGGTGGAGAGACCATGACATCTCGGATACGTGGATCAGGCCCTCAACGCCGGGCTGAATCTCAACGAAAGCACCGTAGTCTGCGATAACGACCACCTTGCCCTTAACGACGTCACCCACCTTGAGGTTGGGATCGAGAGCATCCCAGGGATGAGGCTGGAGCTGTTTCAGGCCGAGAGCGATACGCTTCTTGGTATCATCGAAGTCGAGGATGACCACGTTGATCTTCTGGTCAAGCTGCACGACCTCCTCGGGATGGTTGATACGGCCCCAGGAGAGGTCTGTGATGTGGATGAGTCCGTCCACACCGCCGAGGTCCACGAACACACCGTAGGAGGTGATGTTCTTGACTGTACCCTCGAGGATCTGACCCTTCTCGAGCTTGCTGATGATCTCGGCCTTCTGAGCCTCGATCTCGGCCTCGATGAGAGCCTTGTGGGAAACCACCACGTTGCGGTACTCGTTGTTGATCTTGACGATCTTGAAGTCCATGGTCTTGTTGACGAACACATCGTAGTCGCGGATGGGCTTCACGTCGATCTGTGAGCCGGGCAGGAAAGCCTCGATGCCGAATACATCGACGATCATACCGCCCTTGGTGCGGCACTTCACGTAGCCCTTTACGATCTCGTCCTTCTCGAATGCCTCGTTCACGAGATCCCATGAACGCAGGGAGTGAGCCTTTCTGTGGGAGAGAATCAGCTGGCCTTTCTTGTCCTCGGCTGTCTCTACATAGACCTCGACCTTGTCGCCCACCTTCAGGTCAGGGTTGTAACGGAACTCGGAGATGTTGATAACGCCCTCGCTCTTGTAGCCGATGTTCACGAGAACCTCGCGCTTTCCGATGGCCATCACGGTTCCTTCTACGACCTCATTCTCCACTACCTTGGAGAGGGTCTGGTTGTACTTCTCCTCGTCGGCCTTGCGGTCCGCGTAAGGAGTATCTTCCTCAAAACTGTCCCAGTCGAACTTGTCAACGGGCACTGACGCATTGCTCTTGCGTTTGGGAGCCATAGCGTCCACTACGGGAGCCTCCACTTCGGCGGTCTCCGTCATTACTTCCTGTTCTTTTGTCATAATTTTAATTAAACAATCTTTCCATTAAGGAGTTAGACAATATTTATAAGCCCCTCCCCGGGGGAAGGGAGCGCAAAAGTAAGTACTATTTTACTGATTTCCAAATAATTTTCCAATTTTAGGAAATTCTCAGGCGGAGGGACGGCGGCAGCAGGTTGTTGCACCTGTTTCCCAGGTTCTTGACCAGGCCGGAAGGGACTCCCTCATAGGTCAGTACGACATATCCCGCAGGTGCTCCGGGAAGGGCCGGAAGACCGCGGCGCAGATACTCCAGGGCCGTCTCCAAAGGCACCTCTACCTCCGGCAGGCTGCCGCGGCGGTAGACCTCGCTCTGGATCAATGAGAACTGGGGAATCACCACCGGCTTTCCGCCTCCTCTGCCGTCCTTGACCTCCGCGACGGCCGTTCCGGAGGCCAGCACCCTCAGCCTTGCCCCGGCCCCGCCCTCCGCCAGTTCCAGCATCCGGGCTGCTGATGCTGCCGGAAAGGCCTTGAGCAGGCTGCCGAAGCGGAAAATGGGGAAGCCGTCATTGACCCAGGGGATCTCCTCCTTGAAACGGGAAGGAGCACCGCCGCCCCGTCCGCGGCCGCTTGCGGAACTGCGGCCTGAGGTTCCGTAAGCCCCACCCTTGCGCAGGGACGAAAGGAAGAAGCCTTCCCCCGCTCCCGGGTCTCCGGGATAGAAATGCCTCTGTTCGAGGACCTCCATCCCGTAATGTGAGGTCAGCCACGCTACATTGTCCTCATCCTCAGCAGGATTGAAGGTGCAGGTCGAATACACCAGGAGGCCGCCGGGACGCAGGCAGGGCAGGATGTCGGTGAGGATTCTCCGCTGGCGGGCGACGCAGAGGCGGACATTGTCCTCGGACCACTGGGCCACAGCCTCCGGATCCTTGCGGAACATCCCTTCCCCCGAGCACGGGGCATCCACCACGATGACGTCGAAATATTCTCCCAGGGGGGAGAAATCCGCCGGATCGTCATTAGTCACCACGACATTGGCCGCACCCCATTTGGCAATATTCTCGCAGAGCACCGAGGCCCTGGAGCGGATAACCTCGTTGCTCACCAGAAACGAGCCGGGAATCTCCCGGAGCATCGACAGCAGATGGGTGCTCTTGCCCCCGGGAGCCGCACACAGGTCCAGCACCGCGAAAGGTCCCTCCGGACGCTCCTCCCGCATCCGGAGCATCAGCGGCAGAATACTCTCCAGGTACATGGACGAGGCCTCCTGAACGTAGTAGGCCCCGGCGTGGAAGAGAGGGTCCAGGGCAAATTCCGGCCGCCCGTCCAGCAGCCTCCCCCAGCGGGAAAATGTCTCCCTTCCGGTGGCGAACTGCGCGGGAAAAGCATTGACCTTGAAAGGATTGATCCGGACTGCCGTGGATGCCGGCGAGCCCGTGATAAAAGAAACCACCTCCCCCGCCCTTTCCGGGCCGAGGGAGATGGTAAGTTGTCTGACAAATGCCTCAGGCAGAGTCTGCATCGTGGACGGGATCAGCTGAAGCTGACAGGGGGCTTGATATTGGAGAAGTCCACCGGATTGCCCTCCGCATAACTGTTGACGGCCTTCTCTATCTGGTCCGTAATGCTGTCCACCATCTCCTGGAGTTTGTTTCCGAGCATCATCTTCATCATGAAGTTGAGCTCCGCCGCCAGTTCGATGTGGAAAAGGGTCGAGTCCAGGCCCACCGGGTCCATGTGGAAGGTCACCGAGAAATTCAGGAAGGACTTGCCGTCGTCCTTGAGCTCCACCAGGGAGAAGGGCTCGCGGCGGGCTACGACGAAGCCGAGGCTGATGCCCTTGTACTCGATGCGGACACTGTCGCGGTCGGCCGTAATCTTGCCGCCGTATTCCTCTGGAACGTTCTGCACCAGCAGGCTCAGGTCCCCGAACAGGCCGAAGAGCACCATGGGAGGCCGCTTCAGCAGGACCTCGCGGCCGGTTACCTTAGTCACATCACTCATGGTCCTTGCTCCACTTATCGGGGTCGTACCTCCACTCCTTCAGCATCTTCACGTCACCTTCCCTGATGTAGCCAGTATCGAGGGCCACGTCTACGAGAGTATCGTAGTTCGACAGGGTGTGCAGTTCCACGTCGGCGTTCTCGAAGGCGCGGCGGGAACGGTCGAAGTTGTAGGAGAAGATGGCCACCATGCCGGCGATGTGCACTCCGCACTTGAGCAGGGCGTCCACAGCGGCCAGACTACTCTGACCGGTGGAGATGAGGTCCTCTATGACCACTACCCTCTCACCTCCGCGGAGCACTCCCTCGACCTGGTTGCCCATGCCGTGGTCCTTGGCCTTGGAGCGGATGTAAACGAAGGGCTTGCCCATCATCTCCGCGACTATGGCACCGTAGGCGATGGCTCCGGTGGCTACGCCGGCTATCACGTCTACATCCTTGAATGTGGCGTTGATCACGTCTATCATGGCCTCGCAGATGGTCCTGCGGAAGGCCGGATAGGACAGGGCCTTGCGGTTGTCACAGTAGATGGGTGAGTGAAGTCCCGATGCCCAGAGGAAGGGTTTCTCGGGGCTGAGTCTGACTGCCTCTATCTCAAGCAGTCCCTTTGCAATCTTATATTCTGTATTTTCCATATCGTACTTTTCTAAAAAACGCTCAAAGTTAGTAAAAAATTCGGTTATTCCCGCTACAGGGAGCAAAAGAATGTTACTAGAAACGGCACGCTGAAATCCACCACGAAGCCGTGGAACATCGACAGTACAGTGTACTTCTCCCCGCTGGCCTGGATGATGGTGGGCAGGGTCACGTCCATGGTGGTGGCGCCGCCGCAGGAGATGGGAGCCAGGGGACCGAACCAGCGCACCAGCAGAGGAGCGAGGACGAGAGTCAGGAACTCACGGCAGATGTTGGATATGAGCGCCACCGTTCCCAGTCCCGCACCGATGTATTCAGTTATCAGCACGCTCGAGAGGGAATAATAGGCAAATCCGGAGCCCACGGCCATCGTCTCCGGCACTGTCCGGTGCGGAAGGAGCAGTCCGAGCAGGGCCGAGGCGGCCAGTGTTCCCAGGATGGTCATCAGGGGCAGCAGGGCCAGGCGGGGATTGAGTCGCTTGAAGCCTCCGATGATGTCCGGATTGTTTCCCACGCTGAAGCCCACGCTGAGTATCAGGGCGTAGAGAGCGTACATGGCTACGCCTGTCTGAGACAGATCCACAGGCAGGATGCCCGAGACACCCAGCAGTATGCCCGCCACGAAGAAAGCGATGATGATCAGGCTGTCCTTCAAGGCGCCTTTCCGGGCTTTCGCTCCGTCTTCCTCCGAAACTGCCGACGGTCCGCTCACTGCCTCCTGTCCGCCGGTTTCTGCCTGAGTGCCGGCCTCCCGCCTCCTCTCACTCCTGCGTGCCCAGCGCCACAGCAGCATAGCCGTCAGACAGCTGCCCAGGGCGCAGACCACGGCGACCAGGGCCGCCTCCACACCCAGCGTCGGCAGACTCCGGATCAGTTCCCGGTTACAGCCCACCTCCACACCCAGGAGGAAGAGCAGCAGCCAGATAAGCGCCATGGTGACCTTTCCTATCCAGGTCACCCGCCAGCGACGCAGGAGATAACCGACAATAACACCGCCGAAGAGGAATCCGAATAATATCAGCATCTTTTTACATCGTTTATAAACGGCTGCAAATATAATCAGGAAAATGAATAATCCCGCAGCGCCTGACTGGACGGGCACTGCGGGATTCAAACATTTTCGGAACGGACTACTTAGAAGTGATGACTATCTGATCGTCCGAGACGTCGACCAGCACCGGCCTCTCCTTCGAAATCGACCCTTCGATAAGAGCCTTGGCCAGCATGTTGACCAGCTCGCGCTGGAGGATACGCTTGATGGGACGGGCTCCGTAAGCCGGGTCGTAGCCCTTCTCGGACATGTAGTCGATGAACTTCCGGCTGAAGTCTATCGAGATGCCGTGCTCCTCCATCTTCTTCTTCAGGGCACTCAACTGGAGGTTAAGGATGCCGAGTATGTCCTTGCGGGTCAGAGGCTCGAACATGATGATCTCGTCGATACGGTTGATGAACTCCGGACGCATGCTCTTCTTGAGGATGTCGATGACGGCCCTGCGGCACTCCTCCAGAACATCAGACCTGGAAGCCTTGTCATCGATGTGCTCGATGCGCTGCATGTACTCCTGTATCACCTCGGCTCCGACGTTGGAGGTCATGATCAGGATGGTATTCTTGAAGTCCACCGTCCGGCCCTTGTTGTCGGTCAGACGGCCGTCGTCAAGTACCTGCAGCAGGATGTTGAACACATCCGGATGGGCCTTCTCTATCTCGTCCAGCAGGATGACCGAGTAGGGCTTGCGGCGCACGGCCTCGGTGAGCTGGCCGCCCTCGTCGTATCCGACGTATCCCGGAGGCGCACCGACCAGACGGGAGACGCTGTGCCTCTCCTGGTACTCGCTCATATCGATACGGGTCATCATGTTCTCGTCGTTGAACAGGGCCTCGGCCAGGGCCTTGGCCAGCTCGGTCTTACCGACACCGGTGGTACCGAGGAACATGAACGAGCCGATGGGCCTCTTCTCGTTCTGCAGTCCGGCACGGCTGCGGCGCACTGCGTCGGCCACGGCACGGACGGCCTCGTCCTGACCCACTACCCTCTTGTGCAGCATGTCCTCCATGTGCAGGAGCTTGACCTTCTCGCTCTCGAGCATACGGGTCACGGGTATGCCGGTCCATTTGGATACTATCTCGGCTATGTCCTCCGGCTCCACCGACTCATTGATCAGCGGGTCCGGATTGGCGGCCTTCTGTGCCGTCAGCTCGTCTATCTCCTTCTGGGCCGAGGCTATCTTGCCGTATCGCAGCTCGGCCACCTTTCCATAATCCCCGCTGCGCTCTGCCTCGTCGGCCTGGAACCTATACTGCTCGATGTCCGCACGTTTCTGGGATATACGGGCCAGCAGGTCCTTCTCCACCTTCCACCTGCGGTTGAGCTCGTCGAGCTGCTCCTTGGACTCCTTGATGGACGCCTGTATCTCGTCCAGCTTGGGCGAATGTCCCTCGCGCTTGATGGCCTCCCGCTCTATCTCCAGCTGCCGTATCTTACGGTTCAGCTCGTCGATGGGGTCAGGCACCGAGTTCATCTCCAGACGCAGCTTCGAGGCGGCCTCGTCTATGAGGTCGATGGCCTTGTCCGGGAGGAAACGGTTGGTGATGTACCTGTGCGAGAGTTCTACGGCGGCGATGATGGCGTCATCGTCGATATGCACCTTGTGGTGGTTCTCGTACTTCTCCTTCAGTCCCCTGAGAATCGAGATGGACTCTGCCGGGGTAGGCTCGTCCACCATGACCATCTGGAAACGGCGCTCCAGGGCCTTGTCCTCCTCGAAGTACTTGCGGTACTCCTCGATGGTGGTGGAGCCTATGGCCCTGAGTTCTCCACGGGCAAGGGCCGGCTTCAGGATATTGGCCGCATCCATCGCGCCTGACGAACGTCCGGCACCTACCAGAGTGTGTATCTCATCGATGAACAGGATGATCTCGCCCTGACTCTCTATCACGGCGTTGACCACTCCCTTCAGCCTCTCCTCAAACTCGCCCTGATACTTTGCACCGGCCACGAGGGCGCCCATGTCCAGTGAATAGATTTCCTTGGTCTTCAGGTTCTCCGGCACGTCCTGACTGACTATCCTCTCGGCTATTCCCTCCGAGATAGCCGTCTTGCCGACACCGGGCTCTCCGACCAGAATAGGGTTGTTCTTCGTCCTCCGGCTCAGGATCTGGAGCACCCTGCGGATCTCCTCGTCCCTGCCGATGACGGGATCGAGCTTCCCCTCGCGGGCCCGCTGGTTCAGATTGACCGCGTACCGCTCGAGGAACTCCTTGTTGTTATTGTTCTCTTTGTAATTCATGTTATTCATAACTTTTCTCCTTTTCAGTAATTATGGTACTCAAAAAATCTGCCGAAAATTTTTTCTGCCATAGTGGCACATTTTGTACAATTTTTATTACATTTGTTGGCGATAAAATTCGCTTATTCCGAAAATGGACTGTGACAACATAACCTCCCGCATATCGGACGGCACATCCCTCCCGGTGGCCGAATCCTTCTACTCTATTCAGGGTGAGGGGTTCAATACCGGGAAGGCCGCATGGTTTATCCGTCTCGGAGGATGTGACGTCCGTTGTCCATGGTGCGACTCTCCTTCCACATGGAATCCTGAACGGCATCCTGTCATGACAGTGGAGAAGATAACGGAGGAGATTGCCGCATCACCTGCCGCGAATATTGTAATTACCGGAGGAGAACCCCTGATGCACCCTCTCGGCCCCCTTTGCGCGGCACTCAGGAAGAAGGGATACAGCATATTCCTTGAAACATCCGGAACATCTCCCCTCAGCGGAGATTTCGACTGGATCTGCCTGTCTCCCAAAAGGCACAGACCGCCTCTTGCCGGGAACCCGGGCAGGGCTGACGAAATCAAGGCCGTCGTCAGCAGCATGGAGGACATCCTGTGGGCAGAGACAGTGGTGATGTCCGCAAAGGCAGAATGCGTCCTGTCGCTGCAGCCAGAATGGGGACACAGGGAAAGCGTGACACCTATTATAATAGAATACGTGAAGCAGCATCCCCGATGGAGAATCTCGCTTCAGACCCACAAATACATCGGCATACCTTAAAACTCAACAATAAAACTAACTATCAAACAAACCACTAACTAATCTTTAACACCATGTCTATCAAACACATTATCACCGCTTTATGTATTTGCTGCATGATTTCTCCCGTGCTCTCCGCACAGAAGAAGAACAAAAAGGAAGCAGCACAGCCCGAAGGATATCAGTTCGAGACTGTAATCGAGATTCCTACCACCTCGATCAAGAACCAGAGCAGCACAGGTACCTGCTGGTGCTTCTCGGCTCTGTCTTTCTTCGAGTCTGAGATTCTCCGCAACGGCTACTCAGAGCCCCTGGACCTCTCCGAGATGTTCATGGTTCACAAATCCTACCAGGAGAAAGCCGAGAAGTATGTAAGACTCCACGGAGTTCTCAATTTCGGTCAGGGCAGCTCGTTCGGTAACGTGCTCTACGGACTGAAGCATTACGGAATCGTTCCTGAATCCGAAATGCCCGGTCTCAACTACGGTACTGACACTCACCGTCACGGTGAGCTCAGCGGCGTTCTGGGCGCTTACCTCGACGTAATCGTGCGCAACCCCAACCGCCAACTTTCCACCGCATGGCAGAGAGGCTTTAAAGGTATCCTCGACGCATATCTCGGCGAGTGCCCCGAGACCTTCACAGTCAACGGCAAGGAGTACACACCCCACACCTATGTAGAGGCTCTCGGCCTGAATCTCGACGACTACATCGACATTACCTCCTGGACACACAAGCCCTTCTATCAGAACATGATCATAGAGGTTCCCGACAACTGGCTCTGGGAGTCTTCCATGAACGTGCCCATCGATGACCTCGTTGCCATCATCGACAACGCTCTTGAGAACGGTTACAGCGTAGCCTGGGCCGCTGACGTAAGCGAAAGAGGCTTCAACCGCAACGGACTCGGAATCGTTCCCGACTATGAGGCTCTTGAGGCTGAGATCAAGGAAGTAGGCTCTGACCAGGCTCACTGGATCGGTGCTGACAACTCCAACCCTCAGGCCATTGCTTTCGAGGCTCCCTGCCCCGAGCTGGAGATTACTCAGGAAATGCGTCAGATCGGCTACGACACATACCAGACCACCGATGACCACGGAATGCACATCTTCGGTATGGCCAAGGACCAGACCGGAAAGAAATACTACATGGTCAAGAACTCCTGGGGCGACTCAGGCAAATACCACGGAATATGGTATGTATCAGAGGCCTATGTAAGATACAAGACTATGGACATCATGGTCAACAAGAACGCCATCCCCGCCGACATTAAGGCCAAGATGGGTATCTAATTCCTAAAAATTCAAAACATCAGAACTTATGAAATTACATTTCATCGTTGCGGGAGCACTTGCACTTGCTATGGCCGTTCCCTCCCAGGCCGATCCCAAGAAAAAACAGGAGGCTGAGAAGGTCAACCCCTATCAGTTCACAGAAGTCGTAAGAATACCTGTGACATCCGTCAAGGACCAGAACGCTACAGGAACATGCTGGTGCTTCGCCACCACCTCGTTTGTTGAGGCCGAGCTGCTCCGCATGGGCAAGGGTGAGTTTGATCTCTCCGAGCTCTACACAGTACGTCAGAACTACTACGAGAGAATCAACGACAACTACCTCCGCCGCGGTAAGGGCAACATCAGCGAGGGCAGTATAGGACACATGACCATGAAGATCATCGAGAAATACGGAATGATGCCTCAGTCCGCATACTCCGGCATCAACTACGATTCTCCCCTGCCCAACCACAGGGAACTCGGTGCATATCTCAGCGCCATCGCTGACGCATCTGTAAAGCTCAAGGCCCGCTCACCCGAGTACTACGAGCTTCAGGACGCCCTCTTCGACATCTACATGGGCAAGATTCCTGCAACATTCGAGTACAACGGAAAGAAGTACACTCCCATGACCTTCAAGGAGATGACCGGCTTCAACCCCGCTGACTACGTAGAAATCACTTCTTTCTCACACCATCCTTTCTATGAGAGAGTACCCCTCGAGGTTCCCGACAACTGGGACCATGAGCTCCTGTACAACCTGCCTCTTGACGAGATGATGGAAGTTGTGGACAACGCTCTCAACACTGGTTATACTGTTGCCTGGGACGGTGACGTAAGCGAGAAAGGCTATGTTTACAGCCCCCTCGGAATCGCCATCCTCCCTGCCGACGCTTCCCTGACACGTCAGGAGATCGCCGCTACTGAGACTCTCATCCCCGAGGTCGAGGTCGTTGACCAGGCTCTGCGTCAGAAAGGCTATGAGTCCTTCACCACCACTGACGACCATCTGGAGCACCTGGTAGGAATCGCTACCGATCCCGCCGGCACCAAGTACTACATCACCAAGAACTCCTGGGGAGCCGAGGGCACATACGCCGGATACCACTACATGTCCGAGAAGTATGTAAGAGCCAAGACCATCAGCATCCTCGTGCACAAGGACGCCATACCTGCCGCCATCAAGAGCAAACTGGGACTGTAAAGCATGAAAATCACCAAATACCTGCCGGACACCATCACCTGCCTCAACCTGCTTTCGGGCAGTGCGGCCGTCATCCTGGCATTCCACGATGACTTCGACATGGCGCTGGCGATGATAGTGCTGGCTGCGGTATTTGACTTCCTGGACGGCCTTGCCGCCAGAGTGTTTCATGCCTACTCCGACATAGGGAAGGAGCTGGACTCACTCGCCGATACGGTGAGCTTCGGGCTGGCTCCCTCCCTTATTTTATATAACTGGATGGCCGGCTATACCACCGGCATTCAACCATACGTCTGCTATATTCCCCTGCTCATAGCGGCATTCTCCGCCCTGCGGCTCGCCAAGTTCAACCTGGACACCCGTCAGAACGAGAGTTTCCTGGGCCTGCCCGTACCGGCCTCAGCCCTCTTCGCCGCCTCCCTGGCCGCCTTCGCCGGCCACTACGAGCACATTGCCAACACCTTCCTGGCCAACAACTGGGCAATCCCGGCAGTGACCCTCATCCTCTGTGCCCTGCTGGTGAGCGAGCTTCCGATGTTCTCCATGAAGCTCAAGACCCTCAAGTGGAAGGACAACGCACAGCGCTTTACGTTTCTGTGCATAATAATACCCGCCGCAGTCATTCTCCTTATACTGAAGATACACTGGACGGGTATCGTATTCACTGTCTTCGCGTTCTACATCGTATGGAACGCGGCCGCGGCACTACTCCGAAAACTGCTTCACAAGTGAGTCTACCGTCGCGGCAGCCTTCTCTCCCTTGGCTCCGAAATAGAATTTGATCTTGGGCTCCGTACCCGAGGGACGCACTGTCACTACCGAGCCGTCCTCGGAGAAGAACCTGAGCACGTTGGACTTGGGCAGGCCTGTCTTCTCGGGCTCAGTATAGTCGATTACCTTTACCACAGGTGAGTCACCCAGCCTGGCGGGAGGATTCTCGCGGTAGTTCTTCATCATGGCGGCTATCTGCTGGTTGCCGTCGATGCCCTTCTTGGTCAGGGAGACGAGCTTCTCGCGGTAGGTGCCGAACTCGGCGTATATCTTCTGCAGCAGACCGTAGAGGGTCAGACCCTGGTCAGCGGCCCATGCGGCGCACTCTGCCACGAAGGAACAGGTGATCACGGCGTCCTTGTCGCGGACGAACTCGCCTACGTTGAAGCCGTAGCTTTCCTCGCCTCCGCAGATGAAGGTCCTGCGGCCCTCGTTCTCACGGACTATCTGGGCGATGTACTTGAAGCCGGTGAGCACGTCGTACATCTGGACTCCGAACTTGTCTGCGATGGCTGTCAGCAGCTCGGTGGTCACGATGGTCTTTACGCAGTAGGTGTCCTTATTGAGTTTACCGAGCTCGTGCCAGCGGGTCAGGATGTAATAGGTCAGCAGGGAGGCGGTCTGGTTGCCGGTCAGCAGGAGCATCTGTCCCTTGTCGTCGCGGACGGCCACGCCCACGCGGTCGGCGTCAGGGTCAGTAGCCAGCACGATGTCGGCACCCTTGGCCTCAGCCAGCTCTACGGCCATCTTCAGGGCCGAAGGCTCCTCGGGATTGGGGGATACTACCGTAGGGAAGTTGCCGTCGCTGATCATCTGCTCGTTCACGGGATATACCTCGGTAAAGCCTATCTGCTTCAAGGCTCTGGGTACCAGGCGTACACCTGTGCCGTGCAGAGGGGTATAAACGAACTTGATATCCTTGTGACGGGCGATGGACTCGGGCGAGAGCATCAGCGAGAGGATAGAGTCGAGATATACCTTGTCGGTCTCCTCTCCCATCAGCTGGATCTTGGAAAGATTGTCCTCGCCGAACTTGACCATGGAGGGATTCTCGATCTTGTTGACCTCGGCTATGACGGCGGTATCGTGGGGAGCGGTCAGCTGGGCTCCGTCCTGCCAGTAGGCCTTGTAGCCGTTGTACTCCTTGGGATTGTGCGAGGCGGTGACCATCACGCCGGCGTGGCAGTGATAGTGACGGATGGCGAAACTCAGCTCCGGTGTAGGCCGAATGTTGTCGAAGAGATAGACCTCGAATCCGTTGTTGGCGAAGACCTCAGCCGTAATCTTGGCAAACTCGCGGCTGTTGTTCCTGGAGTCGAAAGATACAGCCACACGGATATTCTCCTCACCTTCGTAAGCCTTGCGGATGTAGTTGGCGAATCCCTGGGTGGCCATGCCCACCGTGTACTTGTTCATGCGGTTGGTGCCCACGCCCATGATACCGCGGAGTCCGCCGGTACCGAACTCCAGCGTACGGTAAAACGCATCCTCGAGTTCCTTCTCATCTCCGCGAAGGAGAGCATTGACCTTGGTCCTGGTCTCCATATCGTACTCAGGGCCGGTCCACTGCATTGCGACTTCTCTGTAATTCATTTTCTATAGATTTAGTTATGTTGAATTCAGTTCGGTTAATCGGTGCAATTTACTAAATTTTCCGGACAAATCCATAAATAATTCCCTTCTTCGGCTTAATTTTGCGGCATGACAGAGCAGGAACTGAAAGAGTTTGTCCTCGCCCACGAGGCGAACTCCACGGCAGAGCTGATGCTGCACCGGGACCGCTGGCCGTCCATCGACATGGCGGTGGCGGTCAGGTGTATCCAGGGACGGGCGAAGGCCCGGACCAAGTTGCCGCTGTGGTATGCCGAACCGGGGCTGCTCTACCCGCAGTCCCTGCCTCTGGAGCAATGCAGTTCGCAGGCCACCGCCCTCTACAAGCAGCGTTTCGTCCGCAGCGGAGACAGGGTGGCCGACCTCACCGGAGGTCTCGGCGTCGACTCCTGGAGCCTCTCCCAGTCGTCTGCCTCAGTGGACTACTTCGAGCGCTCGGAAGAACTCTGCGCCTGTGCCCGGCACAACTTCACCGTCCTCGGCAGGGACAATATCACTGTACACTGTGCAGAGACGACGCCAGAAATGCTCAGCCGCATCCCCTCCGACACCTACAGCCTCATCTACCTCGACCCGGCCCGCAGGGGCAGGGACGGCGGCAGGGTCTACTCCCTCAGGGACTGTGAGCCGGACATCACCGCCCTCCGCCCCGAGCTGCTGCGTATCGCCCCCCGCATCCCGCTGAAGGCCTCCCCCATGGTCGACATCCGCGTCCTGCTCTCGGAACTGCCGGAGGCCTCCGAAGTCCATATTCTCTCTTCGGAAAATGAGTGCAAGGAGGTCCTGGTCCTGATGCTTCGGGACAATGCCGTACCGGCCGGGGACATCCCCATAACAGCGGTAGAGCTCTCCTCCGGGGACAATGCGGCCGAATTCCATTTTACCCTCCGCGAGGAAAATGAGGCCGCCGCAGACCTCGCCGTTCCTTCGGAAATCGCCGGCTACCTCTTCGAGCCCTCCCCCGCCCTCCTGAAAAGCGGAGCCTTCAAGCTCCCGGCCGTCCGCTTCGGCCTCCGGAAGATTTCCGCCTCCACCCATTTCTACACAGCCCCGGCGCCTGTCGGGCATTTTCCCGGGAAGATCCGCCGCATCATCGAGGTCCTGCCCTTCCACAAGGCCGCCATCCGCGATTTCCGGAAGAAATACCCCGCCTGCTCCGTCACCGCCCGCAATTTTCCGATGACCTCCGAGGAGCTACGCCGCCGCCTCGGCTCCGCCGAAAGCGACACCCTCCGCGTCCTGGCCACCACCGCCTCCGACGGCTCCCGGCTCCTCATCGTCTCAACACCTTCTATTTAAAACGGCTTTCAATCGAAAAATTTCTTGTTGAAGTTGACTAAGTAGAGTTTTTTGGTGGCGCGGGTGAGGGCGGTGTAGAGCCACTTGAGGTCCTCGACAGTGAGGGTGTCCTGCCAGAAGGCGTTGTCGATGAAGACGCACTTCCACTGGCCGCCCTGGGACTTGTGGCAGGTGATGGCGGTGGAGTACTTGATCTGCAGGGCGTTGTAATACGGGTCCTCGCGGACGGCGGCATTGCGCTTGCGTTTGGTGGAGATGTCGCTGTAGTCGGTGAAGACGCCTTCGTAGAGGGCACTCTGCTGTTCGGCGGGCAGGGATGCGGACTCGGACGTGAGTGTGTCGAGAATCACCTTGGCCGTAATCTCCACGTCCCCGTAGTCCGGGAAGGCCAGGACAGCCTCGGCGAAATGCAGGCCGTAGCGCTCCTCGTAATTCGAAATCTTGATCAGCTCGGCGATGTCCCCGTTGGCAATAAAATCCAGCTCCTCAATCTTCTCCAGGAACTGATAGCAGTTCTTCACCACCATCAGCCGGTCCCCGCGGGAAAGGGCCTCCTCCCGGAAGAGGACAGTGCCGCGGATGCCCTGATTGTAGCGGTTGGCCCGCTTGTTGGAACGGCATAACACCACCGTCTCGTCTATCCCGTAGCGGCCTATCGCATCGTCCAGCGCCTCGATGAGTTCTCCGCCGCCGATACGCTCCACGTCCGCAAAACCGCGGGTCTCCAGCCGGGGATACTCCTCACATGCCCCGGTCACTACCGCATGCCGCACCACCGTGGCATTGAACAGGATACCGGAGGTGTCGGCCTGACGCACGACCTTGTCCAGCAGGACATAGTCCACATGGCCGTACATCCCCACGTACGAGGGGTCGAGGGCCGGACTGCGGTCGAGGCCGATGGGCGGGAGCTGGGCATTGTCCCCTACCAGGATCAGGGTATTGCCCTCCCCCTGCCGGATGTAGTCCAGCAGGTCCTCGAGGAGATTGCCGCTGCCGAAGAGCGAACCGGCCGAATCTATGGTAATCAGAGAGGCCTCGTCCACGATGTAGCAGGTCCGGCGGTCCTTGTTCAGGTCCAGGACAAATTTTCCTCCGCCGGCGTCCATCGATTTCTGCCGGTAGATCTGCTTGTGAATCGTAGTGGCCTTCTCGCCGGTGTAGCCCGCCAGCACCTTTGCCGCACGGCCAGTAGGAGCCATCAGTCGGAACCGCAGGTTCAGAGCCTTCATCGCCCGTACGGCCGCGCCCATCGCCTCAGTCTTACCGGTACCGGCATAACCGTTGACTATCATAATCTCGCCCTCCCCGGTCAGAAAGGCCGGCAGCCGCGAGAAAAGCTCGTCCTGACAGGGCGTAGGCTCATACGGGAAGGCCTCCCGTATCTTTTGCTCCAGAAATTCCCTGACTGCCATCGCTTAGACTTTCTTGAAGATGAAGAACAGCATCAGCAGGGTGTAGATCTCCAGACGTCCGAGAAGCATCTCTATGCTCATCACGAGCTTGGCGAAAGGCGTAAAATGCGAGAAATTGCCCATCGAGCCGCTGGCTCCCAAGCCGGGACCGACGTTGGCCATCGACGTCAGGGACGCCGCAAAAGACTCCTCGAAATCAGGACCGGTCAACGAGATAAGCAGCGCACCGACGATGAATATCAGGGTAAATGCCACGATATACAGGATGGCGGAGCGGATGACCGAGGGGTCAATGGTATGGTCTCCCACCTTGACCGGGATGACGGCGTTGGGATGAAGCTGCTTGAAGATATTGTTCTTGAGCACCTTGTAGAATATCCACATACGGTCCGCCTTCACTCCGCCGCAGGTCGAGCCGCTGCACCCTCCGTGGAACATGGCGAAGAGCAGCAGGAAAATCGAGAACAGGGGCCATACGGAGGTATCGGCCGTAGCTAAACCGGTGGAGCTGATGATAGAGGCATACTGGAAGAACGACTGGCGCATGGCCTCCCCGTAAGTGGCGATCTGACCGCTGGCTTTCAGATCAAGGCCTATCAGCAGGGACATCACTATGCAGAAGCCCGTAAAATACCTGAAGACAGGCGATTTAAGCAGCGCCGTCGAGCGCTTCACTATCAAGGCGTAGACCATGCCGAAATGCAGGGTCGAGACGTACATCAGGACTATGCAGACTATCTCTATCGGCAGGGAGTCATAGTAAAGTATCGACACGTTGCGGGTGCTGAAACCGCCGGTGGAGACAATGCTCATGGCGTGGTTGACGGCGTCGAAGAAGGACATTCCGGCCACCATCAGGGCAATGGTGCCCGCCACCGTGATGCCGACGTAGGTCGACGCGATGACCCGGACGGTCTCCTTCGAACGGTAGCGGTAGTTGTCCTTCGAGATGGAGGAAATCTCTATCTTCGATATCCTCATGCGGAAGGTACTCATGGAGGGCAGCACCAGGAGCATGAAGACCATTACTCCCATACCGCCGATGAAATGGGTGGAGGAGCGCCAGAAGAGCAGGCCCTTGGGCAGTGCCTCGACATTCTGGAGTATGGTGCCTCCGGTGGTGGTATAGCCCGACACGGACTCGTACCAGGCATTGGGCAGGGTGAACTCTCCGCCCCACATGACGTAGGGCAGCATTCCGAAGATACAACTGAGAATCCATGAAAAAATGGTAATCGCAAATCCCTCGCGGAGATTCACGTCATCCTGGCCTCTTACGAAGATAAGGGGAAAACATCCCACCATCGCAGTGATCAGGGCGCTCAGCAGCAGGGGCGAGAAAGAAGAGTCGAAACCGTTGAGTGCCGACACGCCCAGGGAGATGAACATGAACAGGGCGTTGAAGAGCAACGCTATACCGATATACCGTGCTATCAGCTTGACATTCATACTCCCCGCTTCTTGAAGGATTTGTTCTCGTCGATGATCTCCTTGATGTCCTCGTTCATGGCCTGAATCTGGTCGCCGCCGTAGTCAAAGGTGACGCTGTAGGTCTTGCCTGTGCGGCGGTAGTCGCTCAGTCCCCGCGACATGCGGAGCATGGGATGAACTACGTAATGATTGAGAAAGTAGACGAAGAGTATAATCAGCACGATACTGGCGGCACTGGCTATGACGCCCGGCATGATGGAACGGTAATAACTGTCCTGCAGACTGTTGTAACTGTCAGTAATCGCACTCTGCGAGGTGTCGGACAGACGCTGGAGATAGCCGCGCAGCTTGGTGTAGACTGTCTGGAGGCGGTTGAAGTACCAGTCGGTGCGTTCCTCCTGCGGCCTGAGCCAGACCGACTCAATCTCCCGGGCCACCTGCATGTAGGCCGAGTAGGCATAGCGGACCGAGTCGGCCATCTGCCTCTCGCTGTCCGAGGCCAGCACTTTATAAAGCCGCTCCATACCCGCCTCGAACTCCTCGGCCGGGATGGTCTCCGGCTGGGCCAGCAGACCGTCCCCTCCTATCTGGCGGAAGAGGTCGGAATGATAGCGCTCGGAGGTGTTGAGCAGGTTGCGCGTGAGGTCTACGCTGAGAATACTGTTCGAGATGAAATCGGAGATATACCGGCTCATGCGGCCCAGCTCGAAGAAAGCCAGCGCTCCTGAAAGCAGCAGCATCAGAGCGATGACCAGCGAGGCGGTGAATATCTTGCTCCGTACACCTAACTTTATCTTGTTGAATACAGGCATTGTCTTTTCACATAAGCATATCAGGACAAAGATAGCAAAAAATTCCGGCTGACCCTCATGGAGCAGCCGGAATCTGTCAAAGTTCTATGTAAGGTGTGAGTTAGTTGCGGGCGATGTAGCGTGCCATCTCGAGCACTTTGTTGGAGTAGCCCCACTCGTTGTCATACCAGGAAACCACCTTTACAAAGGTAGGATCGAGCTGAATACCGGCCTTTGCATCGAAGATGGAAGTACGGGAGTCACCGCGGAAGTCGGTGGATACCACTGACTCGTCGGTGTATCCGAGGATACCCTTGAGCTCGCCTTCCGAAGCGGCCTTCATGGCCTTGCAGATCTCCTCGTAAGTGGTGGCTTTCTCAAGCTCTACTGTCAGGTCGACTACGGAAACGTCGGAGGTGGGAACCCTCATGGACATACCGGTCAGCTTGCCATTGAGCTCAGGAAGCACCTTGCCTACAGCCTTGGCGGCACCTGTAGAGGAAGGAATGATGTTCTCGAGGATACCGCGGCCGCCTCTCCAGTCTTTCTTCGAAGGACCGTCAACGGTCTTCTGGGTAGCTGTTGCAGCGTGAACTGTGGTCATCAGACCCCTCTTGATACCGAAGGCCTCGTTGAGCACCTTGGAGATAGGTGCAAGGCAGTTGGTGGTGCAGGAAGCGTTGGAGATGATGTCCTGTCCCTTGTAGGATTTCTGGTTGACACCATAAACGAACATAGGAGTGTCGTCCTTTGAAGGAGCTGACATGATGACTTTCCTGGCACCTGCCTGGATGTGCTTGCGGGCCTTCTCGTCTGTCAGGAAGAGACCTGTGGACTCCACTACGATCTCGGCGCCCACCTCGTTCCACTTCAGGTTGGCGGGATCCATTTCGGCGGTCAGACGGATCTTCTGACCGTTTACTATAAGGTTGCCGTTCTCTACGGACACCTCGTGGTCGAAGTGGCCGTGAACGGAGTCATATTTCAGCATGTAAGCCAGATACTCAGGGTCGAGCAGGTCGTTGATGCCGACTACCTGGATGTCATCAGAAAATTTGTCGATTGCAGCGCGGAATACCATGCGGCCGATACGGCCGAATCCATTGATACCAATTTTAACTTTTGTCATTGCTGTAAGATTTTAAAGTCGGCGGCAAAGATACGAATTTTGATGGAATTAATCTATATTTGCGCACAAATTTGCATTAAAATATGACATCCGACACCAGAGAGATCCTCATAACCAACGACGACGGCATCGGAGCCGACGGTATCCACGTCCTGGCCTCCGTCATGCGCCGCTACGGCAACGTGACTGTCGTCGCCCCCCTCCACGCCCAGTCCGGCAAGTCCGCCGCTCTTTCCCTCGACACCAAACTCTACCTCAAGCAGATAAAGAACGAGCCCGGCTACAGGGAATACACCTTCAACGGCACCCCGGTGGACTGCATCAAGATAGGCATCAACGAATGCTGGCCCGAGGGACGTCTGCCTGACCTGGTGGTCTCCGGCATCAACCACGGCGCCAACTGCTCCGTGGCCTCCCTCTACTCCGGCACTCTGGGCGCCTGCATTGAGGGTACGGTCTACGGCATCCCCTCCATAGGATTCTCTATATGCACCCACGCCGAGCATCCCGACTTCAGTCCGATAACCGAATACGCGGATACGATCATGGAACGCTTCCTCGCCTGCCCTCCCGAAAAAGGCATCTACCTGAACATCAACTTCCCTCCCATCCCCGCCTCCGAGATCCGCGGCATCCGCATGGCCCGCCGGGGCAAGGGAATGTGGGTCAAGGAATTCGACACCTGCACTGACGAGGACGGCAGCACCTATTACCTCATGGCCGGCCACTTCGAGAACCACGAGAAGGACAGTTCCCTGGGCGACCACATGAAGGTCAAGGACGGCTATATCTCCGTGGTGCCCCACCGCATCGACACCACCGACTACCAGGAGATGGAGCGCATGCGCAAAGTCTGGGAGCAATGAAATACTACATCATAGCCGGAGAAGCCTCGGGCGACCTGCACGGATCCAACCTCATGCGCGGCCTGCTCGCCCACGACCCATCCTGCGAGATCCGCTTCTGGGGCGGGGACAGAATGGCAGCCGTAGGAGGCACTCTGGTCCGCGACTACAGGGACAATGCCGTAATGGGCCTGGTCGAGGTCATCGGCCGCCTCGGCAGCATCCTCCGCAACCTCCGCTTCTGCAAGAAGGACATCCTCGGGTGGAAGCCCGACGCCGTCATCCTGATCGACTACCCGGGATTCAACCTAAAGATAGCCCGTTTCGCCCATGAGCACGGTTTCAAGGTATTCTACTACATCCCTCCGAAAGTCTGGGCCCGGGGCGAGGGCCGCATCCGCCTTCTCAAGAAATACGTGGACCGCACCTTCATCATCTTTCCCTTCGAAGTGCCCTACTTCGAGGCCAAGGGCGTGAACGCCGTCTACAACGGCAACCCGCTGGTGGACAACATCGCCGCCACTCCCTCCGTCCACATGACCCGGGAAGAATTCCTCCGCTCCCACTCCATGACCGACGACGGCCGGGAACTCATCGCCCTGCTCGCCGGCAGCCGCAAGATGGAGGTGGACTACCTCCTGCCCCGCCTGGTCAGGACCGCCGCCATCCTGAAGGAGAGGACCGGCAGCCGCTTCCGCTTCCTGCTGGCCGCAGCCCCCTCCATCGACCGCTCCTACTACGACAGATACCTCCACGGCAATCCCGACATAGAGGTCATCTACGGCGACACCTACGGAGTCCTCAGCCACTCCGCCGCAGCCGCCATCTCCTCCGGCACCGCCAGCCTCGAGGCCGCCGTCATCGGCACCCCTCAGGTGGTCTGCTACGGCATGAACCCCATCACCTACGCCATAGCCCGCATGGTCGTCAGGCTCGACACCATATCCCTGGCCAACATGATACTCGGCCGGCACATCTTCCGCGAGCTGCTCCAGGGCGACTGCACTCCGGAACACATCGCGGGCGAGCTGCTGCGCATGACCGATGACACCGCCTACCGCAGCCGGATGCTCTCCGACTACGATGACATGAGGGCCTTGCTCGGAGAGAAGGACTCCGCCCGGCGCACGGCAGCCGACATAGAACGTCTCATCAAGGAAAAATAACTGAGTACAATGGAACTGTTCAAATACCAGGCAGCCGGCAACGACTTCATCCTCCTCCGCTCCCTCGACCGCAGGGCCGGGCTTACGGAGCAGGAGATCATCCGCCTCTGCGACCGCCGCTACGGCATCGGAGCCGACGGCCTCATCATCCTCGAAAGCGGCCCCGTCCACGACTTCTCCATGCGGTTCTACAACAACGACGGCTCCTCCGGCATGATGTGCGGCAACGGCGGCCGCTGCATCGTAGACCTGGCCCGCCGCTCCGGCATCCCCGCCTCCGGGAAAGACGGCAGCTGGATATTCGAAGCCCCTGACGGTCTGCACCGCGGCAAGGTTCTCTCCTCTGAGGGACAATGCAGCCGGATACTGCTGGGAATGAACGACATCACCGCAGTGGAGGAAATCCGTCTCCCGCAGCAGGAAGGCCAAGAGCCGGTGGCATGGAAGATGAACACCGGTACGGACCATCTGGTGATTTTCAAGGACAATATCGAAGGTCTCGACGTCTACGGCGAGGGCCGCAGGTGGAGATACGCCCCGCAGTTCGCCCCCAAGGGGACAAATGTCAATTTCGTGCAGGCCTCCGGGCAGGGAGAGCCGCTGCGCGTCCGCACCTACGAGCGGGGCGTGGAGTACGAGACCCTCTCCTGCGGCACGGGCGTCATCGCCGCCGCAGCCGCCGCATGGCTCCGCGGCGACCACAGCGGAAAATACACGCTCCGGTCAACCTCGGACACCTTCACGGTGTCGTTCAGCTGCCGGAGCGGAATATTCTCAAACGTCGAATTAACCGGTCCAACGGAACTGGTCTTTCAGGCAACCTTATAACCGGACCCCTCGGGGGCCAAAGATTTTTGTGCCGACGCGAACCATATTGCTGCCCATCTCCACCGCGATGTGATAGTCGTGAGTCATCCCGAACGACTTCAGATCGAACTGTCCGAGGAAAGGATATCCCAGAGCCCTGATGCGGTCGAACACTGAATTCAGATGAGCGAACTCCCTGCGGATGAGCGCCTCGTCCTCCGTGAGGGAGGCCATGCCCATGACCCCGCGGATGCGGACCCGGGAGGGATATCCCTCATTGTCCCCGGACTGGCGGGCCTTCTCTATCCCTGCAAGGAAGTCCATGACCTCCTCATCGGAGAAGCCCTGCTTGCTCTCCTCCGAGGCGATGTGCATCTCGAGGAGGACATCGATGCTGAAGCCGTTCTGCCGGCACCAGCGCTCTATCTCGAAAAAGAGCTTGGGGGTGTCCACCGAATGAATCAGCTTGACGTAAGGCACGGTCATCTTGATCTTGTTGCTCTGCAGATGGCCGATGAAATGCCACTCTATGTCCTTGGGCAGGGAGAGGGCCTTTTCCTTGAGTTCCTGGGGACGGCTCTCGCCGAAGACCCTCTGGCCCGCTTCGTAGGCCTCGAGGATCTCATCCCCCGACTTGAATTTGGACACTGCCACGAGCTCGACCCCGGAGGGCAGTTCCTGCCGCAGCGACAGGATATTCTCAGTAATGTGTCCCATAGTGTGATATATTTTAACTAACGTCTTCTCTGCTGCTTCTGCTGCTCGCGGATAGCCTCCTGCTGTGCCTTCTGGATAGCCTCGAGACGCTGCTGGAACTTGGACTTGGGCTTGGCGGCTCCCTTTACGGAAGCGGCGCGGACCTTGGCCATGATCTTCTCCTCGTCCACGAAGAAACGGCGGATGATCCAGGTATGGAGCATCATGATGAGGTTCGAGAGCAGGTAGTAGTATGTCAGACCGCTGGAGAGGTTGTTGCAGATGAACAGCATGAAGATGGGCATGAAATAGAGGGTCATGTTGCGCATGCTCTTCATCTGAGGGTTGTTGTCCACATTGCTGCCCTGGGTCATCCTGGCCGAGAAGTACATACTCAGGGCGCAGAGGATGGCGAAGAGACTGACGTGGTCACCGTACAGCGGTATGTTGAATCCGAAATCGAGAATCGAGTCATAGGTACTCAGGTCGTCCGCCCACAGGAAGCCCTTCTGACGGAGCTCGAACGATGCCGGGAAGAAGCGGAACATCGCGAAGAGCACCGGGAACTGGAGCAGCATGGGGAGGCAGCCTCCGAACATGCTCACACCGGCCTTGCGGTACAGGTCCATGGTCTCCTGCTGTTTCTTCAGGGCATCCTCCTGACGGGGATACTTGGCGTTGATCTTGTCCAGCTCGGGCCTGAGAACGTTCATCTTGGCCGAAGACATGTAGGACTTGAAGGTAAGGGGCGAGATGACCAGCTTGATGAGGAGGGTCAGCAGCAGGATGATGATGCCGTAGTTGCTGATGAAGCGGCCGAAGAGGTCGAAGACGGGGATGATGATACCCCTGTTGATCCATCTTACCAGCCATCCACCCAGAGGCACGATCTTCTCGAAGTCGCAGTCATAGCTCTTGAGGGTACGGAAATGGTTGGGGCCGTAGTAGAACTCGAAGGGCACGGTCACATCGTCACCTGGCTCGTACTGCACGAGGGTCGAGGCGGAGCAGGCCATCAGACGGCGCTCGGCGTCGGTCTCGGGGTAGAATTTCATCGAGAGGTTGCCCGACTCGAAGTTCTCCTCTGCACGGAGAATGGCCGAGAAGTACTGCTGCTGGAAGGCGAACCATTCGATGCGGGTGGTCACCTCGCGGTGCTGGCCGCCGGAGCGTCCGCCGCCGCGCATGATACCGAGGTTCTCTATCTTTTTGACCTGACCGGGATACTTGAAATCGACGGTCGAGTAGTTCTGCTCGTTCTTGTAGCCGCGCTCCAGACGGGGCACGTCCATGTTCCAGGCTATCTCGAACTGGGATGCGTTGCGGGGAATATGGCGGTCCATGTTCACCATGTGTACGTCGAAGTCCACCATGTAGCTGTCAGCCGACAGGAAATAGCGGTGCTCGATGAAGGCGGTGTCCGAGAAATACAGGCGCATCACCAGGGTGGAGTCGTTGGACACCACAGTCTCGTAGGTAAAGCCGCCTGTGTTGATGTACTGGTCGGTATAGAGCTGCAGGCCGAAGTCGCTGTAGTCGTCCTTCATCAGGTAGAGGTCGGTGCTGTCGCTGGTGTAGTAGTCCTTGATCAGGACTGAGGCGGCCTGGCCTCCCTTGGTCGAATACTTTATCCTGAGCTTGTTGTTCTCGAGGTAGTGGAAGTCCTCACCGGCGTTGTAGGCCTGCTCGAGGAAGGGATTGGCGTATGTGCTGGCATAGACCGGCTGCCCGTCCTGTGTTCCCTGTCCCGCCGCTGCCGAAGCACTGTCGGCGGCCATCTGCTGAGCCATCCGCTCCGCATACTCGAAGGCATTGGCCGCAGCCACCGAGTCCCTCACCCTCTGTATCTCCTGCTGCTCTCTTGCTATTCTGGAATTATAAACGCTGAATCCTATCAACAGGAGTCCTATGAGCGTTATACCTATTATAGTATTCTTGTTCATGCTTTATTCCTGGCTGTCGAGTTGGTGAATCTTCTCCTCGAGGGCGGCGAGCTCCTCCTTGGCGGCGTCTATCTTCTTCTGGAACTCCCTGACGAGCGAATCAGCTTTCTTGGAGCTGGCGAAGAAACCGATATTGTTCTCGTATGTGGCTATCTCGCTCTCGAGCTTGCGGAACTTCTGGAGGAGACGGTCCCTTTCCTGACGGGCGGGCGATGTCTCCACACGGCCGCGTCCTCCGCGGGGCGCCCTGCCGCGTCCGCTGCCTCCGGATACACGGAAGTCGGGGAACTTCTCCGACATGGCCTCGCGGTAGGCATCCTGTATCTTCTCCTTCTCCTTGAAGGGCACAAAGCCTATTGCATTCCACCTGTCGGCAAACGCGCGTGCGGCCTTCTCGTCCTCGCGCCTGTCACCCGAGGGAGTATAGGCGATGATCTCGTCGATGACGGCCTGCTTGGCCTTGAGATTGTCCACATACTGGGGCTCGATACCGCCGAAGTTCTTCTCCTTGTTGTCGAAGAAGTGGTCGCACGCGGCGCGGAAACGGGCCCAGATCTGGTCCGACTTCTTGCGGGATACCGGTCCTACCTCCTTCCACTGCTTCTGGAGGGAAATCAGGTAGTCGGTGGTCTTCTTCCAGTCGGTGCTGTCCATCACGGCCTCGGCCTGCTCGCAGAGGGCGATCTTCTTCTCCATATTGCCGTTCATCTGCTCCTTGAACTCGGCGTAGAACTCCCGCTTGCGGTTGTAGAACTTGTCGCAGGCGGCACGGAAACGGTCGTATATCTTCTGATTGTCCTTCTTGGAGGCGAAGCCTATCTTGCGCCACTCCTTCTGGATATCCTCGAACTCCTTGGTAACTGCGTTCCAGCCGTTGGACTCCTTGATGTCCTTGTCGGCCAGAGCCTCGGCCTTCTCACAGAGGACGGTCTTGGCGGCCAGATTCTCCTTCTGCTGCACCTTCAGGTTCTCGAAATAGGCCTGATGCAGCTTGTTGATGCGGGAGGTCGCGGCACGGAAGCGGTCCCATATCTCCTCACGGAACTCCTTGGCCACGGGGCCATATTCCTTCCACTCCTCATGCAGTTTCTGAAGCTGGGCGAAGGCCTCCACCACATTGGGACTCTTCTCCAGAGCCTCGGCCTTCTCGCAGAGAGCGGTCTTGATCTCAAGATTCTTCTTGAAATCCAGGTCGCGGAGCTCATTGTTTATCTTAACATAGTCATAGAATTTCTCGACATAGTGCTGATACGTGTCGTAGATATCCTTAATACGAGCCTGGGGCACAGGACCGGCCTCACGCCAGCGGGCCTGGAGGTTGCGGAACTCAGGATAGGAGCGGTTCAGGTCCCCGGTGTTATCCACCAGGTTCTTGAGTTCCTCTATGATCTCCAGCTTGCGGTCCAGGTTGGCCTGCTTCTCTCTTTCCAGATTCTGGAAATAGACTGCGCGGCGGCCCTTATAGCGGGCATACAGTTCCTTGAACGCACGCTCGATCTCGATAAATGGATTCACGGAGACTTCCGCAGGGGCATTCTCCTCCACCGGCTCCTCGACTGCCTCCGGTTCCTCTCCTGCTTCCACAGGACTGTCGGCGGGAACTGCCCCGGCTTCTTCCTCTTCAGGAAGTCCGGCATAGTCGGAAGTTCCGGGCTGTACATGGTATCCGGATGCTATCTTCTCCTCTTTCAGCACCTTATAGAATGTAGCCTTGATATACTCGGACTGCCTGTTGAGTTCCATGATATCACCGTTGTCCACCAGGTTGCGGAAAGCCTCGACTATCTCCTTCAGGCTCTTGGACGAGAGGCTCTTCAGTTCCTCGTCGCTGATAATGGCTCCGCGCATCTCCTCAGGCTCCTGTACGGCAGGTTCCTCCGCCACAGGCTCCTCAGGTGCGGCCGGCTGCTCATTGTCAGCACTGTCCACAATCTCCCCGGCAGCCACCACTGCGGCGGCCACAGCAGCGGCCTCCTCGACAGCGGGACTCACTTCCGAAGCATTAACATTCAGTGATTCAGAATTCTCTACAGAATTTTCAGCAGTACTCTTCCCGAGGGAAGGATTCAAGGTCTCTTCAGTCATCGTTATCAGTTGTTAAATTGAACTTGCAAATATACATTATTTTTTAAAAGAACCGCGGTTTTACATAAATTTGCGCCCAGTATGAGGATAGATATTATCAGTGCGGTACCGGAACTGCTGGAAAGTCCGCTCAACCATTCGATTATAAGACGGGCCCGGGAAAAGGGACTCGTGGAGATTCATATTGTCAACCTGCATGACTACGGCAAGGGCAACTACAAGCAGATAGACGATTACGGCTTCGGAGGCGACGCCGGCATGGTCATCAAGCCGGAACCGCTGTACAGGGCCATCACGGACCTGACCTCGCAGAGGGAGTACGACCAGGTGATCTACACCTCGCCGGACGGGGAGATGCTGGACCAGGGCATGTGCAACAGCCTGTCCACGTGCGGGAACCTGATTATCCTGTGCGGTCACTACAAGGGTATCGATCACCGCATCCGCGAGCATCTCATAACCAAGGAGATATCCATCGGAAGCTACGTCCTCAGCGGAGGTGAGCTGGCTGCCTGCGTCATCTGCGACTCCATTATCCGGCTGCTGCCCGGCGCCATTACCGATGAGACCTCCGCACTGTCCGACTCCTTCCAGGACGGGCTTCTCGCACCTCCTATCTATACCCGCCCGGCCGATTTCATGGGCTGGAAAGTTCCGGAGGTACTGCTTTCCGGAAATCCTAAACTCATCCGCCAATGGCAGGAAGAACAGGCCCTGGAGCGCACCAGAAGACTCAGACCCGACCTGCTGGAATAAAACCGTCAAGACTATGGGCAATACGACATCCAACACCGAGCAGCAGATACTGGCCTCTGCAGAAAAACTGTTCCTGCAGAAAGGCTTCAGCGCAACCTCCACTACCGACATCGCACGGGACGCCGGGTGCAACCAGGCACTGGTCCACTATTACTTCCGGACCAAGGAAAACCTCTTCAACAGGATATTCGACGCCAAGTTCGACTCTGTCATGGACTTCATAGACAGCAGCATGAAGGACGACAGCGATATATTCGGGAATATCCGCAATGCAGTCGGTGCCTACTTCCGGTATCTGAGCGAGAACGCCTATACCCCGCAGTTCATATTCAACGAACTGATGCAGAACCCCGTCAGGCGCAGGCATATACGCGAAGTGTTCCTGACCAGCCGGCGCAGCAGCCAGGTTTTCGCCAGGATTCAGGCCATGGTGGAAAAGGCAGCCGAGGCCGGCACCATCCGGAAAATCGATCCCCTCGACCTGATTTTCGACGGCATGTCCCTGGTAGTCTTTTCCTTTATCACCGCTCCGGCATTCGTAGACCTGCTGGGACGCGACTCCTCCAGTCTGAATAACTTCCTCGAGCACCGCAAGCAAGAGATCACAACCCTGCTCACCCAGGGGCTCAGACCGGCTTCCTCAGACGCAGGAAGTCCGCTGCACGAATCCGGTACTGAGAGACAGCTATGATCATCGGACTGCTCAAAGGACTGATTGTAGGCATCATAGTCTCGATACCGGTGGGACCGCTCGGCCTGCTGTGCATACCGCGCACCCTGGCCAGAGGACGGCGCGCCGGACTGGCAGTAGGTCTCGGGGGCTCGGCAAGCGACACGCTCTACTCAGCCCTGGCCCTTTTTGCCCTCTCCTTCATCAGCAGCTTCATCGACGCTCACAAGGGCTGGGTACTGCTGGCCGGAGGCCTGATAATCAGCATCACCGGCATCCGGCTCCTGGTCAGCCGCCGTCAGGTCCGCCATCCGGACAGCGTAACGGCCAGAGCCGTAAGTCCCGTCCGCCACATCGGAGGAGCCCTCAACGGCTTCCTCATATCGGTAACCAATCCCGGCACCCTGGTCTGCATGCTGTGGCTGTTCACTTTCCTGAATGTAGATACAGCCACACCGTCCGTCATGGCCGCAGAATGGGCCGGCACCTCCCTGGGCTCAGCTACCTCCTGGTGCCTCATCACCTGGGCCATCAGCACCTTCCGCGACCGCATCACCATCGGCCAGCTCCACATCCTCACCCGCATCTGCGGAGCCGCCATCCTGCTCATCGGCCTGGCCTCCGCCGTCAAGAGCCTTCCCCTGCTCCAGTCCCTGTAATCAGCTGTCCGGCCACGTCCGCCTTCTGCGGTGCTCATTGCGCTGACGTATTCGGGGGTCCTATGTAGCGTGGTCCTTCCCGCCTTCGCGCCTTTGGAAGGTGTGCAGTTTCCCCGCTAAATCGTCTCACCTTCGAAAGGTGAGTTCCCGGGCCATGTCCGCCACAGCGTCTGTAGCGGCGTTTCCCTTCCGTTCCGCCACTTCCCACCTTCGGAAGGTGTGCAGTTTCCCCGCGAAATCGTCCCACCTTCGGAAGGTGAGTTCCCGGGCCATGTCCACCACAGCGTCTGTAGCGGCGTTTCCCTTCCGTTCCGCCACTTCCCACCTTCGGAAGGTGTGCAGTTTTCCCACGTTTTAAGCTCACTTTCGGAAGGTGAGCACGTCTGTTCTTTCCACAACGGCAGAGAAATGCGGAATCTGCTGCCGTTGTGTAAGGAGAACGGAAGGGCTGCGGGAAGGTTAAAAAACTCTGCCGAAACACCGGAGCACTGCCCTCTCGGAGCGAATCGACTAAGCCTTCTCCGAGGGGAAGGTTTGGTTGGGGGTAAAACCATGCCGACTTTGTCGGCCATCCCCCTCTTTGGGGGGATTTGCTCCCTTCGGTCGCACATCCCCGCCCGCCTGCGGCGGGCTTTGCAGAAGATGAAGAAAAAAAGCTGTTCGAGTGAACTCGACAGCTTTTTTTCTTCATCTTCTGCGGAAAGAGGGGGATTCGAACCCCCGGAACCCACAAGGAGTTCAACAGTTTTCGAGACTGCCCCGTTCGACCACTCCGGCATCTTTCCTGATTTTCGGGCTGCAAATATAACTGCAAAATTTTGAAATATGAAATTATTGTCCCATCTTTGTTGGGCAAAGTTCAAGCCGTAACGTCCCGCGGCCGGAAACAAGACACTTAATTTCTTGCTTTATGATACAGATAGATGAACTAAGGTTCAGCTACAGGGGACGCTGCGTATATGACGGCCTGAACCTGGAACTGAAGGAGGGAGCCGTTTACGGGCTCCTGGGAAGGAACGGAGCGGGCAAGACGACTTTGATGAGGTTGATTGCGGGGCTACTGAAATGCGGAAACGGACGGATAGAGGTGGACGGCATGGTGCCGTTCGACCGGAAGCCGGAGTTTCTGGACAATGTCTATTTCGTGCCGGAGAGCTTCAACGCTCCGGATCTGCCGGTGATAGAGTATGCCGGAAATTACGGAATGTTTTACTCGAACTATGACGGAGACGCACTCGTCGATTATCTCAGGATATTCGATGTCGAGCCGGGTGCTGTCTTCCGAAGGCTTTCCTCCGGACAGAAGAAGAAGGCCATGATAGCCTTCGCGCTTTCACTCAATACGCGGCTGCTCCTGCTGGACGAGCCCGGCAACGGCCTGGACATACCGTCCAAACTGACCCTGAGACGGCTGCTGGCCGAGCACATGCGGCCGGACAGGACGGTGATTCTGTCCACCCATCAGGTCCGGGAAGTGGAAGACATCGTGGATCATGTGGCTGTCATCGACTCCGGGAGGCTGCTGCTCAACTCATCCCTGGATGATCTCGCAGGAAAGATATGCTTCAGCACCGGCGACAAGGTTATGCTCCATGCCCTGTTCAGCGAGCGTACGGCCGCAGGTGTGGTCAACATCCTGCCCCGCCTGACCCGCTCCGGTATCGTCAGCGGATATGCCGGACATAACCTGGGTTCAGGCACGCTCTCCGACCGCCCGACCGCCTACAGCGGCACTGACACAGAGACCGGCACAGCGGCAGACGCTGAAACGCATCTGAAAAACCTGCATGCAAAGACAGACATCGACATAGAAGTGCTCTTCAACGCCTGCATCTCAGGAGGAGGCACTCTGGTAGAGTATCTCAGGTCCCTGGACAGAAATACTGAAAAGGAGGTGGATCATGCGTGCTGTTAGGACTCCCCACTGCGCCTCGGAAAGACTTATCCGCGCAGGAATGCTCACGGTCTCGGACCTTAAATCCGGAATAAGGAGAATCTGGCCGGCCGCAGCAGTAATGGCCTGTCTGTACCTGGCCTACTGGCTGGTCATGCTGCTGGCTGAGAATACAGTGACTCCCGGGGACAGGCTGCCTGTACTGTATCTGACAGCCCTGTTCCTGGCATTCTGCGTCCCTGCATCTGTCTACGGCTACGTCAACGACCCTTCGGACGGAATCGGATATGCCATGCTGCCTCTCCCCGTTCCCATCAAGTTCGGAGTGATGATGCTGGTATCCGCCGTCCTGATTCCGTTCGGATTCTACGCAGTCATGCACATGCTGGACTGCGCTCTGGCGCTGGCCGGAGGCGGAAGGGGATTCCAGGGCATGATCTGGGAACCCGGCGGGACGGATTTCTGCACGTTCTGGTCCGACTTCGGCAAGATCTGCCTGTACCAGTCGATATTCATTCTGGGCAATATCGCCCTGCGGAAGCACAAGACAGCCATGACCGTACTCGTCATGCTCGCAATTCACGGCGTATTCATCGGGATGTTCCAGGTCGATGAGCTGAGCAGCGGTATCCTGTACATTCTCTACTCATTCGTCGCCCCCGCATGCATCTGGGCCGTATCCTACCTGCTCTTCAAGCGGCTGCAGTTCTGCTAGCACGGGAGTCACTGCTGTTTTCTTCTCTCCTTGGCCGCAGCTGCAAAACTTACTACGAGGGAGCCTGCGACAAGGAGGGCGGAAAGCACCAGAAGCCATTCCTCATCCTCAAAGCCCAGGTAGACCAGCATGAGAACAAGGGCGAGCAACTGCAGAAGTTCAAGAATGCGGTTTCGTTTCATATTGCTGTGTTTTAAGAGTTGGTTTCTATCTCGTCGAGTTCGAGCCAGCGGAGTTCCTTTTCGTCGAGCAGACGGGTCACCTCCCCGATACGGACCGAGTCGGCGGTCAGCTCTTCGGAAGACAGTGTGCCGGAGCAGAGCCGGGCCTCCAGGGTCTTCTTCTCATCCCCAAGGGAGACCAGTTCCTCCTCCAGCCTGGCCTTCTCCTGCTTTTCCTTGTAAGTCAGACGGCGCTTGCGCTCCCCTCCGCGGTCCGCTGCAGAAGCCGGAGTATCAGGCGCTGCCGCCTTACGGGCCTCCCTGGACGCAGCCCTGCGTTCCTCCTCCCTGTCCTTGAGGTACTGCCGGTAACCTGAGTAACTGCCCACAAAGTCCTTGACCCGGCCTCCGCCCTCGAATATGAAGAGATGGTCTGCAAGCTTGTCCACGAAAAAGCGGTCATGGGAGACAATCAGCAGCGAGCCGGCAAATCCGGACAGATACTCTTCCAGCACATTGAGGGTCATCAGATCCAGATCATTGGTAGGCTCATCCAGTATCAGGAAGTTGGGACTGCGCATCAGCACGGTCAGCAGATATAGCCGACGGCGCTCGCCTCCGCTTAGCAATGCCACCTTGTTGCGGTGCATCGACGGAGGAAAGAGAAAATAGTTGAGAAAGGTCATCGCGGAGACGGTCTCCCCCTTGCCTATGGACACCACATCGGCTATCTCCGAGACGGTCTCGAAAACAGTCTTGTTGCCGTCCAGACGGATGCCCTCCTGCCGGTAATACCCTATGCGGAGGGTCTCCCCGCGGTCTATCTCTCCCGCAGAAGGTTCCAGGACACCGGCCAGCAGGTCGAGGAAGGTGCTCTTCCCCACTCCGTTGGGACCGACCACCGCTATTTTCTCTCCGGGAGCAAAGTTGTAGGTAAAATCCTCGAGTACAGGGAAGTCGCCCCAGCGGTAGCTCACTCCGCGGCAGTTGATTATCTTGCGGCCGAGGCGGGCCATCCCGGCCCGTATCTCCACCTGTCGCTCCTCTATCCTCTGCCCCGCCCTGTCCTTAAGTTCATGGAATGCGTCGATACGGTATTTGGCCTTGGTGCCGCGGGCACAGGGCATCCGGCGCATCCAGTCCAGTTCTGTACGCAGCAGATTGCGGGCCCGGTCAGTAGCCGCATTGAAATTGGCTATGCGCTCCTGCCTCTTCTCCAGGAAGTAGGAATAGTTGCCCTGGTAGCGGTAGAGTTTACCGCCGTCCAGTTCCAGAATCTGGTTGCAGACCCTGTCCAGGAAATAGCGGTCGTGGGTGACCATCAGCAGGGTACAGCGCGAGCGGGTGAGGTAGTCTTCCAGGAACTCGATGCTGTCCACGTCCAGATGGTTCGTGGGCTCGTCCAGCACCAGAAAGTCCGGCTTGCGGATGAGGACGGCGGCAATGGCTGTCCGCTTGGCCTCTCCTCCGCTGAGTGTTCCGGCTTTCCGGGAGGGGTCGTCCAGCCTCAGGCGGGAAAGCACCGAGGCCACCTCGTACTCAGGCACAGCCTGGTCCCCGGCCCCTTCCAGGACAATTTCCGAGACGGTGCGGTCCGGGTCGTAATGCTGGTCCTGTTCCAGAAAGGCCACGGTGATGTCCTTGAGAAAATGCACCGAGCCGTCCCCGTCAGAAGAATCCCTGCCGGCTATGATGCTCAGCAGGGATGTCTTCCCGGTACCGTTGGGAGCGACGAGGGCTATCTTGTCCCCCTCGTCGATATGGAATGAGGTATGGTCGAACAGCACCCGGGGACCGTAGGACTTGGACACATCATTGACCTCGAGATAACTGCTCATCCGGACGTGATGCTATCTGTTGCCGTACATGTCCTCGTAGTACTTCTCGTACTCGCCGGAGGTGATGTTGTCCATCCACGCCTGGTTGTCCAGATACCAGCGGACAGTTTTGTCGATACCCTCCTCGAACTGGAGACTCGGGCTCCAGCCCAGCTCGCGGTGCAGCTTCGTGGCGTCGATGGCATACCGCAGGTCGTGGCCCGCACGGTCCGTGACGTAGGTGATGAGGCTGTTCGAATAACCCTCCGGATTGCCCAGGATACGGTCCACGGTCTTGATGATGACCTTGATTAGGTCGATGTTCTTCCACTCGTTGAAACCGCCGATGTTGTACGTCTCGGCCACCTTCCCATCGTGGAAGATGAGGTCGATGGCCCTCGCGTGGTCCTCCACATACAGCCAGTCGCGCACGTTCTCGCCCTTGCCGTACACCGGAAGGGGCTTGCGGTGGCGGATATTGTTGATGAACAGGGGTATCAGTTTCTCCGGAAACTGGTAGGGGCCGTAGTTGTTCGAGCAGTTCGTAACTATGGTAGGCATCCCGTAGGTGTCGTGGAAGGCCCGTACGAAATGGTCCGAGGAGGCCTTCGACGCGCTGTAGGGGCTGTGAGGGCTGTATCTCGTGGTCTCGCGGAAGAACTCGTCACCGTACACCTCATGGGCGCTGATGTCCGAATGAATACCCTCGGGATAGGTCAGCTCAAGGGCGCCGTACACCTCGTCGGTTGAGATGTGATAGAAGCGCTTGCCCTCCCACTTCCCGTCCCAGTGATGCTTGGCCGCCTGGAGCATGGACAGGGTGCCGAGCACATTGGTCCTCGCGAAGGTGAAGGGGTCCTTGATCGAGCGGTCCACGTGGCTCTCGGCCGCAAGGTGGATCACGCCGTCGATGTCGTATTTCTCAAAGATTCCGCACACCGTCTCGAAGTCGCAGATATCGGCACGCACGAACACGTAGTTCGGGGCCTGCTCGATGTCCTTCAGATTGGCCAGGTTGCCCGCGTAGGTCAGCTTGTCCAGGTTTACGATACGGTACTCGGGGTACTTGTTCACGAAAAGGCGCACGACGTGGCTCCCGATGAAGCCCGCGCCGCCGGTTATCAGTATGTTGCGCTTGTATTCCATTGTCAGAAGTTATTATTCGTTATGATGTTTCCTGGCCAGCTTCTGCTCCTCCTCGTCGGCGATACGGAGCAGATACTGACCGTACTGATTCTTGCTCATGGGCTTGGCCGTCTCGCGGAGCTGGTCAGGGGTAATCCAGCCGCTGCGCAGGGCGATGTCCTCCAGACAGGCCACCTTCTGGCCCTGACGCTTCTCGATCACCTCGATGAAGGTAGAGGCCTCGGCCAGCGAGTCATGCGTACCGGTGTCCAGCCAGGCGAATCCGCGTCCCAGGGTCTCCAGGCGGAGCTTGCCGCGCTCCAGGAACTCCTGGTTGACGGAGGTTATCTCCAGTTCTCCGCGGGCTGAGGGCTTCACATTGGCCGCCACGTCCACCACCTCGTTGGGATAGAAATAGAGGCCGGTGACGGCATAGTTGGACTTGGGCTCCTTAGGCTTTTCCTCGATGCTGAGCACATTGCCCTTGGAATCTATCTCCGCCACACCGTAACGCTCGGGATCGGCCACCCAGTAACCGAAGACCGTCGCAAGACCCTCTTTCTCGGCCCTGTTCACGGCCCTGCGCAGCATGACGGTGAAGTAGCTGCCGTAGAAGATATTGTCTCCAAGCACCAGGCAGGCGGCATCGCTGCCGATGAACTCGCGGCCGATGATGAAGGCCTGGGCCAGTCCGTCCGGAGAGGGCTGCTCGGCATACTCGAAGCGCACTCCGTAATCAGAGCCGTCCCCGAGAAGACGCCTGAAGCCGGGCAGGTCGGCGGGTGTGGATATTATGAGAATCTCCCGGATACCGGCCAGCATCAGCACGGATATCGGGTAATACACCATCGGTTTGTCATATATCGGGATCAACTGCTTGCTGATGCCTTTAGTTATAGGATACAGTCTGGTGCCGGAGCCTCCGGCTAATACGATTCCTTTCATATTGTCAGGTTAAATGAAGTATTCTGCAAACTTACAAAAGAATTCCCAACATCCGCAATCCATCCCGCAGTTTTTACAGCCCGTCACCTCCGGGAACATCAGGAGACGGTGCTGAAGTAGCATCAGGCGGCAGCGGCGTCACCTTTTCCCACTGGATGGAATCATCCTCGAAACTGATGCGGTGATGCCGGCGCACTGAATCCCGCCGGTGCTCCCAGTCGATACGGGCCCGCCGGGCCGCCCTCTCGCTCCATCGGCTCCGCTCTCCAGCCCGCCTGAAGCGGCCGGTTATCTCCTCGCTCAGATTGAGCCTGGTCGAATCTATCTTCCTGGTCTCCACCGGAGTGACTGCATCCTTGTACTTGGCCCGCCCTATACCGAAACGCATGTCGTCAGGTGTTCCCCTGACATTGAGTCCGGCCTTGAAGGGCAGCGGGGACTTGAGGATGGATATATGGTAGTCGAAACTCATATCCAGATTCTGCACTCCCCCGACAGCCGCCTGGTAGCGGTCTATCTCCACCAGGAAAGGATAGATATTGACACTGCCGTCATCTACCGTGATGTTTACCGAGATGCTGTCTATGAGGTTCTCTTTCTTATTCTTGAACATCAGTTTTTTGGATATTTTGGCGAAGGTCTCGCCGTCCATCAGCACCAGGGAGTCACCCCGGATATAGACAGCCGCCCTGAGCGAAGGTATCTTTATATTGAGCAGGGAGTCCAGCACACCCTCGGCCGCTACGTCCATCTGCACCTTGCCCTTGAAGGACTGGAGCATGGGGACCAGCGAGTCTATGGCCGGAGTAGCGTCCACCAGCGAGGCTATGTCGATGTCATGCACCTTGAAATCAAAGCCTGCATAGCCGAACTTCGATGATGCAGCCTTGTAAATCAGGGACGCGCTCAGCGATGCACTGTCCAGCGCATTGAGCGTCAGGCTGTCAAGATAGATATGACTGTCCTTCAGCTCGGCCTTGCCCCTGATGTTCCGGAAGACATATTTGCCGAAGCGCATCCGGTCGATATCGGCAGTCAGGTCAAAATTGATGTTGCCCGGCACTTCGAAGAGGCGCAGCGAAGTGGACACCGTATCAGCCTCAACCTCCTGTTCTGTGGCCTCCGGAGTAGCGAAGGCCCTCATCAGTTGATTGACATTCAGATTCTTGGAACTTATGTCCAGATCCGCTCTCAGCATACGCCCGTACTTGAGGGTCCCATAGAGGTTGTACACCGCACCGGAGAGAGTCACGTTGGAACGGCCCACCCTTATCACAGCCTTCTCCAGATTGATCTTCCGGTCTCCGAACTTGACTACCGTCCGGTTGAAGCGCAGAGGCAGGGAGCACTGGGGCGTATTGACTATCAGACGGTTGAAACGCACTGTTCCTGACGGAATCCATAGCGAGTCCCGCACCTTATCGGCCTGAAGCCGGATTACACCTTTCTTCATGCCTCCCGTAATCTCTCCCACACGGGCAAATATAGAGTCTGTCTGCACATTGACGCTGAGTCTCGGCTGCTTCCGCTCACTGCCGCGGGGCCTGAGCGAGGCATTGACTTCACCCTTCATACAGAAAACTCCGAGCGAGTCGCCCATACCTCCCCTGAGCCTGCTGAAAATCACGGATGCCGACGGCCTCCAGAGCGAATCCCTGAGTTTGTCGGCGGTGAGTTCCACCTGTCCGTTATTGAGTCCGCCGTGGATATCCCCGTACTTGGCGAAAAGCGAGTCAGTATCCACCGTCAGCGTCACCCTGGGCCGGTCCGCCCGGTCGGGACTGGGCGCAAGGGATGCAGTCATCCCGCCCCGGCCCAGAAATACCTTCAACGAGTCCCCCACCGAGGCCCCCAGCCTGTTCATCTGGAAATCAGCCTTCATCTGAAATACCCGGGTCGTATCCCTCGGCCTGGTGGAGACTACCCTCAGCCGCATACTGTCTGCAACCGCACGCACCTTCGGATGTTCAAGGCGCAGACTGGATATTTCACCGTTTACACCCAATGCCCTGCCGCCAAGAAATTTCAGGTCTATATCTCCCAAAGCCTCCAGCCCGGAGACAGTATCTATCACCGATACCCCGTCCACATCCAGCTTGCCGGCCGCGAAAATCCGGCCATAGTCCTGGTTCCTAATAGTCGAGAGACGGGTCCGCACCCTCAGGTCAGCATCCACCACTCCTGCAAGGCTGATATTCTCCTTCAGAGGCAGTGTCTTGGAAACACTTCCCAAGTCCACTTTCGCCTTTGTATTCAAGACGATGAGCGGATCCTCGAACAGTTCCGTAACCTTTGCGTCCGCCAGCACGTCTATATCATTGCCCTCCAGCTGGAAAATCTTCAGATCCAGGTAGGATTCCCGCTCCCGCATCAGGTCCACGAAAGCATCGAAATCCGCATTGAGCCTGTCGATGCCGTAAGGCAGTCCCTCGTACCGGGCCGTAGCCTCCTCTATCTTGAGGCACAGGGAAACAGCCGGCAGCAGTCCGTTTCCATACGCACCGGAAATTCCGCCTTCCAATACGACTTTGCCGTCCGCCCTCAGGTCCTGATGCTCAAGCACCGATGGAGGAATCATGGCCAGCAGTTTCTCCACCGACGGAGCCACCGCCGCAAACTTCAGATCCACATCCGCAGCCTTGCGGACAGTATCCCTCCTCAGAGTTCCGTTCAGAGCCAGATGCACGTCATTGACCCCCAGGTCGGCGTTGCGCAGCACGACCTTCATGCTGTCCCGGTTAAGCCCGACAGCAGTCTTCAGGCTCAGGGACATCCGCCTGGCCAGAGTGCTGCCCTGCTGCCGCAGGAAGAAATTCCGGCAGGAAAAATCCAGATCAGCGGCGGCACCCCGGACTCCGGCACCCATCTTCAGACGGGTGTTCAGCCCTCTGACCATGGCGTAGATATCATTGGTCCTGTCGTTGAAGACGATGTTCGCGTCACGGATTCTCAGGGACCTCAGGACAATGGCATCGGGCCGGAATCCGCCGGAGGTATCCGCATCCACGGACACGGTATCCTCCGATGGAGGGATGAAGTTCCAGTTGGCCCGTCCGTCAGCGTCCCTCCAGGCATAGACGCGGGCGCTGTCCAGAAGGACACGGTGGATAATCAGCCGGTTGTCCCTCAGATAGGCGAAGGGGTCCACAGTCACCCGGCAGCGGGCAAACCGCAGGAGGGAGTCGCGGTGCGGCATGGGACGGTGTCCTCCGGCAGTGTCGGCTGATGCTCCGCGCACCACCATCTTTCCATCGTCAATCCGCAGAGTCAGACGGGGAAAAGAGGAGAACAGCGTCACGTCCACTTTCCCGACACGAATCTCCGCATCAAGATAAGTGCCCGCCGCCTTCTCGACCATCGGAGTGAGTCTGGAAGGGGTGAGCACCGTCCACATTACCAGCGCCAGGGCCAAAATTATGAGCCCCAGCACGGAGGCTAAAGATATCAGACTTATTCTCAGGGCTTTTTTTATTCCGGGTCTCATTCTTAACTGCAGATTTCAATTATGCCGCAAGTTAAGAAAAATTTTCATATCAGAGTGTCATTCCCTGATATACCCTGGACACTTTTGTAGGGACAATCTCTCCCACAAGCGAGATGTCGTTTCCGGAATAAGTAGGATTAATCCGCGCTGTTGCGGTAAAACCTCCCTTGGGAAGGACCACCGTAAGCGAGCAGGCCGCTACGCTTCCGGAGACATACATCGAAAGAGTCAGGTTTCCGCGGCGGTCCGTACGGAGCTCTACATCCGAGATATTGCCGTCAACAGTCACACCGCCCACTCCGTTCGCACCGGGTCCGCTGAAGGGAGCAACCTGTATCACGGCCCTGTCGCCTTTGACTGCGACAAAATTGATATCCGACTGAACCAATACATTCTCGCCTCTCTTGAGAACCAGGCGGTCCGCTTCGAGGACAAAATCCATATTCTTGATTGTCTCCACCGTAGCGGCATATCTTGCGGAATCCTGAGCGGCCTCAATGGCCCTGCGCGTCTTTCTGTCCGGATCCTGAGGAACAGCACCGGCTGCCGAAATGCCGGCTGCCAGCATAAGCATACATGCCAGAATCATTCTTTTCATCTTTCTTCTCCTTTTTTAATCGTTACAAAGGTATCAATACAAATACCGTACCGCCCCAGTTTGCAACACGGTTGCACGCCTGCCGCTGTACATTTGCACCACTGTTAAATAACCGAAATACTATATCTACATGAAACAGACCATAAAGACATTTCTCCTGGGCGTACTCTGCATAGCCACCTGCTACGTCCTTTCATCCTGCAACAACACTTCTGGTTCCGGTCACGGTCACTCCCACAGCGAGGAGGTCCACGACCATGCGCATCACGACCATGAGGGACATGATCACTCACACGAGGGTCACAGCCATGAGGGTCACGACCACCACGCCCATGAAGGGCACGGCCATGAGGGTCACGACCACGGCCATTCGCATGAGGGAGGCAACGCCAGTCCCGATGAGATAACCCTCAGCGCCGAGAGCGCCGCTGCCGCCGGAGTGACGGCCGAGGTTATTGTCCCCGGTCCCTTCCGCGGAGTCCTCGAGGTCAGCGGCCGCATCATGCCGGCTCCCGAGGATGAGACCACGGTGGTGGCAAGCGTCCCCGGCATTGTTTCCTTCGCAGCACCTCTGATCGAGGGCAGCAGGGTCAATGAGGGCAGCCCCATGTTCACCATCTCCTCCCGCCACCTGCAGGACGGAGACCCCGTGCAGAGGGCCAGGATTGAATACGAGACCGCCCGCCAGGAATATGAGAGGGCAGCCAGACTGGTGGAGGACAATATCGTCTCCCGCCAGGAGTATGAGGCCGCCAAGGGCCGCTACGAGACCGCCCGCCTCACCTACGAGGCCCTCGCCTCGAACGATGGTGAGAACGGCACCGTGGTGAAATCCCCCATCAGGGGCTATGTCAGGAACTGCCTGGTCAAGGAAGGTGACTACGTAACGGTGGGCACCCCCCTGGCAGGAGTCATCACCGGCAGCAAGCTCTATCTCAAGGCCGATGTATCCGAGAGATATCTCAACCGCCTCCCCGGCGTAAACGACGCCAATTTCAAACTCTCTTACGGAGACCGCGTCTACAGCACCACCGAACTCGGAGGCCGCCTGCTCGGCTACGGCCGCTCGACCGACGAGACCAATGCCTACATCCCCGTGACATTTGCCTTCAACGGCACTGAGGACATCCTCCCCGGAGCCTTCGCACAGGTATGGCTCCTCTCCGCCGAGAGGGACGGAGTCATCTCCCTCCCCGTAGAGGCCGTCACCGAGTCCCAGGGCCACTATTTCGTATTCATCAAGCTGGACGAGACCTGCTACAAGAAACAGGAAGTCACCCTCGGAGCCACCGACGGACAGCGCTATGAGATACTCTCAGGCCTCAAGGGCGGTGAGAACGTAGTCACCCGCGGCGCCACCCACGTCAAGCTGGCCTCCGCAAGCAACCTCATTCCCGCCCATACCCACAACCATTAATCCGCGACAGTCATGCTGAACAAGATCATACATTTTTCCCTGCAGAACCGGCTGCTGATACTCGTCGCGGCCATTCTGCTCTTCGCCGCCGGACTCTACCGGACCTTCAACGCGGAGATAGACGTCTTCCCCGACCTCAACGCCCCGACCGTAGTCGTCATGACCGAGGCCAACGGAATGGCCGCCGAGGAGGTCGAGCAGCTCGTGACCTTCCCCATCGAGACGGCCGTCAACGGTGCTACCGGAGTGCGCAGGGTGCGTTCCTCCTCGACCACCGGATTTTCCGTAGTATGGGTAGAGTTCGACTGGGGCACTGACATCTACCTTGCCCGTCAGATTGTATCCGAGAAACTGGCCGCGGCCGCCGACGACCTGCCGGAGAACTCCGGAACCCCGACCCTCGGCCCCCAGTCCTCCATCCTCGGAGAGCTGCTGATAGTGTCCCTGACCGCCGACAGCACCTCGATGCTGGACCTCAGGACATTGGCCGACTGGACCTTCCGTCCCAGACTGCTCTCCACCGGAGGTGTTGCCCAGGTAGCGGTGCTCGGAGGTGACATCAAGGAGTATCAGGTACTCATCCATCCCGAGAAGATGAAGCACTACGGCGTCACCCTCGGCGAAGTGATGGAGGTGACCCGCGGCATGAACCAGAACACCAACGGTGGTGTCATCTACGAATACGGCAGCGAGTACATCGTGCGCGGAGTGGTATCGACCCAGGACGTGCAGGAGATGGCCGCAGCCGTCATCAAGACCACTGAGAGCGGGATGCCCGTGACCCTCGAGGATGTGGCCGACGTGCGCATCGGAGCCCAGCAGCCCAAGCTCGGACTGGCCTCGGAGCGCGGCAAGCCGGCCGTACTGCTGACAGTCACCAAGCAGCCCAACACCGGCACCATCGAGCTGACCGAGAGACTGGACGCCGCCATCGCCGACCTGCAGAAGAACCTGCCCGCAGACGTGCATGTATCCACCGACATCTTCCGTCAGGCCACATTTATCGAGAACTCCATCAACAATGTGAAACGCTCTCTCTACGAGGGCGCCATCTTCGTAGTCATCGTCCTCTTCGTCTTCCTGGCCAATGTCCGCACCACCATAATTTCGCTCATCACCCTGCCCCTCTCACTGCTCGTCACGATTCTCGTGCTCGACGCCCTCGGGCTGAGTCTCAACACCATGAGTCTCGGAGGTATGGCCATCGCCATCGGCTCCCTCGTGGACGACGCGATAGTGGACGTGGAGAACGTCTGGAAACATCTGCGGGAGAACCGGGCCCTGCCGCCCGACAAGCGGCTGCCGGTAATCGACGTGGTGTTCAACGCCTCGAAGGAGGTGCGTATGCCGATTCTGAACTCGACCCTGATCATCATCGTCAGCTTCGTGCCCCTCTTCTTCCTCAGCGGCATGGAAGGCAGGATGCTCATTCCCCTCGGAATATCCTTCATCGTAGCCCTCTTCGCCTCGACCATCGTGGCCCTGACCCTGACTCCCGTGCTCTGCTCCTACCTCCTTGGCGGCAAGAAGCACAGCACCAAGGTGCCCAAGGAGGCCTTCGTGGCCGTGTGGCTCAAGAAGCACTACCGCAACGGACTCAACTGGGCCCTCAACCACAAGGCCATCGTAGGCGGCTCCACCCTCGCCCTCTTCGCCGTGGCCCTCGGACTCTTCTTCACCCTCGGACACAGCTTCCTGCCCTCGTTCAACGAAGGCTCGTTCACCATCAACGTCAGCTCCCTGCCCGGAGTCTCCCTCGAGGAGTCCGACAAGATAGGACGGCAGGCCGAGCAGCTGCTGCTGACCATACCCGAGATACAGACCGTGGCCCGCAAGACCGGACGCGCCGAGCTGGACGAGCACGCCCTCGGAGTCAATGTATCCGAGATAGAGGCACCTTTCATCCTGGATGAGCGCTCCCACGCGGAGGTTCTGGATGAGGTGCGCGAGAAACTCTCTACCATCACCGGAGCCAATATAGAGATAGGCCAGCCCATCAGCCACCGCATCGACGCCATGCTCAGCGGTACCCAGGCCAGCATCGCGATAAAGCTCTTCGGAGACAACCTCAACGACATGTTCGTCATCGGCAACCGCATCAAGAGCGCCATCAGCGGTGTGGAGGGCATAGCCGACCTCAACGTAGAGCAGCAGATCGAGCGTCCCGAGCTCAAGATCACCCCCAAGCGCGACATGCTCGCCCGCTACGGCATCTCCCTGCCGGCCTTCGCCGAGTTCGTGACAGTAAACATGGCCGGCGAGACCGTATCGCAGGTCTACGAGGAGGGCAAGACCTTCAACCTCGTGGTCCGCGCCTCTGAGGACAACCGCGGCGACATGGAGAGCATCCGCAACCTGATGATCGACGATGCCGACGGCTGCAAGATACCCCTCTCCTATGTAGCTGACGTGGAGTCCTCGATGGGCCCCAACACCATCAACCGCGAGAACGTGAAGCGCAAGGTCGTCATCTCCGCCAACACCCGCGGACGCGACCTGCGCGGAGTGGTGAACGACATCCAGAAGATAGTGGATGAGGAGATTGAGCTGCCCGAGGGCTACCACATCGAGTACGGCGGACAGTTCGAGAGCGAGCAGGCCGCCAGCCGGACCCTCCTGCTCACCTCCCTGATGAGCATCGTGGTCATCTTCCTCCTCCTGTACATGGAGTTCAAGAACGCCCGTCAGAGCGGAGTCGTGCTGCTCAACCTGCCGCTGGCCCTGATCGGAGGCGTATTTGCCCTGATCATCACCTCCGGCGAGCTCAGCATCCCGGCCATCATCGGCTTCATCGCCCTCTTCGGCATCGCCACCCGAAACGGTATGCTGCTGATCAACCGCTACAACCACCTGCACACCGAGGAGCACCTCTCCGTACGCGAGTGCATCCTCCAGGGCTCCCTGGACCGCCTCAACCCCATCCTGATGACGGCCCTCTCGTCGGCCCTCGCCATGATTCCACTGGCCATCAACGGAGACCTGCCCGGCAACGAGATCCAGAGCCCCATGGCCAAGGTTATCCTCGGAGGACTGCTCACCTCCACACTGCTCAACGGCTTCATTGTGCCGATAGTCTACGACTGGATGCACCGCCGCGAGCGCAGGGCCGAGAACATTGAACAAGCTTAGAATTAATCCGATATATCTTATGAAAATATTTTACAGCATACTACCGTTTCTGACCGCCGCAGTGCTGGGCCTTTCCGCCATGCCCTGCGGCAGCCTCAGGGCCCAGAGCATGGAGAGCATCGACTCGGTGCTGGCCGCAGTGGAGAGGAACAACCTTCAGCTCCGCGCCCTCCAGCAGAACAACGAGGCCTCCCGGCTCGAGATCCAGGCCCAGAACAACCTCCAGCAGGACCTCTCCGTATCCTACAGCCCCTTCTTCACCCGCGGCTATGACGGAGTCGCCAGCTCCGAGCTCGTAGTCTCCATGGGCTTCGACTTCCCCTCGCAGTACATCTCAAGGGGCAAATCCGGCAAGCTCCAGAACGAGGCCCTCGACATGCAGTACGCCCTCCAGCGCAGGGACATCCTCCTGCAGGCCCAGCTCCTGTGCCTCGACCTCGTCCGGCTCAATCAGGAAAAAGAGCTGCTGGATACGAGGATGGCCAATGCCGACGAGCTCCTCGCCCTGATGGAGAAACGCTTCTCCGAGGGAGGCGCCAATGTCATAGAGGTCAATAAGGTGAAAATGGAGCGGATGAACGTCCGCACCCTAGCGGCCCAGAATGAGGCTGCACGGCAGAATACTCTCCAGACCCTCAGGGCCATGAACGGCAATATCCCCGTGGAACTGCTGGCCGCCGAGTATCCTGAAGTAGCGGAGGTCGTAAACTACGATGAGTTCTACGCCGAGGTGATGGCCACCGACGCCGGCATCCTCTCCGCAGAGGCCTCCGTAGACGCCGCCGCCCAGGAGATCAAGGTCAACAGGCAGAACTGGCTGCCCAAATTCGAGGTCGGCTACCGCCGCAACACCGCCATGAAGGAGGCCTCCAACGGCTTCCTTGTCGGAGCCTCCCTGCCCCTGTTCTCCTCCCGCAACAAGACCAAGATCGCCGAGGCCCGCCACACTGCCGCCCAGAGCGAGCTCGAGAACGCCCGCCTGCAGGCCGAGACCCAGCTCCAGTCCCGCTACAACGAGCTGCAGCAGATTCACTCCGCCGTCCAGACCTACGACGTGCCCCTGATGCACAGCACCCTCGACGCCCTCAAGTCCGCCGTCCTCGCCGGCCAGATGTCCGTCATCGACTACTACGTCGAGGCCGACAACGTCTACGGCAACATCTCCACCTACCTCCTCCTCGAGAACCAGTACCGAAAACTGCTGGCGGAGGTTTACAAGAACAGGCTGTAGCGCTTGTAGTTACGCTGAACTTAATAGATGATCCGCTGCCGGGACGGGTGTTCTGGCGGCGGATTTTGTTTAATAAAAAAACATATCCCCCTCAACCCGTCCCCATCTGCGGGCCCTGAGATCCCGGGGACGGATGAGGAAATAGTACATCCCGCAGTCGTAGAAGCGCAGCCCCCAGCGGTCATCCTCATCTATCTGCAACAGCGACAGACAGCCCGGATGGGCCTGGCGCACCTCCTCCTGATAAGGCTCGCCCAGCAGGATGTGGCCGTCGCCCCGCGAAGACTCCGCCCTGGCGAACAGCATCTCCTCCGCCGGTCTGAAAACGCTCTCGTCCGTTCCCTCCCAGCACAACTCATACGGACGCAGCCCATCCTCCTGCTCAGTGTACAGCACCGCCGGAGAATCATGATAATCCAGGGGAGAGCCGTCATCCCCCAGGAAATAGTCTATCGGTGCGAAGAAATACAGCATGCCCTTGTGCGGCAGCAGCCCCTCCGGATCCAGCCCCGCAATATCCGCACACCTGATCTGACACACGAACGTCAGCGGCTCCGGATACCTGCCGCCGTCCTCATCCTCCACCTCAATACAGGGATAGGCCATCCCCTCCGGCATATCCGGCGCACCCCACCAGTGGCTGCGGCCGGTGAGGTCCATGTCCGTTATCCTTGTTGTAATCTTTATTGCCATAATTATTATTCGTCAACCATTTCCACAAAACTAAACATTTAATCCCAAATCTGCTATCACATCAATATTGAAATTCCGTAATTTGCGGCATATAAAATCCCGAAAATGTTGAAATAAAATTCCGCAATTTGTGGAATAAACTCAAAAAACTTGACAAAATCAGGCTATAATCAATATTTGCGATCCTTTTGCAAAATCGGCTGAAAAGCTCAGGAATCCTGGACGGATACATCGTACCGTCATACGACGTCCTGCATACCTTCAGCAAGGAATACCTCATGAAAGACCTTATCTCATATATGAAAGAAAAAGGAGTGCTGGAGTCATGACAGACGAAACTAGTTTCTCTTGAAAATTCATTGCTCTGACTATAATTCCGCTATCTCCGATAGCGACAACCCGGTTATCTCAGAAATGATGTCCGGCTGGAATCCCCTGGACTTCATCGCGCGGGCATTCCTGACCCGCTCTTCCTGATGCCCTTGAGTGATTCCTTCCTTATATCCTTCCTCATGTCCCCGTTTATGTCCTTTCCTTTCCGAGCCGATCATCAGCAATCTATTTGCTGCTATCATATCCCAAAAATGATCGTACCCCAGCAGTTCTTCCTCTGTAAAAGCTGATTTTTCCAGTTCTTCAACAGCTTTGCTTATTTCCGGATTTTCCAGCAATTCTTTGGATACTTCGCGGGTATCCTCATCTATTTCTGTCAGATAACGCAACCACAGCACCTGCATTTTCTTGTCACCGTAACTTTTAGGCTTGAACTTCGGAAGTTCTATAAAAATAAACCGCAGCCCTTCAATCACTTCATTTGTCTCTTCCATCTCAACTATCTGATAGTCGTGGTAATATTCCTCACTATCGGAGAATGTATCATTCAACAGGTTCAATGAATAAACAGGCTGAAGCAATTCGTAATGCTGGCTTTTTCCTAACTGGCTGACGTATGCCTTTGATGCATTGAACAGCACCCGCTGCTTGTATTCGGGCGTCCACATCATCTGCATCTCCACTATGAACTGCCGTCCGCGGACATCCTTGCACCGGACATCCACTATACTGTCCTTACGCAATGGGTTGACCGGCACCAACTCTGGGTTAAGATACTCCACACTGACAATCTTCTCATCCTCGCTCCCGAACGGAAGCATCGCGTTCAGGAAACTGATCACCAAATCCTTGTGCTCGCCGAACACTTTCTTGAATGTCAAATCGGCCTTCGGGTCCAAATACTTTTTCATCTCGTTCTCATTTAAAGTTTCACCTGCAAAAATACAACATCCGGAACAATGAAGCCAGTCTCGAAACGTTTATAAACGATTATAAACGGCTATAATCGGTTCAACCGGTAGAGCATCTTGTGGGTAAACGAGCTGTCGCCGGATAGTGCTCGCCCTCGAGATAGGAATCAATCTCGATGACATTGCTGTTGGACAGCCGGTAATAATCCCTGTCGCTCATCCGCTCATACTCAGGGCAGACGGTGTCGTAGTCCGCTGCACGGCCTACCATAACGCACTCCTTGAAATACCGGCACTTGTCGTACCAGCAGTAGTGGTACGCCCCGAGCACCAGGGTCCTGAGTCCCATGAACCCATCCTGATAGTCATTGCCGACTCTCGGCCTGAAAAAATACCGTTGCTCCATAACGTTGCAAAGCACGGCTGTCATACCAAAGAGTAGGTACGGTTCTTATTGGCCCCGTGCGGAACAATGAGGCCGGCATCGACGAGTCTGCGCAAGTAGATTTTAGCACTGGAGACACTGACTCCCAGCGTTTGTGCTACGGAAGCTGTACTTGAGTGAGGATTCTGTCTTAAATAAAGCAGTATTTCGCACAATTTGTCGACATTTCCAGCGTTTATCGACAATTTATCGATAATCTGTGACTTTGTCGACAATTTATCGGCATCTGCAACAGTATATCCACTTACATATTTTCCTGAGTCTCCGACCACATTCAGTTCATCTTTTGTCTCATAGAGCCCAAGCATCGCATCTACATCCTGCTCATTGCCTCCGTTATACAACTTCAAAATTACCCTGTCCACATCTTCCGCTTCCATAATCTCAGCTGCAGTGTGAAAAACTTTCTCCCACACATTGCAGATACTGCACAGACCACTACCTGCTCTTTCTCCAAGATTTACCATTGAGAATATCTTCAGCATAATTCCATTCCTCGGATCTGAAACCCCTCCCTCCATTGCAACTTCCTTGGCGACACGCATCCTTCCAGGATTCGCGAATGTGAAACCGTCTTTGCCCTTTGTAACAACAAGTCCCCTGCGTCCATAAAAATCAGCATGGACACAAGCATTGGTAAGAGCCTCTCTGATTATTTTATGAACGGGCGTATCATCCACACGCTGAGAGCCTTTCAGCACGAATGGTACTTTGAGGCCAGATGTCAGCTTCGGAATGACCTTCGACACAAAATCAAATACATTTCCGCTCCAATCTCCTGACGAGGACACTATACGATCAGTCCAGCGCGTAGAGGCGACCTGACGGTTCTCCTGATAATCGAGGAAATATTGAGGGAACTCCCTCAGGATCTCATACTCATAGCCGAAAATAAGCAACCCGGCAGCCGTAGGATGATACGTTCCGCCTATAACTGCCGGAGCGTGGATCCATGCCGCAGTATACCGGACGTGACGTGCGGTCTGCCCGCGGCACATCCATCACTATGACGTCCTTTCCTTCTATTTTTTCAATTCTCAACAACCCGTCTGCAAGTAGATTGACACTTACCTTCTGACGATTGTTGAGCAAATTCCACAAATCTGTTTTTAATTTGAAGGCATCGTGCACCCCTACAATCTCTATCGTATGGTCCGTTCTTTCCCTTGCTCCGAGAACAATACTGCCTCCATCCGTATTGGCAAATGCCGAATACGTCTCCCACAACGACTCGGGAATACCTCCACGGGCACTTTTTACCTCCAAGCGGCCATCTTCGTGCATCTTCTCCAAGTTCTGTAATTCGAGTAAATTTTCCATAATACGACAAAGATAAGTATTCTATTTCTGTCAGGCCGTCACGAAAGGTAAAAACTTCGTATATTCGCGCGATTAATTCGACACGGTATGGAACTACAGGAATTCTTGGATTACGTCAGGACAGGGAAGGCGCCGCACGCCCCTGATATATACGAGTTTATGGACAGGATGAGCGATGAGGCACGTTTCAGGAAAAATGTGGTCATCGGGGACGTCCCGGCAAAATCATCAAGAAAATAGAATAGCTGTGGTAAGGACAATGAAAATATTGCTGACTGCCCTGCTGATTGCCGCGTCCACGGCCATGCATGCGCAGGAGCGCAGGCGGTCGCTCGGCCCGTACACGATGTACGAGCAGATCATCTATCAGGCCAAGCAGGAGCGCATCATGGAATGGCTGGCAGACGACATGAGCGAGGGACGGGCCACCGGGACAAATGCCGGAATGTCCGCAGCGCGGTTCATCGAGGTACTCTACCGGCAGTACGGCCTGGAACCCCTCTTCGGAGGCAGTTTCTACCAACCCTTCATCGCCGACAGCCTGAGCGGTACCCGCGGACGCAATGTGGTCGGGATAGTCCGCAGCGCCGTACCCTCCGATGAATACGTGCTCATCTCGGCCCACTACGACCACCTCGGCATCCTGAACGGCAACGTCTACAACGGCGCCGACGACAACGCTTCCGGAGTGACCGTCCTGCTCAACCTCGCCGACATGCTGGGTACCATGAAAAAAACTAAAACCGGCCCGGACAAGAACATCATCTTCGCCGCCCTCGACGCCAAGGAACTCAACATGGCCGGATCCAAGGCCCTTGTCGGCAGGCTGCAGGAGAGAGAAATGACCGACAGCATCCTCTGCGCCATCAACATCGACCAGATAGGCACAGTCCTCGAGCCTGTCCACGAGGCCGACACTAACTTCGTGATAGTCCTCGGCGAGCAGACCCTGCGCAAGGAGAGCCGCGGCCTCATCGACATGTGCAACCGCTACTACAACATCGGCTTAGACATCGACCACACCTTCTACGGCAGCAAGAACTTCACCGAGCTCTTCTATCAGCTCTCCGACCAGATCGTCTTCCACCGGGCCGGCATCCCCGCCTTAGTATTCACCTCCGGCTTCCACCGCCACACCTACAAGACCACCGACGACCCGGACATCATCTCCTACCCGGTGATGAAAAAGCGCACACTGCTCATCTTCTACCTCACCATGATGCTATAAACTATGCCGTTCAAGATTCAGTCCCCATACCGCCCCACAGGCGACCAGCCTGAGGCCATCAAGGAGATCTGCGAGGCAGTCAATGCCGGTGCGGACGCCGTGACCCTGCTCGGAGTCACCGGCTCGGGCAAGACGTTCACGATGGCCAACGTCATCGAGAGGCTGCAGCGGCCGGCCCTGATACTCAGCCACAACAAGACCTTAGCGGCCCAGCTCTACGGCGAGTTCAAGTCATTCTTCCCGGACAACGCCGTGGAGTATTTCGTCTCCTACTACGACTACTACCAGCCCGAAGCCTACCTGCCGGTGACCGACACCTACATAGAGAAGGACCTGAGCATCAACGACGAGATCGAAAAGCTGCGCCTCTCCGCCTCCTCAGCCCTGCTCTCCGGCCGCCGCGACGTGATAGTCATCTCCTCCGTATCCTGCCTCTACGGCATCGGCAACCCGCAGGACTTCCACGACAACACCATTGCCCTCCATACCGGCCAGCGCATCAGCCGCAACAAGCTCCTCTACCGCCTCGTCGACGCCCTCTACAACCGCAGCGACGCCGACTTCAAGCGCGGCACCTTCCGCGTGAAGGGCGACACGATAGACATCTACCTGGCCTACGTGGACAGCGGCTGCCGCATCGTATTTTTCGGAGACACGATAGAAGAGATTGAGATCATCGACCCGGTCAGCGGCATGAGCCTCGAGAGCCTCGAGGAGATATCGATATACCCCGCCAACATCTTCGTCACCACCAAGGAGCGCACCGCCCACGCCATACGCATGATCCAGGACGACATGATGCAGCAGTGCGAGTATTTCAGTTCCATAGGGAAGCAGCACGAGGCCAACCGCCTCAAGAAGAGGGTCGAATACGACATGGAGATGATCAAGGAGCTGGGCTACTGCCCGGGCATTGAGAATTATTCCCGGTACTTCGACGGACGGAGCGCCGGACAGCGGCCATTCTGCCTCATAGACTATTTCCCTAAGGACTTCATCACATTCATCGACGAGAGCCACGTCACCCTTCCGCAGGTGAGGGCCATGTACGGAGGCGACCGCTCCAGAAAAGAGGTGCTGATCGAATACGGCTTCCGCCTCCCCGCCGCTGCGGACAACCGGCCCCTGAAATTCGACGAGTTCGAGAATATTCTCGGACAGAGGGTATTTGTCAGCGCGACCCCCGGTGACTACGAGCTGGAGAAGAGCGAGGGTCTTATCGTAGAGCAGGTGGTGCGTCCCACCGGCCTGCTGGACCCTCCGATAGACGTGCGCCCGTCCAAGAACCAGATCGACGACCTGATGGAGGAGATAGAGCTGCGCACGGAGAAGGACGAGCGCGTGCTGGTCACCACCCTCACCAAGAGGATGGCAGAGGAACTGGAGAAATTCTTGACAAAACGGCAGGTGCGCTGCCGCTACATCCACTCGGACGTGGACACACTGGAAAGGGTGGAGATTATCGAGGATTTCAAGGCCGGAAGATTCGACGTACTGGTGGGTGTCAACCTGTTGCGCGAGGGACTGGACCTGCCGGATGTCTCGCTGGTAGCGATAATCGACGCGGACAAGGAAGGATTCCTGCGTTCGGACCGGGCATTGACCCAGATCGCGGGACGCGCGGCACGAAATCTGAATGGTCTTGTGATAATGTACGCGGACACCGTCACCGGCTCGATGCAGAAGACCATCGACGAGACCAACCGGCGCAGGGCAAAACAGGCGGAGTACAACGAGAAGCACCACATCACCCCCACCCAGGTGCGCAACGACAAGAAGAACTCCTTAGCCGCCATCAGCGGAGCCTACAAGGAGCCCGATGAGGAAGAAAATGTACGCTACGTGGCAGAAGATCCGGTGATATCTAAGATGAGCCCCAAGCAGCTGCTTGAGGCCATAGAAGCCGCCAAGAAGAAGATGGAAGAAGCCGCCAGGGCCCTCGACTTCCCCGCGGCAGCCAAGTACAGGGACGAGATGTACGGACTAATGAAACTAAGGAAATGAACACAGCAGAAGACACCCTCAGCGCCATCCTCGCCTGCTATCCGCAGAAAGAGCAGCAGGAGCAGATACTCAGAGCCTACCGCATAGCCGACGACGCGATGAAGGACAAGCTCCGGGAGAACCGGCACCCCTTCATCGAGCATCCCCTCGGAGTGGCCCGCATCGTGGCTGAGGACATCCACCTCGGCTACGAGAGCGTCATTGCCGTATTTCTTCATGAGACCATCCGGTTCTACCCGGAAGTGACGCAGAGCCTCCCGAAAGGAGCATTTTCCCCTGGAATCATAGACATAGCGCAGAGCCTCAACAAGATAGCTGCCATCAAGCCCAAGGAGACCCGCCTCGAGGCCGAGAACTACAAACGCCTTATCGTCTCCTACTCCCGCGACCCGAGGGTCATGCTCATCAAGATAGCCGACCGCCTCGACGTGATGCGCAACATCGAGCTGCTGCCCAAGACCTCCCAGGAGCGGAAGGTCACCGAGACCATGTTCCTGTACATCCCCATTGCCCATCAGCTGGGACTCTACAGCATCAAGACCGAGCTCGAGAACATCTTCTTCCGCTGCACCGAGCCGGAGAAATACCGGGAGATCAACAACAAGCTGAAAGCCACCGCCGCCGAGCGCGAGGAGCTGCTGAACGCCTTCCTCATCCCCATCAAGCGGAAGCTCTCCGAAGCCGGCATCAAAGTCACCTACAAGCAGCGCACCAAGGCCCCCTGGTCCATCTGGAAGAAGATGCAGAAGCAGGACATCCCCTTCGAGAAAGTCATGGACCTGCTGGCCGTCCGCCTTATCATCGACACCCCCGCCGTCAGCCTCGAGAAAGAGCACGAGCTGTGCTGGAAGGCCTACTCCATAGTCACTGACGAATACCGGCCCGACACTTCCAGGCTCAGGGACTGGATATCCAAGCCCAAGAGCAGCGGCTACGAGTCCCTGCACATCACCGTGCAGTTCAGGGGCGACATCTTCGTGGAGGTGCAGATCCGCACCCGCCGCATGGACGACGAGGCCGAGAACGGGCACGCCTCCCACTGGGCCTACAAGGGCATCAAGGAGGAGAAAGGCCTGACCCCCTGGCTCCAGAGCGTGCGCAACATCCTCGAAAGCGGCAGCAGGAACGACTACGAATACGTCTCCCGCTTCCTCTCTGAGGACGTCTTCGTCTTCACCCCCGACGGAGAGCTGCGCCGGCTGCCCAAGGGCGCCACGGTCCTGGACTTCGCCTTCAACATCCACACCAACTTAGGTCTCAAGTGCGTGGGCGCCACCATCGACGGCAGGCCCGCCTCCATCAAGGACCGGCTCAGCACCGGCCAGGTCGTAGAGATCAAGAGCGGCAAGAACCAGCGTCCCTCCCCCGACTGGCTCAACTTCGTGGTCACTTCCAAGGCCCGCAACAAGATTAAGGTCAAGCTAAAGGAAGAGGAGCTAAAGAAAGCCGCCACTGGCCGGGAACTGCTCGAGCGCCGTCTCAAGAACTGGAAGATGGAGCTTCCCGACGAGGACCTCACCATCCTCTGCAAGAAGTACAAGCTCAAGACCATCAGTGACTTCTACGCCGCCATCGCCGATGAGAAGGTAGACATCATGGACGTCAAGTCCTACATCTCCCGCAAGCAGCAGGGCGAGGAGGAAGCCACCGCAACCCCTTCATCCCTGCCCCCTAAGGACAATGCCGGCAACAAGGAGGCCGCAGGCGCCGCCAGGGACAGCTCCACCGACGACTACCTGGTCATCGACGGCAAGCTCAGCAACGTCTCCTACAAGATGGCCCGCTGCTGCAACCCCATCTACGGCGACGAGGTCTTCGGCTTCGTCTCCGTCAAGGACGGCATCAAGATCCACCGCATGTCCTGCCCCAACGCCGCCCGCCTCATCGAGAACTACCCCTACCGCATCCAGAAGGTGCGCTGGAAGGAGACCTCCACCACCAGCAGCTTCCAGACCACCGTCAAGGTCATCACCGATGACTCCGCCGCCTATTCGTCCGTCATCAAGACAGTCACGGACTTCGGGGCCTCCCTGCGGTCCTCGTCCATGACCCCGAGAGCAGGCCGCAGCGCCGGCGAGTTCGACATCCGCATGCAGATATTCGTCTCATCCAATTCCGTCCTCGACAAGATCATCTCCGCCATCCGCAAGACCCGCGGAGTGCTGTCGGCAGTCAGAATTTCAAAATAGAAAGATAACATGGAACAACCGGAAGAAGGATACATCCACATTAAAAATGCCGAGGCCAACAACCTCAAGGGCATCGACGTCGACATCCCCCGCAACCGCCTGACCGTCATCACCGGAGTCAGCGGTTCGGGCAAGACCTCCCTTGCCTTTGACACCCTCTTTGCGGAGGGACAGCGCCGTTTCGCCGAGAGCCTCTCCTCCTTCGCCCGCCAGTTCCTCGGGAGGATGTCCAAACCGCCGGTCGAGAGTATCTCCGGCCTCCCGCCCGCCATCGCCATAGAGCAGAGGGTCAATACCCGCAACCCCCGCTCCACCGTCGGCAGCACCACCGAGATCTACGACTACCTGCGGGTGCTCTTTGCCAAGATCGGCCGTACCTATTCCCCCGTCACCGGAGAGGAAGTGCGCTGCGACACAGTGGCTTCCGTCATGGAACGGCTGCACTCGCTCGCTGCCTCCCTACCGGCCGGAGACCCTTCCGACGAGGAATATTCGCCCGGTATCTGCTTCATCCTCGCGGACATACACTGGGAGGAGGAGGCCTGCCGCGTCGAAAGGCTGCTCAATCTCAAGGAGGAGGGATTCTCCCGCCTGTACATTCTGCCCTCGGGGGACAATGCCGGGCGGATGGAGAAGATCGACTCGCTCCTGGCCGACATCAGCCGCGCCGAGGGACGGGAGGTAGCCCTGATGGTGGACCGTATCCCCTTCGACAGCAGCACATTTGCGGACGAGGAGACGGAGAACAGGACAATGGACTCCGTGCGCACGGCATTCGACAAGGGGCAGGGGCACATCGCCTGCGCATTCTCCCCCGCCGTGGACGGACACGCCCTGCTGCGGTTCTCCTCCCTCTTCGAGGCGGACGGCATGCAGTTCTCCGAGCCTACGGAATGGATGTTCAACTACAACAGCCCGGTGGGAGCCTGCCCCGTCTGCGGGGGCCTGGGCAAGATCATCGGCATCGACGAGTCGCTGGTCATCCCCAATCAAGCCCTGTCCGTCTATCAGGACGCCGTGGCCTGCTGGAAGGGAGAGGTAATGAAGTATTTCAAGGAGGAGGTACTGGCCAATGCGGACAAATTCGGATTCCCGGTGCATACCCCCTACAAGGACCTCACGGCCAAGCAAAAGAGCGACCTCTGGAACGGCAACCGGTACATCACCGGCATCTATCCGTTCTTCAAGGAGCTCGAAGCCAAGCGGTACAAGATACAGAACAAGTACATGATCAGCCGCTACTCCGGCAAGACCGTCTGCCGCGAGTGCGGAGGCAGCCGGCTGCGCAGGGAGGCCCTGTACGTGCGCATCGGGGGACGCAACATCCACGAGCTCATGACCATGAGCATCAAGGACCTGATAGCGTTCTTCGATGGACTGCGGCTTACTGCATACGAGGAGAAAATAGCCGCCAGGGCGCTGAAGGAGATACGCGACCGCCTGGAGTACATCGACCACGTGGGCCTGTCCTATCTGACCCTGAGCCGTGCGTCCAACACCCTCAGCGGCGGCGAGAGCCAGCGCATCAGTATCGTCTGCTCCCTCGGCAACAGCCTGACCGGCTCGATGTACATCCTCGACGAGCCCTCCATCGGACTGCACAGCCGGGACACCGGACGGCTCATCGAAGTCATCAAGCGGCTGAGGGACCTCGGCAACACGGTGATAGTCGTGGAGCACGACGAGGAGATCATCCGGAGCGCGGACTGGCTGATAGACATCGGCCCGAGGGCCGGAAAACACGGAGGCGAGGTGGTCTACTGCGGGCCTCCTCCGGCTTCGGACATTTCTGATGCTGATGCTGCGGAGATGCTGGCCGCCTGGCCACAGTCATTGACCTTAGAATATCTGCTGGGTCGGAAGAAGATTTCCATCGACCCGGTCAAACGCCCCTGGAAGCAGTACATCGAGGTCTGCGATGCCTGCGAGAACAACCTCAAGAACATCGACGTGCGCTTCCCGCTCAACGTCATGACCGCCGTCATCGGAGTCAGCGGCTCGGGTAAGTCCACCCTCGTGGGCGATATCCTCTACCCTGCCCTCAACCGCATGCTCAACCAGGTGGGGGCCAAGCCCGGCTCGTTCCGCGAGCTCCGGGGCGACCTGGACCGCATATCCTCGGTCGAATTCGTGGACCAGAACCCGATAGGCCGCAGCTCCCGCTCCAACCCCGTAACCTACATCAAGGCCTACGACGACATCCGCAAGCTCTTCTCCGAACAGCCGCTGGCCAAAGTCAACGGCTTCGGGCACTCACACTTCTCCTTCAACATCGACGGAGGCCGCTGTCCCGAATGTCTCGGCGAGGGCACAGTCAAGATACCCATGCAGTTCATGGCCGACATCGTCATGACCTGCGAGTCCTGCGGCGGAAAACGCTTCATCCAGGACGTGCTCGAAGTCCGCTACCGCGGCAAGAACATCAGCGACGTGCTCGACATGAGCGTAGACGAGGCCATCGAATTCTTCTCCTCCACCGGCGAGCCCGCCGCCATCCGCATCGCCTCCAAGCTCATGCCCCTGCACGACGTCGGCCTCGGCTACATCGCCCTCGGCCAGAACAGCAGCACCCTCAGCGGCGGCGAGAGCCAGCGCGTCAAGCTCGCCTACTTCCTCGGCCTCGGCAAGGACTCTGCCCCCATCCCTGCCACACCGAACAGCCAGAACTCCGCCTCAGACAGCATCACAGGTGACAGCATCCCCGGTCAAGGTCCATCCCCATCCGGTTCCGGCACCGCCAGACGCTCCCGCCAGGCCGACAAGCCCATCCTCTTCATCTTCGACGAGCCCACCACCGGCCTCCACTTCGACGACATCGAGAAACTCCTCGCCTCCTTCCGCGCCCTCCTCGACCGCGGCCACACCATCGTCGTCGTCGAGCACAACCCCTACATCATCGCTGCCGCCGACCACATCATCGAGCTCGGGCCCGAGGGCGGCGACGCCGGCGGCTACCTCATCAGGCCTTCGGTCTGATGAGGTAAGCAGCCCACCAGACCGAAGGCATGGTGGACTGGGGAGTACTCCCCTCCCAACCCTCCCGAACTGCGAACTGTCCCCCAGGGAAGGGCTTTGTCGCTACGTCCCGACAAGATACCTTCGGCCAACGCATACAGGGATTGTAGCCACATTTTCGCTTACGCCCTCACCTTCGGAAGGTGCGCAATTTCCCCGCGATATCGTCCCACCTTCCAAAGGTGGACAAGCAGGTAGAAAATGTAAAACCGAGCCACAATAGCCCAGAGGGCGTTCCGTGAGCACAACGGCGAAATTCCACCTTCCGAAGGTGAGCGAAAATGGCCGGAAAACGTCCCACCTTCCAAAGGTGGACTGCACCATAGACTGAATAACGGTAAGCAGAGAGGCGCCCTATTTTCACAACAAACTGAGATACTGACACATAGAAACACAACGAGAGCTTTTCGGCCATATACATACCTGCCGAAAGCACACGCCACCCCTGCAAGCAACTGACCTTCCAGCACATACGATTCCACCCTGCGTCAGTACTTACCATTACTTCGCACTGCCGCAATTGCTGCCACTTTCCCACTCCTTCCGAAGGAGTCGTACGAATATGATGGCCGGAATTACGGGAGAAATCAGACGGCAGATCTCCTAGGTACTCATCTACGATACTGAGTGTCTGAAGTGAAAGTTTATATATCTGAAAATGTTTGCGTATATTTACGTATCAGCATTAGATTACGATGACTGTACTTGGAATAATACCGATTGTGGAGATTCCTTTTCTGGTGTCGCTCATGCTTATAGCACTACTTGTTATAGTACTTAAAAGTGACAAAAAAGGGAAAGTAAATCGCTGACCATTTCTGCCCTTTAATAATTTGGCCATAGTCGCGACTTCTGCCGGAAAAGAAAGTCGCAACTATGGCCAATTTGTCTTCAGAAGAGGTGCACAAGCTTTATCTCAACATCCTCAACAACTAAATAAGCCGACATCTCTGCCGGCTCGGAGCAGCAGACGCCACCCTTGCGGGCGCACTCCACCGCACTGCAAAGATAACAAATTTACTGGATTGAGCCGCATCTGGTTCAGGAATGCAACTGATTATAAAGACAAAACTTTTCTGAACGGATTGAAATCAGGATCTTCTCCATCTTCCGGCTCATATCCATCAAGGATTGCATTAGTATTGGCCTCATCCTGCCAACGCTCGAATACTGCTCTGTCAGCCTCGTCCCAACCGGCACGTTCTTCTGGGGTCATTGCTGCTCGTTGTGTTTCTATGCGTTTGATCGCTTCGTCACACTTATTTGCCCGGCGGCAGATGTTTTATACTATCTTGCAGAATCCAAGAAAAAGGGTATTTTTGCAAACACGATAATCTTGAATACGTGAAATATCTATTGAACGATAAAGTCGAATACGTGCATCATAGACTAAAGACATATAATCGACGAGATACTACCGGGCTAACAGCCTGTCAGACAAATTAAATGGCTTGCGGCAGGGGCGCAAAATCTATTAAACGCAGACACCGCAACGGCACCAAATCACGGAAAACGCTGCCGTTGCGGTACGGACCTCGGTACGAGCCTTGCCGTTGCGCAGAAATCAGAGAGGGGCAACGCAGGAAATCAGAGGTGGGCAACAGCACCAAATCACAGCCTGCGCAGAATACCTTTGTCCCCCACCACATAGATGCTGTCCCCTTCGATGAGGATGCCCCTGCCCAGACCGGCCTCGCGGTTCTCCGCATTGTCCACATTCACCGCTATTACCCGGCCGTCATAGAAAGTGGAGATGTCGTCAAAGATAGTGTGTCCCACGATTACGCGGTCCGCCTGATACCGGTCCAGGATGAGACCGAGGGTGTCCGCGGCCAGGGGATGGTACTTCTCCGCATCCCTTACCATGCCGCGGTACCACAGAGGACCGCTGCTGCCCATGAGAAAGTATATCATCGGAGAGGCCTCCTTCCGCTCCGCCTTGGTCTTGTAAAGGCCGGCGCTTACCTGCTCATTGACAAAGGGGATGTCCAGGTTCTGCCTGTAGAAATCACTGCTCAGGCCCGCGTGCACGAAGAGACATCGGCCCGACATCTGCATGGTGTTGCGCACGGAGAGCCACCTGCCAAGTTCGGAGGAAGGAGAGAGCAGATCCGCATATTTCATGCCCAGAGTATCCGCCAGCTGCGTATATTTGGGCTTGGCATAGCGCAGGTCGTTCATCAGCACCATAGGCTCATGGTTGCCCAGGAGGTAATCCACCCGTCCTCCGGCCTGAGCCGCTTCCGCCTCAAGCTGATATATCAGCCAGAGTATCTGCACGGCATCATTGCCCCGGTCGAACACATCCCCGATGACCACCAGCTGGTTCGCCCCGAAGTTCCAGTTGCAGTCCGCGTCTATCACCCCGTTTCCCTGCAGCAGGCTTATGAAACAGTCCAGGTTGCCGTGCGGGTCGGAAGTAACGAAGATCCTGTCCGGCTGCTCTGTCTTCCAATCCGGCCGCTCCACCGGATGCAGCGATACATCGAAACAATGCTCCTGATCACTGGAGACTACGGTGAAGCCATAATCCTCCGGCAATGAGGCCAGAAGGGTATCCACCAGCCGTCCCTCCGGAGTCACCGACACCATCCTGACAGTACCGTCCTCCTGATACATGATATAAGGACCGTCGGAAGTCTGAGCCCCGGCAACGGTAACCAAGCATAAAAGGCTGACGAACAGCATCCACATTCTGTACATACCTGTTGTTTTCATTGTTCCTATAAAAATTACATTTCTCCAGCGCGAAGATAACAAGGATTTCCTATATTTGTAATCTATGGAAAAACTACAGGCTCTCATATCATCCACGAATGATATCATCTGGTCCTACCTGCTGGTAGGCGTTCTCATCATCTGCGCAGTATGGTTCACAGTGCGTTCCGGCTTCCTTCAGTTCAGGTCGGTACCTGAGATGCTGCGTCTGCTGACCGAAAGGAGGTCCAAGGACAGCGGCAAGGACGGCAAGCGCAGCATCTCCTCGTTCCAGGCCTTCGCTGTATCCATCGCCAGCCGTGTCGGCACGGGCAATCTGGCAGGTGTGGCTACGGCAATAGTCGTGGGCGGCCCCGGCGCAGTGTTCTGGATGTGGATAATGGCCCTCTTCGGCAGTGCGAGCGCCTTCGTGGAGTCGACCTTAGCCCAGCTGTACAAGCGTCCGGCAAAGGACGGCACCTTCATCGGAGGACCGGCCTACTATATGGAACGTGGCATCGGCAAACGCTGGATGGGAGTGCTCTTCGCAGTACTCATCTCTATAACATTCGGCTTTGCATTCAACTCAGTGCAGAGCAATACCATCTGCGCCTCATGGGAACTGGCGTTCAACGTACCGGCCCGGTGGATGGGCATCATCCTCACCGTCCTGACCCTCGTGATCATCTTCGGCGGCATCCGGCGCATCGCCGGCGTGAGCAGCCTGCTGGTCCCCGTGATGGCACTTCTCTACATCGCCCTGGCGCTTGTCATCATAGCCATGAATATCAAGGAAATACCTGAGGTGCTGGGCCTGATCGTCTCCGATGCATTCGGATTCGGGGACGGCAACGGCGGAGGCTGGAGGGAACTGGCCGGAGGAGGCATCGGCGCCACCATCATGCAGGGCGTCAAGCGCGGAATGTTCAGCAATGAGGCAGGTATGGGCTCAGCTCCGAACGTGGCTGCCACAGCCGATACCACCCACCCCGTAAAGCAGGGCCTCATCCAGGCCCTCGGAGTCTTCACCGACACCCTGGTCATCTGCTCCTGCACCGCCTTCATCATCCTCATTGGCGGAGTCAGCGACGCCTCGGTGGACGGCATCCAGCTCACCCAGACCGCCCTGACCGCACAGATAGGACCAGTCGGCGAGATCTTCATCGCCCTGACTATCCTGATGTTCGCTTTCAGCAGCGTGATAGGCAACTACTATTACGGCGAGGCCAATATCCGCTTCATCACGAAGAAAAAATGGGTACTGAACTGCTACCGCATCCTCGTAGCCGGGATGGTGCTCTGCGGAGCCCTCATCACCCTCGACCTGGCATGGGCCCTGGCCGACCTGACCATGGCGCTGATGGCCCTGTGCAACCTTATCGCCATCATGATACTCTCCCCCCAGGCCTTCAGGCTGCTCAGCGACTACCGCAGTCAGAAGAAAGCCGGCATCAGGAACCCCGTATTCAAAAAAGAAAGCTTGCCCGAAATTCAGGACAAGCTCGAATGCTGGTAAGTCTATAACCGACAGTACGGCCGGCCGCTACTCTGCCGCCGACTTCAGACGCTCTGCGTTCTCGGCGATGGTCAGCTGGTCGATGACCTCCTGGATGTCGCCGTCCATGAAGACGGGCAGGTTGTACATCGTGTAGTTGATGCGGTGGTCGGTCACGCGGGACTGAGGGTAGTTGTAGGTGCGGATCTTCGCCGAGCGGTCACCTGTGGACACCATGGTCTTGCGCTTCTTGGACATCTCGTTGAGATACTTCTCGTACTCCATGTTGTAGATACGGGTACGCAACTCGGCCAGGGCCTTGTCAAAGTTCTTGAGCTGAGACTTCTCGTCCTGGCACTGCACCACTATGCCGGTCGGGATGTGGGTCAGACGGATGGCCGAGTAAGTGGTGTTCACCGACTGGCCGCCCGGGCCTGAGGAGCAGAAGGTATCCTTGCGGATATCGTTCATGTTGATCTCCACGTCGAACTCATCGGCCTCGGGCAGCACGACCACAGAAGCGGCCGAAGTATGCACCCTGCCCTGGGTCTCGGTCTGGGGCACACGCTGTACGCGGTGCACTCCGCTCTCATACTTCAGCGTACCGTAGACACCCTGGCCCGACACCTTGAATATTATCTCCTTGTATCCGCCGGCAGCGCCCTCGGACTGGCTGTTGATCTCGAGCTTCCATCCCTTACGCTCGCAGTACTTGGCATACATGCGGAAAAGGTCCCCGGCGAAGATTGCCGCCTCGTCTCCTCCTGTACCGCCGCGGATCTCCACGATGGCGTTCTTCTCGTCCTGAGGATCCTTGGGGATGAGCAGGAGCTTTATCTCCTCCTCCATGCCCGGGAGCTGCCCCTCGATGGAGGACACCTCCTCCTTGGCCAGCTCGCGCAGATCCTCGTCCTTCTCCTTGGAAAGAATCTCCTTCGCACCTTCCAGATCCCCGACCATCTTGATGTACTTGTCGCCGGCAGCCACGATAGGCTCCAGTTCCTTGTACTCGCGGTTGAGCTGGATGTACTTCTTCATGTCGGACATCACGTCGGAGCCGGAAAGCTGCTCCGAGAGTGCCTCGTATTTTTTCTTCAGTTCCTGTAATTTCTCTGTTAAAGGGTATTCGCTCATATACTGATTTCAATTGACCTGCAAAGATACAATAAAATACTGAAATAAAAAGGGCGGGCCCGCCGAAACGGAACCGCCCGTGGAATCAACTCAATAGGGAATAACTTTTATTCGTACTGGGCGAGGATGCCCTTTATCTGCTTGGGCTCCAGACGGCCGTAGACCTTCTCGTCCACGAGCATCACGGGAGCCAGACCGCAGGCGCCCACGCAGCGCAGGCACTCCAGGGAGAATTTCCCGTCGGGGGTGACACCGCCCACGTCGATTTTGAGCTCCTTCTTGATCTCCTCCAGCACCCCCTCGGCTCCGCGGACATAGCAGGCCGTACCCATGCACACCGAGATGGAGTGACGGCCCTTGGGCTGCATGGTGAAGAAGGAATAGAAGGTAACCACACCGTAGACCTTGGCCACCGGGATGTGGAGGCAGCGGGCTATCTCGCGCTGCACCTCCTCGGGCAGATAGCCGAAATGTCCCTGGGTCTTGTGCAGGACGTTGATCAGCTCACCGGGGGAGTTGTGGAACTCGGCGCAAATCTCGGCGATCTTGTCTTTCTGACATTTGTTCAATTCTATCTTGTCCATAACTGATGTCTCTAAGAATTAATCGTGTTTGTCGAAATAGTGAGTATGCAGCAGGTGATGCGCCTTCTCGCTCAGAGGCTTGCCGAGGAACTCCTCGTAGAGCTTGATGATGTAGGGATTCTCGTGCGACTTGCGGAGAGCCTTGCCGGCGTCCTCACGGTAGATGGCGTCCATACGGGCCTTGATCACGCTGCTGTCCCCGTGATGGAAGGGCTGGCCGGCACCGCCGATACAACCGCCGGGGCAGGCCATGATCTCGATTGCGTGGAAGTTGTACATGCCGGCGCGGATACCGTCGAGCAGCTTGCGGGCATTGCCGAGGGTGTGGGCTATGCCGATGTTCACGGGCAGGCCGTTGAAGTCGATCGTGGCATGACGGATGCCCTCGAGTCCCCTGAGCTCATTGAAGTCGATACGGTCCAGCTTCTTGCCGGTGTAGAGCTCGTAGGCAGTACGCACGGCAGCCTCGATCACGCCTCCGGTGGCTCCGAAGATGACAGCCGCACCCGTGGACTCACCCAGAGGAGCGTCAAAGTCCTCGTCGGGCAGCGAGAGGAAGTCGATGTTGGCCGACTTGATCAGCGATGCCAGCTCGCGGGTGGAGATGGAGTAATCCACGTCCGGGTTGCCGTCCACCTTGAACTCGTCTCTCTGGCACTCATACTTCTTGGCCAGGCAGGGCATCACGGACACTACCACCAGGTCCTTGCGGTCCACTCCTATCTTCTCGGCAAAATAGATCTTGGCAATGGCTCCGAACATCTGCTGGGGCGACTTCGCGGAGGAAGGCACGTCCAGCATGTCGGGATAGTTGTGCTCGAAGAAATTGACCCAGGCGGGGCAGCAGGAGGTCAGGATCGGGAGCTTCACGCTCTTGTCGCCCTGGAGATAACGTCCCAGACGGTCCAGAAGCTCGGAGCCTTCCTCCATGATGGTCAGGTCGGCGGCAAAGTCAGTGTCGAAGACCTCGTCAAAACCGAGGCGGCGCAGGGCGGCCACCATCTTGCCTGTAACCAGGGTGCCGGGCTCCATGCCGAACTCCTCTCCGAGGGCGGCGCGTACCGCGGGAGCTGTCTGCACGATGACCTTCTTGGTAGGGTCCATCAGGGCCTGAATAATCTTTCCGGTGTTGTCCACCTCGGTCAGGGCTCCGGTGGGACAGACTGCGACGCACTGGCCGCAGAAGGTACAGTTGCTGTCCACCAGCCTCTGCTCGAAGGCGGGAGCGACCACAGCCATGAAGCCACGGTTTACGGCACTCAGGGCACCCACGCTCTGCACGTCGTTGCACATGGTCTCGCAGCGGCGGCACATCACGCACTTGTCCATATCCCTCTTGAGGGAAGGCGACGTATCCTTCTTATAGGTGGATACCGCCGCATTCTCAACGGAATGTATCTCCCTGATGCCCAGACGGGCAGCCAGATCCTGCAGCTCGCAGCGGCCGTTCTTGGGGCAGACCAGGCAGTCCTTGGGGTGATCCGAAAGAATCAGCTCGAGGACAGTCCTGCGGGCATTGATGACTCTCATGGTGTGGGTGTGCACCACCATGCCGGGGGTGCAGACCGTCGAGCAGGAGGGGGCCAGGTTCCTGCGGCCCTCAACCTCCACCACGCAGATGCGGCAGCCGCCCGGACGGTTCTCTACTCCGAGGTTATCCAGTTTCATGTAGCAGAGAGCCGGGATGTCTATTCCCATCTGCCTGGCAGCCTGGAATATCGTCGTCCCGTTTTCAACCTCGACCTCTCTGTTGTCTATAGTAAGTTTAATTTTATCCATCTCAGTTACGATTATTGAACGGTTACCGCATTGAATTTACATTTCTCCAGACATGCACCGCAGCGGATACACTTCTCCGTGTCGATGACATGAGCCTGCTTGACCTCGCCCTTGATGGCTCCGGCGGGACATGCCCTGGCGCAGGCAGTACAGCCCTTGCACCGGTCGGGATCGATGGCGTAGACCCTGAGGGCGCGGCACTTGTGAGCGGGACAGCGTTTGTCCACGATGTGGGCCACGTACTCGTCGTAGAAGTTGTCGATGGTCGAGAGCACGGGATTGGGGGATGTCTGGCCGAGACCGCAGAGAGCGGTGTCCTTGATGACCTTGCTGAGGTTCTTGAGGTAGTCCAGATCCTCCATAGTACCCTTGCCCTTGGTGATCTTGTCGAGAATCTCCTCCAGGCGCTTGTTGCCGATACGGCAGGGGGCGCACTTTCCGCAGGACTCGTCCACGGTGAACTGGAGGTAGAACTTGGCCACGGACACCATGCAGTCGTCCTCGTCCATGACGATCATACCACCCGAGCCCATCATCGAGCCGGCGGCGGTAAGGTTATCGTAATCTATAGGTGTGTCGAGATGTTTCTTGGTAAGGCAGCCGCCGGAGGGGCCTCCTGTCTGGACGGCCTTGAACTCCTTGCCGCCCTTGATACCGCCTCCGATGTCGTAGATGACCTCGCGGAGGGTCGTACCCATGGGCACCTCGATGAGGCCCACGTTGTTGATCTTGCCGGCCAGGGCGAACACCTTGGTTCCCTTGGACTTCTCGGTACCGATGGAAGCGAACCACTCGGGTCCCTTGAGGAAGATCACGGGTATGTTGGCGAAGGTCTCCACGTTGTTGACGTTGGTGGGCTTGCCGAGATAACCGCTGACTGCGGGGAACGGAGGCTTCACGGTAGGCTCGCCCCTCTTGCCCTCCATCGAGTGGATGAGGGCAGTCTCCTCACCGCAGACGAAGGCTCCGGCTCCGTAACGAATCTCTATGTCGAAATTGAATCCCGAGCCGAGGATATCGTCTCCCAGCAGACCGTAGTCGCGGGCCTGCTTCATGGCTATCTGCAGACGCTTGACGGCCAGGGGGTATTCGGCGCGGATGTACACCAGACCTTTCGAGGCCCCGATACAGTAACCGCAGATGGCCATGGCCTCGATGACCGAGTTGGGGTCGCTCTCGAGGATGGAGCGGTCCATGAACGCGCCGGGGTCGCCCTCGTCGGCGTTGCAGACCACGTATTTTTCCTTGCCTGGACTCTTGGAGGCTATCTCCCATTTCAGGCCGGTAGGGAATCCTCCGCCGCCACGTCCTCTCAGACCGGACTTCTTGACGGTCTCTATGGCCTCCTGGGGAGTGCCCTGCAGCACCTTGGCCAGAGCCTCGTAGCCGTCCCGGGCAATATATTCGTCGATATTCTCGGGATTGATGAATCCGCAGTTACGCAGAGCGATACGGAGCTGCTTCTGATAGAAGCCCATGTGCTTCGAGTCGCTGATGTGCTTCTGGGTGTCGGGGTCCTCATAGAGCAGGCGGGTGACCTTGCGGCCCTTGACCACATGCTCCTTGACGATCTCCTCGGCATCCTCAGGCTTGACATTGGTGTAGAAAGTGTTGTCAGGTATCACCTTGACGATAGGACCCTGTTCGCAGAAACCGAAGCAGCCGGTCACCACCACCTGCACGTCATTGTCCATCCCTGCGGCGGCAATCTCCTCCCTCAGCCTCTCGACGATCCTCACGCTCTCGGACGCACGGCAGCCCGTACCTCCGCAGCACAGTAAACTCATTTTGTAGTTCGGCATGGCAGGCTAATTTTTCTCGATTGTTTGATAATTGACTGGTAGAATACCGTCCACGAGTTCGCCGTGGAGAACATACTTGTCGATGATCTCCATGGCCTTGTCCGTACTGACGTGACCGAAGACGACCGGTTCCTCACCCGGACGCTTCACTTCGATTGTAGGTTCGGCATAGCAGTATCCCATGCATCCGCCCTGAGTTACAATCACCGGCAGCTTATCTCTCTCCACGCGGTCGATGATGGCGTTCATCACCACGCGGGCTCCGGCCGCTATACCGCAGGTAGCCATGGCGACCCGTATCTGGACAAGAGCCTCGGGATTATTGCTCTTCTCCCGGATATCCATCTGGCTCTCCAGCCGGGCTTTCATTTGACGCAGTTCGTCAAGAGACTTAATTTTACTCATACAGTTAGTTTGGTTAACAAATTAGTGTTGGGGTATGCAAATTTATGAAAATATTTAAGAGTTCCTAACCTCGTCGATATTTTCTTTAAGCATTTTCTCAATATTCTTTACGATTGTTAAGTTGCAGAAGGCATCCTCCCCGAAAATTTCCTTGACGTCGGCGGTATCCAGGACATACTCCTCCCCGTTGTAGCGGTAGGTGAGGATGAAGTCCATCCGGGGATTGGAAGAGGCGGTAATCATCAGAGCGTTAGCAACATCTCCGAGCGGCGGGCGGTCAATGTCGGAATAGCCGAAAACCGCCGTCACCTCCGTTCCCCGTCCGGGTTCCGAGGTTATTCTGATCTCTCCCCCGCTCTGCTCCGCCGACTGCTTGAGCAGAGGTATGCCCATTCCCACCTTGCGGGTGGTGCGTGAGGTGAAAAACGGGTCGGAGAGGCGGCTCACCTGCTCCGGCGTCATCCCCCGTCCGTTGTCTCCTATGACAATGGTCAGCAGGTCTGCGGCCGGATTCTCGTCTACGGTCAGGCTGACACGGGTGGCTCCGGCGCTGATGGAGTTCTGGACTATGTCCAGGATGTGCATGGAAAGGTCATTCATCTTTCAGGTAAATTTCAGGTCAAACAATCATTTATCCCGGCTCCACGCTCCTTCCGTCCTCACCGTGGAGGGCCTTCCGTATCTCTTCGAAGTCACGGCAGGGCATATTGAAGCAGGTGACGGCCCGGCAGAAATCCTCGGGGTAATGGGCGTCGGAGGAACGGATAAAGGCCGGGCCCAGCTTTTTGAGGTAGGGATTCCAGGCCAGCAGTCCGTCCAGGTCGCAGCGGGCCGATATCTCCAGGGCATCGAAAGGCAGGTCCGGAGGGACGAATCCCAGCTGGGATATTACCGAGTTCTGCGGCTTGTCGATATGGGCCGGAATGAAAATCCCCCCTATCGAGGCCACGAAGGCGGCCACCTCCTCTATGCTCCGGTCTATGGCTGAAATCAGCAGGTAAGGCGCCTCGTAAATCACCTCCTCGGCCCCGTTGACAGCCAGCTGGTACCCGAAGACCTCCTCGTCGTTCGGTATCTTCGGGAGACTGTCGTCCAGAAAATTCTGAAGGGCATCCAGGCTCTCCCCGCTGTCCGCGAAGGCCAGGCAGTGCACTTCCTCCCGGGTGGTGATCTCCGCCCCGCAGAGAATGTAGGGTTCCCCCTCTCCCACCATCCGCCGGATCTCCCTCGCCTGGACAGTCGTATTGTGGTCTGTAATCCCGATTATATCGTATCCCTTTCTCAGAGCTGTCCGCACGATAAAGCCAGGCGTCATCTCAATGTCCCCGCATGGGGACAACAGAGTATGGTTGTGCAGATCGGCCCTGAAACGGTTCATGACCTCACCCCCTGCTCAAAAGGTTGTATATCCGGCCGGCCAGTTCGAATGTCTGCTCACTGGAGCCGAGGATGGGAATACCCTCCTCCTCCGAGACCTCCTTAGCATCCTCCTCCGGCTCGAAGCCCTTCACTATAACCACCGCCGCAAGTTCCTTGAGCGTGGCGATAGCCATCACGTTCTTATGCGTCTGGAGAGTCACCCAGACCGAGCCGTCCTTGGCAAAACCCATCACATCGGACAGCAGGTCCGACACATATCCGCCGGTGACCTCGCGGTCCAGGCCAGCCTCTCCCGAAAACACCCTCAGATTCAATTTTTCCGCTATTTCTCTTACTGTCATGATTTTATTCTGTTTTAGTCTGTTCCTTATTGACAAACCTGTCCTTGCCCCAGACCTGTTCCATCAGGTCTATGGCCTCCGATACCTGGAGGGAGCCCTCCTTCTCGAAGCGGGCCTGCATGAAGATGCAGTTGTTCAGCGTGGCGTCATCCCGGACAATATCCGCCGCCAGGGCCTCGCAGCTGGGTGCGCCGCAGGCTCCGCAGTCGATGTCCGGCAGTATCTTCCTCAACATGCCCGCCATCTCCATCTTTTTTATGGCGACGTTGATATCCTTGTCGTACTTGACCATCGAGCGGGGCTCCACGGCATCCATCTTGATGTAGGCCGAGCAGAACTGCTTGTACTCCTCCGACAGGCGGTGGGTATCCGGGGCCTCCGCAGCCATGTTCCTCAGGTTGTCCGCCACCAGAAAGCGGTTGCCCTGCACCAGGATGCCGCCCGGACAGGACTCATCGCAGCCCCTGAGTTCCAGATAGTCGATAGGCTCCTCTATCTCCTCATCCTCCAGCTTCTCGAGGAACTCTATTACGTTGCTCATCCCGTCGATGGACAGGGCCCGGCCCTCTACCTGCGAGGCCTCGCCTCCTGTCAGAGGCCAGAGAAGTCCCTTGGACGACACCGCGTCATTGACAGCCTCGGTGCCGCAGCCCTCCTCGGGATATTTCTTATTCTTATAGGCCAGCAGGACCTTGTTGTAGACATAGTCCATATTGATCACTCCGCTGATGGGCGATTCGTACCCTCCGACCGGAGACTTGACGGCGGCGATCTTGGCAATGCACGGGGTCAGGTAGAATACACCCAGCTCCGACGGATCGCCTCCGCTCATCTTCCATTTGCGCACATAGTACTGCGCCGTCACCTCTATGGGGGGCAGCAGGAGCATTATGCGGTCTATCAGCGAAGGGAAGCGCACCTGTATCAGCCGGATGACCGCCGGACAGAAGGAGGACACCACCGGTTTTTCCTCAGCCTTGCGGACATAGTCGTTAATCTCGTCCACCAGGGTATCCGCACACTGCTCCACGGTGCACACCTCAGAGAAGCCCATGTCCCCGAGAATATCGTTGATCACTCTCCTCGGGATACGTTTCCCGAACTGGGCATAGAACACGGCAGGGACCAGCAGTACCCTGTACTTATAGGAAAATATATTCTCAAAGTCATCGTCCACCACCCGGATGGCACGGCTGGGACATATTCTGAAACACCGGCCGCAGTCGATGCACCAGTCCGCGTAGAGCATGGCCTTGCCGCCGGATACCCTCAGGGCCTCCGTAGGGCATACCTTGATGCAGTGGGAACAGCCGATGCACAGTTCCCGCTGAATCTCCAGAGCCTTGTGAAAAGTATTGTGTTCCATACCCCTACGCCTTTAGAACTTAATGTAGATGCTCAGTGTAGTGCCCTTGCCCACCCCGGTCTCAATCTTCAGGTCATCGGCATTCTCCTGGATATTCGGAAGTCCCATTCCGGCCCCGAACCCCATCTCCCTCACCTCCTTGGAGGCGGTGGAGAATCCCTTCTGCATCGCTTTCTCCACATCCGGGATGCCTGGACCCGTATCGGCCAGGACCACGCTGATACCTTCCGGGGCTATGTCGGCGGTAATGTGCCCGCCGTAGGAGTGCGCCACGATATTTACCTCCGCCTCATAGACAGCCACCACCACCCTTTTGATCACAGCCGGAGACACTCCCAGCTGCTTCAGGGTCTTCTTGATAGCCGAAGAGGCATTGCCCGCGCGGGTGAAGTCGCCCGCCGCCACGTCGTACTCCAGCCTCATATCAGTACACCGGCCTGAGTCCGGCCCCGTAGAGGATGCCGGAAGTCTTGAACATCGAATAGTCCGTACGTATCACCACCATGCCGTTGTCCTCGGCCAGGGCGGTCATCTCCTCCGTAACGGCCTTGCCGCGTACGAAGAGGATGTATTCCACGTCCGACATCTCTGCTGTCCGGACTGACTGCACGTTGGCCAGTCCGGTAATCAGCAGGAAGTCATCGGTCTTGATAGTCAGCACGTCGCTCATCAGGTCAGAGGCGAAGGCATAATCCACGTTCTCGTCCAGACGGTCCGCTCCGCAGATTACCTCGCCCTGTACGGCTGCCGCTATATCCCTCAGCTTCATACTACTCAGCGCTGAAGATGAGAGGTGTGGCGCACAATGTATACCACTCGCTCATGAGACGGTAGTACTGGGGATAGAGAGCGGGGGTGATCAGCTGCTGCACGAGCTTCAGACTACGGGTAATGACAGTCTTTCCATCCACCTCGGCGACAATCACTCTGAGTGAACCGACGGGGGTGTCCAGGGTCATGTTCTCCGGCAGCGCGACGGCTTTGAGACCATCCTGTACATCGAGGGTGCAGGTGTAGGTCTCGTCGGCCAGGTAAGGCAGCAGGAGGTTGACGGGACGGGTGGTGTTGGAGGTAGTGGAGGCGTACACACTGCCCAGCCAGCCGGAACGGGCTTCGGGAAGCGTAAAGGAATAGATGCCCTCGGCGACAGAGGCCGCTTCGGAGGCTGAGACGGAGAGGGTGCTTTCCACATCTGCCTTATGGTCGGGCGCGGCCACCTCCGCCGGCTGACCGTCCAGTCCTATGATGCTGAGATATCCGGCAATATCGGCCGTAGCCTCATCGGCACGGTCCACAAGTCCGGCAGCCATGGTGTTCTGCAGGGACGCCAGTCCGGCAGCGGCAGGATCGGATGTCCTGGGGAATGCGAGAGTCACCTCTGACTCCTGTCCTGCAGCCTGCAGAAGAGCGGCAGCCAGAAGGGTTCTCTCCGCATCAGTGGCATAAGCACTGTGTATCACATCCGCTGCGGGACGTACCTTATAGCCTGTCTGTGCCAGGCTGAGACGGTTCTGTGCCAGGCCGGTGGAGAGATACTCATGTATCTTGTCCACTGTGGAGCGTCTGTCGGCGGGGCCCTCGTTCAGGGAAGCCAGCAGAGCCTTCACCGCCTCATCCTCCGGGCTGTACAGCTGAGACTTGATGACATCGGCCACTGCCTGCTGCGAGTCAAAGGTTGTTACAGCCACTGCCTGCACATTGCCGGCAGGAGCGGATACTGCCAGATAACGGGGACGGGGCCTGACATTGCGGAGAGTCCATTTTACCGTTCTAGCCCCGTTTGCCTCGCTTACAGACGGTTTGGTGCTGCCGTTCAGCAGAGCGTAATGAAGTGGTGTTCCGGAGGGGACAGTAACGGAGAGCACATATTCCTTTATGGGAGAGAGTTCCTCCACCTGCTCGAATATGTCCAGAGCGGGCAGGGCGCCGGCCTTCGTTGTAACCGTATAGTCCAGGTAAATGGTAGCGCCCAGCTCCAGGCCGGTATGCACCACCACCATCTCCTTCAGACCGTTGTATGCCGGAGCATTGGCCGCGGCAGAGGGCAGTACCTCCACAAATGCGTTGGCCGGGGTAGTCACTATCGTTCCGTCCACCTGACGGGTGTAGGACTCGTTGATCTTCAACTGCTGATAAGCAGGATCATAGACGATGAATGTCTCGCCGTAGAGGCTGTTCATCGCTGCGTGAGTATAGATTGTCAGCTGTTTCTGCACCCTTAGTTCCTGACTGCCGTCGGGATTGAGGGTATAGGTCTTGACCAGCTTGTCGAACTGCGCCTCATTCTTGGGTGCTGCAGCGGCTGTCAGTACCGCCGACAGGATGAGCGCGGCGGGCATCAGTATTTTTGCTAAGATATTTTTCATAACCCGGATTTACTTTTTAATAACGACATATTCTCTGTATGCCTTGTGGGCGTTGACCGCGTTGCGGAAGCTGTCCCAGTCGGCAGGCTCGTAGACTCTCTTCTTGAGAGCGAGAGTGTTGTGGAGAACCACCTCATTTCCCTCCTGAGAGAGAGAACCGCTGAAGTCGGCTCCGCTGCCCTGCATCTCATCTGCCTTGGGAGCGGTCACCATAGTGTAGCCGTCAGGGATACGGATGGTCTCGTCCAGCTCGACCAGACGGGAGCAGCCGTCCTTGAAGCCGTACTGGCGCTCCTCTACGGAGGTATTGATCCTCAGATAGGAGCGGACATTGTTATAGACATTGTTCATGGCGATGGGACGGAAGAGCATCACCCCGTCTCCCACCACGGCATAGTCGGGAATCTCATAGCGGAAGGTTATGCTGATGGGGGCCGCCTGATAGTCCTTGGGGTTCCTGCCGTAGTTCACGCTGACAAGGCGGGCCTTGGGCGAGACATTGAGCAGCTGACGTTCCATGTTGTTGCGCCACTCGCTCTGGAAACCTGTGGTGAAGATGCTGCGGATACCCCTGTCGCTCTGTCCCTCGGCGGATACGGTGAGAGTGCCCTTGAGGGTTCCGTTCTCATCTATGGTATTTTCGGCCTTGATGCGGAAATAATGGTTCTCGGGAGCGGAGAGCGGGGTCAGGCAGAGATCCGAGCCTTCGGGAACTCCGGGCAGATAGTTCTGCTGCTGCTCGGCGCTGCTCCAGAGCTCGCGGGTGAAGGGCACCCAGGTCGGGTCGAGAGGCATATAAGTGCCGTTGGAAAGCTTAACAACAGCCACGCAGTGGTTGAAATGGTCGGCGGGAATGCTCTCTACGCGGCTGCCGGCCATCGTCATCGCGGGATAGGCCTCGAAACCGGCCATGCGCAGGAAGGAAATCAGGGTACCGGCGATATCCTTGCAGACACCGCAGCGGTCGGTGTAGTTCATCTTAGTGTTGTGCAGGGTGTAGCCCTCGCCCTTGCCCATAGTGATGCCGGAGTAGCGGATGTTGTCGGCCACCCAATGGGTCAGCACGGCTATCTTCTCCATCTCGGTTTCCTTGCCCCGGATCAGCTCGTCCACCTTCTTCTGGGCGGGAGCGTAAGCCTCGAAACTGCCGTAGTCCTCGTTCACTTTATTGAACCAAAGAGACTTCTCCACCCAGTTGGGAGTGGTGGACATCATCAGCTTGGGAGCCGCGTCGAAGAGGTCCACCATATTGGGCTCGCGGGTGAAAGGCATCACGTCATTCACCGCGAACTTATAGACCTTGCGGCCGTCCTCATATCTCATCGAAGACGCACATTCGCCCTGATAGAACTGGAACTGAGCCTCCTTCTCCATAGGAAGAGAGACAGAGTACACCTTGCGGACCGTGGGATCAGCGCACCAGAAAGGCACGATGTCGTAGAACTGCCCCCTCATCGGAGGGATGAAGCGGGAATCGTCCTCACCGTCAGCCGGAACAGCTGCACCCGCGGACGCAGCAGCACCTGATTCAGATGTCAGCAGGGCATAGGTGAAGCCCTTCTTGGCGATCTCGTACTCCACGATGTCCCCGGGCCTGAGCGCACCCACCTCTATCATAATCTGACGGGCGCCCCAGTAAATCGAGCGGGCCGGAGCCACATAGTCCAGGGCCTTCGAGACATCCAGACGCTCCACATCCCCGCCTGCACGGTAGACGGTCACATACTTGAACTCGGCAAAAGCCGTGAGAGGATCGTAGTCATACTTGAGGACTCTGTTGGCGACGGCTCCTGCAGGAGTCTGCACCCTGAACGCCTTGTAGACTGCGAACGAGCCCTGGCCTGTGGGCTCCACGCTGACCGAAGTGCTGTCCAGCAGAACCACACAGTCAGCATTCAGATAGGCCTGGTCAGCCGCTGCGGCCTCATACTGCCTCCAGGTCTGGGCCGACAGGGCCGCCGAGGCGAGAAGCACGCAGGACAATACAGTAAAAATCCGTTTCATATCCTAAAATGTTGCTTAAATACGGTTAGTGGTAAAAACTTTGCCAAGTTACGAAAATTTCCGATACCCCGGCCGCATTTATGCAGCATTTTTCTCACCTTCAACGGACCTCAGTCATTTCTGCGGCAGAGATAAGTCAGGGCCGCCTGGGCGCAGACACAGCCGAAGACGGCTGGGATGTAGGAGATGGTGCCTACCTGGGACTTCTTGTTGCGCTCGCCCTCGGTAGGGACAATGGCGTCACGGTCGGGCAGTTCCTCCGAGAACACCACGGGGAAGCCCTTGCTGATGCCTATCTTGCGGAGTTTCTTCCGGAGAATGAAGGCCAGGGGGCAGTTGTAGGACTTCGAGAGGTCGGCCAGACGGACCTTCGTGGCATCGAATTTGGCTCCGGCTCCCATCGAGGAGACAAGGGGGATACCGCTGTGGACGCAATGGGCGATAAGGGCAATCTTAGGGGCCAGGGTATCAATCGCATCGATGAGAAAATCCGGGCGGGCAACCCCTGCCTCGGCGCAGGAACGCTCTATGAGCGCCGCTACATTGTCCTCGGTAAGGTATTCTTCCACCTTGATTATCTGCAATTCCGGATTGATGTCCAGAAGCCTTTCCGACATAACCTCAGTCTTGGGCCGTCCTACGGTCGAGCAGAGTGCCAGCAGCTGCCGGTTCCGGTTGCTCTCCGAAACTTTGTCCGAGTCTATGATTATCATCCGCCCTACTCCGGCGCGGGCCGTCATCTCCGCAGCGTATGCCCCCACCCCGCCCAGACCGGCGACCACCACAGTCGCCCTTTTCAGGGCCTGCAAGGCCTCCCCGCCCACGAGCAGGGCGGTGCGCTCGAGCCACGCGGGACTATTTTCCGGCATTGTCCTCAGAATTTTTCTCCAGGGCCTTCGCCTCGTCCCAGATAGCGTCCATCTCCGCCAGCGTCATGTCCTTCAGAGACTTGCCCTGACGGATAGTGTGCTCCTCGAGATAGGTAAAGCGGCGGCGGAACTTGGCGCAGGTCATCTCTAACGCCGTGTCGGGATTCAGGTCGTACAGACGGGCAGCATTCACTATAGAGAATAGGAAATCACCGAGCTCCCCCTCAGCCCTTTTCACCGACTCAGGGTCCGACTTGTCCATCCGGCCCAGCTCCTCGCGGAACTCCCCGAGCTCCTCGGCCACCTTGTCCCAGACCTGGGAGCGCTCCTCCCAGTCGAAGCCCACGGCGCGGGCCTTATCCTGCATGCGGTAGGCCTTGAGCAGCGGCGGCAGGGAGACAGGCACTCCCGAGAGCACCCGCTTGTTCCCGTCCTTTTCCTTGGTCTTGAGTTCCTCCCAGTTCTGCACCACCTGGTCGGCCCCGTCCACATGGACCTCGCCGAAAACGTGCGGATGGCGGTAGATCAGTTTGTCACACAGACGGTTGATCACGTCCACGATATCGTATTCGCCCTTTTCCGAGGCAATCTTGGCATAGAAGACGATGTGCAGGAGCACGTCGCCCAGTTCCTTGGATACCTCCCTGCCCTCCCCGCGGAGGATGGCGTCGCTCAACTCGTAAGTCTCCTCAATCGTCTGAGGACGCAGCGACTCCGTGGTCTGCTTGTGGTCCCAGGGGCATTTCTCCCTGAGTTCGTCCATTATATCCAGAAGGCGGCCGAAAGCCTCCAGCTTGGCCTCCCTCGATGACATCTCGTTTCTGCTCATATTCTTAAAAATTGAGCCGCTAAGATAGGTATTTTTCCGGCAGAATCACAAGGCTGATACCTCTTCCGGAGTCAAATCCGTCTTCGGGTCAAGGTACTTTTTCATAACCGATCAATTAATTATTTCCGACCGCAAAGATACGTATAAAGGGAATAACAAACCAGTCATGAAACGTATATAAACGATTATAAACGGCTATAAACGTTTAAAAACCGAACCTGCTCCTCCATGCGGCACATGCACGCGCTATATTTGCATCATAAAACGCAATACTTATGAAAACGATAGAAGGACACGACGTGAAAATCTTCACTGACAACATCGAGAACACAGCCCTGGAACAGATCGGCAGGCTGATGTCCATCGGCACGTTCAGCGGATGCAAGGTCCGCATCATGCCGGATGTGCACGCTGGGGCCGGCTGTGTCATAGGCTTCACCGGCGACCTTGGCGACAAGGTCATTCCTAATATTGTCGGAGTGGACATCGGCTGCGGCATGCTCGTCCAGCCGTTCGCCTGCAGCGGAGAAATTGACTTTCGCGCCCTGAACGAATTCATTCTGAACAATATTCCTTCAGGCAGGGGCATCCGGGACAAGGCGGAACTGGTGCTGCCCCAGCCTTATATGGGAAGGTACGGGGAAGCCAGGGAACTGATCAAGGCCCTGCGCTGCTTCCGCGACCTGAAGGACAGCAAGCGGCTGTACAAGGCCGCCGGTACGCTGGGCGGCGGCAATCATTTCATCGAGCTGGACCATGATGACAGCGGCAGGATGTACATCGTGGTACACACCGGCAGCCGCAATCTAGGCAAGCAGGTGGCCGAAATCTACCAGAAACTGGCGGTAAAAAACATGTCCGGCTGGGACAGACTGATGGATCAGCAGGCTCGGATGATTGAGGAATACAAGGCAGCAGGACGCCGCTCGGAACTTCAGGAGGCCATCCGTCAACTGCACTGCTCCTTCAGGATGCAGCGGCCGCCGGTTCCAGACGAGCTGTGCTGGCTCGAAGGTCAGCCCAGGGAAGACTATCTGCACGACATGCGCCTGTGTCAGGAATGGGCCCGGATCAACCGCAGCATCATCATAGACCTACTGACCGGCCATCTGCGGACTCAGGGCAATATCACCGCCGCTCCGGAGACTCTGCTCCCCGAACGCTTCGAGAGCGTCCACAACTACATCGGTGACGACAATATCATCCGCAAGGGCGCCATCTCCGCCTGCGAGGGACAGAAGTGCATCATCCCCATGAACATGCGGGACGGTTCCCTGATATGCTCCGGCAAGGGCAATCCCGACTGGAACTTCTCCGCCCCTCACGGCGCCGGCCGCATCATGAGCCGCGCCAAGGCATTCGAGCAGGTCAGCATGGAAGCCTTCGCCGAGTCCATGAAGGGCATCTACAGTGAGACGGTCTCAGAGCAGACCCGCGACGAGTCCCCCATGGTCTACAAGCCCATGGCCGAGATCATCGCCAACATAGCAGACACCGTGGATATCCTCGACATCATAAAACCCGTGTTCAACTTCAAGGCAGCGGAGTAACGGATGACATCACATTACCCGCCGTTCCAACGCTTTTGCAAAAGTGTTTTTTGGGCAAAATTTCGCTTTTATAAAAGTGTTTTGCAATAAAAAAGTTCACAACTTTGTGGACCACAAAGTTGTGAACTTAGATAATTTTCGCACTGCCAAAGCCGATTTTAATACGTTCATTGCCGATTTTCTCCTCACCGCAGAGGCCGGTGATGGCCTCAATGGACGGAGGAGTGCCGTCCAGGACCTCCATCATAGTGGCCTTGCGGACGATGTTGTCTATCTCGCCGCCGCTGAAATCGTACTCAGATGCCAGACGGGCGGCATCGTCCGGACTCAAGCCCGGGAGTTTGTCGAGCCAGATGCTGCGCTTGACCTCTACTGACGGCCTCTCGAAGCGGATCTTGAAGAGGAAACGGCGCTCGAAAGCGCGGTCCAGATTGTCAGCCAGGTTCGTGGTCGCTATCAGTATTCCTTCCAGCTTCTCCATCTCCTCAAGAATAATGTTCTGAATAGTGTTCTCGGTCTGGTCGATACTCCCGCCGTGACCTACCGCCTTTCGCTTGGAGAATATGGCATCCGCCTCGTTGAACAGCAGTATCGGCTTGACCTGCGAGCGGCGGCACAGCCGCTTATAGCGGGTGAAGATATCCTTGACTATCTTCTCGCTCTCCCCGTACCACATGCTTTTAGCCGCACTGATATCCACGTGCACCACGTCCCGGCCGCTCTCCCGCGCCCACTGCAGCACCGATTCGGTCTTGCCGGTACCAGGAGCACCATAAAGCAGGACCGCGATGCCTTTGGCCAGCCCTTTCTCCTCCAGCCGGGCCAACAGTGACTGATAATTCTGCTCCTGCAGAGTATCACCCACCAGCCTCAGCTGCTCCTGCTCCTTACCGGAGAAAAACAGTCGTTTTTCCTTGATATCCTTCGAAAGGATTAGTTCCTTCTTGTCGGGCTTCTCCATGAACAGTTCCGCATCCTCTCCGAAGTACAGTTCCTTTCCTTTATCGGTCAGTTTCAGGACTGTATACTCACCAAAAAGACTGCTCTCCGTCACCACCTCCGCAAGATCCAGACTCTGCAATTTGTGTTTTTCCTCCTTGAAGGCCTTCAAAGCAGCATTGCGTTCCTTAATAGGATACACAGAACTAAGTTCCCTATTCAAACTTACCGAGCCACCCCCGGCACAAGCATTGCAGACGATATAGAAGAGTGCGCGGATATCCGCCTCCGCTATAAGACCTTTAATTTTTGCCAGGCACTCCAGACTGCCGTTGGAATCCTCCATCAGCCGGATCTTCTCGGCCAATTTGTCCAAAGCCTTGGGACTCTTTGTTTCATGAGCACTGCCGTGGACATACTCACTGACTTCACGGGCAAATGAGAACCTGTCCAGCCCCGTGTACTGCTTTCCGAATATACCGAAATCCTCTCCCAGGAAAATCCGCTGTCCCGTGACCGTCAGTTCAAGGCTGTCACGGTCCCCTGAGACCTCCACCAGTCCGGCACGGACCAGCGGATGCGTTCCGTCCAGCAACGATTTCCGCTCACGGAACCGCACCCCGTACGCCTCGTACATATCCCGGAGCGTGGTCGTCAGGTCAGACCTGCCGTTGCCGTCACTGCTGAAAAAGTCGTAACTCATCTCGTAGAACAATGTCCTGGCCGGAAGGTCCTCCACGACCGCCGCCAGTTCCCTGACCAGCGGCATCCCGCTGTTCTCCCGCTCTATGGAATCCACGAACTGGAAGAGAGACTCCGACATCACGTCACTGTCCTGCACCTGTGAGTCCACCAGCCGGCAGAAATCATAACGGTCGAACTCCTTCTCCAGAATCCTGGATTTGCGGAGCTCCGGCCTGCGGTTCTCCAGCACGCTGCCGATTACATGATTGGCCACTAAGAAATTCTGATTGGTCAGACGGCACTCGCTCAAGTCGGTCTGCACCACAAGCCCTTTCTCCAACAATGACTTGACAAACGGCACATACTCCATAACCTCCAGCTGAGTGCAGCCGAAATAAGATGCCAGATCCTCCAGGTCGCTGCACCTGCCCGCGCAACTCCTGTCAAAAAGGGCAGTGAACACCACCGCCTCACCCTTGTTATCCAGTCCCAGGCGCTGGGCCATCATATCCAGCTGAGCAGTTATCTCCTTACCGCCCAGTCGCTTCAACTTACTGTCACGCAGCTTTACCGCTGCCGCCTTGATCAATTGTATCAGTGTTCTCATATCCGTCCTCCTTTACTTTTACGCAGCAAAGGTCGCACGCACATGAGCAGCACAATGGCACACTCATAAAAATTTTGAAAATTTTATAAAATCCTCAAGGCAATGGCGGCGCAGGCCTCCGCATCGGCCAGGGCGTGGTGGTGCTGCGTAAGGTCGTAGCCGCAGCGGGCCGCAACGGTCTGGAGCTGATGATTCGGTAGCTGCGGTCCGAAAACACGGCGGGAAGCCCTGCAGGTACAATGAAAAACATACTCCGGGTAATCCATGCGGTACATCTGGAACACAGCCCGCAGACATCCCTCGTCGAAAGGACTGTTGTGGGCCACTAATGGCAGCCCTTCTATCAGCGGAGCCACCTTCTCCCACACATAGGGAAATACCGGCGCATCGGCAGTATCCTCCAGCGTAAGGCCGTGCACCCGGGTATTCCAGTAACTGTAATACTCCGGCTCAGGCCGGATGAGGCTGTAAAAGCGGTCGGCTATCACCCCACCCCGCACAACCACTACTCCCACGCTGCACACACTGGTACGCTGCTCATTGGCTGTCTCGAAATCTATGGCTGCAAAATCTTTCATTCTTTTAGTTTCAAATATAAAGATAAAGACCGTTTCGAAGGCAGTCGCAGAAAACAACCTTGCCGCCGCCCGGGCCGGTATGCTCTGTCACTTCCGCGACCCGGTTGTGCCCGACTATCTGGGTGAAGCCGTGAAGAGGCTCCTCCAGCTCGCTTTTATCTGCCCAGAATATGCCGCCGGCATCACCACGGCGGCCTCCACGGGCATAGCCGACACGGAGAAGCGCCGGCACCTGGTCGGCCGCCGGATTATTCAGCTGCTCCGCCACAGACCGAGAAGCATCACCGCAGAAATCGTAATCGAACCACAGCTGCGACACCCCGGCATGAGTAAACAGATACTCCCCGTCCTGAAACGCATACTGGAACAAACCAATATTATTCAGAAACATCCATGAGGCCGCCTCCGCTATCTCCATATCGAAACGGGTACCGACGCACGCATCCTCACAGAAATAGTGCAGGTCGTGATTGCCTAACAGCAGCACCACATCCTCCGGCCTGTTCCGCTTCAACTCTATGATTGCCCGAAGATTGTCCAAAAGTTTTCCCTTATGTACATACCCGTACGGATCCAGATAGTCCCCGAGAAAGACCACCCGACACCCAGGATGCGCCTCCACCACATCCCGCCACAGGTCCAGTCCGTGTACGTCCCCTATCGCTATCGTCGCCTTTTCCATACCACAAATCTAATCAAATTTCCTTTCCGCAAAGATAGCCCGACAATGCGCCACATCACAGCACATTCTGAACGAACACAGGAACAATGCCAGAACTGCTCCTGGAATGCCTTTCATCTAAAATTTACGTGTGGCTTTCTTCTGTTTCTATAGCTATAAGCTCCTTTATGTGCTCAATAAATGCTTCTGCTTTAGGAATATAATCCTCGACCATAGCCTTGTCGCAATAGATGAAATCATCATAGTCACTGCTGTTTCTCATATGAAATAACAGCGAATATATTCTGGCATCACTCTGGGGTATTTTGCCGTTAGAGACAAAATGCAGTCCGAGCATGGACTTTGTTCCGTTATGAGTATGAGCGGGTATACCATATTTTAACAGAAGAGCATTTACCGCATAAAAGCAAGCATAGTACAATCTGTTTACGGCTGTATTGTAATGCGCAGTGCTATGCATTAGTCTTGCCTCATCCAGAGTTTCGCTTGCCCTGCCAAGTCTGTACTTTACCAAGTCACATCTGCTTTTGTCGTCAAGTGTCTCTTTCATAGCTCTATTCCTTCATTCATAACATTCACATAGAACGGCGTTTTAAACGGTCTGTTGTACCACAGCTTCTTAAGTGTTATGGTGGGGCTGATGGTTACACCTGTCCTGAGTTCCAGGTCGTATAAAGGGCCGGCCACTGCCTCCTGGTCTTTTAGAGTCAGCACATCACCGTCAAGGAGCACCAGCAAGTCTATATCACTGTCCTCTCCAGCATCTCCTCTAGCCTCGGAGCCATAAAGAATGGCTTTAGCGGTAGGTACCGCTTTGTGCAATATTTCTCTCACTTGATTTACAATATGTTCCCGTCTCATGGCTACTTTACTTTTACACCGCTAAGTTAGCAAAATATCCCAAACTGTCTTTTTCTCATGCGAAGAATGGCGGATATCTTATTTATCCATGATGTAAGTCTGTCTGTCACGGGCTCATCATTCAGACTGTCATCGTTGAATAGGCTTTGAGACCACATCAAATGTCCTGTATCTGGCGAAGAACTGCCGGAAAGGAGAACAAACTCTTTCACGTACCGTCCACGCCTCTTTTCCCTGTGATGTCGGATGATATGAATTAAAAAGCAGAGCTCCTTCATCTTTGTAATAATACAGCTTACATTCAAAGTCATAGGGACTATCACCGTATTTATACACCCACCTGTGAGCATCGTCCGGGACAATGCCGTTGAAATAATTCCGCACCACACTGTCAAATATAATACCGTGAGTATCGCAGCACACAATGATATTGGGTCTGAGAATGTCTATCTCCCTTGCCAATAACTGCCCGTCTTTCTCAAGTGTCTGAGTTAAAACAGCATCGTCGCATTTCTTGCCTCCCGCCAGTTTCTTCGCCTCCACATACGCAAACGGAACTTCGTTGAACAGAGTTTTCAGCCTGCCGATATCCTTGGCACCGTCATTCAGTTCTTTTCCCTTATTCTCCTCCGTCATATTGTACAGCTCGTACAGCATGACGGCAATATTCTTGAAAAAACCTCCTTTCAGATTCCGGGTCTTGTCCGCGCCTTTCCTGGACGCTTCGTTGTCCGGATAACCTACAAGCAGCCTTCTGGTATCATAACCCCACCCATCAGGACAGTCCTTCACTATGAACATTATCCTGCGGGCGGCCCTCTCCCACTCAGCGTTGATGTCATAGCCGCTTTCCACATCCTTGTACTTGAGCGTCAGGCCGTCCTCGCAAAACCTGTCCGCCGCCCTATCGCTTTCAGAACACGATGCTTTCCACTCTTCAAACAGTTCGTTCAGCCTGCCGTTGTAGGACTCATTCAATTGCTTCTGATAATACTCTTCCATAATATATCTTAACTTTTAAATTTCAAACATTAAAATCAGGATGCGCCAAAAAAATGACGCATCCTAAACTCTGTCAATTACTTCTTCGGCACAAAAACATAGATTTTCTGCGAGCCGTTAATGACCTTTGCTTCGCCGCCTAATTGACGCGCTGCATTTTGCAAGTCAGATAAAGATGGATAAGTCTGACTGTTACCGTTGGGGAAATTTAAAGTATACATAAGTGTTTTGTTTTGTGCCCTGCCTTTCGGAAGAGCGGGTTAATAAAATGGTTTTTACAGGCAAAAAGAAAGTGTGGAGACAGCCTGTTTTCCCGGAAGAAGGTTGTGGTAAGACCCGATCAGAGATAAACGCCCGATACTCCACACCTGTGCAGTTATGAGGTATCGGACAGAGCGTCCTACCGCATGACCATACAAGTGACGGGTGCCGCCGTCGTCCTTCTGATCTTGAAAACTACCACATTTTCTTCCGAGGACAGTACGAAAACACTTTCGTCTGCATTATGTCGCACCGGTATTCACCACCGGCACGACAAAGTTAGCAAAATTTTCCAGTATCGGGCGTAATGCAAGACAAATCATACTCCGAAACCGCCGTTTTTCAACAGCCGGTCGTAGATGACAATACTTCCGGCCACCGACACGTTTAGAGAGAACTCTCCGGGAATCTGCACCACATCCGTACAATGCTCCAGTGCCTCCTGCGACAGGCCGTCCGTTTCCGAACCAAGCAGATATACCGCACGCTCCGGATGCCTGTATCCGGCGAGCGGGACACTGCGCTCATCCAATTCTATGCCCACTAATCGCGCATCCTTGGGTAGCGAACTGTAAAATTGCCCGAAACTCTCATATTCAAACAGAGGGACATGCCTCCAACTCCTCAACGTATCTGTCGCTACCGGTTTATAATGACCTATAACAAACATGAAATCGGCCTTCATGATATGGGCCGTCCGCCACAATGTTCCGACATTCTTAGCCGTGCGCGGATACTCGATACCTATACCGAAAAAGCCCCGTCCGCACTGCGGCACCACTACATTAGGATATTGTTCCATCATTTTTAATTTTTCGCAAATGTCTCTCTTGGTTGCGCCAAAACACAGCACAACACGCAATAATGAAATTCCCCGTTCCCACCCTCGTATCATCGGCAGTCAGTATATGGTGATAAATCTTAAAACGGCATCGTCGGCCATGCGCCTTGCATCTATGCCACCGATTAGGGTGATAATGCTGGAATGACGATTGAACGGCACTGCTCCCGGTTCCCGCCGGCAGCTCCTTTACCCCATGTTCTTTTCCGTTTACAAGGATCTCCTTGATACAGAATTATACTCGCCCTGAAAATGATACTACTCCTTATAGTTTAAGTCAATGGTTCAAGATCGAACATCCAGTTGCTCTCCTGAATCTTCAAATCCACTTTCCGCAACTCGGCCGAAAGACTGTCTATCTTCTTCCTCAATTTCACCGTATCCACAGTCCTTACGTACTTTATCTCGTTACGGCTGTACCGGCTCTCCTTCTCCGCCGCTACCTTCAACACATTCCGCAGCGTGCCGACCTCCAATGTCAAGGCATCCTTCCTGGCAATCATCCGGGTAATGGGCACATCGTCCCTCTCGGCATGGAGATTGGTCCGGTTAATCCTGTAGACAAATTCCTCCAGTTGCTGCGTGGCCTGCTGGAGTTCGGAAAACAGATTCTCCGCATCCTCATCAGGCTCATCGCCCTCCTGGATCTTCACCACCGATTTGAGCCGGTCCTCTATCTGCATGATTCTTTTCTGCAAGTCCGCTCTGACGCATAATGCTTCCGCTAATTTCATTTTTTTCAATTTTATTGATTCTGCGACAAAATTAGCGGCCACTTACGCCAAACCACAGCACATGCAAAAAGATTTGAATTTAATACGAACTATTTTTAAATGATTATCCGCAAAGTTACCCCTACAGCCGTCACTTAACTTTTTACGCAAAATGCAATAGCCGGTCAGTCAGGCGGTTGCGATACAACTAAAAAGCAACGTGAGGATGCCGGGAGAATTGGATTGATAGAACGGGGCTGAGAGATGGGCCGGACGGTCGTTATTGGCTGCTGGACACCAAGCCCCGTATGTTGCACAGGCGGGATTGCGACATGACCATTGACCGCAAGCATCCAGCGGCTCTCAGCCTGATCCATAAGGCTCCTGATTTAATCATATTCGACTATCAATCAGCAACTATTGAAGTATAACGTTTGAGATTCCTGATATTCCGTTTAAACGTTGCAGATGCCTCTAGCCTATAATTCATGACGAAGTTCCTCCAACACCTCTCTGGCCGAACTTGTTCTTCCGGCCTTTACGTCATTCAACCCCGAATCAATCATTTCCAGAACTTCCTCTTTGCTGATATACTCCTCCTGCGGTTCTCCCAACATATGCTGCGGATATTGTCGTTCCTCCTATTTTATTTGAGTTCCGCAAATTTAGCAAAATATCACGCAACACAAAAACACCGTGCTGAAATTTCCAGTCAGGCTGCGCGTTATTTCAGCAGTCCGATGACATCTTGCGGCAGCATCGCATTCGCAGAATTATCCGTGGGCTCATTTTTGAGGAAAAGCACCGGCACAACTGTATAATCCTTTGTAAAAGGCAGCAGGGCGGCTTTGCGGAGAAGTTCTGCGGCAAGTCGCCTGCCATTCTCCCGGGCCGTCCATTTACATTCACCGACCAGCAGACATTTCTTATCCATAGACTCAGCCATCACATCGAACTCGATCTGCTCAGGTTTCCCGTGCTCATTGAGGACAGAGCCCCACCAGCGTCTTGCCCTGCCATAAAGCACTCCGTCCATAAGATTTCCTGTCACAGCTTCCCTGCAAAGTTTTTCCCACTGCATACTTACATACTCCTGGAAGCGGGCACTCAAAGCCTGCTCTATGGGCAGACGGCGGTCAAGCTCTATAAACGAGCGGTACGGAACCACAAACTGATAGTAGAATGCCATAAACGAATCGGCTATCTTGTAGAGACTTTTCTTTGCATTCTTCTCATCCATCCCGTACGGGACATCCTTTTCTAAAAATCCAAGATCTACAAGTTTCTTCAATGGACGTGACAGATTAGTTGCAGGCTCACCGCACCGTGATGCAATCTCTGAAAGACGGTTTGCACCGGCACCGACATACGACATTATCGTCGAAGTCTTGACGATATCCTTTACATCGTCCTGGAAAAGTTTCACTGGTTCTTCATAAAGCACACCATTGACAGAAAGTATATTGTGCCACAGAGCATCGTCAAGCGATCTCCTGTTCTCTCTTAGTTCCCAATAACGCGGCACACCTCCCCATACTGAATATTCTTCAACGGCACTCACCGCATCGAGGCGCAATGCCTCCTGAAGATATGGCAAACGTATAGGCGTGAGCCTTATAATCTCATCCGCCCTGCCATAAAGAGGCGCTGAGGAATCGAGAAACAGCCCGTACATCATATTCTGCGATGAGCCGCAAAGTACCAAATTATACTTCAGCTGCTTTTCATCTACCAGTTTCTGCAGCACTGACGGCAACTCCGGAGATTGTTCCACAATATACGGAAACTCATCCAGACACAGGGTGAAACGCCTGTCTGTCCGGTAATTGACCGCACGGAACAGAGACTCCCAATCCGGATATGTCAGTTTGTCGAAATCCGGGAACACCTGCGCAATTACTTTAGCCAGCAACAATCTCTGATGCTGCCCTTCAGAACGGTCAGCGAGAAAATAAACATCCCCTTCAGACAACACCCTTTTAATAAGTGTTGACTTACCCAGTCTTCTGCGGCCATACATCACGACCAATGCAGACCGTTCCCCGGCAAGAGCGGCCTTAAGACGTGCTGTTTCTGCGATTCTGTCGACAAATTCCATATGCTATTTATTATGCACTGCAAACATAATGATTCAAATGCATAATACAAAATTTATCTGCATTCTGAGAAACTTGTGCCACGATTTTTCACAAGTTTTCACTACTTTTGCACAAAATAAAACGTAATATCATGACTAAAGACCTATTCGACAAGTACATCTGGCTCGTGGATACGATTCACCGCGCTGGCCGCATCACACTCAGGGAAATCAATGAGAAATGGGCAATGTCGCCTCTCTACGACGGTGCGGACATCCCGCGCCGGACATTCAACAACTGGAAGGAAGCCATACAGCAGGCATTTGACATCAATATCGAGTGCAGGCGGGTCGGCGGCTATCACTACTACATCGAGAACCCGGAAGACCTTGAGAACAGCACTACCCGCTCATGGCTGCTCAATACTTTCACTGTCAAGAACATCATCAGCGAGAGCAAGGGCATCCGCGACCGTATCCTCCTGGAGAACGTACCCTCCGGGCAGAAGCATCTCACCCCCATCATCGACGCCATGCAGGCAAATAAGTGGCTGGAGATAGTCCACGGCAGTTACTGGTACGACAGACCGGAAACCTACACCGTACAGCCCTGGTGCCTCAAGCTCTTCAACCAGAGATGGTACGTCTGCGGCTACTGCCGTGAGAGGGACGCCATGCGCACATTTGCCCTGGACCGCATCATCGGACTGACTGCCATGAACGAGACCTTCGAATATCCCGCAGACTTCGACCCCCAGGGCTACTTCGCCGACTTCTGCGGCATCTCCACTGACAGCAACATCCCCATGACCACCATCCTCATCAGAGCCTACGGCCTCCAGGTCCGCTATCTGCGCTCCCTTCCCCTGCACCACAGCCAGAAAGAGGTTGCAACAGATCCAGACGAAGAATGTGCTGTCTTCGAATACCGGCTCCGGCCCACCTGGGACTTCTACAGCACCATCCTCTCCCGCATGGACCAGCTGGAAGTCATTTCCCCGGCCTCACTCCGGGAGGAGATCCGCAGCACCGTGCAGAGAATCGCCTCCCGCTATCAGGAGAGTCCCGGCCGTTAAATCGCAATCATCAGCCCGATCTGCAGGCGGGGCGGCTCCATCGGCAGCTCCGAATGGTCGAAGAGATGGGTGAAGCGGTACTTGCAGTAGAGCGAGAATGCACCCATGCCCACAGCCCCGTAGACGCCTCCCTGCAAAGGCAGGAACTTCCCGCCGTCGCGGTAATGGTCCGCCTCCTTCGACTCTCCGGAATAATAGCGGATCTTGTACTGACGGCTGAAGGCCCAGTCCCCGTAGGCCCCTATGTCGATGAACACAGAAGAGTAACTGCGGGAGAAGAAGAAACGGTTATATATTCCCAGGCCGATGTTGTCGGTCTTGAATATCTCGCGGTAGATATTCATACCCACCGGATACGGGGCTATGACACCGGAAGCGGCCAGCCCGTTACGGGCACGGTAATCATAATGCGTGTACTGGACCGATATTCCGAACGCATAGTGTCTTGCCGGGCGATACCACTGCTTGGCTCCGACGGTTATCTCAAAACTGTTGCCGTACTTGACCGGCATCTGCGGAGTATCCTCATAACTGCAGCCCTCCACCGGAAAGCTGAAACCGGCGAACACATCCACGTAACTTCTCTGCCAGTAGCCTCTGCGGTGCCGGCCATCATCGCTTTTATCATATACTTTCACCGGGGACTGGAGGCGTATGGTCGTCTTGCCTATCTCGATATCGGCCTGTGCGTAAGAGACACGCGGCAGGATTACCAGCAGGCCGGCCGCTGCGGCTGCAAAAATCATAATCTTTCTCATATCTTGTTCCTTCTTTAAGTTATTTAATCCGTATCTTGTTGCTGAGCAGGGCATCCTGCATATCATCATCGATATCGCCCCTCATATACAGCAGGGTCACCGCCTCATCATCGCTCGACAGCGTTATCGCCTCCCGGCAGTGTCCGTCGATATAGGCCGACACCCACCTGCCGGCATTGCTGACCGAGAAGAGCACCTCATACCGGGCCGTCAGCCGACGCGCATCCTCGAGAAACCTGTCCCTCAGACAATTGCCGTCAGAACCCGAAATGCTGATGATTTTTATCTCCGTAAGCTTGCGGAGCAGGTCATTGTTGTCCCTCCGCGCCATCTTTTTCAGTATCTGCTCCGGCATGGTGACCGTCACCGCCGACTTCTGATAGGCATATTTCTCTATCAGGCTGTCCATCGACTGGGCACGGGCGCACAGCAGGGACACAGCGGCAAGCGCAAGTGTTATCAGTACTCTCTTCATATCTATTTGATTTTAAAGTCCAATACCATTCTATCTTCCAGCACGCTCATGGTCGAATCCCGCACCCGGGCTGCCTCCCTCAGGACGTCCATGCTCAGGTCCAATGCCGCCTGCACATCTCCCAGCCGCGCCAGCTCCCGGTCCACAATCTCCACCGCCAGGGCCTCGTCCGCCACGGAACGGCCGCCTACAGTCAGGCGCAGTCCGGAGGCACCGCCCTGGAAACGCCCGCCGTCAAAAACCAGCACTCCGGCGCCAGCCAGCACCGCCGCAGCGGCAGTCACGGACACCACCGTGCGCAGCAGCCTCCTGCGGAAGGGCATCTGCCCGTCCCCGGCGGCAACTCCCGCAGCAGCCCGCTCCTGAGCGATATACCCGAAAAGCGGCCTGTATTTCTCCAAGTCCGCCGGCACCTTCCCCGAAAGGAATCTCCTGCGCAGCCGTTCCTCCTGCTCAAGGGTAGAACTGCCATCGAGCCAGAGGTCCAGCAATTGTCTCAACTCATTGTCCTTCATATTGCTCATAATTATTCATTTTCCAACAGATACTTCCTTATCCGCTTCCGCGCCCGGCTCAGCAGCTGCCGGACATTGTCCCCGGCGCATCCTATTATCTCCGCTATCTCATCCGTCTCATAACCCAGCACATCCCTGAGAATAAACGCCGAGCGCTGCTGCTCCGGAAGCTCCTGCACGACCGCCCGCACCTGGGCAACCTGCTCCCTCATTCCCAAGTGCAGCTCGATATTCTCCCCGCTGTCCTGCCTCCACGCCGCCTCCAGCCCTGATGTCCTGCTGTAACCTGCCGACCTGACCGCATCCAGCGCCCTGTTCCGGGCCACCTTCATCAGCCAGGCCCCGGGACAGCTGACATTTTTCCCGCCAGAAGCCGCCTGCAGATAGGCCAGGACTGCATCCTGCACTATATCCTCGGCCAAGGCACCGTCTCTGACAATACCCCGCACGAGCACAAGCATGCGTCTGCGGTTTCCCTCTACTGCACTTGTGAATTCCGAATTCATACTGCATAGACGGATAACCGCCCCCGAACGTGACAGATAAAATGAAAAATTCCGCTACTTCCCGTAATCCTCATACATCATCAGCAGATGCGAGGCACTCCAGCTGAAATGGGAGGCCTGCAGCCGTTCTCCGGTGTGCGTCCCGTAGTTCTCGTGGATGGGAGCGTATCCGGTAAGGCCGTCGCAGCGGTCGAATACCTGACGGGTGTACTCATCGGCCAGATCGCCGTACCCGTAGTTGCGCAGCCCGCGGATGGCCTGATAGGTCTGGTCGAGCCAGATGGGACCGCGCCAGTAGCCGTCCGGGGAGCACTTGGGATTGTCCGCGGCGGCGGTGGGGAATGGTATGTAAGTGGAGAATTTGGCAGGGTCGGTCAGCAGCCTCAGGGCCTGGTCCATCTGTTCCTGCGAGGCAATCTCCACCCAGAACGGAGTATAGCCCTCGCAGGCCGGCTCGGCGATAAAGCTGCCGTCGGCGAGTCTCCGGTCGCAGAAGTACCCGAGTTCCGGGTCGAAGAAATACTCAGCCACCTCCGCGCTGTAGTCCGGGGCATCGAAGTCCTCCCCGATAAGCGCCGCGAACTTGCGCAGCAGCCGCGCCTCGAAGGCCAGGTAGGCGTTCAGGTCCACGCTCTCCTGGTCGAGGCTCCAGGCATCCGGGCCGTTGCGCAGCATCGAGGCCCCGTCGAAGCGTATCGCGTTGTCCATCCCGCTCTCCCATCCGGCCGCCTCGAGGGTGCCGTCCGTAGAGCCGAACTCGCACATCCCGTTGCCGTTGTGGTCCCGCTTGGCGAACCACCATTTATAATAGGCCAGCAGCTTAGGATACATCTCCCTCACGAAGGAGGTGTCCCCTGCGTATGTCAGAATCTCGTCCACAGCCCAGCATGCGAGGGGCGGCTTGCTGTCCCGGGCATTGTTCCAGCGGCTGTCAGTATAGATGCAGTCGATGACCATCCCGTCCGGCTGCTGATAGTCGAACATCGCCCGGATATTGTTCCTGGCCAGCTCCGGAGCGAAGCGGGCCAGAGCCGCCGAGAACCTCCAGCTGTCCCAGGCCCAGAATCCGGTAAAATAGGTAACGGAGTGGCTCGGTATCACTCCCTCGTGGAAAAGGTCCCCGCGGGCAGCCCTCCAGTTGGAGATCAGGGTCACCACGGATTTGACCGCGACACGGTCGTACTCATGGGGCATGTCGTTCCGCAGGACACGGCTCAGATACCCCTCCCAGCGGGCAGAGTTGGCCGCCACCACCTGCTCAGGGTCGCCTAACATAGCAACCGCACCTTGCCGGACCGCCTCCACGTCATCCCCTTCATAGCAGAATGACACTGCCACCCAGGTATTCCTGCAGCCTTCGGCAGTACGTGCCGAATAGTTGTCCCCGCTGCAGCTGACCTCCGTTCCGGGGCTGAAAGTCAGCAGCACGGTTTCTCCGGAAGGATGCTCCGCCACCACCGTATTCTTCCGCATACCCAGCCGCACACGGCTGTTCCATCCCTTACCGGCAAACACGAATCCGGCGTCCGAATCCCCCGACACCGCCAGCAGGGCAGTCGTCCTGTCCGCAAACACCATACGCTGCTCCATCCTGCCGGCCTCCGAGGATGAGGACATGAACACCTCTCCCGGGAAATACGTCAGGGAGTCAGGCTGCATCACCCCTTCATCCCCTGCAAATCCTACAGTTACCGCCGCCTGTGCCATCCACAGACGGTGCTCTATGCTGAAAGGTCCGCAGAAGCCGTTGAGCCGGCTGTCTCTCTGCGGAAGGGTAAATCCCATCCAGGAACCGGCATCGGTAAAGCATCCCGCCCTGCGGACCGTCGAATCCGGTGTCAGGACTATATCGATGATGTCCCCGAAATCATACCTGAGTCCGGCGCTTCCGCGGCTGTCGCATGAGACAGCAAGCAGAGACACCAGCAAGGTCAATACTGAAAAAACAGGATATCTTCTCATATCGGATCAAATTAAATCAAAACCATACTTTCCTTGCCATCTCCGAGGCATCACTTCCGGCCCCGAGCGGTACAAGAGTGAAACTGTACTCCCATTCATGGGGCGTGATGGTATATTCAGAATGTACCTGCGCTCCCCAGGTATTGTCTCCGCCCACTCCCGTCTGACGGTGGAGGATATTGAGCCATACCATATCCTTGGGGACAATGCTGCCTCCGTGACGGCGCTCCGTGTCAAAAGGCACGTAAGCGATATCATCCAGAGGGAAATTCCATGCGCTTACATTCAGCGGTTCCTCCCCTATGACCAGCAGTCCCCTGCCGGAAGTATCCCGCAGCGCAGCCCAGCGCACATCGCACTTGTTGGCCGTTTCCTGCGGCCTTACGTAAGGATGGAACTGCTCCCATACCCCGGCGCTGTAGAGTCCGACAGCCGCACCAGTCTTTCGGTCAGGGTAGTTCTCCTGAGGGCCGCGTCCGAGCCAAGTCATCCGGTCATACCCTGCCGGCAGGACCATGCGCATACCCAGAACCGGCATCTCGGGCAGAGGCTTGCGGCCTGGAACAAAGTGCATCGTAACCTTCACCGCACCTTCAGGTCTGACAAGATAATCGACCTGCAGCGAACTCTCCTGCTCAGGCATATCATAGATTACGGACACTCTCACCTGCTGTCCGCCGGCCATTTCCTCTATTCCGAGATCCTTCAGGACGACATTGCCCCCCGCATCCTTCCAGATAGCGCAACGCCCGGGAGTGCCGCATGCCACGTCATTGTCCGTGAGAGCCCTCCAGAAATTCGCCCTCAGTCCCTCCAGGATCATATTTTCCCCTCCGTACACGAGTTCCTTCATCTCTCCGTCGTCAGTTCCGAAAACCATACGGAAGCCGCCGTCTCCGACAAGCGCCACCTCTCCGTCACCGCGCTCCACCTTCAAGACACCCTGCAGCCGCTCAGGCTCAGGCAGGGCCCTCTCCACAGGCAGCCTCCACTGCTCCATCGCAGCCACATGGCCGGCCGGCACCATCGGGGCATCATCCCTCGTCACAGCCTCTACTTTCAGGAAATATTCCCCGTTGAAAGGAGGCAGCTCCCCTATCGGCAGGGGCACTTCGGCAGAGCTGCGGGCAGGGATATCCGGGAAATCCATCTCTCCCTCCCGGAACGTCCTGCCGTCAGCCTCCACCGTCCAGCGCAGACGGTAACGGCTCAGGGGAATGAAATCATGACGGTTGACCACCATCACCCTGTCCGAAGTAAACGGCACAGGCTCGAAATGCACGTACTGGTACACCTTCTTCACCTCCCAGATATGGGGATGCAGACTCCTGTCCGCGGCAACAAGACCGTTGGCGCAGAAATTGGAATCATTCGGCACACCGACGTAGCCCATGTCCCCGCCGTAACCGGCAATGTCCCGGCCATCCTCATCCTTGATGGCGAAAGTCTGGTCCACCCAGTCCCAGATAAATCCGCCCTGAAGCTGGTCGTACTTGTATATCAGGTTCCAGTAGTCCTGCAGGTTGCCCGTACTGTTACCCATCGAGTGGGCATACTCGCAAAGAATCAGCGGTCTCGCATCCCTCTGGTTGACATGGCGGCGCAGAGCCCATATCCTCGCATACATAGGACAGTAGATGTCCGAGACCCCCTCGTATCCGCCTCCCTCATACTGCACCGGACGGGAAGGGTCACTGCGTTTTGTCCAGTGATAGATGGTCTCGAAATTAGGGCCATAGCCGGCCTCGTTGCCAAGAGACCATATTACTATGCTGGTAAAATTCCGGTCCCTCTCCACCATCCGCGACATACGCTCGATGAACGCTCCTTCCCAGTCCGGATAGCCTGCCAAAGTACCGTCGGGATGGAAGGTCATGCCGTGGGTCTCGAGATTGGCCTCGTCCACAAGGTAGAGACCGTACTTGTCGCAGAGGTAGTACCACTGGTAGTTATTGGGATAGTGAGAATTACGCACCGCATTGATATTGAACTGCTTCATCAGCCGGATATCCTCCAGCATGCTTTCCACCGTGATAGTACGGCCAGTCTCCGGACTGTGTTCGTGGCGGTTCACACCCTTGAAAAGCACCGGAACTCCGTTGACCAACACCTGCCCGTTCCACATCTCCACCGTACGGAAACCGAAGGGATGGGCAAATGCCTCCAGACTTTGGCCCCTGGAATCTGACAGGCTCACCGTCAGCGTGTACAGATTCGGGGTCTCGGCGTTCCAGGGCAGCACGTCGCTGAACATCCGGGACACTGTCATCACTGTATCTGCCGGTCCCGAGAGGGTTCTGTCCTCACTGAGGATGACATTTCCCTGAGGGTCAATCACCTTCACCATCACTTTCTGCCCGGCCTGCGCTCCGTGCAGCAGCAGCCTGAGGGCAAAGTCCCCGTCCCTGTAATCATGCACAAGGGGAGCGCTCAACAAGAAGTCCTCCACCCTGCTCTGCGGCCTCGCATACAGGTACACGCTCCGCTCTATACCGCTGTAGCGCCAATAGTCCTGCCCCTCGAGGTAGGACCCGTCGCTGTAGCGGAAGACCTTCACCACCAGCGTATTCTTGCCCTTCTTCAGCAGCCCCGTCACATTGAAATGAGCCGGCAGGCGGCTGTCCTCGCTATACCCGGCAAACTCGCCGTTGACCCAGCAGTAGAAGGCCGACTCCACCCCTTCGAAATCCAGGAACACATCCATATCCTCCCAACCGCGCGGCAGGGTGAACTCCCGGACATAGGCTCCTACAGGATTGTAGTCCCCTGGCACGTATGGAGGGTCCGGAGGAAACGGATAGCGCGTATCAGTATAAATAGGCGCGTCGAAGCCCTGCAGCTCCCAGCTTCCGGGCACCTCTATATCATCCCAGCGACGGGTATTGTATCCTGTCCTGAAGAAATCTTCCGGACATTCCGCATTGTTCCTGGAATACAAGAACTTCCATGTTCCGTCCAAAGAGATCCGGCGTTCCGCCTCCGGGTTCAGGGCAAAACGCTCCGCGTCAGGCATGGCCGACTGGCGCAATGCCGCATCTTCATTTATATACGGGATGAAATGGGCCCGCATCGGCTCGCGGTTTATCTGGTTTACACCGGGATCCTGCCATGGGCAGCGTGCGTCCTGCGCCATAAGCGGGACGCAGAAAGAGACGATAGTAAGCAACAGTACTGCGGTAAGCTTTTTCATATATTCAAAGTGTATGTTGTTATTGAGACAAATTTAGTAAGTTTTTATCAAATTTTCTTAACTTTGCGTCCGACTTATTTTGAAGCTAATTACCAATAATCTACAATATGTACAAAGATATCCATTTTGTAAGCGCGGACGAGGCCGTCAAGGTCGTGAAGTCCGGAGACCACATTCACTTCAGCAGTGTGGCCGCAGCCCCCAAAGTGCTGATTGACGCTCTCTGCCGCAGAGGCGATGCAGGTGAGCTCAGGGACGTGAGGATCCACCACCTCCACACCGAGGGACCCGCTCCCTACACCGATGCCAAGTATGAGGGAATCTTCTTCCATCAGGCATTCTTCGTAGGCGGCAATGTACGCAAGAATGTACAGGCCGGATACGCCGACTACATCCCCATCTTCCTGAGCGAGACCCAGAGGCTCTACCGCAGCGGTGTGCTGCCCTGCGACGTGGCCATGATCCAGGTGTCCCTCCCCGACAAGCACGGCTACGTATCCATGGGTACCTCCGTGGACGCCTCCCTGGCCGCCGTTGAGTGCGCCAAGCATGTCATCGCAGTGGTCAACAAGCACGTACCCCGCGCATGGGGTGACGCCATCATCCCCCTGTCGATGATCGACACCTTCGTGGAGTGCGACTCCGAGCTGGAGCCCGCCCACTTCTCCGAGCCCTCGCCCATCGAGGCTGCCATCGGACGCAACTGCGCCGCCCTGATCGAGGACGGAGCCACTCTGCAGATGGGTATCGGCGCCATTCCCAACGCAGTACTGGCCCAGCTCGGTGACCACAAGAACCTCGGTATCCACACCGAGATGTTCGCCGACGGCGTCCTGCCCCTTGTGAAGAAAGGCGTAATCAACGGAGCCGAGAAGTGCATCGACCGCGGCAAGATGGTATCCACCTTCCTCATGGGCTCGCAGGAGGTCTATGACTTCATTGACGACAACCCCATGGTGGCCATGATGGACGTCGGCTACACCAACGACCCCTACGTCATCGCCAAGAACCCCAAGGTTACCGCCATCAACTCCGCCCTCCAGGTGGACCTCACCGGCCAGGTATGCGCTGACTCCCTCGGCACCAAGTTCTACTCAGGTGTCGGCGGCCAGATCGACTTCGTCTACGGAGCCTCCCTGTCCAAGGGCGGCAAGGCCATCATCGCCATGCCTTCAGTGACCAACAAGGGCGTCAGCAAGATCGCTCCCGTCCTCACCTCCGGCGCCGGCGTCGTGACCACCCGCAACCACATCCACTGGTTCGTAACCGAGTACGGTGCTGTGGACCTCTACGGCAAGTCCCTCCAGGAGAGAGCCAAGGCCATCATCAGCGTCGCCCACCCCGACCATCAGGAGGAACTCGACCGCGCCGCCTTCGAGCGCTTCGGCCCTCACTACCACTTCGTCGGCTAAGCCCAAACAGTTCTAAAATCAGAAAGGCAGCCCTTGTTATTCAGGACTGCCTTATTTTTATATAAGAGTACCGGATATATTCGAGTTTACTATGTACAACAGAAGATTCACACCTGAGAACATCACGCATATCGCAGAAAATGAAATATTTGTCTTCGGTTCCAACCTTGCGGGGATGCATGGCGGAGGAGCCGCCCGCACAGCCCTCGAGCATTTAGGAGCCGTCTGGGGCACAGGCGTCGGCCTGCAGGGACAGAGCTACGCGATACCCACCATGCACGGAGGCCCGGATGCCATCAGGCCGTATGTAGCCCAGTTCATCGAGTTCGCGGCAGCTCACCGGCAATACACCTTCCTGGTAACCAGGATAGGATGCGGCATCGCGGCCTTCTCCGCCGGCGATATCGCTCCTCTGTTCGCGAAAGCTGTTGAAATGGAGAATGTAATACTGCCCAAGGACTTTGTGGATGTCATACAGAGTGTCCGGGACAAGCCGGCCACCGCCACATGGACAGCGGAATCGAGAGCCGATTTCATGAAGCGGTATGCCTCACTGCTGCAAAAAGCCAAAAGCGGTGACAAGTGCTGTTACTACAGAATAAAGGAGATGCGTGCCGACATATTCCAAAATACCATCGCATTGGTCAACCAAGGATTCTACATCACAGAGAGCGGCAGGAAAATCGTCATGGACAATGACAGAATGCTCTCCGGCACAAAATTCTACTCACGGCAGTTCGATGTTTGCGATATCCCGGCAATCAACAGCCGCACGACCGTCGAGGTCGTAGATGCGGACTGCCTGCTGGAGGGAATCAGACTGCTGGACGAAGGCTACCGCCCTGCCGTCCTCAACATGGCGAACCGGCGCACCCCAGGCGGCGGTGTTCTGAACGGAGCCGCCGCACAGGAAGAAACCATCTTCAGGAGAACGAACATATTCCGCTCACTATATCAGTTTGCCCCCTTCGCAGGAGACTACGGCGTCAGAAAATCTGCTCTCCAATACCCTATGGACCGTAACTTCGGAGGCATCTACACCCCTTCGGTCACAGTGTTCCGCGAGGAGGAAGGCAATGGATTCCGCCTGATGGAAGAGCCCCGCTGGCTGAGTTTCATATCCGTAGCAGGCATGAACCGCCCGCAGCTGAAATCCGATGGAATGATTGCAGACCATCTGGTCGAGCCCATCCGCCACAAGATCCGCACCATCCTGCGTATAGGCCTGGCACACGGCCACGACTCTCTGGTGCTCGGAGCCCTCGGATGCGGCGCCTTCCACAATCCCCCCGCTCAGATAGCCCGCCTCTTCCACGAAATCCTCATGGAAAAGGAGTTCGCCGACAAATACCGACACATCTCCTTCGCCATCCTTGAAGACCACAACTCCCGCAGAGACCACAACCGCGAGGGCAACTACCTGCCTTTCAAGCGGGAGTTTGAAATTTGAGTTTTTTCAAATTTTCGGTATATTTGCAAGAAATTGCGCTCAAAGGTATACACTATCTACCTTTAAGAACGATTTCCTGCAATAATTTAAATGATTATCCGCAAACTTACCCCTTACGCTTCATTGCATTGACAGGTATCCTTTAATTATTTTTCAACGAATTTACCTCGTGGTGCATCCCGTTTTTCAACCACCTGAAAATCAGTAGTCTGCAAAAGCAGTTGCACATTTGCTAGTTTTAAAAGAGGGCAAATGTGCAGCATGTCTCATAACAACCTGATTTACAAGGCGGTTTTTCCTCTCTGTGCACCCCGAAGTAAATTCGTTAAAAATATGAGGTTGCCTTGACTTTCACAGGGGTACTTTTCCCTGCTGCTGTCACTACACCCGGTTAAGGATGAATCGTTATCGTCAATGACGCCGGCGGACGTAACCGGCTTCAGGGGTATGTTATAAAAAAGCCGGCCCGCAAAACGGACCGGCTTCTGACGTGTATGTGATGCGCGTTGTTATTTGATGCGCTTGTAGCCGTAAACTGCGAGGTCGCCGAGCTCTTCCTCGATGCGGAGGAGCTGGTTGTACTTGGCCATACGGTCGGAGCGGCTGAGGGAGCCGGTCTTGATCTGACCGCTGTTGGTGGCCACTGCGATGTCGGCGATAGTGGCGTCCTCGGTCTCGCCGGAGCGGTGCGAGGTCACTGTGGTATAGCCGTGACGGTGAGCCATCTCGATAGCGTCGAGGGTCTCGCTGAGGGAGCCGATCTGGTTGACCTTGATGAGGATGGAGTTGGCGCAGCCCTTCTCGATACCCTTGGCCAGGAACTCAACGTTGGTCACGAAGAGGTCGTCACCTACGAGCTGGCAGCGGGAGCCGATACGGTCGGTCAGCTTCTTCCAGCCTTCCCAGTCGTTCTCGCTCATACCGTCCTCGATGGAGTCGATGGGGTACTTGTTGATCAGGCTCTCGAGGTAGTCAACCTGCTCGTCGGAAGTCCTCTTGACACCCTTGTCACCCTCGAAGATGGTGTAGTCATACACACCGTCCTTGTAGAACTCGGAGGATGCGCAGTCCATGCCGATCTTAACGTCCTTGCCGGGCTCGTAACCGGCGGCCTTGATGGCGGCGAGGATGGACTCGATAGCGTCCTCGGTGCCGTTGAGTGCGGGAGCGAAACCGCCCTCGTCACCTACTGCGGTGCTGAGTCCGCGGTCGTGGAGCACCTTCTTCAGTGCGTGGAAGACCTCAGCGCCCATACGCAGGCCCTCACGGAAAGAGGGAGCGCCTACGGGACGGATCATGAACTCCTGGAATGCGATGGGAGCGTCGGAGTGAGAGCCGCCGTTGATGATGTTCATCATCGGAACAGGCATTACATATGTGTTGGTTCCACCGATATAGCGGTAGAGAGGCATGTGCAGATAAGCTGCTGCTGCATGAGCCACAGCGAGGGATACGCCGAGGATGGCGTTGGCTCCGAGGTTGGACTTGGTCTTGGTACCGTCGAGGGCGAGCATCTTATGGTCGATGGCACGCTGCTCGAGAACTGACCAGCCGATGAGGGCGGGAGCGATGACATTGTTGATATTCTCTACAGCCTTCAGCACGCCCTTGCCGCCGTAACGCTTCTTGTCGCCGTCGCGGAGCTCGAGAGCCTCATGCTCACCTGTAGATGCTCCTGAGGGAACAGATGCGCGTCCGCGTACACCGGACTCAAGTACTACTTCGACTTCAACTGTAGGATTGCCGCGTGAATCCAGAATCTCGCGGCCGTGAATACTTTTAATTTTCATAATACGTCTGTATTTAATTAAAACCTTCTTGAATTCGGGCGCAAAAATACTCAATTACCCGGATTTTGCCAATTTTTCCGACAGTTTCTTGCCTGCTATGAAAAAGGGACGCCCGACAAAACGGTACGTCCCTTTATTTCAAAGTAGTACAGACAATTAGTCTACCGGTTCGAAGTCTTCCTTTCCTACTCCGCAAAGAGGGCATACCCAGTCGGCGGGAAGGTCCTCAAATGCTGTTCCGGGAGCTATTCCGTTGTCAGGGTCTCCTGTTGCAGGGTCATAGACCCAATGGCACACTGTGCATTCGTACTTTTTCATTCTGTAAAATTTTAAATTAAATGTATTCCGGAATGCTAAGGTACTTTTTTTATTTTTAAATTCGCAACATGAAAACGATTTTCTTCAATTCGCGGTCCCTCATCCTCTGCGGCGAGGACCGTCCCGGAGACGAGGACCCGGGAGCCGTCATCATGGTGGACAACGGCGAGGAAGCTCTCTCCGAAGCAATAAGGACTATTGATACCAATGAGAGCATCTCCCGTCTCTACATCCTCTGTCAGAATATCGAGGACACCTACAACCGCCTCCGCACCCGCTTCACTGAAATCGATGCAGCAGGAGGTCTTGTGCGCGACTCCAACGGACAGTACCTGCTGATACTGCGCAACGGCATCTGGGATCTGCCCAAGGGGAAAAGAGAGAAGGGAGAGGACGTAGCCCAGACCGCAGTCCGGGAAGTCATGGAGGAGACAGGCATCCCTGCTCCTGAGGAAGGACAGCTGATCTGTGTGACCGACCACACCTACCGCCGCGACGGCCAGTTCGTGCTGAAACACACCCACTGGTACGCGATGAAACTCGTGCAGCCGTGCTCCACAAAACCTCAGACAGAGGAGGGCATCACCCGGACAGCCTGGGTCCCTGCCGGAGAAATCGGCAACTACGCCAGCCAGAGCTATCCCTCCATCCGGGAAGTCCTTCACACAGCCGGACTGGTATAGTATCAGCAGGTCCGGAAACCGGAATCAATCAACGCAAATCCGTAATGTAGACCTCCGGATTCTCCAGCAGGCTCTCCGGAGGTGTCCACTCTTCCTGAGCCAATGCTCCGAGTCCCCTTGCGGACAGAATCCGCAGGTCATACTTGTCTCCGTTGCGGCTCTCATACACTATCGACACCGGCAGCAGTGTCTTCTGTGAGATGGTGAATTCTATCAGGATATAGGCCGCATTGCGGTCCTTGGAGGCCATGGACAGCTGCCATGCGCCCTGCCCGTCCACAGGCGCTGCTGTTCCGCGCACCTGTCCGCGGAAAGTGTAGTCCCCGGGACGCGCCTTGCGCAGGACAGCGAAAGGATTCTCTGCCGGGTCCGTAGAAGCCGTATCATGTGGAAATACCGTAATCTCCTGAGCCCCCTCGTCATATATCCACTTTGAGACCCCGTCACAGTAAACAGTCAGCAGCGAGCCTTCCAGACGGAAACATTCTCCCTGCGCGATAAATCTTCCGGACTCTTCCCCCAGCAGGTCCCCTGCCCCGTTCTCCGCACGGAACTCGAAAGTAAACTCAGCAGCGCCCAACGCATCCAGAGCCTGCCTCATCCGGTCGAGCAGTTCTTCAGGCTTAGGCGCACGGCTTCCGGAGGCAACCTGGGCCGCCGCCCTCTGTCCCGGCAACAGGAGACAGAGGCAGAATATTGACATTATTATAAAGGAGTGCCTGTTAAATTTTCTCATTTTCCTAAACCATCATAACGTAGACAAAAGTTCATCCAGCGACTCCAGACTGGTAATCCTCACCTGACGGGGCTTGCTGCCCTCCGAGGGACCGACGATACCTGCATCCTCCAGCTGGTCCATGATACGGCCCGCACGGTTGTAACCCAGATTCATCTTGCGCTGGATGAGCGATGTAGAGCCCTGCTGTTCCCGGACTATCAGACGGGCGGCCTCCTTGAACAGATCGTCCCTGGCTCCGCCGGAGAGTTTCTTGACAGGTCCGTCCTCCCCGTCCTCCATCTCGCACTCGGGCAGCAGATAGGCTCCGCCGAAACCTGCCTGGGAGGATATGAATGTCGCGATATTCTCCACCTCCGGAGTGTCTATGAAGGCGCACTGCACCCTGACAGGCTCGCTGCTGCCGGTGGATATCAGCATGTCGCCCCGTCCCACCAGCTGGTTGGCTCCAGTCTGGTCCAGAATCGTCTTGGAGTCGATGCTGGACATCACGCGGAAAGCGATACGGGCCGGGAAGTTGGCCTTGATAGTACCCGTGATGATATTCGTAGTAGGCCTCTGGGTGGCGATGACCAGGTGTATGCCGATGGCCCTGGCCAGCTGGGCCAGACGGGCTATGGGTTCCTCTATCTCGCGGCCGGCTGTCATCAGCAGGTCCGCGAACTCGTCGATGATCACCACGATATATGGCATGTACTCGTGTCCCTTGTAGGGATTGAGCCTGCGTGACAGGAACTTCTCGTTGTACTCCTTGACGTTGCGGACCGACGCGGCCTTGAGCAGGTCGTAGCGGTGGTCCATCAGCTTGCACAGCGAACGGAGAGTATAGACTACCCGCTTGGTGTCTGTGATGATGGCCTCCTCCGCATCCGGGAGCTTGGCCAGATAGTGCTTCTCCAGAGGCGAGTATAGCGAGAGCTCCACCTTCTTCGGGTCCACCAGCACGAACTTGAGTTCAGAAGGGTGCTTCTTATACAGCAGGGAAGTGATAATAGCGTTCAGACCCACCGACTTACCCTGACCGGTAGCTCCGGCCACCAGCAGGTGGGGCATCTTGGCCAGGTCGAAGGACATGGCCTCGTTCGATATCGTCCGTCCGATCACCACCGGCAGGTCGTACTTGGCCGCATTGAACTTCGGGTCCTCCATAATCGACTTCATGGACACGATGCTGGGCTTCTCGTTGGCCACCTCTATGCCGATTGCGTTGGTTCCGGCCAGGGTCACCACCCTCACTCCGCGGGCCGCCAGCGAACGGGCGATATCGTCCTCCAGCCTCATGATCTGGGCCACGCGCACACCGGGAGCGGGAACCACCTCATACAGCGTAACGGTCGGACCGACCCTCGCCGAAATCTTCGAAATACTTATCTTGTAGTCCTTGAGAGTCGTGACTATACGGCGGTTGTTCTTCTCCAGCTCCTCCCGCGACACCTCGTGCATCTGGTCCGAGTAATCCTTGAGCAGGGACAGGTCCGGCATCCGGTAGGTCGACAGACTCAGACGGGGGTCATAGCGGGTGCGCCACTGCTCGTCCGTAAGAACAGCGGAATAATCCGAAGTATCCCCGTTGAGAACCTGCAGAGGCGGAATATCCTGAGCCACTGTCTCCGCCGTATTGCCGGCCGCGGCGGCAGCCACCGTTCCGACAGCAGCGGCAGCAGGAGACTCACCGGCAGGAGCGGAAACCTGAGGAACCTGCACTGCTGCGGCCTGCGGTTCAGACCGCGCAGGCTCCGGCACAGGCTGTTCGATTATCTCGAAGACGGGACCGTCGGGCTGTTTCGGGCTTTCCTCCGTTTCATCCCCATCCTCTTCCTCTTCCTCTTCCTCATCCCCGTCATCCTCATCCTCCTCGTCCCAGTCCTCCTCTTCTTCCTCTTCCTCCTCTTCCTCATTGTCCCCGTCGGGGCCGTCATCCCCGGTCATCCCGGCATCCTCTTCCGGAGACTGCGCCCCGGCCGCCTCCCTCTTGGCGAAGAGCGAGTCAAAGAATGCCGTTATCTTCCTGACAATCCTGGTATTCAGAAGAATTATCCACAGCACCAGGAAGAACACTATGATACATGCCGCTCCGAAGACTCCCGTCATGGAGACAAGCCATTCATTGATATAGTAGCCGTAGGAACCTCCGGCGCCGTCCCCGAAGAGAGCTTTCGCGGAAGTGAAGGAAAATATGAAGGAAAATGCCGTGGAAAGCACGATACATCCCATCAGCGACAGGGCAAACAGGCGCAACAGGCGCACACGCCCCTTGCGGAAGCAGTAGACCGCCACTCCGGCAAAGAAGAAGGGTATGATGAAGGCACCCAGGCCGAACCATCTGGAAACAAGAAGGTTGGCCGAAAGAAAACCGAGCTTTCCGCCTATATTCTCCGCAGTCACGATATTGCTGAAGAGGTTGTCGTCCGAGAGCAGGCTCTGGTCCTCCGCCCAGGTAAACAGGTAGGACAGAAGGGATACAAACGTAAAAATGGAGAGGATGGCAAACACCACCCCCGCCACGAAGCGCACTACCTCGTTCTGCAGGAAT
>URSC01000004.1 GCA_900550465.1 uncultured Alistipes sp.
GCCGAGGCCGGGCCCAATTACCGCCAGGATGTCGGCGGTGCGGGTGCCGTACTTGGAGGCCATCACAGCCAGGGTCTTCGCTGCGATTTTCAGCACCGTACCCTTCCAGCCGGAATGTACTGCCGCAACGACCCGCCGTACCGGATCGTACATCAGCACCGGTATGCAGTCAGCAGTCCGGGCCCCTATCGCCACGCCCGGCACGTCAGTCACCAGCGCGTCATAGCCCTCCAGCTCTTCCCGGGTAGTGCCGGCCGAAGTCACCACGGCCACCCGGTCCCCGTGCACCTGATGCGCCTGCACCACCCTCATCGGCAGCACGGCGTCCCTCAGCGGGGAAAATGCCGTAACTTCAGGGGCTATGTCATATTTCAGCAGGCCGTCGGAGCCGCTCGGGAAAATCTGTCTCATCTCAGGCAAATACAATTTTCAGCAAAGTTAGGATACTTCTTTGAAAAATTTTTCTAAATTTGTCTCCGCAATGAGAAAGCACTCCAACATATCCATGATGTCCATGCGAATGCATCGCTCTTCGATGCATGGCTTTCTCTTTTGCCGGTAAGTCAAGCGGGATGCGGGCTCCGGCGTATTAAATCCGAAAACATATCAGGTTGACTCCACAGTCCCGAATCTGCCCCGGGGCTGAGAATAGATTTGACGTCAGGGCATTAATGGACATCGACAATCAATGATTCAGGCGGAATATATCCACGAAGAACCGTTCCGGTGCGAGGCCGGAGGTACAATCGACAATCTCAGAATAGTCTATCACATATCAATGCCGGGCGGCGGGCCCCGCAAGGTCATCTGGATCTGTCATGCGCTGACAGCCAATTCGGACCCGGAGGATTGGTGGCCGGAGATGGTAGGCCCGGGCCGGCTCATAGACACGGACCGCTACACGGTGGTCTGCGCCAATATGCTCTGCTCGGCCTACGGCTCCTCCGGTCCGGCGCAGGGCAGGTTCCTGGATTTCCCGAAGGTGACTGTCAGGGACATAGTCCGCACCGAGGCTCTCCTGCGCAGGCATCTGGGCATAGGCCGGATAGACCTGCTGATAGGCAGTTCCATCGGCGGTTTCCAGGCTCTGGAATGGACGGTGATGGAGCCGGATGTAATCGCGCGGGCGGCCATCATGGCCTGCGGCCCCCGGGTTACTCCCTGGCTGACAGCGTCCAACGAGGCCCAGAGAATGGCCATCGAGGCCGATCCTACATTCCGCGAGTGCCGCACCCTGAAAGGCGGAGCGGCAGGACTCCGCACGGCCAGGGCCATAGCCCTCATCTCGTACCGCAGCTATCAGGGGTACAACAGCACTCAGGCCGAGCCGGATGAGGATACCCTCTTCGCGGAGCGTGCCGCTTCCTACGAGCGGTATCAGGGCCGCAAGCTCTCCGACCGTTTCGACGCCTATTCCTACTGGTACCTGACACATTCCGTGGACAGCCATAACATCGGCAGGGGCCGCGGGGGAGTGGAGGCGGCTCTCAGGGGCATTAGGGCCCGCTGTGTCATCGTAGGCATAGACAGTGACGCCCTTTTTCCGACTCAGGAGCAGAAGTTCATGGCCCGCAACATCCCCGGGGCCGAGTATCACGAGATAACCTCGGCTTTCGGTCACGACGGTTTTCTGCTCGAGTACGGGCAGCTGTCGGCTGTCTTAGGACCGGTGCTGGAAAAAATTAATCAATAAAAAACCATAATACATCATGCAAGTACTCAAATTCGGCGGCTCCTCAGTCGCCAACGCAACCAACATGGCCCGGGTGGCGGATATCGTCACCAAGGCAGTAGACCGGGACCGGACCATCCTTGTCTGCTCGGCCATCAGCGGCTTTACCGACGCTCTCATCCGCACCGGCAGTCTTGCCGCGGCCAGGGACGAGGGCTACAAGGCCATCATAGACGAATATCAGCAGAAGCATCACGACATCATCCGGCAGCTGCTTCCGGAGCAGAGGCAGGCGCAGGCCCTGGAACTGTGTGATGCCGTCCTGGACTCTCTCCGGGGCATAGCCCATGGTGTCTACCTGCTCGGAGAGCTCAGCGAGGCCAGCCTGGATGCGATACAGGGTACCGGAGAACTGCTTTCCACCAGGATTATGGCCCTGCTGCTCGCCTCAGCCGGCATAGCTGTCAAGTGGGTGGACTCCAGAGAGATAATCAAGACTTTCAAGAAGGACGGGACGACGGTCGTGGACACCGCTGCGTCCTACGCCAACATGGCGGCTATGCTGGAGCGCAACCCGGTGACTTCCCTGTTTGTCCTTCCCGGATTTATTGCCTCTGACAGCCAGGGCCGCACCACGACCCTGGGCCGGGGCGGTTCCGACTACTCGGCCTCCCTGCTGGCCGTGGGCTGCGGAGTGCGCCGGCTCGAGATCTGGACGGACGTGACAGGGATGATGACCGCCAACCCGAGGATTGTCCCCTCGGCCCGGACCATCAGCAACATATCCTACCGTGCCGCCCTGGAACTCTCCCATTTCGGCGCGAAGGTCATCTATCCTCCGACCATACAGCCGGTGGTGTCGGAGGGCATTCCTATCTATGTGAGGAACACATTCTGTCCTGACGCCCCGGGCACCCTGATAGAGAAGAACCCGCCCCGGAGCAAGGAGAGGCTCGTGGGCATTTCCAATTCCGACAAGATAGCCCTCATCTCCCTGGAAGGCAGCGGTATGGTGGGAGTGCCCGGCTTCTCCGCCCGCCTTTTTGAGAGCCTGAGCCGCAGCGGGATAAGCATTATCCTCATCACCCAGGCATCTTCGGTGAACACTATGTGTGTAGCCATATCGGAAAAGGATGCGGCCAAGGCCAAGGAGGCGGCCGACAGCTGCTTTGCCTACGAGATATCCCTGGGCAAGCTCAATCCGCTGAAAGTCGAGAAGGGCTTCTCGATAGTCTGTCTGGTGGGGGACGACATCATGAGCCAGTGCGGCACTACGGGCCGGATGCTCGCCGCTCTTGGACGTCACGGCATATCCATAAGGGCCACGGCGCAGGGCTCTTCGGAGCGGAACATCTCCGTGGTGGTGCGCTCTGAGGAGGCGGACCGGGCCATCCGCTACATCCACAACGAGTTTTTCGACAGGACTCCGGCCCGGGACATCAACCTCTTCATCGCCGGTTACGGTACGGTCGGCAAGGCGCTGGTGGACATCATCCGCCGCAACGGAGACGCAATAGCAGCCCGCACCGGCAAACGGCTGCGGATCGCGGGCATTTCCAACAGCCGCCGCTATGTGCTGGATACCGAGGGCATTTCTCCCGAGTGGACAGGTGAGCTGCTTGAAGGAGGGGTCAGTGCTGCGGACGATGCTTATTTCGAGGCTCTTGCCCACACGTCTCTAGAAAACTCCGTGTTTGTCGACTGCACTGCCAGCGAGGATGTGGCCTGCAAGTATCCGCTGCTTTTCCAGCACGGCTACTCGGTGGTAGCCTGCAACAAGATAGCCTTCTCGTTCCCATACTTCCAGTACCGCGCTATCCGCAGCTCGGCCTTGGAAAACGGCGTGAGCCTCAGATATGAGACCACTGTCGGGGCGGCCCTGCCCGTGCTCGATGCCGTATCCCGGTGTGTCTGCAGCGGGGACCGGATTCACCGGATAGAGGCCGTGCTGTCGGGGACGCTCAACTATATTTTCAGTACCTACGACGGCGGTGCTACGGTGACATTCGCCGATACCGTGCGGCAGGCCGTGGCTGCCGGATACGCCGAGCCGGACCCCCGCATTGACCTCAGCGGACGGGATGTGCTCCGCAAGCTGCTGATCCTCGCCCGGGAGGCCGGATTGCCTATAGAAGAGGAGGATGTGGCGGTGGAGCCCCTGCTGCCGGCAGAATATTTCGAGGGCGGCACTGAGGATTTCTACCGCAGGCTGCAGGAGCATGAGCCGGAACTGGCGGCCCGCTACAGGGATGCAGCGGAGAAAGGGCTGCGGCGCCGGGTCGTGGCCTCACTGGTGCATTGTCCCGATGCGGCGACCGGGTACCGCGCCTCCATTGTCCTGAAGGAGGTGGGGGAGGACCATCCCCTGTTCAATCTCTCCGGAACGGACAACGCTGTCATCATAGAGACGGATTTTTATCCCTCGCCGCTGGTGATCCAGGGTGCGGGGGCGGGAGCATACCAGACGGCTTCCGGTATATTGAACGATATTTTAAAATAAACATACCTTATGAAAAGAAATTACAGATTCGAGACCCTGCAGGTCAGGGCGGGACAGGAGATTGATCCGGTGTCCAAGGGCACGGCTGTACCTATCTATCAGAGTACTGCATACGTTTTCGACGACATGGAGTACGGCAAGGAACTGTTCGAGCTCAAGAAGGCGGGCAATATCTACACCCGCATCACCAACACTACCAACGAGGTGTTCGAGAAGCGCATGGCGGCTCTGGAAAACGGCGTGGCGGCCACGGCGACGGCTTCGGGTCAGTCGGCGGTGCTGCTGAGCATCCTCAATATCGCCGGCCCCGGGGACAATGTGGTGACTTCCCCCTTCCTCTACGGCGGCACCTTCACCATGTTCGCCATCACCCTCAGGGACATGGGCATAGAGATGCGTTTCGCGGCCAGCGACAGGGCGGAGGACCTGGAGGCGCTGGTGGACGGCAGGACCAAGGGCATCTTCATTGAGAATCTGGCCAATCCGGCATTCAGCATCCCCGACTTCGAGCCGATAGTGGAGATGGCCCGCCGTCACGGCATCTGCGTCCTGGTGGACAATACCTTCGGCATGGCGGGGTGGCTGCTGCGGCCGGTGGACTGGGGTTGCAACGTGGTCATCCATTCGGCGACAAAATGGATCTGCGGCCACGGCACGGCTCTCGGCGGAGTGGTCGTGGACGGCGGCAATTTTGACTGGACTCCGGAGAAATACCCTCTGCTGGCGGCTCCCTCGGAGAGCTATCATGGGGTGGTGTACACCGAGGTGTTCGGGCGCGGGGCCTTCGCCGGCAGGGTGAGGGTGGACGGCCTGCGCAATCTCGGTCCGGCTCCCTCCCCGTTCAACTCCTTCCTGATGCTCCAGGGCCTGGAGACTCTCTCGCTCAGGGCAGAGCGCTGCTGTGACAATACCCTCGAAGTGGCCCGTTTCCTCCAGCGTCATCCGGCCGTGGAGAGTGTCAACTACCCCGGGCTTGAGGACAATCCCTATCACGCCCTGGGCTGCAAGTACCTCCGGGGCGGCTTCGGGGGAGTGCTCACTTTCAGGGTCAAGGGCGGATTCGACGCCGCCGCGGCTCTGGTGGACCGTCTGGAACTGATCCTGCACGTGGGCAGCGTCGGGGATGCCAAGTCCCTGATAGTGCATCCGGCCTCGACGACCCACTCCCAGCTCAGCCCTTCCGAGCAGGTGGCCGCCGGGGTCTATCCCAACATGCTGCGGCTGTCGGTCGGTATCGAGCATGTGGATGACCTGATCTATGATCTGGAGAATGCTTTGAACTCTTTGGGAAAACAGGAGGTACGGAAATGAAAGTAGCAGTAGTAGGTGCCACCGGACTGGTAGGTGCCGTTATCCTGAAGGTCTTGGAAGAAAGACAATTCCCGGTGTCGGAGCTGCTGCCGGTGGCTTCGGAGCGGTCGGTGGGGCGGACGGTGCGTTTCTCTGGCTCAGAAGTGCCGGTGGTGAGTGCGGAGACTGCCCTGGCGGCCCGGCCGCAGATAGCCCTTTTCTCCGCCGGGGCCGCGGTCTCCCGGGAACTGGCTCCCCGTTTCGCCGCCGTCGGATGCCGGGTGGTGGACAATTCCTCCTGTTGGCGGATGGACCCTGCTGTCCCGCTGGTGGTGCCTGAAATCAACGGCGGTGTGCTGGTAGCGTCGGATATGATTGTAGCCAATCCCAATTGTTCCACGATCCAGATGCTCCTGCCCCTGGCTCCCCTGCACCGCCGCTGGGGTATCCGCCGTATCGTGGTCTCCACCTACCAGTCGGTCTCCGGAACGGGCTACAAGGCCCTGGCGCAGATGGAGGCGGAGCGGGCCGGCCGTCAGTGGGGAGAATATCCGGCGGTCTATCCCCATCCGATAGACCTGAACATCCTGCCGCATATCGACGATTTTCTGGACAGCGGCTACACCAAGGAGGAGATGAAGATGGTCAATGAGACGCATAAGATCCTGGCCGATCCCGGTATAGCCGTGTCTCCGACGACAGTCCGGGTACCGGTTACCGGTGGCCATTCCGAATCCGTCAATGTGGAACTGAGCCGGGATTTCGACCTTTCCGAAGTGCGTTCCGTCATTGCATCCACCCCCGGCTGCGTCCTGCAGGATGATCCCTCAGCCGCCGTTTATCCTATGCCGTTGTACGCCTATGGCCGGGACGAGGTCTTCGTGGGCCGCATCCGCCGCGACCCCACCGTCCCCTACGGCCTTAGCCTCTGGTGTGTGGCCGACAACCTTCGCAAGGGGGCTGCTGTCAATGCCGTGCAGATTGCACAGCTGCTGTTGAAGTACGTGTAGGAAATTTTGCTAACTTGCAGGAAATTTCAAGTACTACCTATTATGAAAAATCTGTTTTCAGCAGCATTTATCGCAGCCGCGGCCGTTCTGTTGTCCGGCTGCACATCTGGGGGCAAGTATGTAATCGAAGGCTCGGGGGACCAGCTGGTGGACGGTCACTGGATGTACGTTTCTGACGGAGTGGACTGGTCGATGCTGGACTCGGCGCTGATAGAGAACGGATCGTTCAGGATAGAGGGGACGGACATGGGCTCGGGTGTGGCCATGCTTTATATGGGGGCCAATTCCGCGCCTTCTGGACTGTATCAGATGAGCGAGATGATTTTCCTCGAGCCTGGAACCGTGTCGCTGGAGTATGTCCCGGACTATGAGATGTATTTCGCGCACGGAACACCTATGAACGACCTTTACTATGAACTGTCTTTCGGGGATGCCGGAGAATATGAGGATCCGCTGGACATCATCCGGGCCAATCACAACGTGCTGGGTCTTACACTCCTGCAGGGTATGCTGGCGATGTCCTCCAAGCCGGAGATCGAGGCGGTCCTGGCGGAGTTTCCCGAGAACATGAAGGCGCATCCGCTCTATATCCAACTGGAGGAGATGCTCGAGCCCATCAAGGCCGACCTCGGAATGCCCTACTGGGATGTCGAGGGCAAGGATGTGGATGGCAATACTGTGCGGCTCAGCGATGTGGTGGAGCGTGACGGCGTGCGCTACGTGCTGCTGGACCTGTGGGCTTCGTGGTGCGGTCCGTGCCGGGAGGAGAATCCCAATCTGGTCAAGCAGTATTCCCGTTTCCGCAGCTCAGGTTTCGAAATATACGGCATGTCTTTCGACAGTGATCCTGAAAGTTGGCGTAAGGCGTTGAAAGAGTTCGGCATGAACTGGACCAATGTCATTACGGAATTCCCGGGAGGTCCACGTACAAGCCCTATCTGGACCGGCTACGGCATGGACGGCATTCCCTGGAACTACCTCATCGACGCCTCCACCGGAGAGATCATCGCCAAGAACCTCCGCGGTGAAGCCCTCGCCGCCGAGCTTGAGGCCCTTTTCGCTGCCTCTGCTGGAGCCAAAGCCGAGTAACGGTAAGCAGTGTTGCGGTGGTTTTTTGTAAACCGCAGTAAATAAGTGGCTTGTAAAATTAACGAGTGCTTTTCGTAGGTATCTGAGTCTACGAAAAGCACTCGTTGTAATTATAACCTGCGGTGAATCAAGTAGTTGCCGAAAAGCCGCGCTCCCCTGCTTACCGTAAATCTTCGTATATCCCATATAATCGGCATTGTCCTCCGCCCCTTAACCACAACGGCAGCATTTCCCGTAATTAGGTGCCGTTGTGGTAAACCCCTTTGACTCCTTCCGAAGGAGTGAGTGCCCGGAGCGTCAGCGACCGAAGCCCCTTCCTCGGAAGGGGTTTGGGGATGGGTAGAAAAGGCGAAGCCGAAGTCGTATCTGCACTCAGTGCAGATACGACTTCAAGGCCTCGACGTACGCAGCGAAAGCCCGCGACCCCGTCTCCGTTATCCTGCACACCGTCCGCGGCTTCTTCCCCGCAAACCCTTTCTCGACAGAGATGTACCCCGCCTCGGAGAGCTTGTCGATCTGCACGCTCAGATTGCCGGCAGTGGCTCCGGTGGCCTCGCGCAGGTACACGAAGTCGGCCTCTTCCATGGTCAGCAGGGTGGACATGATGGCCAGGCGCAGTTCGGAGTGCAGCAGCGGGTCGAGTTTTGCAAATTCTCCCATGGCTGTTACTGTAGTTTACGGTTTTGACGGTTGAATATCAGGCCGGGTATGACCAGGGTCATCAGTGCTGCGAAAGCCATGATCAGCGGAGTGGGTATGTTCAGGAAGTAGTCGCAGGGCAGTCCCGCTATTCCGCAGATAATGCTGAGAATGAATACGGTCCAGGAACTGCAGAGGACTCCGGTGACTGCACCGGCCATGCCCAGAAGCAGTATTATGACACCGTTTGTCGGTATGGGGATGAAGAACGCCATGATGCCGACGGCTATTGCCAGGATTCCGAATATGCCCCATACGATGCCCACGGACTTGGACACGAAATTCTCGCCCTTCCCCTTGCTCTCGATGCGTTTGAAGACCAGCTGATTCAAGAAGAAACCGATGAAGGGAATCAGAAACCAGGCCAGGTTCCACAGATGATTGTTGTCCGAAAGTGTCAGCCCAAGCAGGACGATTCCGGATACGAGGATTACGGTCGTTCCCCAGATGAGCATTGCGGTGCCGCCGCGCCGCTGAAAGTCCCGCTGACTGTTGTTGATTGCCTCTGAGATGATTTCCAATGACTTTTCTACCGAAAGTCCGTTTTTGTCAAAGTTGTTTTCCATTGCTTTAAAATACTTTAAAAAATTAACCAAGTTCTGCAAAAAGAAGAGGGGCGCCGGTCTCCTCTCTTTGTTTATGGTGCAAATATAAACTGATTTATTTTATAAACCAAATTTTCTGCAAAATATTTTCTGTTCCACCTTCGGGAGGTGGGACGGGCGAGGCACGGCGTTTGGCATCAATAATGGTTTTGGTGGCGAGTGTGGAGGATGTTTGTAATGGGGTATGTAGGGGGGAGCTTGTAAGAAACTCGTAATGGGGTGGAGTTTGTGATTGGTGATGTGGCGTAGATTGGGGGAATTTTCCTATATTTGAAAGTTAAATGTTGCGCCTATGAGAAAAGTTGGAAAATCGCTGTTCGCAGCAGTTGCTGCCATAGTTGCCGCCATGATGCTCCTTTCTTGCGGCGGCGGAAACAATCAGAAGATAAAAGTGGCTGTGTTCCAAGGAGACGGAGGTGCCGCGACGTGCATCCGTGAGACGGTGGCGGCTCTCAGTCTGGACGAGGATATGGAGGTGCGGATTGTGCACAGCTGCGATATTGCGGCCGGGGTCCTGGACAGCCTGGATGCTATCGTGATTCCAGGAGGCGGGGGCAGCCGTCAGTATCTCAGTCTGGGTCAGACCAATATGGCTTTGATAAAGGATTTCGTACACCGGGGAGGAGGGGCTGTCGGCATCTGCGCCGGAGCCTATCTGTTCTCCAATACTCCGGACTATACCTGCATGGCCCTGACCGGTGCCCGCGCCATCGACCGCGAGCACGACAACCGCGGCCACGGTATGGCCAAAATGACTCTGAACAAGGAAGGAAAGAAGATATTTCACGAGCTGGCGAAGGAGGACACGTCCTACGTCTTCTATTATGAAGGTCCCGTCTTCGTGGAAAGCGACGTCCCCTATACGTCTTTCGGGACAATGGCGAGCGACGTGCACGAGGAGGGAGGTGCTCCGGCAGGTATGACCAACGGCAAGCCCTTTCTGACCGGCAACGACTACGGCAAGGGCAAGGTATTCACGGTGGTGGGACATCCGGAGGCGACTCCAGGCAAGATGTGGATGGTGCCCCGTATGGTGCGCTGGACCCTCGGCAAGCCGTTGAAGACGTATCCGGCCGAGGTGCTTACACCCCCTGTGGCTCCAGAGGAGATACTCATGAGTGTGGACGACCTGCGCTACGAGTCACAGTGTTTCCAGACCTTCCTGTATGGTACGGCTCAGGAGAAGGTGGCAGCCCTCGGATGGCTCGAGGACCACTATTCCTGGGACTGCAAGACCTGGCTGCAGGGACTGCTCTACGATGCCTCTCCTCAGGTGAGAGCGAGGGCCGCGAAGTACATCGGGACGATACAGTACCTGCCTTACGAGGCTGACCTGAAGGCCGCGCTGCTGAGGGAGAACGACACGAAGGCCCGTGCGGCCATGCAGCAGGCGCTGGATGCGCTGGCGGCTCTAAGACCATGGAAATAGTTTAAAGTGAAATTTTATTTTATAAACTTAATACCTGATATTATGATTAAACAAGTATTGACTATCTGCGCGGCTGCGGCTGTGTCCGTGTCCGCAATGGCTCAGGGCGGCATCACCGATGAGATGATGACTCAGATCCGTCAGGGCTGGCAGGGAACTCCCGAGGAACTGGCTCTTCGCAACGCCATCTCTGCCAACGACATCAACAAACTGTCGGTAAGGCAGGGCATTGAGTCCACTTATGATTTTTATTTCTCCGACGAGGTGAAATCCAAGGGTATCTCCGACCAGGAGTCCAGCGGCCGCTGCTGGCTTTTCTCCGGTATGAACGTGCTGAGGGCCGCCATGATTGAGAAATACGGCCTCGGCCCCTTCGAGTTCTCCCAGAACTACATCTTCTTCTACGACCAGCTCGAGAAGGCCAACCTTTTCCTCCAGGGCATCATCGATACCCGTGATCTTCCTATGGATGACCGCAAGGTGGAGTGGCTTTTCCGTCACGCGATAGGAGACGGCGGCCAGTTCACCGGAGTATCCGACCTGATAACCAAATACGGTCTGGTCCCCTCCAATGTGATGCCCGAGACATACTCCAGCAACCACACTTCCGGAATGTCCCGTCTGCTGAATCTCAAACTCAAGGAGTTCGGCCTGGAACTCAGGGAGAAGACAGGCTCTAAGAAGGAACTGCCCGCCATGCTCGAGCAGCGCAAGGTGGAGATGCTGGCCTTTGTATACCGTTTCCTCGTGCTCAATCTCGGCGAGCCCCCCGTGGAGTTCACTTGGACCATGTATGACGCCGAGGGCAAGCCTGTCAGCACAAAGACCTACACCCCGAAGTCATTCTATGACGAGTATGTGGGCGTGGACCTGAAGAACAACTATGTGATGCTGATGAACGACCCTACCCGCGAGTTCTACAAGGTCTATGAGATAGAGTATGACCGCCATCAGTATGACGGTAAGAACTGGCTGTACATCAATCTTCCCATCGAGGAGATCGAGGCAATGGCCATCGCATCCATCAAGGACGGTACCATGATGTACTTCTCCTGCGACGTGGGCAAGTTCCTCGACAGGCAGAACGGCGTGCTGGATGTGGATTACTACGATTACGGCTCACTCATGGGAACAACCTTCGGTATGGACAAGCGCGAGAGAATCCTCACCGGCTCCAGCGGCTCGTCCCACGCCATGACCCTTATGGCAGTGGACCTGGATGAGAACGGCAACGCCAGGAAATGGAAAGTCGAGAATTCCTGGGGCATGACAGGCCACAAAGGTCATCTGGTGATGACCGACGAATGGTTCGAGGAATACATGTTCCGTCTGGTAGTGGAGAAGAAGTATGTGCCCGAGAACATTCTCAAGCTTCTGGACACTGCTCCCACCATGCTTCCGCCCTGGGATCCCATGTTTGCGGAGGAACTTTAATTCAGACGGTAATGGAACGCCTGCGCAGAATCTGGCTCTTCTATTACGAAGGCTTCAGGGACATGTCATCCCTCGGCAGGACTTTGTGGATTGTAATTCTCCTGAAGCTGTTTATCATGTTCGCCATCCTGAGAGTCTTCTTCTTCCGTCCGGCTCTTGCAGACTGTGAGTCGGACGCGGAGAAGAGCCGGACGGTGATAGAGAATCTTACCAAGTAATATTAATGCTAAAACCATAAACAAATGCTTTTAACGACACTGGTAGACCTTTCAAGGTGGCAGTTCGCTCTGACTGCAATGTATCATTGGCTGTTTGTGCCCCTGACTCTAGGTCTGGGCTTTCTTATAGCCTTTATGGAGACCCGGTACGTGATGACCGGAGATGAGTTCTGGAAGAGGACCACGAAGTTCTGGATGAAGCTTTTCGCCGTCAACTTCGCGATGGGAGTGGCGACGGGTATCATCCTGGAGTTCGAGTTCGGTACCAACTGGAGCAACTATTCATGGTTTGTGGGTGACATATTCGGTGCCCCGCTGGCCATAGAGGGTATTTTCGCATTTTTCATGGAAAGTACCTTCTTCGCTGTGATGTATTTCGGCTGGAACAAGGTCAGCAAGAAGGCCCATCTGGTATCGACATGGCTTACGGCCATAGGAACCAACCTCTCTGCAATATGGATTCTCATAGCCAATTCCTGGATGCAGTATCCTATAGGAATGGAGTTCAATCCGGATACGGCCCGCAGCGAGATGACCGACTTCTGGCAAGTGGTGTTTTCGCCGGTGGCCATCAACAAGTTCCTGCATTCGGTGACCAACGGTTATGTGCTGGCATCGATATTCGTGATTGCCGTATCGTCATGGTTCCTGCTGCGCAAGCGGGAGCAGACACTGGCACGCAAGTCCATCCGCATAGCCTCGGTATTCGGTATAATATCCCTTGCAGTGCTTATAGGTACCGGTGACGGATCCGCCTACAATGTGGCAAAGGTGCAGCCGATGAAGCTGGCTGCCATGGAGGGACTGTACGACGGCTCTGAGAAAGCGCCATTAGTAGCCGTAGGTATCCTTAATCCCGACAAGGACATCATAGGCGGGGAGGGTGCAGACGAGGACCCTTACCTTTTCGAAATATCCTTCCCCAACATGCTCTCATTCCTTGCGACCCGTCAGGCAGACGGTTTCGTGCCAGGTATCAATGATATCATCAAAGGTGGATACGAGTTCACCGACAGGGAGGGCAACACCTACATCGAGCCCTCGTTTGCCGAGAAAAAGGCAATGGGTACGGCGGCAGTCACGGCCCTGGCCGACTATCAGACAGCCAAGGAGTCCGGAGACACCCAGGCAATGGCTCAGGCCGAGGCAGTGCTGGAGCAGAATTTCGACTACTTCGGCTACCACTATGTGGAGGAGCCCGAGGACCTCGTGCCCAATGTTCCCCTGGTATTCTACGCCTTCCATATCATGGTGGCCCTCGGCATGTTCTTCATCCTGCTCTTTATCCTCTACATCATCTTCGAGTGGAAGAACCTCATCGTCAAGGATAAGCACAAATGGCTCCTGTGGCTCGGCATCATCAGCGTGCCTCTGGTATACATCTGCTCGCAGTCGGGCTGGATAGTAGCCGAGGTAGGCCGTCAGCCCTGGACGATCCAGAACCTGCTTCCCGTGAATGCGGCCGTATCGGGAGTCGAGTCCGGCAACGTTCTCACGACCCTGATCATTTTTGCAGTCCTGTTCACCGCCATGCTGTGCGTGGAGATCAGCATCATGCTCAAACAGATTAAGAAAGGAGGAGAATAATTATGGATACACTGTATTTTCTGCAACATTACTGGTGGGCTCTGGTAGCCCTTCTTGGAGCTATTCTGGTGTTCCTGCTGTTCGTACAGGGAGCACAGGGTCTGCTGCTCCGCACTGCTTCCTCAGAGGAGGAAAAGGATTTTGTAGTAAAATATGCAGGGCATAAATGGGAAATAACCTTCACGACCCTCGTGACTTTCGGAGGTGCCGCCTTCGCATCCTTCCCCCTGTTCTACTCGACCAGTTTCGGCGGAGCCTACTGGCTGTGGATCTGTATTCTGCTGCTTTTCGTAATTCAGTCATTCTCCTTCGAATACCGTAAGGCTGCAGGCAACCTCTTCGGCGCCCGTACATTTGAGCTATTCCTCTTTCTCAACGGTGCTCTTGGAACATTCCTGCTCGGGGTGGCTGTCGGTACTTTCTTCACCGGCGGGGCCTTTACGGTGGACAAGGTGTCCATAACGGATGCTGCGTCTCCGGCCATTTCCCGCTGGGCAAACGGCTGGCACGGACTGGACGCTCTGGCAAATCCGATGAACCTGCTTCTTGGAGTAGTGGTATTCCTGGCTGCCAGGACTCTTGGACTGCTCTACCTTCTGATGAAACCGGATGTAGGTGCATTTGCGGAGAAATGCCGTAAGAGGCTGATGATCACGGCTCCTGCCTTTGTCCTGACATTCGTGGCTTTCGTGCTGTGGATGTTCCTCAAGACCGGATATGCGGTGGATCCCGCTACAGGCACAATATCTGCCGAGCCTTTCAAGTATCTGCACAATATGCTGCACACCTGGTGGATAGCCGTAGTGTTCCTGTCAGGAGTGGTGCTCGTACTCGCCGGACTTGCAAGGCATTTCCTCGGCAAGGGAGTCAGACAGAACTTCTACATCGTGGGCGGCGGAGCCTTGCTGGCTGTCTGGGCTATCCTGCTCTGCGCCGGTTTCAATGACACCGCCTACTACGTATCGACCGTGGACCTGCAGAGCTCCCTGACTCTCTACAACAGCTCTTCGAGCCTCTTCACCCTCAAGGTGATGGCCTGGGTGTCCATAGCGATTCCCTTTGTCATAGCCTATATCGTATGGGCATGGCGCAAGATGCGGTAGAGTGCTGTTGTCTATATGACGAAAAGCGGCGGGGAAAAACCCCGCCGCTTTTTGCTATGGTGTGTTATGTCCGTGGACTAGAGGAGCTGGCCGCGTGCATTCTCGATAGCGCCCTTGAGCTCGAGGAGCTGGTCGCGGAGCTCGGCTGTGTTGGTGGCGTTGATTACCTCGAGAGGCTTCAGAATGGTCTGGAGCTGTTCAAGCTCGGGATGGTAGGGAATCAGGGACTTGATACCCTCGTGTACGAGGATGAAACGGTAGGAAACCTCTGAAGCGGCCTTGTCATCGAAGCAGGGCAGGAACTTGTCGATGTTCTGAGTGATGATGAAGAGCTGCTCTATGGTACCGGCAACTACGGCCTCCCAGAAAAGGTTGACTGTACCGGCCTTTACGGACTCGTTGTAGAATTTCTCTATTCTGGACTCGAGGGAACCCTCTGACTGGGCGTTACCGAAGGCAGGATTATTGATGTCGGCCTGCAGTTTGGCGATAGCCTGCTTGTAGCTGTCGACAGGCATGCCGTAGAGCTGGGCGACTGTCATGTCGCAGCCCAGCATGACCACTGCTCTGTATTTCTCGTTGAGGGTAACGGCCTCGTCAGCCTTGGATGCAGGGAGAAGGTATGCGGGTTTGTTCCTCTTCTCCTTGTCTGTAAGAGTGATTTCTCCGTTCTGGATATCGACGATGACAGGGGTAGAGAGACGTCCCATTTCCTTAACGAGGGAGTCGAGCTTGATCTTGAGATCGGCCTTGATGTACTGCTCTTCTACGTTGGTTTTGGTCTCGGATTTTTTCTTGTTGCCTTGATTGTTGCCGCAGGCGCACACAAGTACCGTCATGGCGGCAGCTAAGATGAGAGTGATTTTTTTCATCGCGGTTAGATATTATTTGATAGTTATTTTCCTAAAAAATATTTTACCGAGCAAAGATAGGATGTTTTGTAAAAAATAGCAACTAATTTCCACGTTTTCTCAGGAACCTCCCGGGAATATCCAGGAAGAGCAGTAATCCGGCACTCAGGCACATAAGGACAAGAATCCCTATATTGTATGCCAGGGTGCTGATTTTCAGATTTCCTACAATTTTGGTCGAACTGTAGAACGGGGCCCTGCCGTTATGGGAGGGAGGGTCGAGCCATACTTGTCCGACCTTGGGCACGATGGTCCCGTCGATTACGGTGTACAGCTCGTCCGAGGCAGAATTGATGACCAGAGACTCCAGAAAATTGTTCCAGTTGTCCCTGCGCAGCTCCAGCAGCGCTTCCCGTCCGTATTTGTTCCGGTAGTCCGTAAGAATCCGGTCGGCTGCGAGGGTGGCTCCGGTGCCTATTGTCCCCAGAGTGTCTTCTGCGTAAGTCAGCCATTCCCTGATGTCTGCCCGCATAGTTGTGTCGAATGTTCCGTAGCGGATATCTTCCAGCCGGCCTTCATATGGTCTGATGTCGAACCGGTCCCAGAGTACCGGTATTCCGCGGCGAACTGTCTCCAGGTCCGTGCTGTCGGCATTCTCCAGCCTCGAGTCCAGTTCGCTGATGTATGCGGTGCGGTAGTACTGGGTCTGGTACTTGACCTTGTCGTATCCGAAGATGTCCCTCTCGAAATCATTGTAGGCAAATGAGCTGACAGCCAGGGCTTCGAAGGCCCACCGCGAGGGAATCACGTCCCCGATTACCGGTACATTCCCCGTGGTTGAGCGCGGTGTGAGGTCCTCGAACTTGACCACCAGGCCGCAGAGCAGGATCTGGGGAATGAGCAGCAGGGGAATGGTGATGTATATCGAGACTATCGAACTCAGGGACTGGGAGAGGATGAGGCCGGTCAGGTTGGCCAGTACAGCCGAGAGGAAGAGAATGAGCCACCAGAACCAGAATCCGAATCCGATGCCCATGACGGTGTTTCCGACCAGGATAAAGAGCAGGGTCTGGATAAGTGACACTCCGCCAAGGTAGATTATCTTGGACCACAGGTAGGAGGAACGGGACAGCCGCAGGAACTTCTCCCGCTTGAGCAGGGCCCTGTCCCTGAAAATTTCCTCGGCACTGACGCTCATCCCGGCGAAAATGGCCACGATGACTGCCATGAAGAGATAGGATACCAGGTTCTTGTTGTCAACGACGGTGTATCCGCTTTCGGGAGCGTAGCGGGTGAGCAGGGCTACAATCAGGGCAAGCAGTGGGGTCTCGGCAAGGGTGATGAGCAGGTATTGGGTGTCGGGAAGCTTGGTCCGCAGGTTTCTCTGCAGGAAAATCAGCAGCTGTTTCAGGCGCGAAGGGCGTTTCTGCTCCGTGTGCGGGATATCCCTGTGTCCCGGTTCTTCGCTCCTGTCCACGCGGTCGAGATACATTCTGTGCCATTCCTGCGGGGTGACTTTGCGGCTGTCGGTGATTTTTCCGCTGTCGTCGAGGGCCTTTTCGTCAATGATGTTGAGTATGATTTCCGGATTGACATTGCCGCAGAGGGAGCAGGTGCTGACTTCTGCATCGGCGTAGTTGGCAGCCCGCTTGAAGTAGGTGACGGCCTCGATCGGATTGCCGTCGTAAACCGGATAGCCGCCTCTGTCGAGCAGCCACAGCCGGTCGAAGAGCTTGAATATGTCGGATGAAGGCTGGTGGATATTGACCACTATGAGCTTTCCTTTATAGGTCTGTTCCTTGAGCAGGTTGATTACCTTCTCGGAATCGGATGAGGATAGGCCGGAGGTGGGCTCGTCCAGAAACAGTACTGCAGGTTCGCGGATGAGCTCGAGGGCGATGTTGAGCCGTTTGCGCTGGCCTCCGGAGATGTATTTGTGGATAGGTGAGCCGACTTTCAGATGCTTGGTGCTCTCAAGGCCGAGTTCCCGGAGTATGGTGTCCACCCTGGCGGATATCTCCTCCATGCTCAGGTCGGCGAAGCAGAGGCGGGCGGTGAACATCAGGTTCTCATAGACTGTCAGTTCCTCGATCAGCAGGTCGTCCTGCGGTACGAAACCGATCAGGTCCTTGACCTTGGGGTCAGCGACGTCATAGCCGTTGAGGGTAACCGAGCCGCTGTCGGGGCGGAGAGTGCCGTTGAGCAGGGACAGCAGTGTGGACTTGCCGGTACCGCTGCCGCCCATGACGGCTACGAGCTGCCCGCTGCGGAGGTCGAAGGTGAGGCCGTGCATTCCGTTGTCGCTCCCGGGGAAGCGGAAGTTGATGTCCCTTCCTGAGAGGATTATTTCCTGTCGGCGGCTGCCGGTGTCATAGAGGGCCGAAATGTTGCTGTAGTAGAGCGGGGCCATGTGCCGGCTCTTGAGCACGCCGCTCTGCTGCCATACGAGGAAGGTCCCGGGAAGGACGGGGATATCGTTCATCAGCACGGTGTCCGGACCGTTGTAGCAGAAGAGTATCTTGTTGTATCTCTCCAGGCGGATCAGCCGCAGCTCGCCGTTCAGTCCCTCGCGGGTTAGGGTGAGCACCCGTGCGTTCGTCTCTCCGGACACATAGCATACGAAGTCCTCGAAGATGTCCCCGTCCACTTCGAAGAGCTCAGCCACCTTGCGGAATATCTGCAGGTTCCCCTCCGATATGCTCTCTCCTTTCTGCGAGCCGGGAGTGGGATCGCAGAATTCCATCAGACGCAGCAGCATCAGGGTCTGGTCCTCGCGGGATATCCTGTGCTTGATGTTGCTGCAGATACCTTCGATGATGGCGTCCTTGTCCAGCTCCGGCGATATGTCGTAGAAGTCCCTCAGGTCAGAGTACAGCGGTAGGTAGTCGTCCAGCATCCTGACGCCGAAGTGCTTGGTCAGGTAGTTGGAGAGCATCTGCAGGGACCGGCTCTTGTCGGTCCTGTTCACTGCGCCGAAGAGGGCGAAGAGATTCAGAAGTCCGGACAGTAGGATGTCATTCATAGAGATATAAGGTGTGTTTAAAATTGAGAATGAGGCTGTGCCCGAAAGATGTTTCCAGCCACAGCCTCATTGACTAAATCTCAGGTGTGCCCGTTATTTCACTACAGGAACCAGATTGCGGTCTCCGTAGCCGTTGTCCACGCGGGCGCATGCGGGCCAGAACTTGTTGTCGCGGATCCACTCGAGGGGATAGGCGGCCTCCTCGCGGGAGTAGGGATGGCTCCAGGAGTCGGAGCATACCTCCTCGGCGGTGTGGGGCGCCATCTTCACGACGTTGTCGTTCTTGTCGGCCTTGCCTTCCTTGATGGCCTCGCACTCTCTCTTGATGCTGATCATGGCGTCCACGAAGCGGTCGAGCTCCTCGAGGGATTCGCTCTCGGTGGGCTCCACCATCAGGGTCTCGTGTACGGGGAAGGAGAGGGTGGGAGCGTGGAATCCGTAGTCCATCAGACGCTTGGCGATGTCGGTGGCGTCCACTCCGTAGTCAGCCTTGAAGTTCTGCAGGTCTACGATGCACTCGTGGGCCACACGTCCGGTGACTCCGGTGTAGTAGATGTTGAACTCCTTGGACAGGCGGGAAGCGAGGTAGTTGGCATTGACGATGGCCATCTCGGTAGCCTTGCGCAGTCCGTCAGGACCGAGCAGCTTTATGTAGGCGTGGGTGATGGGGGCGAGCAGGGGGCTTCCGTAGGGAGCCGAAGCCACTGCTGTCACGCCGTGACCGCCGCACTGGGGCATTACGGGATGTCCGGGTACGTAGGGAGACAGATGGGCTGCCACGCAGATGGCGCCTACGCCGGGACCGCCGCCGCCGTGAGGCATTGCGAAGGTCTTGTGCAGGTTGAGGTGGCATACGTCGGCGCCGATGAAGCCGGGGTTGGTGATGCCGACCTGACCGTTCATGTTGGCTCCGTCCATGTAGACCTGGCCTCCGTTCTCATGGATGATGTTGCATATCTCGCGGATCTTGACCTCGAATACTCCGTGGGTCGAAGGATAGGTGATCATGATGCCGGCCAGGCTGTCCTTGTTGGCCTCGGCCTTCTGGCGCAGTTCGTCCACGTTGATGTTGCCGTGCTCGTCGCAGCCGACCAGGACAATGTTGAATCCGGCCATGGCGGCGCTGGCAGGGTTGGTTCCGTGAGCGGAGGTAGGGATGACGACGGTGTTGCGCGAGCCCTGGCCCTGAGCCTCGAGATAGCGGCGGATGGTCATCAGACCGGCGTACTCGCCTGCGGCGCCGGAGTTGGGCTGCAGGGAGCAGCGGTCAAATCCGGTAATGACGCAGAGGTCATGCTCCAGTTCGGAGAGTATCTGGTTGTAGCCCTCGGTCTGCCATGTGGGTGCGAAAGGATGCACGTCAGTGAGTTCGCTCCAGCTCAGGGGCAGCATCTCGGCTGCGGCGTTGAGCTTCATGGTGCAGGAGCCCAGAGGTATCATGGAGTGGGTCAGGGAGATGTCCTTGCGCTCGAGTTTCTTGATGTAGCGCATCATCTCGGTCTCCGAGTGGTACTTGTTGAATATGCTCTCGGTGAGGATGGCGCTCTCCCTCTTCATGGGCACGGGATACTCGCTGCCGCGGGCGCACTCGGCCTTGACACCGAAGATCTCAGCGATCTTCACGGCCTCGGCGCAGTCGGACAGCTCGTCGAAGGAGATCTGTACGGTCTGGTCATCGGGATAGTAGAAGTTGAAGCCTGCGGCCTCGGCCTTCTCGCGGATCTCGCCGGCGTTGACTCCGAGTACGCGGATGGTGTCGAAGAAGTCCTCGTTGGCGAGCTTATATCCACCCTTGCGGAGCAGGGCTGCCATAGCATGGGCGTAGTTGAAGGCGTTCATGGCTATCTCGCGGATGCCCTCGGGTCCATGGTAAGCGGCGTACATGCCGGACATCACTGCCATCAGGGCTGTGGCGGTGCAGATGTTCGATGTGGCCTTCTCCCTCTTGATGTGCTGCTCGCGGGTCTGGAGGGCCAGACGGAGGGCATTCTTGCCGAGACGGTCAACGGATACGCCGATGATACGGCCGGGAATGTTTCTCTTGTACTGGTCGCGGGTAGCCATCCAGCCTGCTGTAGGACCGCCGTAACCCATGCCGAGTCCGAATCTCTGGGCAGTACCGACAGCTACGTCGGCTCCCCATGCGGCGGGCTCCTTCATGACGGCCAGTGCGAGGATGTCGCAGTGGGCGGCCACGAGCATACCGGCCTTGTGGGCTGCGTCGCAGAATGCGGTATAGTCGCGCACCTCACCGTCAGCTGCGGGATACTGGAGCAGCGCTCCGTAGCACTCGGGGTCGAAACCGGCTGCGAGGACTTCCTTCCAGTCGCCTACGGTTACCTTTATGCCCAGACCCTTGGCCCTGGTCTCGATGACCGAGAGCACCTGAGGGAAGATGTTCTGGTCCACGAAGAAGGTGTTCTTTCCGGCCTTTACGGCGTCGCGGGGACGGAGCTCGTGGATCATCCTCATGGCCTCACCGGCGGCGGTGGCGTCGTCCAGCATGGAGCAGTTCGACATGGGGAAGCCGGTCAGGGAGGAGATCATGGTCTGGAAGTTGATGAGAGCCTCCAGGCGGCCCTGGGATATCTCGGCCTGATAGGGAGTGTAGGAGGTGTACCACGAGGGGTTCTCGAAGATGTTGCGGGAGATTACGGGCAGCGAGGCGGTGCCGTAGAAGCCCAGGCCGATCATCGAGCGGAAATGTTTATTCTTGGAGGCAACCTCCTTGAGACGTGCCAGATAGGCATGCTCGGACACGTGCTCATCCAGCTTGAGGGGCTCGCTGAGCAGGATGTCGGAGGGAATAGTCTGCTTGATGAGCTCGTCTACGGAGCCCACGCCGATGACATCCAGCATGTGCTTGATCTGAGACTGTCTCGGACCGTTGTGTCTGTCTACAAAATTGAGTGGCATAGTCAGTGTTTTTTATGAATTTTAAAGGATTTTCTAACAAGCCTCAAATGTAGTAATTTTTTCAACTCATACTGCACCTATTTCCATCTTTCCAGGTCAAATCTCAGATGGATGAAAAGCAGTATCGTGAAAGTCAGGAAGGATGAGCCTCCGTAGCTGATCAGCGGCAACGGTATGCCCACCACCGGCATGATGCCTATGGTCATGCCCACATTGACGAACACGTGCATGAAGATGATTGAGGCCACACAGTAACTGTACACCCGCGCACCCCTGTCCTTCTGTTTCTCGGCCGACGTGACGATGCGCATTATGATGATGAGGTAGAGGACCAGTACGGTAATGCTGCCGATAAAGCCCCATTCCTCTCCGATGGTGCAGAAGATGAAGTCTGTGCTCTGTTCCGGGACGAAGTTGAACTTGGTCTGTGTCCCCTCCAGGAAGCCCTTGCCGGTCAGTCCTCCGGACCCAATGGCTATCTTGGACTGATTGACATTGTACCCGGCTCCCATCAAGTCCTGGGATATGCCCAGCAGGTTCTCTATCCTGTCGCGGTGGTGCGGCTGAAGTACATTGTGGAATATGAAGTCCACCGAGAATACCAGGACCAGGGAGAGCGCCAGGGACAGGACGTAGACGCCCCAGCCCTTCATCTTGTTGCGGACATTGTGGACAATGAACCAGATGAGGAAGGGGGCAATGATGATCAGCAGCCAGTACTCCGCCGCCATGCCGGTGACACGGGCGACCGCCTCGACCGACAGCAGCCTGGGAATGAAGGCCGCGGCCGCGATGAAGGCGGCATATATGAGGAAGACCCGCACGGGGGTGCGAGAGGTCAGGGTCCGGATGATTCCGATGGTGCCGACAGTCAGGAGGATGGAGACGAAGGGGGAGAATTTGAGCGTCACCAGGAACAGCAGGACGGCGTATCCGGTAAATCCCAGTATCCTTCCGGGCAGTCCCTCCCTGTAAAGCATGAAGGCCAGTGAACAGTACACCAGTATCGTTCCTACGTCCGGTTCGAGGGCTATCAGTCCCACCGGGACAATGATGATGGCGGCCACCTTCAGGAAGTCGGCGGCCCTGGTAAGGTTGAAGCCGTATGAGCCCATGACCCGGGAAAGGCAGAGGGCGGTGGCTATCTTCGAGAATTCCGAGGGTTGTATGGCGATTCCTCCGGGAAGGCTGAGCCAGGACTTGGAGCCGTTGACCTCGTGCCCGAAGATCAGTACGGCTACAAGGAGCACCGCCGAAAGGATGTACAGGGGCCAGGAGACGGTTTTGTAGAATCTGGAGTTGAGGAAAAGCACAATGACGGCTATTACGGCGGCCACGCCTATCCACAGCAGCTGGTTGCCGCTGCGCGAGGCCAGGGAGAAGATTCCCTCGGCGTCCTCGCTCCATGTCGAGGCATAGATATTCAGCCATCCGAACACCGCCAGTAGGACGTAGCATCCGATGACTGCCCAGTCCAGTTTTCTATATGTCTTTCCAGCGGGGCTCATCGATCGTCTTTTTTAGGAGGTACGTAATCAGGACTGGCCGGTACTTTGTGCAGGAGGTTGGCATCCAGCATCCGCTGTTCCAGCCAGCGGCGGTTGGAGGCTATCTCTCCGTTGAGGTATTTCTCTACCATCAGGGAGGCTACGGGTGCTGCCCAGGTGGCGCCGAATCCGGCATTCTCAATGTACACAGCAATGGCTATCCTGGGGTTCTCCCTCGGGGCGAAGCAGACGAAGACAGCGTGCTCGTCTCCGTGTGGATTCTCGGCCGTGCCGGTCTTGCCGCAGATGTCCAGGCCCTTGACCGCAGCCACACGTGCGGTGGCGCCCTCTCCGGCTGGAGCATTGACAGCCTGGTACATTCCCTCTATGACTTTCTCGAAGTGGGTTGTATCAACCATAGTGTAGTGCTTTTCCTGGAACCGGCTGTTCAGGGTGTCGTTGTCATGGTCCCGGACGATGTGGGGAATCCGGTACCAGCCACGGTTGGCTATGGTTGCGGCAAGGTTGGCCAGATGCAGGGGCGTACATCCGAGTTCTCCCTGGCCTATGGACAGGGAAATGACCGAAAGTGCCTTCCATCCGCCCTTGCCGTAGACTCGGTCGTATGTGGCTGAGGTAGGAACGAATCCGGCGATCTCCGAGGGGAAGTCGGAGCCCAGCTTCGTACCGAACCCGAAACTTCTGACGTACTCAGCCCAGCGGTCCATGGCAGCAGCCTCGGAGCCGTAGATGGGATTTTCCAGAATATCCTGGAAGAGATAGCAGAAATAGGAATTGCACGAGACCATAATCGCTTCTGTGAAATTTACGGGGGACTTATGATAATGGCACCCCACGCTGATGCCGCGGGCATGAAAACCGTCGCGGCAGGGAAATTCAGTGTCAGTGGATACTCTTCCTTCCTGCAGCCCGATGAGGGCGTTGACCAGTTTGAAGACCGAGCCGGGAGGCTGGGGCGACATTACGGCCCTGTTGAACATAGGGGTGAAGGGGTCTGCCGCTATCTCTTTATAGTATTTGTTGATCTCACCAAGTACCGAGACGTTGATGCCTGGTGATGATACCATTGACAGAATCTCCCCAGTGGCCGGCTCTATGGCGATTACTGAGCCTACTTTGTTGCGCATGAGTTCTTCCCCGTAGTTCTGCAGTTCGGCATCGATTGTCGACACCACGTCCTTCCCCGGTACCGCGGGTTTGTCGAATTCTCCGTTGCGGTACGAGGACTGTATCCTGTTGCTGGCGTCGCGGAGGTATATGCTGTAGCCCTTCTCGCCCCTGAGCATCGGCTCGCAGGTCTCCTCCAGTCCTGTCCGTCCGGTATAGTCTCCCGCTTCGTAATCGGGATGTCTCTCCAGAAAGTCCCGGTCCACTTCGGTGACATAGCCGAGAAGGTTGCCTCCGGCATTGTAGGGATACATGCGGGTAGTGCGGGGCACACCCCGGAATTCGGGGAACTTGTGGGCCACTTCTATGAAACGGCTGTACTGCTCCTGGGAAATCTGGCTTACGAAGGTCACTGTCCGGTATCCGATTCTGGTGCGGTACATCCGGTACTCACTGAACTTGTCCCTGACGTACTGCGGGTTCAGATCCAGTATGCGGCACAGCTCCAGAGTGTCGAACGGACGGACATAGCGGGGGGTGACCATAATGTCATAGGTATTTTTGTTGCCTACCAGTACCTTGCCGTTGCGGTCCAGGATTAGGCCCCTGGCCGGGTGGCGGGTCTGGTACAGGAGGGCGTTGTTGTCTGCGCTGATCTTGAAGCTGTTGTCCAGCAGCTGCAGGCGGAACAGTTGGGCGGTGAGAAGCAGGAATGCCACTGCCAGGCCGGTCATCAGATATTGGTACCTGTGCTTGCCGTCATTCATGGTCTCTTACCTCCTCCTGTTGCGGTCTATGCTGATCATATATAGGATAGCCATCAGCAGTGTGTTGACGACGAAGGAAATTCCCAGTCTGGCCAGGCAAAGTCCGACCGGCCGGAATCCGGAAGAGTCCAGGAGGATATACACTGTCAGGCAGATGAGCACCAGAGGCATCGAGTACAGGACGAAATTCCGGAGACCCATGGTGTCGATCCCCTCGCGCTTCTCTTTCTCCTTCGGAGCAGTCAGTTCGAAAATGCCCTTGCGGCAGACCCCTGCGGCAGTCATGGCTGCGGCGTTCATGCCGGGTATGCCGTTGCCCAGAATGTCCACAGCCAGTCCGAGAACGAAACCGGCCGTCATGGAGGGAATGGAGCCCCATTTAGGAGGAAGGGCCAGGACGATGAACAGGCATAGGAAAATGTCCAGGTAGACACTGAGGTTGATATAGTTGTCCAGTGCCCCCTGTGCCAGTATCAGCAGCAGTGCGAGAATCGTGTGACGGGCCGCGCTCATGACTGTTCACCTCCTTTTTCCTGCTGGTCGTCCATAAGGTCGTTCAGTTCCTGGATGTCTCTGCGCGAAACCACGTATACTTGCCTGAGCCTGGAAAATTCCTCAAAGAGGTCTATAGTCAGGTCGTAGTTGACACCGTCCCTTAGCATTTGCCCGCTGACGGTACCTACTGGTATGCCTGGCGGATAGATGAGGGAGTATCCGCTGGATACCACAGTGTCTCCGTAGGTGAAGGAGGTGTGAACGGGGATATCGTGCAGGATGATCTTTCTGGGAGACTTCCCGTCCCACTGAATCACGCCGAAGGTATTGCTGCCGGTGAGGGTTCCGCTGGCCATATTGTCGATGTCAAGTATGGAGGAAACTTTCGAGTATTTCTCTCCTGCGCTGAGGATGTATCCTATGATTCCCCTGTCGGTTACCACGCCCATGTCCTCGGCGATACCGTCACGCTTCCCCTTGTTGATGATGAGGATGTTGTGAAGACGGTCAGTGCTGTTGGACACTACCAGTGCCGGGATATAGTCGAAGAGCGGGCTTTCAGTAAGGAGCGAGTCCGGTACGGCCAGGTCGCTCAGGGCGGCCTGAAGTCTGTCGTTCTCGCGGCGCAGGGCTACGTTTTCCTCGGAGAGCCTCCTGTTGATCTTGCCGAGACTGAAGTACCGGCCTACGTTTCCGGCTCCGGAAGAGAAAGTGTTGGTTACAGCGGAGACGGACCTGAGTATGTCCGAACGCTGGATAACACTGTTCCGGGATATAAGCCAGACAGCAGCAGTCTCCAGGAGGATGAAGACGAGAAAGTTGATCAGGTGCAGTATGTACTTGTTCCGGTCTTTCATCAGCTCTCGGTGAAGACTGTTCTACCGCATCAGGAAAGGATACTGTGAGGGATTGCGCAGGGCAATGCTGGTTCCGCGTGCCACTGCTCTCAGAGGGTCCTCGCCTATGTGGAAGGGTATGTTTATCTTGTCGTAGAGCCTCTTGTCCAGGCCTCTGAGCAGGGCTCCGCCTCCGGTGAGGAAGATACCTTTCTGCACGATGTCCTGATACAGCTCGGGGGGAGTCTGTTCCAGCACCTGCAGTACTGCCGCCTCGATTTTGGCCACGGATTTGTCCAGGCAGTGGGCCACTTCCTGGCTGGTGACGGCTATCTCAACGGGGTGGGCGGTCATCAGGTTGGGACCGCGGACGATGAAGGGCTCGGGGGTTTCCTCCAGGTCGGGAATGGCTGCGCCTATGCGGACCTTTATCTCCTCGGAAGTAATCTCACCTACTTTGATGTTGTGCTGCTGGCGCATGTACTGCTGTATGTCGGATGTGAACACGTCTCCGGCCACCCTGATGGACTGGCTGGTAACGATGCCGCCAAGAGAGATGACGGCGATCTCTGAGGTACCTCCTCCTATGTCCACCACCATGTTGCCTACGGGCGCATTGACATCCAGACCGATACCCATCGCAGCCGCCATAGGCTCGAAGATCATGTATATGTCCCTGGCTCCGGCATGCTCGGCCGAATCGCGCACGGCCCTGATCTCCACCTCAGTGCTTCCCTTGGGGATGCAGATCACCATCTTGAGGTTGGGAGTGAAGAACGTGCGGCGGTAGTTGATCATCTTTACGAATCCCCTTATCATCTGTTCTGCAGCGTTGAAGTCGGCTATGACTCCATCGCGGAGAGGACGTACGGTCTTGATGTTGGGGTTGGTCTTCTCGTACATCAGCTTGGCCTTCTGGCCTACTGCTATTGCCTTGCCTGTGGTCTGGTCAAATGCTATCACGGACGGTTCGTCCACCACTATCTTGTCGTCCTGAAGGATGACGGTGTTGGCGGTGCCGAGGTCCATTGCCAGCTCCTGTGTGAGGAATGAAAATCCCATATTCCTGAAAATTTATATCGGTTATAGATTCTAGTGCTTGAAATGTCTGTGTCCCGTCATTACCATGGCCATGCCGTGGGCGTCGCAGTACTCCACGCTCTCGTTGTCGCGGATGGAGCCGCCCGGATGGATGACGGCCTTGATTCCTGCCTTGTCGGCTATCTCCACGCAGTCTGCAAAGGGGAAGAACGCGTCGGAGGCCATGACGGCACCTTCGAGGGAGAATCCGAAACTGCGGGCCTTCTCGATGGCCTGCTTGAGGGCGTCAACCCTGGATGTCTGGCCTATGCCGCTGGCTATAAGGCGGTGGTCCTTGGCCAGAACGATGGCATTGGACTTGGAGTGCTTCACTATGATGTTGGCGAAGAGCATATCGTCTATCTGTTCCCGGGTAGGGGCTGCTTTGGTGACGGTCTTCAGGTCGGCGGGAGACTCCTTGAAGGTATCCCTGTCCTGAACGAGCACGCCGCCGAGCATCGAGCGGAACTTCACTGCCGAGGGACGGGCCGAGGCGCTGCGCAGGATGATGCGGTTCTTCTTGCCCTCGAGTATCTCCAATGCTTCAGGTGAATAGTCCGGAGCAATGACAACCTCGAAGAATATCTTGTGCATCTCCTCGGCGGTCGCCTTGTCTATCGGCCTGTTGGAAACGATGATTCCTCCGAATGCCGATACGGGGTCCGCCTCCAGGGCTGCGTTCCAGGCTTCCAGGACGGTCGCTCCCTCTGCACATCCGCAGGCGTTGTTGTGCTTTATCACGGCTACGGCGGTACGGTCGAAGTCGGAAATCAGTTCGAGTGCGGCCTCGATGTCCAGCATGTTGTTGTAGGAGATTTCCTTGCCGTGCAGCTGCTCGGGCAGTGCGTCCTCCGAACCGTAGAACATGGCCTTCTGGTGGGGATTCTCGCCGTAGCGCAGGTGGGTGGGGCGGGTCTCGCTGGCAGTGAATGCCGGTATCCCTTCCTTGCGGTTGAAATACTGGAAGATGTGGGTGTCATAGCCGGAGCTCTTGAGGAAGGCCTTGGCGGCGAAGCGGCGGCGGTCCTCTATGGAGGAAACTCCCTTCTTCGTGCGCAGCAGCTCCAGGAGGTCAGCGTATGAGTCCTTTCCCGGAACAATGATCACGTCGCGGAAGTTCTTCGCGGCGGCGCGGATGAGGGTGATGCCTCCTATGTCGATCTTCTCGATGATTTCCTCCTCAGTGGCACCCTTGGCGACGTACTCCTCGAAGGGGTAGAGGTCCACGATGACCAGGTCGATACCGGGAATCTCATATTTTTCCCTCTCCTCGAGGTCGCCGGCCTCCTCCCTGCGGTAGAGGATGCCTCCCATCACCTTCGGATGGAGGGTCTTCACGCGTCCTCCGAAGATGGAGGGATATCCTGTCACGTCCTCGACCGCTGTAACAGGAATGTTATGGTCTGTGAGATAGTGCTGCGTGCCCCCCGTGGAGAGTATCTCCACACCCAGGCTAACCAGCTCATTTGCAATGTCTAGGATGAGATTCTTATCGTACACGGAGATAAGTGCTCTACGAATCGTTCTGTCGCTGTTCATATAGGGTGGATAACTGATTTGTTATATTCGTTTTTTGCTTTATCAAGTCACAAAAATAGTAATTAATGCCATATAAGTAGTACATTTGGGAAAATTATTTCAATATATCCCCATGCGCGAAAGATATGTCATCATACCGGCCGGAGGAACCGGCTCCAGAATGGGTTCTGAGCTGCCCAAGCAGATGCTGGACCTCTGCGGCAAGCCAGTTCTGCGCTGGACGGTGGAACTTTTCCTAAGTCAGCCCTTCGAAGTGAGGATTATCATCTCAATCAATGAGTCTATAAAAGATATGTGGCTGGAATACTGTTATAAAAACAATTTTGTTTTTCCGCATGTGCTCGTGACTGGCGGCTTTACTCGCTTCCATTCCGTGAGGAAGGCCATGAAATATCTTCCGGAGGGAGCATCGGTGGCCGTGCACGACGGAGTGCGTCCCTTGCTGAGACTCGGGGATATTGCCGCACTTTACGATGAGGCGGAGGAGTATCCGGCAGTCGTTCCTGTCATTCCGGTAGCTGATTCCATGCGGACATTCTCAGCCGGGTCAGCTCAGGACGGAACGGAGTGGGGTGTCTCCAGGATTGTGGACCGGAGTATCTATCGTCTGGTACAGACTCCGCAGGTCTTTCATACCGAGGTGCTGAAACGGGCCTATGGACAGCCGTATTCGCGGGAGTTCACTGATGACGCCTCGGTGGTAGAAAAAAACGGCGTTCCCCTGCATTTCTGCCAGGGAAGCCGCTTCAACATAAAACTGACCGCACCGGACGACATGGCCCTTGCTGCGGCACTGATTGATTCGGGATGTCTTAGATGATGGTCATGATTCTGGAGAATCCGGTCATGTTGAATATCTCCTTAATCTGATTGTTCATGTTCTTGATGACCAGTTTTCCACCCCTGGCGTTGACACTTTTCTGAAGTGTGAGGAACAGCCTGAGGCCGGAGCTGCTGATGTATTCCAGCTCCGAACAGTCGAGCTCAATGTCAGGATTGCCTCCCTCCAGCAGAGGTGCCATTTTTTTCTCGAATTCGTCCGAGTTGATGGTGTCCAGCCGACCGGTCACCCTGGCCTGCGTCTTCCCGTTTTCAATACTGATGTTCAGGTCCATATCGTTGTTTGTTTATATTAATTTTGTTAATTTCAGGATATTCTCCGCTCCTTTCCGCTCGTATTCCACCCGGTCCATTATCCGCTTTACAAGGAAGATGCCGAGACCTCCGATCCTGCGGTCCTCGGCGCACAGGGTGGTGTCGGCATCGGCTCTTGCAAGAGGGTTGAAGGGTATGCCGCGGTCGAAGACGGTGTATGTCATCTCGTTGCCGCGGATGGTGAACTTGACGGTGATGCGGTGTCCGGTCTCACCCTTAGGGAATGCGTAGAAGATTACATTGGATACAGCTTCTTCAAGTGCCAGATTGATGTTCATGGTGAGTTCCCGGTCAACACCCGCATCTCCGCAGGTCTGTTCTACGAAGGCGTTCAGTTTTTTCAGTTCGGAGACCTGGTTGTCCAGGCTCAGGATTCTGGTATCCCTGCTGTTCATGCTGTTGTTGCCGATGTATTTGATTACAAGTATGGTCAGGTCGTCGCTCTGGTCGGCTCCGTTGACATGGAGCTCTGCATCGGAGTAGAGTCCGGCGACGGTGGATGCTGCGTCTTTGTCTTTCTGTGCGGCGGCTGAGGCCATGAGCCTGCTCTCGCCGTACAGTTCATGTTCCGCATTTTCGGCCTCGGTCAGTCCGTCAGTGTAGAGGATGAGAGTCGATCCGGCTTCCAGTGAGAAGGTGCCGACCGTATATTTGAAATCGGGGAAGAAACCGATAGGCAGGTTGGGGTCCGGATTCAACCTTCTTACCTGTCCGGAAGGACTCAGGATAATAGGAGGGTTGTGTCCGGCGTTGGAGTATTTCACAACTCCGGTGCTGAGGTCCATCATGCCGGTGAAGAAGGTGACGAACATGTTGGAGTCGTTGGTCTCGGACAGGGCCTTGTTCATCGAAGCGATGATTGCCGCCGGATCTTTGAGCGTGGAGGCTACGGACCGGAAATGGCTTCGTGTCACGGCCATCAGCAGGGATGCCGGCACGCCTTTGCCGGAGACATCGCCTATGGCGAAGAAGAGGGCGTTGTCCTTGATGAAGAAGTCGTAGAGGTCGCCTCCTATTTCCTTGGCCGGATTCAGTATGGCGTATATGTCGATGTCGTCTCTTTCAGGGAATGGGGGAAATGTCTTGGGAACCATGCCCATCTGAATCTCGCGGGCGATGGATATCTCGCTTTCTATCCTCTGCTTGGCTGCCGTGGTGCGCTGCAGTCTGTCCATGTAGGATGAGAGGGACTGCTGCATGGAAGAGAATGAGCGGCACAGGCGTCCCACCTCGTCATTGCCGTGGAAGTCCGGCATTGCGGAGTTGAAGTCTCCCTCCGCTATCTTGTCGGCGGAGGCTGCCAGGACGGTCAGTGGAGCAGTGGCCTTGCGGACCGTCAGGCTGACGATGACGGCCAGGATGATAATCGAGAGCAGGGCGATGAGGAGCATGATGATGACTATCCGGTAGGCTCCTGCGAAGATGTCGCTCCTGGGACAGATGGTGGCGATGCTCCAGTTGTTGGAAGGTACGGAGGTGAAGAAGATGATGCTTGGGGTGCCGTTGATGCTCAGCTCGCTCATTCCGGTCTCGCCCGCAATCATCCTCCTGCCGGTTTCGGCGAGGGCCGTATTTTCTGTCAGGAGAGCATAAGAGAAAATAGTCTCGTTGATTATCAAGTCTTTGTCGGGATGTACGATGTATCCGGCGGACTTTCCGATGATGAAGTTATAGGAGTGATCATAGAGCCGGATACTGTCGATCTTGCTTGTAAGCCACTGAGTCTCGATGCTGGCGCAGATGACTCCTATGAACCGTCCGTCCCCGTCATGCAGGGGGGCGGTGTAGGAGCACAGCGACAGTTTCTCCCAGACCCTGTCTATGTAAGGGTCAGTCCAGTAGGTGCTGTCTGTGCATTTGGGAATGACGTACCAGTCGTAGTATTGGTATGTGTAGAGGGGGTCGGTGATCATCATCGACCTTATACTGCCGTTTTCGTTGATGGAGTAGGCGGTGAACTGTTTCTGGTTGCGGTAGTAGTATGGCTCCAGTGCTATGGCTATGTCCTTGAGTTGCGGAGTGTTTCTCAGAATATCCTCTGAGAGTCTGAGGAAATCGGAGGTGTCCCTGTTCCCGATGGCCATGATTTCGGCTCTGGAGGCAATGTTGTTTATGACAGAGGCGATGGGGCTGAGTACGTTCTCCATCTCCATGTTGAGGGCCCGGAGCTGGCTGAAGGCATTGGTTACTGCCTCTTTGCGTACGAGGTCATAGCTGATTTTGTACACCGTTACCGAGGCAGTCAGGAACAGGATTGCCGTCAGCAGGATGACATACAGGCTGATGCGTGTGGAGAATCTGCGGAATACTCTCATGGCCTTACAAAATCGGAATATTTGACAGGTGACAGAATGAGGTTGCTTTCCAGAAGCATCCTTACCGTGGAGTCGAAACGGGACTTGTCCAGATGGAACGGAATCTCCTTGCTCTTATCGTCCTGCTGGAGTTTCAGGACAGTCCGCAGCATGTGTGCCTGGTTGGTTTTGCTGGAAGGGATGTTGGCCTGCCGCATTATGTCCGTCACGGTGTTTATGGTCTCGGAGAAATTCTCCGGCTTGCGGACCCACTCCCATCCGCGGCGTGTGGCCTCGACGAAGCGTTCCACGATGTCCCTGTGGGAGTTGTAGTATTCCTCAGTGGTGTAGACTCCGTCCTCTGGTATGTCGAAGCCCTCGTCGCGGAGGTAGATGATGTTGTCCTCTCCGACATCGATGCCTGCCATCAGGATCTGGTAGTATTCATTGTATTCGGTAGCCACCATGGCGTCCAGCGCTCCTGCGGCGAAGGGATAGATGTTGGAGAGGATGGGAATCCACTCCACATCCAGGGAGTTGTAGTAGGCGTAGCACAGGGCGGTGTCGAAGAATCCGCTGGTCCACCGTCCGATCCGCATCCCGTTGAGGTCCTGGGCGCTTGCTATGGGAGTGCAGGAGATGATCATGGTGGAGCTGGTCTCCGAGGTCTGGAGTATGTTGACCAGGGGCGTACCCATGTCACGGGCAATCAGAGCATCTACGAGCATGGTCGTGATGATGTCCGCGTGCCCGTCCTTGAGGGCGTCGGTACTGGTATAGGATTCCGAGCCGTAGAAAATCTCCACTTCGAGTCCGGCTTCTTCATAGAAACCGTTGCAGAAGGCCATGATCATGCCGGCGAACTGGCACTGCGGCAGCCATTGGAGCATGACATTGACCGTGTCCTTCTGCTGGGCGGAAACTGGACGGAGGGACATGCACATGAGCAGCATGGCTGCAGCCGATATGATGCGGAGCTTTCTCATCCCCACAAAATTAAAACCATTTTGTAAAAGTAACAAATCTGTCTTTGCCGTGAAAGTCCTGAACTATCTCCACGTCGCTGAATCCGCGGCTCTCGAAGAGTTCCCTGACCTGGGGGCCGAAGGCCTCGTTGATCTCGAAGAAACACTGTCCGCCCATGCGTACCAGGGCTTCTGCCCATCCCGCCAGGGCCTTGTAGAAGCGCAGGGGGTCGCTGTCGGGAACGAAGAGCGCCTCGTCGGGCTCGTAGTCCAGCACGTTGGGGGCCATGAAGTCCTTCTCCGACTCGCAGACGTACGGCGGGTTGGAGACCAGTATGTCCAGTTCCTCCAGATTGGGTATGTCAGTGTCCTTTCCGTCTTCAGGAGGTCCCTCGAGTATATCTGCACGGAAAAATACGGGAGGCTCCGGAACGGGCTGCCTTCCTGCCTGGTCCAGATAGATTTTCTGACCGCGGGCTGTCTCCAGTGCGGACTCGTCGGCGTCGAGGGCGAATACCTCGGCTTTCGGGAAGGCTGCGGCCAGGGTCCAGGCTATGCAGCCCGAGCCGGTTCCAGCATCCAGTATGCGGGGCTCATGCACCTCTCCTGATGCGCGGAGTGCGGAGATGACGAGACGGCAGAGCTGGGCAGTCTCCGGGCGGGGTATGAGGACTGATTCGTTGACGCGGAATGTGTGGCCCTCGAAAGTCTCCTCGCCTATCACGTACTGGACCGGGCGGTCGGCGGCCAGTTCGTCCAGGGCTTCCTGTATCCGGACCAGATCCGGTTTGGGGATGACCACGTTGGGCTCTACGGAATATTCATATTCCGACAGGCCCATAAAGTGGGACAGTATGCGTATGGCTATGGCCTTGGCCTCTCCCGGAGAATACTGCTGGGACAGACTCTCTGTTGCCTTGGTGACGAATTCCTTGCGGGTCATGGGCTAGTCCTCCCCGGTGCGGTCTATGATGCCCGTAAGAAAATCTTCCATGGACATACCCGCCTCGCGCACCATCTGCGGAACCAGACTGGCGTCCGTCATGCCGGGATTGGGATTGACTTCCAGAAAATAAGGATGCCCGTCCACTCCAAGTATGAAATCCATCCTCACGAGTCCGCGGCATCCCAGACGTCCGAATATCCTGACAGCGGCGTCCTGAATCCTGATGCGGTCGGCTTCCGGAATGGGTGCGGGGCAGATCTCGCTGCTGGCACCCAGATATTTGGCCTCGTAGTCGAAGAACTCATTGCGGGGCACTATCTCGATCAGGGGCAGAGCCTTGGGACCGTCCGGGCTGCTGTAGACAGCGCAGTCTATCTCCCGTCCGACGATTCCTTTCTCCACTATCACGGTATCGCTCTCAGCGAAAGCGGCTTCCAGTGCCGCATCGATCTCCTCCGGTGTCCTGACCTTGGTCACTCCGAAGCTGGAGCCTCCTCCGCACGGCTTGACAAAGGCCGGAAGGCCTACCCTGGATGCGGCCTCATGCGGGTCGTATGCATCGCCTTTGCGGAGCATTATGTCCCTGGACATGTAGATGCCGCTGTCGCGGAGGTAGGACTTGCAGGCGTACTTGTCAAATGCGATGGTGGCGCACTGGGACGGGCAGCCGACGCAGGTGACGCCCAGCATCTCGAAATAGGCCTGGAGCCTGCCGTTCTCGCCCGGATCCCCGTGGATTATGACGAAGACCTTGTCGAATGTGACTTTCTTCCCGTCATGTCCGGTGAAGGAGAAATCATTGCGGTCTATGGGATACCGCCGCTCACCTTCTTCCCCTCCGGGGATTACAGCCCACCATCCCTCACGCAGGATGAGCACCTCATGGACGGTGCGTCCGGCGTTGCGGAGCCAGCGGGCCACGGACTTCCCGCTTTTGACGGATATCTCCACTTCTGAGGAGAAACCTCCGTAGACTACTGCCAGAATCTGTTCTTTTACAGGTTTCATATCATGCTATTTTTAAAGTTACATATTGAAGAACGAGGACATGTCGTCTTCCTCGGGGGCACTCACCGCATCATTGTCGCTTCCGTCGCAGTCAGTGTTGAAGTTGACTCCGGGAGGCGCGATGAACTGGTCCATGGACGTAACGCCCAGAGTCCCGTCACTGAGTACTTTCTGCATGAACAGGCCCCAGATAGGAAGGGCGGTGTTGGCACCCTGTCCCTGCTGCATGCTCTCGAAATGGACCTGACGGTCCTCGGCTCCTACCCATACGCCCGCTGTCAGACTGGGGGTATAGCCTATGAACCATCCGTCGGATTTGTCGTTGGTGGTACCGGTCTTGCCGGCAACCGGTCCTTCCAGGGCGTAGCGCCAGCGCAGGCGGGCTCCGGAACCTTCATTGACCACTCCCTCCATCAGGTTGACCATCAGGTATGCGGTGGCCTCGCTGACGGCTTCCCGCTTGCGGGGACTGAATGTGCCCAGCACATTGCCCTCGCTGTCCTCTATGCGGGTGACGAAGACCGGGTCAATATGCACGCCGCGGCTGGGATAAGTGTTGTATGCGCCCACCATCTCCAGCAGCGTGATGTCGGCGGGTCCGAGGCACAGGGACGGGTAGGGCGGGAGATAGGATGTGATGCCCAGCTTGCGGCACATCTCCACCATGGCGGTGGGACCGAACTGGCGCATGAGGTAGGCCGATATGTTGTTGCTGCTTCGTGTCAGACCCCACTTGAGGGTGACTTCCTTGCCGATGAATTCTATGCGGTCCTCGCTCTCGGGGGTCCAGGTGGTGTCGGCCAGCACGAAGGTCTGGGGCACGTTCAGCACCTTGTCGCAGGGGTAGTAGCCCTCCTGCATGGCCAGGGTGTAGAGGAATGGCTTGATGGTCGAGCCGACCTGGCGCTTGCCCTGACGGGCGTTGTCGTATTTGAAATACCGGTACTCGGGGCCTCCGATGTAGGCCTTGATGTGGCCGGTGGAGGGCTCCATGGCTATCAGCGAGGCTCTCAGGATGGACTTGTAGTAGCGGATGGAGTCGTCGGGTGTCATGACGGTGTCGATGTATCCGGGCTCTTTCCACGAGAATACCCTCATGTCGGTTTTCTCCTCGCGGAATACCCGGTCGATCTCCTTGTCGGAGGCTCCGTCAGATTTCATGTCGCGGTACCGGTCGCTCCAGCGGCGGGCCTGTGCCATGACGGTCTCGGTAAGCTCGACCGGTACTTCCTTGGCGAAGGGAGAGTTGGGGTTGTCAGCCAGGTCCTCGAAGAATGCGGGCTGAAGGTCGGTGCTCAGGTGCTGTGTGACGGCTTCCTCCGCGTAGCGCTGCATGGTGGTGTTGATGGTCGTATAGATGGTGAGTCCGTCCTTGTCGAGGCTGTACCGGCTGCCGTCCGGCTTGAAGTTCTTGTTCAGCCAGCCGTAGAGCGGGTCGTTCTCCCACAGGTCGAGGTCCGCCCGGTAGTCGTCCGCGAAGTAGTAGTTCTTCCTGACGGGCTCTGATGCGCTCATGTACTTGCGGAGCATGTCACGGAAGTAGGGGGCGAGACTGGTGTTGTGGTCCTGCTGGTTGTAATCCAGCACTATGGGCATGGCCATCAGGGCATCCGCGTACTCCTGGGATATAAAACCGTACTTGCTCATCTGGCTGAGGACGTGGTTGCGGCGTGCGAGCGAGCGGTCGTAATTGAGTACGGGGTTGAACCTGGTGGGCTTGTTGACTGCTCCGACCAGTACAGCGCTCTCCTCGAGCTTGAGTTCCGAGGGCTCCTTATTAAAGAAGGTGTTGGCTGCTGCCTTGATGCCGTATGCGTTGCTGCCGAAGAAGATGGCGTTCATGTACATGGCCATGATCTCGTCCTTGGTGTAGTTGCGCTCGAGTTTGACGGCCGTTATCCATTCCTTGAACTTGCTGACTACCAGTTTGAATACAGCCTCTCCCGGGAACTTGCCCGTAGCCTCCTCCCTGGGGAAGAGGGTCTTGGCCAGCTGCTGGGTTATGGTGCTGCCGCCTCCGCCCGAGCGGGCATTGCCCAGGAGGATGGTCTTGACCCCGACCCTGGCCAGGCTGCGGAAGTCTATGCCGCAATGCTTGTAGAAGCGTACGTCCTCTGTCGCTACGGCCGCTGCCACTGTGCCGGGCGCCAGCTCGCTGTAACTTACATGGGTACGGTTCTCGATGTGGTAGGTTCCGATGAGCTGCCCGTCCTCGGATATGAGTTCTGTCGCCAGGTAGGTTCTGGGGTTCTCCAGTTCCTCAAAGGAGGGAATTTCAGCGAATATGCCCACTCCGGCAATGAACAGCAGGAGTGCTCCGATGGGGATGAAAACGACGCACCAGATAGCAATTATCAATTTTCTCTTCGTTTTTTCTTTCATTTTTGCAAAATAAATTCGTGCGAAGTTAGAAAATATCCTTTACTTTGCAACCTCATTCTATGGAGATATGGTAGAGAACTTAGTAATCGTAGAGTCGCCGGCAAAGGCGAAGACCATCGAAAAGATATTGGGAAAGGACTATACAGTGCGTTCGAGCTTCGGTCACATCCGTGATCTGGCAAAGAAAAATCTGGGTATAGACATAGAGCACGGCTTCATTCCGCAGTACGAGGTGTCCCCTGACAAGAAGAAAGTGGTATCCGAGCTCAAGGCCGCTTCGGACAAGGCTTCCGTAGTCTGGCTCGCATCCGATGAGGACCGCGAGGGAGAGGCGATAGCCTGGCATCTGAGGGAGACCCTGGACCTGCAGCCGGAAAAGACCCGCCGCATAGTGTTCCACGAGATTACCAAGGACGCAATACTGCATGCCATAGAGACGCCCCGCGACGTAGACATGAATCTGGTCATGGCCCAGCAGGCCCGCAGGGTCCTGGACCGCATAGTGGGCTTCGAGCTCTCGCCCATACTGTGGAAGAAGATAAAGCCCTCGCTCTCGGCCGGCCGCGTGCAGTCGGTGGCCCTCCGCCTGGTGGTGGAGCGGGAGAGGGAGATCGCCGAGTTCCAGTCCAGGCCGTATTTCCGCGTAGAAGGCATATTTGTCCCTGAAAATGGCAAGAAGACCAAGGTCCTCGGAGTCCTCGACCGCCGTTTCGACACCCGGGAGGAGGCCGAGGCATTCCTGGAAAGGTGCCGCGGCAGCCGTTTCACCGTAGCTTCGGTGGATAAGAAGGAGATATCCAGATGTCCGGCGCCCCCCTTCACCACCTCGTCCCTCCAGCAGGAGGCCGCCCGCAAGTGCGGATTCTCGGTGAGCCAGACGATGTCCATCGCGCAGCATCTGTACGAGTCCGGATTCATCACCTATATGCGTACCGACTCCACCACACTCTCGAAACTGGCCATAGGCGCCGCCAAGGGCTGGATTACGGAGAATTTCGGAGAGGAGTACCACAAGGCCCGGCAGTACAAGACCGGAGTGAAGGGCGCTCAGGAGGCCCACGAGGCCATCCGTCCGACCTACATTGCAAACACGGACATACCCGGCACGGCAGCCGAAAAGAAGCTCTACAGTCTGATATGGAAGCGGACCGTCGCCTCCCAGATGGCTGACGCCCGTCTGGAGAAGACGGACATAACCATAGCCGGAGACGGGATACAGGAACGTTTCGACGTGACCGGCTCCACCGTGCTTTTCGACGGATTCCTTAAAGTATATATAGAGTCCACCGACGACGATGCGCCCGCAGGAGACGAGGAGAAGATCCTTCCGCCCCTGTCAGTGGGAGACGGAATGCTCCGCGACAGCATCACCGCCTCGGAGAAATATACGGCGCATCCTCCCCGCTATTCGGAGGCCTCGCTGGTCAGGAAGATGGAGGAACTGGGTATAGGACGTCCCTCCACATACGCACCGACCATCTCCACCCTCCATCAGAGGGGCTACATCATCCGGCAGGACCGCAAAGGGGAGGAACGTTCGGTGACTGTCCTTACACTCAAGGGAGACAGCATCGCATCCACTTCCAAAAAGGAGACCACCGGCTCGGAGAAGGGCCGTCTCTGCCCCGAGGACATAGGCATGATGGTGACGGACTTCCTGGAGCAGACCTTCCCGGCCATCATGGACTATGGATTCACGGCCAGGGTGGAGACTGACTTCGATAAGATAGCAGCGGGAAAGCAGGTGTGGAACAAGACAGTGGCCGACTTCTACAAGCCTTTCCATGACCGCGTCGAGGAGACCCTGAAGGAGAACGCTCCCGCCAAGTCGCGCAGGCTGCTCGGTACTGACCCGGCCACAGGCAAGAGTGTGATAGCCCGCATGGGCCGTTACGGCTCGGTGGTGCAGATAGGCGAGGACGATGACCCTGACAAGCGCATTACCGGACTGGAGAAGGGACAGCTGATAGAATCGGTGTCGCTGGAGGATGCCCTCAGGCTCTTCGTGCTGCCCAGGACTCTGGGCGAGTACAACGGCCAGCCCGTTACCTGCTCCAAGGGCAAGTACGGTCCGTACGTCAAGTATGGCTCCGCCTACGTCTCGCTCAAGCGCGGCCAGGACCCCTACACCATCACCCTGGATACTGCCGTGAAGCTCATCGAGGAGCACGAGGCCCAGCAGAAGAACAAGGACATCAAGTCATTCCCTGAGGCGGACATCTTTGTGCTCAACGGCCGTTTCGGCCCGTATATCAAGCATGCCGGCTCCAACTACAAGATACCCCGCGGTACTGACCCGTCATCGCTGACGGAGGAACAGTGCCGTTCCATCATAGAGTCAGCGGGTGAGAAGAAGCCGTCACCCCGGAATGGTACATCCAGAAAGTAATGAATATGAATACAAAATATCAGCTCGACAGGATAGATCAGCGGATACTGTCCTTCTTAGTCAAAAATGCAAGGATGCCTTTTCTCGAGATAGCCCGCGAGTGCGGAGTGTCTGGAGCGGCCATCCATCAGAGAGTAAAGAAAATGGAGAATATGGGCATCATCACCGGTTCCCGTCTTCTCGTCAAGCCTCAGGCCCTGGGTCTCAATGTGTGCGCCTTCGTGGGAGTCTCTCTTTCCGAGACCGGCAAGTACAATGAAGTGATCCAGAATCTCAAGAAAATCCCGGAGGTGGTGGAATGCCATTTCGTCACAGGCAAGCATGCCCTGCTGGTCAAGATTTACTGTACCGATCACGACCACCTCATGGGGATTCTGGTGCACACCATCCAGAATATTCCCTATATCTCCAGCACCGACACGATGATCTCCCTGGACCAGGCCATTGAGCGTCAGGTGTGGGTGGATGATATGCCGATCAAGGAGTCTTGATCCAGGGGCCGAAATTCTCGTTGTAGTTGAAGTCTATCTCGAAATCCACCGGCCCGTCGGACTCTCCGGTGTAGTTGTGGAAGAATACGGGGTAGGTATGGCCGTCAGACCTGAGCCAGAATTCGTTTCCACGGTGGTGGTCAAGCCTGTGTGTCCATCCGAGCGGACCGATGGTCAGATACAGCCTGCCGTTTTTCAAGGTTACCTCCGCATCCCCGAAGGGGGCCGGTTTCGTGTAGCGGCCAGTCAGCTTTTCGAAGTCAGGAGTCACGCTGCTGCGCTCTATGATGCAGGGCACGGCCCGGCGTCCCGGTTTCCTTTTGTCCTTAAACCACTGTTCCAACCCCTCGGAGCTCCAGTCCCTGAGAGTGTCTCCGGGCAGGTACAGGTCTATGATCCTGCGCATCAGTCCAAGCCGCGCGTACTCGGATACCTCTGAATTGCACAATACTGCCACTCCCAGATCCAGCTCCGGCACAAATCCGCATACTCCGGTGAAGCCCCAGGTGGTGCCTGTGTGGTAGATTACCTTGTACCTGTCATTCTGCTCCACGTACCAGCAGTAACCGTAGTCCCGTCTCATGGAACTGTCCTGACGTACCTTGACCGCACCTGTGTGGAGGAAGTCCATCTGCTCCCGGGAGATGAGCCGCACGGTGTCCCGGTAGGGGTAGATGCGGAATCCGCCCGTCATGGCAGGACTTATGTCAGGAAAATAGTCTGACAGAGCCGTAGAATCGAGGGGAAATGAGCTGCCTTCCCCGGCATCCTCAGGTCTGACTGTGCGGATGACTGCTCCGTTGTTCAGGTGGAACCGCACCCAGCGGGCCATGTCCTGAGCCGTGGAGCTGATACTGCCGGCCGGTCCTATTACGTCCACCCAGTGCAGGGCCCTTTCCTCCCCGTAAAGCGGGGTGACGTAGATGGAGCCGCGTCCGCCGTTCTTTCCCCTCGAGTATCCGAAATAATGGGCTACGGAGGCTTTCTTCCCTGCCTCCAGGTAACCTTCGCTGCCCGGCACTGACGAGGTCATGCCCAGCGGAATGAAAATCCTCTCCCGGATGTTGTCTTCCCAGCTGCGGCCGGTGACGGTCTCTATGATGCGGGCGGCGATGATGAAGGTGATGTTGTTGTACGCAAATTTCTCCCGGAACGGGTAGACCGGCTCTATGTACCTGAACATCCTGTAGATATCATCCCTCCCGTAACCCAGATTGGGGATGTAGGTCCCGGCCTGGGCCACCAGTCCGGTGGTGTGGGTGAGGAGGTCGCGCACCTGCATGACGGACTCGACGCTGTCATCGTACCATTCGAAGTCGGGCAGTATGTGCTTGACGGTGTCGTCCCAGCGCAGCAGGCCTTCGTCTACCAGTGAGGCTATGACCGTGGCGGTGAAGGCCTTGGTCATCGAGCCTATGTGGAAGAGGGTAGAGTCGGTGATGGCTGTCCATTCTCCGTCCTGGCCTGGGTTCTTCCCCTTTTCCCTCACTCCGAAGCCTCCGGAGAACACGGTGGTGTCTCCGTGTATGACGGCCAGCGATAGCCCGGGAATCTTCCATTGTTTCAGCACCTGACCGGCGTAGACGGAGATTTCGGCCGGGATGTCCCTGCCGCTGCCGTCCTGGGCCCGGAGGCCGATGGTCAGGACCGTAAGGATGATGGTTGAGAGTAGAAGTCTTCTCATGGCTGCCGGAATTAATTATTGGGAGTTCCTGAAGAGGTTGCGGCACAGAGCCGCGATGTCGGATACCTCCACCACGCGGATACCGGTGGCGGGGATGCTGCGGCGCAGGTCTTCGGAAAGATTGTAGGAGGAAATGTAGATCTCGCGGTATCCCAGGCGGGCTGCTTCGGAGATGCGGGCCTCGATACGTCCTACAGGACGGATCTCCCCGCTCAGTCCGACTTCGGCTGCGAAGCATATGCCCGGACTGACGGCCAGGTCGAAGGTGGAGGACAGTACCGCCACCACTACAGCCAGGTCACAGGCCGTGTCGCCGACGCGCATGCCTCCGGCCACGTTGAGGAACACATCCTTGGCTGATAGTTTGAAACCCGCTCTTTTTTCCAGTACTGCCAGAAGCATGTTCAGGCGGCGGGCATCGTAGCCGGTGGCCGAGCGCTGGGGCATGCCGTAGGCGGCGGTGGATACCAGGGCCTGGATCTCGATGAGGAAGGGCCTGGATCCGTCCACCATACTTCCCACTGCCACTCCGCTGAGGTTCTCCTTGTGCATGGGAGTGAGAATCTCGGAGGGATTCTCCACCTCCCTGAGACCTGTGCCGGTCATCTCGAAAATGGCTATCTCGGCCGTCGATCCGAAGCGGTTCTTGATGCTGCGCAGGATGCGGTGCGAGTGACGGGTGTCGCCCTCGAACTGCAGGACCACGTCCACGATGTGCTCCAGGACCTTAGGCCCGGCGATGGCTCCGTCCTTGGTGATGTGTCCGATAAGGATGACGGGGATACCGCTCTCCTTGGCCATGCGGAGCAGGGCTGCCGCGCACTCCCGCACCTGGGTGACGGAGGAAGCGGCCGAGTCTATATTTTCCGAGTAGATGGTCTGTATCGAGTCCACCACCAGCAGGTCGGGATGCAGCTCCAGGGCGCAGCGTATGATATTGTCCACCTGGGTCTCCCCGAGGATGGTGCAGTTGTCCTCATTGTCCCCCTCTCCGGGCCGCAGGAGCCTCATGGCGCGGAGCTTTATCTGCCGCGGGGACTCCTCCCCCGAGACGTAGAGGGTGCGCAGGCCCTTGCTCCTGAGGGGAAGCTGCAGGGCCAGGGTGGACTTGCCTATGCCGGGCTCGCCGCCCAGGAGTATCATGGAGCCGGGGACAATGCCTCCGCCCAGGATCCTCTCCACTTCCTTGTTGCCGATGAGTATGCGGCTGTCCTGGTCTACCGATATGTCCTTGAGGGCCGTCGGCCTGGCTTCCGATAGGCCGATGAGCGAGCGGTCCCGCGAGGGTGCGGCGGATGAGGCCCGGCTGTCCCTGGAGAGGCCTTCCTTCATGGTGTTCCACTCCCCGCAGGCGGGGCAGCGGCCCATCCACTTGGAGGTCTCGTTGCCGCAGGAGGTGCAGTACCATACTGTTTTGGCCTTCGCTGTCATGGCTATTGTACCGGACTCAGGTTCACGCTTATGGAGAATACTGTCTCAGGCAGTAATAGCGACTGCGCTATCTCTTTCAGGATAGCGGCGATGGGGGCTGTGCTGTCCTCCATACTTCCGAGGGCCATGAGCAGGATGCCTGTCCAGGGAGCGAAAGTGTCCTGGTTTATTTCTAGAGCAAGAGAACCGGAACCGTCTGTGGAATATGCCAGGGCAAAGTCAATGGGGGAAACGGGCGAGCCTATGGCGTCGGTGATGGTGCGGCGCAGATAGAGGTGAATCCACGAGTCATCGGGAGCCGGCCAGTACTGGACGACTCCGGTCAGCAGTGGCTCCAGTTCCGTACTGATGTCTCCTTTCCAGGATATGTTCAGGTAGCCGGTGCGGTCCAGCTCGATGTACTGCAGGTTCTCAAGGATGGGTGTGATATATCCGCGGACAAGGCTCTGGAGCATCTGCACGGCCATGTCCGCCGGAAGTGTGATGCCGCCTACGGTGATTTCCGTCACTGCGGGAGAACTGTATGTAATGCTGATATCCGCCAGACCGTCATCACCGCGGGCGACAGTCCACCTTCCTGTAGCAGGGGATGTGCAGGTGTCGGTGATGCTGAGTGACAGCGCGGAGCCGTCGACTGTCCCGGAGACGGAGATGTCCCTGTCCTGACCGCTGTATGTGCCGGAAAAGGTGTATTTGTCTTTCCCTTCCCCGGCGGCGGTGGCGGAAACGGTAAGGGTGTCGAAACCGAGCAGAAGGCTGTCAATGCTGACTGTTACAGTCTCGTCGTCAACTGCGGATATCGTGACAGAGCTGCCTGGCCAGTCAGTGATGTTGATAATCGTTCCGTTGACCTGCACGCTCTGAGCCTGAAGGGTATAGTGCCCTTCCATGGCAGGAGCCGGGGCGGACTGGCAGCCTGTCAGCAGCGATGTCAGGCAGACAGAGGCTGTCAGAATGGACAAAAGAGTTTTGATATGTGCTGTCATAAAAGTGGCGTTTTGTTCTGATAATGTGGCAGTGCGCTCAGACGGTGATTCTATCCCCTTCCGAGCGGGCTACGATGACAGCTCCGCACAGGTCTCCGTATACGTTGAGACAGGTGCGGGGCATCTCGCAGATCTGCTGTACTGCAAGAATTATACCCACTCCCTCCATCGGCAGTCCGACAGCGTTGAAGACGATGGCCATCATCACTATGCCGGCCATGGGTATGCCGGCAGAGCCTACAGCTGCCATCAGCGAGGTGAGTACTACAGTAATCTGCTGCCCTATAGTCAGATCAATGCCGTAGAGCTGGGCTATGAACAGGGCCGATACGCACTCGAACAGGGCCGTGCCGTTCATGTTGACGGTGCTTCCGAGAGAGAGTGTAAGTCCTGCCAGTTTTTCCGATACTCCGCAAGCCTGGGAGTAGCGGATGGACAGGGGCAGGGTGGCGTTGGACGAGCAGGTGGTGAATGCTGTCAGCATGGGGGTGGATACCCGGCGCATGTGCTTGTAAGGATTGATGCGGGCCAGTGCCCATACTGTGCCCGGCAGCACCAGGCCTCCGTGTATCAGGCATCCTGCCCAGACTGTGAGCACGAACATACCGAGTCCCTTGACTATCCCTATCAGGGCGTCCGGGTCTCCGGCCTGCTTCCCTATCATGCAGGCCATTACGGAGAATATGCCTATGGGAGTGAGCCTTATGATGGCCATCGTAACCTTCATTATCAGCTCGTATACAGCGGTGAAGAAGTCCAGCAGCACGGTGTAGTGCTTCTTGTCCAGCTTGGTGGAGAAGATGCCCAGAAGGACCATGAAGAAGATGATGGGGAGGATGTTCCCGTCGGCCATGGCTGCGAAGACGTTGGACGGCACTATGCCTGTGAGCTGGTCTATCATGTGCACTTCCTGGGTGGCGATGTTCCCTACGTCGCTGGTGAGCACCACGTCGCGTCCTACGCCCGGCTTGATGAAGGTGACCAGGGCCAGGCCGATGACGACAGCCGTCAGGGTGGTCAGCAGGTAGTAGGTGAGGGTCTTGCCCAGCACCCTTCCGAGGTTGCCGCCCGCCATGCCGGCCACTCCTATGAAGATGGACGAGGCTATCAGCGGGATGACTATCATGTTGAGGGCGTTGAGGAAGAGGTCACCGAGCCATTCGATGTACTGGGTGCAGTGCGGCAGGAATATCCCGTAGACGGCGCCGAGGGCGATGCCTATGAGTATCTGCCAGTGTAGGGCGAGGCGGATGCCCCTTCGTCTGCGCGGGGCTGTTTCTGAACCTGAGGTTCCTTCATTGGGGTTCATCTTCTTGACAGTTCTTTGAGTTTGGTATTAAGTTTCGGGTTGTTGATAAGGTCCTCTACGGACAGGTGCATGCGGTATCTCCAGTAGTATTTGGGGACAGAAGGCACGTTGATGCGCTCGGAAGCCGGATCCTGGGCCCTGACGTCCCCGTCCACGGAGAGCCAGTCCTGCAGGGGCAGTATGGTCAGCATCGCGGGGGAAGCGGTGTGCATGCGTATTATCTTCTCGCAGAGCCAGGGCTCGCAGTAGTAGGGGGCGTCGCCTCCCTCGTGGAGCATCCTGTGCCAGTACTCGGACGACACCCCGCGGTCCTCCTCCCACCACTGGCGGAGAGTGCTGGTGTCGTGGGTGCCGGTGGTGCAGACGCTCATGTAGGGATAGCGGGCGGGGTCCCCGAAAGGCTCACTGGGGTTCTTGGACATGCGGAATATCTCCAGCGACAGTATTTTCAGGTCCCGGATGACTTCCGGCACGCAGTCCGGTATCATGCCCAGGTCCTCGGCGCAGGTGAGCATGTCGGTGGCGGCCGTCACCTCGGGGAGCTTGCGCAGGGCGGACTCCCTCCAGAACTCGTTGTGCCTCTTGTAGAAGAAATGGTCGTATATGCGGTTGAAGGCCGCTTTCTGGTCTTCCGGCAGGTCGCGGTAGGAGTATGTGAACTGGGCCGATATCCTGGGGTGGAAGAGTCCGGGGCGGCTGCTGTCCTCGAGGAAAAGCACCTCGCCGGCGAGGGCCTGCAGTCCGTCCTTGATATCGTTCTGCTCCGGTCCGAAAAGCTCCTCTATCTTCCTCTGGGTGTTTACTTCCTCCTTGAGGGTGAAGACCTCGTACTCGTTGCTGTTCAGATACTTGCTCATCACCTCGTCGGTGCGGTCCCCGAACATGTCCCGCAGTTGCCAGTATCTTATATAAGGTGTGGCGTGGCGGGCGAAGTCAAACCCGAATCCAAACGAGCGGATCTCCCCGCAGCTCATCGGCAGGGCGGGGGAGAAATGTCCCATCAGGCCCTTGGTCTGCTCCTGCGGTATCTCCCATATCCGGAAGAATCCCAGCACGTGGTCTATCCTGTAGGCGTCGAAGTACTCGGACATGTGGCGGAAGCGCTCCTTCCACCAGCGGTAGCCGTCGGAGGCCATCCGGTCCCAGTCGTAGGTGGGAAAACCCCAGTTCTGGCCGTCGGCCGCGAAGTCGTCGGGCGGGGCTCCGGCCTGGGAGTCCATGTGGAAGAGCTCCGGGGAGGCCCAGGCGTCCGCGCTGTTGCGGGTGATGCCTATGGGGATGTCGCCCTTCAGGGCAATGCCCAGCGAATGGAGGTACTGCACCGCGTCCAGCAGCTGCCTGTGCAGGTGGTACTGGGTGAAAATGTGGAAGGATATCTCGGGATAGAGGGGACTGTCCTCCGAATTGACGCGCGCGAGCAGCTCAGGGGTGCAGCGGGAGTCCTCTCCCCAACGGGAGAAATCGGCGGTGCCGTGGCTGTCCCTCAGGGCGCAGAAGGCGCAGTAGGGCAGGAGCCAGGACTTGTTGCTGCGGTAGAATGAGAGGAACTTCGGCTCGGCGAAGGTGTCCTCCCTATAGGTCTCGAACTGTATTCTGAGGTATTTGTTCTTCATGGCCAGCACCTTCTCGTAGTCGATGGCCGGCAGGGCGTCCAGAGCCTTCCGCTCGCGGGTGTAGGCGGAGCGCTGCCCGGGGTTCCTGAGAGGGCCGATGGCCGTGATGTTGATGAATATCGGATGCAGGGCCATGACGGTGATGCCTCCGTAGGGGTACGAGTCGGTCCAGGTGCCGGTGGAGGTGGTGTCGTTGACAGGCAGTATCTGGATGACGTTCTGGCCTATGGAGCGGATCCAGTCTCCGAATGTCTTGAGGTCGGTGAAGTCGCCGATGCCGCAGCTGTTCTGCGTCCTGAGGGCAAATACCGGTACGGCGGTGCCGGAGAAGCGGGGCCTCCCCAGGTGGAAGGACGCCTGGGAGTATTCCACGGACCAGGTCTGATGGGGGGTGATGTCGCCGGGCAGCTCCAGGATACGGTTGTCCCTGTCCTCCCAGACGATGCTGCCGTCAGCGGTATTGCGCTTGATGAACTTGAATTCCAGCCTCCGGCCCAGTTTCTCCGCGGGGAGGTGAACTGTCCAGCGGGAGCCGTGCACCGGGGTCATCTCCATTGCCCCGGCCGGATCCCATCCTCCCAGTACCGGGGAGTCTCCGCAGACGGCCAGGACGCAGTCCTGCTCTACTGCCGGAGCCGTCACCCTGATGATGACCTCGCGGGAGTGGAGGTGGGTCTGGGTGGACTCGCGGTGCGCGTGGGAGAAGAATATCTCGGAGAAGGGGGCGGTGAGGAAGGGAGCCTCAGCCGAATTGCCCTGCCACTCGTCGTTGAGGAAGAGCTCCCGGGACGCGCTGTTCAGGCCCAGGACCCTTTCAGAGCCGGCCTCGTAGAAGGTGGAGCCGTTCTCTGACTTGACGAAGTATTTGTAGGACAGGACCCTTTCCTCGAGATCCGTTATCTTGATGTCGGTTTTCCAGAAATCTCCTGGGGTGTAGTTCATGGGTACGGCCTTGGCCGGGTCACCGCCTCCGAGCTCGGGCACGGACCCCGAGATATAGAGGTTCTGCCCCCAGGCGGTGCGGAAGTTGATGGAAAAATGAATAATCATCGTTCAGAATTTTTGCAAATGTATGGAAAAATCGTTAATTTTACAGAAATATCATGTGACTATGAAGCGGTTTTTCTCAAGAACGGGCGATGCGAGGAGCGACGTGCTCAGGGCCAATGTCATAGTTCTGATTTTCGTCCTCGCCCACGCGATTGTCTGTCTGGCACTTCACGACACCAAGATAGGTGACGGCATCTTCCTCACCTGCCTGACCATAGGCATGGTCTTCGCCCTTATCAAGTTCTACAGGGCTTCTTTCGACGTCTTCCTGGGGCTGGCATTCCTCTCGTGCTTCGCCGGTTTCTACATCGGGACCGAGGGCGCCGGGCTGCTGGAGAAGCTGGTGCCTTCCTGGGGAGTGTGGATCAATGTCATAGTCACGATGGTCACCACCGGGCTTCTGGGACTGGTGATCGTCCTCTTAGTACGCAGGGACTGGCATGTCGGAGGAAAGCAGCAATAGGGGAGGGCGCAGCCAGGTCTCGACCGTCGACCTGATGGTCATCATCATCATTGTCCTGTTCGCAAGGATACTGATCGAGAGGGCCATGCCTCTGTTCTACGAGAGTTTCGGCCTGTATTTCGGAGATTTCCTCTTTCAGACGCTGTCCAACTATTCCCTGACCTTCGGGGCCATCCTCGGAGACATCCTCATCGTCGTGCTGCTGGTGCGCTTCTTCCCGTACGGAAGCGGCAGGACCATAGTCCGGTCTCTGGTGGAGGTGGGCGCCATCGCCCTGATGGCCTTCCTGACTTCCCTGCTGATCCGGATATGGCAGTACCCGCAGGTAGTGGACGGAAGCAAGTTCTTCAGCCGGCTCTTTCTCTTCACATACGTGAGCAACCTGGTGTTCAACGCCGTCGCGATACTCATCACCGACCTTATTTTCTATTACCGCTGGACGAACCGCAAGGCCGTCGCCGCGGAGGCCGAGCAGCGGGCCAGGGCCAACTACCAGTACCAGCTGCTCAAGAGTGAGACCAACCCCCATTTTCTCTTCAACTGCCTGACAGTCCTGCAGTACCTGATACATGAGGACGCCGACAGGGCCAGTGATTATGCGGGGAAGCTGGCGGGAGTGTACCGCTATTTCCTGAAGTTGGAGAAGCATACTCTGGTGATGCTGGAGGAGGAGCTGGAGTTCGTGAGCAAGTACTGCGACCTGCTGCGGGAGAGGTTCGGGGAGAGTTTCGTCACTGAGATAGACATTCCGGACAAGTATCACGGCGCCAGGATCATTCCCTGCACCCTGCAGGTGATGGTGGAGAATGCCGTCAAGCACAACGTGGTCAACTCTTCCAGCGCCCTGCACATCTCCATAGGCGTCGGGATGCGTCATATCGTCGTCCGCAACAACCTCAATCCCAAGAAGACTGAGCCGGGCGTCTCCACCGGCACCGGCCTGCAGAACATCAGCCGTCAGTACGAGATACTCTTCAACCGCAGGGTGGTGACCGAAAAGACGGACTCGGAATTCATCGTGCGCATTCCTCTTATCCAGTAGCCCGGCCTACGCGCCCTCCAGCCATTCCATGAAGGACTGGACGCGGTCGCGGGGGACGATCACCGGCTCGATGTTCTTCGGGGAGAGGGTGACTTTCAGCCTGGAGTTGAAATATTTCGAGATAGTGTAGATGGAGGAGAGGCCCACCAGGCATTTCCGGGATATCTTGTAGAATCTGGCCGGGTCCACCTCGTTCTCTATGGCCGTGAGCGAGTCGTCGGTCATGTACTGCTTGCCGTCGCGGGTGACCAGCCAGGTGGACTTCTCGTTGGAGTAGAAATAGGCTATGTCGTTTACGTCAATAACCAGTATCTGGCTTCCTAACTTAATGGTAAAGTGGTGCTTATGGACGGGCTTCACGTAGGCGGTTACGTCGGGCGCGGTTTTCGGCGCGGCAGTTACCCCGCATAACTGCATGCACCGGTCTACCGATTCCCTGAAGGCACCGTCCTCTATCGGTTTCATCAGGTAGTCGATGCACTTGTTCCGGAATGCGTCCAGGGCGTAGTCTGTGTAGGCGGTGGTCACTATGACCGGACAGGTGATGTCCACCTGCCGGAATATCTCGAAGCTCCTGCCGTCGGAGAGCTCCACGTCCATGAATATAAGGTCCGGAGTCTGGTGCCTGAGAAAGTTTACGGCGGTGTCCACCGAGTCCAGTATCCCCATGATGGTGAAGTCGGGGAAGTATCGGCCCAGGAGCCTGAGGAGTATCTGCTGGGCGGGTATCTCGTCTTCTATTATCAGGACTTTCATAGCGGATGCAAAGTTAAGAAAGATGACGGATATTTCCAATTTGTTAAAAAAATGTTACAGTTCGTCGCTATTTTCCCGCAGTCCGTCGGAAACTATAATGTTTAATAGGTGCGGTTAATCTAATTTTGGCACTGCTTAAAACCGCAGACAGACTTCCATGGAAAAGAAGAGAATGACATTCATGCAGATTTTCAACATGAGTTTCGGGTTTCTCGGGATTCAGTTCGGCCTGGCGCTGCAGAACGCCAACGTCAGCAGGATCCTGCAGTCATTCGGAGCTGATGTGGCCCATCTGTCGTATTTCTGGCTGGCGGCGCCCCTCACGGGCATGATCGTCCAGCCCATCATAGGACACTACAGCGACCGCACCTGGTGCCGGCTCGGCAGGAGACGTCCCTACTTCCTGACCGGAGCCATCCTGGCCTCCCTGATGCTGTTCCTGATGCCCAACTCCCCCTCCCTTGCCGGCTTCCTCTCCCCTCTGCTGATAGGCGCCGGAATCCTCATGATTATGGATGCGTCGATCAACGTGGCCATGGAGCCTTTCAGGGCCCTGGTCGCCGACAAACTGCCCTCCGAACAGAGGACCCTCGGCTTCTCGATGCAGACATCCCTCATCGGTATCGGCGCTGTCGTCGGTGCCGTACTTCCTTATGTGCTGACCAACTGGTTCGGTATGTCCAACACCCCGGCCGAAGTAGGCGGCGTCGCCCCCAACGTGCGCACGGCCTTCTATATCGGCGCCGCAGTCCTACTGCTCTGCGTGCTCTGGACCGTCATCAGTACCTCCGAGTATCCTCCCGAGCCCGGGAAGAAGAAAGAGAAGGACGGAGGTTTCCTGGAGATATTCAAGGACTTCGGCCGCATGCCCAGGACCATGGTGCAGCTCGGCGTGGTCCAGTTCTTCTCCTGGTTCGCCCTCTTCTCCATGTGGGTGTACATGACTCCCGCCGTGGCCGAGCACTGCTACAACACGCTGGACCGTACCTCGGTCGAGTTCGGCAATGCCGGTGACTGGGTCGGCGTCCTGCAGGGTATATATAATGGTGTGGCCGCAGTTTACGCCTTCCTCCTGCCCTGGATAGCCTCCAGGATAGGCCGTAAGGCCACCCATTCCGTCTCCCTGCTGATGGGAGCCCTCGGTTTCGCCTCCTTCTTCATCTTCAAGAACCCGAACCTCCTGATCATATCCATGATAGGTGTCGGCATTGCCTGGGGCAGCATCCTGGCCATGCCTTACTCTATCCTCGCCGGCTCGCTGCCTCCCGCCAAGATGGGAGTCTTCATGGGTATCTTCAACTTCTTCATCACTATACCGCAGGTATGCAACGGCCTCCTCGGAGGCTTCATGGTCAACCATGTGTACGGCGGTCACACTATCTACGCCATGGTGTTCTCGGGCCTGTGCCTCCTGATAGCGGCGGTCTCCGTCATCTTCGTGGAGGACAAGGACGACCCGGTGCAGCTGCGGCTTTTCCGTAAGAAATAACAACAAACTCATTTTAAGTACAATCAATTAACAGTTAACGTATGAAAAGATTGATGACAGCGTTGATCTCGATTACACTCCTCTCACTGACGAGCGCCTTCGCACAGTACACTGTGAAAGGCCGGATCGTCGATGCGGTAGGACCGGTAATCGGAGCTGCAGTCCTCGAACAGGGGACCCTCAATGGAACGGAATCAGACATGGACGGTAACTTCACACTTACCGTACCCTCTGCTTCCTCGATGATCGAAATCTCGCTCATCGGCTACAAGACACTCGTATTCCAGGCCGACCAGGTGCCTCCCATCATCACCCTCGAGGATGACACGGAGATGCTCGAAGAGGTAGTGGTCATCGGTTACGGTACGGTCAAGAAGGAAGACCTTACCGGATCGGTGGCCACAGTCCGCGCTGACCAGCTCAACAAGGGTGCGGTTACCTCACCTACCGAGATGCTGAAAGGTAAGTCGGCCGGTGTCGTTATTACAGAAGGCGACGGTGCCCCCGGTTCCGGTTCCACCATCCGTATCCGCGGCGGTTCGTCCCTGAACGCCCAGAACTCCCCTCTGATCGTGATCGACGGTCTGCCTATCACCAACGAGGGTATCAGCGGCGTGGCTGACCAGCTCTCCTCCATCAACCCGAGCGATATCGAGACATTCACCGTACTCAAGGACGCCTCCGCAACCGCTATCTACGGTTCGCGTGCATCCAACGGCGTGATCATCATCACCACCAAGAAGGGCAGCAAGTACGACTCGGCCATACCTCACGTAAGTGCCGACTATACTCTCTCCATCTCCCAGAACGCCAAATATCTGGATGTGATGACAGGTGACGAGGTGAGGGCTGCGATGCTGGCCTATACCGGCAGCGAGACATCTGAGGGATACCTCGCGCTCGGTGACGCCAACACCGACTGGCAGAGAGCCATCTATCAGCTCGGCATGAGCCATGAGGCCAATGTCAGCCTCTCCGGCAACTTCAAGTTCGGCGAGGCCGGCTACATGCCCTACCGCGTGTCCGGAGGCTATCTAAACGAGAAAGGTACCCTGAAGACCTCCAGCATGGAGAGAGGTACCGTAGCCCTGAACCTGACTCCTACTTTCTTCGACGACCATCTGACCATCTCCCTCAACGGTAAGGGAATGTTCCAGAACAACCGTTTCGCCAACACCGGAGCCATCTCCGCAGCCATCGAGTACGACCCTACCCAGCCTGTATACAGCGAGCACGGTCTGGACGGATATCAGATGTGGGGAGAGATGGTGAACGGTAAATTCGAGCCCAACACCCAGTCCACTATCAACCCTCTGGCTGCTCTCATGCAGCGCAATGACGTGTCTAAGGCTTCCCGTTTCATCGGCAACGCCCAGTTCGATTATAAGATTCACGGCTTAGAGGACCTGAGGCTGAACCTCAACCTTGGTATGGACTACTCTCACTCCAACGGAACTGTAACCGTGCCCTACGGCGCCGAGCAGTCCTATCACAACCAGACCCAGGCCGGCCGCGGTCTCTACAACCCCTACGACCAGACCAAGCGCGACATGACCCTCGAGGCCTACGCCGACTATACCAAGGAGATAAACAAGCACAGCTTCGGTGTCATGGCCGGTTACTCCTGGCAGCACTTCTACACTGAGAGCAACAGCCAGTCTCTTACCCAGCCGGATCCTGTAGCAGGCAGCCAGGCCACTCTCTCAGAGTTCCACAACAAGAGCGAGTACTACCTCGTATCCTTCTTCGGCCGTGCCAACTACAACTACGACAACCGCTACATGCTGACAGCCACAGTCCGCTGGGACGGTACCTCCCGCTTCACCAACAACAAGTGGGGTTTCTTCCCTTCCGTAGCCTTCGGATGGAACATCAAGGGCGAGAGCTTCCTGAAGGACTCCAAGGCAGTATCCGACCTCAAGCTCCGTCTGAGCTGGGGCCAGACAGGCCAGCAGGACATAGGTGACGTTTACCAGTCCATACCTACATACCAAACCAACCTGATCGGCAGCTACTATATGTTCAACGGACAGGTAATCGTGCCTATCACTCCTAACGGTTACAACGCCGACCTGAAGTGGGAGACCACCACCACCTACAACATCGGTATCGACTACGGTTTCCTGAATGACAGACTGTTCGGTACCCTGGACGTTTACTACAGGGAGACCACCGACCTGCTCAACTACACACCCGTAGCAGCCGGTGCCAACCTGATCAACTACCTCTTCGCCAACATCGGTTCCCTGGTCAACAAGGGAGTCGAGTTCGAGATTACCGGTATCCCTGTCCAGACCCAGAACTGGAACTGGACCATCGGCGCCAACTTCGCCTACAACCACAACCGCATCACCAAGCTGACCACCAACGACGGTGATGGTTACACCGGAGTAGCCACCGGCGGTATCAGCGGCGGTGTCGGCAACACCATTCAGAGACACATGGTGGGATATCCTGCCAACACCTTCTATGTATATCAGCAGGTATATGACGAGCAGGGTGCTCCCATCCCCGGTGCATACGTGGACCAGAACGGTGACGGTGTCATCGACGCCGACGACCTCTACTATCTCGGTCAGGCCAACCCCGTATGGACCATCGGTTTCAACACCTCGGTATCCTGGAAGAACCTGACTCTGGCCATCGCCGGACACGGTAACCTCGGCAACATGGTGTACAACAACAACGCCTCCCGTCTGTCCCTCCTTTCTGACCTGTGGACCAACGGTTTCGTGCGCAACTGTATGGCTGATGCCTCAAGCTGGGGATTCACCAATGCAGCCTACCTGTCAGATTACTGGGTTGAGGACGGCTCCTTCTTCAAGATTGACCGTATCACCCTCAGTTATCTCTTCGATCTGGGTAAGGGCGGCAATCTCAACCTCTTCGGAACAGTCCAGAACGTAGCGACCTTCACCAAATATTCGGGTATCGACCCTGAGGTGTTCGGAGGCATTGACAACAACCTCTATCCCCGTCCCCGCACCTATATCATCGGTCTTAAATACAACTTCTAAATCAAGGAGATCTGAAATATGAAAAAGATAACCACAATATTCGTTTCTATAATGGCGTCGGCCGCGCTCCTCTTCACCACATCCTGCGTGCAGGACCTGAATGTGGAGCCTATCGACCCTAACCTCGAGACACCTGAGGAGGTGCTCAACAGCATCGAGGCATATCAGCAGCTGCTGGCCAAGTGCTACGGCGGTCTGTCCGTCAGCGCCTCCGAAGGTCCTGACTCCTCTCCCGACATCGACGGTATTGACGGCGGTTACGGTCAGTACATGCGTGCCCTCTTCCACCTGCAGGAACTCTCTACTGATGAGGCCAGCACCTGCTGGAATGACCAGACCATCAAGTCTCTCCACGGACTGAGCTGGACCACTTCCGATGTGTTCGTGACAGCCATGTTCTCCCGTATCTACTACCAGATCGGTCTCTGCAACGAGTTCATCCGCCGCGGACAGGCTGCCTCTGATTTCCAGGGCGAGGAGATGGACTATATGATAGCCCAGGCCAGAGCCCTCAGGGCACTGAGTTACTACCACGCCATCGACCTCTTCGGCAACGTGCCTTTCGCCACCGAGGAAAACTCTGTAGGTGCGACAGGTCCCGAGCAGATTCTCCGCTACGACCTTTACGAGTGGCTGGTGAACGAGATTACCGGTGAGAACAACTTCCGCGACGGTCTCCGTCTCCTGGCACAAACCGAGTATGGCCGTGTAAGCCAGGAATTCGCCACCATGCTGCTTGCCAAGCTCTATCTGAACGCAGAGGTGTTCACGGCAAATGACCCTGAGGGCCGTCCCGTCATCTCCGCATGGCAGGAGTGCGCAGATGAGAGTAGCAAGATAGTCGACAACATGTCTCTGGTAGATGACTGGCAGTGGAACTTCTCTGCAGACAACAACCTCTGCCCCGAGATTATCTTCGCAGTGCAGAGCGACGGCACCAATATCCAGACCTACGGCAGCACTAACTTCGTAATCAAGGGCTCCATCGTTTCAGGTAATCCTGAATGGCAGGCAGCCCTCGGCACCAACGACGGCTGGGGCGGTCTCGTAGTGACCCCTCAGTTCCTCGATTACTTCGAAGGTGAGGAGGGGCAGGACCAGAGGTATCTGTTTACTGACGGTTCCGAGTTCGGTGAAGAGGCCCATTCACGTGAGATTATCGACAACTCTCAGTTCTCCAACGGATGGTGCCAGATGAAGTTCACCAACAAAAAGCATGACGATTCGCCTGCCGACAACAGTACTTCGTCCTATCCCGATACGGATTATCCCATCTTCAGGGCCGCAGATGCATATCTGATGCTGGCTGAGGCAGTATTAAATGGGGCTGTTTCCCACTCCGAGAAGTGCCCCGACGGTCAGGATGCTCTCGATGCAGTACGTGAGCGCGCCGGAGTGGCTTCAATTCCCCTTACCGAGGATGCCATCATCAGCGAGCGTGCCCGTGAACTCTACTGGGAGAACATGCGCCGTCAGGACCTCGTCCGTTTCGGCCTGCTCACATCCTCAGAGTATGTCTGGGACTGGAAGGGCGGCTCATACGAAGGCAACAGCGTAAACGACCGCTACAATCTCTATCCTATCCCCACCACCGAGATCAACTCCAACAACAAGCTGGAGCAGAACCCCGGTTATTAACAGATAACGCTAAATGACAAGAAACGATATGAAAAAGTTTTTCTATATAGCTTCAGCCGCCATGATCTCCATCCTCGCGCTGGCATCCTGCGCCGAGAAGGAAATCGTGACCTACAATCCTGAGAATGCGGTAAAGCCTGTACTTGAGGCCATCGCCGAGAGTTATGTCCTCGAGGACGGAGCGGCTTTTGAGACTCTGAACTTCTCTGCGGTAGAGTACGGTATTGCCACTGCAGCCCGCTATACCGCATACGCTGACATCAACGAGGACTTCTCCACGAAGCAGTCCCTCGGCAATGTCGCCACCGATACAGCCGGTATCGCCATCGATGCCAAGACTCTTAACAATGCCCTTATCTCGCTCGAATGCCCTCACAGCGTACCTGTGACCGTATACTTCCGCATCGAGGCCGAGATGATGGGTGAGTCTGCTCCGGTTGGAACTGTCGATGTGCTGGTATCCAATACAATATCATCAACCGTGACTCCTTATAATGCAGAGAAGACTTATCCGATGGTATATGTTGTAGGAGATCCTTTGAGTTGGGATTTCTCAGTATATGCAGGTTTATTCAGTTATGCCGAGGATGAGGAAAATTATGTAGGTGTCCTGGATCTTGGGGCAGATAATACAAAGCGTAAATTTAAGATTACAGGCGAACTGAACTGGAATAATGGAAACTGGGGAACCGGAGATATGACCTCCACCGATCCTGAAGCTTCGTCCATCACCCTTTGGAATGACGGCGGCAGCGGCAACATCTCCAACTACAGCTCATTCCGTTACTACAACTTCCATTTCGTGAAGTCGTCTCTGACTCTTAATATGGTTTACGGTTTCAACCAGGTAGGTATCATAGGTCTGGGCGGTGACTGGAACAATGATATCGTGATGACCCAGATTGCCCGCAACGGACAGTTCTACGCTGATATAGAAGTTGCATCTGCAACGGAGTTCAAGTTCAGACTTGATGCTGATTGGAGTAAAACCAATTGGGGTGTAGAGACACAAGGACAATCTTTGAATGATGTGGATGTTCTTACACCAGGAGGACCAAACATATCGGTTCAGCCCGGAAACTATAGAATTTATCTTGATCTCAATGATTGGGAGAATCCTACAGCCCGTCTCAGCGCTTCCGACTACGGTCAGCCTGTAGAGTAGCAGTACGAAGGTACACGACAATCTAAAATACTGGAGGGCGGGGACGTAAGTGCCCGCCCTTTTTATAGTTCCAGAACCATGACCAGAATATACGTATCACTTATCGTTTTGGCGCTTATGTGCGCTGCCGTCGTCTCTTGCGAGAATGAGCCGTCAGGAGAGGAAAAGCCTCTGACAGGTAATGTCACGGCGGACCCGATAGAGTGGGACGGGACGAAGAACGCGGAGATTACCTACCAGCTGCTGGTGTATTCGTTTGCGGACTCGGATGGAGACGGCATAGGGGATTTCCAGGGTATCATCGACAAGCTGGACTACCTCGACTCGCTCGGTGCGACGGCCCTGTGGCTCTCGCCCATTCATCCTGCGGCATCCTATCACGGCTATGACGTGAAGGACTATGCGGACGTGAATCCGGATTACGGCACGTTGGAGGACTTCAGGGCTCTGGTGAGTGCCGCTCATGAACATGACATAAAGATCTATATCGACTACGTGCTCAACCACAGCAGCAAGGATCATCCCTGGTTTCTGGAGGCAAAGGAGAACGCGGACAGCCCTTACCGGGATTTCTACATCTTCTCGGACAACCCGAGGGCTGACATAGAGGCCGGGCGTATCCCCATGATCAATACCGAAGGCTCGAACGGCTATGATGCCTCGCAGTGGTATGTGGCCGGCAACGAGGCCGTGGGTACGATGGAGTTTGTCCTGGACTGGACCGACCCCGATGCTCCGACTGTCACCGTGACCCGCACGGACGGGCCGGCAGACCCGGAGAATACCGCCCCGGATACTGACAGCGACAAATACCTCTATCTGGGCGACCCCGGCCGTCACGTGAAGTTCTACGATGACGGGGGCGGGATGTACTCCCTGACGGTGGATTTCGATTCACCCTGGGGATTCCTGATCCGCCCGGTGAACTCCGATGAGTGGCCGGCCGGTTCCAAATACGGGGCACAGAGCGCTTCGGAGGCCATGATAGAGTACGGTGTACCCAAGGAACTTTTCACCTCTCAGGACAACAACGCCGTGGCCGACCTCCTGATGCCCGGTACCCTCTACTATCATTCCCACATGTGGACCTCCTGGTTCGCGGATCTCAACTACGGGGCTGCCGACGAGGCCGAGAAATCCCCGGCCTTCCAGGAGCTGGTGCGCATCGGCCGCCAGTGGGTGACTGACTACGGCATCGACGGCATGCGCCTGGACGCCGTGAAGCACATTTATCACAATGCCAATTCCAGCGAGAACCCGACATTCCTGGGCAAGTTCTACGACGCCATGAGCGAGGGCTTCACCGGAGAGGATCCCTTCTACATGGTGGGGGAGGTGTTCTCCGAGCACAATGAGGTGGCGCCTTACTATGCCGGCCTGCCCGCGGCCTTCGAGTTCTCCTTCTGGTGGAGGCTCTCGGAGGGTATCAACGGAGGCACCGGCAATACCTTTGTCAAGGAAATCCTGTCCTATCAGCAGGAGTATGCCGCCGTGCGTCCCGACTATATCGAGGCCACCAAGCTTTCCAACCACGACGAGAACCGGGCCGGCAGCGACCTGGGCGAGTCCACGGCTAAGATGCGTCTGGCCGGAGCAGTGCTTCTGACCGCAGGCGGCGAGCCCTACATCTACTATGGTGAGGAGCTCGGGTATACCGGAGTCAAGGAAAACGGCGACGAGTATGTGCGTATCCCCATGAACTGGGGCGACAGCTACAATACCAAGCTGTCCTCCTATACCGACAAGTCCGAGATTACCCTTCCTACGGCCTCCGTCTCCGAGCAGGCTGCCGACGCCTCCTCCGTCTTCCGGGTCTACAAGGATTTTGCCCGTGCCCGTCATGCCTGCCCTGCCCTCGCTCACGGCCACATGGTGCGCCACGACCTCTATAACGAGACCCTGACTGCCCTTCCCGGGCTTTGTGCCTGGATAATGGAGTATGAGGACGACCGCGTGCTGGTACTGCACAACTTCAGCGGTTCGGAAATCAACTTCCTCCTGCACGACACCGTCACCGGGACGGTCGCTGTCCAGGGAGAGGTATCCATGGACAGCAGCGGGGAGACACCCCGTCTGGTCATGGGGGCATATTCTTCCGTGGTATTCAGTATCTGAAATGAAGGCATTGAGATTGGCAATAGCAGCTGCAGCATTACTGCTGACACTATCCTGCTCATACAGGGTGGAGCGTAACCCGTTCTTCGACGAGGAGTCCGGGCCGGCCAGAACCTGCGTGCTCTTGTCCGATACGACCCTGCTCGTAGTCCGGGACTATTTCCCCGGAATCGGCAGTGTGGACGGACTGACCTGCGACGACTATACGGTGCTGCCGCTCTCCCGGGGAAGTATGGATTCGGTGCTGGTGGTGGCAGGGCCGGCTTCCCGCAATATCTCCACCGTCCGGGTGACCACAGGGAAGGAAAGCGGAGTAATCGTGCTCAAGCGGGAAAACATCCGGAGCCAGGATGTCCCGTCGGTAACCGTGGTGGGAACCGACATGGGCGGCAGGGAGTTCACCGTCAAGGTGGACAATACCCCGGCCAGCTACCTGGTCCTGTGGCAGAATACCCTGCTTGGGCACAAATGCCTGTCCTACCACAAGCCGGGAGTGTTTACCGTTCACATCCCTGACAACGCGGAGGAAATGGACCACTCCTGCATCCGCATATACTCGCACAACGCGGCGGGAGCCGGCAGCGATATCACGGTGCCGGTGCGGAGGGGACGGGTGACCTCCTCCGATGCTGCTGAATTGTCCTGAAGAACAAATAAATAAACTGTATGAAAAAGAATCTGATAACGACTGCTGCCCTTCTTCTCCTGATGGCCGTGCTGCCTTCAGGTGCGGGGGCGCAGCAGATGAATTCTCCCTCCGGGGAATTGTCCCTGAATGTAGAATGTAACGGTGGAATAGTGGTGTATGCCCTTGATTACAAGGGGATGCCCGTTATTCTGCCCAGCCGTCTCGGGCTGACTGGCGATGAGGCGGACCTGGCTTCGGGCTTTACCGTCGCCGCAGTAAGCCGTGATACCGTGGATCAGAGCTGGACGCCGGTCTGGGGCGAGTATGCCAGCGTGCGGGACCATTATAACGAGATGGCCCTGACCTTGGTGCAGGAAGGTACGGGACGGCAGGTGCTGGTGCGCTTCCGTCTCTTCGATGACGGCCTGGGCTTCCGCTATGAGGTGCCGGAGCAGGACGGAGTGAATTACCTTACCCTGCGCGGGGAACTGACTGAGTTCAACCTCAGCGGGGACCACACCGCCTATTGCATTCCCGGAGACTATGACACCAACGAGTTTGCCTATTCCACGGCCCGTATCTCCGGGCTGGAGGATGAGATAGAGCGGCGGCTGGCTCTGAAGACCTACGAGACGAAGGCAGAGGGCGGGCTGTCCGTGCAGACCCCGCTGATGCTGCGCTCCGATGACGGGCTGTACATCAACATCCACGAGGCCGCACTGGTGCACTATGCCGCCATGCTCCTCGATGTGGATGATGTGAATTTCCGGCTGAAGGCCCATCTGGTGCCGGACAAGAACGGGGTGCGCGGCTATCTCCAGGCTCCGTTCAATTCGCCCTGGAGGACGGTCATCGTGAGTGACGATGCCCGGGATATCCTGGCCTCGCAGCTGATCTACAATCTGAACGAGCCCTGCGCCATCGAGGACCCCTCGTGGGTGAAGCCCCAGAAATTCGTGGGAGTGTGGTGGGAGATGTTTACCGGGGCCGGTGCTACCTGGGCCTACAGCGACTACTGGAAGGCGCGTCCCGGGGTTACTGACTATTCGGCCCTGAAACCCAACGGAAGGCATGCGGCCAATACCGAGAACGTGAAGAGGTACATAGATTTCGCGGCGGAGCACGGTATCGATGCAGTGCTTGTCGAGGGATGGAACGAGGGCTGGGAGGACTGGGCCTCCTACCGCAAGGACCGTCATTTCCTGTTTACGAAACCCTATCCTGACTTCGATATAGACGCAGTGTCAGCATACGCTGCGGAGAAAGGCGTGAACATGATCATGCACCACGAGACGGCCTCCAACGCGGCAGACTATGAGCGCCAGCTCGAGGACGCCTTCCAGTACATGGTCGACCACGGCTACCACTCCGTCAAGACCGGATATGTGGGCTACATCATCCCCCGCAGCGAATACCACTCGTCGCAGTGGATGAACGACCACTATATCCATGTGGTCCGTACCGCAGCCGAGTATGAGATCATGGTGGACAGCCACGAGGCAGTGCGTCCGACCGGCTTGATGCGTACCTGGCCCAACTGGGTGGCTCAGGAGTCGGCCCGCGGCGGAGAGTTCGAGTCGATGGGCGGCAACGACCCCGACCACACCTGCATCCTGCCCTTCACCCGTCTCAAGGGAGGTCCGATGGACTACACTCCCGGCCTCTTCCAGACCAAGCTGGACTACTACGGGGGCGGCAGCAAGCCCGGAGAGCAGGCCGGTACCACACTGGCGCGGCAGCTGGCCCTCTATGTGACCATGCCCTCGCCCCTGCAGATGGCCTGTGACCTGCCCGAGAACTACGAGCGGTTTATGGACGCCTTCCAGTTCATCAAGGACGTGGCCCTCAACTGGGAGAACTCCTGGTACCTGGAGGCAGAGCCGGGCGACTACATCACCGTAGCCCGCAAGGCCCGTGACGCGCAGGAGTGGTTCGTGGGAGCCGTTACCGACGAGAATGCCCGCGAGGCCGTCATTCCTCTCTCGTTCCTCCCCTCAGGCTCCGGCCAGAAATACGAGGCCACGGTCTACGCCGACGGAGAGGACGCCGACTGGGAGTCCAATCCTCAGAGCTACCGGATCTATACCAAGAAGGTGAAACCATCCGCGACCCTCCGTATTCCCTTGGCGCCGGGCGGTGGTGCGGCAGTAGTAATCCGGCCCGTTGAGAAGTAAATGAACGTCCGCGAACATACCACTGGCTTTGCACTGACATCCGCAACGGCACCGAATCGCGGAAATCGCTGCCGTTGTGGAGCGCAGTTGAAGCATCGGGACTGTGAGAAGAAAGTAATTTTGTTTTCCTAAAATAACATTGTATTATGAAGATGATCAAGACAATCTTTTTTGCGGCCGTAGCCCTGCTTCTGCTTGCAGGATGCGCCGGCAAATCAGAACAGGAGGTGCAGTCTCCTGTGAGCAACGTGAGCCATCCCGACTGGACGGCCTCCGCAGTCCTCTATGAGGTCAATGTCCGCCAGTACACCAAGGAGGGCACCTTCGAGGCCTTCGAAAAGCATCTGCCCCGGCTCAAGGAACTCGGGGTGGACATCCTTTGGTTCATGCCCGTGTATCCCATCGGAGAGGTGGAGCGCAAGGGGGAGCTGGGCAGCTACTACTCTATCCGCGACTACAAGGCCATCAATCCCGAGTTCGGAGACATCGAGGACTTCCAGTCCGTGGTGGACAAGGCTCATGAGCTGGGCTTCAAGGTGATTCTCGACTGGGTGGCCAACCATACCTCCCGCGACCACGGCTGGATCGCCGAGCATCCCGAGTGGTACGTGATGGATGACAGCACCGGTACGCCTGTGGCTCCCTTCGACTGGACCGATGTGGCCGAGCTGAACTACGACAATGCCGATATGCGTGCCGCCATGCTCGACGCCATGACCTACTGGGTATCCGAAGTAGGTGTCGACGGCTTCCGCTGCGACGTGGCCCACGAGGTGCCGGTGGACTTCTGGAATGACGCCGTGGCGGCGCTCCGGGAGATCCGTCCCGACCTGTTCATGCTGGCCGAGTCCGAGGAGCCCGCTCTGATGACCGACGCCTTCGACGCCTACTACGGCTGGTCCAACCATGCGTTTATGAACAGGCTCGCCCAGGGCAAGGCCACTGCCGCTGAGTACGCCGCCTACCGTGTGGAGCACGAGGGCAAGCTGCCAGTGGAGAGCATCGAGATGAACTTCACTTCCAACCATGACGAGAACTCCTGGAACGGCACCGAGTTCGAGAGGATGGGGGACGCTGCCCGCCAGTTCGCCGCCCTGACTTTCGCCGAACCGGGCATGCCTCTGATCTACAGCGGTCAGGAGGTGGGCAACGACAACTCGCTGGAGTTCTTCATGCGCGATCCCATTGTGTGGGAGGACCGCGGAGGCTTCACTCAGTTCTACCAGGAGCTGATTGCCATGAGGGATGCCCATCCGTCGATGTATGCTCCCCGCGAGGGTGCTCCTATGGTGATACTCGCGTCCGACAGACCCGAACAGGTGTTTGCCTTTGAGCGTCGGCTCTCTGACGGCAGCGACGGATTCGCGGCAGTGTTCAATTTCTCCGCCGAGGAAGTGACCGTGACTGTCTCTGAGGGCAGCATCGCAGGACAGAGCTACACCCTTCCCGCTCACGGATATCAGTTCGTGTTCTGATGCCGCTCTGCGTTTTCCGCGTTCCCATTTTCCCACCTTCGGAAGGTGTGCAGAAAACGGCCGGAAATGCCTCACCTTCGGAAGGTGGGAGAGGGCGCTGGAGGACCGGAAATGCCCTACAGCCGTTCTGGAGCAGTTCCTGCATTTTCCCACCTTCGGAAGGTGTGCGGAAAATGGTCGGAAACGTCCCACCTTCGGAAGGTGGGAGAGGGCGCTGGAGGACCGGAAATGCCCTACAGCCGTTCTGGAGCAGTTCCTGCATTTTCCCACCTTCGGAAGGTGTGCGGAAAATGGTCGGAAACGTCCCACCTTCGGAAGGTGGGAGAGGGCGCTGGAGAGCTTGATATGTCCTACAGCCGTTCTGGAGCAGTTCCTGCATTTTCCCACCTTCGGAAGGTGTGCAGAAAACGGCCGGAAATGCCTCACCTTCGGAAGGTGGGCGGAGAGAGACCGGAAACGTCCCACCTTCGGAAGGTGGATAAAGTGTAACGATATTTAAAACCAAATAGCAATAATTTATGAAGAAAAATTTACTGACTACGATTCTGGCTGCGGTGGGACTCTCGTCCCTTGCTTCGGCAGCCACTACCCAGGAGGGACTGCGCGTGGAGCCGCCCTGCTGGTGGACGGGTATGGAGACCCCTCTGACCCTGATGCTGCATGCTCCCGGGCTTTCCGGTGCAGGAGTGAGTGTGGCTTCCGACGGGATTACGGTCAAGGCCGTGCATTATGCCGAGAGCCCGAACTATCTGTTCGTGGACCTGGAGATCGCCGACAACCTGACTCCCGGGGAGTATACATTTACCATCAACTACCCCGACGGGAAGACCGAGACATTTGCCTACAGCATAGGCGAGCGTCGCGAGGGGTCACGGGATAGGGTGGGCTTCGGCTCCTCCGACGTGGTGTACCTGCTGATGCCCGACCGTTTCGCCAACGGGGACAAGAAGAACGACTCCTCGCCCCTGACCGCCGAGAAGGGCAACCGCAAGCTCCCCGGCGGACGTCACGGCGGTGACCTCCAGGGTATCATGGACCATCTGGACTATCTGGCCGACCTCGGCATCACCGCCATCTGGCCTACGCCCATCACCCTCGACAACGAGCCGACCTACTCCTACCACGGCTATGCCTGCGCGGACTATTATCAGATCGACCCCCGCTACGGTTCCAACGAGCTGTACCGCTCCTTAGTGGCAGCCGCTCATGAGAAGGGCATCAAGTTCATCCAGGACATCGTGCCCAACCACAGCGGCACCGCCCACTGGTGGTTCAACGACCTGCCTTTCCAGGACTGGATCCACCAGCATCCGACATTTACCCGCTCCAACTACGCCATGTCCGGACACTCCGATCCCCACGCCGCCCAGACCGACATCGACGCCTGCGTGACCGGCTGGTTCGATACCTCGATGCCCGACATGAACCTGAGCAATCCCTATTGCCTCCAGTACTACATCCAGCTGGCAGTGTGGTGGATAGAGTACGCCGACCTGGACGGTATCCGCGTGGACACCTATCCATACACCCGCAAGGAGGACATCTCGGCCTGGACTGCCGGTATCCTGAAGGAGTTCCCCAACTTTACCCTCGTGGGCGAGTGCTGGTTCCACAACACCCAGCAGATAGCCTACTGGGAGGGCTGCAGGACAGCAGACGGCGGCTTCAAGACCAATGCCGACGGCTATACCTCGCACCTGCCCATGGTGATGGATTTCGCCCTGACCGACGCTATCTCCGAGGCATTTGTACAGAATGAGAACTTAGGCTACGACGACGGCATCAAGCGCGTCTACGGTTCCGTGTCCCTCGACTTCGCCTACTACAACCCCTACAACCTGCTGACCTTCATCACCAACCACGACATGGAGCGCCCGGCCATCCGCTTCGGCACCTACAAGGATTCCGACGAAACCGTGCTGGCGCGTATGAAGAATGCGACCACTCTGCTGCTGACCATGCGCGGCGTGCCCCAGTGGTACTACGGTGACGAGATCCTGATGCACGGACCCGAGGAGATGGTGGGCAAGGGCGATGCATGGTGGAGGACCGACTTCCCCGGCGGCTGGCCCGGCGACAAGGTCAATGCCTTCACGTCCGCCGGCAGGACCGACCTGCAGAACGAGATGTTCGACCACACCCGCACCCTGATGCAGTGGAGGAAGACCTCCGGGGCCGTGACCAAGGGCAAACTGATGCACTTCATGCCTTTCGGCGACCTGGTGAACGCCTACGTGTACTTCCGCTATACCCCTGACTTCAAGGACTTCGTGATGGTAGTGATCAACAACGGCACCGAGTCCGTCTCCCTCGACTGGGCACACTACGCCGAGATCTTCGATGCTGCAGCGGCGGCTCTCGGCACCGACAGCTTTACGGCCACCGACATCCTCTCCGGAGCGACTGTGTCCCGCAGCACCGAGCCCCTGGCCGTGCCCGGCATGACCTCCCTCGTCCTCCAGTTCTAACCCCGGACTGCTTCATCGACAACGGGAAAGAGAACCGTAAACCTGCGAAGGAACGGCTCTCTCTCCCGTTTTCTTTTATATGCTTTTTATCGTGATGAGGCTCGTGGCTGCATGATATTTCCTATCTTTGCGTAGACGTGAAACAGAAGACCGTATGACGACAGATTCTAAAGGAAATATACTTCTCTACCAGACCGAAGACGGACTGACAAAGATAGAAGTAACACTCGTCGATGACAATGTGTGGCTTACTGCTGACCAGATGGCAGAGCTGTTCCAGCGCAACAAATCTACCATATCGAGACATATCAGGAATGTGTTTGAGTCGGGAGAACTTAAACCGGAAGTGGTAGTTGCATTTTTTGCAACAACCACGCAGCATGGAGCCGTAAAAGGGAAGACGCAAACTCACACAACAGCTTACTACAGCCTCGACATGATTATCAGCATAGGCTACCGTGTCAACTCCCACCGAGGTGTCCAGTTCCGCATCTGGGCCACTCAGGTGCTGAGGGAGTACCTGGTAAAGGGATTTGCCATGAATGACGACTTATTGAAGCGGGCAGGAGGAGGCAACTATTTCGATGAGCTTCTGAGCCGCATCCGGGACATACGCTCGTCGGAGAAGGTTTTCTACCGCAAAGTGTTGGAAATATATGCTCTAAGTATAGATTATGACCCGCGGGCGGAGGCCACGCAGAAATTTTTCAGGACCGTACAGAACAAAATGCACTATTCGGCTCATGGTCATACGGCGGCGGAAGTTATCTATCAGAGAGCGGATGCCGGTAAGGATTTCATGGGTTTGACTTCCTGGTCAGGAGGATTCCCAAAACGCAGCGATGCGGAAATAGCCAAAAACTACCTGTCTTCCGATGAACTGGACACACTGAACCGCATCGTCAGCCTGTATCTTGACTTTGCGGAACTTCAGGCGCAGTCGCACCGGCCGATGTATATGAGGGACTGGATTCAGAAGCTGGATGATTTCCTGAAACTGTCCGGCAAAGAACTTTTGGCCCATGCAGGGACTGTCTCAGCGGAACTTGCCAGGCAGAAAGCCAATCAGGAATATGACAAGTTCAGGCAGCGCACCCAGTATGAACTTTCTCCTGTGGAAATCCATTTTCTGGAAAATTTTGAGAAAGAGCAGAAAAGGTTGAAGGAAAAATAAAAGGCGCATGCACGGCTGCGGTAGCCGGGGCATACGCCTTCTGTTGTGCGGCTGGGTCAGGCCTGGCTGCTAGTAGTAGGTGACGTTGACAGTGGTGATGTGGGAATATCCAGCAGGCTGGTCAGTGCGTGTAGGTTCTTCTATAGGTTCCAGATATCCTTCTCCGGTGTTGTTGTCAGTTACGATTATTCTGCACTTGCAGGTAATGGTAACTTCATGGAGCGGCATCTCGTAGCGGATGCTGTGCAGTAGGCCGTCGCTGTCTATGTCATATTCCAGAGTGGATTCTTCCGGTAAATAGTAATAGCTCGTACTGGAGTACAGTACGTTACCGTCAACATCAGGCCTCTCGTCTAAGCCCGGATAATAAGGATAATTCTCTGGCATGGAGATATCATCGGGAGAAGTATAGTTGTCTGATGCGTCCGCAGGGACAGCGTAGTGTGCGTCCCTCTGCCCGAGCATGCCGGCAGCTCCCATAAACTGGATGGGAGAGTGGATGTATATTAGAGATTTCCAGCTTGCGAGCCAGTTGATATCGATATTGATTGTGTTCTCATATTCAGAGAAAGGAATGTCATACACATCTTCCCTGTCATTTCTGCTGATAACTTTTATGTTGTCCTCGTCATTCCATTCGAAATCAAATTCCGCGTCATAGTCATAGTCATAGATGCCGAGCATGTCCTCAATGGATTGTAGTTGTCCCTTATCATTGTAGGAGAAGTTAAATGAGTAAGATTCAGAAGTAGCTTCCGTTGCTTTTCCGTCAGAGTCGAAAAGTATGTTCATAATCTCAGTCTCTCCATACATGCTGCGCTCAAATGTTGCGCTTCCGTCCTCATTGTAAGTGAATGTGCCGGTGTATGCGGTCTCATCTGAGTACTCGCCTGTTATGACCTGAACCGAGGATACTCTGTTGAGGTCGTCGTACCCGAAGTTGAAATAATAGGACCAGCCGTACTCACCTTCGCTCTGGGAGAATTCCACGGACTTGACCAGCCCTATATGGTCCGGAATATCCGACTCATCAGGCTCTTCCGGCTCATCCTGTGCGGTGGCTCCGGCTTGAGAGACGGATACGGTGGCGGAGGAGCTGCCGCTGGTGACAATGATGGTGGCGGTGCGCTCTTCCTCAGCGGTGTTGGCCTCGGCTGTGAGGGTGACGGTGTGCTCTCCGGCCTCACCGGAGGCGGGGTCGATGGTGAGCCATGCGGCGGTGCCGTCGGAAGCGGGCTGCACTGCAGCAGTCCAGGTGCCGGGGGCGGTTACGGTAAATGAGGTGCTGCCTCCCTCGGCTGCGATCTGCGAGGGCTGGGAGCCGATGGTGACGGGAACTGGCTCTTTCTCCTCGCAGCTGAGAAGGAGTGCGGCCGTGAAGGCGCTGGCCAGGGTGAGGCCGGCGATGCGGGATAGTCTGGAAAAAGTATTCATGTCTTGTGCTTTTAAAGAAAACACAAAGTACGTGATAATATGCGACTTTTCATATCACGGAAAACCATGATTTTGAGTTATGGAATGACGGTTCTGTCTTTCCGGACGGAGAATGCGGAGATGGTGAGCGGCTGAGGAACGGGCCTGTGGAGGCGGGTTTTGACGGAAAGGGGAGCGGCTGTATGGGCGGACGGGCTGCTGTACTCAGGATTGATGGGACCGTTGTAGCCTCCGGTAATGCGGCACCCGTGGTCCGTGGTGAAACTGAATGTGATGCCGTAGTCTTTTTCAGTGCTGATCTCTATACTCATTTCCCCTGATGTTATCAGGCCCAGGCTGGCTTTCCCGTCGTCTCCATAGTGCTCTACGAGTGTGCCGACCAGCGAGCCGGAGTACACTTCGCCGGGACTGAGGGTTTGGTCTGTGCCCCATTGCGGGGTGGGAAGCACGCTGTAGGTGCCGGCAGGTATCTGCCCATCATCGGTAAGTCTCATGTAGCAGTCGATGTTGAGGATACTGCCGGGAGGGGTTACCTCGTTGTCTTCGTTGACCGGCATGTCGGTCAGGGAGATGATGACGTTGGTGATATTTCCCTGCGGGTCATAAAGTCCGTTTATGGCGGCATAGACTGCTGTAGCATCGACTGTCAGGTCCTTGTCCAGAATCATGAGCTCTTCGTCAGGGATGCTGGAGTGATCTGTCATGACTGCCGGACCGTTATAGCGGACGTAGTGGGTCATGCCGCTGAGGTCGATGAGCTCGGCCTCTATGACATAGGAGGACGCGCTGCTCCTGGTGACGGAAAGAGTACCTTCTGTAAATGTCTGCTCGATAGGCACTCCATAGCGGTCTTCGCCTACGAAGATGGAATAGTCCCGTGTGAATGTTCCCATGGCCGTGGCTCCGGTGACTCCCAGAGTGTATGTCCCTTCCGGCAGGAGTATGTCTTCGGTGGAGCCGGAACCGGAGGGAGCGCTGGAGAATATGTCGAAATAGTAGTATGTGGCTCCCTGCCGTATGTAGCCCTGTTCGTCGAACCCGAAGTCCGAGAGGCAGATATAGTAATTGTGCTCGTCTCCGCCAGTGATGACTCCGTTGTACTCACCGTAGAATTCGAATGCTTCGGTATAGTAGTCATAACTGCCGTTGTCAGTGTCGCATGAGGCGACGGCTGCAAGGAACGGCATAAGCAGGAGGATATATCTGACGGATGAAAATCTCATAGTCCGTAAAGATAATATTTTTCCGAGACTTTACGGAATTTTTCTGCAAAATCGTTCCAGATATTGAAGATGTCCTCATATCTGTACCGCTCTCCGAAGGCCTTCCGCACCTCCTCGGAGCCGGTCACCTTGTCGAACATTTCCAGCCGTGAGGCATCTGCAGCCCCGAACGGGTCGAAGTCCGGCTGCATGTCCGCAATGACCTGCATCGCATAGAACTGAATCTCCGAGAGCCGTGCCGCCCCGAAGTCCGTGATGTAGATCTGCACCCCTCCGATTTCCTCTCCCTTGAGCGAGCCGTAGAACGGAGTGGCGTAGACGGGCCGGAACAGCACCCCCGGCAGATAGAGGGCGTTCATCCGCGAGGCCAGCAGGTCCGCGTCCATCCCCGGACAGGCGATCATGCCGAAGGGCAGGGTGTAGCCTACCCCGATCGAGAGGACCCCGAGCTCTCCGAGAATACCGGTCGCCGGGTAGAGGTATGCCGCCTCCACCGTGGGAATGTGGGGGGAGGAGGGCACCCAGAGCAGCCCCGTCGCGTCGAAGTTCATGCCGCGCTTCCATCCTTCCATCTTCACGACCGTGAGCCGGCATTTTACCGTAGAATCCCGGCCGTCGGAGCCCTCGACCCTGAGCATCCCCTCCTCGTTGAGCAGGGTCGCCAGCTCTCCGGGGGTGAGGCCGTAGACGTAGGGGATATTGTATTGTCCTACAAATGAAATGAGCGAGTCCTCCACGCCCGGCCCCTCGACCTTCAGGCCTCCGAGCGGGTTCGGACGGTCGAGGATGATCATCTCCACCCCTTCCATTGCCGCCACCTTCATCACATTGCCCATGGTGCTGATGTAGGTGTAGGAGCGGCAGCCTATGTCCTGGATGTCGTAGACGATGGCATCGAGGCCCTCGAACTGCTCCGCGGAGGGGAGGCGGGTCTTGCCGTAGAGGGAGAAAATGGGAACGCCGGTGCGGGGGTCGACGGCCTGTCCCTCGACGTGCTCGCCGGCGTGGGCATTGCCCCGGACCCCGTGCTCAGGGCCGAAGAGGGCGACCAGCTCCACTCCCGGGGCGCTGTTCAGGACGTCGATGGTGGAGTTGAGGTAGCGGTCCACGCCCGTGGGATTGGTCACCAGCCCGATGCGCTTGCCCTGCATCTGCTCAAAGCCGTTGGCCTCGAGGACGTCGATGCCGGTGAGGACGGTCTGGGCGGTGCCGGTGGCGGGGATGAGGGTAAGGGCGGTCAGAATGAGGACGGCCGCGGCTGTGGTGGAAAGATGGTATGTTCCGGATAATTTCATATCGTACAATGTGTTTTGGGCTCGGGCTGTCAGCTGAGGGCCTGGCCGGAGTCGTCGTATTTCTCGGGGTAGAGGAGGATGAGACTGCAGGAGGTGAACTCGCGGCCGAGGAGGCGGGGCAGCTTCTCGAACGAGCTGTCGTGGGAGATGGAGCCGGGTCGGGAGCTGACTACGGCCAGGAGGCTGTCGTCGTCAAGTTCGGAGGCGAGGGAGGTCAGGTCGCTGTAGTCCTCCATGGGAACGTAGAGGGCTTCCAGGCGGTGACTGTTCTCCTCGAGGAGTTTCTGCAGTATGACAATGGTCTCCTGAGGGGCGTGGAAATGCAGGGGGCGCTCCAGGGAGGTACTCAGGCGGCAGAGGTGCTCCACCCAGCGGCTGAATCCGGCTTCGTACTCGGCTTTGGGCGGGACTGCCACCACTATCTGGCTCAGGGTGTTGATGGGGACCATGAGGCGGGAGAGGAGGACTTCGCAGGAGAGGCTCTTGAGGAGGTTGAGGGCCAGGTTGCCGAGAATCGGGCTGTCGGCGTCCCTTCTCAGGCCGATGAGGAGGCTGGTGATCTCCTGCTCCTTGACGGTATGGATGATGCCCGAGGCGATGTTGAGGTCGTAGCGGCTGAGTTTCTTGAGGTCCACGTGGGCGGAGGCGGCTATCCTGGCGGCGTTGTCCAGGTTGCGGGAGGCGGTGCTCACGGCCTTGGAGTTGTCGGTATCGTAGAGGATGCTCAGGGCGTAGAGGTTGTCGTTGAGCATGGGGTCGCGCACGGCCATGGATAGGCAGACCAGGTCCTTGACGGTATCGGGGTTGGCCAGCGGGATGAGAATCTTCTCGGGCCGGCTGTCGGGGTCGCGGTCGATGACGGGCTCCTCCATTGCTATCTTGCGGGCGGTTCGGTCGGTGGTCAGGGAACTGACGATGCAGGTGAATAGAATCAGGAGAATGGTACCGTTGAGGATGTCCTCGTTCAGGAGGCGGCTCCCGTCGGGGAGGATGATCTCGTAGCCGATGAGGGCTGCTGCGAGGGTGGCGGCTGCCTGGGAGGTGGTGAGGCCGAACATCAGGCGGCGCTCGGTGGCGGCCATGTGGAACACCTTCTGGGTCAGGAGGCTGGCAATCCATTTGCCGGTCAGGGCGGTGGCGGTCATGACCATTGCTACCTTGATCGCGCCCCAGTGTCCGAATATCACGTTGAGGTTGATGAGCATGCCCACTCCGATGAGGAAGAACGGGATGAAGAGGGCATTGCCCACGAACTCGAGATGGCTCTTGAGGGGGGAAATGGACGGAATCAGGCGGTTGAGCAGGATGCCGGTGAGGAAGGCTCCGAGGATGCCCTCCAGTCCGGCCACTTCCATCAGCCCGGCTGCTGCGAAGAGGAGTACCATCACGAAGATGAACTGCATGACGGTGTCGTCGTACTTGCGGAAGAACCATCGCGCTATTCTCGGAAAGGAGTAGATGATGACTGCTCCTATCATTATCACCTTGAATGCCATCACTATCCAGAACGACTCACCTGTGCCGCCCTCGAATATGCCGCTCATGACGGCCAGCACCAGCAGGGTCATGGTGTCGGTGACTGCTGTGGCTCCTACGGCTATGCTCACGCTCCTCTCGCGGGAGACTCCGAGGCGGAGGACTATCGGGTAGGAAATCAGGGTGTAGGAGGCGTACATGCTGGCCAGAAGGATGGAGGTGGCGAGGCTGTACTTGAGCAGGGAAGTGTTGACTATGAGTCCGAGTATGATCGGTATGGAAAAGGTGAGCAGACCCAGGACGGCGGCCTTCTTGCGGTTGTGCTTGAAGTCCTCCATGTTGATGTCCAGACCGGCCAGGAGCATGATGTAGTACAGGCCGACGTTGCCGAAGAGCTCGAAGCTGCTGTCGCGGGCCAGCAGGTTGAGTCCGTGCTCGCCGATGAGCACGCCGGCCAGGATCATCCCGATGATGTTCGGTATCCGCAGCCGGTTGAACAGCAGCGGGGCGAACAGGATGATCAGCAGTACGATCAGGAATATCCACGTGGGATCGGTTATGGGCAGGCTCAGTTCACTCCAGTTCATTCTGCGAATTTAAGAAAAAATCTTTTCCGGCGGTGCTTTTCCGGCGATGCACTTTTCTGTTTCGGCTCTGGAGGGGCTGCCGTTTCCCCTAGCTTCCCATCACCTTCGGAAGGTGAGTAGATTTCCCGCGTTTTCGTCTCACCTTCGGAAGGTGTGCATTTGCCTGAATTGCCCTACAGCGTCTATGGCCCTGCTTTCCCTTGCCTGACCCTCATTCCACCTTCGGAAGGTGAATAGATTCCCCGCGTTTTCGTATCACCTTCGGAAGGTGTGTATTTGAACGATTGCTGCTTTACTGCTGATTACCGCTACTCTTGAGGCCGAAGGAAGGGTCGACCTTGATGAGTGCGGTGACTGCGAGGGTGACGAGGCAGCAGCCCATGATCCACCAGAAGAAGCCGACGTAGCCCATCCATTCCTGCAGGGCACCCGCGAACATTCCCGGTATCATCATGCCGAGGGCCATGAATGCGGTGCAGATGGCGTAATGGGAGGTCTTACTGGGCCCTTCGGCGAAATACATCATGTATAGCATGAAGGAGGTGAAGCCGACGCCGTAGCCGAACTGCTCGATGAAGACGCAGGCGTTGATCAGGACTATGTTCAGCATTGATGCCGGGTCGGGCTGGGCCATGCTCATCCAGCAGAATACGCCGCAGGGCAGGGTGAGGGCCAGGGCCATGGGCCAGAGACAGCGTTTGAGCCCGTACCGCGATACGAGCACGCCGCCGAGGATGCCGCCGAGTGTCAGGCCGATGATGCCTATTGTGCCGTAGACCAGACCGACCTGGGCGGTACTCAGACCGAGGCCGCCTTCGGTTGCGGGGTCGAGCAGGAATGGGTTGATCATCTTTACGAGCTGGGCTTCGGGGAAGCGGTACAGGAGAATGAAGGTGACGGCGATCCAGACGTGCTTTTTCCGGAAAAATGAGCCGAAGGTGCCGACGAACTCGCGGAGGATGCGGGCGGCGCTGTGGCCGGATGCGGGTTTGCCGGGCATTGCTCCGGAGGGCCTGTCCGCCGCCGGCCGGGGCAATATCCGCGAATGGTAAAATGCGATGAGCAGGAACAGCGCCGAGAGTATCAGGAAGGTCACCGCCCATGCCCGGGGTACATTGCCGAAAGCCGTCTCCATCCATCCGGCCGCCATCACGACTCCGCCCTGCCCGATGATGGTCGCCAGCCGGTAGAACGCGCTGCGTATCCCCACGTACAGCGACTGGTCCGAGGAGTCCAGCGCCAGCATGTAGTATCCGTCCGCCGCTATGTCGTGCGTAGCCGAGGCAAATCCGATCAGCCAGAACACCGCCAGTGACAGCACAACGTAACTGTCCAGCGGCAGGGTCAGCGCGATGGCCGCAAACGCCGCCCCGATAATGAACTGCGTCGTCACCGTCCACCACCGCTTGGTCCTGATGATGTCCACAAACGGGCTCCAGAACGGCTTGATGACCCACGGCAGATACAGCCAGCCGGTATAGAAGGCGATATCGGTGTTGGACATCCCGAGATTTTTGTACATGATGACCGACAGCGTGTTTACTGCCACGTACGGCAGCCCTTCCGCCACATACAGGGTCGGGATCCACGCCATCGGCGGTATTCTCTTGCTTTTCATGCCGTAAAGATATATAAACTTCCGCCTCATCTTTCCGCAACGGCAGTAAAACCCGCGACTCGGTGCCGTTGTGGCATGTGATAGCTGAAGTCCGGTATACCGCGGGTGCTACGAAAAAAATTTTTATATTTGCAAAAATAAGAAATTCACCGCCATGAAAAGATTTCCTACCATCATTCTGATATCGGCTGCCATCGCCGCCGCTGCCCTGACCGTATCATGTGGAGGCCGGGGCTCCGGGAAAAATCAGCAGGACAGCAGCAGTGCGGACGTGGCCCAGGCTCAGGCCGCAGCCGTCCCCGACACCATTGCTCCGCTCGTCTCTGGAGAAGTGCATTTGAAAAATGACGCAGAAGCCTTCGGCGAGGAGCTGCATCTGAAGGGAGATACAGTCCTGCAGGACGAGATTTTCAAAGTGGGGGTGTCCACCATGATTCTGAAAGACTCGCTACTGCTGGTCTGCTGCGAGGATGACCGTCCGTTCAGGATGTATTCGCTGCCTGATCTGGAACTTAAGGGTATATCCGGCAACAGGGGTCGCGGGCCTATGGAGTTTATCTCCCCGGATATCTGGCCTTACGAAGGTTCCGGATACATCGCGATGATTAACGAAAACTTCAGGGATATCCAGGGCCTGTACAAAATCAGGACGGACGGGGTAGTTGAGCAGATCCGTCACCGGATACCTTCGCAGTATAATGCGTCTTCCTATACCCGGGGCTTTGCCGCAGTGGATGACGACCATATTGTCTTTGCGCATAGTTCAGCGATATACCTTTACGACGGAAGCGACACTGCTGCGGCGCCTGGGCAGACAGTCCGGAAGCTGGCCGATGTCCGCCTGGGCAAATATTCCGCCGGCAGCACCATGAATATCGGCTCGCTCGGGGTGAACTTCCAGTATGAGAGAGCCGTCTGGGCGTTTAAATACGCGAAGCGGGTGGTCTTCTGCGACTTTGACGGAAATATGAGGTCTGTCGATTTCCGTTCGGCGGAGGAGGGAGAAACCGAGGGTGTCGGGATGGACAGCAATGTTACCCACTACTGGAAGCTCTACGCCGGACACCGCTATGTCTGGCTGCTCTACAGCGGCCGCACACCGGTGGATGTGGTCAGGGAGCAGAATAAGGACATCTACTACATCTACGTGGAGCAGTTCGACTGGAACGGCAATCCGGTCCGCCGCTATCGCCTCGACAACTGGGGCTTCATCTCCGTGGACGAGAACAGCGGCACGCTCTATTTTCTCTCTAACGTGAGTAAATATCCCTTCTTCAAATACAGTTTGAGGTAAATATCACCGGCCAGCCGTACCCGCCTCACTCCTTTCGAAGGAGTTCTGTTTTCTCGCAGTTTTTTTACTCCTTCGGAAGGAGTGGAAAAGTCGGTAGATGGCGGAAACGTCGATATACGCCTTCTGGCAGGGTGTGGACGGAAAATATGGCATATTACTCTTTTGGCAGGAGTCGACAAAAAGTGCCTGTTCCGGACTCCTTCGGAAGGAGTGGGAAGGAAGGTGCAGTTGCGCGAAGTAACGGTAAGTACTGGAGCAGGGTCGAATCGTATGCGCTCGAGGATCAATTACTTACAGTTAAACGTGTGCTTTTGGCAGGTGCGGGTATGACCGAAAAGTACTCGTTGAGTCTCTATGTATCAGTATTCCAATCCGTTGTAAAAGTAGGTCGCTTCTCTGCTTACCGTTACTCTGTCCATGCTGCTGCCCGCCTTCGGAAGGTGAGACGGGAACGGCCGGAAATTGCCCGCCTTCGGAAGGTGGAAAGAGTTTCCGTCCGAAGTGAACTGGGTTACGGCGCTTCTGAGGCGCATGTATGGAAATTCCGCCTTCGGAAGGTGATGCGGAAAGGCCGGAAAAATGCCCACCTTCGGAAGGTGGGAGGAGGACGGCGAGGTAGAGTAGGGCAGGACAGGGTATAGCAGGACAGGGAGGCCAGGCCAGGGCAGGGCAGTGGAGTGGGTCAATAGAGGCGGGTGAGGCAGGATCCGCGGAAGTAGTGGGCGAGGATGCGGTCGAATGTGCAGCCGCGGGCGCTCATGGCGGCGGCTCCGATCTGGCACAGTCCTACGCCGTGTCCCCAGCCGGCACCGTGGAGGATGAATCTGGCCGGAGCGTTTATGTCGGGTCGAATGTCCTGGCCGTCAGAAGCAGGCTCGGCGTAGACGGTATCCACGACAAAGGCCGAGCTGTACAAGTGCGACTCGGACAGCCAGCGGCGTATCTCGAGTTCCTTGCCGACGGTGACGGTCCGCTGTGTGCCCCGGATGAGCAGCTCGATGATGCGTCCGGATGCCCCTCGACGCAGCGGCCTGAGTTCCAGCACTGAACCGAAGTCAATGCCGGATCGGCGGCGGAGCAGGTCTCTCAGTTCCTCCTGGGAGTATTCGACTCTCCAGCGGTAGAAATCGGCGGTCTCCTGGTCGTAAGAGTTCAGGACGGTGGATAGCAGGGCCGGGTCGGAGGTGTTGCAGAAGGCCTCGGGCGAGGACAATATCCATTCGCGGGCATTCTGCTCGTCGGAGAGGTCCGGGATAGTGCCGACGATGTTTCTATGTGTAGGACCGGCTGCCGGGAAACCGGGCTTGGTGCCTGTGCTTTCGGCTGCGACAGGGCCGGAGGCGTCAGGCGTACCGTCGTCAGCGGCATTGTCTTCGTCGGTCTGCAGGCATGCATAGTCCCGCACGGGCCGCAGATAGGCATAGTCCTCGTCGGCCCAGCAGGCGGAGAACCGCTCGGAGACTCCCCCGCAGCATTTGGAGAAGCGGGTATCGCAGATGGCTCCGTCCGGCCCGTCGGTCAGCACCAGTCCGCGGGTAGCCTCGATGGCCCGCCGGATATTGGCATTCCCGGCCCGGAGCAGCCCCTGATATCTCTGGCAATGGTCGTCCGCACAGACATCGAAGAGCGAATGGTCCTCCCGGTCGTACCAGCGGATGATGCGGTCATTCTCAAGGGAACCCAGTGCGGAAATTCCCTGCCCGGAATGTCCGTTTTCCGGGGATTCCTGGCTGTCGGGATTGCCTCCATTCCCAGCGGCAGAGTGGCACGATCCCTCATAGCCTTGAACATTGTCCCCGCCCCCGAGCGTAGGCCGTGCCAGCAGCCACGACCGCGAGATGACGGCGTGGGCCTTGAGGAACTCCTCCGGCGCGTCCCCGTTCATCTCCGAGGAGATTACGCTCAGCAGGTAATCCTCTGTCAGCACGCTGTTTATGGCCACAAGCCCGTCCTCCGATGGCAGAATGGTCAGCCCGCCGGAGAACAGCTGGTCCTCCTCCCGCTCCCAATGGAAATTGATCCCTATCCTGACCTTGTGCAGGGTGAATCCCCGGGAATCTCCCCCTTCGGAAGCACTGCCCGCAGGTCTGAATTCCAGCCTCCCATAGCGTTTACCATTCCACTCTACCATCCCGTCCGCGAGGGTAAATGCCTGTTCTCCGCAGATGCCCCCTTTCCGGGAGTCCGGACCTGTGAACGGCTGATTGAACCTGACCCGCAGCACCGGGGCGGTGAGCAGCCCCACGTCGATGACCGGCTGCCAGGAAGTATCGACGGTCTCCTCGATGATGTCCCTGAGCACCTGTGCATTGACCCTCCGGAAATCCGCTTCCACCGGGACGATGAACACACCTCCGAGGTCGACCGAGGCGGGACTGATACGCACGGCCCTGTCTTCCGGGGCGAAATAGCAGGAAGGACGGTGGGCTTTGCGCGGAATGACGATGATGCGGAACGATGCCCCGGGACCGCCGTCAGCGGACGTCTCCTTCCAGCAGAGGATATTGAGCTGCGGCTCACCGGTAGCCGGACTGACAGGCAGGGAGCGGAGCACCCGGAGGAATGCGGCTGTCGCGGAAGTCCCGTCCGGAGCGGTAATCACCGGCAGTCCGGAAATGTATCCCGAAGTTACGGCAATGCTCGCACGGCCCGGCCTCATGACGGTCACAGGCTTCAGCCGGTCAAAATGCGTCTCGACGGGCAGGAACCCCCTGCAGCCCATCTGGAAATGGAAATGGTCGGGGGCGCTGGCTCCGCTCTCCGGACCGTTGTAGAAGACCACCATGTCGGGGAAGGTCTCCGCAAGGCGCAGCATGTCCGGGAAGCGTCCGGCAATCCGCTGGGGCGTGTGCTCCACGGACGGGACGGTATAGTGCTTTGGGAAAATAGGGAAGGGATTGACCAGCACCTCGTAGCGGCGGCCGTCGCAGCCTTCGAAGGGCAGGGCCTCCTGCTGCTCCGGACGGTTTTCCCGGCACAGGAAGCAGGGCCGGGCCGCGATGGAGGCCGCGTCGGTGCGGGCCAGTGTGGAGACTGCCCGGGCGGGATTGTACTGCACCCTGACCGGCATACCGCCGATGGTTATTTCCTTGGTCTGTACCTCGCGCAGGTCACGGTATCTCCGCGCCGCTTCCGGCCATCCGGCCAACTGTCTCTTCAGGAGACTCTGTAGTTCTGTCATCTTTCTTGTGCATCCATAAAGTGGCAGCAAGATACGGAAAATTCTGTAGAACTCAAATGCCGCTGACAATACCCACTATATAATCTTCCGGAATCAGTCCTATGTACCGGCTGTCCATGGAGTTGAGGACGTTGTCCCCGGCGAGGAAGCAATAGTTGCTGCGGAAGGTATGGCATGAAACGGAGTCTGCATCGGGCATGTCTCCGGATTCATACTCGATGAGTCTGCCGTACAGGAAGATATTGTTTTCGGTAAGTCTTATGGTGTCTCCTGCGCCTGGTATGTACAGCGGCCCGTAATCTTTGATAGTCCAGACGGCTCCGTCCGGCAAGACGGCAGCTTCGAACTTCAGGGCGGTATCGGCTGTGAGTACTGAGTCAGGTCTGCGGGAAAGCCATCTCTGATACCGTTCAGTTCCGATAACTGTTGTAGGCAGCGAGGAGTTGTAGTAGTATCCGTTGCGGATGCCCACAGTGTCGCCAGACCTCCCTATGCATCTCTTTGCGTAGACGTAGTTGATCCTGAAGTGAATTTTGCCGGTAGAGTCAGGGTAGGGGTAGTTGAATATGACGATATCTCCCGGACGGACATTCCTGAGTCCGGGCATCCGAAAAGACTCCATCACCGGGTCCGAGAAGTCGTATTTGGTATAGATGCGGGCACCCATCAGCAGTTTGTTCACGAAGACGTGCTGTCCGTCATGCAGGGTAGGAAGCATGGAGCCGCCTCTGATAGTGAAGCGGTCGGTCAGGAATACCGGAATCGTTACAGCCAAGGCAGCTGTTGCCAGTGCCATGAGAAGGATAATCCGTATAATCTTTGTGGTAGGTATTTTCATAAATTCTACCTGCAAAGTAAAAGAAAATTTGTCTATTTGAAAACAATGCAATATCTTTGAAAACAAAAAACTACTATGAGACTTCTATCCCGCATATTGATATTTATGATAGGTCCTGTGCTGATTTGCACATGTACTTCGCGGGAAACTGTCTTGTTGCGCAGGGAACTGAGGACGTTTATGTCGGATACAGTTGTGACTCCGGCCGGCATACAGGGAGTCGATACTGCGGGTGTCTTTTTCTATAAAGACAAGTCTGACCAGCCTAAGTTGATATTCTACTATGATTCTGCATCGTGCAGTGACTGCGAAATAGCACATCTGACCAGCATAGAATGGCTCTACCGCAAGAGTTCAGAGGATGGTACATTTGAAGTATTGACCATATTCTCTCCGAAGCCTGAAGATTACGAAGTCGTGAGGCGGCTGCTGGATATACACAGGTTCCCGTATCCGGTGTATATAGATTTCGACGGACGTTTCAGGAAAGCCAACAATTTCATCCCGGAGGATGTGCGTTTTCACACATTTTTGACAGACAGTGCAGGGAAGATAGTGTATGTGGGCAATCCTTCAATGAGCGAAGACCTTAGGACAGCTTTTGAAAAGGTACTTGAAAGTATTGCCAAATGAATGTTTTGCGCAAAACAGATAAATCAATTATTAATTTTAAAATCAAGCAGCAATGAAGAAGACAATTATTCTCATTCTCGGAGGGGCGGTAGCCCTCACTCTTTCTCTTTTCCTGAGTATCTGTGCGATATCTCAGAGTAACGCTGAATCTGACGGCGGACTTTTCGAAACCAATGTGGAAGCGTTGGCAGGTGTCGAGCATTGGGGAACATGTGGCACAGTAGACCCGTATTGCGATGCAATTTGTCCAAATTGTGGTAATGAGGTCTGGGCAAAAGGATATAAAGGACCTGGTAAACTGACCAATTGTACATGCTCTCAATCAGTAATTGAAAAATAATATCGGGCCTTAAACTGTATTTTCACATTTATGATATGGATGAATATTAGTAAGGGAACAATCCTAGTTCCCTTATTTTTCCTATTTTCATGTTCCGGTGAGGTATCTTTGTCCGTGACGTTCCCGACAGAACGGAAAGCCGGGTGGGAACTTGTCTCAGACGAGTTGTATGTCAATGTTGTATACGATTTGTGGGAGTACAAGTCTTGTCTGCTGGTACCAGTGGCGGACATGAAGACGGGGCACAATCTGTGGATATACGACAAAAATACCGGCAAGCGGATATGGTCCGGTATCAACGACGGCCGCGGGCCAGGTGAGACCATGAGTGGGCTGCAAAACACTTATTTTGCCGATGGCGTGCTGACATATTACGATGACATGAAGGGGAGCATACTCCGTTATCAGATAGATTCGATACTTGCCGGAAGTTTTCTGTACAGGGAGGAGCGGTATGATCCTCCTACGTGGACAATGAGTGTGGTGGAGTCTGGAGACAACAGGTTGTTTATGAAGAATGTCGGCTATTCAAGTCCGGACCTGCATGAGGTAAGCAGGTTTGAGCTCCAGGACCGCGCTGGACATACTCTGTGTCAGTACGATTATTCCCCGGTAAGCGACCCGGAGCTGCGTTTTTATGAGTACATGTATACGCCTTACTCCGCATCACCGGACAAGAGCCGTCTGGCTATAGGAACATTGCATGGGACTGTGCTGGAAACGTACGGCATCGGGCAGGACAGCATAGCTCCTATAGCGGTCAGAGTATTTGAGGATCCGGACATTGATGTATCCTCCGGCGGCTATGACTACAATGAGCGGACAGTCCTGGGATTCTATGACATATATGCTTTCGACGACAGGATTCTGGCAGCGTATGACGGGGAGGTCAATCCCTATTGGAACAGCGGTGACAGGCAGACTTACACCAAGATAGCGGTCTTCGACTGGGAGGGCAACCCTCTGGAGCTTATCCACACTGATTATAAGATAGAAAGGCTTTGTTATTCTGAGACTGAGAATACAATTTATGCTGCCGTGATGGACCGCGACGGCATAATGTATTTAGCGAAGATGGAGCTATAGGTCCCGGCTCTGTAGCAGCCATTTCCAGACGGGAAGTATTTCTATGGCCCTGCCGTCGGGGAGGGGGATGGAGCCTTCTTCGTCGCGGGTGACGATTACCATCCTCGAAAGGCCCTCGGTCTTGTCCAGCCGGACAAGACCGAGGGCCTCCCTCTCCTTTGTGTCGGGGTCGCTGAGCGTGACGCAGGCCTGTACGGCGTATCCGGCTTCCGGTATGTAGAAATCGACTTCGGTATTCTTGTGGTAGAAGTACAGTTTGTCTCCGTAGGTCCTGCTCAGGTGGACGGCGCAGAGGTTCTCGAACAGGGGGGCGGCAGTGTTGCTGAGGAAAATGCTCAGGAGGCCGTTGTCAATGAAGTAATGCTTCTTGACAGTCTCCCTTTCCGTAGATTTGGTAGCGTAGTTCTCAATGGGCAGGAGGATGTATGCGTCTTTGGCGGCTTCGACATACTGGATGACCGATGCCGGGGTAGTGTTGATTCCGGTGCTTTTTATCAGGTTGGCTATCCGGTTGTAGGCTATGGGTTTTCCGATGCTCTCGGCGAGTCTTTTGAACACCATCCGCAGGGCGGTCTCATTGCGGATCCTGCCTCTGACGACTATGTCGTTCAACAGGATTTTCTCATACAGGTCGTTCAGCCACCTTCTCTTGTTCTTGAAAAGCATGAGCTCAGGGAATCCTCCCCACAGGAGATACTGGGAGAGCATTTCCATGACCTTGAATCTCTCCGAACTGTATTCCCATCCCTGGCTAAGCACAATGCCCTGTGACTCAAGATACTCTGAAAAGGAGTAGGGATATACCGTCCCTTCCGTGTATCTGCCACCGAGGGTCGTGTGTATGTCCCGGCTGAGCATTTTAGCGTTGCTTCCTGTGATGTATACCTGAAACTTCCGGTTGGCAAGTCTCCGGGCGAAATGCTCCCAGCCCTCTATGTTCTGTATCTCGTCTAACATCAGTATCGGCTTTTGCCCGCCGGTGCTTCTGTATGCCTGGAGTATCGTGTCGAAGTCGCCGGCATCCATTCCTATGAGACGCTCGTCGTCGAAATCGATGTAGATGAATTCTTCCGGGAGACGGCCTTCGGACATCAGCTGCCTTGCCCGTTTGAACAGCATGTAGGACTTGCCAGCCTGCCGCACGCCTGTAAGGACGTATCGGCCGCTGCCCTCAAATTCGAACTGCCTGTCATACAGGTCAATGTCTCTGAGAAGTTCCTGTCCCTCGCTTATCAGTATCCGGAATGTATCGATTGTTATTGCCATGTGCGGATATTTTGCTACCGCAAATATAGCAAATTTATATTGCTGATATATAAAAATGGTTAAATTTTTATATTACCAATATAAAAATCAGTGCCGGGCACTCATCTCGAACTCGAGGAGGCCGCCGGCGAGTATCTGGCCGATGGTGAGTTTCAGGACGCCGTCCTCTCCGGGCTTTAACCTTGTGCCGTTGAGGCTGACGGAGCGGACGTAGCGGTTGCGGTCGGAGACTTTCGGGGCTTTTATCTCGAGGGTCCGGCCGTTTTCAAGGTTGATCTTCATGTAGGGCAGGTAGGGGGCTCCGAGGATGTACTCTCCGCTGCCGGGGCATACGGGGTAGAATCCCATGGCCGAGAATATGTACCAGGCGGACATCTGGCCGCAGTCGTCGTTGCCGCAGAGGCCGTCGATGTTGTTGCGGTACATCCGGTTCATGATCTCGCGCTGCCAGTACTGGGTCTTCCAGGGATTAGTGGTCCAGGCGTAGAGGAAGGGAATGTGGTGGCTGGGCTCGTTGCCGTGGACGTAGCCGCCGAGGATGCCTTCGCGGGTGACGTCCTCGGTGCCGGCGAAGAACTCGTCGGGCAGGTGCATGGTGAACAGGGTGTCGAGGTTAGCCTCGAACTGCTCTGCTCCGCCCATGGCCTCTATCAGGCCGGGTACGTCATGGGGCACGTAGAAGGAGTAGTTGAGGGAGTTGCCCTCGATGAAGCCCTGGCCGTGGGTGCTGAGCAGCTCGAAGTCAGTCTTGAAGGTGCCGTCCTCGTGGCGGGGACGGGCGTGGCGGGTCCCGGGGTCGAAGACGTTGCGCCAGTTGCCGGAGCGTTTCAGGTACTGCTCTGCGATGTCGGCCTGACCCGCGTCAGCCGCTGTCCGGTAGACGGTCCAGTCGTCGTAGGCGTATTCGAGGGTCACCGAGGCCGAGCTGCCGGAGGCCTCCATGGGCACGTACCCGAGGCGCATCATCTCGCCGGTGCCCTCGTAGTAGGGTATGGAGGAGCTGTGCACCATGGCTTTCAGGGCCCGGGCCGTATCGACAGGGATGCCGGCGGCGATGGCGTCGGCGAGGACGGAGACACTGTGGTAGCCGATCATGCACCAGTTCTCGTTGGCGTTGTGGCTCCATACCGGCAGGGCTCCGTGGACGCTCTGCTCGGAGTGGGCGATCATGGACTCGATGATGTCATGGCTGCGCTCCCGCTGGATGATGTTGTAGAGCGGGTGCAGGGCCCGGAAGGTGTCCCAGGTGGAGAAAATGGTGTAGTTCGTGAAGCCCTCCGCGCGGTGGATGTTGCCGTCCACTCCCCGGTAGAGTCCGTCCGTGTCGCAGTAGACCGAGGGGTTGATCATTGTGTGGTAGAGGGAGGTGTAGAGCATGGACAGCTGGTCCTTATTGCCCTCGGCCTCAATGACCGAGAGGGCATTGTCCCAGGCTGCCCCGGCCTCGGCCGCCACGGTCTCAAAATCCTTCCCTGCCGCCTCCGCCTCCAGATTCCTGACCGCTCCGGCGGTGCTCACCCCCGACAGGGCGACCTTCACCTCCAGCTCCCGGCCCTCCGAGGGGTCGAATTCGAACCAGGCCGCTATCTTCCTGCCTCCGATTTCCGGGAAATTGTGCTCCAGGTCGAACTTGCGGTAGAACCCGTTGTAGAGTACCTTCCCGAATTCCTTGTAGCCGTACTCGCGTATTGGCCTTGAAAACGATATCGCGAAATAGGTGTAGTTGGTCCGCGCCCAGCCGTTGGTGATGCGGTAGCCGGTCAGCAGGGTGTCGTTCTCGACGCGGATCTGGGCCCAGAGCACCTTGCCGTCGTAGTTGTAGATGCCGTGGATGAGGTCGAGGATGATCCGCTGCTCCGAGGCGCCCTCGGGGTAGGTGTAGCGGTGTACGCCTGTCCTCGGGGTGGCCGTCAGCTGCGCCCGTATGCCGTAGTCCTCCAGGAAGGCCTCGTAGTATCCCGGCCGGGCCACTTCCCGCTCATGTGAGTATCGGGAACGGTATCCCGCATCAGGGTCGGCCGCCGTTCCTGGCCTCAGTTTCAGCTCACCGGTGGTGGGCATCAGCAGCACGTCCCCGAGGTCCGAGTGTCCAGTCCCGCTGAAATGCGTGTGGCTGAAGCCCACTATCGTGCTGTCGCCGTACTGGTAGCCGGCGCAGTAGCGGTAGGCCTCGGGCTGATACCGTCCGTCGATGTTGTGCGGCACGGTGTCCGTGTCCGGGCTGAGCTGCACTATTCCGAAAGGATAACATGCCCCGGGAAACGTATGCCCCATTCCGTTTGTTCCAATCATAGGATTCACCCATTTCGAGAGGCTGTCGGTCCCCGCCGCAGCCGTTCCGATAACAGTCATCGCTGTCATTGCCAGAGTACAGAAGAGTTGTCTTTTCATACCGCGAATTTATGGAAAAAGTTGATAAATTTGTAGGATAAATTCAAATTGACAATGAAAGAAAATATTGACAGACCGGACAGGATAGAGGTGCGCGGGGCGAGGGTGCACAATCTTAAGAATATCGATGTGGACGTGCCGCTTGGGAAGGTCGTGGGGATAGCGGGGGTGTCGGGCTCGGGCAAGAGTTCGCTGGCCCTCGGGGTGCTGTATGCGGAGGGCTCGCGGCGCTATCTCGAGTCGCTGTCGACATATACCCGCCGGAGAATGACTCAGGCGGCGCGGGCGAGCGTGGATGAGGTGCTCTACGTGCCGGCGGCCCTGGCCATGCACCAGAGGCCGGCGGTGCCGGGTATCCGCAGCACCTTCGGCACTGGGACGGAGCTGCTCAACATGCTGCGCCTGATCTATTCGCGCCTGGCCTCACACCGCTGCCCGAACGGGCATTACGTGACACCGTCGCTCAATGTGGCGGCCGGTCTGGAACTGGTCTGCCCGGAGTGCGGGGCGCATTTCTACGCACCGTCCGCTGAGGAATTGTCCTTCAACAGCAGCGGTGCCTGTCCTGCTTGCGACGGCACCGGAACTGTCCGCACCGTGGATGAGTCCACCCTGGTGCCGGACGAGACCCTGAGCATCGACCAGGGTGCGGTGCTGCCGTGGAATACCCTGATGTGGTCCCTGATGACCGATGTCTGCCGGGCGATGGGAGTGCGTACGGACGTGCCTTTCAACCAGTTGACCCCGAAGGAGCGGGATATTGTCTTTCATGGACCGGCCGAGAAGAAGCATATATTCTACCATTCGAAGAATACCAACCAGGCCGGGGAATTGGATTTTACCTACTACAATGCCGTCTATACCGTGCAGAACGCCCTTGCGAAGGTCAAGGACGAGAAGGGGATGAAGCGGGTGGAGCGGTTCCTTAGGACCGGGCCGTGTCCTGATTGCGGGGGCTCGCGTTTCTCCGAGGCCGCCCGCGCTCCTAGGGTCCGGGGCATTTCCATAGACGAGGCGTGCCGGATGAGTCTGCGGGAGCTGGTGGAATGGGTGCGCGGGGTGCCGGCTTCCCTGCCGGAGGAGATGCGTCCGATGGCTGAGAGGATCTGCGAGTCGTTCCTGGATGCTTCGGTGCGGCTGCTGGATCTGGGTGTGGGGTATCTGAGTCTGGACCGCGCTTCGTCCACGCTTTCGACCGGGGAGCGGCAGAGGATGCAGCTGGCCAGGGCGGTGCGTAACCGTACCACAGGGGTGCTCTATGTGCTGGACGAGCCGTCGATAGGGCTGCATCCGGCCAATATCGTCGGGCTGGCAGGGGTGATGAAGGACCTGATAGCCGACGGCAATTCGATAGTGCTCGTGGACCACGATGTGCAGATACTCAAGGAGTCGGACTGGATGATAGAGATGGGGCCCGGGGCCGGTTCTTCGGGCGGACAGGTGATAGCGCAGGGGACGCTGGAGGATATCGGACGGTGTCCGGATTCGAAGATAGGCCCGTTTCTGACCGGGCTGGCAGGGGTGAGTGCCCGGAAGCGGGCGGCTGAATCCGAGATGTTTGCTTACGGACGTATCCATATCTCGACGGCTGCGATACATACGGTGAAGCCGTTAGAGGTGGATATCCCCAAGGGGCGGCTGACCGTGGTGACCGGAGTGTCGGGCTCGGGCAAGACGACTCTGATACTGGAGAGTCTGGTGCCGGGTTTGCAGGCGATGGTTTCGGGCGGCAAGTTGCCTGGCCACGTGCTGTCCGTACAGGCCGACGGTATCCGGCACGCCAAACTTATAGACGCAACGCCCATAGGCATCAATATCCGCTCTACCGTAGCTACATACGCCAACGTACACGACGAGCTGCGCAAGGTCTACGCCCGCACGCCCGACGCTAAGGCCGCCGGCTGGAAGGATGGGGATTTCTCCTACAATACCGGCCGTCTGCGCTGTCCTACCTGTGACGGTACTGGTGTAATCAACCTCGACGTACAGTTCCTGCCCGACGTGGACATACCCTGCCCGGACTGCCGCGGCTCCCGCTATTCCAAGGCGGCTTACCGTATCCGCCGGGAGAATTTCGAGGGAACCTATCACTCTCTTCCCGAATTGATGGCGATGGATGTCAGCGACGCTCTCGTGGCGTGCGGGGATCTCAGAACTGTGCGTCAGCGGCTTCAGGTGCTCCAGGACCTTGGCTTGGGCTATCTGACTCTCGGCGAGCAGACTCCCGGACTGTCGGGCGGCGAGGCCCAGCGTCTCAAGCTGGCCAGCGAGATGGGACGCGGCCAGGACGATTCGGTCTTCGTGTTCGACGAGCCGACCATAGGACTGCATCCTGCCGACGTACAAACCCTGCTGCAGGTCTTCCAGAGCCTGATAGACCACGGCGCCACGGTCATCGTCATCGAGCACGACATCGATGTCATCCGCTCAGCCGACTACGTCATCGACATGGGGCCCGGCGGCGGCGAGGAAGGCGGCCGCATCGTGGCAGCCGGCACTCCTGACGACATCCGCCGCTGCCCTTCCAGTGTCACCGGCCGGTTCATCTGATAATTTGTGTAATCTGTTTAAAGTGTTGAGGTATGGAATTGAATGATAAGATTGTGACTTACCGAAAGCCGCACGGAAGAGAAGGACATGATGGTGAAGGTCGTCGTAAACCTGATAAACAAGAACAACTAAGGGATGCGTGATGGCCTGGCAACGGTAAGTACTGCAGCGGCTTCGTTTTGTAATGCTTCGATAGACAGGCCTTTACAAATGCAACGAGTGCTTTTCGGATATTTTTGACACTTCCGAAAGCACACGCTCTAATTGTAACTTGATGATTTAAAGATAATTGCATTTTTAGGCCGCTTCTCTGCTTGCCGTTACGCAAATTCACATGAAAACATTTACTATCTTTGAGAGGCTAATCAGAAAGATATGGAAATAATTGACAGAGACAATGGATATGTTCTGCTGCGGGTGGGGCCGGAGCGGGAAATGTATGATGCCCGGGAGGCCGGCGGAAGGCTGCTGGAGGAGGCTGCTCGGGCCGGGGCGGTGATGGTGTACTGTGACTACTGGCTGCGGACGTCGGACGGCCGGCGGAAGGACAATCCGGTCAATGACTGTCAGCCGGGCAGTGTGCGGGAGGACTTCGACTTCGGGGCGATAGTGGCTGTGAATGAGGCTCTGATGCGGAAATGGGAACAGGAGACGGCGGAGGACAATGCAGGAGACGGCACGGTGCTGAAATACGGCCGGTGGTATTCGCTGAGGCTCTTCCTCTCGCGGCACGGAGCGCTGGTGCATCTGCCGCAGACGCTCTACGGGGTGGACGAGGTGGATGCGAGGGCTTCGGGGCAGAAGCAGTTCGACTATGTGGACCCGCGGAACCGGGAGGCGCAGATAGAGATGGAGGCCATCTTCACGGACCATTTAAGGAAAATAGGGGCGTGGCTGCCGCAGCGGACGCGGACGGTCGGGGAGGATGACGCCTCCTATGCCGTAGAGGCCTCGGTCGTCATCCCCGTGCTCAACCGTGCGGCCACGATCCAGGACGCGCTCCGCTCGGCACTCTCGCAGCAGACGGATTTCCTGTTCAATGTCATAGTGATAGACAATTATTCCACCGACGGAACATCGGAAAGGATAGATGAACTTGCCTCGTCCGACAGCCGGGTGATTCACCTTATCCCGGAGGAGAGCGGTCTGGGCATCGGCGGCTGCTGGAACGCCGGCATCAGCCATCCGGCTTGCGGACGCTATGCCGTGCAGCTCGACAGCGACGACATGTATAGCGGGCCCGATACCCTGCAGCGGATTGTGGAAGTGTTCCGCCGCGAGCGGTGCGCCGTGGTCATCGGCAGCTACATGATGACTGACTTCGACCTGCGGCCCATACCGCCAGGCATCATCGACCACCGCGAGTGGACCGACTCCAACGGCCACAACAACGCCTTGCGCATCAACGGCCTCGGTGCTCCCCGCGCCTTCCACGCCGCTACCCTGCGCTCGGCCGGCGGCTTCGAGAACGTCTCCTACGGCGAGGACTACGGCGTAGTGCTCCGCCTGACCCGTGAGTACCGCCTCTGCCGCATCTACGCCCCGGTATACAGCTGCCGCCGCTGGGGCGGAAACTCCGACGCCGCCCTGGACATCTCCAGGATCAACGCCCACAACGCCTACAAGGACTCCCTCCGCACCCGCGAGCTCCTCGCCCGCCAGCAGATGAATAACGGCCGACTTGGTGAATGAAAACAGTCCAACTTGGTGAATGAAAACAGTCCAACTTGGTGAATGAAAACAGTCCAACTTGGTGAATGAAAACAGTCCAACTTGGTGAATGAAAACAGTCCAACTTGGTGAATAAGTCTTCGTAAATTATTTTATTTCAATATTTAGTGTTATATTTGCAAAAGTCAAAAATAACGCTGATGGAAGAGCCTATTACATACAGAAAACGAATTGCCGACAAGCTTCTCAGTGAACAATTGGAGGCATCGGGAGCTGTACTGATTCAAGGTCCGAAGTGGTGCGGCAAGACTACGACGGCAGAGCAGCAGGCCGGAAGCATTATTTATATGGACGAGCCGAAAAACCGTCAGGCAAATCTTATATTAGCGGAGACGGATCCTCAGGTACTGCTTCAAGGAGCAGTTCCGAGGGTGATCGACGAGTGGCAGCTGGCACCGTCATTGTGGGATACTGTCAGATTCGAGACCAGCCACAGACGGTCTCCCGGGCAGTTTATCCTGACAGGTTCTGCTGTTCCTCCGGATTTATCAGAACAGACGCATTCCGGCATAGGCAGGATAGCAAGACTTACCATGCGGACAATGAGTCTTTGGGAGTCCGGAGAGTCAAACGGCAGTGTGCGTCTTGAGTCTATGTTTTCTGGAGAATTTGTTCCGGCCTCTGCTGAAAATATGTCTTTGGAGTCACTGGCATTCTTGATATGCAGGGGCGGATGGCCGGGCTCGCTGGATCTTTCAAGGAAAGCTGCATTGCGACAGGCGTTGAACTATGCTGACGCTGTGTGTGAAAGCGATATCTCAAGAGTGGACGATGTCTGCAGGGATGCGGATTTTGCGCGTAGACTGATGCGCTCCTATGCCAGGCATCAAGGCCAGCAGGTGCCGTTGAGTACGATATATGCGGATCTGTCGGGCAACCGTGCCGGAAGCATGACGGAAGACACCATTGCATCTTATTTACGCGCACTCAGGAAGATATTTGTGATAGAGGATCTTCCTGCTTGGAATCCCAATCTGAGATCCAAAACGGCTATCCGCACTTCTGATACAAGGTATTTTGCTGATCCGTCCATAGCAGCGGCCTCTGTCGGTACGGGACCTGAGGACTTGCTTGCAGATCTGAATACCCTCGGGTTGTTTTTCGAGACAATGGCTGTACGCGACCTCCGTGTTTATGCAGAGGCTCTTGACGGCAAACTGTACCATTATCGTGACAAGACCGGACTTGAATGTGATGCAGTCATTCATCTTCGTAACGGCCGTTACGGTCTGATTGAGATCAAACTCGGAGGAGATACTCTTATAGAGTCCGGTGCCAGGACATTGCTGAAACTTGCAGGTAAGATTGACACTGAGGCCATGAGTGCCCCGTCCTTCCTTATGGTTCTTACTGGCACCGGTCAGTATGCTTATCGCCGCAGCGATGGAGTCTGTGTTGTCCCTATCAGTTGTCTGCGGGTGTGATTACCAGCCTTTGAGGGCGAAGCGGCAGGTGACCGAGTAGGTGTACTTGATGGTGCGGAAGGCGTCGGAGGCGGAGGCTGCCGGGGCGGCTTCGGCTGAGCCGAGTGCGGCTCCGTCCATGCGGAGCTTGCTGTTCTGGACGACCGTGTAGTGGTCTGTTCCGCCGCCGTGCTCTACGATGCTGAGGACTTTCCCGATTTTCTCACCGAGGGCCTCCGCCATGTATCCGGCTTTGTCCTTAGCGGCCAGCAGCGCGTCTTTCTTGCCCTGCTCGTGGTATTTGAGGATGTCCTTGTTGCTCATTTCCCCGATACGCATGGAACTTACTCCCTTAGTGTCTATGACGGAGATGATCCTGTCTATCATCGTGAAATCGTGCAGGGTGATGTCCAGATTCTTGCCGATGAGGAAATCCAGGCCCCGCTCCCTCCAGTAATCGCCCACGTCCTGGGTGCGGATGTCGTTGTCGGTGATGCCGATGGAGTGAAGGGCTTCGCGCATCTGCGACTCGATGTCCTCGATACGGACTTTTGTCCTGTATTCCTCGGGTTTGGAGACTCCGTCGAATTCCTCCTCGAAATATTCCTTGATGCCGATTACAAAATGTATCTCGTCCGGAATAATCTCTACCTCGGAGGTGCCGGTGACCTCGATATAGCGGAATTTGTCTTTATATGGAGCATCCTGGGCATTCATCAGGCCGCAGGAAAGAACTGTGGCGGCAGCCGCCGCAATAATAAATGAAACAGCTTTCATACTTCAGATGCTTTGTGATTCTGAAATATGAAAGCTGTCAATTACCGTGCCACCCCTCTATCCCTCGACCTTGAAGCGGACTCTCCACCGTCCGTCGGCGAAGTCATGCGAGAGTATCCGGAAGTGCCCGATCTCCGAGGTATTGGAGACGTGGGCCCCGATGCAGGCGCAGGCGTCGTAGTCCCCGACCCTGACTATCCGGAGGGTCTGCGAGACATTCTCCGGCAGTTTGCTCAGGTCGACTATTGCACCTGCCTCTGACAGAGGAACGAACTCAATGGTGACCGGCAGGGCTGCCGCTATCACCTCATTGACCTTGTCCTCAATGGCCTGGACCTGCTCCGGAGTGGGGCACTCCGCCAGCAGATAGTCGCATTTGCTCTTCTTCCGCTCGATATGGGCGTTGCGCGAGCGGGGACAGCCGAACATCCGCACCATCGTCTGGTTGAGGATATGTTCCGCCGTGTGCATCGGAGGGTATTCCTCCTTGTTGTGCGCGTTGAGCTGGATGTTCTCTTCCATTATTTTACTGTGAAATTCCGGATGATGTTCAGGATGACCTCCGAGGCCTTCTCCATGCTCTGCACGGGCAGATACTCGTACTTGCCGTGGAAGTTGAGGCCGCCGGCGAAGATGTTGGGGCAGGGCAGGCCCATGAACGAGAGGCGGGCGCCGTCCGTACCGCCGCGGATGGGACGGATGTTGGGCTTGATGCCCGCGGCCTTCATGGCCTCGACTGCCTTCTCGATGATGTGGTAGTGGGGCTCTACCTCCTTCTTCATGTTGTAGTACTGGTCCTTGATGTCGACGGTCACGACACCGGCTCCGTACTTGCAGTTGATGAAGTCGGCGCACTCCTGTATCATCTTCTTCTTGCGCTCGAACAGCTCGAAGTCGTGGTCGCGGATGATGTACTGGATGTCGGCCTCCTCGACCACGCCGGTGAACTTGGTGATGTGGATGAATCCGTCGTAGCCCTCGGTGTATTCGGGTCTCTGCCATACGGGCAGCATGTCGTTGAGCTCGGACGCGATGAGTATCGCATTGAGCATCTTGTCCTTGGCGTAGCCCGGGTGGATGTTGCGGCCCTGGATGTGCAGCTTGGCGGCCGCGGCGTTGAAGTTCTCGTACTCGAGTTCGCCGATGGCGCCTCCATCCATGGTGTAGGCGTATTTGGCACCGAACCTGGCCACGTCGAAATGGTCCACTCCGCGGCCGATTTCCTCGTCGGGGGTGAAGCCGATCTTGATGGGACCGTGCTTGAATTCAGGATGTTCCATGATGTATTCGGCGGCGGCCATGATTTCGGCCACTCCGGCTTTGTCATCTGCTCCGAGCAGGGTGTTGCCGTCGGTGGTGATCAGGGTCTGGCCCACATAGTCCTTCAGCTCGGGGAATTCTTCCGGGTCGAGAACCATGCCTTTAGCCTCGTTGAGAGTGATGGCCTTGCCGTCGTAGTTCTCCACTATACGGGGCTTGATGCCGCTGCCGGGGGCATCGGGGGAGGTGTCCACATGGGAGATGAATCCTATGGCGGGGACGTCCTCTTCTATGTTGGAGGGTATGGATGCCATCAGGTATCCATATTTATCAAGTTCTACTTTTTCAAGCCCCATGGCCTCCAATTCTTTTCGGAGCTGATCCAGAAGGGCAAACTGCTTGTTGGTACTGGGCTGACTCTGCGAGTCCGGGTTCGATGTCGTGTCGAATGCCACGTACCTCAGAAATCTGTCAACTATTTTTTCCATATCTAAAATATTTAACTAAATCAAAATCATACTTGCCGCCATTACCGCCATACCGGCTATGACCCCGATGATGGACAGGTGGTGGTGCCCGAACTTTTCGGCGGACGGAAGAAGCTCATCTAATGCGATATAGGTCATGATACCCGCGACCACTGCGAGTACCGTTCCGTTCAGGGACTGGTCGAATATCCTCGAGAGCAGCAGGTAACCGACGACTCCCCCCACCGGCTCGGCGAGTCCGGACAGGAAGGCGTTCCCGACGGCCTTGCCCTTTTTCCGCGTGGCATAGTAAATCGGTATTGCAACCATTATGCCTTCCGGAATGTTGTGGATCGCCACAGCCACAGCGATGGAAATACCCGTCCGGGGGCTTTCCATGGCGCTCACGAAGGTGGCCATGCCCTCCGGGAAATTGTGTATGGCAATGGCAATCACGGAGAAGAGCCCCAGCCGCATGAGCCCCGTACTGTCCGGGACGGCGCCGTCCTCCGAGGGGGCGGCGGAATATTCATGGGGATTGTCCTTCGAGGGTATCAGATTGTCAATGAGGGCAATCAGCGCTATCCCCGCGAAGAAGGCCAGGACAGTATACAGCAGCCCCGTCCTCTCTCCGAAGGCGGAGCCGAGGCTGGCTCTGGCCTCGGCGAAAAGTTCCGTCATGGAGATGAAGAGCATCACTCCTGCCGAGAAACCGAGGGCAAATGAGAGGGTCTTCGTGCTGAATTTTCTTGTCAGCAGCACAATCACCCCTCCGAGTCCGGTGGACAGTCCCGCGATGAGGGTCAGGAGCAGTGCAATGGGGAAATTACTGTCGCTCAGCATCGTTATTTCTCTTCGGCGGCGTCAGTTTTCTTACATGCCCAGATCATGTAGGCAATCAGCAGGATATATACTCCGAGGGCAACCCATACCGCGGGGGTGGAGGACTGCCACTGAGTATTGACCAGGTTCACGTCGGCAAAGCGCATGATCGCGGATACGACTCCCATCAGGGCGCCGCCGGCGATGAATCCGGAAGCCACGAGGGTGCCTTTCTCCTTGCGGGCCTCGTTGATGGCCTTGTCCTTGCTGCGGGAGCCCACATACCATGCGACGGCTCCTCCGATCATCAGGGGAAGGTTGAGTTCGATGGGAATGAACATTCCGAGCGCGAAGGGCAGGGCGGGTACCTTGAACAGGGTAAGGATGATGGCGATGGCGGCTCCGATGCCGTACATCAGCCAGGGAGCGCTGCCTCCGAGCATCAGGGGCTCGATGACGGCGGCCATGGCATTGGCCTGAGGAGCTACGAGGGCACCTTCACCGGTGAATCCGAAGGTGTCGTTGAGAATCATCATCACTCCTGCGACGGTGGCGGCGGCCACTATTGTTCCTAAGAACTTCCATCCCTCCTGCTTGCGGGGGGTGGTTCCGATCCAGTAACCTATCTTCAGGTCGGTGATGAAGCCTCCGGCCATGGAGAGTGCGGTGCAGACCACGCCTCCGATGATCAGGGCGGCGGCCATGCCGGAAGTGCCCTTGAGTCCTGCTGCCACCAGGATGATGGAGGCCAGGATAAGGGTCATCAGGGTCATGCCGCTGACGGGGTTGGTGCCGACTATGGCTATCGCGTTGGCGGCCACTGTGGTGAACAGGAAGGCGATGACTGCCACTACTAGGAGGGCTATTACGGCGTGCCACAGGTTGTCCAGCACTCCGAAGTAGAAGAATACGAACATCAGGGCCAGGGTAACGGTCAGGCCGATGATTATGATCTTCATGGACAGGTCTCTCTGAGTGCGGGCCTCCTGGGTGCCGGCGCCGTCCTTCTTGCCGCGGAACTCCTTGCCGGCCAGGCCCAGTGCGGACTTGATGATACCGGCTGACTTGATGATGCCGATGATGCCGGCGGTGGCGATGCCTCCGATGCCGATGTGGCGGGCGTAGTTGGTGAAGATCTCCTCAGGCGACATCGAGCCTACGGTCGCCGTCAGGCCCGAGCCCATCAGGTCCACTACGCTGTCTCCGAAGATCAGGTTCATCAGCGGAATAATGATGAACCATACGAGGAACGAGCCGCAGCAGATGATGAATGAATACTTGAGGCCGATGATGTAGCCGAGGCCGAGGACTGCCGCTCCCACATTGACCTTGAAGAGCAGCTTTGCGTTGGTGGCCACCTGCTCGCCCCAGGGCAGTACCCTGGAGGTGAAGACCTCGGACCACCATCCGAAGGTGGATACGATGAAGTCGTAGAGACCTCCGATCAGACCGCTGATAAGCAGTGTCTTGGCTCCCTTGCCTCCGGACTCGCCGCTGACCAGTACCTGAGTGGTGGCGGTAGCCTCGGGGAAGGGGTATTTGCCGTGCTGCTCCTTTACGAAATATTTGCGGAAAGGAATCAGCAGCAGGATACCGAGCACTCCTCCGATGAGAGAGCTGAGGAATATCTTGGAGAAATCCACCGTGAGTTCCGGATATCTGTCCTGCAGGATGTACAGGGCCGGGAGGGTGAATATCGCTCCTGCCACTATTACACCGGAGCAGGCGCCGATGGACTGGATGATGACATTCTCGCCCAGGGCGTTCTTGCGCTTGAATGCGCTGGAGAGTCCTACCGCTATTATAGATATAGGTATGGCGGCCTCGAAGACCTGCCCTACTTTCAATCCGAGGAAAGCTGCGGCAGCAGAGAAGATGATGGTCATCACGAGGCCGATGGTCACGGACCATACAGTTACCTCAGGATAGACTTTGTCCGGATTGAGAAGAGGCTGGTACTTCTCGCCGGGTTTCAGTTCCCGGAATGCGTTTTCGGGAAGAGTTACTTTTTTATTTTCTTCGCTCATAAGATAGGTATTAGGAAGGTTTGGTTTTGGATACAAATTTAACCAAAAATTTTTATGAAAAATTCTTTCAAGAAATTTTAAATTATATCTTCTTTGTTTTCAGCAACTTGGTTAAAAGAGATAAAATTTTTTCAAAAATTTTTGAAAATTTTTTGCAGAAAAATTTGGTGGTTTAAAAAATCGCCCATATATTTGCAGCCCGTTTGAGAAAAACGGATAGTTCATTGAAAAGACTGAGAGAGATAACGAGGTAAAAGTATATAGGTTAATAAGTCTGTTAAGATGTAAATTTTAATGGGACTACAATTGATCCAAATACGAGACGAATACTAAATCATATCGAGAGAAGTTACAAGGGCGAACGGAGGATGCCTAGGCTTCCGGCGGCTAAGAAGGACGCAGTAAGCTGCGAAAATGTGCGGGGATCCGCCAACAGGACTTGATCCGCACGTATCCGAATGGGGAAACCCGGACGAGTGAAGCTCGTCCACGCCAGAGCGAACCCAGGGAACTGAAACATCTTAGTACCTGGAGGAAAAGAAAGAAAGATCGATTTCCCGAGTAGTGGCGAGCGAAAGGGAAATAGCCCAAACCGGAGTTGTTACGGCAATTCCGGGGTTGTAGGAGTCATACCGCGAACAGTTCATCACAAGCGGAAGCTTCTGGAAAGGAGTCCGGCACAGGGTGACAGGCCCGTACGCGTAGAGCATGGACTGTTCAAATGACCACCTGAGTAGGGCGGGGCACGAGGAACCCTGTCTGAATCCGCGGGGCCCATCCCGCAAGGCTAAATACGACCGGAAGACCGATAGTGAACCAGTACCGTGAGGGAAAGGTGAAAAGAACCCCGAACAGGGGAGTGCAATAGACCCTGAAACCGTTCGTCTACAAGCGGTCGGAGCATCTTTATGGTGCGACGGCGTGCCTTTTGGATAATGAGCCTACGAGTTGTTCCATTCCTGCGAGGTTAAGCGCTTAAGGCGCGTGAGCCGAAGCGAGAGCGAGTCTGACAAGGGCGTAAAGTAGGAGTGGACAGACGCGAAACCTAGTGATCTACCCTTGGCCAGGTTGAAGGCGCCGTGACAGGCGCTGGAGGACCGAACCGGTTTCCGTTGAAAAGGATTCGGATGAGCTGAGGGTAGGGGTGAAAGGCTAATCAAACTGGGAGATAGCTCGTACTCCCCGAAATGTCTTTAGGGACAGCCTCGCCGGAGCTTCACGGAGGTAGAGCTACTGATAGGATGCGAGGGCTTCACCGCCTATCAATTCCTGACAAACTCCGAATGCCGCGAAGTGATCGACGGGAGTGAGTCGCCGGGTGCTAATGTCCGGTGGCAAGAGGGAAAGAGCCCGGACCGCCAGTTAAGGCCCCGAAATGTATGCTAAGTTGAGAGAACGAGGTGGCTATGCAGAGACAGCTAGGATGTTAGCTTGGAAGCAGCTATTCATTTAAAGAGTGCGTAACAGCTCACTAGTCGAGCGCAGCTGCGTGGATGATAAACGGGCATCAAGCATACTGCCGAAACTGCGGACTCGTCGCAAGATGAGTGGTAGGGGAGCATTCCGGTCGGCGCCGAAGGTCGTTCGTGAGGACGGCTGGAGCGTCCGGAAAAGAAAATGTAGGCATAAGTAACGACAATGCGGGCGCGAAACCCGCACACCGAAAGCCCAAGGTTTCCTGAGCGACGTTAATCGCCTCAGGGTAAGTCGGGCCCTAAGCCGAACCCGAAAGGGGAAGGTGATGGACAACCGGTCAAGATTCCGGTACCCGTTATGTCAGTGAAGGAGTGACTGAGGAGTGACACCTCCGCCGCCTGACGGAATAGGCGGTTGAAGCGCGTAGGTAAAGTCTGCGGTAATGCCGGAGATTGCTGAAACGCGACAGTACCGCGAGCCTTCGGGCAAGCGGACAGCGAGGGTAACCAGACTCACGAGAAAACCTCCGTAGCATATGGCATGACGGCCCGTACCGTAAACCGACACAGGTGGGCGAGGAGAGAATCCTAAGGTGCTCGAGCGATTCATGGCCAAGGAACTCGGCAAACTGACCCCGTAACTTCGGGAGAAGGGGTCCCACGGAAGTGGGCGCAGAGAAATGGCCCAGGCGACTGTTTACCAAAAACACATGGCTTTGCGAAATCGAAAGATGACGAATAAGGCCTGACACCTGCCCGGTGCCGGAAGGTTAAGAGGGGGCGTAAGATGGAAGCAATGAAGTCGAAGCGCTGAATTGAAGCCCCGGTAAACGGCGGCCGTAACTATAACGGTCCTAAGGTAGCGAAATTCCTTGTCGGGTAAGTTCCGACCTGCACGAATGGTGTAACGATCTGGGCGCTGTCTCAGCCATGATCTCGGTGAAATTGTAGTAGCGGTGAAGATGCCGCTTACCCGCAACGGGACGGAAAGACCCCGTGAACCTTTACTGCAGCTTAGCGCTGAAACCGGGTAATTGATGTGTAGGATAGGTGGGAGGCTGTGATGGCGGTACGCCAGTATTGCCGGAGCCGCTGTTGAAATACCACCCTTTGGTTATTTGGTTTCTAACTCTTTGTTGAGGACACCGCTTGGTGGGTAGTTTGACTGGGGTGGTCGCCTCCAAAAGCGTAACGGAGGCTTCCCAAGGTCCACTCAGCACGAATGGTAACCGTGCGCAGAGTGTATTGGTATAAGTGGGCTTGACTGAGAGACCGACAAGTCGATCAGGTGCGAAAGCAGGGCAAAGTGATCCGGTGGTTCTACATGGTTTGGCCATCGCTCAAAGGATAAAAGGTACTCCGGGGATAACAGGCTGATCGCTCCCAAGAGCTCAAATCGACGGAGCGGTTTGGCACCTCGATGTCGGCTCGTCACATCCTGGGGCTGGAGCAGGTCCCAAGGGTTCGGCTGTTCGCCGATTAAAGTGGCACGCGAGCTGGGTTCAGAACGTCGTGAGACAGTTCGGTCCCTATCTGTTGTGGGCGTAGGAAATTTGCGGAGGTCTGTCCTTAGTACGAGAGGACCGGGATGGACACACCTCTGGTGTACCGGTTGTGGCGCCAGCTGCACCGCCGGGTATCCACGTGTGGTTAGGATAAGCGCTGAAAGCATCTAAGCGCGAAGCCGGCTTCAAGATAAGATTTCCATGGAGGGTCGTCGAAGACTACGACGTCGATAGGCTGCAGGTGTAAAGGCGGCAACGTCAAAGCCGAGCAGTACTAATAGCCCGACACTTCTGATATGACGCAGAAAAACAAACAATAATACTGAGTTGTCTCTCTCATTTCTTATAGAATACGTCACGAAAGTGACAGAGAAATCATGGTGGTTATAACGGTGTGGACCAACCTCTTCCCATTCCGAACAGAGAAGTTAAACGCACTTGTGCCGATGGTACTGCCCTAACAGGGGTGGGAGAGTAGGTAGCCGCCGCCCCTTAGAGCCCCCGGAGGACTGATCTCCGGGGGCTTTTTTTATGTCTACGTGCGGCGGTGGTCCGTGGCGTGGTCCGGGGTGGCCCTCGGTGGGAGTTGCTTCCGGCTCATTTTCGTTATCAGCGGATCCGCGTCAGAGGTGGCTCTTGGTCCCCCGGCATCGGTTTCCTGCGGAGAAGGAGCCGACAAATGTTGCTTTTCACCGTCACCTTCTTGGTTATGGGTGTGCTGACGGGTTTGGAGGCAGTCTGCTGGCGGCTTGTGTTGTTGTATCTGCTTTACTCCGGGATGGTGGACCAGATACGTATGGCGGTCGGGATGGGAGAAGAGGTGGGTTTGGAGGGATAGGTGTTCTTACGCAGGGTCCAGGGCTCTTCGAGAGAGTAGTAGTCGATGGAGAGGGCAGGGTCGGGACCAGTGGGGTCGGCCAGAAGCCTGTCGAGCCAGGTTTTCCAGCGCAGGTAGTAGAAGTCGGCCAGGAGGCCGGACCATTCCTTGTGCGCGTAGTCATGCAGCCCGCCGGTGTCGGAGGCTGTGCGGTTGCCCCATGTGGTAATCTGGACGCGGGCGTTCCATTCGAGCCAGTCTTTCATGGCCTCATCCTCGCCCAGTGCCCTGGCCTGTGCTATCCAGTTGCCTGCCATAAATTCTCTCCGCGATGACAGCAGGCTGTCCTGGAGCAGTAACAGTGTCAGAAAGTTTTCTCCATGTGAGCGCAGAGCCGCTGTGTCGCGGCTGGTATATGCCTGTTGGATAGCCTTGTAAGTAAGCCTGCCTTTTTCTGCGATAGCCTGACGCAGGATATCCACCAGGTCATATTCAAAGTTATCACATCCGGCAAAATCCGGAGCAGCCTGAACCATGAGGTTTGCAGCCAAGATTACATCAGCCGGGTCGTAGTAGTCCGACATCTCAGACCAGGAAGAAGCCTGGTAGGTGTTCAGGGACGGACGTGCGCAGAAGATGGACTCGTGGGTGCCCTGCTGGGTGGAGGCGGCGGGACATTCGTAGATGGACCGTGCCAGCAGCCTCCAGGCCTGGAGGACCTTCGGAGCGATACGGCCGTAACGGGCGCGGAGATATCCCTGCAGCCATTCGTCCTTGGAAAAATGCTCCGGGCGCCAGGGCAGCTCGCAGAGCAGCTCGTACATCACCGGATTGTTCTCTATACCTTCCATTGTGAGGCCGACGCCCAGCATTGTCCCTGAGAAACGGCTGGAGTCCGCTTTGTAGTATTCGTTTATGACGTGCTGCATTTTGCCGTGAAGGCCTACATTGCCTCCGAAATTGAGCAGCATACAGTAGAGCCAGTCGTGTCCGTCGAAACCTTCCGGGCGGTACCACGATGAGGCGGGATCTCCCCACTGCGGCCGGCTCTCGGAGTAGAGGTCGAGGACGAGTATGTCCCCGCGGGGCACGGATCTGATCATCGCAGGGCGGGGATTGGCACCCCAGGCCTGCACTACCCATTTGGCTCCCGGACTGTTGCGCTGCATGGCAGAGTGGATGGCCTTGCCTGCAGCCTCCAGGTCGACCCCGGCCGTTCTGCCTCCCTCGTGGAATGGATCCATGCTGTAGAAGCGGGCATTGCCGAAGAGTTTTTCCGATTCCTCGTAGTAGATATCAGCTATTTTCTGGAAATTATCGTCCTCGGGCTGCAGGAATGCGGGACGGTGATATCCCTGCCACAGTCCCGGGTCCGCGACATTCAGCCCTAGGCGCTCCGGAGCGGGCACAGGAGGTAGTTCTGTCGGAAGTTCCGCCCGCATGCAGTTCCAGCTCAGGTGGATGCCGGCGTAATATTTAAGGTACCAGTTGAGTCCGGCGGCGGCGCTTACTGGGCAGTCCGCAGAGATGGAGATACGTCCGTCAGGGCTCTGGCTGAGCTCAAAGAAAGATCCTGACGCAGCGGTGTCAATCAGTATGATAAAATTTCCGGAGGAGCCGGGACAGATACGTTCTATGAGAGAATAGACCGGTGCTGAAGGGGAAATGCCTTCGTGGCATGATGCGGATATGGTCCGTGTAAGGGCGGCAATGCAGAGTAAAATAACTGCGGCAGGGTGTTTCATAGGCGGTGGGTTGATTAGTCTTGTTTCTGTCTGCGGCGGCGGGGAAGTTTGGGGAACATCTTCCTGAAGCGGGTCATCTGCAGGGTGATGCTGCCCCCGGCGATGACGAATGTGACGGCTATCAGGATCATCACTATGCCCAGTCCCTCGCGGGCCGTCATCCGCTCTCCGAAGACGGTAATGCCGAAAAATATGGCTGTCACCGGCTCCAGGGCACCGAGGATGGCAGTGGGTGTGGAGCCTATGTACTGTATTGCGCTGGTGGTGCAGAGGAAGGATATGGCTGTGGGGAAGATGGAGAGCGCCAGGATGTTGGCCCACATGTACCAGTGGGAGGGAGTGGTCAGCTCGACTCCCGTGAGCAGCCGGATTATGAAGAGGGATACTCCGAATACCAGTACGTAGAAGGTGACGGTCAGGGTGGCTGTGTTCCTGAGGGTAGTCTGGTTGATACCTACTATATATATGGCATAGGTAAGGGCGGAGGCCAGGGCCAGTACAGTACCGATGAGACTCAGGGTCGCTCCGTCCGGGCCTTTGTACAGCAGGGCTATGCCTCCCAGGGCCAGGGCCATGCAGAGGGCGGTCTGCAGGCTGATCTTCTCCTTGAACACCAGGGCCATGATGACGGCGACCATTATGGGGTAGACGAAGAGGATGGTGGATGCGATACCGGCTTCCATGAAGTTGTAGCTCTGGAAGAGGGTGAGCGAGGATACGGCCACCAGAAGTCCCATGACTATGAGAGTGAGAGTCTCCTTGCGGCTGACCCTGAAGGAACGTCCGCGGGCATGAATCATGACGGCCAGGATGGGAATGGCCAGGAGGTATCGGAAAAACAATACTGATTCGGGGTTCATTCCGTCCTTGTACAGCGGCAGTGCGAACAGCGGGTTCATGCCGTAAGTGGCGGCGGCGATGGTTCCCAGTATGTAGCCTTTGGTCTTCTGGTTCATATCTTGTATCTAGTGCGGTGCAAATGTAGTAAAGTAATTCTATATTTGGATAATAGTAACTGATTTCATATTTTTGCAAATTGTGATAAAAACGAACAGTCAAGTAACTACTATGTCAGAACAGCAGAACATACAACAGCCTGCAGCTCAGGCAGGAGATGTACAGGAGCAGGAGATTGACCTGATAGCTCTCGTAAAGAGGCTCTGGAAAAAGAGGATATTCATAATCTATGTTACGGCGGCCTTCATGGTTCTGGGGTTGCTGGTCGCGCTCTTTTCGAAGAAGGAGTATACCGCGGGAACGACGTTCGTCCCCCAGACCGGACAGTCAGGCGGCATCAGTTCGTCCATGTCCTCCCTTGCGTCCCTCGCCGGAATCAATCTGGGACAGATGGGGAGCGGAGAAGCGCTTTCTCCTGCAGTCTACCCTCAGTTGCTCTCCAATGTGGGCTATGTCAAGGACTTGATGTATACTCCGATTAAATTTGAAGAGTGGCCCGAGAAGGTTACACTTTTCGATTATTTCACAAATGAGGAGTACAATAAACCGACATTCTTCGGTACGGTCATGAAATATACACTGGGGCTCCCCGGAGTGATAATGAATGCAGTGAGAGGTGAAAGCGATGGACTGGATTCTCTGGTGTCTGCAGAAAGCGGGCTGAACACCCTTACTGAGGATGAATTCGCCTGCATGAAGGTTCTTACTGAGCTGGTATCCATAACCATCAATGATAAGGACGGGTATGTCGAGCTCTCCGCACGTATGCCTGAGGCTGTTGCCGCTGCGGAAGTGGCTACAGCCGCATTTAACTTGCTGGAAAAATATGTTACGGAATACAAGATAGCAAAGGCCAAGTCTACTCTCGATTTTGTAAACGAGAGATTCGATGAGGCAAAAGCCGATTTCGAGAAAAAGCAGCTTGCCTATGCTCAGTTCCGTGATGCAAACAGAGGTATAACTGCTGCGACTGCGCAGATTGCGGAAGATAGGCTCAGACAGGAATACGATTTGTCCAATACGATATATACCGAGCTGGCCCGGCAGAGAGTGCAGGTAGAACTGCAGGTCAAGGAGGATACTCCGGTACTTTCTGTCATCAAGCCCATAGTGGTTCCGGTCGAGAGGTCAAAGCCGAAGAGAGCCATTATATTGATTGCATTTACATTCCTCGGAGGCTGTCTTGGCTGCGCATCGGTCTTCGGACTGGATTTTATCAAGCATCAGGGGTCAACCTGGCCGCGTAAATGGAGGACAGAAGAAGAGGAAGAGGCGGAGAAAATAAATAAAGAGGAGGTCGTTGCGTAATGTCGTGGTTCAGCAGGAAAAATCGCGACAAGGAGGAGGTTCTCCGCGATAAGGAGTCTCTGGACAAAGGTCTGGAGAAGACCAAGAAAGGGCTTTTCGACAGACTTTCCCGTGCAGTGGCGGGTAAGTCCAAGGTGGACGATGATGTTCTGGATGCTATAGAGGATGCTCTCATCGCCTCAGACGTGGGGGTGGATACCACGCTGAAAATTATCGATATGCTGGAGGAGAGAGTGGCAAGGGACAAGTACATGAATGCCGCGGAGCTGCGCTCTATCCTCAAGGAGGAAATGGCGTCGCTGCTGGATGTGGAGGGAAAGGAGGATGCCCCGGTGTTCGATTTTTCCAAGAAACCTTATGTGATAATGGTGGTCGGCGTCAACGGAGTCGGCAAGACTACAACTATCGGAAAGCTGGCGGCAAATCTCAAGGCATCCGGCAAGAAGGTCATGCTGGGAGCGGCCGATACCTTCCGCGCCGCGGCCGTAGACCAGCTGGTGATCTGGAGCGAGAGGGCGGGAGTTCCCATAGTGAAGCAGAACATGGGTGCAGACCCGGCGTCCGTGGCCTTCGATACGGTCAAGTCAGCCGTGGCCCAGGATATCGATGTGGTACTGATTGATACGGCCGGCCGTCTGCACAATAAGATAAATCTGATGAACGAGCTTACCAAGATACGCAATGTCATGCGCAAGGTCGTTCCCGATGCTCCCCACGAGGTACTCCTGGTTCTGGACGGCTCCACAGGTCAGAACGCCTTCGTTCAGGCCAGGGAATTTACCAAGGCTACTGATGTCACGGCTCTTGCCGTTACGAAGCTGGACGGTACGGCCAAGGGAGGAGTGGTCCTGGGTATCGCGGATCAGTTCAATATCCCGGTCAAGTTCATAGGAGTGGGAGAGGGCATAGAGGATCTTCAGATTTTCGATAAAAAAGCATTTGTGGATTCATTATTTGACTAGAAGAGAGTAAATTATAACGACATGGATGTTTCATATAATTGGCTGAAAGAGTATGTCTCTTTCGATCTCTCCCCCGAGAGAGTGGCCCAGATTCTGACTTTCATAGGTCTGGAAGTAGAGGAAATCAATACTGTAGAGGATATCCCAGGCGGTCTGGAGGGTGTTGTTGTAGCAGAGGTGGTGGAGTGCGCTCCTCATCCCGACTCGGATCATCTCCATATCACCAAAGTCCGTGCCTCGCAGGACGGAGAACTGCTGCAGGTAGTGTGCGGCGCTCCCAATGTGGCGGCAGGTCAGAAAGTCCTGCTGGCTACAGTCGGAACCAGTCTGCCCGCACCCGACGGAACCAGGATCAAGATCAAGAAATCCAAGATCCGCGGAGCCGAGTCCTTCGGAATGATCTGCGCGGAGGACGAGCTGGGTATAGGCACATCGCATGACGGTATTATGGTACTTGAGCCCGAGGCCGTCGTGGGTACTCCCGCCAGGGAATATCTGCATCTGGGTTCTGATACTGTGTTTACGATAGGGCTGACACCCAACAGGGTGGACGGAGCCTCCCATATCGGAGTCGCCCGTGACCTCTCGGCATGGCTGAGACTCAACGGTCTGGGCGGAGAACTGACACTTCCGGACGTGTCCTCGTTCCGCGAGGGCGAAGGAGAGTCCATTCCCATCGAGGTGATCAGTCATGACGGTGCTCCCCGCTATATGGGCATAACCCTTACCGACATCAAGATAGCACCCTCTCCCGAGTGGCTGCAGAAGAAACTGCTGGCTGTAGGGCTGAGGCCCATCAACAACGTGGTGGATATCACCAACTTCATACTCATGGAAATCGGTCAGCCCCTCCATGCCTTTGACGCGTCCAGGATTACAGGAGGCAAGGTGGTTGTACGCCGTGCAGCCGAAGGTGAGAAGTTCGTCACCCTTGACGGAGTGGAGCACACCCTGTCCGCACAGGATCTGATGATCTGCAATACCGAGAAGCCTATGTGTATCGCAGGTGTATTCGGAGGCCTGGAATCCGGTATCACTGACTCTACCACCACGGTCTTCCTGGAGAGTGCATACTTCAACCCTACGTCTATCCGTAAGACCTCCAAACGTCTGGGCATCAAGACAGACGCCTCATTCCGCTACGAGCGCGGCACTGACCCCGAGATCATACCCTACGCTGCCCGCCGTGCCGCCCTGCTGATGCAGGAACTGGCCGGGGCGCGAGTAGTGGGCTGTGTACGCGAAGACTATCCCGAGCAGCTTGAGCGCAAGCGGGTGCAGCTGGATTTCGACAGGATGGAGGCACTGATGGGCAAGAAGATAGGTGCTGAGACCATTCTCAAGATACTGCGTTTTATGGACTTCGGCATCCTCTCCTCCGATGACCGCGGAGCCGAGGTGACCGTACCTACCTACAAGGTGGACGTGTACCGGGAGTGTGACGTAGTGGAGGAGGTGCTCAGGATCTATGGCTATGACAATATCGAGCTTCCGGACAGGATAGTCTCATCATACGACAATACCCCTAACCCTGACCCCGAGACAGTCCGTGTAAAAGCCTGTGACCTGCTGGCCGCCAATGGTTTCATGGAGTGCATGAACAATTCCCTGACCAAGGCCGACTACTATACCGGACTCAGGACATATCCCAAGGCCAACCTTCCGATGGTCATCAACCCGCTCAGCTCGGATCTCAACGCCATGCGCCAGACCCTGCTCTTCAGCGGACTGGAGGTGGTAGCCTACAATCTGAACCGTCAGGCCGGAGACCTGAAGCTCTTCGAGATGGGCAATGTCTACCGCTATGAGCCCAAGGGAGAGAATGATCCGGTAAACAATCTGGCCTCCTACAGCGAGCAGATGCATCTGTCCATGTTCGTCGTAGGCAAGGGTACCCAGTACTGGAGGAACACCACCGGTGCAGGACATTTCTTCACCCTCAAGGGATATGTGGAGCTGCTGCTCAAGCGCCTGGGAGTAAATCTCTACAATCTCGACTGCTCACCGGCACCGGCAGACCTCTTCTCCGAGGGCCTCATGTACACGGTACCCGCTTCCGGCAAGACACTGGTCATGCTGGGTACGGTTTCCCAGGCCCGTCTGAGGCAGCTGGACATCAAGCAGCCCGTGTTTGCGGCCGAGATCAACTGGAGCCTGCTCGTCAAGCATTATCTCAAGGAGAAGGTGCAGTACCGTGAATTGCCGCAGTATCCTGAGGTCCGCCGCGACCTGGCTCTGCTGCTGGACGAGAACGTCTCGTTCGCGGATATCCGCAAGGCGGCTCTGGCTGTCGAGAAAAAGCTCCTGCGCAAGGTTGTCCTCTTCGACGTATACCGCGGGGACAAGATACCTGCCGGCAAGAAGCAGTACGCTGTCAGCCTGACCTTCCAGGACTACGAGAAGACACTTACAGACAAGTATGTAGAGCAGATGGTCAGCCGCATACTCGGAGCACTGTCGCATCAGTTCGGAGCAGTGCTGAGGTAGAAGTGACTAAAGTGCAACAAAAAAGTGGCGGGGCCCGGAAGCTCCGCCACTTTTTTATATACAGCCGTACCTTTTAGAAAAGATAGCGGATGCTGAGTGCTATACCTCCCTGGAAAAGACCCAGCGAGTTGAATCCTACACCATTGTTGTAGAAGTGCGGACCGAGGATAGGACGCCAGTCGAGTGACAGGTTCATAGGGAACCAGAAGTTGTATTCCACTCCGATACGTCCTGCGACTCCTACGTATCCTACTACGTCGTTGAAACCGTACATACCGCCTCCGGCACCTACTCCTGCGTACCAGTTCCAGGAACCCTGCTCCTGCCATGAGTTGATAGGGAATACCCAGTCATAGGTGGCTGCTGCCTCGATACCGTAGAATCCGGGCAGACCGAAATCAATGTCCAGCATATTGTTTCCAAGAGAATGCTGGTAGTTGAGCTCCAGACCATAACCGAGCCTGCCGCCGATAGCGCGGGGCTGGGCGTAAACAGCTGCGGCTGTAAAAAGCGCGATAGCGATAATGATAAATTTCTTCATCTTGTAGCGATTTAGATGTTAGTAATATTGATTAATAATAAGTTACAGATGATTTCTCCACCTCTGATATGATGGAGTTGGCCACCCGGCTGGCTCCGAAACGGAGCAGGGCGGGTGTCAGCCATTCCTGACCGAGCACAGTCTCTACGATGGCATAGTAAACAGCTGCGTCCATCGCTGTGGATATGCCGCCTGCGGGCTTGAAGCCTATACGGCGTCCGGTCCTGGCGAAATACTCCTTGATGCAGTCGCACATGACGATGGCTGCGAAGGGGGTGGCGGCGGGCTCCATCTTTCCGGTGGATGTCTTTATGAAGTCAGCGCCTGACTCCATGGCCAGGAAGGATGCTTCCCTGATCTTGGACTCGTCTGCCAGAGCCCCTGTCTCCAGGATGACTTTCAGTACGGCACCTTCAGTCACCTTGCGGACAGCGCGGATCTCTTCCTCGCATCTGCTCAGGTTGTGATCAAGAAAACTGTTGAGTGCCAGAACTATGTCTACTTCGTCGGCTCCGTCGGCCACAGCCATCCGGCTTTCCAGAACCTTTACCTCCAGAAAACTCTGGGAGGCGGGAAAGCATCCGGCGACTACGGTAGTGTGCACGCCCTGGACGGTAAGGTTTTCCTTAACGGTTCTTGCAAAATTGGGATAGACACAGATAGATGCCGGCAGGGGATAATCGGGAAAACGTTTCTGGAAGTCATTGACTTTGTTGACCAGCCGTGTGATACTGGAGTGTGTATCCGTCGGCTTGAGCGAAGTCAGGTCGGTCATGCCCAGGCAGGCTTTCAGAACCTCGGGGGTCATCCAGTGGGAAAGGTTATCGTGGATGGCTTTTATCCGGTTTTCGATGATGTCCATTATTCTCGGTTTTTAGTGTCAATAATGATGGTGACAGGACCGTCATTGACGATTGACACCTTCATATCTGCACCAAAGATACCTTTTTTAACGGGCTTTCCCAAAATATTTTCCAACCTTTCGAGGAATTTTTCATAAAGCGGGACGGAAATCTCTGGTTTAGCCGCTTTTATATATGAGGGTCTGTTACCCTTTTTCGTCGAGGCGTATAGGGTGAACTGACTTATCACGAGTATATCTCCGTCCACGTCCAGGACCGAACGGTTCATGACCCCGTCGGCGTCGTCGAAGACGCGCAGGTTCACTATCTTGTGGCAGAGCCAGTCGATGTCCTCATCCGAGTCGCCCTCGGTGATGCCTATGAGGATATTGAGGCCGGTGCCTATCTCGCCGTGGCAGACCCCTCCGATGACTACGGAAGACCGGCTTGTTCTCTGTATTACAGCTCTCATCAGCCCCGGATCTGAACGGTGACGCCGGCTGCCTTGAGCGGTGCGGCGATAACTTCCATCTCCTGCACGGTCACCTTCTCCAGGTCCTTGGCCGGAGTCTCCCTGTCGATGGTGTACATCATGACCTCGCGGGGCCTTAGACTCAGGACAATGTCTCTCCACGGGGCGACGCTCTCCTCGCAGGTAAGGTCTATCCGGCGTCCGCCTATTGTCCCCTTGAGGAACATGGTCTGAAGGATGAAATTGCCGTTGAACAGGCGGAGATTCTCCACGGTCTCTGCCAGGGAGTAGTGTCCTACAGGATTGTCAATGAGGCGGATGTATTCCTCCAGTCCGCTGTCTATCTTTAGGATGGGATTGGTTACTTTCATCAGGGCCTCCCGGACTTCCCTGCGGCCTGTCATGGTCGCGTTGGACAGGACGGATACGGCAGCGGAGGGAAAATAGCGGTCCCTGAGCTGCAGGGTAAAATCGATGATTTCGGGAAAATCCGGATGGATGGTGGGCTCTCCGTTGCCGGAGAATGTGATGGTGTCCACCGGAGTCCCCTCGTCATGCAGCTCGGCGAAGCGTTCCTGCATCCGCTGGAACACGGCTTCTTTCGTAGGGATGACCTGGTCGGCGCGGCCGTCCTTGTTCCATCCGCACTCACAGTAGACGCAGTCGAAGGAACAGAGTTTGCCGTTGTCAGGCAGAAGGTTGATGCCCAGGGAGTTGCCCAGGCGGCGGCTCTTTATGGGGCCGAACACTATCTTGTGAAAAAGTATCGTGGACATAATGTGTGCTGTTTAGTCGGTTCAAATATCTCAGAGCAGCCTTCTCGAGGTGCTTTCCTTGGTGAGCTGCATGCTCCCGAAGTCCACGGCATCGATGAGCACGGCTCCGGGACGCTTGCCCGGCTCGAAGGAGCCGAGAACGGAGTCCTTGCCCAGGGCTGCGGCTCCGTTGAGACATGCCCAGGTCAGGACCGTCTGGAGGGGAATCTGGGGATAATGGCTGTGGATGCACTTGAACTCCTCTACCATGGACAGGACGTGGTTGGAGGACAGGCTGTCGGTGCCCACGGCTATGCGCACGCCCATGCTCATCAGCAGTGGCAGGTCGGCCATGGCCCTGTGGATGAAAATGTTGGAAAGGGGGCAGGTTACCCAGGTGCAGTCGCGCAGTACGCTCTCTGCTGCACGGATGCTGTCTTCGCGGGCGACTGTGTTATGTATCAGCAGTATGTGCTCGTCGAACGGTGCCGGATGCACCTTCTGAAGCTGGTCCAGGAAATGGAATACGGCGGGCTTGCCGGTGGCCGGAGCCACGCTGAGATGCCGGTTGACATAGTTCTCGTAGAGAGGGCCGCGGTGGAAGCCGATCATGTCGTCCTCCTCCTGGGATTCCTGGTTGTGATAGGAGATGAATCCGGCATTCAGACCTTCGGCCGAGGCCATCCGGAGCAGGTCCGGACTCATGGTGTAGGGCGAATGAGGGGTTATGGCGGCGTCCAGTCCGGCGGCAGCGGCTTTCTCCACCAGCTTCCGGGCATCGGCGATGACTGCCGGAGCATCTTCCGGCTCGGAGCCGAAGACCTCCACGAATGTCCTGGTGTACATGGGACCTTCGCTCTTCATGGCGAAACTCTCGTCGCAGTTGGAGATATCGGCCATGGCGCTGACGCCCTCGGCGTAGAGTTTCTCGAACTGCCGTCTCATGGCTTTCTGGCGCTCTTCCGCCGGGGCTGACTCGCGCAGAGCGTTGATCTGGTCGATGAATCCGGACATGCCGGTAGCCTCGCGGAACTTGCCTTCCAGGTGAGAAAGCTCTATGTGGCAGTGGGCGTTGGTGAATCCGGGCACCAGGATGCCGTTGTAGAATTCGGTGCTGCCGGTCTCTCCGGACATCTGTCCGATGCCGGTGATCGTACCGTCATCGGCGAAGTCCACATAACCGTTGCGGATGGGATCCGAGGTTATGGGGAATATGTAATTTGCTGCTATTCGTCTCATATTTCGTCCAGTTGAATTGTCTGAGGTCTTGCTTTCAGCGGCAACGGCTTCTTCCGCGGAGTCATGGGCCGGTCAGCGGGCTTCATTCCGGTTGATGCTGTGTCCAGCTCGTTCATGAATCCGTCCGTCATGAAGAATTCGAAACTACGGTCTGCATTGAGTGCGGAGTCGCTGAAGAGCATGAAGGGATTCTGCGGCCTTCCGTATGCCGCGGAGTCTGGCATGGGGGACCGTAGCAGTACTGTGTCCGGCTTGAAAAACAGAATCCGCATGTACTTGTAATATAATGGAGAGTGTATGCCGTCGGCCGTCAGTATGTCCAGCGAGTCGATGATGCTCCATCTCACCGGTGTATTGCTTTCCGCTTCCAGTATGGCCTTCAGCTCCGCTTCCCTCTTTTCCATCATCTGTCCGGTGCGCTCGAATATCTCCTGATATATGTCCGTATGCTCCAGGTAGTAGCCTACGCTCCTGGTATAGTCTTCCGAAGTATATCCGTAACGTCTGAATATCGGTTCGTATACAAGCAGTGTGTCTGTCATCCTGCGTAATCTATTATCGGACTTGATCGCCTCGTCGGTCATGTACATGTCGTAGTAGATTTTCGACATGACGTCTTCCGGTATGATGCCGCGCTCCTGGCGGCAGGAGACAGCAGACAGGAAGGCGCATGCGGCGCATATCAGTGTCAGGCGGAACTTACGGCTTATGTCCATACGGCTGGTTTTGTTTCAATGCGCAAATATAACTTTTATTCTTTATCTTTGCATCCTCATTCAAAAGCTATGCTGATACGTCCGCCAAGGCTGCTCAAGAAGATTTACCCTTCCTTCATCTGGTCATTCCCGAAGGAGAAGGACGGTATTTTCCTTACATTCGACGACGGTCCCTGCCCGCAGGTGACGCCGTGGGTCCTTGACGAACTGGACAGATGGGGAGCGAAGGCGACATTTTTCTGTATAGGAAAGAATGTGGAGCTGTATCCGGACCTCTTTGCCGAGACAGTGCGGCGCGGACATTCTGTGGGATGTCATTCCTACAGTCATGTGCCCGGGTGGGGGATGCCTCTGGACGACTACGTGCAGGATGTGGATATGGCTGCGGAGATCATCAGGACCAATCTCTACCGTCCCCCCTACGCCAAAATAACCCTCCGTCAGGCAGAAGCCCTCAGTCTGAGATACAATATCGTCATGTGGAATATCCTCAGCCGTGACTATAACCGCAAGCTGGGCCACAGGGCCTGCGCAAGGAACGTAGTACCGTATCTCAGTCCAGGCTCGGTGATAGTCTTCCACGATTCGAAGAAAGCCTCGAAGAATCTGTGGTATGCCCTGCCCAAGACTCTGGAAGCCGCCGCCAGGATGGAATTGAAGTGTAAACCGATTATATTATAATAAATATGAAGTACAATGTATTGCTGCTGGGTTCAGGCGGCAGGGAGCATGCCCTGGCCTGGAAAATATCCCGGAGTCCCATGCTCGGAAATTTCTATGCTCTCCCCGGAAATCCCGGAATCAATGCCCTTGCTACGGGCATTGAAGGCAGTGTGGGAGATTTTGACTTGATTCTCAGGACAGTGGTGGAAAAAGAGATAGACCTGGTGGTCTGCGGACCGGAAGATCCTCTGGTAGGCGGGCTGAAGGATTTCCTGATGTCATCGGACAGTCTCAGGAAAGAAGTGCTGTTTGCGGGGCCTGGACGGGATGGAGCCAGGCTGGAGGGAAGCAAGGATTTCGCAAAGGAATTCATGGCCCGTCACGGAATACCCACAGCTGCGTACAGGACATTCACTTCTGACAGGAAAGGCGAGGCAATGGAATTTCTCCGCAGCCTCAGACCGCCTTATGTAATAAAGGCGGACGGTCTTGCGGCCGGCAAGGGAGTGATCATTTCCCCGTCCCTGCAGGAGGCGGAGGCGGCACTGGACAGTATCTTCGGCGGCCGTTTCGGCTCTGCCGGAGCAAAGGTAGTGATAGAGGAGTATCTGGACGGCGTGGAAGTCTCATACTTCATTCTTACGGACGGACAGCGGTGGCTCCTCTTGCCCGAGGCCAAGGACTACAAGAGAATAGGGGACGGTGACAAGGGCCCGAATACCGGAGGCATGGGCTCAGTCTCTCCCGTTCCGTTCTGCGACGGAGAGTTTACCCGAAAAGTTGTCGACCGTATCATCGAGCCTACGGTCCGGGGACTGAGGAGCGAGGGTATGGATTACCGCGGTTTTATCTTCTTCGGCCTCATGAACTGCGGTGGTGATCCCTATGTCATAGAATACAATGTCAGAATGGGTGATCCCGAAACAGAGTCCGTCATGCCGCGCATAGGCAGTGACTTTCTGGCGCATCTGGCAGCTGCAGCCCGTGGAGATCTTTCCGGAGAGAGGCTGGATATACTCCGGCAGTCGGCGGTTACGTGCATAGTTGTTTCAGGAGGGTATCCGGACAAATACGCAAAGGGATATCCCATCAGCGGGCTGGACAGGATGGAGCCCCTTATCGTATTTAGTGCTGGTACATCTGTAAAAGACGGAAAGACAGTGACCTCGGGAGGCCGTGTGCTGGCTGTTACCGCGCTGGGCGAGAACCTGCAGGAGGCCAGGGATTCCGTGTATTCCAAAATAGACAATATACGTTTTGAGGGAGCGTTTCACCGCAGCGATATTGCACAGGATATGATCAACTGGCCCGGCAGGAAATGAGAGACAAGCGAAAATCCCCCTTGCTGATATTCCTGCTTGCCATTTCCGTGGTGGCTCTGGCCGTTTCTTACTTCTTCCTTCCTGATGGCGTGGCGAAGCCGGATACCGGGCTTATCTCCATACCGTGGCTGTCCTGTGCCGCGGCCCTGGTGTGCCTGGCCGTAACTGCCGCATCGATGGGCCTGCTCAACTACAACGACTTCCTGTACACCTCGGACACCAAACTGCTGTACCTTCCTTATCTGCTCGCCGCACTCAGTGTCCCGGGCTCTATGGAACTCAGCGTGTGGCATATTGCCGCACTGCTTATATTGTGGGCTGTCTTTTATGCCGTAAGGTACCTCAATTCAGAGCAGCTCAGGATGGATTATATATTCGGAGCCATGCTCATGGCCGGAGCAGCTTCAGCCATAGTCCCTTGTCTGATGTACGCGCAGATATTCATTTTCATCCATTGTCTGTACAGAAGGGGACATGAGCCCCTGCGTCACCTGCTTGCATCCCTTGCCGGGACCGCCTTGCCGTGGGTGTGCGCAGCAGCGCTGGCCTTCTTTTTCCCTGAATCGTTCAGCATTGAGGGCTATGCGGCATTTTTCCGGGACGGGATGGCCCTCTCGCTGCCTTCGCTGAGCGGCATGTCCGTACGGGAGATGGTCTGGGCCGGATTCGGTCTGGTACTCGGGATCAGGTCCGTGATTTTCGTGCTTTCCCGCGGCCGGGAAAGAAACAAGGCCCAGAAAAACTCATTCGGTCTTTCTGTGGCCTTGTCTGTGATTTTTTTCCTGACTGCCGCTTTCTGCGGAGGCCTCGCGACTCCTCTTTTCATCATGCCGGCCGCTGTTCCATTGTCATTCGTAGTCTTTGACCTTTTTACCAACGGGGGCAGGGTGGAGGTCGGTGCCTGGACGGTCCTGCTGCTGTTGCTGGCGGCAGTTAGTAGGATTCTGGAGTTTTTCCCGGATATCCTTCTTTTCTAGTTGGTCCTTCCGGGATATACCTTCAGGGCTTCCTTGAGGCAGATGAGGGCCTCGCGCAGATCCTCTATCTTGAGGACGTATGCGATGCGGACCTCGTCGCGTCCCTTGCCGGGAGTGGCGTAGAAGCCTGCCATAGGAGCCACCATCACGGTCTTGCCGTTGTAGGAGAATTCCTCGAGGAGCCACTGGGCGAACTTGTCGCTGTCATCCACGGGGAGGCGCACAGCTGCGTAGAAAGCGCCCATGGGAGTGGGGCAGAGGACTCCGGGGATGGTTCTGAGGGTCTCTACGAGGTAGTCTCTTCTCTTGATGTACTCTTCCTTCACGGCCTTGAAGTAGGACTCGGGAGCGTTGAGGGCGGCCTCGGCGGCTATCTGTCCGTATGCAGGGGAGCAGAGGCGGGCCTGTGAATAGCGCAGGACGGCGTTCATCACTTCCTTGTTCTTGGAGACGATGGCTCCGATGCGCACGCCGCAGAGGGAGTATCTCTTGGATACTGAGTCGCAGAGGATGACGTTGTTCTCCAGTCCCTTGATGTGCATGCAGGAGTAGTGGGGCTCATCGGTGTAGCAGAATTCGCGGTACACCTCGTCGGAGTAGATGTAGAGGTTGTGCTTGCGGGCGATGTCGCCGAGCTTCTCTATCTCGTCCCTGGTGTAGAGGACTCCGGTGGGGTTGCAGGGGTTGCAGATGATGATACCCTTGGTCCTGGGGGTGATGTGGCGCTCGAACTCCTCGATGGAGGGGATGGCGAAGCCGTTGTCGATGGATGTGGTGATGGGCACGAACTTAACGTCGTTTACGATGGCGAAGGAGTTGTAGTTCGTGTAGAAAGGCTCGAGGACGATGACCTCGTCGTCGGGGTCGCAGGTGACGGTGAGGGCTATCTGCAGGGCCTCGGAACCTCCGGTGGTGACGTTGATGTCGGTGTAGTCCACGTCGATGCCGATGTTCTGGTAGTAGCGGGCCAGTCCCTTGCGGTAGGACTCGTTACCGGCCGAGTTGGGATAGGCTACGAGCTTGAGAGTGTTGTCCTTGACGGCCTTGAGGGCTACGTCGGGTGACTCGATGTCAGGCTGGCCGATGTTGAGATGGTAGACTGTTATGCCTCTTTTCTTGGCTGCGTCGGCATAGGGTACGAGCTTGCGTATGGGCGATGCCGGCAGGATCTGGGCTTTTTTGGAAAGGGTAAGCATGGTTTTTTATAATAAATGTTAAAAATTGTTGTCTGTGGCAACAAAGTTATGAACTTTTCCGCAAATTCTTCTTAAATTTGTAGTCTGTAAACGAAATATTGTTAATCCTGCGAAAAGAGATTATGAACAACACTGAAAGCAGATACATGCTCAGAGGAGTCTCCTCAGCCAAAGAAGATGTACACAATGCCATCAAGAACATAGATAAAGGCCTTTACCCCAAGGCTTTCTGCAAGATAATCCCGGACATTTTCACCGGTGATCCCGACTGGTGTCTGGTCATGCACGCCGACGGCGCCGGCACCAAATCATCCCTCGCCTACACTTACTGGAGGGAGACCGGAGACATGAGCGTGTGGAAGGGCATAGCCCGCGACGCCATGGTCATGAACACAGACGACCTGCTCTGCGTGGGCATTACCAGCGGCATGCTGGTGTCCTCCACCATCGGCCGCAACAAGAACCTCATCCCCGGAGAGGTCATCTCGGCCATCATCTCCGGTACCGATGAGTTCATCAAGGCCATGGACCGCTACGGTATCAGGATGACCCTCACCGGCGGAGAGACCGCCGACGTGGGAGACCTGGTGCGTACGGTCATCGTGGACAGCACGGTGTGCGCCAGGGTCCGCCGCTCCGAGATTATCGACAACTCCAGGATAGCCGACGGCGACGTCATCGTGGGCCTGGCCTCCTTCGGACAGGCTGAGTACGAGGACGAGTACAACGGCGGTACCGGCAGCAACGGCCTGACCTCCGCCCGTCACGACCTCTTCGCCCACTATCTGGCCGACAAATATCCCGAGAGCTACGACCACGCCATGCCTGCGTCCCTGGTCTACTCCGGCAGCCGTCTGCTGACAGAGAAGGAGCCCGAGACCGGCCTGACCTACGGCAAGCTCCTGCTGTCTCCGACCAGGACCTACGCCCCTGTGATGAAGAAGATATTCGAAGGATACAAGGACAGAATCCACGGCATGGTGCACTGCTCCGGCGGAGCCCAGACCAAGGTCCTGCATTTCATCGACAGCCTGCGCGTGGTCAAGGACAGCCTCTTCCCCGTACCGCCCCTCTTCAAGGCCATCCAGATAGAGTCCGGTACAGACTGGCAGGAGATGTACCGCGTCTTTAACATGGGACACCGCATGGAGATATACACCGACCGTGAGTCCGCTGCGGCCATGATCGACATATCCCGCTCTCTGGGAGTGGATGCCCGCATCGTGGGTCATGTGGAGACAGCACCCGAGGCAGAGGTGGTGATCTCCGGCGACAACGGAACATTTGTCTACAACAAGTAGCGCATGCACCCCCGGCGAATCAAATATCAGGCTGCAGTCCTGGCTGCAGCCGCCGTTCTGCTGTCAGTTTCCTGCGGAGACCGGAACAGGGCCGGCGGACTGTTGCCTATAGCCCAGAAGGCACTGGCAGACAGTTCCTCCATCTATCACGGGGATTTCTCGGAGTATCCTCAGGAACTCTCTGACCTGCCGGTAGGCATATTCGACTGCTCCCCGGACGGGTTTACTGTAGCTGAAAGATTTCTCACGGTAGACAACTTCGACAACATCACCGGACGTCCCGGTTCCGACGGCATAGCCGATTTCGGCGGAGAGCATCTGCAGATACTCTTTGACAGGGCCAACAGCCCTTACGGAGGATTCATAGATACGGGCAATCCGGCATTCCTGAAGGAACAGCTGATACGCAATACCCTTTTCCTGATGGGGGACCGCTACTATAACCTGGCCGTGGACGAGTACCAGTCAGGCTACAAGGATCCTGTCAAGATCGTCATAGTCACCTCTCCCGTGGCGGACTACTATGCGCTTTCCGACATGCAGGCACTTCTGGGCCGCAGCGGTACCGGAGTAAAGGCGGTGGGTGTTATCGAGTCCAGTATCAAGGAGGCCCTCAAGGGCGTGGACGAGGAGGGGAATTTCTGCGTCGGCGTGCTCTACTCCCCGGAAGGAGTGACATCCCGCGAGTACGAGACGGCCATACGCAGGATGGCTTCGGAGAGCGGTGTGACCGGACGTATCCAGGTCTTCAACCAGGAGGGGCTGGGCATAGAGGAGGCTCTTGCCGGCAATCCGGCCTATGTGGACACCTCCGCCAGGGTATCGCGCTCCGGCTATGCCGGACCTGTAACAGGCATCAGTTACAATAACATAGACGCATCCCTCTTCGACCGTTACGGCTTCGATACCAGGGGCAATGCCCTTCTCTTCCCGGCCGGAGGCAGGAACATATCCGGCGTCCAGCTCAATTCGGTGGAGAACTATGTCCGCTATCATCTGGTCTCCATGGTGGAGCGCCATCGCCGCAGCGGCAGCAGGATACCTATCTCCTCCATTATACTTGCGGACTGCGGCTATGACCGGCTCCGGGGTTTCATGGACCAGGTAATGGTGGAGCTCTACAATTACAGAAGGGGCGGAATCTACCTCTACCGCGGCAGCATTTCCCCCGACTTCCGCTTCATAGACCCCGCGGAGTGCGCGGTGAACGAGGCTTACCGTATCCTCCGGGAGGACGGCAACCTGGCGCTGCGCGGGACGAAGTCCACACTCTCTCCCTTCATCACCCTGCCTTCCTCCTCGGTGCCGGCCGACTCGCTGGATGCCTCCGGATTTTTCCGGGAGAGTTTCCTCTATGGCCGCGTAAGCGGGACTGAGGACATCACGACCAAGGCGGTGCCCTTCGCTCCCCGTTATATCGATGCGGCGGAACTCCGTGAGATAGAATATAACCACGAGACATTCACATTGATCAGAAACGCACTATACTAGAATATGCAATATCCGGAAAGTATATCTACAGAAGAACTTACACAGCTGGACCATATAGACTTCAACGGCCCTATCGTCGTCGTCTCGGACGTGGACGAGGACTTTGCCGAGGCCATAGACTATCTCAGAAGCCAGACCGTAATAGGCTTTGACACTGAGACCAAGCCCAGTTTCTCCTCCGGCTCGCCCCGCCATCACGTGGCGCTGCTGCAGCTTTCGGGAGGAGAGAAAGCCTATATCTTCCGCCTCAATATGCTCGGGCTTCCGGCCCCTCTGGCCTCTCTGCTCTCGGACGGCAACATCCTGAAAATAGGGGCGGCGGTAAAGGATGATGTGCGCGGGCTGATGTACTACCGCAAGTTCACTCCCCGCGGGTTCGTCGACCTGCAGGTCATGGTGGGAGAATATGGCATCACCGACAAGAGTGTCCGGAAGATGTCCGCCATCATCCTGGGCAAGAAGGTGTCCAAGACTCAGCAGCTTTCCAACTGGGAGGCTCCGCAGCTCTCGGGCGCCCAGCTCAAGTATGCGGCCATAGACGCATGGGTCTGCCGCGAGATGTATCTCAAACTCAAATCGGAAAATTGATATGGGCAGGGTAGTGCTCCGGAAAGGCCGGGAGGATTCCCTGCGCCGTTTTCACCCCTGGATATTTTCAGGTGCTGTAGCCTCTGTGGAGGGAGATCCGCGAGAGGGAGAGGCCGTAGAGGTAGTGGCCCATGACGGCGGTTTCCTGGCCGTGGGACACTGGCAGAAAGGCTCCATCGCCGTGCGTGTCCTGAGTTTTACGGATGAGTTCATGCCTGACGGGGACGGAAAGATGCCCAGCGGGTTCTGGATTCAGAGACTTTCCCGTGCCCTGGCTCTGCGCCGCAGGCTCGCACTTCCGCAGACTACCTGCTGCCGTCTCGTCCACGGAGAGGGCGACTCGCTCCCCGGGCTGATTGTCGATGTCTATGGAGAGGTGGCTGTTATGCAGGCTCATTCGGCCGGAATGTATCTGTCGGCAGAAGACATAGCCTCCGCTCTTGTGGAATGCGGTGGGGGGACTGTTCGGGCAGTGTACAATAAAAGCGAGGGCACGGCTCCTCACCGTGCCGATCTTCTCCTGCAGGACGGATATCTCACGGCACCGTACGGGACGGACGAGACTGAGGTCCTGGAGAACGGACACCGCTTCCATGTCAACTGGGCAGCCGGTCAGAAAACCGGCTTCTTCCTGGACCAGAGGGACAACAGGGCTCTGGTAGGGGATTTCGCCGCGGGCCGGCGGGTGCTCAATCTGTTCTGCTATACCGGCGGGTTCTCGGTCTACGCTCTCAACCGCGGAGCTGCGTCCGTGGTCTCCGTCGACTCCTCTGCGGTGGCTGTGGAGATGCTCCGCCGCAATGTCGAGCTGAATATAGGTGCGGAGGACGCGGCTGTCCGGCATCGTGCCGAGTGTGTCGACGCCCTGGATTATCTCAGGGACGTCCGCTCCGGAGAGTTTGACCTCATGGTGGTCGATCCTCCGGCCTTTGCCAAGCACCGGGATGCCCTGGACAATGCCCTCAGAGCCTACCGCCGCCTCAATGCCGCCGCCATCTCCAAGGTGGCTCCGGGCGGGCTCGTATTCACCTACAGCTGCTCTCAGGCGGTGGACCGGAAGACATTCGAGCTGTCCGTGTTCTCGGCTGCGGCCCAGACCGGGCGCGGAGTGCGCATACTCCGCAGGCTCACCCAGCCGGCGGACCATCCGGTGAACATCTACCATCCAGAGGGCGACTATCTCAAGGGACTCTTGCTTTATGTAGAATAAACACACTCTGACACATGCACGAAATCAGAATCAATACATCCGGAGACAAGGCCGGACTCTATCGGGAACTCCTGCCGCAGATACGCTCTCTCATCGAGGGAGAGCCGGACATGACCGCCGATCTGGCCAATGTGGCCGCGGCTCTTAAGGAGGCTTTCGGGTTCTTCTGGGTAGGGTTCTATCTGGTAAAGGATGCCGTCGGGACGGATGGCGGGAAGGAACTGGTGCTGGGGCCGTTCCAGGGACCGGTGGCCTGCACCCGGATAGGATATGGCCGTGGAGTATGCGGCTCGGCGTGGAAGTCCGGGAAGAGTATCGTGGTGGAGGATGTGGAGAAATTCCCCGGGCACATAGCCTGCAGTTCGCTTTCCAGGTCGGAGGTGGTGGTGCCGCTGATAGTCCGGGGACGGGATGTCGTCGGAGTTCTGGATATTGACAGTGACGAGGTGGGGACGTTCGATGAGGTGGACAGGCATTTTTTGGAGGAACTTTGCGGGATAATATGCAGTATAATTTGGGAATGTGAGAAATAGTTCATATATTTGCACCCCAATTCGGTAATGGTACCATGGCCGAGTGGTTAGGCAACGGTCTGCAAAACCGTGTACAGCAGTTCGATTCTGCTTGGTACCTCAAAAGAAAAAGCCCCTTCGCGGGGCTTTTTCTTTTGAGGTACCAAGCAGAAGGAGCGGTCAGAGACCGCTCCTTCTCTTTATCTACCCCTCCAGACCTCCCCGTGGGGGAGGCTTGGTCGCTTCGCTCCGAAAGGGGGTGGGCTTGTTGCGGCATCGTGCAGATCGGACGGGTGCCGTTTTTTTGTATATTTGTGTGCGATGTTGAAGTTATTGTTTTGCTTAATCGGTTTTGGGATTATGACTAAGGTTCATTCTCCGGCGGTGGCCGGACAGTTTTATCCGTCTGATGCGGATACGTTGAAGGCTGTCGTGGACGGCTTTCTGGACAGTGCTTCCGCCCGGCCTCAGGGACGGGTACAGGCGGTGATTGTGCCCCATGCGGGGTATGTGTTCTCAGGTGCAGTGGCCGCGGAGGCTTATGCTTCCATTGCTCCTATGGAGAGGTATGAGCGTGTCTTCCTCATCGGCCCCAGTCACCGGGAGGCCTTCCGGGGCGCTTCCGTGGATGTGGAGTGCGACTGGTATGAGACTCCTCTGGGACGGTTGAGGGTGGATACGGAGGCGGGCTTCGAGCTCATCGGGGCGGATTCCATTTTCCGGGACTTCCACAATGCGCATGTGCGGGAGCATTGCCTGGAGGTGCAGCTGCCCTTCCTGCAGGAGAGACTGCGGGAGGTTCCTCCCATTGTACCTATAATAATAGGCTCGGTCGACGGCGGGGGGCTGCGGAGGATTGCCCGGGTGCTCGGACCTTATATGAATGAGGACAACCTATTTGTGATCAGCAGCGATTTTTCCCATTATCCTTCTTACGAGGATGCCTGCAGGGTGGACGGGGCTACGGGCGAGGCCATTGCTTCCGGGTCGGTGGACCGCTTCCTGGATGTTCTGCTGGACAATGCCCGCGCGAAGGTGCCGAATCTGGCGACAAGTGCCTGCGGTCAGCTGCCCATTGCGGCTCTGCTGATGATAATGGAGGGACGGGAAGAACTGGAAATCAGGCATCTGAATTACCGCAACTCCGGTGATGCGGCGGTCTACGGGGACAAGAGCGAGGTGGTGGGGTATCACGCGTTTTCAGTGGTGTATAAGGAAGGTGCGGAAAAGAATACCGGGGCCTCGGGGGGATTCTCCCTGACTGCCGAGGAACGGGAGGTGCTGCTGGAGACGGCCCGGCGGAGTATTGAGACGGCTTTTGACGGCAAGTACTGGCTGCCGTCCGACACTCAGCTGACGCAGACGCTCAAGGCGGAGTGCGGGGCGTTCGTTACCCTGCATCTGCATGGGCGGCTACGCGGATGTATCGGCAATATAGTGGGAGTCAGGCCGTTGTATAAGACTGTTGCGGAGATGGCCAGGGCAGCGGCATTTGAGGATGACAGGTTCCGGCCGCTGACCAGGGAGGAACTGGAACAGGTGCATATCGAGATATCGGTACTGTCTCCGTTGAGGCAGATATCCTCGCCGGACGAGCTGGTGCTTGGACGGGACGGGGTGCTGATGGTCAAGGACGGCCGCAGCGGGACCTTCCTGCCGCAGGTGGCGGACGAGACCGGCTGGACCAGGGAGGAGTTCTTGGGACACTGTGCCCGGGACAAGGCCGGAATCGGCTGGAACGGGTGGAAGGATGCGGACCTGTACGTTTATCAGGCGGAGGTGTTCGATGAGCGGTGACATTCAGCGAGGTGTGGAGGCCCGGTACTGTGAAGCCGGGGCGGACGGGAGCGTGACATGTACGCTCTGCCCGCACCGCTGCCGTCTGACCGAGGGACGCCGGGGGCTCTGCCGCAGCCGGGAGGTCCGGGACGGGAGGCTCGTGTCACTGGCCTACGGACGGGTCTGCGCCCTGCATGTGGACCCCGTCGAGAAGAAGCCGCTGCTGCATTTTCATCCGGGGGAGATGTGCCTGTCGCTCGCTGCCGCAGGCTGCAACCTTTCCTGCCGCAACTGCCAGAACTGGAGCATTTCCCAGGTGCGCCCCGAGGAGGTGGAGAGCAGTTTCATTGTTCCCGGGATGCTGCCGGAACTGGCCCGGAGGACCTCCTGCCGGATAGTCGCCTATACCTATACCGAGCCGCTGACCTGGATGGAGTACACCGTGGACTGTGCCCGGACGTGCCGGGAGGCGGGGCTGTTGAATATTTTGGTTTCGGCCGGATATGTCAATGAGGGGCCGTTAGATGACCTGCTGCCGTATCTCGACGCGGCGAATATCGATCTGAAGTCATTTTCCGAGGATATCTACCGGAGGGTGAGCCGGGCCTCGCTGGCTCCGGTGCTGAGGACCCTGGAGAAGATGCGGGATGCGGGGGTGTGGCTCGAGATTACCAATCTGCTGATTCCGGGGATCAACGATGATCCGGGGATGCTGCGGGAGATGTGTCGCTGGTTAGCGGACAACGGGTTTGCCGGGGCGCCGCTGCATTTTTCGAGGTTCTTTCCGCAGTACAGGATGCGGGAGGTGCCGCCTACGCCGATAGGAACTCTGCGGATGGCGGAGGAGATTGCACGGGAGTGCGGGATCCGTTATGTGCATCTGGGCAATGTCTGATTTTTGCAGAAGACCGTACTGAGGGCTGTTGCGGAGAATATGACTCCGGTGATGCAGACGCCGGTCCAGCCTGCGAGCCGCCAGCCGATGCCCGAGAGCAGGGTCGCGAGACTGCCGCCGAGGAAGAGGGAGGTCATGAAGATGGTGTTGGCCCGGTTCGAGGCGTCGGGAACGGCCTGCAGGCAGCCGCTCTGGTTGCTCAGCTGCATGAACTGGGCGCCGAGCTCGAGGAGGATGATGGCGGCGATGATGCCGGTGTATGTGTGGCCGAGGGTAGCTGCTGCTGTCCAGGCCGCGAGCTGGAGGATGGCTCCGATGGCGGTCATCCGTCTGATTCCGAGGCGCGGGACATATCTGCCAATACCGCTGGCTGCTATGGCGCCGACCACTCCGCAGAGTCCGAGCAGGCCTACGGTGCGGCTGCCGGCATGGAACGGCTCTCCGGCAAGGTGGAAGGCCATGCAGGACCAGATGCTCATCATGCTGCCGAAGGTGCAGGCGCCGCGGAAGGCGTACAGACGCATGCGGGGATGGGTCGCGAATATTTTCCAGACACTTTTGATCAGGCTTCCGTATGTGCCGCTGAAAGTACCCGGCATACGTGGCAGCATCCTCAGGGTGAGGACCAGGCAGAGCAGCATCAGGACGGCTGCCACTATGAACATCGTGCGCCATCCGACCCATTGGCCTACATAGCCGCTGATGACCCGGGCGCCGAGGATGCCGGTGAGCAGGCCCGAGAGGACGTAGCCCATGTTGCGGGACTTGTGTTCCGGCTCCGAGAACTGGCCGGCTATCGGGATGAATATCTGGGGGATGACCGAGCAAACTCCGAGACCGAGCGAGGCCGCCAGGACGGTCCAGATGCTGTGCGAGACGGCTATGGCTGCCGACATGAGGGCTGCTATGCTCATGATGGTCAGCACTATCCTGCGCCTTGACCACATATCGGCCATGGGGACGATGAGCAGGAGCCCGAGGGCGTAACCGGCCTGGGTGACCACTGTGATGAGGTTGGCGAGGGTGCCGCTGCAGGCCAGGTCGGTGCGGATGTCCTCTAGCAGCGGCTGGTTGTAGTAGAGATTGGCCACGGTCAGGCCCGCCACTGCCGACATCATCAGCAGGGTGGGGGCGGGGATGCCCTGGTCGGGTCTGAGGGTTGAGAGTCTGACCATCCGGAGTACTGTTTGGTTCGTCCTTCAAATTTACGAAAATTTACTAAATTCGCGCTGTATGGATACGATGTCCCCTCAGCAGCGGCATAAGAACATGGCGGCCATCCGTTCGGCTGACACCAAGCCCGAGATGACCGTCCGCCGCTGGCTGCACTCCCGCGGCTTCCGCTACCGGCTCAACCACCCGCGTCTGCCCGGCCACCCCGACATCGTACTGCGCAAGTACCGCACCTGCATCTTCGTCAACGGCTGCTTCTGGCACGGCCACGAAGGCTGCCGCTACTTCCGCCTCCCCAAGACCAACATCGACTTCTGGCGCACGAAGATAGAGCGCAACCGCGAGCGTGACCACCGCGACTACCTGGCCCTCGCCCGCCTCGGCTGGCACACCATAGTCATCTGGGAGTGCAGCCTCAGGCCCGCCGCCGTCCGCCGGCGCACCCTCGAGTCGCTCGAGCAGACCCTCTATCACATCTATCTGGCTGACCGGGAGGTAGGGAACGGGCCTTCGCGGGCTCTGGAGTATCCGGTCCGCGGGGAGGAGGACGGGGGTGATGGGAAGATGGTGGCGGAGCAGTAAACTTTGGGGAATTTTTGGAAATGCTTTTTATAAAAAGCAAAAAGATGCTGTTATTGCTCAATGTATTAAACACTGGATCTGAAAGAACTGAATTTACTTACTTACTGCGCAGTCTGTTCATACCCAGTTTTACGTTTTTTTCTATTACATAGAAACTTACGTCAGGTATCCGATTTACAGACTGAGGAGTGTCGCCGCTTGTCTGTTATCCGGTCTTTGGCATATAACGCTCTCTATCAACATTATGTACGGATTATTCGATTACAGACTCGACATGGAGAAAATGTGCTGACCGCAGACTGCCCTTGCCACAACGCTTCTAAGGCGCATTTAAGAGAATACATGTCCAGGCGCACTGTTCAGTCTGTTATCTGCATAACCGCGTAACCATTTGTTCTATGGTCTGATACCCCAAACGCTCTATTACAGACTATCGGTGGTGTGGAAATGTTACGTAGGGTGAAAGTCGAAAAATTTAAAATGTGAGAATATTTCTCAAATATTTGCGCCTGTTCACGTGTTTTCCTATATTTGCATTAAATATTATGAGAAAATCGTATGCTTGTAAATTTTACTTTTCAGAATTTCCGTTCGTTCAGATATGAGCAGTCTCTGCGGATGGAGGCTACTTCGATTAGGGAACTGAAGGCTTCTGTTGTCGAAACAGAGGATTATCGTCTTTTACCTGCAGCTGTGATATACGGAGCCAATTCGAGCGGTAAAAGTAACGTCCTGCGGGCTCTGCTGGCCATGAGGGACTTAGTACTGTCTTCTGTTTGGCTGAATCCGGGAGACAAACTGGCATTTGACCCTTTCTGTTTGGACGAAACTTCTGAATCAGAGCCTACATCTTATGAGATTCAGTTTCTTCTCGGGAATACAAAGTACCGCTATGGCATAGAGCATGACCGGCAGAGGATAATCGGGGAGTGGTTGTATGAGAAGAAAGTAAAAGAGCGGGAGTTCTGCCTGTTTGAGAGAAACTGTCAGGAATTGCATGTCTCTTCTGCAAGATTCGCCGAAGGTGAGGGGAAAGAGGAGATGACACCCGAAAACAGGCTTTTCCTGTCATTAGTGGCTCAACTGAATGGGAAAAAAGCAGAGTCGATTATCGGCTTTTTCCGCGGCATGTACGATTTCTCACGCAAAAGTTTCGGTGAAAATGACAGTTTTACGATGAAGCTGTTTCAGAACAACAGCGAGGAGTGCAAGGATATTTTGAGTTTTTATCAGCACCTCCAGTTAGGATTTAAGGATATGAAAGTCCAGGAAGCACCTTACTATTACGTGGAAAAGGAAAAGAAGGTGGAATTTAAGGGGCTTTATGAAATGCTTACCGTTCATAATATCTACGATAATGAAGGGAATGTCGTGGATGAACGGATGTTCAGAAAAGACTTGATGGAATCAGAGGGGACAAAACAGGTGATCTCGCTGTCAGGTCCGCTGTTCTCGGCTCTGAAAAACGGAACAATCCTGCTTGTAGACGAACTGGACATCCGCCTGCATCCGATGCTTACCAGAAGCATTGTCCAGCTGTTCATGGATAAGAATACAAATCCCAACGGAGCGCAACTTGTATGTACTACACACGATACCAACTTGCTCAATCTCGCGTATTTGCGTAGAGATCAGATCTGGTTCACAGAGAAAGACAGGACCGACTCCAGCGTTCTCTATTCCCTTGTCGAGTTCAAGGATGACCGTGGGGTCAAGGTCCGTAATGACCGAAGCATTGAGAAGGATTATATCGAGGGACGTTTTGGGGCGATTCCGTTTTTACGTTAAATGTTCATACTATGGGACTTATTCCAAAATACAAGAGAGAGAAGCAAAAACTGATAAGGCGCGAGGCGAAAGCTGCAAAGAAGCGTGGAGAAAAAGTGCGGTCCAAAATAGTCCGTTTTCTTATTGTATGTGAGGGAAGTGAGACCGAACCCAATTATTTTGAATCCTTTATTGCCGACAATTATTCTCAGGTGTTGTCTCCAATTGTTAGAGGGGGAGGACGTTCTACATGTTCGTTGGTAAAGTGGGCAAAAGAGAAAAAAGATGAGCTTGAGCGGGCAAGTCAACTTAGATTTGACAGGGTATGGGTAGTGTTCGACAAAGATGACAATAATGATTTCGACAAAGCAATAGAGATGGCTAGAAAATATGGGTTCCAGGTAGCGTGGAGCAACGAAGCCTTTGAACTGTGGTTTCTGCTTCACTTTCAGTATTGCGACACAGCGATAAGCCGCACTGCCTATATCGAGAAACTTGAAGGTAAAATACGTGAGTGCAAGGGATATAAGACTTACCGGTATGAGAAGAATTCTAAGAAAATGTATGACATAATTACATCTTTGGGAAATGAAAAATCAGCCATATCATATGCCAGGCACTTGAGATCAACCTACTCGAAGGAGCAAAAATTTTCAGAGCACAATCCTTGTTCTACGGTAGACCGCTTGATAGAAGAGCTCAGGTGTCCGGAGAAGTTTTTGTAAAGATGCGGAAGGTAGGTTGCATTTTTAGTTCATAGGAATGATTAACACTTGTGTTAAATTTTTTTTGTACGGCTGTGGAGCCAAGAGGCGTAATGACCGGGGGCTCTGTCCATACTGATATTTGTTTAAATGGGAACAGAAAGTGAAACAGATCGCTCTTTCTGAAATTCATCATCCCAAGTTATTCTCAACTTGATCGTTTTTGAGTGTCCTTCACAAAATGAAAGGCGTTCTTCTATGTAGGATTGAGGATTTATGATGTCATATGGGCCAAATTCCGTATGGAGTATCCTGGACATTTCATCTTTAGTGGACAGTATTTCTATTTTGATATTTTTAGCATCTGCTTTTCCTGCATTGACAAATCGTATTTTCGCGCTCCCTTTATGACCATGAATTATAGCAGCTTTCATTTCTGCCATTTTCTCTTTGACTTCTTCTTTTTCAAATTGTCTGATTTGCAACTCATTAAGTTTGGCCTCTTGTTCTTTTAATTTTTTGTCATGTTTAAAATAAGCAAAAATACCGCCTACAGCGACTAGGCCTGACAGTATTATATCACTCCAATTTTTAAGAAAAGAGATAAAACTATTCATTTGCTTATTTGAATTTTACAAACTTATTTCCCTTAAATGCTTTTTTAAATTCATCCTGAATGTACTTGGCCGTATTTTTCTTGATCTGCTCTTTTACTTCATCAATGGTATCAGTATTAAGCTCTTTTAATTCTTCTATTCCGCCAAAGTACTCTCTGTTGCAAAATGTGCATTTGACATATGATTTGTCTTCGTTGAACTCAAATTTGTCATCACATCCGCATGTGGCACAGCGCAATTTTAAAGAGTATTCTGTTTGCATGGTCTATTGTGTTTAATTACTTGTCAGTTAAATAAAAAACATAAATGAAGGCGTGCTTTATGTAACTTAGAGCGTCAACAGCTATCCCTCATTATGTTTAGGCTCAGCCATATGGCAAAGTTCGCTATAATATAGATAATTTGCAAACAATTAGCATACTTTGTAGTGACAATAGTGCAGACTGACATTGAACATCTCAGTCTTTTCTATAATAGGAAGGGTAAATGGGACAATTCTGTTCGCTCATTTATGGAAAATCCCTATCTTTGTCAATTAGTACTAATCAGAAAATAGATGCCTAAAAAGAAGCAATATACTTTCATCGACCTGTTTGCCGGAATCGGAGGATTCCATCAAGCCATGGATCAGTTTGGTGGGAAATGTGTCTTTGCTTGTGATATAGATCCGGACTGTCGGAAAACATATGAAGTTAATTATGGAATAAAACCAGCCGGAGATATCACGCAGATTCATGCTGGCGAGATTCCTCCTCATGATATTCTTTTTGCAGGTTTTCCCTGTCAGTCATTTTCTAAAGCAGGAAAAAGATTAGGATTTGAAGATGAGACAAAGGGAACGCTATTCTTTGATATATGCAGAATACTAGAATACCACAAACCAAAATATGCGCTTCTTGAAAATGTCAGAAATTTAGCGACTCATGATCATGGTAATACTTGGCGTGTAATCCACGATAAATTAATTTCTCTTGGATATGATTTACTTCCATCTCCTGTGATCTTCAGCCCTCATTATATTGGAATTCCTCAGCATAGGGAACGAGTTTATATTATGTGTGTCAGGAAAGATGTGGGAAATGTTAAGCCTTTTATATTCAAAAAAAACAAGATTGAACATTGTTCCATAGAAACTATTCTTCAAGATGACAACGAAATCAATAATATAAGTGATTATAAAATATCGGAAGAGACAGTTGGTTTAATTGATTTGTGGAATGAATTTATCCAAAATATAAAAGTTGATAAACTGCCTGGTTTTCCTATTTGGTCCGAATATCTTCACGATATTCACGACAATGAGGATATATTACAATATCCATCCTGGAAACAAAATTTCATACGAAAGAATAACGAACTATATTTAAACAACAAAGAGTTTATTGACGAATGGCTTCTCAGGGCAAAAAACAATGCATTGTTTTTTGGCGCGAAAGCCAAATTGGAATGGCAGGCAGGACAAACAGATAGTCCGGACATTTGGAAACAAATTTTCCAGTTTCGTCCCTCTGGAATCAGAGTTAAGGTAAATACATATTTTCCTGCCCTTGTGGCAATTGTACAAACCTCAATTATCGGCCCAAGAAAAAGATTTCTTACGCCTAGAGAATGTGCTAGACTACAATGTTTCCCCGATGATTTTATTCCTGACGCTAAGTCTGCGCAAGCATACAAGCAGTTTGGAAACGCAGTAAATGTCGAGTGCGTAAAATTATTTATCAAACATATGCTCAAATAGAATTAAGTATGGTACCTTTCGTAGAAACAATAAAAACAAAAGAAGCATTAATTGAAGAATGCAAGAAGGGTTTTAAAGATTACCAAAGTGGTAAAATCTCCAAAAATGATTTCTGCATGTACTTTGGGTTCACTCATGGAGAAGCCATAACAAAATTCTACCCTTCTAATCCAGGCGAACTACTAACAGATGGAGGATTTAACTCTGGAAGTGAAGCATATTTCAATGGAGGAATTAATGCATGGAAAAATCTACGAGATGGTAAATACACATTTCCTCTGATTAAAGTAAGTAGTTCTAATGACTTTCATAAAAGTAATGCTCCTCTTCAGAAAATCTGGTTCGGTACTCCAGGCAGCGGAAAGTCATATGCTGTAAAGAAGTTCATAAAGGACAGGAACGGAGAGATGTTCCGTACTACTTTCCATCCTGACAGTGACTATGCGACATTTGTGGGTTCGTACAAGCCTGTGAAGAAAGACAATGGCCTGACATATGAATTTGTCCCGCAAACTTTTACGGAAGCATATATGGCAGCATGGAAAGAGCATGGTGAAGAGTCCGGTAAAGAAATATTCCTAGTCATCGAGGAAATTAACCGTGGAAACTGCGCCCAGATATTCGGTGACATTTTCCAACTGCTTGACCGTGGCGCGGACGGAATGTCTGAGTATCCTATAAAGGCAGACAAAGACCTCTGCAAGTATCTGGAATCAGATGAAGCCCTCGGCTCTGGCCATCCCGGCATTGCCGGAGGCAACTTGCGGCTTCCTGCCAACCTACACATCTATGCGACCATGAATACTTCTGACCAGAGCCTCTTCCCGATGGACAGTGCGTTTAAGCGGCGTTGGGACTGGGAGTATGTCCCCATTGACCTGAAATGTCTGGAGTCACAGTTCAAAATCACCATAGGTGATACAGTCTACAGTTGGCCGTCATTTCTTGAAAAGGTCAATGAGCGTATCCATACACTCTCCGACTCCGAAGACAAGCAGATGGGCAACTTCATCATAAAGAACGATGTGGGAGTGGAAGAGTTCAAGAGCAAAGTGATGTTCTACCTCTGGAGCGAAGTGTGCAAGGAATACGAGAAGTCCGGTTCATTCTTCAAGAACAAACGCAGCGGTGATGCAGAGTTCACTTTCAACAGTCTCTTTCCCACAAACGATGTGACAAACTCCATCCTCCAGGGTTTTATGGAATATCTTGGAGTGGATGCAGTTTCTACTCCTCAGCCATCAGGACAGCCTGATACCGATAGCGAATCACACTCAGAAGCACAGTAATGAGAATCCTCTTTGAAGACCAGACCTACAGCCCCGACCTTTTGAAAGCATGGGGACTTGAAGCGTTCATGTTCACAGGTAGGGACGGAAGTGATGCCATACTCCCGTATGTCGGCTATGTTCATTCTTCAAAGATCAACGACTCCATCTTCATCCTGCCCAAAGTCTTCCTCTTTCAGGGAACCGGGAATATTGACCAGAAAAACTCCAAACCTGAAATAGCATTCGGCAAATACGGCATTGAGGATGTCATGGAAATATCCCCGGAACGGAATATCCTCAAACAGGACGGACTTGACAGAGTGCTGTTCGGACTTTCGACATGGATATACCGGGCCATCGACAAATATTCTGCACGTCATTCCCATAGCGACATCATCCGACGCTCTCACATACAGGGAGTTACTTCGCATAGCGGAGACAGCGACTCGACTCTTTTGGACACCATCCTCGCGCTGCTTGATTTCAACAGAGAGCACTCCAATCTGTTCACATACATAACGATAATCAGTTCCACCGGCAAGGACAAGATACACTGGGCGAAGACCATCAGCAAAGTCCGGCCAGTCATCCAGGACGGCGAACCTTATTATACCGAGTTTCGCAGCAAGAGCAAGGCCGTCAACTACGATGAGCAACTGATAGTTCTCTACTATTCCGTCCTGCAATACCTCAACAGACAATATTTCTTTCCCGTCAGGACGAACTTCAACTACGACCTCATCACGCCCCCCAAGATAGAATCATTGATAGAGTCCGGCCGAGGAACCAAACTTCTGCGCACAATCCGCCGCAGATACTTCAAGGATGAACTTGTCCGTCTCTGGAAACTCCTTTACGCCTTCTTTGACAAGTCGGAATCCATCCGCTCCGGTAAGACCCGGGACGAAGCCCTCCTTGCCCGCTCGTTCAACCTTGTTTTCGAAGAGATGGTTGACTGTCTCATTGGAAATGAGGATAAGGATGAAGATGGCATCCTCTCACGCCTGAAGGACAACAAAGACGGCAAAAGGATAGACCATATCTATAAAGACCGCTCAATGCTTGACGACGGTCAGATCTACTACATAGGTGACAGCAAATACTATTTCTACGGATCGGACATAGGACCGGAATCCATCTACAAGCAGTTCACCTACGCCAAGAACATCATTCAGTTGAATATTGACATTTTCAACAAGGAGGAGCAGAGACGCAGGCCGGAAGAAAAAGCCGTTATCAGAGGTGTCCGTTACCGTGACCCGCTCACAGAGGGCTACAACCCTACCCCTAACTTCTTTGTCCGGGGTTATATCCATCCGGACGACCTCACTGAAGGCCATGCAGACTACGGCAATGACCGCCTCAAACGCTTCCGCAGGCAGGACATACCGATAAACAGCCATTTTCCCGGACGGCCTTTTGACCGCGACACCCTAGTGCTTACGGCCTATAACATCAACTTTCTCTTTGTCCTCGCCTCGTATGTAAACACTGCCGACAACGACAACATTCGCACACGTATCCATGACTGCTTCCGGAAAGACCTCATCAGAGTATATAACGAAAAATACGACTTTTTCAAAGTCACGCCGTTAAAGGACGACATTCCTACATTTGTTCGTAGGTATTTTCAAGAATATATAGGCAGAATGTATCATCCGGAAAGAGCCGGTTTTATATGGTTTGCATTCGATAAAGGTAGTGAGAATATCACAACCTTATGTGCTTCTTTAGGAGTAGACGTTTTAATAGAACCAGCGCTGCTTGTCTGAATTGTTAGTTATGCGTGCCACAGAAGAATGTGTAGAATCAATCTGTCATGAGCAGTAGCCGAACTATTCCTGACTTGTTGTAAATAAGTTCTATATTGCGCGAAAATATAACTTGATGTGTAATAACTATGAGTGTATCTAGAAATATTTGGTCAAAAGAAGAGTTGATAGTGGCTCTTTCATTGTATTTTCAATTGCCGTTCGGTAGGCTGAACCATACGACAAAGGAAGTAATAGAATTGGCAGGGATAATTGGACGTACGCCCAATTCGGTAGCATTACGTTTGTCAAATTATGCGGCATGTGATCCATATATTATCAATTCTGGACGAAAAGGGATGCAGGGAGGTGTTTCTGTTTGTATGCCGGTATGGAAAGAATATGAACATGACCGAGAAAAACTTTTTTATGATGCGGAAATGATACTTGCTGACATGAAGAACGAAACCATAGAAAAACGATTAAAAATAAATTATGTGGATTTGGAAGGGAAAGATAAGTTGTCCTATATAAAACAGCGTGTGAACCAAGATGCTTTCAGGGCAATGATTCTAAATAACTACGCAGGGAGGTGCGCAATAACAGGAATAAATATTGAATCATTATTAGTGGCAAGCCATATAATACCATGGTCCATAAATGATAGAGAAAGGTTAAACCCTGAAAACGGTATTTGTCTGTCCCCACTATATGATAAGGCTTTTGATTGCGGACTTATAAGTATTCTTCCAAATTACGAGATAGTGTTGTCGAAGGAATTAAAAGAGTATCGAAACGAAATCTTTTATAATGTGAGTTTTGCGCCAATAGAGCATACTAAAATAGTTTTGCCTGAAGAGCATAGACCAAATCCTGTATTCTTACAATACCATATGGAAAATATCTTTGCAGCACATAATTAAGATTATGATAGATATAGCTACATTATTTTAATCAAGATTAAATAATGTAAACCGTCAATATGCCGTAAAAAAATTACGGAATAGAAAAATTTGCTATATTTGAAACATATTTCAATTTCATAGGATATGCTGACAAAGTTTGCAGTTACAAATTACCGTGGTTTCAAGGACCGGATAGAGTGGGATTTATCTCACCCGAGCAACTACGAGTTCAACACTCACGTCATAAAGGACGGTGTGGTAAAGAACGGTATTGTGTATGGTCCGAACGGGTCCGGAAAGACTAATTTCAGCCTGGCGTTGTTCGACATTGAGAATCATTTGTCTCAGAAATGGAAAAAGCAGGATTATTACCAAAATTTCATTTATGCAGGAAGGGAAAACCTGACTGTGGATTTTGAGTACACATTTAGGTTCGGCAAGGATCTGATTCAGTATGACTATTCTAAAAATGCTGCCGGTCTTTTGGTGTCTGAAAAATTGAATGTGAATGGTTCGGATATTTTTAAAAAAGGAGTGGGCACATTTGAGATGTACAGTCCCTTATTTCCTGTCGGGCCATCTGTCGAGGAGAATATCAAGGCCAATGCGAATAACATTTCTATAATAAATTATCTGCTGACATCTTATCCCTTGAATGCAGATAATTACTTGATCAAACTGCAGCAGTTCGTCGGCTCAATGTTGTGGTTCCGTAATCTGGATATCCGGGAGTTTATAGGTCTGGACAACAGTGTAACAATGCTGGATGAATACATCATATCAAATAAGTTGATGGACGATTTTGCAGAATTTTTGGAGAAGGTCAGTGGACAGAATTTTGAGTTTGTTTCGGACCAGACGGGCAAGTTGCTGTTCTGTAAAATCAATAAGGCAGTAGTGCCGTTCCAGGTAATTGCATCGACTGGAACAAGGTCGTTACAGTTGCTGTATTTTTGGATACATAAGATGAAAGACTCAGCCTCATTCGTATTCATAGACGAATTTGATGCCTTCTATCATTTTAAATTGGCTTTCGAGGTGTGCCGACGGTTGTTTTCCTTGAATTGCCAGGTGTTCACTTCGTCGCATAATACGTACTTGATGACGAATGACCTGCTGCGTCCTGACTGCAACTTCATCTTGAACAATAATAAAATCAAGCCGTTAAGTGAATGTACGGACAAAGAACTTCGTTTCGGTCACAATATAGAGAAATTATTTAGAGGGGGGACATTTGAGGTATGATACTGTTTGTGTTTGAGGGAGAGAGGAGCGAACCGAGGTTGTTCCGTACGATAGAGCAGCTTTACTTTCGTGGGGAAGATGTTATACTGTGTTCGTACGGTAATGACATATACGAACTTTATCGTGAGATGAGGTCATTAGGAGATGGCGCAGATATCGTTGCGGTTTTGAAAAATAAAGGAAAGGAAGGCCTGGAGGAAGTTGCCCGGGTCTCTGATTTTTCCGAGGTATATTTGTTTTTCGACTACGACATTCATGATGTCAAAGTCCCTGTTTCTGAATTTAATACGAGGCTTCAAAGTATGTTGAATCTCTTCGATGATGAGACGGGTAATGGCAAATTGTATGTTAATTATCCTATGATAGAATCATTGAGGTATACAAAGCGGTTGCCGGATGATGAGTATGTCCGTTATTCAGTGAGCAGGGAAGAATGCCGCGATTTCAAGCGTAGGGCCGATGAGTTCAGTTATTATCCTAATTGGGATTTTATACTGTTGAGGAACAAACGGCTCGGAATGGAAAAGCATACGGCGGAAGTCAGTGCTAGCTGGGAGTATTTGAAGGAGCAGAATGTCAAAAAGGCTAATTACATCTGCAGCGGAGGGTATGAATGGCCGGCAACTAAAGAAGAAGTGGCTCAAATGAATATTTTTCTGAAACAGAAGGCGAAGTATCAATCAGGAGCCGATTGTAGGATACCTGTTTTGAATACTTTGCCGATATTTCTGTATGACTATTTCAAAAGAATCTGAATTTGGAGTTATCCCCCGAAAACACTAAGTTTGCCCCGCATTTTAAAGGAACCGTTATATGAAAAAACACATCGTGACGATAATGGCGTTGATGGCGCTGGTGACAGTGGGGGCTGGGGCGCAGGCTCCTGAGGCTCAGGAGGTAAAATCTATGCTTAGGCTTGTGGCTGACTGGGAGAGGGCGAATCATCTGATAGATGAGGGGGAGCACGGCGATCTGGCCTGGACGCAGGCGGCGCTGTATGTGGGGATGCTGGACTGGGCCGAGGTGGCCGAGAAGGAGGATGGTGATGACAGCTATTATCAGTGGATAAGGAGGATAGGGCGGAGAAACAGCTGGCAGACGGGGAAGATGATGTATCATGCGGACGATATTGCGGTGTCGCAGGCGTGGCTTGCCATGTATGAGAAATACCGGGAGCGCAATATGCTGCTGCCGACACTGGCGCGGACGGAGTTCGTGCTCAGGTATCCCTCGTGCAGCACTCTCGAACTGGACTATACGGATGGGGCGACTCTCGAGCGCTGGTCCTGGTGCGACGCGCTGTTCATGGCTCCTCCGGTGTATGCGAGGATGTATGTCCTGACCGGAAGGCCGGAGTTCCTGGAGTTCATGGACCGTGAGTACAAGGCTACCTATGAATATCTGTACGATAAGGAGGCCCGGCTCTTCTACCGCGACTGGCGGTATTTCGACAACGTGGAGGCCAACGGCGAGAAGGTCTTCTGGGGCCGCGGCAACGGCTGGGTATTAGGCGGCCTTGCGGAGCTGCTGCAGATTCTCCCGGAGACAAACGCCTACAGGGATTTCTACGAGGACCTTTTCGTGAATCTGGCCGCGAGACTGGCCGGGCTTCAGAGTCCTGACGGCTACTGGCATGCGAGCCTGCTGGATCCGGCGTCCTATCCCTCGCCCGAGACCAGCGCGACCGGCTTTATCGTCTACGGCCTGGCCTATGGGGTAAACGCCGGACTTCTCGATGCGGCGACTTTCACCCCGGTGATTCTCAAAGGCTGGAAGGCCCTGACCGATGCCGTGGAGCCGGACGGCAAGCTCGGCTGGGTACAGCCCATCGGCGCGGACCCCAAGAAGGTAACCCGCGAGATGACCGAGGTCTACGGTGTCGGGGCGTTCCTGGCTGCAGGAGTTCAGGTCTATACGATGTTGAGCGGTGCCGGGGACAATGGAAGATAGGCGGAGGATAGAGGTGGTGGCGGCGGTCATCCATAAAGACGGCCGCATCCTGGCGACTCAGCGCGGTTACGGGGAGTTCAAGGACAAGTGGGAGTTCCCTGGCGGCAAGATGGAGGCGGGAGAGAGCCGGGAGGAGGCTCTGAGGCGGGAAATCCGGGAGGAACTGGATGCGGAAATCCACATTGACAATTTCCTCTGTACGGTGGAGTACGACTATCCATCATTTCACCTGACGATGCACTGCTATCTCTGCACTGTCGCGTCAGGAGTGCTGACGCTCAAGGAGCATGAATCGGCCGGCTGGCTTTCGGCCGGAGCTCTGGAGTCAGTCGACTGGCTGCCTGCCGACATACAGATCATTCCTATCATAAGAAAGTGCCTGTAATACAGTTGCTCCGGTATAACTTACGGGGTGGCGCCGATGTTACATAACGGTTAAAATACCGTTACATCGGGATGAAACCTGACGGCGGGTCTTGCACACTCCGCAGAGGCCAGTATCTTTGCGGCCTGCCGGGACAAATCCTGGCTGAATACAGAGATGAACCGTAAAAAGATTCTTATTTCCGTATTTACTGCAATGCTCACTGCCGGGTTGGCTCAAGCTCAGCGGGTCAAGGGCAGCGACACTCTTCTTCCACTTACACAAGAACTTGCTGAAGAATATCTCGAGGAGCATCCCGAGGGGGAGGTCATCGTCACCGGCGGCGGCTCAGGGGTCGGCATAGCGGCTCTGATGGAGAATACGACCGATATCGCCATGGCCTCGAGACGCATCAAGTTCGGGGAGAAAATGAAGTTCGCCGAGGCCGGTCTGGAGGCCAGGGAGGTCATCGTGGCTTACGATGCCCTGGCGGTGGTGGTCAATCCCTCCAATCCTGTCACTCAGCTTACCCGCGAGCAGCTCGAGGGCATTTTCAGGGGCAAGATTACCAACTGGAAGGAGGTGGGCGGAGAGGATTGTAAGATAGTGGTCTACTCCCGCGAGACGTCCTCCGGTACCTATGAGTTCTTCAAGGAAAGCGTCCTGGACAATAAGAACTACATGAGCAGCATCCTCTCGATGCCCGCGACCGGGGCCATCATCCAGTCGGTCAAGCAGACCAAGGGCGCCATCGGCTATATCGGACTGGCCTACCTCAACAGGTATGTGAAGCCTCTGGCGGTGTCCTACGACGGAGGCGGGCATTATGCGGTGCCCTCTGTGGAGACAGCGGCCGACGGCTCCTATCCTATAGTCCGTCCGCTGTATTACTACTATGATGCGACCAGGGAGCAGGCTGTAAGCTCCTTCATATCATACGCCCTTTCCCCTGCAGGACAGCAGTCGGTCCTCGAGCAGGGTTTCGTACCGGTGAAAATGGAGGGTGACGGCGGGGAGGCCGCGGAGAGATGAAGCGCTTTCTCGAAAAGGCCGTAAAGTGGCTGCTGACAGCCAGCGGCTTCGTCACCAGTCTCGTCATTCTGCTGATTATCGGCTTCCTCTTCACCGAGGGCGCAGGTCTTTTCCGGGAGAAGGTCATTGAGGAGGGCTATGTCCTGGCGATGCATAAGGACAATCCGGTAAAGGAAATGACCGCAGCCCAGATTAAGGCCGTGTTCGATGAGGACATCACGGACTGGAGCGGGCTCGGCGGTCCGGAAATGGAGATAATAACCTTCCGTCTGGAGGATGCGGACGAATATTTCACCGAAGAGGAACTTGGAGCGCAGTACGAGCATGCGGCCGGGAAAATAGACTCCCTGATAGCCGCTACTCCCGGAATGATCGCTTTTATTCCCGAGAGCATGGTGGAGGAGGGGGCGCAGCTCAATTTCATAGAGGACAACAGCATCTCCCCGAAGGAGGTATTTGCCGGCAGCGAGTGGTTTCCCACCGCTACTCCCGCACCCCTGTTCGGTATGTGGCCCCTGCTGGCCGGTACACTTTGGGTGAGTTTCTTTGCAATCCTGTTTGCCCTGCCTTTCGGCATCAGCATAGCGGTCTATATGGCCGAGGTGGCTCCGGAGCGGGTGAGAAACATTCTCAAGCCCGTCATTGAGCTGCTCAACGGCATACCTTCGGTCGTCTACGGCTTCTTCGGCCTGATAATCATCGTTCCCCTGCTGCAGCAGGTCTTCGGCCTGCCGGTGGGAGAGAGCGGGCTGGCGGGCAGTATTGTCCTGGCCATCATGGCTCTGCCGACGATAGTTACTGTGGCGGAGGACGCCATGCGCAACTGCCCGAGGGCGCTGCGGGAGGCCTCATTGGCCTTGGGTGCCTCGAAGTGGCAGACCGTGTCCAAAGTGGTGATACCCTCGTCGATGTCCGGTATTGCCTCCGGCGTAGTGCTCGGTATCGGCCGGGCGATAGGAGAGACCATGGCCGTGCTCATGGTGACAGGCAACGCCGCCGTAATCCCTCATTCGATTCTCGAGCCGCTGAGGACCATCCCCGCAACCATTGCGGCAGAGCTGGGCGAAGCCCCCGCCGGCGGAGCGCACTACCAGTCCCTGTTTCTCCTGGGCGTGATTCTCTTCTTCATCACATTTTTCATCAACCTCTGCGTGGAGTACATCTCCCACCGCAACAAGGCCAAAAACCAGTAACATCCCATGAATTCCCCTGTATATCCTACCGGCTATCACCTCCGCAAGCGGCGCTCGCAGGCTGCGGCCTTCACCGTATTCCGGGTGCTGAGCTATTTTATTGTCCTGGTGCTCTTTGCCATCCTCGGCTTCATCATCTACAAGGGGGCCGGAGTCCTGAGCTGGGACTTCCTGACCAAGGCCCCTGAGGACGGGATGACCGCAGGAGGCATTTTCCCCGCGATAGTGGGAACCCTGCTGCTGATGCTCGGAAGCGCCGTGGTAGCCTTCCCGATAGGCATCATGAGCGGCATCTACATGAACGAATACGCCTCCAAAGGGTGGGTAGTGCGCTTCATCCGCCTGATGACCAACAACCTCAGCGGAGTGCCCTCGATAGTCTTCGGACTCTTCGGCATGGCCCTTTTCGTCAAATACCTGGGATTCGGCGACAGTATTCTGGCAGGCTCCCTGACCCTCGGGCTGCTCTCCCTGCCGCTGATTATACGTACCACGGAGGAGGCCCTGAAGGACATTCCCGCCGGTATCCGCGAGGGGAGCCTGGCCCTGGGCGCCACCAAGCTCCAGACTATCTGGAAGGTGGTGCTGCCGATGGGTATGCCCCGCATAATCACCGGACTGATTCTCTCCCTCGGCCGTGTGTCGGGAGAGACCGCCCCGATTCTTTTCACCTGCGCCGCCTATTTCTTCCCGCAGCTGCCCGCATCCATATTTGACCAGTGCATGGCCCTGCCGTACCACCTCTACGTGATTTCGACCAGCGGTACGGACATCGAGGCACAGCAGCCGATAGCCTACGGAACGGCCCTGGTGCTGATAATCATTGTCCTGATTATCAATCTGCTGGCGGGAGGACTCAGAAAATATTTTGAAAAACGGTTAAAGATAAAATAAATGGAGAAAATCGAAGCAAGGGACGTTAATTTCTACTACGGGGCCTTCCACGCCCTGAAGGGCATCTCGATGGAGATACCGCAGAATCAGGTGGTCGCCTTCATCGGGCCCTCCGGCTGCGGCAAGTCCACCTTCCTGCGGCTGCGCGACACGCTGAACGACCTGATTCCAGGGACACGGCTCGAGGGGCAGATACTCATCGACGGGCAGGATATTTATGGAGCGGATGTCCATGTGGACGAGCTGCGCAAGAATGTGGGAATGGTGTTCCAGAGGCCCAATCCCTTCCCCAAGAGCATATTTGACAATGTCGCCTACGGCCTGCGGGTCAACGGCATAAAGGACAAGGCCTACATCCGTGAGAGGGTGGAGGAGTCCCTGCGCGGGGCGGCCCTGTGGGATGAGGTCAAGGACAAGCTGAACGAGTCGGCATTCGCCCTTTCAGGAGGTCAGCAGCAGAGGCTCTGTATCGCTCGTGCCATGGCGGTGTCTCCGTCGGTGCTGCTTATGGACGAGCCGGCCTCGGCTCTCGACCCGATTTCCACGGCCAAGGTAGAGGAGCTCATCAGCGAGCTGCGCAGTCAGGTGACCATAGTCATCGTCACGCACAACATGCAGCAGGCGGCCAGGGTCAGCGACAGGACGGCTTTCTTCTACATGGGCGAGATGGTCGAATATGACGACACCAAGACTATCTTTACAAATCCTCACAAGGAGGCGACACAGAACTACATAACAGGACGTTTCGGTTAACAGAAAAATATTACAGGATATGGTAAAATTCGTAGATCAGCAACTCACCCAGCTCCGCAACGAGGTATACCGCATGTGGGCTATGGTGTACAGTCAGATGGACCAGGCCCGGCAGGCAGTGCTTGCCATGGACCGCAATATAGCCCAGCAGATATGGGTGCGCGAGCGCCTGGTGGATGCCCAGGACATCAAGATAGATACTCAGGTGGAGGACTTCATCGCTCTCTACACTCCGGTGGCCGTGGACCTGCGCTTCGTGCTGGCCATGCTCAAGATCAACAGCGACCTCGAGCGCATCGGGGACTACGCCTACAGCATCGCCCGCTTCGTCAAGGAGACGGATGCGGAGAAGCTCGATGCTGCCTTAGTGGACAGGCTTCAGTTAGAGAGGATGTTCGACATCGTATTGGAGATGATGAACGGACTGCAGTCTTCCCTGATGGACGAGAATCCCTCGAAGGCCTCCTCGGTCATCGACATGGACGACGAGCTGGACCGGCTCAAGGCCGCTTCCGACAGCATCCTGGTGGAGTACGCCCGGGAGCATACGGACGAGCTTCCGGTGGTCATGGGTCTCGGCAGCATCTTCCGCAAGCTAGAGCGTACCGGCGACCATCTGACCAATATCGCGGAGGAGATAGTCTTCTATATTGATGCGAAGGTGCTCAGGCATACGGCCATGTTCTCGCAGAAAGGGGAATAACAGAAAAGTTACAAATATTTGATTTTGTAACAATGTTGTTATTTGCACTTGGTGTAAGGACTATATGTCTACGGGTGCACCTTCCTTGAAAATCTTGAGACAGTATTCTTTCGGTACTGAGCTGCGTCCTGCTGCATCGCGGCAGAGCTGTCTCAGGAATTTCATGGACTGTCCGGGAGAGTAGTGGAAGGCCTTCCTGAGGTACATGGCCAGGGAGGCGCAGAGATAGAGCCGGAAGAATGAGTAGGAGAGCCCCGGCATGTAGTTCCGGACATCGATAAGCCGGTTGAGGTAGTGGATGTAGACGGGGCCGGCTTTAGTATAGTGCCGGTTTACAGAAGCACTGACCTTATGGTAGATGACGGAGCCGGTCACACAGGCCATCCGTACCTTGCGGCGCTTCATCCGCAGGGCCAGTTCAAAGTCCTCTTCTCCGTAGAAAAACCGTTCGGTGAAGATCGCTCCGTCACTGTCCAGGACATCGGGGGTGAACATCATGCAGCAGCCTGTGATAAAAGAGCATTCTATGAATTCCTTTTCTCTGACCCTGGATACCGGCATATCCTTGTACCAGTATTTCCGCAGTCCCCAGCGTATTCTGCCGCCTCCGTTCCAGATTTTGTCCCTGTCGCGGTAATAGTGTATCAGAGGGGTGATGATCCGGTACCGTGGCCTCTGTTTCTGAAAATTCACCAGATGGGAGAGGAAGTCCGGCTCGAGCACCGTGTCGTTGTTCAGCAACAGGAAATATTCAGGGCTGTAATGTGCAGCGTACCTGACCATCATGTTGTTGGCCCGGCTGAATCCGTTGTTCTCGAGCAGGTCGTAGAGGATGATGCATCTGCGCTCCGGAACCGGAAATGTCTCCTCTCCGAGTCGGGTGCGGTGTACAGTGTCTCCTCTGGTGCTGCACAGTTCCTGCAGCCTGTCCAGTGAGCCGTCCTGCGAGCCGTTGTCACCCAGGACTATGAAATAGTCGTCATAGGTGGACGCGGCCAGAGATTCCAGGCACTCGGCCGTGTCGTCATATCCGTTCCAGTTCAGTAGCGCTATGCAGATCATGGCGCCAAAGATAGTGAATAAGGCATAATTTTCCTAGATTTGTGTCCAAACTGAAGATACCATGAGATTCTATATCGTAGACTGTTTCGCCGAGGCGAAATACCAGGGCAATCCGTTGGCCGTCCTCATCCCCGACCGGCCTGTATCCGATGCCGAGATGCAGCGGATAGCCATAGAGATAGGCTTTTCCGAGACGACCTTCATCATGTCCGGGCGGCAGGCTGACGGAGGCTATGACGTGCGGATCTTCACGACCTCCTGCGAGGTGCCTTTCGCCGGGCATCCTACACTCGGGACGGCATACGTCATCAGGGAAATGCTGGAGGGCGGACGGCCGTCGCGGGTGCTGCTCAACCTCAGGGCCGGGCAGATTCCGGTGGACTTCGCTCCGGACGGCACGGGGGTCATGACCCAGAATCAGCCGGTGTTCGGGGAGATTCTGCCCCGGGATGCGGCGGTGGCTGCGGTGTCGCTGTTGGAGGACGATGTCCGGAACGATTTTCCGGTCCAATGGGTGTCGACCGGGCTGGAGGCGGTAATCACCCCTCTTCGGTCAGTCGAGGCCCTTGAGCGCTGCCGGGTCAACTATGACGAGCGGCAGCGGTTCATCGACCGGCACTATGCGTGCAGTCTGCTGTATTTCGTGCCGATGCCGGACGGCAGTCTGCGGGTGAGGGTGTTTATGGAGGACCCCGGCTTTCTCGAGGATCCGGCAACGGGCAGTGCCAACGGCGACCTGGCGTGCTGGCTGCTCCGCCACGGCTTCTTCGGAGGGGCGCACAGTCTTCGCTATATGGTGAGCCAGGGCAGTGAGATGGGACGGCCCTCACGGCTCCATGTCGAGGCCTCGTATGATGCGGCCGGCGGGCTTTATTCGACTCGGGTCGGCGGCAGGGTCTTCGTGGTGGCCGAAGGGGAATGGAGGTGACGGCAGTGCGGGTAATTGTTCTACATTTGCAGGCTGAAAAAATGATTTGAAATGAGAAAGATTCTGATAGTTCTGGCGGCCCTTTCGGTGATGCTGTGCTCGTGTGCGCAGAAAGGCACGGAATTCACTGTACTGCAGTGGAATATCTGGCAGGAGGGGACAATGGTCCCCGGAGGATATGACGCGATAGTGGACGAGATCGAGAGGCTCAGGCCGGATTTCGTGACCTTCAGCGAGGTGCGCAACTATCACGGGACACGGTTCTGCGACCGGATAGTGGCCTCGCTGCGGGAGAGAGGGCTGGAATACTATTCGTTCTACAGTTACGACTCAGGGCTGCTGAGCCGGCATCCGATAACGGACTCCACCACGGTATTTCCGGAGAACGGGGACCACGGCAGCATCTACCGGATGGTCTCCGAGACAGGCGGACGGGAGATAGCGGTGTACACTGCCCATCTGGATTACCTCAATGACGCCTATTACAATGTCCGCGGCTACGACGGCTCCACCTGGGAGAAAATTCCCATCCCGCAGACCGTCCTCGAGGTCCTGCAGGTCAATGACGCCTCGCAGCGCGATGACGCCATCCGGGAGTTCATCGCCGCCGCCCGCAAGGACATCGAAGCGGGGAGAATCGTCATACTCGGCGGGGACTTCAACGAGCCCTCGCACCTGGACTGGATCCGGGAGACCAAGGACCTGTACGACCACAACGGTCTCATCATCCCCTGGACAGTGCCTCTGATGCTGGACAATGCCGGATTTGTCGACACCTACCGGGAGCAGTTCCCCGACGTATTGTCCCATCCCGGATTTACCTTCCCGGCCGACAATCCCCTGATACCCGTCGAGCGCCTTACCTGGACCCCCGATGCCGATGAGCGCGACCGCATAGACTATATTTTCTATTACCCTTACCCGGGACTGGAACTGCTCGATGCGGCAGTCTTCGGACCGCGGGGCAGCATCTGCAACTCGCAACGGGTGACGGAGGCCACTGAGGATCCTTTCATTGAGCCGCTGGGAGTGTGGCCTACCGACCACAAGGGAGTGCTGGTGAGATTCCTCCTGCAGTAGCCCGCCTCAGCGCAGCAGCCAGGCGAGGGCACGGGCCATGCGGAGCTCCGGATGGTCGAAGTGGTTGCCGGGATTCCATTCGAAAGTCGTTTCGATGCCATATGACTTGACCCTCTCCGCCACTTCCGCGGTGCAGGCGTCCACCCGGCTCATCAGCGGATGGCGGGTGCGGCCCTCCCGGTCGCCGAGGGAGAAATAGGCCTTTTCCGGGCCGCTCTTTTCCCCGCAGCCGCTCTTCGGCGCATTGTTCCTGATATAATCCGTGAATCCCGGATACCAGAGGGAGCCGGAGACACTTGCCACCCTGCGGAAATACCCTGAATTCCAGGCGGCCCAGAGGGCGAAGAGGCCCGCGAGGGAGTAGCCGGCGATGACAGGCAGGATGTCCTTTCCACCGAATTGTGCCTCCACCTGCGGAACGCACTCCTCCATCATCCAGCGCAGATGTTCCGCCGCCAGCCCCTTGTAAGGCGCCTGGCCCTTCCACACCCCCTCCGCCGGCCAGGGCGACAGCTCGTCGTCCAGCCCCGTACCCGGATTGTTGACCGACACCAGCACCATCGGCGGGCAGTCCTTCAGCCCGTGGCAGGCATTCCAGACGTCCTCGCCGTTGCCGCGGAAGGAGTGGAGGTAGACTATGGGAATTACGTCGGTCTGATATCCATTTTCGTATTTCCAAATCGTAAAGTCCATGGTAAAAATAGATTATGATTGGAAATTAGTAGGTTAGGGTACAAGCAATGTCTCTGCGAGAGTCCGCAAATAGTCCTCAGGCAATCTGTTGGCTCCAATTGAACTTATTTCCGAATACAGATTCGTGCCTTTACGGATGATGTATTTGCGTTCATGGCCGTTGATGTCGGCGAGAAGGTGATAATTTCCATGATAGGCCTGTTCGATTCTGATATTGGAAATGGTATTTCCTTTTGTGTCCTCGAATGTGACCTTACTGGATGGAACCGTCATGCAGCCGCATTCGATCATGTGACGGTGGATACTGGATTCTATACGCGGGATCCATTCTTGCTTAACACCGTATCCGGTGGCGATGGCTCTGAAACGGCTGAGTGAGGCGGCAACTTTATCAATTATGGATGCCGGTCGTCTTATGCCGTTCGCAGCTGCGAAAGCCAGAATATCCTCTTTTGTAAAATCACGCAGTTTGCCGCCGGCCGACAGACAGTGCTCCTTCTGCGCCTGATAGCCTCCTGTGTTGAATATGAATGTCATGTCGTATGCGGGAGCCAGTCTCCATTGCCCTTGAGGATTCATGATGAAGGAGAAGTTCTTGTTGTGGTCGTCGGTGTTGTTGGACAGGATGTTGAAAACCATTCTGCGGAAAACCTCCTCGGAATCGATTTCCGGCAGCTGCAGTTTCCGGCACACCAGCAGCATGTCCTCATAGCTTGCAGCGTCCGGACACATCGCCGCGAGAGTCTGTATGTGCAGTTTCCGGCCGTTTTCCCGGTCGAAACGTTCAGTCAGGAAATGCTTTGTGCCCTCTATCTCCATAAGCCTCGAATCAGTCATCCGTATGCCGGCGTCTACAGCCATACGCCAGTAGCTCATCTCCAGTTCGGCCGAAGACCGGGCTGGGTCACCGAATTTCAGAATGCAGTAATCGTAGCCATCCAGGCCGTATATCTGTCCTGAACGTATCTCCCCGGTTTCCTTTGAAACTGCGAATACGGCCTTGGGTTGACGTCCGCCTGCCGATGTACCTACGGCGATCAGGGACTGCATGGTCAGGGACTCTTCCGGAAGGATGCGTGCATTCTCCCTGTCGGAGAATATCTTTTGAGCAAGGGCTGTCAGCGACTGGATATCTATCTTCCCTCTGCTTATATAACTCTCGGTCTCAGGAATGAATTCAAGAGCGCCCATGCCTCTGCTTCCGATGAATGACAATTTCTCGAGAGGGGTAATCTCTGCCGCCGGGATCCGATGCTCCTGTCTCCAGTAATCAAAAAGCCTGTTTCCCCAGTCATCCGGCAGAGAATCCGCTATGAAAGGGGGAAGCTTTTGATATATGCGTTCTGATGCACCATAGACAGGCATCCTGCTCCCGATATCTCCAATAGGAGCGGTAAGCGGGGCAATATCAATTCCTTTGCTCAGAAAATCCGGATTGAAAGTGAAATAAGAGAGGTGTCTCCGTTCATCCCACAGCAGTCGGCCGACCTCCTCGCCCCACAGTATCACTTTGATCATTCTACTCATAACACCTTGATTTTAAGTTTGCTCGTCTTTTCCTGCTTGTGACGTATCCGCTGTACCTTTCTGTCATTGTCTTTCATAAGATAGGGGGACGGCGGAAGCTCAGGCATCAGCTCATCCAGCGCTTCTATCCATCCTACTGCCTTCAGCAGCAGAAGAAACGTTCCGAGAGACAGATTGTTGGCCGTCCCGCTCTCGAACTTGTAGACAGTCACAACAGAGAGCCCGGCCCGCTCGGCCACCTCTTTCTGAGTCATATTGGCCCTCTGACGGTAATCCCTGTAACGGCTTCCGAGCAGGTGAATCAGCTCGGGGATGGAGTAATCTTTCAGCTGTGCCATATTAACTATAATTTAGTTTATATTTAATGCCAAATTTTAGGGTTAAATATAAAATTGTTTATTGTTAATGCAAAGATATAAAATTAAATGTTTGTTACTGCATAACAATACTTCGGTAAATTTTTCGGTAAAAATTTACCGAAGTATTGTTGTTAAATTGAGTTAAACAAAGATGGTCCCGCAAAGCCCCTTTTTAATTGTACTATAAGGAATTGAAACTACCTCTCGTTTTCTATTGTGGAAATGGTTAGATATGTGGTCGTGAATATAGCGAGATTTTTTCGCATGTTTCGGATGACCCCTTGGCAACATGGCGGGCTCGTAACTGATTGAAATGTTGCGTATTGTGAGATCAGGGCGCAGCACTGCATGCCGTTGCCAAAGGACTATCGGAGGTAAGAAATCGATATTCTGCTTTGTATGCTTTTGCTGCAGTCGGTGCTGGTCGCGGTTGCGCCATTGTTTCAGCAGCCGCTCCCGTCCAGGCTGCACGATGCCCCTTCTGCGGCTGTGCTTCCGGCATCTTCCATCCCGGGGCTTCGCTTCGCATTTGCCTGAGCTTCTGGGGTAAGCCGGTGCAGACCCGCCTCTTCGGGGGAGAGCGTGATTCTTCCGTCCTCCAGCACGAAGCAGGGAATGCCGATGTTGCCGTTCCTGCGGGCCTCGTCGAAGACCGGGCTGCTGTCCCTCAGGCGGAGGAAGGCCTTGAGGTTCCGTACGTGTTCTCCGATATCGATTATCCTGTATCCGTCATTGTTCCTGACCTGTTCCTCGATGCAGGCGCAGTCGGGGCAGGTGTGCATTCCGTAGATTCTGATCATGGTTCTGATGTTTTGGATTTCTTCCGCGAAAATAGGCATTGAAATGAAAACCGACAAGGAAAGGCCCTCCTCCGTAATGCAATTTTAACAGTCCGGAAATATTTATGACAACGTACTGTCATATTTTTGAAACCCCGGCTCCATACTTTTGCGGCCGTTATTTACGTTATGGATAAGAACAGGTTAATTTCAGCTGCAGCTGCAGTATCGATGATGTGTTCCGCCGCCGTTACGGCATCCGCACAGTCAAATGGCAGGGACACTCTCACATCAGGCCCCTGGCTTCAGGGACTGGAGAACAGGGAACTGAAGGCCGGAGCCTATATCAAGGACGGCAAGCTCAATTTCTCTACGAAAGACAATAAGTTCCATCTATGGTTCGACAACCGCATCTACACGGACGTGTCGTTCTACCTGCCCACTGAGTCCGTGGAGGGGCTTACTTCCAAGATCAACAACGACCTGGAGGAGGATGACGGGGTGTTCCGTTTCAGCAACGGCGCCAGTATCCGCCGGGCGAGGTTCGCGGTGAAGGCCGAGCTGTACGGGAAGTGGTTTGCGGAGTTCGACCTGGATTTTGCGTACAACGAGGTGGAGATCAAGGATATGTATTTAGGGTACAATTTCAGCGAGCATCTGTCCGTCCAGGCCGGTCACTTCAAGGAGCCGATGAGTATGGAGAGAGTGACCAGTTCCCGTTATATCATGGCAAATGAGCGGCCTATGGCGGTCGAGGCTCTGGCCGGAGGCCGTCGTCTCGGTGTGGCGGTGACATGGTGGGGCAAATATTGGTGGGTATCCGGCGGAGTCTTCGGACAGCAGGTCGACATCATACAGAAGGAGCGCAACAGGGGCAGTGACGGTTACGGATTTACCGGAAGGGTGGCCGTGCCCATTATAAACAATGACGATATCACCCTGCACGTCGGCGGTTATGCAAGCTGGCGCAGACCGGATGCCGGCGGCGAGGAGGACCGTATTGCCCTGTTCCGGACTTTCCCCGAGAGCCGCACCGACCGCAGGCGTTTCGTGCAGGCCGAGGTGGGCAACGTGAACCATTACGCCACTTTCGGGGCTGAGCTGGCCTTCAGGTGGAACAAGTTCCTGGCATACGGCGAGTATCTTTTCACTACCCTGGACCGCTACAAATACAACGGGGATGTCCGCGAGCCGCTTGCGGATGCGGAGTTCATGGGCTGGTACGCCACCGCGTCCTACATGATCATAGGGGAGCAGAGACGCTACAGCCCGGCGGATGCCGAGTTCGGAGGAGTCAAGGTCAACCGCAAAGGAGGCAACCTGGAGATCAGCGCGAGAGTCAGCCATTTGAACCTCAATGATTTTCACGACATGTCATCACCGATAACCGGCGGCTCGGCCTATTCCTACAGTGCCAACCTGAACTGGTATCCGGTAAGCAATATTCTCATAGGTCTCAACTATCTGTTCATGGACAACGACAAGTACGCCGACTCCAAGGGACAGATTACCGCCGGCAACATGCCTCTGAGCCAGGCCAGGCCGGAGGGCATCGACTTCCATGTGCTGCAGCTTAGGCTTATGGTGTCATTCTGATAGTAAAAAGGTTAAATTCAAATAGATATGAAAAGCAGTAGATTCTTTTTCTTGGCCGCTGCACTGACTGCGGCACTTACCCTCACAGGCTGCAAGGACGACAGGGAGCCTGGTACAGAGCCTTCGGACGTTCAAGGTCTTTTTATCAATGAGATATGCTCGGGCGGTACGGACTGGATAGAACTGTACAATGCCGGGGAGACCGAGATGGACCTGACGGGCTTCCACGTGCAGGACAATAAGGGAACCGATGAGGAATACACATTCCCTGATGGCTCCACTATCCCGGCAAAGGGATTTTTAGTGATTGAGGAGGGTACTTTCCAGTTCGGAATATCGGGTGACGGAGATGCCATCACAGTGCTCGACGTGACCTACGCGAAGATAGACGAGGTCATCGTACCTGCGATGGAGGACGGTTTCACCTACGCCAGAACAGAGGATGGCGGTACTTCATGGGATGTCATCGAGGGCGGCACAAAGGGCCGTTCCAACACCGGCACTCCTGACGAGATTCCAGATCAGCCTGGGGACGAGCCGGGTACATCCAGCTCTCCCGTACTGATCAATGAGGTTCAGGGCGCCACCATCGACGGGGAGCAGACTGACTTCATCGAACTTATCAATACCTCTGCCGAAACGGTGGATATCAGCGGCTACAGACTGCAGGACGATAAGGGTGCCGAGGAAGAATATGTAATCTCCGAAGGTACCTCACTTGAGGCAGGGGCCATAATGGTCTTCTACAAGGACGAGACCTTCACTTTCGGTCTCGGTGGCGGCGGAGACGTAGTGACAGTGCTGGACGCCGAGGGGGATACAGTGGATACGGTAGAGTATCCCGCAATGGACGACGGTTCGTCCTACGCCCGTATTCCCGACGGCTCCGACAACTGGAGCGTTTGCACCGAGCCTACTCCCGGCGAGAGCAACTCTTCCGCTGGCGGGGACGAACCCGGTACGGCCGATTATACAGCTTTGAGACTGAACGAGCTGAACGGCAATGACAAGTTCATCGAGCTGTACAATACTTCCGATACCGACATGGACATAGCCGGAGTGTATTTCACCAAGGATGACGAGGATACCTTCACCGCAGCTGCAGGAACAGTTGTGCCTGCCCACGGCTTCCTGACCGTCTGGTCCGAGAAGTCTGACAAGGCGGAGAGCACCGAGAATCCGGATTTCCCGATTTTCGAGTTCGGTCTCTCTGCCGACAAGTCGGTGAAGATAGAGCTGTTCGCTCCGGACGGAACTTCGATAGACCTGTTCAAGAACCTGAGCAAGGCCCTTGGCGAGACCTGGGGCGAGGATGACGGAATGTACGACAGCAAGGACAAAGGCTCCTTCGCCAGGGATGTGGACGGTACCGGTGACTGGTACATCATGACGGCAACCGAAGGCAGCAGCAATGCTTCGGCCGAGAAAGTTGAGGGCTCTAAGATAGAATGGTAAAAAGGTTAATATTAGTGTTAGTGAGTATTTCCCTGTTCTGCGGCTGTGTTGGGGCGCAGGACGGGGAAATTCTCCGTTTTGTATACTGCTCCGACCTGCATTACGGCATAGACAGGGAGTTCCGCGGTGCGGAGGGTGTTCCGGCAGACTCGGTGAGCCGGGCGATGCTGCGGTCGTTCGGCCTTCTGGAAAATACGGTACTGCCGGATGACGGCGGGGCAGGCGGGGGCAGAGTGTTCGGAAAGCCCGACTTCATCGTCTGTACCGGGGATATCGCCAACAGGATGGAGAGCGGAGTACAGCCGGCGTCGGAATCGTGGAGGCAGTTTCTCCGGGACTGGGCGGAATACCTGGACCGCCTGTACCTTGTCCCAGGCAATCACGACATCTCCAATGCCATCGGATATCCGAAGCCGATGTGCCCTGAGCGGGATGCCTCCAGTGCTGCAGGTATCTACGATATGATGATGCATCCGGATACTACGGTCAGTGCGGAGACTTTCGATTATGGGACGGACAGGACGCATTACACATTTGTCGTAGACAGCGTACGCTTTGTATTCATGGGCATGTGGCCCGACTCGAGCATGCGGGAGTGGTATGGCAGTGCCGTGCCCCTCGGGGAAGAGCTTCCGGTACTGCTGTTCACGCACGACCCTCCCGGAGCGGACGCGAAGCATTTCACCAATCCCCTTAGCCCTCATGACATCAATCCCGCGGACCGCTTCGAGAACCTGCTGTCCGACACTTGCGCCGTCGGGAGCATCGACAGCCTGCCATTGGAGAACTGGCGTGCCCTGGAGCGCTTCATCGCGGGACATCCGGAGATAAAGGCGTATTTCCACGGCGACTGCAACTACAATGAGTTCTACACCTGGCACGGGGTGGACAGTACCGTCGCCCTGCCGGTCATCAGGGTGGATTCTCCCATGAAGGGGGTGTTTTCGGCGCAGGACGAGACCCTGCTCTCGTACATAGTGGTCGTACTGGACACCGCGACAGGCCGCCTCACCGCCCGCGAATGTCTATGGAACACTGACGGCGGCGCCTCCCTTGTCTGGGGTTCCTCCATCACCCTCCTCTATTAACCGGCTGCTGTTCAACGCCGCTGACAAAACGGTTGTCAGATGCGAGAGAAAGGTTGTATAGATACAACCATATTGAAAACTTTTTATATATTCGCATCGTTGATAATAAATGTTCAGGCGTATGAAATACCTAAATTGCTTATTCCGGGCGATAGTCGGCCACCCGTGTTAGAGTTGCAAAGATATTAATATTTCTTTCTCATGCTGTCTCCCCGGAGTTCAAAGCGCAGAGATTTGTGTACCAGCCTGTCCAGACAGGCCTCTGCAAGCATCTCGTTGCTGAAGACTCCGTACCAGTCTGCGACGGGAAGCTGGCTGGAGATTATGAGTGATTTCTTATGGTACCTGTCATCAATGATCTGTTCAAAGTCATTCTGCTGCTGACCTTCCAGCCTAAGCATGCCGAAGTCATCGATGATTATCAGATCGAGCCGTTCGATTTTTTCGAAGAACTTGAGCTCATGCCCTTCAATGCGGGCCAGTTTAAGCTCATCCAGCAGTCTGCTTACAGTATAGTACTTCACCTTGTATCCCAGTCTGCAGGCACCTTCCCCCAGGGCACATGCAAGGAAGGACTTGCCTGTTCCGGTGGGGCCGCTGATTATGATGGTGGCTCCTGCCTTGAGGTATTCTCCTGTGGCAAGCTGACTGACTGCTCCGGCCGGTATTCCTCTGGCATCACTGGCTTCCAGTTCCTCAATGCATGCGTGCTGCTTGAAGTTGGCGCTCCTGATCAGCCTGGCTATCCTGTTGTTGCGTCGGCTGTCCAGTTCGCTTTGAAGCAGCAGTTCAAGGCCGTCGGAGAATGACAGCCTGTCTGTCTGATGTGTCTCGTTCAGTGTTCTCCAGCACGATGCCATTCCTGGCATGTGCAGTTTTGTGAAAGCGGATGATATATTGTCCATGTCGGTATTGTCATGTTATTGAAAGAAAAGATTTCCGCGCATATTCGCATGGTCTGTGGGGTCCGGCGCGGTTGCGGACTTCCTGACCTGTGATGACATCTGCACCGTCCTGATTACATTTTCCAGGCGTTTGCCTGTAAAGAGACGGTTCTCGGTGCAGATATCGCATGCCTCATCAAAGATATCGCAGGGATGGTTCCTCTGGAGTCTGAGCATCATGTCGCATGTCCTGTAGTAGTATTCAGGAGGATATGTGGCGCTTGTACTTGAGAACATCGCATCGAACAGTCTGAACAGACTCTCTGATACGCTCTTTGCCCGGGTCTTGTAGTATGAGGCGGAACGTCTGGTGAACGCCAGCGTATTCGATGCCAGGTGCTCATCCTGTGATGTATAACCGTAACTACGGTCTCTCCTGTGAGTGGCTACACACTCGCCACGTACGTATATTTTCACCAGTGATGAAGTGAAGATGATCTTGGCCTTGTTCCCGATAAGTGTATGCGGCACGGAGTAGTAGTGCTTGTCGCAGCTGAGATAGACGTGTCCGTTCTGCTGGACTGTCACTTCTGCGTATCTTTTCATCTGGTATGGCGTGGCGGGCAACGGACGCAGTTCCGGCTTCTCTATCGCATGGAAGTGTTCCTCCCGTGTATAGGGGCGCTGCTGCATGCGGGTCTGATTATGGCGTGTAAGATATTCGGCTACAGCGGAGTTCAGCTCTTCCAAAGAGAAGAACTGCCGGTTGCGGAGTCTGGCGTATATCCTGTGATATATTACCTGCACCTGGTTCTCTACCTTCGCTTTATGAGTAGGTCTTACCGGCTGGCATGGTATTGTCACGAAGCCGTAATGATTCCCCATGTCCTCCATCGCCTTGTTCAGTACAGGTTCATACCTGTCCGACTTGATTACCGCTGCCTTAAGATTGTCCGGGACTATTATTCTCGGCACACCGCCATAGAACTCCAGTGCCTTTGCCAGTGCGTACAGGAAGTCCTCCGTTTTTTGAGACGGAACGCAGATGGCGAACGTATAGTCAGTACATGCCATGGTGCTTATAAAGGTCTGTACTCTTATCAGTTCACCGGTCTCCACATCCACATAGCCAAGAGTGTCTCCGGCGAAGTCCACGAAGAGCTCTTTCCCGGGGTCATGCTGAAGAACCGAAGTCGGTGTCTTCCGTGCCTTCAGGTTCTGCGACAGATGGAAGTAGAACTGCGACTTCTCATACCCGTCCGGATGAGTCCGCTTGTATTCCTCCCATACAAGCTGTCTGGTGACATGTTTGTGCGAGAGCTGTTCCACAAACTCCGGCAGCAGTTCAAGAAAAGTCTCCATTCTGCTGTCCGTATATGCCGGGTTGCCGGGATGGAACCGCTTTTCTAGAACCGGGTCGTCCAGTCTCAGCAGTGCGTCTATGTCCAGGGAATCCAGTTCTGCCATTCGTACATACTCGTTCGTCTTGTCCCTGCTTATTTTGAGTTCCTTGGCTATCTGCCTGTTGGAGAGGCCCAGTTTCTTTAATTGAAGAAGTTGTTTGATCCTGCTCATGTCAATTGTTTTTCCTGCCATATCCTTTACCTGTTATTCCCATGGCAAAGGTATGTGATTCGACAAATGTGTGGCCGACTATACTCCGGAAAAGATTGACATACAGCCTGTCGGATTTTGACAATGGCCGACTATACTCCGGAATGGATGTGTCTGAAATGCCGTCTTCTGGCAGAAATTGAATGGTGGCCGACAATGCTCCGGAAAATGAGAGCCCGACCGCTGCTTTTTTGCATTTTTTGCTCATTTTTTACCTATTTTTTATAGGTGAGCGAGCATCTTTTTGACCTTTTTAGGCTGGAATTACTGGCCGACCTTGCTCCGGAATACCTAGTTTAGATCATTGAATTAATTTCTACTGTTGTAGATTGGCCTTGAACTCCTTAGCCTCCACCATGTTTAGATCATTGAATTAATTTCTACTACAGATATTGTTGCGATATTCACAAATGTGGTATGATTAATGTAGTAAAACGACAGAATGCAACAAAATTTCTACTGTAGTAGATTAGAGACTGACATTAATGTTAAGCGAATATAATCATTCGCTTAATTTTTATGGTTTTATAGTCCCGACAAACTCCCCGATAATCCTGAATTCCTCCGCATCTTCCTCATGTATGATTATTGGTTTATAATCTGGGTTCTTGGGCTGGAGGACTATTTCTTCATGTGACCAGTTGCCGAACTCGTCGTATGTCTTTTTACTGGTGTATGTTTTGATGGAGTAGCTGCCGGCGTAGTCGGCGTCGTAGAAGCTGCGGTGCTGGATCAGGACGGTCTTACCTTGGCGGCTGCCGGCGGGATTGGCTCGGAAGACACAATAGTCACCGTCGTGTATAAGGGGTTCCATTGAACGGCCTTCGGCCTGGACGACGAACATGTTGCGGTTGAGGCGACCCATGCCATCGACTTTTATCCAGCCTGATTCCTCTACGGCTTCTCCTTCGCCGAAGTAGCCGCATGCGGCCCGTATGGAGTAAAGAGGCAGAAAGTCGACGAACTTGACCTCATCATTTATGGCCGGTTCGATACGGACTACGGAGGGCCTGTCTTCAGGTATATCCATCGATGATGCAAAATGTTCAGCCAAAGCCTTGTCACAGAAATATACATAGCAGCCTTTCATGCCACGGGTCATGAGAGTGCGGTATGTATTCTTTATGATTTCATCGGCTTCTTGGGCAGCTAGATCAGGCTCAGATTTTACTTTGGATTTGAAGCCTTTCACCGATTGATCGTTTCCGGAACGTCTCGTGACATCTGTGATGACTCGGCCGTTCTCATATCTCATGTCAGTGCCGATGATGACTCCTATGTAGTCTACTTCAAGACCCTGGCAGGTATGTATGCAGCCTATCTGCTCAACAGAATCCTTTTCAATGATCCAAAGGTTCTTCTGGGAGTTAAGATTCCATTGTTTTTTAAAATTGTATTCAGGAATTGTTATATCCATCGCCGCCGGGTCCTTTTTGCTGTTCCAGTCCCAGCAGTAACCGGCAACAACTCTGGCTTTATTATTTACCAGGTTTTTCTCCTTTATGGTCTCGAACAATTCGTTGGGATCATCGAAGATGCGGAAATCGAAGTCTTCAGGCGCAAGTCTTGTATTGGCGGTCTCCTTTATCTGCAGAGTGTTGTCAAGCCAGTTCAGATATCCGTCCGATCCGTTGCATCTGAATTGAGAGCTTAGTTTTGCATGATGGACTATGGCTCCGCATGATTCTGCGTATTGTGCAATGGAGGCTTTTGATCCAATGTCCTTGATATGTATTTTCTGACGGTCATCAACGAAGAATACCGTAAATTCGGCGGCATTTACAATCTCTTTTATCTGATTTTCCCCATTGTTTCCATACAAGCCGCTTTTGAGATTGAGACGGTGGGCTTCATCTACGATTAACGCCCCGTAAGTATTTTCTGCAACTTCATAAAAACATCCACTGCCTGAAAAAAGATTGCTTATGAATGTCCGTTTATAACTTCCTGTCAGTTTAGCTGCGTAGACGTCTCTAGGTGCAGAATTTTTCGAGACATATTTTGCCACCATCCCTTCTTTTGTAAGTTGAACCAGTAGGTTGACAGCTACTACGCTTTTGCCGGTGCCGGGGCCTCCTTCGACTATCAGGACATGTTTCCTTTTTTGTGCATTGGACTCTCTTGCAAGGTTCAGGGCCGTTTCATAGACCACTTTCTGGTCATCAAGCAGAACAAATTCCTGACTTCCTCTGAGCATTGCCGCCAGTGAGTCGGCAAGCTGCTTGGACGGGCGGAGGCGACCTTTGTCGATAAGCCATACAAGGTCATGTTTTGAGCCGTATTTGATATTTTTCTTGATGAATTCACGAAGTTTCGCCGCATCGTTTTTTAGGAAGAGCGGTGCTTTCTCGATGTATTCAGAATAGCGGGCACTGGATATTATACCGTCTTCTGCGTAGTTGTGGAGGAATGCGCATGGATTGAGAATTATCTGATGGGTTTCTACGGTCTCATTGTAATTCTCAAGCATGAATGCATATGACCAGGCTTGATAGGACGGATGTGTGGTCTCAGCTTCGCCGTGCTGGAATCTGGTAACAACCAAATCGGATTTTTCGGATAGTTGCGCATGTTCCCATTGTTTTAGTTCAATGATGACTATATGGGATTTTCCGTCTGCATCCGAGCCGGAGATGATGAAATCAATTCTTTTCGAAGTAAGAGGTATCTGATATTCAATTGCAATGCTGGAATTATCGGGAATCTCAGGAGTATTTACTACCTTATACATGTGCATCATGGAGTTTTTCCACGACAGAACCTCATTTGGGGATGTGTGCCTTCCTAGATGAATGTAAAATGCATTGTCTATGTCATCTGTAATTGTGCCGTTGAATACATCTTCAACGAACCCCTGCTTGCTGGAGTGATAGACTATCATAGCTCGTTGTATTTCTTAGCATTGCCCCTTGACTTGTCAACAGGATACTTTTGGGCGTTGCGCTCCAGTTTGTCGAGAATTATCTGCTTGACGTCAAGGTTGTATTTATCCGCTATCAGAAAAGCGTAATTCAGAATGTCCGCAAGTTCCTCCTTGACTTTCTCCACATTGACATCTTCCGGTTTCTTCCATAAATAGAGCTCATTCAATTCTGCAGCCTCGATTGAGAGGGCCAGTGCAAGGTCCTTGCCATTGTGAAACTGGTCCCAGTCCCGCTCTGCTGTGAACTTGACTATTTTATCTGTTATCTCCTGGATGTCTGAATGTCTGCACATATTTGTACAATTGTTTGATAGAAATCGTTCATTGGTTATTCGGGTAACATGATTTGCGCCCATTCGGGGACATCCGCAACATACATCTTTTTAAGTTGTCCTTCTGATAGTCTGAATAGAAGTCTTGCGTCCTCTTTCCATTTAGCGCCAGTTCTATTGCATGAGCCCACTTAGCCTGCTTCGCCAATGCGTTCCTGCGCATGGCCTCGAAGTAGCGTTCTGTTGCCTTTCGATTGCTTTCCTTTGCCTCTTCGGCGACTTCCCGCATGATCTGCTCCAGCATCTCGTCTGTCGGTTCTTGTTCTGGAGAGAAACGGTATGAGTTCAATTCTTTTTCGGACATGGTTATTTAATTTACAGTCCAAAGATAGCAATTATTTTGGTATCAGACCTTATCCTCCGAAGGCCCCGCCCTCAGCATCCTGAGCCATCAACCCCGCAGGAGGCGCCTTCGGCTACGGGCCGGGAGCGGAGCCCGGCTTCTTCCGGGACGAGGGTGACGGTGCCGTCCTCGAGGAGGAAGCAGGGGATGCCGGCCGCACCGGAGCGTCTGGCTCCGTCGAATGCCGGGCTGCTGACCCTGAGGCGCAGGAACTCCTTGAGGTTCTTGACGTGGGCGCCTATGTCGATGACCTGGTAGCGGTCATTTCCCTTGATCTGCTCCTCGACGTATGTGCAGTCGGGGCATGTGGGCATTCCGTAGATTTTGATCATTTGCGTGCTGTGTTGAATTCAATGTACAAAGTTAGTGTTTCTGCAGGCAGGTTGACTATATTTGCATAGTGAAAATACAAAAAATGTACCTGTATGAAGAAATCTTTAATATTCCTGCTGCCTCTGACGGCGGCTGCCGCGATGATTGCCTCCTGCATAGGGAGGGTGGAGCGGCTTTCTTCTTCCGACTATTGTATCATGTTCTACAGCAGTGGCGGAGATTCCTCGCACACCGAATGCATCATGGACTACCGGGATGCGATGGAGATGGTGCTGCCCGAGTCGCAGGTGGCCGTGACGTGGCTGATCAAGTCTCACGATTCGACTGTGACGACGCTCAGATCCTATACTCAGAATGCTGAATTTGTTACGGATACTGCCTGGGACGGCGGTACCGGCTATGATATCGTCTCGCATGAGAATCTTTCGGAGTTTATCAAGTGGTCGGCAGCGATGTTCCCGGGCCGCAAGTATGTGCTTGTGACGGCCGGACACGGGGACGCCTGGAGGCCGGCAGGAGACGGGGCAAGGGCTTCGGGTCTGCTCTACGACGGTGTGACGCGCAAGTCCATGACCCCTTCGGACCTTGCCCGCGGTATCGGGGAGTCGGGTGTGGACGTGGAGGTGCTGATAGCGAACAACTGCCTGCAGGGCAGCGTGGAGACCCTCGCGGAATGGGACGGATATGTGGACTATGTGGTTTTCGGAGGCAGCTATCTGCCTGATATAGGAGGTGATTATCCCTACTTCATCAAGTTGCTGGACCGTAGTGAGGACATGCGCTCACTCCTGTATGAGTACGTTGAGCACTGCGGGGAATTTTTCAACGGGATAGAGTTTCCCTTCGAGCACATGGGTTCTTCGTTCAGTGCCGTGGATATGAGCCGTTTCGTGCCGCTGATGGAGAGTCTCCGCGGGATATTTGACGAGATGGGCGGCTCTTTGGACCGGCTCTGCGCCACGACGGACAGTCCCCAGGTACTCGGACGCTCCTACGCTGACGGTTACCGCGCCGCTATGGATGCTTCCCTCCAGATGGACCTGTACCGCAGGAAGCCAGGCACCTGCGACCTCTACGATTTCCTTTACCGCGCAGTGGTCTATACTGCTCATCCCGAGCTTATGACCCTCGTGGGTGAGTTCCGCAATCAGCTGGATGAGGCGGTGATCCTCAATGTCCACAACTACAAGCTGGACGGCTTCAAGGTCTCGTTCAATATCTGCACTCTGCCGGAATACTTCGAGGGAGAGCGCCTGGAGTCGTACCGGGCCAGCAAGTTCGACCAGGCTACTGGGTGGAGCGGACTGATGACGGAGCTTTTTTGAAACCATACCATGAACTCAACCGCCAAAGACGCCCTCACCGGCAACCTTGCTTGCCTTGCAGCCTACCTGATCTTCGGGTTCAATATCGTGTGCTGCAAGAATATAGCCAATGACGGCCATGTGCCTCCGATGTCGCTGTTCCTGATGCGGTCGGCCGGGGCGCTGGTGCTGTTCTGGGTGATGTCGCTGTGCTTGCCCGAGGCCAGGCGGGAGAGGGTGGAGAGAGGGGACCTCTGGAAGATAGCGGTGGCCTCGCTCCTGGGGCTGTTTCTGACGCAGTTTGCTTTTCTGAAGGCGATTACGATGACGACGGCGGTAGATGCTTCGGTGCTGGGACTGATGACGCCGGTTATGACAATGGTGGTGGCGGCGGTGGTGCTGAAGGACCGGATTACGTGGCAGGGGGTGCTGGGATTAGGGGTGAGTCTGGCCGGGGTGCTGTTCATCGTGCTGAACTCTGTCACCGGGGCATCGGGGGCGGAGCACACGTCGTTCGGAGGGGTGCTGCTGATGTTTGTCAATGCTACGGCGTTTGCCTGCTATGTGGGTGTTTTCAAGCCCATTATACAGAAATACCATGTGGTGACGTTCATGAAATGGATGTTTCTCTTCTCGACGCTCTATGCGCTGCCGTTCAGCGGCGGGGTGCTGAGCATTGAGTACGGGGCCATTCCCTGGAATATTGTCCTGCAGATACTTTATGTGGTGGTAGGGGCGACGTTCGTGGCCTATTTCCTGATACCCGTGGGGCAGAAGCGGCTCAAGCCGGTGCTGGTGTGCATGTATTCCTATGTGCAGCCGGTGGTGGCGATGTGCATCAGCCTTGCGGTGGGTCTCGATACGATGACCTGGGCGAAGGGTGTGGCGACGGTACTGGTCTTTGCGGGCGTGGGCATTGTCAATTTTTCCCCGCATGCGCATCATCATGCGAAGGCCCTCCATCACAACATTTGATCGTGTATTATGGAAAACGAATGTGTTATCAGGCTTTACAGCAGCTACAGCGACAGAGGCTCGGTCAGCAGTACTCTCAAGAGGGAGGTGCCGGTTGACGCATCGGCGATTGTTCCCGGAAGGGCTCTGCCGGGCTGGCCTTTCAGCGCGGAGCCGCCGGTGGTGGATTACTATGACGGCGAATACATGGAACTTAGCTTCGGGGGCAAGCAGTTGAAGGTCAGGGTAGGAGGGGAAATGCTTGAACTGTTCAGCGCTGAGGTTCCCGAGAATATCCATGTCCGTGAGTCGGTGGTCGGGTACCTCTCGATAGAGGCGGTGCGGCCCTGCGTGTCCCGGGATTTCCCAGAGATGTTCCGGCGCGGGTCCTTCAACGCTCTGGTGCAGACATTCCTGTCGGACAAGGCATTTGCGGAGGACCCGACGGCAGTCAAGCGCTTTATGTGGACTTTTCTGGCAGGTGAGAACTTGTTTTTCCTCCAAGACAGCACTTTGGCGAAGCTGCGCCGGTCTGCGGATATGGGCAACAGGTATGCGCTTTACGGTCTGGGCCGCTACCATTATTACGTGCGTCCTGATGAGACGTCCGACAGCATCGCGGAGCGTTGTTTCAGAAAGGCTTATGAAAAAGGATACCCTGAGGGGGCGGCGGGCCTGGCCCTGATGTACCGTTGCGGGGACATAGGACTGGTGGACAGGCTGCGGGCGAAGACCTTGTTGGCCGAGGCGATGGAACAGGGGTGCGACCTGGCCGCATTTGCCTACATTAGGGACTTGATATTCGGAAGGTCAGGGTTGAAATCCGATCCTGCGAAAGCGATAGAACTTCTCAATGAGCTGATACGCGACCAAGGGGACAATCCGATGTGGAGGTATATGCGCGGATGGGCCGTTCAGGTAACCGGCAGTTTTCCGGATGCGAAGGATGACTATGAGGCGGCGGCCCATGGAGGGATTATCGCTGCATGGTCTGACTTAGCATGCGCCCTGTCGTTCAATGAAAACGACGAGCTGGCCGACCCGGAAGCATTTTCAGCGGCGCTGGCCGTAGGGGCGGAGCACCGGGACTGCTACTGCGTCTATCTGCAGGCATTGTGCCAGGTGGAGGATTTCGACAATATGCAGCGTTACAGTCAGTTGTGCGCACGGGACAGGTACATCTCCCTGCTGGAGAAGGCCTACGGCATGGGGTCGAAGGAAGCTGCGGTGAGCCTTGGAAACACCTATCACTATGGTTTGTACAATACTGTCGAGGACTACGGCGAGGCCTATAAATGGTATGCCCGCGCCTCAATCCTCGGCAGCGGTGACGCATACGGGCAGCTGTACCTCATGTCGCTCAACGGGGAGATTGAGGAAGAGGAGGGTGCGCAGTATTTCAGGGACATCTGCGCTCTAAAAGGAGCCCGCTACGGTTCGGAAGCAATGCTCTCTGAGGCAGTTGAGGCATATAGGCAGGGCCGTCTGACCGCATTTGCCCCGGAGATAGAGCAATATTATCTGCCGCTGTCCGACGGGCAGGTGGCACAGGAAGAACCGGATGAGACGGATATACCGTATGATGAGGAATATCCCGATGATGACGGACGCTACGATGCTTATGTCTAACTGATTAATACCACGTGAATTATGAAAATATATCCTTCTCAGATACGCCGGTCTGTCAGACTGCTCAAACGGATGCGCAGCAACTCCCGGAAAATGATGGTGTGGAAGAATTATCCGCTTGCAAATGAAGTCGTTTCGATGCTGGACACACTCTCGGAACGGAGCGGCCGGCACTCGCCCTACGACAAGATATTTCTCATGAAAATCCTTCTGGACAACATTTCTAAGAGCGACACTCCGCGCTTCGCGATCAGTGTCCTCGAGCGGCAGGCCGCACTTTTCAAGTCAGTGACGGAGGAGGATCTCAAAGAATATGACGATCCGATGACTGTTGGAGAGGTGGAGGCCGAGCTGAGAAAATGGCGGGAATACATCGACTTTGACGGGGTGACTGAGGAAGAGTGGTGCAGTAAATATCACCGGTATCTGCGTTTTGACCCTATTGAGCGCACTCCGCTGTGGGAGGAAATCTACTATGAGGTGGAGAAAGAGACGGACGAGGCCATAGGCAGGAATGTCCCAAGATGCATGGGCTTCTGCTTCATGTACTGGAGCTCAAAGGCCGCAGTGCTTGCCCGCAGAGGCATCTTCTGGAAAAGCCCTCATGAGATGAATCCGCGCGTGATGTTCGACTGAATGTTGTCCCGCACAGAAATTTAAAAAATATCAAAATTTTAAAAAGCTGTAAACTTCGACATCTTTTTTTAGGATTCGGATTTCAGCCGGATAATTCCTCACCTTCGCATTCAAATGAAATCGCGGGCAATCGCATAATTTTAGAAGCTATGAATAGAGGACACTTTGATTATTGGCGGATACGTGAATTCGCTTCAAAAAACTGGTCTCACCCTTACGACGGATGGAATGAGTAGGTCTAGAAAAAAGTTCCCGGCAGGAGTTGTATGTGGCTGTAAATCTCAGAAAAGAGGCAAGCAGGTCGCATCCAAGCGTTTCCGCAGGCGTGTCAGGATACTGATGCGTCTGCGGAAATATGAGCGGCTGCCCTATCGTTCTACAGAATTGACTTCGCCGTGGGACCTGGGCGGGGACGGCAAATGCTTTTACGGTTACCATCCGGATAAGGAATGGTATGCTAGGATTATGCGTAAATAAGAATATGGCAAAACAGCGGGCGTTGATCCAAAAGAGGATGTTTATGGAAAAGTGTATATTTTCAATGAGAAATTTCATGGAAAAGTGTAGTTGCGATGCTGTTCAGAAAAATTAAATCGTGAGTATTCAGGGCGAAGTATCTTCCAGTGATGTTTATGGAGAACATGATGCCGGAAAAAATAGAAATTGTGATTTAGAGTAAAAGGGTTAAATTTGTGTGGTTAAATTGCAAGCAGGCCAACTATATTTATGCCGAACGAAATTCAATTCATATTATACAATCTTCCGGAAGAGGAGGGCAGGGTACAGGTTGTCATCAAGGATGAGACGATTTGGTGTACGCAAAAGGCGATGAGTCGGCTTTTCGGGGTAGATAAATCGGGTATCAGCCGCCATATTTCCAACATATTCAAAGACGGAGAATTGCAGCAGGATGCGACAGTTGCAAAAATTGCAACTGTCGTGAATAGAGGTATAAGGGGAGAAGTGGAAGAATCTGTGGATTTTTACAATCTTGACATGATTATCTCTGTCGGATATAGGGTTAATTCGATGCAGGCGACCCGTTTCCGTCAGTGGGCGACCAAGGTGCTCAACGAGTATATCCGCAAAGGATTTGCTCTTGATGATGACCGGCTGAAGCAGGGGACGGCGGTTTTCGGAAAGGATTATTTCCGCGAGTTGCTTGAGCGCATCCGCTCCATCAGGGCCAGTGAGCGCCGGATCTGGCAGCAGATTACCGACATTTATGCCGAATGTAGCATTGATTATGATAAAGATTCGCCGACGACGCAGGACTTTTATGCGATGATTCAGAATCGTTTTCACTATGCGATTACAGGACAGACTGCCGCAAAGATAATATACAGCAAAGCTGATCACACGAAGGAGCACATGGGACTGACTACATGGAAGAACGCTCCGGACGGCCGGATATTGAAATCAGACGTCTCAATTGCAAAGAACTATCTGGACGAGAGAGAAATCCGCCAGTTGGAACGCGCCGTGACCGGATACTTTGACTATATAGAAGACCTTATCGAGCGGGAGAACACTTTCAGTATGTCCCAGTTCTCGGCAAGCGTTAACGAGTTCCTCGCATTCCGCCGTTATCAGATTCTACCCGACAAGGGACGCATATCGGCTGCTCAGGCCAAGGCAAAGGCCGAGCAGGAATATGATATCTTTAACCGTACTCAGCTGATTGATTCGGACTTCGACAAACAGGTCAGGAAAATGCTGAAGCAAGAGAAAGCTTGACCAGGCACATATATGTAATACTATAAAATATTAAGCCTCAATATATCATATAATATAGAAATAGATGCTTTTTCATTTACTATATGATGTGTTGAAGTATTACTGTCCTCCTTTCTCAATTTGTTTTGTCATTATCCTTTTGACTTGTTCAAATGAAACGGGTGTATAGTTGTTGTTGTCAACTCCGACATCATATTGTGTCGGATAGAGGTACTGAAGCCGGGCAGCGTCAATTCCGGTATTGTTCTTTCTTGTGTGTACATGTCCGAACAGCTGCCATACATCTTTATATCCGCCGTCAAAGCATAGAAAAGGATAATGGTTCAAATATATTTTCTGCTTGCCGACCGTTATGTGCATTTGCATTGCCACATGCTCAAATCTGTCAATGTACCCCTGGCGTATATTTTTCAAATCGTGGTTGCCCATAATCAGATATATCCTGCCGTTCAATCTGTCAAGTATTCTAGTCCACTCAGCGGAGCCGCCAAGACAAAAATCTCCCAAATGAAAAACAATATCATCCTGACCGACTGTGTTATTCCAGTTGGATATGATAGTTTCATTCATCGTTTCCACATCCTTGAACGGCCTGTTGCAGAAGCGAATGATGTTCCCATGGTAAAAATGGGTGTCAGATGTAAAGAACACCTTGCTGCCGTCAAACTTAAAGTTCATTTCTTTTCAATTTATGCGCATCACTGCGCGTTAATAACTTAATTAATTGTCCATCAGACGAAATGACCTATAAACAAAATAGTTGGAAAGTATGGTAAGGGCTCTCCAACTATTCAGTTACTGGTTCGAAAAGTACAATAGTGTACTTTTATGTCCGTTGGAAAGTATTTACTGCTATACGAGGTTCAATGCGTGAGATATGAACACTCAATACCACGTCAGAGCGTTTATTGCTCTTGATGGAGGTCGTTATTGATAATATGTTCATTCTGTTTCTAAGCATTGATAATATTTGCTGTCTCAAAATCGATGCAAAATTAGCAAATAAAATTTATAATCGGATTATTTTGTCATCTTGTATTTTATTGCGATATTTGCATTACGATAAATTGGTAACGAGATAATAGGAATAGTATGAAACCTAATAATCCTTTCCTCATTTCTGGATATTACAGCCCGGAATTCTTTTGCGACAGAGAGCAGGAGACCAGAACTATTCTCGACGCGCTCCACAATGGACGCAATGTGACATTGATTGCTCCACGCCGAATGGGAAAGACCGGACTGATCCGTCATGCGTTTTACCGTCTGAAAGAGCAGCAGCCCGATATTGTCACCTTCTATTTGGATATCTACTCAACCCAGTCGTTGGGCGATTTTGTACGGTTGCTTGCCGCTGCGGTGTTGGGGAAGCTGGATTCCGCTCCGCAAAAAGCGTTGAGCCGTATAAGCCGGTTTGTGCGCAGTTGCCGGCCCGTGTTTACTTTTGACGAATTGACGGGTGTCCCCAAGGTGACGATTGATGTGGCTCCAGCCGAGGAAGAGAACACCTTGAAAGAGATATTCGAGTATCTGGGCTCATCGGATAAACGGTGCTATGTTGCCATAGACGAATTCCAGCAGATCGCAGAATATCAGGAAAAAGGGGTCGAAGCACTACTGCGTTCCCATATCCAGTTCCTGCCCAACGTGAACTTTATCTTTGCCGGCAGTAAGCAGCATCTGATGCAGGAGATGTTCACCTCGTCGAAAAGGCCGTTCTATCAAAGTACCCAACTGCTCACAATCGGACCGATACAGCAGGATGAATACGCAGGTTTCGCGACAGGGCATTTTGCCGCACATGGTGTGAAATTGCCTCAAGAGGTTTTCAATACGATATATGAAAAATACGAGGGACATACCTGGTATGTGCAGTGTCTCCTCAATCGCCTGTACGGGTACGACCGGGATGTGGACATGGAGCTGGTTTCATACGCCACAGAACAGATATTGGCCGAGTACAGCTACATATACGCAGACCTGCTGAAAGCATACACTTCCGGTCAGGTGCGCCTGCTGAAAGCTATCGCCAAGGAGGGCTGCGTCAAGGAGGTTCTGGCCGGAGACTTTATCAGCACCTACGGACTTCGGGCAGCAAGCAGCGTGAGTGCAGCAATGAAGAAGTTGCTGGAAAACGAGCTGGTCTATCAGACTGCCGACGGCTACATCATTTATAACCGCTTTATGGGGGAGTGGCTGCGGAGGCAGGGGGTTTAAAGGCAACTTACTTAAGTTTCGCAAGTGATTCGTGCAGTAGGTATACGAAGAAAATGGGGAACATGACAGATTGTTGGAGAATATTCGGTAATTTTGTTGAATTAAAGGTTTCTTTGCTATGGACAAACAGAGTATAATACAGTACAAAGGAGCATTTGATTCTATTGCTACCTATATTGAAAGTGACAATGGCCAGGAGCAGGTGGAGGTTTGGTTTGCCCGTGACTTGCAGAAGGTGCTTGGATATGCCAGATGGGAGAATTTCCTTACAGCAATCAATAGAGCGGTAGAATCTTGTAACAGTCAGAATATAAGTGTGGACGACCATTTTCGCGAGGTCACGAAAATGGTCAAACTTGGAAGTGGGTCCGAACGGGAAATCAAGGACTTTATGCTTACCCGATATGCGTGTTATCTGATTGCCCAAAATGGTGACCCGAAAAAGGAAGAGGTGGCATTTGCGCAGAGCTATTTTGCCGTTCAGACCAGAAAGGCAGAGCTGATTGAGGAACGCATCAATTATGTTGCGCGTCTGGAGTCACGCGATAGACTGAGAGCTTCGGAGAAGCAGTTGTCACAGAACATCTATGAAAGAGGTGTAGATGACAAGGGGTTTGGCAGAATCCGCTCAAAAGGAGATGCCGTTCTGTTTGGCGGGCACACGACTGAGGACATGAAAAGACGGCTGGGAGTTAAGGACAATCGTCCATTGGCAGACTTCCTCCCGACACTTACCATCGCAGCGAAGAACCTTGCTACGGAAATGACCAACTACAATGTGGAGAGCAATGATTTATATGGGGAAAACGCCATTACGAAAGAGCACATGCAGAACAATCAGAGCGTTCGGGATATGCTCGGGCAGCGCGGCATTCGTCCTGAAGAGTTGCCGCCTGCGGAGGATATAAAGAAACTGGAGCGCAGGGTAGCTTCCGAACACAAGAAAATCGAGAAGTCATCATCAAAATTGCCGAAAAAGAAATAAATCACCTTTCCAGATGTGTTGGGAACCCTTAAAAAGGGTAAACCAGATAAGAATCAATAAAATAAGGAGAAGAAAGAGTTGCAGAAGTCCCCAGAAAGAGTTATCTTTAGGCATAAAAACCTTGCAGAAAATGATAGGAAAATCCCCCGCCGCGACGAGCCGGAGCTGTTCCGCCCCTTGCTGTCCGACTTCACAGACATGAGCCACGAGCTGGTCCTTCTCTCGGAGAGGATAGACTGGTCATACTTCGAGCGTGAGTTCTCACCGCTCTACTCCCGTACCGGCAAGCCAGCGATGCCCGTGCGTCTGATGGTGGACTGTCTCCTACTGAAGCACATGTACAACCTTGGGGACGAGACCCTTGCGAGTGCCTGGGTGATGAACGCCTACATGCAGTACTTCTGCGGGGAGGCGTTCTTCCAGCACCGTTTTCCGTGCGACCCGAGCGACTTCGTCCATTTCCGTAGGCGCATCGGAGAGGGCGGCGTGGAGAAGATCTTCCGCCACAACGTGAGCCTTTTCGGGAAGCGCGCGAAGGAGAACCTCATGGTGTCAGACACAATGGTCCAGGGGAACAACACGGAGTTCCCGACGGACGCGGGCCAGTACAGAAAGGTGGTGGAAGGCTGCCGCCGGATAGCGTCCAAGGAGAATGTCGTTCAGCGCCAGAGCTATGTCCGTATGAGCCGTCAGCTTCTGCGGGACGGCTACAACGCCAGGAACCCCCGGCGCCGCAAGAAGGCGTCGTCGTCCCTCCGTAAGTTGCGCACCATAGCCGGCCGCGTTGTCCGCGAGCTGGAGCGCAACGGTGAACGCCTGGAGCTGTATAGGCGCGTTCCCGCGCAGCGCTGCAGCGACAAGGACAAGGTCCACAGCCTCCACAAGCCCTACACCTCGTGCATCGCCAAGGGCAAGGCCGCGGTTCCTTACGAGTTCGGGAACAAGGTGGGCATCGTGAGCACGGCGAAGGAGCAGATCATCGTAGCGGTAAAGGCGTTCCGCGGGAACCCGAACGACGGCAACACGATAGAGCCCCTGCTGGAGCTGATGGAGTCCTACGGCATAAAACTCCCTGAGAGGCTTGCCTATGACCGGGGATGCCGTGGCAAGAGAACAATAAAGGGAGTGCGGATACTGACTCCGGGCAGTCAGAGGAAGGGCGACACGGTTTCGGAGCGCAGGGCGGCCATAGAGCCTCTTATCGGGCTCCTCAGGCAGAAGGAGAACTACCTGTGTGGAAGTTCTTCTCCCACTGTCAACGCGATGCTGGCCGCCGCGGCGTGGAACCTCAAGAAACTGATGAGGGAACTCGTCGACAGGCACCGCAGGGCTCTATTATGCCTTTGGAGACTTGTCTTCGAAAAGGGCTTGCACAACCGTATCACTGTTGCTGGCTTGGTAAAATGCGCTTCGTAAGGAGCGACTAATTAAATGTATCAAATGTTAAATTATTATCATGAATCTATTTGAAATGTTTGTGTCTTTTTTGGGTGGTAGCTTAACTACAGGTGTTGTTACGGCTTTAATCCAGAGAAACTATCAGAAAAAGAATGAGCAGAGAGAAATATATAAAAGTCTGAGAAACAGATTGTGCCATTATAAGGATGATATTGGGGATATGTTAATTTCTTTCTATAAGGATACTTATTTACAATGCAATTTGATAGATAAAAGAACTAATGAAATTAATAGAAAAGTTAATGACACCAGCCATCAAATTCATATTTTGAGTACACAAGAAGAATGTACATCATGTGAGAATCGAAATTCTGATAAATGTAATTTTCTTGCTAGTCATATTTGTGTGATAGATAAAAAGATTGAATCTATACAAAAAGAATGTAATGTGATAAAGCAAGATTTAGACAATTTTGAAAATGATTACTGGCAATCAAATGAGACGATTTATAATATAGTTAGTAAATATAAGAGTCTATCAAATGATTTGGGATTAATGAAGAACAAATCTATATCTTTGATCAAAATGATAGGAGAAATTGATAAATATACGTTGCAATTGATATCAGTAATACAACAAAACAAAATTAATGGTAAAGACATAGTAAATCATTGCATTAAACTAACCGAACAAATAAGTAAAGCTATTATGCAACTGGATAAAGATAATAATTGAAAATATAGGAATATGGTAAGCGACCGGTGAAGTGCGTATAGCGAATTTATACCAGGCGAGGTATCTTCGCGCAAAAAAAAGATGCTTACACGAGAAGAAATCGCAGAGATAGTTCAATACTGCAAGGAGAAAGGAGTCTCATACAAGAGCCGTCTGAAAGAAATCGGGATAGCCGAGTGGCGGTTCTATGAGAGCAAACGCAGATACGCCGAGGCTCAGGCCAGCGAGCGGGAATCAGGGGAGTTCCTCCAGCTGGTGCGAGGGAATGACAGCTTTCCGGAACCGGTGCTGACAGGCAGGAAAACAGGCAGAGGCAGGAGGTCTGGACAAGAGTCCATACCGATGAGCATAGAGATGCGCACGCAGACAGGGGCGGTATTGCGGATCCGGGGCAACCTGGACGCGGCGATGATACAGGCAATAATCCAGGCGTCGTCGAGCCATGTTTAGCCTGAATGACAGCATGCGGTACCTGCTTTACAACAAGCCGACCGACATGCGCAAGAGTTACCATACCCTGTGCGGGCTTGTGACCAACGAGCTGGGATGTGACCCGTGCAACGGAGATGTCTATATCTTCATTAACAAGGCCAGGAACAGGATCAAGCTCCTGCATTGGGAGCCGGGCGGTCTGGTCCTGTACTGCAAGCTTCTAGAATCCGGGACCTTCGGCAAGCCCTCCGGTCTGGCGAAGGATGCCGTCAGCGGGAGGATAGAATGGAGCGAGCTGGTCATGGTAGTAGAGGGCATAATCGAACAGCCGGACAGCCGCAGACAGCGACTTGAGAATCTGAAGAAACTACGTAGATAAGTTCTCAAAAAGTGAAAGAAAAAGTGCCCCGGACTTGCGTATATGGCACTTTTTTCGTACCTTTAAGCATTGAAAACAGAGGATGGGACAAGCAGTCATGACAGTCGAGGAACAGCTGGCGGCAGCACTTGCGGAGGTGGAGAGTCTCCGTACGGCCATCGCTGAAAAGGACTGCATAATCCGGGACCTCCAGAACAGGCTTCTGTGGCTCCGCAAGAAAGTCTTCGGCCAGATGAGCGGGAAGGTCCTTCCTTCCGATCCCGCCCAGCTGTCACTGTTCGATGAGAAACATCTCACCGGCGAGGAACGTGCGCGGCTTGACAGGGAGGCCGAAGAAGCGGAAAAGACAATCACAAAGACAATAACTGTAAAAGCCAGGCCTTCCCGCAGGCCTCTTGACACCACCGGCCTTCCGGAGAAGGTCTTCCATATCTATCCGGACGGGGTTCTCGACGGAGACGGCAACCTCAAGGCTGAATATGTGGAGATAGGTACGGACGAGTCCTCCCGTCTCGAGAAGAGGCCGGCGGAGGTGTACATCCACAAGGATGTCTTCCACAAGGTCATCCTCAAGTCGGACATCGGGACAAAGCATCCTGAAGACAGGGAGATACTCTCACCGGAACGTCCTCCCGCACCGGTAGCCAGATGTATGGCAGGTGCATCCGTCCTGTCCGACATCATAGTTGGGAAGTTCGTCTACCACCTTCCGTTCTACCGCCAGATACAGCAATACAGGGAGTGCGGGATAACGATAAGCGACTCCACGATGGGAGGATGGTATGAGGCGGCGGTGGAGAAGCTCAAGCTTCTGTACGACATCCTGCGGCGCCAGATACTCTCAAGCGAATACGTCCAGGTCGACGAGAGCGTGATACCGGTAATCGACAACGAGAAGCATAAGGCCAGAAAGGGTTACGAGTGGTGCGTCAGGGACGGAATCACAGGGGATGTCATGTTCTGGTATGACAGGGGCAGCCGTGGGCATCACGTCGCCCGTGAAATCCTGGGCGGATACCGGGGAAACGTACAATGCGACGGCTATGAGGCATATGACCAGTTTGAAAGGATGCCCGGGATAACCGTGCACGGCTGCTGGGCGCATGTCCGGAGAAAGTTCGTTGACTCGCTGAAGGAGAACGAACGGCTTGCCATGGAGGGCATACTCTTCATAAGGAAGCTGTACAAGGTGGAGAGCGATGCGGACGACAAAGGCCTGAGCGCGGAAGAGCGCATGGAGCAACGCTGTAAGATATCCTATCCTACAATCCTGATGTTCGAGAAGTGGATCGAGGAAACTTATGCGAAGGTCCTGCCCAAGAGCAGGCTCGGAGAGGCCCTTGCCTATGCCTACAGTCTTCTTCCCCGTCTGTCGCGCTACGTGAACGACGGCAGGATCAACATCGACAACAACCTCATCGAGAATGCCATCAGGCCGCTTGCTCTCGGCAGGAAGAACTATCTCTTCTGCGGCAACGACGCCTCCGCATATCGGGCAGCCATCGTATACTCCCTCATAGGCACCTGCAGGGCTGCAGGGGTCGACCCGAGTACATGGATGGAGGATGTGCTCAGCAAACTGCCTTACTGGCAGCGCGACGGCAAGGACCTCGCGGGACTCCTGCCCAGAGCCTGGGCAAAGGAAAACCAAATCACTCCCAAGTAGTACAAACCAGGTCCGACTTGAGCCAACTTTATACAACTTGGAACTAGTAGGACCCAATAGTAATATTCTCTGTTCAAATCAATACGGTATTTACCGGATGCTTACACTTTTTATAGGTGAGCGAGCATCTTTTTGACCTTTTTAGGCTGGAATTACTGGCCGACCTTGCTCCGGAATACCTAGTCAGAATCAGAACGTAAAGAATTTAGTTCTGTGATAGATGACACCATAGCACAATACTCCGAGGGACTTCCGTTGATGATAAGTATTCTGGAAGACACAAAAGAACAACATGATGAATATCACGAAATAGACCGAACCGTGGTAGTGTTTCAAACAGTGTGTCCGGAGTAAGCCTGTAGGATAATAGATAATAGGTGTTATTTGCTAGAAAAATGTTATTTTGTCATTGTAGAATTAGATTAAAACGAGGAGATTAGCCTATTGATTCTCATATCTCAAAGCAACCGTTCTAGTAATAAATCTGCGAAGTATGGTCTTGGATTGTTCCCGGTGGGTTCCGGTATTATTCTTTTGTTTTAGACTCTTGTCATTTTGGGAGGTATAACCAGAACTCTGCAGGCAGGTACACATTAGGTAAGTCAACCGCTTGAGCAAAGAGAGGGGCAATCTGGTTCGGATGGAACTTGGCAACTCCACATCCGACCTTAGTAACAAGAAATCGTAACTCAGGATGCTCAGAGGCATACTTAATAAAGGTATCCACATAAGAGGCAACTACTTCTATTCCTCCGTGCATTGTCGGAATGGCGTAGCACTTACCAGTAGGTCCCGATCCAACGCCCCATTCGGCACCGAACTTCTGATACGCCTGACGAGCAGCACCACCGACATGTTTCCCTCCAATGTTGGAGCCAAATACAAACACTTCGTTATCAGCAAGCATCTCTATGCGGTCTGATGAAACACGAATCTTACTCTTGTCGAGATAATGTACGTTATCGGAGGGCGGAGGAGTCTGTTCTCTGGGTACAGATTCTGGAACAGCTGAAGCGGGAACATCAAACGGAAGAGACTCTGCGGATAGTCCCTCGACATCAACTTGAGGCTTATCACTCATAACCTGGTCGCAATAGTCCAGGTCTTTCCACTCATCTAATAGATTCAACTTGTCGACAAGATTGATAATCTCTACGTTGGACAGGTCAGTATGCGGTTCTGTTATGTCTGCTAATTTCTGTAGAAAATGGTCGTTGTCCGTAATATGGAGCCAGCTCTTTACTCTGCCGGATAACTGATTGTTGCACTTTATCGGCTGATTGAATACAATCAGAGCAGGAATATTCCGAAGAACCCTTTCAGATAAGATCATTCCATCAGACAGTCCCAGCTTGAGGTTAACATGGTTTACCTTTGCCTGTTGGTACGGATTCTTTCTTGAACCACCCTTCACGATGGTACCGTCTGCAAGCGTCCAACAGCCGTTCTCGACAGCCGTTACTTCACCTCCGTAATTCTTGAATTCAACGGAAATAACTGCGTCATTCTTAAATAGAATCCCGTCGATTTCGCTATCGTAAATGCTGTAATTGGCGACGAAGAGACATACTTCCGATCTGCTGGAATAATGCTTTTTAAGCATTTCACAGATTGCGCGATATTGCTCTCTTTCTGCAGTGAAAGAGTAGTCAGCAACTTTGTAAACGAGCAGGCCCATCTTTATAACAATTTTTGTTCTTTTTTATAATTCATAACCATCTTGAAACATCCTTCCATCGTCTTCATTCCGACACCATCATAATTGATCAATGCAATCATGGATTTGATGTTGTCATCCTCCAACGCCTTATTCATTGCCCTGATTTGAGTGATGCTCCTTATGCCGCAAGCTTTTTTTTCTGTATCACCGATGGATTGCCAAGTGGTCTTGAATCTCTCAAACAAGTCATCAGGCGTCGAGGGGTCATAGTCGTATATCTCTACGGGGATATCGCAAGCGGAGAGGTATCTTTGCATCACTGGCAAAACCTCGTCTTTGCTCAGTCCTCCATTGTTGGTGCCGAGCATTGGAAAAGCAATGGAGGTGATACCCTTTTCTTTGTAGGTCGTCACAAACTTTTCGAGTCCGAGTTCGATATACTCTAATTTGCTGGGGTATTTCCAATGAAACTTTGTGGGGAAGTTCAGAACCCAAGGTTCCTCTGGTTCACCTTTATAAAGCCAAAGTTTCCCGATACCGATCTGCTTTGACTTGCAGAACCCTTTGTAAATATCAAACATTAGAGGATAGCGCAACTTGAATACAAGTGCGATACCCTTGCCCATAACGCCGACGCAGTTGACGGTGTTCACAATCGTTTGGGCTTTTGTGTTGAAGATATTACCTCTAACTATCTTAATGTTATTCATAGCCCTGATTAATATTATGAATGTTGTATCCCTTAAGGTCACATACTATTGTACTAAGTTCCAATGGAATCCCATACCCCTTAATGTATTTAATATTAGGTATAGAAGTTATGTTTGACCTCAAATCGAAATTAATCGTCTCATAGTCAGCATAATCTAACACATATATATATCGATCTTTTGCTAAAGGAATGAAGTCATTTACGTTAGACTTGTTCTCACCATGAAAGTCAACAATTTTAATGTTGTTAAATAGAGACAATGGAGACAAGTTATCAATATTGCTGTTTATGTGTATGAATTCCATTTGGCATATACTATCAGCAATCTCTTCTGATATATGCTGCAAACGCGAATTAACAAATCTCTCAAGTTTCTTTAAATCTTCCTCGGGATTATTAGACTCCCATTCCAATGCCTTGCATAATAAGAAATCCATTCCATATGAGTCATCATATAAGAATACATCAAGCGGGTACTGCAGCATTTTTAACAGCAGCCAGTTTTTATATACAAGCTGTTTCCAATCGTTGTTTAGATTTAAAAAAAGTTCCATATTATTTGTTTGTATATATCAACCAACTGCCTTTTCTTGGTTCGGAAACCTCAAAGTAGATGGTGAATGGTTTGTCTTTCTTAATCTCTAAATAATGTCCCATATAGATGTTGTTACCTTTCTCTCTAAGGATAGCGGAGGGATTGAGAACCTCTGGGGTCATTCCCTCAGTGTATGTAATCTTAAATTCGAATGAATTACAATAGTCGGTCGTGATTTCAAGCGTCTCAGCACTATCTCTGAAATGTAATTCTTTATTTATTCTCTCAAACAAATCTTCTTTCGAAATGATTCTGTCTTTTAAGGGTGACGAACCGACAAGGCTCTTCAGCATATCACGTTGATAACTGTCGTAACAACAGATATGAAGGGAAGATAGGGAAGATAGATCAACTTCATCCTTGACGAGGAACTCTTGCTGCCGTGCATCCTTGTTGTACTTGTTGTAAATCTCATCAGTACTTATATGATGAGGGTCATCGACAACCTTATACGCTCTGGTCGACCTCTTCTGCATGTTCCCGTTGCTGTAGTAGCACTTGTCCGGTACTTTGGCTAATAATTCTTCAACATCGATGACGAAAAACACCGGCATCGGGCATTTGGGGAGGCCGAGATTCAGTGCGCTGCTATAGTATTTCCCATCATTTCTATCTTTCCCGAGACATTCATTATAGAACAGAGTAGGGGACTTGGATATAAAATAGAATCTTGCGAAACCGTGTGCCTTAGCGGTGTTGTCAACGTTTGTGCCGGCACTATTTTCGAATACGCCATCAGCCTTGTTCCTACTCTGAAGCATATGACTCTTTATAATCTTTACCGCGTTGCTCATATGCGTAAAATGATACGCTCGCGGCTTATCAGGGAACGCTTCAACGAAACTGATGATGTTTTCTTGTTTCAGGTAACCCTTGTTACGAATCTCTACTTTATTGAAAAAAGCTTTGTTCCGTATAAGTGACGGCCAATCCCAATAATCTATGTATCTGTCGACAAGCGAGACGGAGAAATTTATTGTCTCGGAATTCGACGCCATTGTCCAGTCTATCCTATCTGTAAACTTCTCGAGGATCTCGTTTGTGAATACGAAATCATTCCTTTTGCAGACAATGTTCCAGTTCAGATCATCAGCATACTCTTCAAGGGTCTCAATATCCGCAGCAGGAAAGTGCTCATTTTTAGACACCTCCTGCCAATCCAAATCGTCGGCAAAATCCGGGAGCAGATTCATCACATGCTCTGAAGACGACATTTTTTCCCAATTTACTTTATCATCCGGAATGAGAGCAATGATGGGAGAGCTTACGGGGAAGTAATGACGCCCGGTCAGCGTCATCCAGTCAACCTGTGATGATATGCGCTCATCTTGGGCCATCAACAGCAACAATGTAGATGAAGACCACAACTTGGCGGAGTCTCTTTTCGATAATGCCTCCCAGTCCCAGTCCTTATCTGAGTATCTAACCAAGAACTCAGCCGTCGGCTTGAATATCTCTGCAGAACTAAGCAGTCTCCAATCCCATTGATACTGAGACCTTGATTCAATGTCAGCCTGAGTAACTCGCCATTTGCCATTTGCAATCAGTGCATTATAATCGTATTGTGCTTCGGGAAAGCCTTTGATTATCTGAATTATGTCCACATCTTGGCGTTCGGACAAAGATTTAAACGAGATGTACGACCGATAAGCGCTGATTACATTATTGAGTTGCTGCTTATCTTCTACCGTAAAAATACAGCTGTGAAGAGAGATATATTCCCAGTCAAGTTTTCTGGCATATTTGGTCAAGAACCAGTCCTTGTCATTGAGACTGTCTAATGTGGATAGGCCGAAAAAGTCCCATTTGTCTTCGAGACCTACTATCAATTGCTTGACATCCTTATTCCAGGATACCTCTCTGATGCCGGATTTCGGGTCAAAGGCCAGATGTTTATCAAAGTCTTTAGAGTAAGAGAGTGATTCCCAATCTATAAAATCAGCGCACTCTTCAAGATCGGTGAATATGTCAAACTCTTTCTTAGAATACAGCATAGATAGATCCCAAGAGAACCTACTATCATGATATGTATTTCGAAGAATACCCTTAAATTCATAGTATGAATACTCCTCGGATAGATACGTCCATGCAGCATCCTTGGAGGTCTGGTCCGTGATTGAATTAAGGGATGACGCTATCGTTGAAAGCCATGTGATGTCAAGCCGATTCTGCTCATTTATTATTCTGTCGAGAACATCATTCCAGAACCAATGATTGGAGTATTTTGTGAGATTCTCAATAATGAATTCAACGGGAAGGTTTGCGGAAAGATAGCTCCAGTCCCATTTGTCGACAAAAGCTGGATGTCCGATGTTGTTATACTTAAGGCTGGCAAACATCCTTTCTGTGAGAATACTCCAGTCCCAAGGCAATTTGTAATTCGCCTTTACGAAGTCGGTGGAGACTTTTTGATTGCCGGACAGTTTAGACCAGTTCCATTCAAAATCTTGGAATTCACTTATAGTCGTTTCGTCTTGCAATTTTTCTGAAACGAAATCTCTTCCGATAGGCGTTGTTACCCGATCGTTATAGCGAGCGAAAAATGGCTTGTCCCAGATTAGACTCGGATTACATTCAAAGCCGGGAGAATAACGAGAGGAATGCCAATCTATCAGTCCTAATGTATCAAAGGCCTGAATCAATTCGTCTGACCAAGCATACTCCTTCTCGTTAAACAACAATGATGAAAGCGAGCCTCCTTCTTTGATGTTTGCGTTTACAGCAGACACGAACAATGAGTTGTTGATAAAGGTATGCGCAATTTCATCATCTACAAAGGCTCTGTCAAAGAGGCGGACAAACTTAAGATGCTCTTGTAGGGTAAGGATGTTTTCTAAGATATACGACAGATCGAAAGTATCCTCGACTTTGTTCCAATCCCAGCGCTTGTCCGGATACTCCAGAAGAAGAGATCTGACGGGGATGGAATCTTCGGTATAATCTGACAAATCAACGTTTGTCAAGGCCAGATTACCAAGGACAAAATCTTTCTCTAGGCGTTTTCCGAGAGCCTCCCAATCCCATTCGGCTGAGTAGACCCCTGACTTAAGGATCAGACTCTCTATTAAGGATACTTCTCTTGTGGCATCGCTTGAAATGCCTTCAAGATCCCACGGATAGTCATTAAAGTTGGCAAGAAGGAAGTCATCCTCAACCCTGCTGGTAAGCGTTTCCCAATCCCACTGGTCTATGTATTTGTCTAAATGCTTGTAGATGATCTCTATGTCACAATTGTTGGACATATTTAGCCAGCAATTGCTGTTCGCCATTTCAACGATTTTAGCGAACAAGCACTCATCGTTCCACTTTGTTCTTGAGTCTTTTGTAAGTTCCTCAAAATTGACAAATTCAAAATAAGCTTCGAGGTTGTTATAGTCCAGAATTGCAGACTTGTCATCCCACAACTTCGCAAACAAACACTCCATGATGGCATTCTCCCTCTGAAGTGCGTTCTCGTCCAACTCAAAGAGCTGAGTCGCCATAGGAGCGATCTCTTTTTCGTTATACGTAACAGGAAAGTACTCATCGCCACTCGTATAAAGACGGATTGGGACTTTTCGTATCTCGATGTCGAAATACTCATCAATTGAGGCTTCAAATATGTTGCTTGGAACCTTTGACTGAAGAAGAATTCGTTTAATGAGCTGGCTCGGTTTCCTGCCGATTATCGTGGGAATCTCAACATCCTCCGGCCAATACTGTGCGCCACGCTGTAACTCGGTATAAATGCCCATGTCCTTGTAGAACGGGAACATTTGAAGGGCATCAGGGTACGGGTAGGAGAAAGTCAAGTGTTCGTAGAGATATTGTCTGCCACTAAAGAAACGGTAAGAAGTATTGTTTGCCAGAGATAGTCGCCCAAGATTGGTAAGCTCAACAAAGTCTTCGTTAACACGAATAAGGTGATGCTTCTCTACAATAGCGAGAATATCCTCGTATAATTTTACTTCAGACTTGTCATAATAAGCCTCCGGTTGGTTGTCTGCCATACTGAAACCAAGCATAATGCCGAGACTTCTTTTGTCATAAGCACCATCCTCGGTTGTGGCTAATAAAGAACAGATGACAAAATCAAGGTCAGACAGGGGTTCCTCCGTGTAATACTGTACACGACAGGAATAGCGTTTCAGGCCCCATTTGTGGAGGCTTGAATAGACGTACTCTGCATTATGAAGGAAATTCTGATTCATAGCTCGCTTTGTTCAATTACTCTATTGTCCGGATTGTTCCTTATCGTTTTAAACAGCTGCTCATAAATCGGATGCTGCGAAAAGTGTTTTTCGTTGCCCACTATTATAAGCAATCTCTTTGCACGGGACAAGGCGACATTAAGTCTATTCGGGGATTGAGCGAATCCCAAGGATGTTTGCTTGGGATAGCCATATTTCCTGAATCTCGCATAATTTGGAGCATCGTCTTTGTGCGCCTGAATCACGTGGCTTCGCACCATTGAGACGATGATGATATTACGCTCCATACCTTGAAACCGGTCAACGGTACTTACTCTAATTGGAATATTCTTGTGGAGTTTAGCCAACTCTCTTATCTGCTTTATCTGTTTTCCGTAGAAACTGATAATGCCGATCTGCTTATCTTCTTCCTTATCAAATTTTTCAAGGTATTTGGAGAATGTAGAAGATGATGCGAATCTATTAAGCAGTTTGCCGATTACCTCAACTTCGCCATAATTAACTCGGGATGTGCCATCAAGCATTTCTGGACTGTCAGTATTGATGAACAGCACATGCGTATTGTGGCCAATAAATGGCTTCATTTCAATGCCGTGATAGCGAGAAGCGGGGTTGGTAAAGTCGGGGGAGTTAACACCCAAGTCTTTCGGCTTGATTAAACCGCAATCAAGACCGCCATCTTTCAAATAGAACTGCTTAATTACATCGTTTATGTCGGGGTGCATCCGGTATTGCAGGCTGAAAGTCTCTTTGATGGATGAATCCGCATTTTCATATAATCTCTGAAAATGAGATTCTTCAATCTTGTCGAATTGCGTATCAAGGAACTTTTGTAGGCGGTTAATCTTTTCTCTCTCTTCTGGAGTCTTGGCAGAAGAGAGGGCATAATCAAGCGAAGATTCCATTTCTTCACGATCGAGCATCGGAGGGAGCTGACGATGGTCTCCGATAACTATAGCTCGATTCCCGTATACGAATGGAAGAACCAACTCCGCCGGGGTTGCCTTAGAGGACTCATCCTGAATAACAGTCGTAAACTCGATTTTTACGTTTCGCCCGTTGGGATTAAATATCTCTCTATAATTCCTGAAGAACTGTGTGCTTCCTTTGCCATCCGCTTTTTTGTCACCGATAGAACTACAGGTGGCTCCGATTACATTACAATTGTCAATGTAATTCTTGTAAACGAGTTCACGAATCTCTTTCGTGGGTTCAGATAACACTCTCTTCCACTTGGTCATTACATCGTTATCTTCGGCATTTATGCCGTAGAAAGACCTACGAGAAATATTCTCCAACCAATTGTTAAGAACCAAATCTGTTTTGGACACAGTTCTGGTTGCGTCATCCTCTTCATCAAGTTCTTCCGGCAGGAGGGCTTCATCTCCTTCTTCAACCCACTTTTTCATAAGCTCGATCGAGAACTGGAGACCTTCGGACTCGAGTTTTTCTTCACCACCGAAACGAATTGGCTTAACAAGATTCGTTTTGCTGTTGATGATTCTTGAAATAGCATTGTCAACAGCAAGGTTCGTTTCTGAAGTAAGAAGAATCCTTTCGCATTTGTTACCTTGTTTCAGTCCATTCCTGATGAGCTGCCAGATGAGTTCAGCAATTGCAGTTGACTTACCAGAACCCGGAGGCCCTTGTATGACAGCGAGATCTTTTGCGAAGATACATTTAAGAATTGCATCCTTCTGTGACTCATTAATCCGCGAGTTAATCAAATGTCTACAGAGTTCTTGATATGGGCCGCCATCTCTCCGTAATATGTATTGTAAATCGGGAGTCGGTGTGGCGAGCGCAGAATCAAATATGAAGTTCTGAAGGTTGTCGTTAAGCAGATTGCTGCCACTTGTGGCCATCGTAAACGTATTCTTCAACCTGGAAATCTTTTCGATATCCCCAGTAAGAATGGGAACAACAAACTGAATGCTCTTTTGATTGAGATACTTGATGACAGATTGCTCCTTTCCGGGCTCAACGTCTATGTCGAATAACAGCTTTGGATACTTAACCGACAGCAGATTGCCGAAAGGGACCATCTTTTCGCCTACTTCAAAGCCGAAATCTGCCTTGCACATATCCTTGAGGTTATCCTCTATGTCTTCAATACGAGATTTTTCATCGCGGTGAATTAGGACTTTGACTTTCCCGGAAACGCGCTGGTCAAGAAGTACATTGCAAGATTCTCTTAGGAAAGAAAGCTCCCTCTGCAGAGAATCATGTAATCTTTCATAATAGTCAACAGAAGGACAGGGGAGACTGATGCGGATACAGTGGCTGTTCGCATCATTCTCTATGGCAACATTTTCAAATCTGTCGTTTAGCCGGTTCTCCACCTCGCTGAACCCAACCATCGAAGTGGAAACGTTGCATTTGAACTTATGCTTAGCACCGTATGTGCGAGCAGAAATGAAAGGAACTGACTTTTCCAGTTCTTTAAGAATAGCCCAGATGTTGTCCGACCGCCAATTGAAATCGATCCCAAGATTTCCAGTGTCAGGATTGAAACTCATATTGTCGCGCTGCGCCACATATTGAGTCACATTATTGAAAACATAACGGACGGATTGACGGTTGGATGTCTTATAGCGGAAAACCGTATCAACATGAATCTCATTTTCCGAGCAATAGTGGCGGGCTTCAGTTAAGAAAACAGTGATATTACTTTGGATCTCGGACATCACGTCAAGGTCGTATAATTCATCCCGATCAATGGGACGCTTAAAGACAAATGCCTTTGTGGATGTGTCATAATAATTACACATGGCCCTCATCATCTCCTTAGCGTTCGGATTGTCGATACTAAAAATAATCCGATAACTATCAATCCTTAAGCCGATTTTGGGACCATAGTCTTTAATAACATCATCGGGAATATAATGATTCTTATACTCGATGATGTCTTTTATGACGGTTTCTCCTTTGTGCTCTTTTGCCTTTCTCCAATAATGCTCGGAACCAAAAAGGTGAGTATAGAATGCCTCTAGGTCAACATTAAGCGTTGTGATGCAGGCAACAATATCATCAACTTGCCCCATACATACATGCCCTCCCTTTAAAGATTGGTCGAGGCTGCGGATTTCTGAGAGAGTGAGCTGATTAGTCGGGAGTACTATCCCGTTTCCGTAGAAAACGGTCGCACAGATGGAGGGGGCTTGCTCCATATGAATGTAGCACGAGGCCAGTTCTTTTTGCAGAGAACATATACCCGAGTCCGTGAATGAATTCCAGACACCTTCATTAATCATCAAGTGGTCTTCATGAATATCATCGGGCGAGAGCATCAATCGTTCTTTGAAGATTCTATCTACGATTCTGTCCCGACCAGATTCATCTACATTTACCGTCATTTTATATCCGTCAATCTCTATGGATTCCGGATCGATGCTTATCGGCGCACAACGTCTCTTCAGGAGTTGCTCCTGAATCAGGATATACTGATTCCACAAATCTCGAAGCTCTTCATTGAAAGCCGAGCCGGAAGGAATATGATGATTGGTCGTATGCATAGCAATTTAAAATAAAACAAAGATACGAAAAGCTAGCCATAAACGGGGATTTGAAGGAGTGATTTTTTGTTTAGATGTAACTTTTTAACTATATGAGCCTCGAAAAACATGGATCTATAGACTGGGAATGTAATTGGTATCACATATAGCCTAGGTCTCATCTGCAATGATTCTAATGATAAATCCCTAAAACCCTTTATATATTGTTTGAACTCGTCAAGTTTGCTCGGAAATCATGGGTATGACTTTATACAGAGTAGCTCGAGTTGCAACATTGTAGCTGAAAGCTTTAAATGAAAGATATTATCATATGATTGCTGGAAATTTGAATTCAAATTTCCAGATTTAATCTGACTTTTCATCTGTCCCTAATATGCTGCCAGTTTATTCAGATTGTTATGATAAATTTCTGGCATCGTTAATATGGACATATTAGGCAGATGTATCAATTGACTATGCCAGATATTGTTTCCGTGTTTGCCGGATTTTCAAGATGGATTGTTGCAGATATTATCCAGTCAAGGAGCTCATGTTTACCAGAGTATATAATAGGAGTTTGCCATAACAAGAACCAATTCTTGTAAGTAATTATATGGTATGCTCATTGGACATTCGTAACTTGATTCTGATAGTGAGTTTGGCTATGGACATGACGAATCAAGATCAAAAATAGGGGATACAAAATCAACAATATGTCCAATAGCCAAAGCATGGGACTGTCCGATATTCTGCCGAAAGGATTCAAGAGTTTTGGTTCTAGACCTCGCATTTAGGAATCGTAGGCTTACCCTAGTTTCACATGATGTGTTTTTGCTCCAGCCATAGCTATTGCTTTAAATCATAACTTGGTTAAAGTCCTATCTGATTCTTCTGCGGGAACTATATGCATAAAGCAGATATTATAGTTGGCTACAAGATAGATAGGATTTTTCGTCCACTGTCCAATCCCAACAGTGATTTTCCCGTGCCCAGCTTGCTGGTTTAAGTGGCACTCATCCCGCCGTCGAAAGGCGAGTGGGGTATTAGGCTCCCCCATAGGGTTTATTACTGGCAGACGGGCAAGCCCGGCATGGATGATAGCTTCACTTCAAATAATGCAGATGCTGTCCGGTTTCCAGTGTACATACAAAAGGAAGTATGGCAGATTGCACCTGTATGATGAAACCTGCCATAGCTTTGCTTTATTCCCATATCTACACCCCGGCATTAAAGTAAAGCCGGGAAATGTCACAGAAAAATGCCACACCGGGATTTGATGGTATAAGGGCTCAATAATGGAAATCTCGGTTGAATTTGTATTCTTTCCCTTCTTTTATGACCATCCGTTTGTTGCATAGGAACTTTGCCAATTCCACCGTCTTATTGTACCCCAGTTTTATCCCCAGCCGTCCGTAGCCCTCTTTCAGCCGTTCAAGGTAGCCGTTATAGCCGCTGATGTTCCCCTCTTCAAAAGCGGCGTTCAAAGCGGAACGGTGTGAATCCTCAGGTATTTCCTTATACGGATCGAACGGTTCCTTGGTCGGGCGTCCTGGCTGCCTTTTCTGGGGCTGATATGACTCCACCAGTTCGGGCAGGGAATCATCGTTTACCCGGAAGGCAAACGGTTCAAACTCACGGTCGCGGCTGTGTATGGCTTCCACCACGCTTATGGACTTGTCGTCTTTGTCTGGCTCTATCTGCATGACTGTTTCCGCCTTGTTGTTCAGTTCCGTGCCGACATGACCGCGTGCGTGTTCGTCATTCTTGTTCTGATGCAGGACGGTATGGATGTGTATCTGCCGGTCATCGGTCCATTGCATGAATTTGGATATCACATCGGTGGATTCACCGGGTGAATTGATGTCATGGATGAAGTCCCGGATGCCATCTATGATGACCAGACCTAAATCGGGTATCATGCCGATTGCCTTTTTCGTTATTGCCAGTCAACTTCTGGCGAATATTTCCGGAGTGCCAGCATCGTCAGATTGTCCGCATCACAATCTTTCGGCAGACCTGCCAGTCTCAGGATTCTGTCCAAAACTTTCTGGCAATGGTTATTGCCCTGTTCTGTGTCAACATAGAGAATCTTCCTTTTTCCCTCCAGGAAGCAGGCACGGTAATGCAGCACTATGCCATTCTTCAGAGCAGCCGCAGCGATGGCAGAGACATTGAAGGTCTTCTTGCTTTTGGCTTTTCCAATGGATGCACTGAAGCGGATTGTTCGTATGTCCCGTATTCGATACATCTGATTAATGCATACTGCGTTCCCTTTGGATCCCCGTCAATGAGGTATGTAGTTACGTTTTGCCCATGTGTTTTACTTTGAATTATTGACGTCTAAAAATACAATCTTCTAATTCTTTATATACATTCATATCAGGAGTAATGTATTTTGATAATTCTATTTTAAATCGTTCTGGATTGATATTTACTCGTAAATTACAGAAGTTTTTGATTTTTCCAGTTTCATCTTTGACGTGTTGGTTCATAATGTCAGTGACACAAGTATCATAATCTGCTTCTGAAAAGATTAATTGATTCTTATTACAATATGCCTTTAAAACCTCTTTATCATATAAATAGTTTTCCAATTCCCATCTTTTTATAACACGATGATTTATAGGATTTAATACCAAATACTGTTGCCGGTCATTTTCTGTTGTATTTTTTCCAGACGCCATATCACGATCTTTGCAAACCCAAATCTCAATATTAGGAAAAACTTTCGATAATAAGGCAATTGCAATATTACTTCTTTGATCTAACTCCGTATTACCTCCACTTGATATAAATAATGTATCTGGATATTGCTCTCCAAAAATATTATTATATACTTGTGCATCCATGCCTTGTTCATTTCCAGCTTTTCCTGGCTCGTATCTTCCCTCGCAATAAATAATTCGTTTAGGGCTAACTAATCCACTCAAATCATCAAGGGCTGTTGCAAAAATACGACTCCATTCTTTCCTGTTTTTTGGGATTGGGGTAAGCACTTGATCTGTTGATGCCCAAAGAGTGTCGGCTTTAAATTCTATAATTTGACACTCATCTTTTAATTCATCTTGAAGTGCACGGAGAAAGCCGATACTATGTGTCGCAACCCATAATTGGCAATCTGCGCCTATAAGTTTATTGATTTCTATAAGAAGTTTTCGCTGAATAGATGTGTTAATGTGCAGTTCGGGCTCATCAATTAGAAAGATTGTATCATTATATTCATCTTTGCGTAAATACAAATCGAGAAGAATATCCACAACTTCTTTCTCTCCTGCAGATAAGACATTAAATTCAAACGACTTTTCCGCGTAGTCTGACTTGCTGAAATACATAGTTCCTTTATCTGCTTCAATATCGCCTAAGCTTACGATTTTAAGATCTAGACATGCTTGAATAGAACTATTAAGCTCTCCTATGATGTGCTTTTTAGCTTCACTCGGTCTACAATCTTGTTCATGTAAATATCTATTGTATTTGATATTTAATCGACGATAATTTTCTTCCATTTTATCATCGATATCTGATGCATATGTGGCTCCGTAATTATTTAATTTAAGCTCGCTGACAGCTTGAGAATTTGTTACTTTTAAACTGTTGTTATAACGATATGGGCTTCTGAATGAAAAAATGGTATTTTGTTTTCCTAGATTCTCTTTTTTACTTCTAACACAATAATAATCTCCTTCTATGAATTGTATAGATATATTTTGATAATCATAAGATGGGTTTTGCTCAATTGAATGGTAATGAAAATCTTTATATTCTTTATTGCCTATTTGGTTATATGCGTTGTTTAAAAATAACATACCGTCAAAAACACTACTTTTCCCACAGCCGTTAGGTCCTACGAGCGCAATAATTCGTTTAGGGGTATCTCCTAGATCAATGGTCAAAGATTGAAATCTTTTATATTTTGAAAGTGTGATTTTTTTTATTCTCATTGTCGTAATTAACGTGAGTTCGAAATAAGCAGTAATGTAAGTTGTTAATTATTTGGAAAATAGCGGTAAAAGTATTAAATTTAAAGTGTCAAAAAACAAACATAAGACTCTTACCGCTATGATCACAGAGGACAAAGTTATTGAAATTTTCTACATGGCCGACGAATACAGTAAGGAATTTTCCAAAGTCAAACATAAATATTCCCTCGGGGAGGGACGCAGTGACGGCAGGCGACACAGGAACAAGCCGAACCGCATGAGCGATGCTGAGATAATGGTCATACTCATCCTGTTCCATACCGGAGGGTTCCGCTGCTTCAAGCACTTCTACCTCGGCTATGTGTGCCGTCACATGAGGCATCTGTTTCCCAGAGTGGTCTCCTACAGCCGCTTCGTAGAGCTGGAGAAGGAAGTGGCCGTCTGCCTGTGCCTGTTCATCAAGGACGTGCTCCTGGGCAAGTGCACCGGCATAAGCTTCACCGACTCCACGGCACTGAGGGTATGCCACATCAAGCGCATGCACTCCCACCGCACTTTCTCCGGCCTTGCGCAGAAGGGCAGGAGCACCATGGGCTGGTTCTACGGCTTCAAGCTGCACCTGGTCATCAACGACCGCGGCGAGATACTCAACTTCATGATAACCCCCGGCAACACCGACGACCGCGAGCCGCTGAGGGACAGGCGCTATCTGCAGGGCATCAAGGGCAAACTCTGCGGAGACCGGGGATATATCGGCAGGGCTCTTTTCGAGCTGCTGTTCATCAACGGCATACAGCTCGTCACACGCGTGCGCAACAACATGAGGAACATGCTCATGAGCGCGGAGGACAAGATCCTGCTGAGAAAGAGGGCCGTCATAGAGACCGTCAACGACGAGTTGAAGAACATCGCTCAGATAGAGCACTCCAGGCACCGCTCCTTCAACAACTTCATTGTCAACATACTATACTGTCCGCTATCGCCGCATACTGCTTCTTCCCCCAAAAACCGGCTGTCGATGTCGCATTTGTCGATGACGGACAACTTGTCCTTTTCTGATGCTTATCTCGAACTCACGTTTGATAGGTTCAGGATCATAGCCTTACCTTATCTTTATTTGGAGTTCTTTGACGATATTGATAACTTAACGGAGTTGTTTGCGGATATTGAAGGTTCCTAAACAGCTCTGAAAAACAACTTAACACAGTCTAGTTTACACTACCATTAGATTAGAATAGGCCTTTCTGACTTATAAAGGAGAATATTTTTCTTTCTATTATCTTGTCTTCAGGCGTTAGCTCACCAATTAGTAGTGGTGATTCCGGATTATGCTTCAGAATCTTTTCGTGTACTTTTTGAGCGTTAAAGTTTGCGTAACAATATTTGCATAGGTGTTTGCAGGTATTGTATTCTCCCACATCAATGCTTTGAACACATCCGCATTCCGGCCTTTGGTTTTTATCTTTTGAGACAACGAGTTTTACGCCAAGTAAATCTTCAATGAGAATGTTATCAATACAGTGTCCATGTTGGATACCAACACTCGCTAATTCAATTTTCTCAGCGCAGGATTGGATTGTGATACCAAATCTTCTTGCTATAAAAGCTAAGTTAGTAGCAAGTTTCAGCATCTCTGATTGAGATAGTCCCCTGGCAGTGAGTCCTTTAAGGTTGCGTTCTGTCTTTTTGTATAAGTCAACGAAACTGATTATACACGTTTTGGTAAACCCATTGAGCCTTTTTGCTAATTCTTCGAAGTATTTCACATGATACTCCATTGTCAGGGTATCTGTTAAGATAATGGGATCATATCTCCAGATTACCCTCTCAGGACCAATTTTGTTGGAGAGTTCCTTAAACGTGTCAATTATTCCAGATTTTGTAGGAACGTACTCTTCGAGTTTTATATCATATGGATTGATTGTGAACTGAAAGTAGTACATATAGTTCTTGAGTTCATCAAGCCTATCAAGCATTGGTTTGGGGTTCTTACTCCAGAATACTATGCAATCAATAGCACTTGGTGATAGGCTAATTTTGCTTACCTGATGAATATTCATCGGGTTGCGCACATATATGAAACCCTCTTTTATTCGATTAAAGAACCAATCTGCATAAAAGGCGGGTATATCTGTTCGACGGCTTACACTTAATATCATAGTTTCTCACTTTGATGCTTTATTATAATGTACTGAATACTATTGCATTTGCTAAATGGCTGAATGTCAAATGGAATTTCTATCATCTTTGCACGTATGCTATCATCATCAATTCGTTTGCCAAAGTATTTATGAGAAATTGGTCGTTTCGAAAAACTCCCGAAATGTATTTGAATGTATGGCAAAGTTGCGATTTTCTTGTGTAAGTAATGCAGGCATCCAAAAGCTGTCTCTGTAGTATCTTTTTCATAATTTATATCATTTATGATAATGACACCATAAGGCATTGCATTTAAGAAGCCTATTAGATTATCTAAGAAGTTATTTATGCCATCTGGGCTATATTTGGCCATATCAGAAAGCATGTAATTAACAATTACCACTTCAGGGAACTCGTGTCCGTTGTAGTATTCAAAAAAATCACTTTTTATAAATTTAGCATTCTGAAAGTTCTTTTGAGTATAATCCCATATTGGCTGCCAGAAGTCGTCGATATCTAGACCGGTATAATCAAAAGTAAGTTTACACTCCGTGTTATTCTCTATAAAATCTGTAATACCGTAGAATTCAGACGCTGGTCCACATCCAATAGATGCGACTCTGATATGGCTGTGGCAATTATAAAAAAAAAGCTCAAAATATGATTTT
>URSC01000005.1 GCA_900550465.1 uncultured Alistipes sp.
GATGCAGAAGTCCCCCCCCAGCCTGTCCATGACGGCCGCCGACGAGAGGACGGTGGCCTCCATCTGCTTGCACACGCTGCAGGTGTGGGACTTGAACACCACGAAGACGGGCTTGCCGGTAGCCTCGCTCTCCGCGAGGGCCTCGTCGAGGTCCGTATGGTACTTCAGTGTCGAGTAGCCCGTGGCCGCAGCGGCATTGTCACCGGAGGAAGCCTGCGGGCTGCCCTGCGACAGGGTCAGCGTCGAGCCGTCCATCGGCGGGATGAGGCCCGAGATGCTCTGCAGCGGGGCGCCGAAGAGGCCGGGGATGAGGTAGAAGGCGAAGGTGATGCAGACTATCGCCGCGATGTGCCTGCCCCAGCCGATGCCGTCAGTGGGAGTGTCGTGGCTGGTGCGGAACACCCCGAGGAAGTACAGGCCCAGGAGCAGGGCGAGGACTGCCCACGTGGCGATGAAGCCCAGGCGGGTGATGACGCCCCATCCGAAGTACGCGTCGATGTTGTAGAGGAACTTCATCGCGAAGGCCAGCATGATGTAGGCGAAGACGACCTTGACCATGTTGAGCCAGCCGCCGGACTTCGGGAGCTTCTTCATAACTCCGGGGAAGAAGGAGAGCACCACGAAGGGAAGTGAGAATCCCAGTCCGAAGACGGCCATGCCGACGATGGGCCTGAGGGCCACCCCGTCGAGGACGGCGGCGGCGAGGATCGAGCCCACGAAGGGACCGGTGCAGGAGAAGGAGACGATGACCATCGCCAAGGCCACGAAGAAGGCGGCCACGTACCCTCCCTTGTCCGCCTCGCGGTCGGCCTTGTTGGCCAGGCCCGAGGGCAGGGTGATCTCGAACGCGCCGAGGAACGACACGGCGAAGACGAGGAAAAGGAGGGCGAAGATAAGGTTGGGTATCCAGTGTGTGCCGATGGCGTCGGTGGCCGCGGTGCTCTGGAAGAGGGCCACGACGAGTCCGAGGATGGTGTAGATGACCATGATGGAGAGGCCGAAGATGACGCCCTTGAGGACACCGGCCCGCTTGGTGCTGCCTCCTCCGATGAGGAAGCCCACGGTCATGGGTATCATGGGGAAGACGCAGGGGGTGATGACTCCGGCGAGTCCGGCGAGGAAGGCTATGAGCAGGAAGCTCCAGAAGCCCTGACCACCGGCCTTGGCACCTTTAGAGGGAGCGGATGCCTCTCCCGGCGCAGCAGCAGGGTCCACCTTGACGGAGATCTCGCTCTCGTTGAGGGTACACTCGGCCCCGTTGCAGGTCTGGTACTCGAGGTATCCGGTCACGGTGAAGGTCTCCTGCGAGGCGGGGACGATGACCTGGCGGAATTGCGCAGTGCCCTCGAAGTACTTGACGTCGATGCCGAATCCCTCGTCCAGCTTGACGTGGGCCTCCTCAACGTCCTGCAGCCCTCCGGAGAGGGTGAAGGCGGCGCTTTCGTCCGCGGTGAAGGAGGTGGCCATCGGGCCGCCGCTCACCGGCACGGTGCTGTACATGTACCAGCCCGGCTCGAGGCTGACGGTGAAGAGCAGCTCGACGTTCCCGTCGGGCAGGACGGAGGCTTTCGAGTCTACTGAGATTACTCCCTGGGCGCTGGCGCACAGGGTTATAAGGCCGGCTAAGACGGCCATGACAGTTCTTTTGAGTCTCATATTTGTGTTATTGTAGATTTTCTTCGGGCAAAAGTATGAAATAATTCTTATTTTTGCGTGATTAATTCCAATAAACACATGACACAGGAAGAAGTATTCAAACAACTTACCGCCCATGCCAAGGAGTATGGCTTTGTTTTCCCTTCAAGTGAGATTTACGACGGACTCAGCGCCGTCTATGATTACGGACAGATGGGCGTTGAGCTCAAGAACAATATCAAGAAATACTGGTGGGACGCCATGGTGCGCCTCAACGAGAATATAGTCGGTATCGACTCCGCTATCTTCATGCACCCTAAGATCTGGCAGGCGTCCGGTCATGTGGGAGCCTTCAACGACCCTCTGATCGACAACAAGGACTCCAAGAAGCGCTACCGCGCCGACGTGCTCATCGAGGACTATATCGCCAAGCTCGAGGAGAAGATCGCGAAGGATGTGGAGAAGGGCCGCCGCAAGTTCGGCGAGAGCTTCGACGAGGCTCAGTTCCGCGCCACCAATCCCAACGTGCTGCGCAATCAGCAGAAGATGGACGAGGTACGTGAGCGCATGACGGCCGCCCTCAATGCCAACGACCTTCAGGGTCTGCGCGACATCATCATCGACTGCGGCATCGTCTGCCCCATCTCAGGTACCAAGAACTGGACTGAGGTGCGTCAGTTCAACCTGATGTTCTCCACCCAGCTCGGCAACATCTCCGGAGAGGACGGCATCATCTACCTCCGTCCCGAGACTGCCCAGGGTATATTTGTCAACTTCCTGAATGTCCAGAAGACTGGCCGTATGAAGATTCCTTTCGGCATCGCCCAGATAGGCAAGGCCTTCCGCAACGAGATAGTGGCACGTCAGTTCATCTTCCGCATGAGGGAGTTCGAGCAGATGGAGATGCAGTTCTTCGTGCGTCCCGGCTCTGAGCTCGAGTGGTTCGCCAAGTGGAAGGAAGCCCGCCTGCAGTGGCACAAGGCCCTCGGCCTGGGCGATGAGAAGTACCGCTTCCACGACCACGAGAAGCTGGCCCACTACGCCAACGCCGCCACTGACATTGAATTTGAATTCCCCTTCGGCTTCAAGGAGCTCGAGGGCATTCATTCCCGCACGGACTTCGACCTGGGCAACCATCAGAAGTTCTCCGGCCGCAAGATACAGTACTTCGACCCCGAGACCGGCGAGAGCTACACTCCGTACGTAGTGGAGACATCCATAGGACTGGACAGGATGTTCCTGGCCGTGCTTTCCGCTGCTTACTGCGAGGAGAAGCTGGAAAACGGAGAGGAGAGGGTAGTCCTCCGCATTCCTCCCGTGCTGGCTCCCGTGAAACTTGCAGTACTGCCTCTGGTCAAGAAGGACGGGCTGCCTGAGATTGCCCGCGATATCATCGACGACCTGAAGTTTGACTTCAACTGCCAGTATGACGAGAAGGACAGCATAGGCAAGCGCTACCGCCGTCAGGATGCCATCGGCACTCCCTTCTGCATCACCGTGGACCATCAGACCAAGGAGGACAACTGCGTGACCATCCGCGACCGCGATACCATGTCCCAGGAGCGCATACCCGTAGCGGAGGTCGGCAGGATTATCCGCGAGAGGACGGATTTCAGGACCGTAATGAAAAAACTGAACAAAATAGGATAACAAAAAACTACAGCTATGGCAACAACAGACGTGAAGTATCTCGGCCTGGACCTCAAGAGTCCCATAGTGGTCAGCAGCTGCTCGCTGACAGCCGATGTCGACAAAGTTAAGGAAATGGAAAGCTGCGGTGCCGGAGCCGTGGTCATGAAGTCCCTCTTCGAGGAGCAGATCCGCGGTGAGGTGGAGTTCATGGCCTCAGCGGGACACTCCTATCCGGAGATGGACGACTATCTCCATGCTTACATCCGTTCCAACTCCATCGCGCAGTATACCGAGAAGGTACGCGCACTTAAAGATGCCGTCTCAATACCTGTCATAGCCAGCATCAACTGCTACAGTCCCGGTGAGTGGGTCGAGTATGCCCGTCAGATCGAGGCTGCCGGAGCCGATGCTTTGGAGATCAACCTTTACGACTTGGCCCTGGATCCCAGAACCTCTCCTGCAGCCATCGAGGACGGCTATGTCAGCGTAGTCCGCTCGATAGTTTCGGAGCTTAAGATTCCCGTAGCCGTAAAGATAAGCCCCCACTTCTCCAGCATAGTCAATTTCGTGGACCGCATAGCCTCTGCCGGAGCCAAGGGAGTGGTGATATTCAACCGTTTCTTCACCCCTGACATCGACCTGGAGAAGTTCTGCCTGGTGCCGGCCGCTCCCCTCTCACATGAGGGTGAGTATGCCGAGATCCTGCGCTGGACCGCCATTCTTGCCTCAGCAGTAAAGATAGACATCGCCACTACCACAGGCGTGCACAGTGCTGAAAGTGCCCTCAAGATGATTCTTGCCGGTGCCGATGCCGTTCAGGTATGTTCTGTGATTTACAAGCACGGACCCGCCGTCATAAAGGAATTCAACGGGAAAATAGCTGCTTTCCTCGAAAAGAACAATGTGGAAAGCCTCTCCCAGATCCGCGGCCGCCTGAGCTACTCATCCATCCCTGACCCCGCCATGTACGAAAGGGTTCAGTTCATGAAGACCTTCGGCTCTCTGGCCCTGTAGTCGGGGTAAAAGGACTCGAACCTTCGACCCCCTGCTCCCAAAGCAGGTGCGCTAGCCAACTGCGCCACACCCCGATTGATTGTGAGGTGCAAATATAGGCTTATTTTCCGGATAATTTCAGTTTCTTTTCAGAATTGATTTCTAATTTTGTATCTCACTCTGAAAAGACATACGTATGAAACTGCTTATTGTTGAGGATGACTCCTCCCTGAGGGAACTGATGCAGCGGGCCCTGACAGAGGAGGGCTATGTGGTTGAGACGGCTTCAACCTTCGATGAGGCGGACGCCAAGGTCTCCGGTTACAGTTATGACTGTATCCTGCTGGATATCATGCTTCCGGGCGGCAGCGGCCTTCAGCTGCTGGATCACATCAAGCACATGCAGAAACGGGAGAATGTCATCATCATCTCGGCCAAGGACTCCCTGGACGACAAGGTCTACGGCCTGGAGCACGGGGCCGACGACTACCTGCCCAAGCCCTTCCACATGGCCGAACTCAAGGCCCGCATCCGCAGCGTGCTCCGCAGAGGACGGACTGGCGGCAATCTCACCATCGAATACGGCAATGTCACCATACAGCCCGAGAACGGTTATGTGGAGGTGGCCGGTACCCAGGTGGAACTTCTTAAAAAAGAGTTCGATATACTGCTGTATTTCATGCAGCGGCCCAACCATCTGGTGGATAAGTCCGTCCTTGCCGAGGCCGTGTGGGGCGACCACGCCGACCAGGCCGACGACTACCATTTCGTCTACGCGCAGATGAAGAACCTGCGCCGCAAGCTCCAGGCGGCAGGAGCCGACATCGAGATCAAGGCCGTGTACGGTTTCGGATATAAGCTGGTCAAGTGATATGAAGCTGATGTACCGCATAGCCATGCGCCTGGCGCTGGTGCTCCTGCCCCTGATGGCTATCTGGGCCGGCTTTTTCTATTTCCGGACCCTGAACGAGGTCAATGACGAAACCGATGACGCTCTGGATGAGTTCACCGACAAGGTCATTGCCCGCATGCTCTCCGGTCAGGAACTGCCCTCCAACGTAGGAGCAAACATCATCTACGACATCATCCCGATCGGGGAGCAGTTCGCCCAGGACCATCCATCCATACGTTATTATTTCAACGACGAGCAGTTCCCTTCCATAGGCCGCGAGCCCGCAAGGGTGCTTACCACGGTATTCCGTACAGACAGCGACAACTACTACCTCCTCAAGGCCTATACCCCGACGATAGACAAGCAGGAGCTCATGCAGTCCACCCTTGTATGGATAGTGATTCTGTATTTTTCCCTGCTGCTGACAGTCATATTGGTGACTATTCTGGTCTTCTACCGCAACATGAGGCCTCTCTACCGTCTCCTGGGCTGGCTGGACCGCTTCAGGATAGGCGCCAAGAACCCTCCGCTGGACAATCCGACCGACATCACCGAGTTCCAGAAGCTCAATGTGGCCGCTGAAAAGGCCCTCAACCGCTATGAGGAGGCCTTCGAGGCGCAGAAGGAGTTCATAGGCAACGCCTCGCACGAGCTCCAGACCCCTCTGGCGGTCATGGGCAACCGCATCGAGTGGCTGCTGGACAACACGGAGCTGGACGAGAGGCAGATAGGCGAGCTGCTGGGTATCCAGCGTACTCTGGGAGGGGTGGTCCGTCTCAACAAGACCCTCCTCCTGCTGACTAAGATAGACAACGGCCAGTTCCCCGAAAGCACGGATGTCTTCATCCCTGCCCTCGTGCAGGAGAGCGTGGAGGTTTTCTCAGAAATCTACGAGGACAAGGAAATAGAGGTCGACTTCCCCCGTCCAGACAGCCTGGTGGTGAGGATGAATGAATCCCTGGCCCGGACCCTGACCGGCAATCTGCTCAAGAACGCCTTTATATATACGCCAGCACACGGGAGGATCAGCATCAGTATTAAAGGCAGGACCCTGGAGATAGCCAATACCGGAGAAACACCGCTCGACGCGGACCACATCTTCGACCGGTTCTACAAGAGCGGAGGCCGCGAGGGCTCACTGGGCCTGGGTCTGGCTATAGTCGGAGCGGGTCAGAGGTACTATGATCTGGAGGTGAAATACAGATTTGAGGAAAAAATGCACATTTTTTCTGTAAAATGGAGATAATTTTAAATTCATTTCAGAATCGGGGGTAATCTTTGCACCGTAAAACAAAAGAAACAGTATTAATTTTAAAAAAAGTAAAGAATATGAAAAAGATTATGATCCTCGCAGCCGCCATGCTGCTCCTCTCCGTGACCTCAGCCCGCGCCGACCACGACCGCCCGATTCAGTTCAACCAGCTTCCCGTAGCCGCTCAGGAGTTTGTAAACACCTATTTCGCAGACCAGAAAGTATCCTTTGCCAAGGAGGAGCGCGACTTCATGGAAGTGCGTTATGAGGTGATGTTCACCAATTCCATCAAGATCGAGTTCTACAAGGACGGCCAGTGGAAGGAGGTAAACTGCAAGTATTCCGTACTTCCCGCAGGCATAGTTCCCGAGCAGATCATGACGTACGTCAACAGCAACTTCCCCGGAGTGCAGGTACATTCCATCGACCGTGACCGCCGGGACATCGAGGTCGAGCTCACAAATGGTCTGGAGCTGACCTTCGACCTCTACTACAACCTCATCGACATGGATGACTAACCGCATGTGACATACCATATTGAATAACTCGAAGACGGGTCCCGGCGCGGATGCACACGGGGCCCGTTTTCCTAAAGGTTGTCACAGAGTCCCCGGCATGTCATTAAGCCCCGAAATTTTCTAACTTTTTAAACAATCACTTTTATGAAGACGAATTTAAAACTTATTGTATCAGGGTGCATTTTGTCCCTTATGCTTCTGGCAGCCTCCTGCAATAAGCAGAGGCCGGAGAACCTCCAGAACATTGAAGCCACACCGGAGCTTCAGGCTGCACTGTTCGACCTTTATCCCGGGGCGCAGGATGTAAAGTGGTCGATGAAAAACAGTTACTATGTAGCAGACTTCAAGGCTCCCGCCGGCGAGACTCCGGCGGTCCGCTCAGATAACGGCCAGCTGGTCAATTATTCCGCATGGTTCGACTCTCAGTATCAGTGGCAGATGACGGAGACCGACCTGCCTCAGGGCATGGTGCCCGATGCTGTCTGGGCCGCCTTTGACGCCACAGAGTACGCTGACTGGCGTATTGACGACATCGATATGCTGCGCAGGGACGGGGTCGAGACCATCTACATCATCGAAGTTGAGGGTACCAAAGACGGAGTATATCAGGAAGTCGACCTCTACTTCTCCGAGGACGGAGTGCTGGTCAAGACCGTCATCGACGCGGAGGAGGACTACGACTACAACGATTTTATTCCCGATACCCCCTCAGGCAGCATTAAGGAGTACATCGCAACCCATTATCCAGATGCCAGGATAGTCGAGATAGACATAGAGCACGGCATGACAGAGGTGGAGATCATCGACGGCCGCGTGTGCCGCGAGCTCTTCTTCGACTCCTCCCAGAACTGGATGCTGACCCGTACCGAACTGCGCCACAGCCAGGTGCCCGAGGATATTCTGGGCTACCTCAGAAGTTCCGAGTACGGCAATTACCGGATGGACGACGTGGACTTCTACCAGACACCAGAAGGCGAGTTCTACCGCTTCGAACTGGAATACAGGGATGACGACATCGAGGTAGATGTCTACGCAGACGGTACCGTCACCCCAGTCACCGGTAACGGAGACAATCCCGGAGGCGGGGACAACAGCGGCGGCATGGTAGGCGGCAGCATCGAGGAGTTCATCGCAGACAAATACCCCGGAGCCCGCATCCTCGAGCAGGACTGGGACGACGGCTACCTGGAAGTGGAGATCTGGCACGACAACAAGGAAAAGAACATCTACTTCAACGGAGCCGGCGAATGGGTCCGCTCACAGTGGGATGTCCGCATCAGCGAACTGCCCGAGGCAGTAACCGACACCTTGTCAAAGGAGTATCCGGATTACCGTATCGATGACGCCGAGTACATCCAGACCCCCGACAGCGAGTACTACCTCATCGAGCTGGAAGGCCGCGGCGATAGCGAGAAGAACATACGCATCACCTCCGACGGAACGATTCTCTAATCAAACCTCTAATAGAATAACAGAAATTCCCGGACAAGCTCCTAAGGCTGTCCGGGAATTTTATTATGCCCGTATTCAGTAGCAAAATATAAAGTACTACCCCTCTGAGGCGTCGGCTCCCGAGTAGGGAAGGGGCCCACGAAGTGGGAAGGACCTCAGAGGGGTAGTACTTTTATTTTGCGTGGTATCTCCTGCGTACGTAATTTATACGCTTTCCTTAGCGATATTCTCGCGCATGTCAGTATCAGCCTGGATATTCTTTATCCGGTAGTAGTCCATGATACCGAGATTGCCGGAGCGGAAGGCATCTGCCATTGCAAGAGGAATCTCCCTTTCGGCCTCGATAACCTGGGCCCTGGCCTCCTGTGCCTTGGCCTTCATCTCCTGCTCGAGGGCGACAGCCATTGCGCGGCGTTCCTCGGCACGGGCCTGTGCGATATTCTTGTCGGCGTTGGCCTGGTCGATCTGCAGCACCGCACCGATATTCTTGCCTATGTCGATGTCAGCGATATCAATCGAAAGAATCTCGAAAGCCGTACCAGCATCGAGGCCCTTGGCCAGCACCACCTTGGAAATCGAATCAGGGTGCTCCAGCACATCCTTGTGCGACTCCGACGCACCGATACTGGACACGATACCCTCACCTACGCGGGCGAGAACGGTCTCCTCACCTGCACCGCCGACGAGCTGCTTGATATTGGCCCGGACAGTTACCCTGGCCTTGGCTATCATCTGGATACCGTCCTTGGCGACAGCAGTCACGGGCGGAGTATTGATTACTTTCGGGTTTACCGACATCTGAACGGCCTCGAACACATCGCGTCCGGCCAGGTCGATGGCTGCAGCCATCTTGAAGTCGAGGTTGATATTGGCCTTGTCCGCGGAAATCAGGGCATTGACCACATTGGGCACGTTGCCTTTCGCCAGATAGTGGGCCTCAAGCGCATTGGCGTCCAGTTTCAGACCGGCCTTGGTACCTGTGACCATGGCCATCACGATGGTGCTCGGCGGAACTTTTCTCCACCTCATCAGCACCAGCTGGATGAGCGAGATGCGCACTCCCGATATCAGGGCCTGGAACCACAGGGTCACCGGGAAGAACCAGAGCAGGATAATCAGGGCCACGATGGCCACGGCTATCCAGATAATTACGAGTCCTACTGAAGAGATCATAAAGAAAAAACTGTTATAAGGGTTTTACAAATATTTTATTGTCATCGATAAGGATTACCTCGACCTGTTGCCCCGGGTCTATGATGCCGTTGCGGGCCGAACATTCCACCGTAGTCTCACCGAACAGGACCTTGCCCATGGGAGCCAGGCGGGTAATCGTGACGCCCTGCGAGCCGACAGCGATGCCCTTGTCCTCGGGGCGGGAATCCGTGCGGCTGTCAATCTCGGTATGCAGCGAGAGCTTCTTCCAGGTCTTGGAGCGGAGCGAGAGCACGGCGCAGACCACGGCCAGCACGGCATTTGCCGCTATCGTTATGTAGCCGGCGTCCGGTCCTATGCCGTCGAATGCCAGCCAGCACGCCGCGCCTATCGACACCAGTCCGAGGGTGCCGGCGACGAAGATACCGGGAATGAGAATGATTTCAGCGATAATGAGCAGGAGTCCCAGAATGGACAGGGAGATGATAAGTGCCATCTGAAGTTATAATTTAATACTTTCTATACTTACGTTCTTGATGTCCAGGTTCTCGAGTATCTTGAGCAGGAACTCGGCGTCCTTGCGCTCCGAGAAAGGACCCACGGCGAAGACCGTAGCGTCGTCGGAGCCGGACTTGGTGAGGTCCTTGGTGGTCGCGCCCCTTATTGCGGACAGCACGCTGGAGGGCAGTGCCGGGCCGTAGCCCTTGAGCACCACCTGGTAGGACATCTCACCGGATGCGGCAGAGGATGTCTGACGCGGGGCGGAGCCGCTCCTGGAGCCGCCTGATGCAGGCATTGAGAGTACCCGCTCGTTCTCCATTGTCCTAGCGGTCTTTACGGGGATGCTCCTGCCGTTGTTGTAGGCGATGACTATGGCATCGGGGAAGCCGTTGCGCCGTACGCGGCTCAGATTGTTCAGTGCCTCCTGATAGGTGGAGAACAGTCCGACAGTATGCAGGTATTTGCCTGATTTCATCTTTGTTACAAAGACAGGACTCATGCCTCTGATGTCCTTTGTGCCGGCAGGAGAGGAGAGTACCATGAACTGTATCTGGTAAACGACTCCTTCCGGCAGTGTGTTGTCCTCCACGAACTGCCCTTCATTGCGGCCGAGAATCTTGAATGTATAGTCAAATTCCGGCTCTGGAGTCTCAACTATAATATAGGGGATCCTTCCCATAGGACGGCGGCTGAATACATATTCCGGCTCAGCGGCACCCGCGGACAGCAGGTCAGCGTCCTCTTTCTTTTCCTGTCCGGGGCTGTCTTCCTGCACTACGGGAATGATTCCTTCCGACAGAAACCTTAGCTCTATCTGCTGTACCTGTGCCGACACCTTGTCCATCTGTCTGCGTATGTGCATCGATTCTTCCTCTACGTCCCGGATAATCCCGGCCAGAAACTCCCGGTCGCTTCCGGAGGCATTTTCGTAGATCCTGCGGCTCTCGTCGATCTTGTCCAGTTTTTCCTGAAGATTGTCCTGCAGCCTGCGCAGCTCGTGCATGAGCCTGGAGTAGTCGGCCATACGTACATCGCCTTTTTCCACAGTTGCAGGTGAGGCCGCAGTATCCTCGGCGCTCTCCTTGATGAATGACGCGATGGCAAGAGGGGATTCGTCCTCTCTTATGGCGGTCCTTACGGGAGTCGCAATATATTCTGTAACGTATATTTTGACTGAGTCGGTGCCTTCTGTCTCCCTGTTGGAGACGACAATTGAATATTTCCCGTCACGGCTGTCCAGATAGATCAGGTCGTCTCCGGTGGATGAATAGGGGAAGCCCAGGTTCTCGGGAATGCCCCATTCGCCTGCCTCTTCGTCCCATCGGCTCCTGAACAGGTCATATCCGCCCATGCCCGGCATTCCGTCCGATGCGAAATAGAGGGTGCGGCCGTCTCTGCTGAGAAGAGGGAAAATCTCATTGCGCCCGGATAGAATGTTCTCGCTGAGGAGTTCCGGGACAGACCATGTGGTGCTGTCTTTGCGGGTGGAAGTGTAGAGGTTCCAGGCACCTGTCCCGTCGGGTGCGGAGAAGATGACGGTCTGCTGTCCGGAGGGAAGGTACATGGCTGTATAATAAGGATGTCTCAGGCCTCCGGCGGGTTTGATGAACGGATTGGGTATAGGAATCCAGGACCTTTCGTCCAGATCCTGGAGATACAGATAGAAATCCTCTTTGGAAAATATCCCGGATGTGACGGCGGACGGGCGCGTGATGTACTGGAGAAGGCTCTCCCCGTTGCGGCACTGGATTATCTTGTCCATGATGTCCAGTTTCTGTAGGGAGTCCCGGGTGAGTTCCAGGGCTTTGCTGTAATATTCTTCGGCTTTGGCGAACTCGTAGGCCTTGTGAAGTGTCTGCGCCTTCCTTAAATCGGTCTCCGCACTCTCTCCTGGCTGCTGTCCCAGTGCGGGGAGGCAGGCCAGGAGCATGGCCGCAACGGCCGTCAAATATCTGTTCAAGGCAGTCATATTCGAATAATATAGTCAACAAAATTACTAAATACTTTACAAATAAGAAAAAAATAGTACTTTTGTACCCTCAATTTTTACGCAAATTTTAAAAAGGAATTTGATATGCAAAGTAAAGGAGCCATTACTTTTTTGGCGGTTTTGATCGCTCTGGCCTGCATTTACCAGCTTTCCTTCACAGGAGTGTCCTCCATCATCAAGAACAAGGCGGACAAGTATGCGGAGGCAGCTGTGGCAGCAGAGCAGCAGAAACCCTCCTTCGCGGAGGTGTCTGATCTGGATAAGGCTTATTATCTGGATTCTATCAGAAAAGAGAGAAACAGTTTCTATCTCGACTCGGTGAGCGCCGAGAAGGTCTACCTGGGCTACACTTTCAAGGAAGTGCAGGAGAAGGAGATCAACCTCGGTCTGGACCTCAAGGGCGGTATGAACGTCATGCTGGAGGTGCAGCTGAGCGACCTGGTGAGGGCATTGTCCAATTACAATGAGTCGCCCCAGTTCAACCAGGCCCTGGCCATCGCCAAGGAGAGAGAGACAGCCCTGGGCGGCAACACCGACTTCATCACCCTCTTCTACGAGGCCTGGAACGAGGTGGCACCCGAGCAGAGACTGGCTCAGATATTCGGAACCATCGATCTCAGGGACAGGATCAATGCCCAGAGCACCAATGACGAGGTGATCGCCGTGATCCGCGAGCAGGCCGAGAGTGCCGTAGCCAACTCCTTCAACGTGCTGCGCAACCGTATCGACCGCTTCGGTGTGACTTCTCCCAATATCCAGAGACTCGGCAACTCCAGCCGTATCCTCGTCGAGCTTCCCGGTGTCAAGGAGCCCGAGCGTGTGCGCAACCTCCTTCAGGGAACCGCTTCCCTCGAGTTCTGGACTACCTACGAGAATCCCGAGGTATTCCGTTATCTCCAGGAGGTCAATACTATCGTAAAGAACTATGTGGCTCAGGAAGAGGGTCTGACAGCAGAGGCACAGCCCGCTGAGACCGCAGCCGAGGCAGCTCCCGCAGCCGCAGGCAGCGCTTCCGACGACCTCGTGGCCGAGCTGGCACAGCAGGAGGATTCTCTCTCCGCTGACGAGCTCAACTACGCCAGGAACAATCCTTTCTTCTACGCCCTCAACCCCTCGATGTATAACGGCCAGCTGATGCCCGGTCCCGTAATCGGCGTCGCTCACTATAGGGATACAGCCAAGATCAACTCCTGGCTCCGTCTGCCCCAGGTAAAGGCAGCCCTTCCCGCCGACCTCGTGCCGATGTGGACAGTGAAGGCCTCTTCCCAGTATGCCGGAGGCAACTATTACGAGCTGATCGCCATCAAGGTCAACACCCGTGACGGCAAGGCTCCTCTGGACGGAGGCGTAGTATCCGATGCCCGCGTATCCTACAGCAATATGGGCGGACAGCCTCAGGTAGACATGGCCATGAACGCAGAGGGCGCCCAGACATGGGCCCGTCTGACCGCTGACAACATAGGCAAGTGCATCGCCATCGTACTCGACGGCATGGTATATTCCTTCCCCCGCGTCAATGCCGAGATTACCGGCGGCCGCTCGGTCATCGAGGGCAACTTCACCATCGAGGAGGCCACCGACCTTGCCAACGTGCTCAACTCCGGTAAGCTCCCCGCTCCCGCCACCATCGTTCAGGAGCAGGTGGTAGGTCCTTCCCTCGGTAGCGCTTCCATCCAGGCAGGTATGATTTCCTTCGTGATCGCCTTCGTCCTGGTGCTGCTCTACATGCTCTTCTTCTATAAGGGTGCCGGTGTCGCAGCCGATGCCGCCCTGCTCTGCAACGTGCTCTTCCTCTTCGGTGCCCTCGCATCCTTCGGAGCCGTCCTCACCCTCCCCGGTATCGCCGGTCTGGTGCTGACTCTCGGTATGGCCGTGGACGCCAATGTGATTATCTACGAGCGCGTGAAGGAGGAGATCCGTGCGGGCAAGGCCCTCCGTCTGGCTATCTCCGACGGTTACAAGCACGCCTACTCCGCCATCATCGACGGTAACCTCACCACCATCATCACCGGTCTGGTACTCTTCTTCTTCGGTTCCGGTCCTGTACAGGGCTTCGCCACCACACTGGTTATCGGTCTGATCACCTCGATGCTGACATCCATCTTCATCTCCAGGCTGATCTTCGAGGCCCGTCTGAGCCGCGGCAAGAACATATCGTTCTACACCCATTTCACCAAGAACTTCCTGCAGAACACCCATATCGACTTCGTCAGGATACGTAAGTACGCCTACATCTTCTCGACAGTCCTGATGGTAATCTGCTTCACCTCCATCTTCATCAAGGGCTTCTCCTACGGTGTGGACTTCACCGGTGGCCGTACATACGTGGTACGTTTCGACCAGGATGTGACAGCCGAGGAAATCAGGGCAGCCGTTCTGGACGAGTTCGAGGAAGGTGTCGAGGTCAAGCAGTTCGGAGGTGCCAGCCAGATGAAGATCACCACCACCTACATGATCGAGGATCAGAGCACCGAGACCGACAAGATCGTGGACACCAAGCTGTACGAGGCTCTGAAGGGCTTCTTCGCGACTCCTCTGACCTACGACGAGTTCACATCCACCCTCGAGAATCCTAACGGTATCATCCAGTCCGACAAGGTAGGTCCTACCATCGCAAACGATATGAAGCGCGACTCCATGATCGCCGTGGCCATCGCACTGTTCGCCATCTTCGCCTACATCGCAGTCCGCTTCAAGGGCTGGACATGGGGTCTCGGAGGAGTTGTCTCCACAGCCCACGACGCCATCGTGACTGTCGGCTTCTTCTCCCTGTTCTCCGGTATCCTGCCGTTTACCCTGGACGTGGACCAGACCTTCATCGCCGCCGTACTGACCATCATCGGTTACTCCATCAACGACAGCGTGATCATCTTCGACAGGATCCGTGAGTACCGCCGCCTGTATCCCAAGCGCGAGCTCTACCAGAATATCAACGACGCCATCAACAGCACCCTGGCCCGTACCGTCAATACATCCGGTACCACCTTCATCGTGATGCTCGCCATCGCTATCTTCGGAGGTGAGGTGATCAGGGGCTTCGCAGTGGCTCTGCTAGTAGGTATCTTCGTAGGTACATACTCGTCCGTATTCGTAGGTACTCCTATCATGTACGACCTCTCCCTGCGCAAGGCCCGCAAGGAAGCCAAGAAGCTGAAAGCTGCCGGCAAATAACAGCCCCGGCAGGATGACATAACAAACCGGGACGGTCCGCGTGTGACCGCCCCGGTTTTATTTTTTGTAGAAAATTGAGAGGTTCTATTACAATTATGCTTAAATTTGGGGATAATTTTTAAAATCTGATATCATCATGGAACTTCCTTTTGCAGAATCTTACAGAATCAAGATGGTGGAGACCATCCGTAAAAGTACCCGCGAGGAGCGCGAGAAATGGATTAAAGAGGCCAAGTACAACCTTTTCCTCCTTAAGAGCGACTATGTGTTCATCGACCTGCTGACCGACTCCGGTACCGGAGCCATGAGCGACAAGCAGTGGGCCGCCATCATGGAGGGCGACGAGAGCTATGCCGGAGCCCGCTCGTTCTACAGACTGAAAGACACTATAGAGATGCTGACCGGACTTCCCTACATACTCCCTTCGCACCAGGGCCGTGCAGCTGAGAACGTGCTGTTCTCGAGCATCGTGAAGGAGGGTGACATCCTTCCAGGCAACTCCCACTTCGACACCACCAAAGGGCACATCGAGTACCGCAAGGCCATAGCGCTGGACTGCACCATCAAGGAGGCCTCCAACACTGAGCTGGAGATTCCCTTCAAGGGCAACATGGACCTGGAAAGACTCGAGGAAGTACTGAAGACCACTCCCCGTGAGAAGATTCCGTGCGTAGTGCTTACGGTCACCAACAACACCGCCGGCGGACAGCCCGTATCCATGGAGAACATCAAGGGCGTATCCGCTCTGTGTAAGAAATACGGCGTCAAGCTGCTTATGGACTCCGCACGCTTCGCCGAGAACGCCTACTTCATCAAGACCCGCGAGAAGGGCTATGAGAACAAGTCCATCCGCGAGATCGTGCATGAGATGTACGAGGGTGCAGACTATATGACCATGTCGGCCAAGAAGGACGCCATCGTCAATATCGGAGGTTTCGTGGCCTTCCGTGACGAGGCTGATATGCGCAAGGCCCAGATGTTCACCATCATGAACGAGGGCTTCCTGACCTACGGCGGTATGGCCGGCCGCGACATGAACGCGCTGGCTCAGGGTCTGCTCGAGGGTACCGAGTTCGAGTACCTGGAGACCCGCATCAACCAGGTGGCCTACCTCGGCAAGAAGCTCGACGAGTACGGAGTGCCCTACCAGAGACCTGCCGGCGGGCACGCCATCTTCCTCGATGCCAAGAAGATCCTGACTCACCTTCCCAAGGAGGAGTTCATCGCCCAGACCCTCGGTATCGAGCTTTACCTCGAGGCCGGTATCCGCGGCGTGGAGATCGGCTCGCTGCTCGCAGACCGTGACCCCGTCACCCGCGAGAACCGCTATCCCGCCCTCGAGCTGCTCCGTCTGGCCATCCCCCGCAGGGTGTACACCAACAACCACATGGACTACATCGCAGCCGCAGCCAAGAACGTCTACGACCGCCGCGAGTCCATCACCCGCGGTTACAAGATCGTCAAGGAGCTGCCCATCATGAGGCACTTCACCATCGAGCTCGAAAGGGCTGACAGATAATCCTGAAAAGTGAGAGGAAATGGGAGACACGGAAGAGCGTATTTTCGGGATTGACACTCCGGAGGCTTTCACGGCCTGCGCCCTGGATACATTCCGCCGTCAGTATGCCCTATGCCCTCAGTACCGTCAGTATGCCGACCTGCTGGAGGCCGCTCCTGACAGAGTACGGGACATCGCGGATATCCCCTTCCTGCCCATCCGTTTCTTCAAGCAGTACGACATCATATCTTCTGCGGAGCCGCAGCCCGTGGCGCCGCAGAAGATTTTTTTCAGCAGCTCCACCACCGGCCAGACACCCTCGCGCCATTGCGTGACGGATGTGAGCCTGTACGAAAGGAGCTTTTTAGCCGGTTTCCGGCATTTTTACGGGGCGCCGGAGGATTATGTCATTCTGGCCCTGCTGCCCGCTTATCTGGAGCGTGAGGGCTCTTCCCTGGTCTATATGGCGGACCGTCTGATACGGGAGAGCGGCCGCCCGGAGAGCGGTTATTATCTTTACGACCACGACCGCCTCTACAGTACCCTCGCGGAGCTGCGGGGTAGGGGACAGAAGACCCTGCTGCTGGGAGTGGCTTTCGCCCTCCTGGATTTTACGGAAAAATATAGATTGGAAGGTCCGAATGACTCCTGGCTCACAGTTATGGAGACCGGAGGGATGAAGGGGCGCCGCGAGGAGCTCACCCGGGAGGAACTGCACCGCCGTCTGGGCGGGGGATTCGGCCTCAGGGCCGTTCATTCCGAGTACGGGATGTGCGAGCTGCTCTCCCAGGCCTATTCTGCCGGAGACGGGGTCTTCCGCGCACCCGCGTGGATGAGGGTAATTATCCGCGATATCAACGACCCTTTCAGGGAGTCAGATCCCGGCGAACGGGGCATCATCCACATCATCGACCTGGCCAACCGCAACTCCTGCTCGTTCATCGAGACGGAGGATACGGGCCGCGCATACCCGGACGGTTCATTTACCATAGAAGGTCGTCTTCAGGGCTCTGAGCGCCGCGGCTGCAATATGCTTATCGAATAAGTCAAATCGCTGTATTCAGAAAATCCTCAAGGACTTTTGAGTATTCCTGCGCCTTGTCGGGATCTACGGCCCTGACTGTCTCAACCGTATATTGGTAGAGCTGGAAGTTGTTGTCCAGATCTGACTTTGAGAGTACCGACCCTCGATAGGGCTGGGCGAAGAGCCTTATGGCCTGCATCGTCTCTTCTGTAAAGCGGTCCGCCATGGCCAGTCCTTTCTCTTTCTCGCCGCATTTGAGATACAGGTCTATGGCATGGATGACCATGAGCTCGTTTACATACTGGACTGCAGCGGACGTGTTGAGGGGGAAGTTGCGGTCAGGGTATGTTTCCTGCATGCGGTCGAGCACCTTGACAGTCCTTTCCCGGTCACCCTTGTTGTACAGGGCTATGGCTGTCTGTACAAACATGAATCTCTGGCAGGCCACGCCGTTGAACGTGGACAGGTTCTGGTAGTCTACGAAGAAATCCTTGGAGAAACTGTCCAGGCGGTATCCGTTCATGATGCGGTCGTACATCGCGTCGGTATCCACCTGCTCGACGGAGGTGAGTGTAGTGCGGCTCTTGATAGGTACGAACTTATAGGTGTACCCGTCGAACTGAAGGTAATCCTCGAGTCCGATATCCAGGCTGCCGCCCTGGGTCATGAAATAGATGGGACGCTCCCAGTCGTAGTTGGCCAGCATGTCCAGGATCATCAGCTCGGGCTTGTCCACCAGATTGTCCCTGTCGAGAGGTATCTCCAGGCAGAGTGTGTCGAGAATCCTGCCGTAATCCTCCTCCGGCACTATATGGTTCTTGATGACGTTCTCCTTGTTCACCGGTATCAGCAGTCTGGATGCCGGGATATAGCTCTCCTGACGTCCGTAGATGTTGACCTTTACGCGGGGATCATTGAAGAGGGTTATCGCGTCCTTGAGCAGGATGGGCCGGTTGAAGCGGTCGATGACGTATACGTAGTCATTGGTACCGTACAGGTAGTTGATGCGTGGTGTGGTGAAATGTATCGGCTCCGCATCATACTGCTTCCACTGCATCTGGTCGATGTACCAGTCTATGCCGAGCAGGGAAGTGTTCATCACCCTGGCGTCCAGGCGCACGCCCTCTACCTCCTGGATGTACCAGAGGGGGAATGTATCGTTGTCTCCGTGGGTTACGAGGATTGCCTGGGGATCGGTGGATGCGAAATAGTTGTAGGCCATGTCGCGTGCGGTGTAGCGGTTGCTGCGGTTGTGGTCGTCCCAGTTCTCGAAGGCCATCAGTAAAGGTACTTGGAACAGCAATGCAAGAACTACAATCGCCGTAGACTGCTCGGAAATAATTCTGGATGCAGGCTTGCGCAGCCAGTCATACACGGCCAGCACGGCCAGTCCTATCCATATAGAGAACATGTAGAACGAACCGGCGTAGGCGTAGTCACGCTCGCGGACCTGATAAGGTGTCTGGTTGAGGTACAGAATGATGGCTATGCCGGTGAGGAAGAACAGCAGGAAGGTGATCCACCAGTTGCGCTTGTCCTTGCCCAGCTGATAGAGCAGGCCGATGATGCCGAGCAGAAGCGGAAGCATGTAGTAGTGGTTCTTGCCCTTGTTGTCCACTATGTAGTCAGGACCGACGGACTGGTCGCCGAGACGGGCGCGGTCGATGAATCCGATGCCGCACTCCCAGTTGCCCCTGAGCGGGTCACCGGGCACCTGCCCGTGCAGGTCGTTCTGGCGTCCGGCGAAGTTCCACATGAAGTAGCGCATGTACATGTAGTTGAACTGGTAGTCGAAGAAGAACCTCAGGTTGTCTCCGAATGTGGGCATCTTGTAATCGGAGCCGGGAACGGTCTTTCCCTGTCCCCTGGTGTAGCTCTCGTAGAAACGGATGTGCGAGGGATCCTTGCTGTGCATTCTGGGGAAAAGCATCTTGCTCTCGGAGGGGTAGATTACTTCAGGAGGTGCAGGGGCCTTGTAATATGCGCTGTCCATCCTGGTATAGTAGTCCTTGACCTTATAGTCTGTATAGACGGATGCATACGTCTGTCCGTATACGAGGGGTGCGCTGCCGTACTGCTCGCGTCCGAGATACTTGACCAGGGCAAACGGATTGTCGGGCTGGCCCTCATTGGTGGGAGTGTTGTTGGACGAGCGGATGACCACCATGGCAAAAGCTGAGTAGCCGATGACTATCATGGTGAAGCTGAGCGATATGATATTCCATACGCGTGAGCCTTTCCTGTAACTGAGGTATACTGCCAGGAAGCAGAGCACCAGCAGGACTATGACGAAAAATGCCGCTCCTGAGTTGAAGGGCAGATGGAAGACATTGACAAAAAGCAGGTCGAATACAGCCGCGATCTTCGGCAGGTAAGGAATGATGCCCCAGAGTATGAGGGCAAGTATGCCGGCTGATGCGGCCAGTACTCCAATGCAGCCCCAAGTAGTGACCCTGGAGGCTTTCTTGTAGTAGTATACGAATGCTATGGCTGGAATTACCAGGAGGTTGAGCAGATGCACTCCTATAGAGAGTCCCATCAGGAAGGCTATCGCCACTATCCAGCGGTCAGCGTATTCTGAGTCGGCCTGTTCCTCCCACTTGAGGATCATCCAGAACACCGCGGCGGTGAACAGGGAGGACATAGCGTATACCTCGGCCTCCACGGCGGAGAACCAGAATGTATCGGACCAGCAGTAGGCGAGGGAACCCACAATACCGGATCCTATCAGGGCCAGGGCCTCTCCCATGGAAAGAGTGCCGCCGTTGCCGTTCTTCTCTATGATGCGGCGTCCCAGGTGGACGATGGTCAGGTAGAGGAAAAATATGGTGAATGCGGAGCAGAGGGCGCTCATCACATTGACCGCCATGGCGGCATGTTCGGGTGAGGCGAACATGGTGAACACTCTGGCTATGAGCTGGAAGACAGGGTTGCCGGGGGCATGGCCGACCTCCAGTTTGTAGGAGGAGGCGATGAACTCGCCGCAGTCCCAGAAGCTGACTGTGGGCTCAATGGTCAAAAGATATGTAAGTGATGCGGTCAGCAGGACGATGACCGAGAAGATACGGTTGATGAATTTAAACTTTTTCTGCTCCATTTGTTATCAAATTCGTATGTACAAACCGCAAATATACTAAATTTGCGAAAAAATTACCCTTATGCCCCTGGTTTACTCTACAAATCCTGACATCCGCATATCCTCGGAGGAAGAGCCGAGGGTAGAGACCCTGCCCCCTTCGAGGCAGAAACTGACCGTGTATCTGGACCGGCGCAACCGCGGCGGCAAGGCAGTGACTCTTGTCAAGGGTTTCACAGGCAGGGAGGAGGACCTGGCTGCGCTGGGCCGTACCCTGAAGGGGCGCTGCGGAACGGGAGGCAGCGTCAAGGACGGGGAGATCCTCATTCAGGGTGACTGCAGGGACAAGGTGACAACTATCCTGACCGGTATGGGCTATGTGGCGAAGCGGGGCAATTGACAATCACGTGATACCGGTCCAGGAACTTTTCAGGGACTCCGTACTTCAGCGTTACGATATCGGCGCGGCGGCGCCTCCTATGGTTCAGGGGGTGCAGTATTTCGTCTGGACTGTTATTTCCCTGATATTCTTTGTTCTGATTTTCAGAAATCAGACTGCGGTATTTCTGGCCTGGGCCGGAGATTTTCTGAGATCTCCCTCCAAGCGCACCTACTTCGATACTTCGTCGGCGGTCCGTTACGGCCTGCCGTTGTCCATGCTGATACTTATGCCGGTAGCCGCCTATCTGGTGTACGGCTCGCTTTCGGTGGAGGCTCCGTATCTCTTGATTCTGGCCGTCATAGCCGGATATACCGTGCTGCGCCTGCTGCTTCTGGCGGGCATAGCCTACGTCTCGCGTGAAGGAGAACTGGTGACGAGTCTGATACGTGCCGGGTTTCTGGCATTCATCCTCATTACATTCTGCTACTGCATACTGTTCGTCGTGGGAATCTTCCTGCCCGGTCTGCAGCCCGTGCTGCTGGGGCCGGGAGTCATGGCGGTGACGTCAGTGCTCCTTTTTCTCTATGCAGTGCAGCTGCTTAGAATATTTTTTGTCTTTAAGGAGCCGGTTTTGCTGACTATTTTGTATCTTTGCGCGCTTGAATTCCTGCCTATAGCGGCAGCAATAGTGACTGTATTGAGATATTAAATACATCGATAGTAAGATGAAAATAAGCGATATACTGGTTTCACAACCTGCTCCGGGGAACACCCTGTCCCCCTTCTCGGAGATTACGGCGAAATTCGGAGTCCATATAGACTACTTTCCGTTTTTCCGTATCGAGCCTCTGACGGCCAAAGAGTTCCGGGCCCAGAAAGTGACAATTCTGGACTATACCGCTATATTCTTTTCGGCCAAGTCCTCGATAGATGCCTTTTTTGCAGTCTGCGAGGCGATGCGTGTGACAGTTCCCGAGACAATGAAGTATTTCTGTACTACGGAGAACATCGCTCTGTATCTTCAGAAGCATATCGTCTACCGCAAGCGCAAGATATTTTTCGGAAAGGGAACTGTGGATTCGGTGATAGAAACTATAGGTACCAAACATAAGGGAGAGAATTTCCTCATAGCCTCCACAGACAGCACCAAGCCCGAGGTTATCAAGGCCTTCACCAAGGCCGGTCTGAAATTCGGCAACGCGGTCTTCAGCAAGACCGTCTACAGCGACCTGACGAAGGTAGACCTCAGCCGTTATCAGATGGTGGTATTCTACAGCCCTTCGGATGTCAAGTCCCTGATGGCCTCCTACCCTGAATTCAAGCAGGACGGCCTGCTCTTCGTTACTTACGGACCCTCTACAGCCAAGGCTCTCAAGGACCACGGCTGTGCTGTTGAGGTGGAAGCTCCTACACCGGAGGCCCCCTCTGTCTCCAAAGCCCTTCTGCTGTATCTCGAAAAAATGAAATAATGCGCCGGCTCAGGAATACCGTTCTGACGCTGTCCGCATCAGCATTTCTCCTGTGTCTGTGCCACTCATGCAACAGGGAGAACCCTGCATACAACCGGGAGAACATCAAGGGCGCTTGGATCGTGTATGCGCTGGACGGAACGGAACTGAGCGAGCAGGACTGGAATGTAATGGTCTTTTCCTCTGCCGGAACGGTCACATATTCCGGGGTGCGGTCCCTTGGGGACGGCAATTTCCAGTGGGGAGACAATACCCTTATGTACGATGTGTACTGCTGCGACCTCTCCGTCTCCGGAACCTTCGACGGACTGTTCGGCTGCCTTACTCCGGTGGAGACAGTGCAGGAGTATTCTTTTGTCCACAACGAGGACTCACTGATGACCCTCGGTGTGGAAAGGTGGACATCGGGAGGGGTGGATACCGAGCCTGAGTACACGCAGATGACCATGCGCAAGCTGCCGGCTTCCTATGCCGCCGTGGACACCATCGCGGGTGTATGGCAGTTTGCAACACGCGCCGGAGAGGATTTCTCGGATTACAGGATACAGTTCGGGAACGAAGGTGTTCTTACGCTGTCATCCAGGACCGGGGAGAACTCCTGGACACCGATGGGCTCCGGAGAGGACTATTACCGTCTTTACGATAATCTCCTGACGCTTACTTTCTATGACAATCCGGTATTCGGCACTCCTTCCAAGTGGAATGTCAAATGCTTCCGGATAGACAGCATCTCTGACTCTACCTCCACGATGTCAATGTATTCGTCCGGGGAGGTATTCACGCTTTCCTATATCTCCTCAAACTGACCGGCGGCTATGAAACTGGCAGAGAAGATTCATTCAGACGGCCGCAGGCTGTACAGCTATCCGTTCCGTATCTACTGGACGGACGCAGCCGATGGAGAAGAGCCCGTACGGATTATCTCCGTACCTAAGAAACTGTTCAAGCGGGCCGTAAGGCGCAATCTCATCCGCCGCCGCACCCGCGAGGCTTTCCGCCATATCCGGGAGGAGTATCCGGCGGTGGGGGGAAGGCATCTCATGCTGGTTTATACTGCAACAGAAATTCTGGATTATGATGCGATCAAAGAAGGACTCGGAACAGCACTGGGAAAAATTGTCCAGAGTGATTAGGAAGGTGCTTATATTTCCGCTGGTATTCCTCATCCGTTTCTATCAGGTGTGCATCTCTCCGTTTACTCCGGCCGCATGCCGGTTTACGCCCACCTGCTCGGCTTATGCTCTGGAAGCCCTGCGCAAACATGGTCCTGTAAAGGGACTTTATCTGGCTGTGCGCCGTATCCTGCGCTGTCATCCCTGGGGAGGGAGCGGCTATGACCCCGTGCCGTAGAATCTGCCTATCAGACCTTCCGGGTCGTCACTTCCCTTGGTCAGCATCTCGATCTCGCTGCGCGGTACCGCGGCCATATCCAGAAGTATCATGCCGTCCACGCAGTAGTTGAAGTCCTTGTCCACGTTGAAGGCGAGGATGCCGGCGTTGAGCTTGACGTATTTCTTGATGAGGGTGGGTATGCGGTAACGGCCGTCGCTCAGGCGCTGGATGTACTTGTCGAAGGCGTCAATGCTTTCCATGCGGCCTGAGAGCAGCAGCTCCGGGTCAGTGCGCAGGAACTCGTACCTGAAGGGCGTGCGCGGTGTCACCAGGTCCCGGACGCACCCGCTGCCGGCAGCCGTCTCCGTAAGCCCGTATACTATCAGACTGCGGTAGAACGGCGGAAACCAGCTGGTTATGCTTGCCGGCCCGAACAGATACTTGCAGTCGGGATATCTGAGTACGGTATAGAACAGTCCTTTGATGAGCAGCATCAGAGGCAGTGCTTCCTTTTTATACTCGACCGAGAGGAAGGAACGTCCGAGCTCGATGCACTCCGGGAGCATGGACGTGAATCTTTCCGAATAGCGGAACAGGGTGTGGGTGTAGAACCCGCCGACCCCGTATTTGTCCAGAATGTCCTTTCCGATACCGAGACGGTAGGCTCCTGCCAGCTGTCCGGCCTCGCAGTCCCACAGCACGAGATGCTTGTAATATACATCGAATGAGTCCGTATCGACAGCTGCACCTGTGCCTTCTCCTACCTGCCGGAAGGACTCTTCCCTGCGGCGGCCTATCTCCTGCATCATGGCGGGAATCTGTGCCGCATCGGCCAGGAAACACTGGTATTTGGATGTCTGGAACAGGGGAGACAATGACTCCATTTCCCGCCGGAGCTCCGAAGACGGTACGGGCGGCAGCAATGGTTCCTGGGCCGTCGCCGTCTGCTGCCGGGGTTCGTTGCGGGGAACATTGGCCTCCATGGCATAGACCCTGTTGCGGAGCATGCGTCCGAGTTCCTTCGGATCCTGCCATTTGGCGATTTCGCCGGCCGGGACCGGACGTCCGATGCGCATGGTCACCGTGCCCGGGCTGCGGCGGAGCAGCTCGCGGGGCAGCCTCAGGGTGCGGAGCATCGGATGGATGCGGCCCAGAATGTGGAACAGCCTGGAGTTGCCTCCGTCGAAGTAGACGGGCAGCACCGGCACCCTGCACGTGGTTACGAGCTTCATGACGGTGTGGGTCCATTCCTTGTCCGCCGGGAATTTATTGCCCCGGTAGTATGTGGATACCTCTCCTGCGGGGAAAATGCCGACGCAGCCGCCGCGCTCTATTGTCTCCATCGCCGCTTTCAGTCCCGGAAGGCTGCTGCGGAGCTGCTTGCGGTCGGAGAAGGGGTTGACGGCCAGGAAGCTGTCCCTGAGGTTGGGGATGAGGGAGAGGATGAAATTGGTCAGAATCCTGAAATCCGGGCGGACGGCGGCCACCGTGTTGTAGAGGACGATGCCGTCCCATCCTCCGAAGGGGTGGTTGGAGACAATGATGAAGGGCCCCTCCCTGGGGATGTATTCCACCTCCTCCGGCAGGATGTCCGTGGAGATGCGGAAGGTCTTCATGGCCTCCTTGGTGAACTCGCGTCCCCGGTATGCCCCGAACTGCGGGTAGAGGCGGTTGATGCGGTTCAGCCCCAGGAGGGACATGGCGCAGGACGCAATCAGGGAGCCCAGCGGCCCCTTGACGGGAAGTGCCCTGCGGATATCCGATTTATTGATTAACTTTGTGCCGGAGTTGAGAGTGTCCATACCATGTCAAAACATGCTGCAAATATAGGCATTATTTTGAAAATGCTGCCCCACAGCCCGGGAGTGTACCGCTTTCTGGACTCCGGGGGCACCGTCATATACGTGGGCAAGGCCAAGGACCTGAAGAACCGCGTGTCCCAGTATTTCCGCCCTAACGGCCTGAACCGCAAGACTCAGGTCATGGTCTCCAAGATAGCTGACATCCAGCATACGGTGGTCGGCTCGGAGTCGGACGCCTTCCTGCTGGAGAACAACCTCATCAAGCAGTTCCAGCCCCGCTACAACATTCTCCTGAAGGACGGCAAGACCTATCCGTGGATATGCCTGCACAACGAGCCCTTCCCCCGCGTAACGGTCACACGCCGCTTTGTCCGGGACGGCTCCAGGTATTTCGGCCCCTACAGCTCGGCCATGCACGCCCACAACCTGCTGTCTCTCATCAACTCCCTTTACCGGCTCCGCACCTGCAGGCTCCCCCTCACGGGCGAGGGCATAGCCAAGGGCAAGTTCAAGGTCTGTCTGGACTACCATCTGGGCCGGTGTGCCGGACCGTGCGTCGGGAAGTTCTCCGAGGAGGAATACAGGGCGCAGACCGAAGCCATCATTCAGATACTCAAGGGCAATTCCTGGTCGCTGATCAAGGACTTCGAGCGGCGGATGAAGGAATGTGCGGGGCAGCTGCGGTTCGAGGAGGCCCAGGAGTGGAAGGAGAAGATGGAACTGCTGGAGAAGCATTATGCCAAGTCGCTCATCGTCAATGCCAAGGGCATCAACGTCGATGTCTTCTACATCATCTTCGAGGGCACGGAGGCCTTCGGCAGCTTCCTGCGGGTGCACGACGGGGGCATCATCCAGTCCATGAACCTGGAAATCAGGATGCGCATCGAGGAACAGGAGCCGGAAGTGCTCGGCTCGTTCATATCCGGAGTCTATGAGAAGCTCCGGGACTACGGGGAGGAGGCCGGGACCCGTCCGCCGGAGATAGTGGTGCCGTTCATGCCCGATATGCCGGAGGCTCTGCCGGGGGTTGCATTCACCGTTCCGGAGAAGGGAGACCGCCTGGCGCTGCTGGAGCTGGGCAGGAAAAATGCGGCGGCCATCAAGTTCGAGCGGCTCAAGCACGAGGAGTTCGTCAACCCCGAGGAACACTCGGCCCGCATAGTGGAGAATCTGCGCAAGGACCTGGGGATGGACGTTCCCCCGGTGCACATCGAGTGCTTCGACAACTCCAATATCCAGGGAACCAACCCAGTGGCCTCATGTGTCGTCTTCCGTGACGGGGCTCCCTCCAGGAAGGACTACCGGCACTTCAACATCAAGACCGTCGTCGGTCCGGACGACTTCGCCTCCATGAAGGAGGTGGTCAACCGCCGCTACACCCGTCTGCTGGCCGAGGGGCAGGAGCTCCCGCAGCTGATCGTCATCGACGGCGGCCGCGGGCAGGTCAATGCGGCATACGAGGCCCTGGACGAGATAGGGCTCATCGGGAAGGTCAAGCTGATAGGGCTGGCCAAGCGGATGGAGGAGGTCATCGTGCCGGGCGACCCGTATCCCCATTTCATCGACCGCAACTCCACCTCCCTCAAGGTGCTCATGCACATCCGGGACGAGGCGCACCGCTTCGGCATCACCCATCACCGCAACCGGCGCAGCGCGTCCTCCCTGGTCTCGGAGCTGGACGGCATACCGGGAGTGGGGGCCGTCAGCCGCGAGAAACTGGTGACCAAGTACAGGACCATTTCCAAAATCAAGAAGGCTCCTTACCGCGAGGTGGTCAATGTCATCGGACGCAGGGCAGCCGACGCCCTCTTCGAGTGGTTTGCCCTGGACAAGTCCTAGTTGAACGACACATCGAAGAGCAGTCCGAAGTAGTTCTGTGAGCCGCTCTGGGGACCCGTACGGGCATAGCGGAGGCCGGCGCTCAGAGGAAAGTTGAGGCGGAATATCATGAAATCCAGTTTGAGATCGGCTCCGTATGAGTAATAGGTGCTGAGTGCGCTGCTGCCGTGTGCCGCCCCCACGGCATAGTCGCCGAAGGGAATGATCTGCAGACGCTTGAGGTACATGAAGGAGCCGAGGCTGACATCTCCCAGATAGATAGGAACCGCATAGTCAGCCGATACGCTGCCGTAAGTCTCATCGAAGTTATAGCCGGTATATCCTCTGGGCAGTACCGAGAGCGAACTGAGGTACATCTTGCCGTCCACGAACTGTTTCTGGGCGGTGAATCCTATCCTGAGTCCCTGCTGACGGGTGATGCCCGGCAGATAGGCGTATCCGGACAGATATGCTACATGACCGAAGTAGTCCAGTGCGCCGATGGGCGAGGAACCCTGCAGGGATATCCCGAAGCCCCAGCGCGGATATACCTGGGAGGTGGCTGTGGCAAGAGTCTGGGCATAGGACAGGCCGTACTGCATCTGATGCCGCATTATCGGAGTGCCGCTGACTCCTGACAGGTTCCCTGAGGTGAAGTCATAGGAATATGAGTAGTAACGGTCATTGTTGAAATTCCACGATACATACGGAGTCAGGCTCCGGTACCATCCCCGGCTGTTTAAAGCCAGGGGCCAGTAGGCGGTGGCGCGTGCGGATAAATACGGTGTGCCGTTCCTTTCGTGGATGTACTGCCCGCCCAGGGTCATGTCGTAAGCGTTGTCCATGGCGTTGCGTCCGTTGACATCCAGCCCCAGTTCCAGGGACAGGCCGCTGAAGATACGTGCGTCCAGGGTTATATGGCCCGAGTGGAAGAATTTTCCGGTATAGGAGTCTCTGACATAGCCGTATCCGGCTGTGGTGACGACGTTGCCCAGACTGTTCTGGGAGAGGATGGTGGCTCCGAGCGAGGCTGTGGCGGTGAAGTTGTCGAATGTAAAGGACATCAGCCTGTTGACGTTGATGTATACCGGAAACCAGGAATGTATCCGGAACATGTGCAGCAGTTTGGAGTAACGTCTGGATGGATATTTTTCCGGATCCAGAATGTCCCTGACGCCGGCAGTGTCCTCCAGTGGTGTACTGTAGGTGTCCTGTGTCTGCCGTGTCAGATACTCTGCCATGGGATGCCTGTAAGGTTCGGAGAAATCCGCCGGAACTGCTGTCAGCTGACTCCCCGATGCCTTGACGGGTCTGTAGCCTCCTGTGCCGTACTCGCAGTAGTACAGTGTCTTCCCCTCTGGGTCAAAATACGGGAAGTCAGCTCCGTATTCGGAGTTGGTGCGTCTGGTCAGCCGTCCGCTGTCCAGGCAGTAGCTGTATATGTTCAGGACACCGTCCAGGTCGCTGGAGAAATACAGGTTCCTGCCGTGCCGCTTCAGACCGGATATGCTCTGATTCTGCGGCGGTACGGTCTCGGTCCATTTTCCTCCGCTGAAGCGGTATATGCCTATGCCGTTGTCCTGTATGACCGAGCAGTAGATGTCATTTCCGTCGAAGACTGTCTCCCGTATCTGTCCTTTTAGCGGGGCTTCTACGCTGAATATCACCTCTGATGTGGAGGTGGAGACAAGTGTCAGGCGGGTTGCCCTTCCTACCGGGTATTCGGCTACCGCCAGGGTGTCTCCGGTGACGGAGGGAGAGGGGTTGAAATATTTTGTCCTGCGTTTGCCCGGTTTGACGCGTCCTGAGCGCAGGTCCATGGTCATCACTACGGAGAAGTCCTCCAGGTCGTTGGTCTCGTTGGAGACCGGCTCTGTCCAGAAGATGCTGTGGCTTCCGTCGTAGGTGATGCGGGACGAGGTGTTGGCGAAGAAGCGTATGAATCTCTCCCTGCCCGTGCTGTCGATGCTGACCAGCTTGGGTGCTGTCTCCATGCCTTTCTTGACGGCTATGACGCTCCGGTACCAGGGGGAGGACTCGTCGCTGACTGGTATCGGGTCAGTGTATTCGGTATAGTACCGTCCGGTCTTGCTCAGGAGGCTGTCGGAGGTGGTGAACTCTCCTCGGGAAAGATAGTCCTCGAGCCATAGCTGGCGGTAGAAATCCTGTGAGCGGGGAAATGTCTCGTATTTGGTCTCGCCGCTTATGGCTATGGCAGGGTCGAAGAGCAGGGCGGGACTGTACCAGTATTTTACCGGTGTGCGGAAAAAATCTCCGATGTAGTCCGGAAGTCCGCTCAGATACCGGGAGTAACTGCTGAGGGCGTATCCGAAAACATAGTTGTCAGGGGTGTAATACCGGAAAGAGCCGAAGAGCATACGGTCCCAGTTCCGGAAATCCCCGTTGAGGTACATGACTCTCAGGTATTTGAGGAAATCAGCGTTCCGGCCTCGTCCGGATGAGGTCAGCTGGGTCTCGGCTATTACTGCGTCGCCCTCCATCGCGTAGGTGTCGGAGAACAGTCCCAGTCCCAGTCCGGTCACCTGCTCTCCCAGGAGGTAGTAGAATACCCGGTATATCCCTTTGGTATAGTGTTCCACCTGGCCTACGTGGCGGGACTCGTGGATGGAAAGGTGGGTAATCCACGGGTCCGGGCTGCTGCCGTATGGGTCGGGGGAGGAGAAGAGGTCCATGCGTTTCGGGGCCCAGGTCACCACTCCGTTGCTCAGGGTGGTGTATGGATGGAGTATCACCGGCACCGGACGCGGGTCTATCTTGAGCTGCGACATGACGGCAGGCCTGACTTTCTCGAGGGTGTACAGATACAGACGGGCGATGGAGTCGGTCTCTTCGGGATATATGATGCGGTAATGTTCGGAAGCAATCGTCTTCCAGCGGGCTCTGGCGGGGTCATTGCCCAGGGTGTAATACTGTCCGCGAAGTCCTGCGGGAAACAGAAATATCAGCAGGAGTGCGGCTAAAATAGGTCTGGTATAGTGCAACATGCCGCAAAGATAGTTATATTTGCACGAATTTGAAGTAATCCGCAGTTATATGAACGTTATATTTCAGGTATTGACTCTTCTCGGAGCACTCGGACTCTTTCTCTACGGTATGACACTGATGAGCGAGGGGCTCCAGAAAGTAGCCGGCAACCGCCTCCGCTCCATTCTCTCGGCCATGACGGCCAACTCGTTCACCCGCGTCCTCACCGGAACTCTGATTACTGCCGTCATCCAGTCCTCAAGTGCGACTACCGTGATGATTGTCAGCTTCGTCAATGCCGGGCTGCTGAGCCTTACACAGGCTGTCGGCGTGATTATGGGAGCCAATATCGGAACTACGGTCACCTCGTGGCTCATCTCCCTGCTGGGATTTACGGCCGACATATCTGTCCTGTCCATCCCCCTGATCGGTATCGGATTTGCCTTCATGATGTTCAAGTCCCAGAAGCGCAAGAGCATCGGCGAGATGATCATTGGCTTTGCCCTCCTTTTTCTGGGACTGACCTTCCTCAAGGATTCCGTGCCGGATCTGAGCGCCAATCCTGAGGCCCTTGCATTTATCCAGAGATGGACCGACTGGGGATTCTTCTCCGTGCTGATATTTGTCCTTGTAGGAACGGTCCTTACCATTATCCTGCAGTCCTCAAGCGCTACTGTCGCCCTGACTCTGGTCATGGCCAGCCAGGGATGGATCCCGTTCGAGATAGCCGCAGCGATGGTGCTCGGTGAGAACATAGGCACGACCATCACCGCCAACATAGCCGCGTCCGTGGGCAATATCTCCGCCAAGCGCGCGGCCCTGGCCCATACGGTATTCAACGTCTTCGGAGTCATCTGGGTGCTGGCCCTCTACAAGCCCTTCCTCTGGCTGGTGGCCAGGATAGTGGTGGGCCTCGGAGGCGAGGATCCCTTCACTTCTTCCGCATCCCTGCTTTACGCAATATCGACAGTACATACCCTGTTCAATATCACCAACACCTGCATCCTGATATGGTTCACCCCCCAGATAGTCAAGTTGGTGACCTGGATAATCAAGGGTCATAAGGACGAGGAGGAGGTATTCCGCCTGAGATACATCCAAGGCGGTATGATGAGCACTTCGGAACTGTCCCTGGAGCAGGCCGAGCAGGAGATAGTCCACTTCGCAGACATCGTCCGCAGACAGTATGTCTATGCCCGCCAGGCCGTAAACGAGGCCGATGACGAGAACCGCTTCGATACCCTGTTCAAGAAACTGGAGCACTACGAGCAGATTACCGACCGTATAGAGTTCGAGATAGCCAAGTATCTCAACAACATAGCCGAGGGCGAGCTCAGCCAGGAGGGTAACAACAAGCTCCACGCCATGTACAAGATCATCAGCGAGATGGAGAGCATGGGCGATTCAGGCTACAACATCGGCCGCATCCTCCAGCGCAAGAACCTCCACGGCCAGAAATTCGACGAGCCCACCGTCAAGAAGCTCAACCACATGCTCGACCTGGTGGACAACGCCATAGCCGCCATGACCGACAACCTCAAGGAGGGCTTCAGCCGCATCATCAACATCTCCAACGCCCAGGACGCCGAGCACGACATCAACGAGTACCGCGACAACCTCAAGGAGGAGCACCTCCGCCACATCGAGTCCGAGGAGAGCGGCTACCTCCGCGGAGTCTACTACATGGACCTCGTCTCCGAGTGCGAGAGGGTCGGAGACTTCGCCATCAATGTGTCCGAGGCACTGGTGGAGGTCAACTGATAATTAGTATATTTGTACGATAAACCCTATAACCCTATAACCAGTCTATATGTCTGAAAACAACACCGTAAAGACGCCGTGGTACCCCTACACCGAGGGTGTGCCCGTGCATCTGGACTACTTTAAGGGCTCGATGTTCGACATGGTCGCCTCCGTCGCAGCCCGCTGGCCCAAGAACGTGGCGTTCGACTTCATGGGCAAATCCACCACGTATGCGAAGATGATCAAGAAGATAGAGCAGTGCGCCAAGGCTCTGAAGACTATCGGCATCCGAAAGGGTGACTGTGTGACCATCGCCATGCCCAACTGCCCCCAGGCCATCTACATGTTCTATGCAATCAACCTGGTAGGCGGTATTGCCAGTATGGTGCACCCTCTCTCGAGCGAGAAGGAGATAGAGTTCTATCTGAACGAATCCAACAGCATTACGGTCATCACCCTCGACCAGTTCTACGGCAAGATAGAGGCCATACGCAAGAATACAGGTATCGTCAACGTCATACTCGCCCGCATAAAGGACGAGCTGGCCCAGCCCCTGAAGACCGGCTATATGATCACCGAGGGCTACAAGATAGCCAGGATACCTAAGGATGCTCCGGTCATCACCTGGAAGGACTTCATGAAGCTTTCGAAGTGCTGTTTCTACAATTATAAGGTGGAACGCGACGACAATGATCCCGCCGTCATCCTTTACTCCGGCGGCACCACCGGCACCACCAAGGGCATCATGCTCACCAACCGCAACTTCAATGCCCTCGCCGAGCAGGTCATCGCCACCAATCCTATGTTCGGCCCCGGGGACAAGATGCTGGCCGCCATGCCCGTGTTCCACGGCTTCGGCCTCGGAGTCTGCATTCACACGATGCTGGCTAAGGGCGGCAGGTGCGTTCTCGTGCCCCGCTTCACCCCCAAGAGCTACTCCAAGCTGATAACCAAGAACAAATGCAACTTTATCGCCGGCGTGCCCACCTTATACGAGGCCATGCTGCGTCTGCCCAATATGGAGAAAGCCGACTTCTCCCATCTCAAGGGCGTATTCTCCGGCGGAGACTCCCTGTCAATAGAGCTGAAGAAGAAGATGGACAAGTTCCTTGCAGACCATAAGGCCACCATCAAGGTGCGCGAGGGTTACGGCACCACCGAGTGCGTCACCGCCTGCTGCCTGACTCCGGTCAAGCTTCAGAAGGAGGGCAGCATCGGCATACCTTTCCCCGACACATATTTCAAGATAGTGAAACCGGATACCGAAGAGGAGCTGCCCTACGGAGAAGAGGGTGAGATCGTGCTTTCCGGCCCCACAGTCATGCTCGGCTACTACGGCAAGCCCGAGGAGACGGCCAGGACCCTGCGCAAGCACGCCGACGGCTTGACCTGGCTCTACACCGGTGATCTCGGCAGCATGGACGACCAGGGCTTCGTCTACTTCCGAGGCCGTATCAAGAGGATGATCGTCACCTCCGGCTACAACGTCTACCCCGCCCAGCTTGAGAACATCCTCGATGCCCACGAGAAGGTGCAGATGAGCTGTATCATCGGGGTGCCCGACCCCTACAAGATGCAGAAGGTAAAGGCCTTCGTCATGCTCCGACCCGGCAACGAGCCCACTCAGGAGACCAAGGACGAGCTCATGGCCTACTGCCGCAAGTACATCGCCAAGTACGCCATGCCCTACGACATCGAGTTCCGCAGCGAGTTGCCCAAGACCCTGGTCGGCAAGGTGGCCTACCGCGTACTCGAAGAGGAGGAGGCTAAGAAAAATGGATAAGAAACTAACAAAAGGCGTAGGCTTCCAGCGCGGAGTCTACGCCTTTTGCCGTACATTCATCGGCCCTTTCGTCAACATCATCCTGCATATCACCTACAAGCCGTGCAAGGTGCGCAGCCGTACCTTCCTGTGCCTGGGCAACCACACCCAGAACCTCGATCCCGCCCTGATGGTCATCGGCACCCGGAGGCACATGCGCTTCGTGGCCAATGCCTCATTGACCCGGGGCATTGCAGGATTCTTCCTCAACCCCCTCTTCGGCATTATCCCCCGGGAGAAGGGCGCCAAGGGGGACGCCGCCATCGCCCTGATAGAGGACAATCTGAGGGCAGGTGTCTCCGTGGGAATGTTCCCCGAGGGCAACCGCAGCTGGGACGGGGAGACCGAGTATATCTCGCCCCGCACCGCCGCTCTGGTCAAGGATACGGGCGTGGCCCTGCTGACCTACCGCCTCACCGGAGGATACCTCCTGCGGCCGCGGTGGGCCGACCATAAGCGGAGGGGGCCGATGCAGGGGGAATTGGTCCATGAATACACCCCGGAGGAACTTGCCGGGATGACGGTCGAGGAGGTCTATGCCGCCATCTGCCGGGACCTGCGGGTCAATGCCTACGAGGAGCAGGCCGCTTCGGGGGCTCTCTACCGCGGGAAGGCGCTGGCAGAGGGGCTGCAGTACGCCGCCTACCTCTGTCCGCACTGCCTCCGTTTCGGCACCGTGGAGACGCGGGGCAACTGGCTCACATGCAGCTGCGGCCTGACGGCCAAATATCTGGAGACCGGGTCGTTCGAGAAGGGGATGTACATGCCTTTCGACAATTTTGCCGAGTGGAACCGCTTCCAGAAGCGCTGGGTGCATGAGCACTGCGCGGAGCTACGGCAGCAGACCGCGGAGCCGATAGTCCACGACGACGGCTGCTTCAAGCTGACGTTGAAAAAGGACGGCGTCTTCACCCACTTGTCCGACAAGGCCTCTGTGGCCATGTACGGCGACCGTCTGGAACTTTCGTACGAGGGGCATCACGAGGTATTCCGCATCGGGGATATAACCGGATACGGCACATTCCTGTCCCGCTCGATGTACTTCAACTGCGGGCCTTCTCTACGCTACCAGCTCATCGCCACCAAGCCCGTCTCAACGCTGAAATACTACGCCCTCTGGCGCGGTCTTTCCGGCCGGGAATACCTTTAGAGTCTTTCGAGCTGGAGCATCAGCATGTTCGGGGAGATGTCCTTGAACAGGACTTTCTTGTCCCTGTCGAGCAGGTAGAGAGAGGGGATGGCACGGACATCGTAAACCAGCTGATCGCGGATGGTCAGGTCCTGATTGTAGCCGGTAATCCACTCTTCAGGATAGTCGGACAGGCCCTTGAACCATTCGGCCACGTCCTCGTCGATGTAGATGCTCAGCAGGCTCATGCGGCCGTCCCGCACCATGGAGTTGATCATGGGGCTGTCTTTCAGCAGGGAGATAATCCCGCGGCAGGCCGGACAGCCCGGGTTGGAGAAGAGCAGGAGGGTATATTCGCCCGGCGTGCCGTAGAGGCTGTGCGGACGGCCCTTGGCATCGGTAAATGTGAAGTCGGCTGCAGGGGTGCCGGGGCTGTTGTTCCGGCAGGTGGTCAGCTGCTGCTGATAGTAGGTGCTGTAGTGTTCCCCGGTGCGTCTGGTCCTCAGTATGCTCTCGATGACAGGTATGTAGAGCCCCTCGTTGCGCAGCTCCGACAGGGGATTCCACAGGGCGGATTCCATGGTGGCGGTGAACCAGTCGTAGATGTGTCCGCTGGTGTCCCGTTCCAGGGATGTCTCCGCCAGGGTCATCAGATGTGTCTGGGCTTTGAAAGCCCGGTCGTAGGGTATGGACCAGAGGGCGAGAAGGTACTCGCGGACGGCTGCGGTCATGTCCTCCTGTCTTACTCCGCCGATGAGGGTGTCGGAGATGCCGGCCCATGACGCGGTGGAGTCGAAATATCTGTTCCAGAAATGTTCCGCGGCATATTCCGCTGCGTCCTGGCCGGACAGCATGGCGGGTACGGAGACAGCGGGGAAGGGCTGAGGCCCGCGCTGCCCGGTCTCATTATGAAAATTACACCCACTGATGAACAGGGGTGTAATTGTCAAAAAAAGTAAAGTTATGAAAAAAGATTTTGTCATTGCGCTGTTGACCTAAGAGGATTCGAACCTCTACAGACAGAACCAAAATCTGTAGTGCTACCATTACACCATAGGTCAATACCGGGTGCAAAGTTACACATTTTTTTAAAACGTCGGCAGGCTGTCGCCGAAAATGTAGTAAAGGGCCAGCCAGAAAGCGAAGCGGGTGCCCTTTCCGATGAGCATGAAGAGGGCGCAGCGACCGAAGTGCAGCTTGTAGAAGCCCAGGCCTATCGCAAAGACGTCGCCCACGAAGGGCAGCCAGGTCAGGAAGGCTAAAAGGGAGCCGTACTTGTCTATTTTAGACTTCTGTTTCAGCAGGGTCTCTTCCTTGACATGGAACCACTTTTCTATCCACTCCCATTTGCCGATGCGGCCTATCCAGTATGAGGTCAGGCCTCCGAGCCAGTTGCCGGCGGTGGCGCAGATCCAGGATACGAGCGGGTCGCCTCCGGCTATGAGGATGCCGATGATGAGGAAATCCGATGAGAACGGGACGACGGTAGCGGCGATGAAGGTGCCGATGAATAGGCCGATGTAGCCGAGGTCGAGCAGAAATTCCAGGTCCATTGTCCGGTCAGCGTCTTATCTTTTTGAAAAATTCTGTCATAATGGCGCTGCACTCTTCTGACAGCACTCCGTTGCAGACCTTCGTCCTCGGATGGAGGAGGGAAGGGGAGAAGAGGGTGTAGCCGCGCTTGGGGTCGGGTGCTCCGTAGACTACCGCTCCGACCTGAGTCCAGGCCATCGCGGCGGCGCACATCGGGCAGGGCTCGACAGTGACGTAGAGGGTACATTCCGGGAGGTACTTGCCTCCGATGTAGGCGGTGGCGGCCGTCATGGCCAGCATCTCGGCGTGGGCCGTGGGGTCGTGGAGGGTTTCGGTCTGGTTGTGCGCCCGGGCGATGATCCGCCCCTCGCACACCACCACCGCTCCGATGGGGATCTCCCCCTCGGCCTCGGCCCTCCGCGCCTCCTTCAGGGCCTCGCGCATGTATTTTTCGTGGTCAGTGTTCATTGCTGTTCTTGTTTTCAGGACTGTTGAGGACAAGCAATCCTTTTACTGTAAGCAGGTATTTTTGCCTCGGATGATTCGGCCTGTCAGGATGCAGTTGCCTGACCAGACCTTCGCTAATCGAGGGGTTCAGGTAGTTTTTTAGAAAGTTGACCCTGTCTTTCAGCCCGAGCCTGGACATGATTTCCTTTACGGAAAGGCTGTCGTGTCCGATACATACTATTGTATCCAGAACTTGTAGGGTACTTGCTCTATAGTTGTAGGGTACTTGTAGGGTACTTGTAGGGTCGTGGTTGATGTCTGATTTCAATTCCTTGGGAGGATTGACCAGCATGTGCCTGTTCTTGAGCTCATTGCTTTCTCTAAACAATAGATTGCGGAAAAACAGTGTCAGAAATTCCGTATTGCGTGTTATGCCTTTCTTGATATTCTGATAGTTGGCCCGGACAAGAGCATTACGGAAATACCATGAGTGACCGGCAAAAAGGCTATTGTCCACATCGAACCCGAGTGAGCGTAAATACAGTATGATAAAGACTGCCGTAGTCCTGGTGTTGCCTTCTCCAAAAGGATGCACCTGCCATAGTCCTGCCGTGAAGTCAGCAAGATGTATTGCCAGATTCTCCTTGCTGATGCCGGAGTAATCAAAAGATTTCTCCTGCTCCAGTTCATATTCCACTGCTCTGCGTACATCTGATGCTGATACATACAGGACGGTATCTCCGCGCAGGACCCATTCCTTTTTAGTAATGTTGTAGTCTCTGAATTTTCCTGCGAACTTGTATATTCCTTCAAAGATTCTGCGGTGGATGGATGCCAGCCCTACAGGCGTGAAGGCGAAAGTCTTTTCTATTAGAATTTTCCTTATGTTGGCCGATGCCGTGTCCGCTTCATGTGCCTCGTCGTCCTCAGGGGTGCGGATGGACTTTGACTGATAGTAGCTTTTTATCAGATTCTGTGCCTCGTCGATTGTAATGTCTCCCTCAATATCTCTACGGGCGGTATCAATAAGGTACGCCGAAGGCTTCAGCCCGTCCACGTCCTGAAGTCCGATGGCCGTGCGCCATGCCTGCGCCCGCTCTGCCCTCGACGGCTCTCCCTGCCTTATATATTCCTCAAAGTCCGTTATCATAATAGCAGAGCAAAGATACGCAAAGTCGTCCACATGGCAAAGTGACAATTTGGCAGAGTGTGCGGAGTGGCACTTAATTTGTTTAATGTGTCTGTGCAAAACGAAACAACTAAAAATTAAAAGATATGAACATTAGACCTTTAGCAGACAGAGTGCTCGTAGAGCCCAAAGAAGCTGAGACCAAGACAGCAAGCGGAATCTATATTCCCGAGACAGCAAAAGAGAAACCCCAGCAGGGTAAGGTAATCGCTGTAGGCAGCGGTAAGAAGGATGAGCCCATGGAACTGAAAGTGGGTGACACCGTTCTCTACGGAAAGTATTCCGGAACCGAGATTACCGTTGACGGCAAGGACTATCTGATGATGCGTCAGTCCGATGTGCTCGCAGTTCTTTAATTCTGTTTTGTTTAACTTTTAAAATCGTACAACTATGGCAAAAGAAATCAAATTCAATATGGAAGCCCGCAGCCTGATGAAGGAAGGCGTGGACGCTCTTGCAAACGCAGTGAAGGTAACCCTCGGTCCTAAGGGACGTAACGTGGTTATCGACAAGAAATTCGGTGCTCCTCAGGTTACCAAGGACGGTGTGACCGTAGCCAAGGAAGTGGAGCTCGAGGACCGTTTCCAGAACATGGGTGCCCAGATGGTAAGGGAAGTGGCATCCAAGACCAACGACCAGGCCGGTGACGGTACCACCACCGCTACTGTCCTCGCACAGGAAATCATCAGCGTAGGTCTGAAGAACGTGACCGCAGGCGCCAACCCCATGGATCTGAAGCGCGGTATCGACAAGGCAGTTGAAGCTGTCGTTGCCGACCTGAAGAAGCAGACCCAGGAAGTGGGTGAGGATATGGCAAAGGTAGAGCAGATCGCCACCACATCCGCCAACAACGACGCTTTCATCGGCAAGCTCATCGCAGAGGCAATGGGTAAGGTGAAGAAAGAGGGTGTCGTTACAGTTGAGGAAGCCAAAGGTACTCAGACCGAGGTCAAGGTCGTTGAGGGTATGCAGTTTGACAGAGGCTACATCTCTCCTTACTTCATGACCAACCCTGACAAGATGGAGGCCGTTCTCGAGAACCCCAAGATCCTGATCACCGACAAGAAGATCTCCTCCATGAAGGACCTTCTCCCCATCCTCGAGCCCATCGCACGTAACAGCGAGTCCCTCCTTATCATAGCTGAGGACGTAGACGGCGAGGCTCTGACTACTCTGGTAGTCAACAGACTCCGCGGAACGTTGAAGGTCGCTGCCGTGAAGGCTCCCGGATTCGGTGACCGCCGCAAGGAGATGCTTCAGGATATCGCCACACTGACAGGTGCCCAGGTAATTTCCGAGGAGAGAGGCTTCACCCTCGAGAACACCACTCCCGACATGCTCGGTAAGGCCGACAAGGTGACCATCGACAAGGAGAACACCACCATCGTCAACGGCAAGGGTGACAAGGACGCTATCGCTGACCGCGTAGCCCAGATCCGCAAGCAGATCGAGAAGACCACTTCCGACTATGACCGCGAGAAACTTCAGGAGAGACTGGCCAAGCTGGCCGGCGGTGTGGCTGTCCTCTATGTAGGCGCTGCATCCGAGGTCGAGATGAAGGAGAAGAAGGACAGGGTAGAGGACGCTCTGAACGCTACCCGTGCCGCAGTAGAAGAGGGTATCATCCCCGGCGGCGGTGTCGCCTTCATCCGCGCTATCGAGGCTCTGAAGGGCCTGAAGGGTGAGAATGAGGACGAGCAGACCGGTATCAACATCGTGGCCAAGGCCATCGAGGCTCCTCTGCGCACCATCGCCGAGAATGCAGGTGTCGAGGGCAGCGTAGTGGCTCAGAAAGTCCGCGAGGGCAAGGGCGACTTCGGTTACAATGCCCGCGCAGACCGCTATGAGAACCTGCTCGCAGCCGGTGTCATCGACCCGACCAAGGTTACCCGTGTGGCTCTGCAGAACGCCGCTTCCGTAGCCGGCATGTTCCTCACCACCGAGTGTGTGATCGCTGACAAACCGGAACCCGCTCCCGCAGCTCCCGCAATGAACCCCGGAATGGGCGGCATGATGTAATCAGAAGACGGCACTCCCATATTTTTAGACAAGGCTGCCGCAATCATCCTGACTGATGGTTGCGGCAGTTTTTTTATCGGCGGAACATCGACATGAATCCGAAATCCACCCGCAACTCGGCGGAAAGTGTGAAATTTTAGCAGATTCCGCTGAGTTGCGGATGTTTTTTTTGTTATTTTTGCACAAAACGAGAAATCATGTTAATAGGCAGGACAACGGAAAAAGAAAAGCTGATTAAAGCGTACGAGTCAGAATATTCTCAATTTGTAACAGTCTATGGCCGTCGAAGGGTAGGCAAGACGTTCTTCGTGAGAGAAACCTTTAACTACGCATTTACATTCGAACATGCCGGACTTGCGAAGTCTCCGATGAAGAAACAGCTCAAAGCATGGCAGTCCTCACTTAAGAATGCCGGAAAGAAAGTCGCACTGCCAAGGACATGGATTGACGCATTCGATCAACTTAAGGAGCTTATTAAAGAAAATAATTCTCCTAAAAAAGTCATCTTCATAGATGAGATGCCATGGATGGATACGCTTCATTCGGGCTTTGTATCTGCACTGGAAAACTTCTGGAACGGATGGGCGTCCGGAAGAAAAGATGTACTGCTTGTGGTATGCGGCTCCGCAACATCATGGATAATAAACAAACTTATTATAAACCACGGAGGACTGAGGGGGCGCGTAACAGTTAAAATAAATATCCGGCCGTTCACACTCAAAGAATGTGAAGAATATGCAGTTGCATACAAACTCGGCATGAGCAGGCGTCAGATACTTGAAGCCTACATGATAATGGGTGGTGTGCCCTTCTATTGGACATTCATTGACCGTAGCAGGAGTCTCGCGCAGAATATCGACGAGATGTTTTTCAACCCCGAAGGAGACCTACGCAACGAATATGGCGACCTCTATGCGTCATTGTTCAGAAATCCGGAGCCATATATCAGGATTATCAGTGCCCTTGGAAGCCGGAACATCGGTCTTTCCCGCGAAGAAATCATATCGGTAGCCGATATTCCTGACAACGGGAATGTCAGTACCATGCTTGAGGATCTCGAATACTGCGGTTTCATAAGAAAATATAACCATATCGGCTACAAAAAGAAGAATGCAGTCTACCAGCTCATGGACTCATTCACTTTATTCTATTATAAGTTCATACAGAATAATGAAAGAAACGACGGGCATTTCTGGTCCCACAGTCAGGGCACACCGTTGTATTATAATTGGTGTGGACTTGCATTTGAACGGGTATGCCTGCAGCATATTGGTCAGATTAAGGCGGCTCTCGGAATAGAAGGTGTCATCAGCAATGTCTGTTCATGGAGATGTGAGGCTGCTGCCGGAAGCACCAAAGGAGCACAGATTGACCTCGTGATAGAACGCAATGACAATGTGATAGACCTTTGCGAAATCAAATACACAAAAGAGAAGTTTACCATTACGTCTGAATATAATGAAAACATTCAGAATAAACGGGCAAGATTTATCGAAGAGTTTAAACCTACTCAGGCAATTCACCTCGTATTGATTTCTGCAAGCGATGTTCATAAGAACAGTTATGCAGACGAGTTCCAGAGGATAATATACGCAGAGTCTTTATTCTTATAAAATCATCCGCAACTCGGCGGAAAGTGTGAAATTTTAGCAGATTCCGCTGAGTTGCGGATGTTTTTTATCGGCGGAGGCGGAAGAATACGACTGCGCTGACTAGAACGATGAGGCCGAGGAGGATGAAGCCGAGGGGGTTGGCGCGGCTGGAGGTGGCCTCGATGGTCATGTCGCCGGCCAGGAGGCGGAAGCCGTCTACTTTCCAGACGGGGATGCCTTCATCCATTAGTGCCGTGTTGGCGGAGGTCAGGCGGCCGGGCATGCGGACCTGATAGAGCATGGCATAGCAGAAGGGATCTGTCAGTTTCTCTTCAAGAGCGGACAGTTCTTTTTCCCATTCCCCTGCATGTGCCGCAGCTGCACCGGAGTAAGCAGGATCACCGCTCAATCCACTCATTTGTCCGGCGATGTCGGTCAAAATCCTCGCTTTTTCATCCAATGAGAGAAGATCCTCGTAGAAGTCATACCTCTTCTCCATCCACAGCATCAGTTCTCCCTTCAGGCTGTCGGTCAGTTCCGTCCCGGTAGTCTGACATATGGTGCGGTACATCTGTTCGCGGTAGCAGGCGTTCACCCATGCGGTGTATTTGTCGTACAGTCCGCTGAGGTCGGAATAGGTCTCCGCTCCATTCATTCCGGGCGAGCCGATGCCGTTGCGGTACCATCTTTCCAGCTCCACGCGGTTCATGAGGCTGTCCGGCGGGACAGGCATCCAGGAGGCTATGTTCGGAAAGGTGCAGGTGTAGGTGTAGGTGTTGAAGAACAGGCCCCGTTTCTTATCCCAGTGCTCGACGGCCCTGACATAGGGCAACCGGGCATATTCCTCCGATGCCGGGGTGTTCCGGTACGAAGTGTCGGAAGGCCGGAATGTCCGGCTGGCGTAGAAATTCATGGTGGCGGAGTCGTCCAGGAACCACAATGTTCTCGGGGCGGGCATCGCTCCGGTCTTCCACTGCTCTTCCGGCTCGAAGAGGAAGGGGTGGGAGGACAGGTCTCCGGCGAGGCAGGCGGAGTCGGCTTCGGCATAGACGGTCCGGGTCATGCTGCCGTCGGGGTGGATTTCGGGGATGACGGTGTAGTAGGTTACGCAGGATGTAGACAGGGCTATGGCAGCGGCTGCTGTCAGGATTTTATTAATGGTCTTCATGGTTCTGTTGTGTTGCGGCCCGCTCTCTCAGTTCGGCAACGGACTGTCTGTGGGCCTTGGTTTTACGATAATGTTCGAGATGTGCCTGCGGTCCGTGCATAAAGGCTGACGTGCTGACGGGAAGACTGCTTATCTCGATGCGGACGGCCGTATCAGTCTGCATGAGGACTGTCGACAGGGTCAATACCAGCACGGCAGCGGCAGCAATGCCGGTAACGGCGGCAGCAAAGCGTATGCGTCTGGAGCGGAGCGGGGCCGGTCCTGCAGGAGTGTTCTGCGGCATGTTCCCGGTGCGTTCCGCTATCCGCGCGGATACCTCCTCCGGATGAGGCATCTGCGGCCGGGAGCGGCGCACATCGTCTATGAATTGTCTGTATCTGTCCATAACGGCTGTATTTTTCCTATTTATAATTCCTTTTCGAGGGCCCTCCGGACCTTCTGCCGGGCGAGGTAGAGGTTGCTCTTGAGCTGTACTGCGCTCCAGCCGGTGGCTCTGCGGATTTCCTCGAAGGGCAGCTGCTCTATCTCGTGGAGGACGAAGACGGTCCGCTGCATCGGGGAAAGGGTCCTGGTTACCCGCCGGAGCCGGGCCTCGAGTTCCCGGGCGATGCTGCCGCTCTCGGGGTCCGCCGCCCGCTCCTGAGCATTGGCCCAGGCGGCATCCGCCTCGAACTTCCTGTGAGCGGAGCGCTTCCGCAGGATGTCGCAGCACAGGCGGGCGGCGATGGTCCTGAGCCAGGTGGCTGGGCTGTAGTGTCGGTCGTAGCCCGGGAGGGTCTTCCATGCCCGGAGGAATGTCTCCTGCACCGCGTCCTCCGCCTCGTCCGGGTTGCCGAGCATCCGCAGGGCCACGCGCCATACCATCTGCCGGTATTGCTCCACTATGGCGGCGAAAGCCCGGTGGTCCCCGGCCGCGGCGGCCTGTATATTGTCCTTAGAGCCCATTGTCTGTTTCTGGTTTCTGCCAAATATACGGATGAGGCGGACAAAAGTCAATTTTGGATTTCAAAAATTGAAAAGTGTTTTTAAATTTGTGCAGCTTCAATAAAAATTATAACCCATGAAAAAGATCAACCTGTTATTGTCTCTTCTTCCGCTGGCGGCCATCGCTGCAAGTTCCGGCCCGGCGTCAGCAGAAACTCTTCATTTCCCTTATCATCCCTCGCTCTCACCGGATGCGAAGGACATATATTTTTCCTACGACGGCGACATCTTCCGGGTCGGCGCGGACGGAGGTACGGCCATGCGCCTGGTATCTCTCGGGGGCAATGAGAATTACCCCGTAGTCTCGCCCGACGGCAGGCTGCTCGCATTTTCCTCCAATATCAACGGCAATAATGATGTATTCATCGTGCCTGTTGAAGGGGGAGAGGTCACCCGGCTGACATGGCATGAGGCCAATGACTATCCCATCGGATGGTCTCCTGACTCCAGGACCGTTTATTTCCAGAGCAACCGCCTGAACGGCAATACCGTATATTCGGTAGGAATCGAAGGCGGCACTCCCCGGAGGCTTTTCGAGGGGTATTTCAACACTATCAGCAACCTGACAGTCAATCCCGTTACCGGAGAGTTCTATTTCAACGAGTCCGGCGAGAGCCTTAACTATCCTACCCGCAAGCGCTATGTGGGCGACCACAACCCTGATATAGCTGCGTGGAATCCTGCCACATCGGAGTACCGTCTGCTGACCTCGTGGGAGGGCAAGGACACCTGGCCGATGACCGACAGCAAGGGAACGCTCTACTATGTTACCGACCAGTTCAACAAGGAGGCCAATATCGCCAGGTACGTGCCGGGAGGCGAGCCTCAGCAGCTGACTAAGTACAGGCAGTCGGTGCAGTATCCTTCCATCAGCCATGACGGTTCCAGGATAGTATTCCTGGTGGACTACAAGATAACCTGCCTGGACACCCGCACCGGCAAGGTGACCGAGCCTCAGATTACCGTGGCAGACAACGATACCGAGATGCGCCGCTCGTTCAAGGACCAGCGTCCTGCATACGTGGCGGTCTCTCCGGACGGCAAGAAGCTGGCACTGGCCGTACGCGGTCTTCTGTACATCTCTGATGCCGAGGGCAAATACCTTAAGCTCATGAATACACCGGCTGACGAGCGGGTGGACGAGATCGTATGGACGGACAATACGACTATTTACTATTCCCGTACCGACAAAGGATATGTCAACCTTTTCAAAATCAAGGCTGACGGCACTGCTCCCGAGAAACGGATCTACAAGGCTGACGCCAATATCCAGTCTCTCACCAGGTCCCACAAGGGTGACATGATAGCATTTATCAGCGGAAGCCGTGAGGTCATGGTTCTGGACGTGAACAAGGATAAGGTCAGGAAAATAGCTGACTCGCAGTTCTGGTCGTTCCGCGGCTATGACATGAATTTCTCTTTCGACGATGCCTATCTGGCATTTGAGGGCATGAACCTCTTCGAGGGGGACATCTTCATCTATTCCTTCAAGGACAAGAGCCTGCACAATCTGACCAACTCCGCTTCCTCGGAGGGATCTCCCGTATTTTCTCCTGACGGAAAGAATCTGTATATGTCGGCAAATATCTACGGTTCGTCATTCCCCCGTGGAGGAGGCCGCAGCCAGCTGTACAGACTTCCCCTCCAGCGCTATGACCAGACACCGTTCCCTTCTGACGTATATGATGGTCTTTTTGAGGAAAAATCTTCCGAGGACAGCGTTACAGGAGTGCAGGGCATTGATTACAAGGAGATATTCCGTCGTCTGGAGGATATGCCCGAGAACGGATACTCGCCTTATGCTTTCCGCAGCGGGGAGGACTCTTGGCTGCTGTATACCGTCTCAGGAGCAGTGAAGGCCCTGAAGATTTCCGACCCCGAGGCTGAACCGGCCGAGATAAAGGGTATTACAGGACGGTGGGGATATTTTACCTGCTCTGACGAGGCTCCTTACTATATCAGCGGAGGCGATATCTACAAGATCAATCTCAACCGCAGCAATGCCGACAAGGTTTCCATTTCGCAGGATGTGGAGAAGGATCTGGATGACGAGTTCCGTCAGATATTCTACGAGGGCTGGGCTGTAATGGACCAGAACTTCTATGATGTCAACTTCCACGGCACCGACTGGAAGGCCAAGAGAGACTACTATGCATCGCTTCTGCCATACGTCAGGACCAGGGAACATCTCCGTACGCTGTTCAATGACATGCTGGGCGAACTCAATTCCTCGCATCTGCGTTTCAGTTCCTCCGGTTCTGAGGAAAACACACCCAAAATCCGTACATCTTCGGCCGAGACAGGTATCATCTGGAGCAACGACAATCCCTATGTCGTAGACCGTATTCTCACCGATGCTCCGGCCAACAGCGTGGATATCGACATCCGTCCCGGCGATCGTCTTGTGGCTGTCGGCGGTGTAAAAGTGGATGCATCTGTCAACAGGGAATCATATCTGGCCTCACCCATACGTCAGGAGGAGATACTGCTTACCTTCAACCGTTCGGGAAAGGACTTCGACGTGAAACTGCATACCATAACATACGGTGCCCTCAAGAACATGCTGTACACTGAATGGGAAGATCAGCGCCGCGCCATGGTGGACGAGCAGACCGGCGGCCGCGTGGCATACATCCATCTCAGGGATATGACCGACGGTTCGCTCTATCCTTTCCTGATGCAGATGCACACTGACGCTGTGAACAGGGATGCCTTGATTCTGGACCTCCGTTACAACAACGGCGGCAACGTGCACAAGGAAGTTCTGGACTTCCTCCGCCAGCAGGAGCATTTCCGCTGGAGCTACAGGGATTTCGAGCCCAACTCCCATCCCAATGTCACCCCTGCCGACAAGCCTATCGTAGTGCTCGTCAACGAGCGCAGCCTCAGTGACGCCGAGGTGACTTCCAATGGTATCAAGACCCTCGGAATAGCCAAGATAGTAGGCACCGAGACATACCGCTGGATTATCTTCACCTCGTCTGTTTCTTTCGTAGACGGTTCGAGCAGCCGTATGCCGGCATGGGGATGCTACTCTCTGACAGGCGAGGACCTCGAGGCTACCGGTGTGGCTCCGGACATCTACGTGCGCAACACATTTACAGACCGCATGTACGGCCGCGATCCTCAGCTCGATACAGCCATTGAGGAGATACTGAAAGAACTGGCGGCCGATAAGTAGGCCCTGGCTGATACAGGTAACTGAAAGGCCGGTCGGGATATGCGTTCCTGACCGGCCTTTTCTGTATATCTGTCCAAAAGGGCATAAAAAAAGAGGCACCCCTCTGCTACAATAGGTACCCCTTCCTTGTGTACTAAAACCTAAACCTATTACATAGATGCAGGTCGCTCTGTTTTTGTTGCACGGAAAGTGAAAAATTTTTAAAAAATTTTCGAAAGGGTGCGGCGGGTGGGGAGAGCGGTGATGAAAAGGCCGATGAGGGCGATGCCGGCGAGGGTGATGAGGATGTCGCCGGGCTTGATGACGACGGGGTAGTACTCGACTACGAAGCTGCCGGGCATGCGGATGACACCGACGTGCTGCTGGATGAGGCATAGGATGATGCCGACGGCCAGGCCGATGACGGCTCCGAGCAGGATGATCATCCAGCCCTCGTCGAAGAAGATGCGGCGGATCAGGGCCGGACGGGCTCCGAGGTGCTGGAGGGTGGCGATGTCGTCCCGCTTCTCGATGATGAGCATGGTGAGGGAGCCGAAGACGTTGCAGGAGACCACGATGATGATGAAGAGCAGTATCATGAAGATGACCACCTTCTCGATGCGCATCATGCGGTAGACGGTCTCGTTCTGCATGTATTTGTCCTTGACGGTGAAGCCGGGGCCGAGGGCGGAGCGGACCTCCTTCACTGCCTGACGGACGTCGGAGCCGGGAGCGAGCCGGAGCTCCACGGTGCCTGCCTCATTGTCCTGGAGTCCTATGAGCCTGCGGGCCCGTTCGATGGGGACGAAGAGGGTGTTGCTGTAGCCCTCATTGCCCGAGAAAAAGGTGCCTATCGGGAAGAACCGCTCGCTGTTGAGGGATGCCGCCGGATTGACCAGTGAGATGTCCCGGTCGCGGGCGGGGAAATAGACGGTGATGGGGTCGAGGAAGCGGGGCATGATGCCCATTTCCACAGCCAGTCCGCGTCCGGTGACGGCCTGGGCCACCTCTCCGTGCATCAGGGTGAACTCTCCGTCGATGATGCAGGACTGTATCTCGGGGTTCTCGGTGTAGCTCTGCTCCACGCCTTTGAGCAGGGCGGTCCCTTCCTCGCGGTCGTAGGTCAGGAAGACGGTCTCCTCGACGCTCTCGGTGAATGAGGCAACGGAGGGCATCGAGCGGACGGCGTCGAAGGCCTCTGTGTCGGTGCGGAAATATTTGGATGAGCCGCAGGTGACGGCTATGTCGGGCATGGCCCGGTCGTACATCCCGCGTACCACGTCCTCGAATCCGTTGTATATCGACAGCACCATGATCAGGGCGCAGGAGCCCACGGCTATGCCTATCGCGCTGATGAGCGAGATGATGTTGATGACGTTGTGCGACTTCTTGGCGAAGAGGTAACGCCGGGCTATGAACTGCGGCAGATGCATGGGCTACTTGGCGAGCAGCTCGTCGATGTGCTCCACGTAGTCCAGAGAGTCGTCCAGGTAGAAGATCAGCTCGGGTATGATGCGCAGCTGCTTGGCCATCTGGCGGCCCAGCTCTCCGCGCATGGTGCGGCCCGACTCCTGGATCATCCTGAAGACCTTCTCCTGCTTGGCCGAGGGGAAGATGCTGACGTAGACCTTGGCCACTGCAAGGTCCGGGCTTATGGTCACTCCGCTCACCGACACGAGAGCTCCGTCCCAGGAGGCCATGCCCTTGGAACGGATGATCTCGGCCAGATGTCTCTGGAGCTCCTTGGCCACTTTGAGCTGGCGGGTGCTTTCTCCTTCCATAGCGGCGGCCTCCTATTCAAATTTCAGGATGTAGTAGTTCTTCTTGCCTTTCTGGGCGAGGATGTACTTGCCGTCGATCAGGTCCTCGGAGCTGACGGTGCGGTCGGCCGAGTCGCAGCGGTCCTTGTTGATGGACAGGCCGCCGCCCTGGATCATCTTGCGGCATTCGCCCTTGGAGGGGAATACGTCGGTGGTGACAGCCAGCAGGTCGATGACATTCTGCGGGAGAACATCCTTGCTCAGGCTGTACTGGGGTACGCCGTCGAATACGGAGAGGAAGGTCCTCTCGTCGAGCGAGCGCAGGGTCTCGGAAGTGGACTTTCCGAAGAGTATCTGGGAAGCGTCCACGGCCTTGCCGTACTCCTCCTGTCCGTGTACCATGACGGTAATCTCGCGGGCGAGCAGTTTCTGGAGCTCGCGCAGATGGGGTGCCTTGGCGTGCTCTGCCACAGCGGCCTCAATCTCCTCGCGGCTGAGGGTGGTGAATATCTTGATGTACCTGGCGGCGTCCTCGTCGCTGACGTTGAGCCAGAACTGGTAGAATGCGTAGGGGGTGGTGTACTCCGGGGAGAGCCAGATGTTGCCCTTCTCGGTCTTGCCGAACTTGCCGCCGTCGGACTTGGTCATCAGGGGCCAGGTCAGTCCGTAGGCCTCGCCGCCGAGCTTGCGGCGGATGAGCTCGGTGCCGGTGGTGATGTTGCCCCACTGGTCGCTGCCGCCCATCTGGAGCTTGCAGCCGTAGTGCTCGTAGAGGTATGTGAAGTCGTAGCCCTGGAGGAGCTGGTAGGTGAACTCGGTGAACGACATGCCCTCGCGGCCCTCTCCGCTGAGTCTCTTCTTGACGGAGTCCTTGGCCATCATGTAGTTGACGGTAATCAGCTTGCCTATCTCGCGGGTGAAGTCGAGGAATCTCCAGTCCTTCATCCAGTCGTAGTTGTTGACCAGAATGGCGGCGTTGGGAGCGTCGCTCTCGAAGTCGATGAACTTGGAGAGCTGGGCCTTGATGCACTCCTGGTTGTGGCGCAGGGTCGCCTCGTCGAGAAGGTTGCGCTCCTGGGACTTCATCGAGGGGTCGCCGATCATGCCGGTGGCTCCGCCGATGAGAGAGATGGGACGGTGGCCGGCGTCCTGGAAGTGCTTGAGCATCATGACGCTGACCAGATGACCGATGTGCAGCGAATCAGCCGTGGGGTCGATGCCCACGTATGCAGTGCACTGCTCTTTTGAAAGGAGTTCTTCAGTTCCGGGCATGATATCCTGGATCATGCCCCTCCATTTGAGGTCTTCGATAAAATTCTTCATCGTATGAAAAATAACTGCTTTGCTTTTGAATATCCGCGCAAAGGTAGTTATTTTTATTCAAAATAGGTTATCTGCGGTAAGTACGGAAAATGGCAATGCCGATGCAGACCAGAGCTAAGGCCACTATCCCCCAGATGAACCACATATTCAGCGTCTGCGTCTTGCCTGCGGCCACCGAGAGGGTGGAGTTGGCGCCGAATGAGAAAAGCAGGCAGAGCAGGAGGTTCATCTGTGCGGCCAGGTCCGTCTTGGCGGCTCTGGCGGCTTCGGCTTTTCGGGCGGGAACGGGAAGGTTCACCACCTTGGGGAAGCACTGGGCCAGAATCATGATGATGTAGATGCCGAGGCCAATGAGGGCGAGGGTGAGCAGGATGCCCCTGTCTCCGACTCCGTTCACCACTCCGTGGATGTCAAAGTGGTTCGGCACCGGCACTCCCTCCAGCCGCGACCATGACAGCATGGGCAGGAAACCGGAGAGCATCGCCATCGTGGCGACTATATTGAGCGCAAGATTTGTAAGACGATGAAACATAGCGTTACCCCACAAGCCACACCATGACGTGGCCGTCGAATATCTCGTAGTTGAGTTCAAAGGTCTCCTCCTCCCCGTCCTTGTGGATGAAGGTGGCCTCCAGTTCGCCCTCGTCGCGGGGGGTGAAGCGCTCCACCTCTATCTGCCGCGCGAAGTCCACACCGTTGCGGGACATGCGCTTGTAGATGGCTTCCTTGGCGCACCAGTAGATGGCCAGCTGCTGGTTGGTGTTGTGGTCCGAGAGGTCGTCCTTCTCGTCCTCGGAGAGGGCCTTGCGCTCCACTGCCGAGAAGTCGCGGCCGAGGCTTTCGATGTCTATGCCCACGCTCTCTTCGGGATGGGCGATGACGGCTGCGAAGCGGGCGCAGTGAGAGATGCTGATCTCCACGGCGCAGTTCTGAAGATAGGGTTTGCCGTTGTCGTGGTGTCCGAGATAGAGTTTCTCGGGAAACATCTCGTTGAGAAGTGCCCTTACGGCCAGTTTCTCCTTGCGCCGTGCGGGGCTTTTGGTGATTTCGAGCTCCTCGAGCTCATCGCTGGGAATGGGGGCGCACAGCCGGCGCAAGTCGTCTTCGTCCTCGGAGATCTCCCATACGCATATCTCCGCCCCGTTTTCTAATTTTTCTCGTTTATATAGACCCATCGATTTTTGAAAATAGGCTGCAAAGAAAAGCACTTATCGCGGAACTGCCAAATATTTTTCCAACATATATGCCGGATGGTAGGACAGCTTGGCCTTGCGCAGGCCCTCATCCCCGGCATCGTCCTCCCGGTTGACGTACTGCAGGCCGGCCGCCTCGTGCTCGAGGAAGGTGCGGTTGATCATGGGGTAGGCTCCCGTCACATCGGAAAATGCCTTCTCGACGTGCACGATGAAAGTATCGGAGTTGAGCCGCTCGCCGAGGGTGTAGGCCACCAGGCGGCCGCCGCTGCGCAGCATTCCTCCGCAGAGCCGCAGGGGGACGAAGTCCTCCAGGGCCTTGCGCACCGCGCAGGCCTCCATCTGCATCGACTCGTTGTGGATGCAGCCGTTGAGGGCGCACCACTCGTCGGTCATTGTCCTGCATTCCTCTATTTGGCGGCGGCAGAGTTCCGGATCGCCGTCCGGGCGGATGCTCTCGTAGGTCCAGCCGGGGTTCTGCGCCTTGAACCGGGAGATGAAATTGCGCTTGGGCTGGTATTTCTTTCCGGCGAGGGAGATCATCTTCTCCGTCTCGTAGAGATAGTCGAAGGATCGGCGGACAGGGGAAAATTCGTAGCGGCCGGGGAACATTTCCTCGAGGCGGGCTTTCACATCGGCGATGATCCAGAGGACCGGGCGTCTCCCGATGCGGGCGGCATCCTCCTCCATTGTATCCAGAACCTCAGCGATATCTCCGCTTCCTGCGGGGAAAATGTAGTTGGCGCAGCCCTCCTCTCCGTCGGAGCGGATGAGCAGCCAGTCCTTCCACCGGGCGATGCGGGTTCCGAAGAACCGGGCCCAGATGTACAGCGAGGTGAAGCAGTACTCCGTGGCCCGGTAGTCGGAAACAGCAAGGAGCGGGTCGGCCCACTCCTTGTCGCTTAATTCTATGTCCTTGAACTCAGGTAGGTTACTCATACAGCCACTGGCTCAGGATGGACTTGATCTCCTTCTGGGTAGCCTCGTCGAAGGTGGCGATGCGGGCACGGTGGCTGCCGCCAGGCTGGATGAAGAACTTGATGTTGTCCTTGTGCGGGTCGGCGGGCATCACTGCGGACCAGGGGTCGAACTGGCCGTAGATGAAGAGCATGCGGGCGTCGGTGGAGTGCAGGAATGCTGAGATCTTGTTGTAGAGGTAGTCGCTGAAGGGGAACTCGCGGTTCTGGGGCAGGAGCAACTTGGTGATGTAGTTGTCGGTGTTTTTGATGCTGAAATACTTGCGGTATTTGCCGAATTGCTTCATGTCGTAGCCGTAGTAGCCGAGTTCCTGGGCTGCCTGTACGAAGAAAGGCGATGTGGCGCTCCATGTTACAAAATAGTCAGGGGAGCTTATTCTCATCATGTAGTTGAATACCTCACGGTCGGAAGCGTCTTTCCCGGGTATGTTTGCCACGGGGTAGCCCCACTGCCAGAAGGCGAAGGAGAACTCCAGCACGCAGTAGTCGTAGATCTCGTCCACGGGAGCGCGGAACTCGTACTCGCGGGCCTTGCACAGGGAGTCATACATGGGCATCAGGCGGTCCTTGCGGAGCAGCAGCTCGATCTGGAAGTTCCTGACGGCCTCGCGGTCGGCGGGTGTGCCCACGTATTCGGCGATGAAGGGCTCATGACGGCCGTCGTATGCGCCGCGGCACAGAGGGCCTACGTAGGGTACGGAGAAGTCCACGTCCTCAGGATAGTAGGCGCGGTAGAGCATGGTGGTCTGGCCTCCCTTGCTGATGCCGGTGGAGATCCACTTGCCGTCGAAGACGTTTTTCAGGGCGGTCACTACCTCGTGCAGGTCAGCGGCCGCATTGGGGGCATTCATGTAGTCCCAGTTGACCTCCTCGGGAGACTTGCCGGGGTAGGGGGTGGACTCGAGGAAGTAGCGGTGCTCGACCACGATGTTGTTCGTGTTGAACAGGGCCGAGATCTCGTCGCGGTAGCGGGGGCTGGCCGCATACTGGGCGCCGTAGCCCTCGGTCACCACCACGGTGGCGCTGTCAGGATGCACGGCGCACACGTAGACCCTCTGGGTGAAAGTGCCCATGTCGGGGTTCTCGTGGTCGATGGGCTGCTCGAATATCACTAAATATTTCTCGGCGAACTGAGTGCTCTCCAGCTCCTGCACGTCCTTTACCTGGGGCAGTGCGGCGATGCGGTCCGCCAGCGTCGCCTCCTGAGCCCGGAGCTGCACTCCGAGTACCGAGAAGACGAACATCGCGATGGTCAGTAATGTAAATCTGCGCATAATGGTTGTTTGGTTGGTTGTTTAAACGTTGCGCAAATGTAAGATATTTTTCGGTAAGATGGACGCTACCGGAGGTCAAATACTTCAAGCTGCGACTGCATGGCGTTGGAGGCGATGAGCCTGCCGTCGGAGGTGACGCAGATGCACCAGTAGTATTTGTCGGGGAGGATCAATTGTCCGGTGTATCTGATTGTGTCCCCGTCTACGTCCAGTACGACGACGGTATTGCATAGATTCTTCATATTGTCGGCTGGATCATCGTTCACGGTGAAGCAGAGTATGTATAGTTTCCCGTCGGAGTAATATGAGTCGCCGAACTGGTAGTACACGGTCAGGGTGCCCGGAGCCGAAACCTCGCGGCTTTTTTCTATATCCCTGACTTTACGCTCAATAACCGGAATGTCGGAAATATCCACAGATTTCAGGAGGTTCATGTCCTCGTCGTAGAGGTCGATGACCGGTGCCATCTTGACAACAGCCGCATATCCCGTTTCCGTCTTGAATATATCCCATTCCGCGGGGCTGCAGGAGGCGGCCAGAAATGCTGCGGCAACTACAGCTGCCAAGCAAGAAAATTTTTCATATAACCCAGTGATTATAGTGACAAATATATCAAGTAGTGCGGCTCTATGGTTCATCAACGGTAAGCAGGGTGGCGGGGGTGTTTTGCAATCATTCGATAATCAGGTGCTTACCATTGAATGCTGATCTTTTCGGCGTTTTCGAAGCACCTGCAAAGATCAGTGGCCTAACGGAATATGCTGATTACCAAGGTGCTGTAATTTGAGGGTGCTGCAGTGCTTACCGATTATCATTCACTGTCCAGTGGCCGCCTTTGTCGGGTCCTACGCGCCGGAGCCTTCCTTCGGCTTTCAGGCGTGCCAGGTGTTTTTCCACGGCTTTCAGGGTGATGCCGATGCGGACGGCGAGGGCTGCTGCGCTCAGACTGCCGTCCCCGGACAGCAGTTCGAGGATTTTCTCCCTACTTTTCTGCTTTTTCTCCCTACTTTTTGTGGTTTTCTCCCCACCTTTTTCATCATTGACAGACTGGAGATATGTATCTATGTCGTGGCGGAGATTACGTATCATCAGACCGGTCATCCAGCGGCGGAATATCGATGGATCTTCCTTTTCCCGCGTCTCTACGAGGGCCTTGATATATTCTTCCTTATCTCCTTTCAGGATTTTTGCGGGGATCAGGCCCATTTCCATCTGCAGCTGGTTCATCAGCAGACGGGCAGTCCTGCCGTTGCCGTCAGCCCAGGGATGTATCGTTACCAGCGCATAGTGCGCGTCAAAAGTCATTTCGTACTGTTCTTGCAGATTCATGGCGCTGCTTTTTTGCCTGGCTGCGTTTATCCTGTCACAGAGTTCCGAAAGTTTTCCTGGCACTTTGTTGTAGCTCATATTTTTCATGACGAGCGATGCCAGTTCAACAAGTATGTCGACCGTGACCGGTGTGTGCGAGGCCGCCAGTTCCGCGGATCTTTCGTAGGCAGCTTTAAGGTCCAGGTTCATGTTCTGCTCCTCTATGCTCTTTCCGCGCAGGCTGATACCCTGGTCGAACAGTATCTGGTTCTCCAGCTCGGTGATGGTCGAGCCCTCGATGGCCGTTGAATGGGTAATAATCGAGTACAGACAGAATTTCCCGTAGTCTATCTGCCTGTCGATGCTCAGCTCCCGGTACCGTGCCGTCAGTATTTCGAGCTCATTGTCCATAGTCTCTGCAAAGTCAGGCCGGAGTACCTGTTTCAATCTCTTTTTCCAAGAAGTCATATACGTAGAGCGGGCTTTGGAAATACAAACCGCTGCGGACATCTTGCAATTTCTTGAATGTGTCCGAATTATACAATGTGTCAAGGGCTGACTCCATATCCATATGACGGCGCTCCATCAAGAGGATAACGAGGTCCTTTGTCATGCATTCCATCATGTATTCAACACCAGTCATATCTTTGTCAGTAGGTTAATGGCTCTTACCGTTCCGAAAAAATATTGAAACGTGATACCGCGTATGAACTTCAGTCGTTCTAAAAATGTCTCGAGGTCTATATTGTGCTCCATGTAATTGCGGATCTGCAGTCCTACGCGGTCGTTGGCAATAGGACCATATACGATATATTGAGAGGTGAAAAGCTGTCTGTTAATATCCGTTCATCAAATTCGAATACGTTTACAACAGGCTCCATATCAAGCTGTGCGGCCTTGTATGATGCCATTTCATATGCCTGTTGCTCATTGTCTGAAAGATAGAAGCCCTTTCCGAAATCTTTGTTGGGCTTTGAGACAGAAAGATCAATCTTGTCGATTACGACAGTGGATCCATGGTACAGTTTCATGCTATCGCCCCTCCATGACGGCGGCAATAATCAGTTATGTCGTTCAGAACATCCTCCATGCGCAAGGTATGCGCAATACCGTAGTGCTCATTCAAAAACTTTATGGCATCAAACCGTTTGAGATACCGGAATGCCTGACTTTCAGTTAAATGTTTTGCCTTGGCAAATTCGGCAATCATGACAACGATATACTCAACCTTATTTCGTATTTCTGTACCCATGATAATTCCCGTTTTCTGATTATTCAAGACAAAAATACATTTTCCCTTCAAGAAAAGCAAAATAGGTGGTAAATAAGTTGTTATTTAATTCGTCGGGAAAGGCCGCCGGCGGAGCGGTCCTGGGCCTGACGAACGTATTTGCGGCCGAAGCTCTGGCGCCAGGAGAGGGTTACGAGGCCGGACCAGGTCTGCCAATCGCGGCGGTAGGTGTAGGCCGCGGTGGAGAAATGCTGCGGGCCGAAGGTGCCGAGCAGGTCGGTGGCCTCGAGGCTCAGTGTGCCTCCGAAATCGAACTGTTTGGAGATGGAGAGATTCAGATAGTGCCTCTCAGGTACTTCCCAGGTCAGGGAGCGCATGGGGGAGCTGTAGCTGTAGGAGAGGGTCATGAGCAGGCCGTGCTGCCGGGAGAGGTTCACAGTGTTGCGCAGGTCCGCCATCCAGTACCAGGTGGAGTAGGACATGTCGGTCTCACCGAGAGCGGCGTCAAGAGTCTCGTAGCCGGCGGAGGCATTCAGGCGGATCTCCCAGATGCCGTTCAGCAGGCGTTTGTTGATATCCGCTGTCAGATGCAGCATGTTATGGGTGCCGAAATTCCCGGTGGAGGACTTCATGACATCGTTCCCGATGTATTCGTCGTAGTCGAAAATGGCGTTGCCGGAATTCATCCACATTACGGCGACGGTGTAGTCGTATAGGAAAGTGTAATTCAGCATCAGCTCATGGGCCAGTGCGGCGCTCAGCTGCGGATTACCGGTGCTGAAGGTATTCTCCGTGGTCCATATCCTGAACGGGTTGAGGCGGGTGTAGAAAGGCCGGTCGATGTTCATCCGGTAGTCCAGCATGAGGCTGTGTTTTCCCTCGTCGAGATTCAGCATCACCGAGGCGGACGGGAACAGATTGAAGTAGTTCTGACTCACCTCCTCTCCGGTCGCCTCCTGTCTGCCGGAGATGCGGGTGTATTCTCCGCGCAGGCCGGCCGTACTCCACAGAACTTCGTTCCACTGGCGGTCGTAGGAGATGTATGCACCGGAAATATGCTCACGGTACATGAAGCGGTTGTTCCAACTCGTGCTGTCGCTTCTGAAAAAGCCGTTGTCGAGCAGTGTCGAGGTATGCTCCAGTCCGCTGTTCAGGGTACTTCCGTCGCTGAAGATATGGCGGTAGACTGCCTTGCCCTCGGCAGCCCGGAAGTCCTGGACTGTCTGCTGAATCCAGCTTTGCGGGGCGGGCCCGGTGATGTCCGTGCCGATGCGGGAGTTGTCGTAGTAGGCAGAATAGTTTGCGCTTATGTCGAGGCTGCTGCCCCGTCCGTCCGTTTTCAGGTTGTAGTACAGCTCAGCGCCTATACCCGGCTTTACCACAGGGTTGCCGGTCCTGGAAGAAACGAGGGAACTCTGCGTCAGAATGCCGTCGCGGAGATAGTCAGTGACTGTCTCATCGCGGATGTCAGTCCAGTCACCGTCCATGGCGAGGGAGGCTCCTATCGTGTTTTTCGGATTGATGTCGTATGTCAGGTTCAGGTTGCCGTGCAGCATGTACATGTCACTTTTCTTCTGTGACCGGTATTCGATATCCTTGTCTGTGTCGAAATAGCTGTAATGCTCAGTCTGGTCGATACGGCTGCCGTTGTTGATGAATCCGAGATTACCCGACACTGCCAGTCTATCCCCTGCCCAGCTGAGCCCCACGGCTGCTTCCGGGGAGACTTTCCGCGCATAGTACGTGCCTCTCAGGCTGGCGCTTCCCTCCAGTCCCTGTCCCGGTTCCTTCCTGTACACCACGTTGATGACCGCCCCGGAGGCCGAGGCCTTGTAGGCGGCCCCCGGAGAGGTTATCACTTCGATTTTCTCAATCTTCTCTGCCGGAGTGTTGCGCAGGATATCCATCGCTGCCTCCTGGCTCATGACCGGCTTGCGGCCGTCTACCCAGATTTCAGCCTTTTTGTTCCCCAAGACTGTCACCGCCTCCCGGCTTACGGTCACGAGCGGGGCATAGCCGAGCATGGAGAATGCATCGGAGGCCGAGGCTATTTCAGCCGGCGGGGAATAGACCAGCTTGCCGGGACGTCGGCTGACCGTGCCCCTGTCGGCTGTTACGGTCACCTGCGCCAGAGTCTCGGAGGACTGCTCCAGGGTCACGACGAGATTGGACTTGGGGGGAGTGACGGTGAGTCTGACCTTTTCATATCCCATGCAGGACACCTCGACGATGAGCCGCTCTGCCGGACTGGTTCTCATTTCGAAGGCGAAGCAGCCGGAGGTATCTACGTAGGTAAAATTGAGCACGGAACTGTCTTCCGGGGAAATAAGGACGGCCAGTGCGGCGGGGACGGGCCGTCCCTGCCTGTCTATCACCCGCCCTTTGACGGACAATGGCCCGGCAGCTTGGGCGGTAAGCGCGGCCAGGAACAGGAGTGAAAGGATCAGTGCGGATTTTTTCATAACGGGTCGGGTTTGATGTTTCCGCAAAGATATGGGGGCGCGGCCCTGATGTCAAGGAAGAAAGAGTTACGCTGCGAGTAGGCTAATGTCTTGAAAATGCTGTGATTGGAAGAGTGCAAAAACTTTCAGATGCAGATTCTCAGCACCGTGCGGAGGTGTGGGGTGAAAGTTTTGTCTGGACGCAAAATACTGGGAAACCAGTTATTTACGATTCCAGTTGTAAAGTCTGTCGCGCAGGTATATCGAGAGTCTGTCCCTGGTGTTCATCTTCTTGGCGAGCCGCGTCTTGCGGATGTTGAGCCGGTTGAGGTCGGTGTTGAGGATGACGCAGGCGGCACTTGAGGAGATTCCGCATATCATCAGGGATATCAGGAACTTGTCATCATCGGTCAGCCAGGGGAACTCATCGGTGAGACTCTGCATGAAGCCGGGATAGGAGGCCTCGACCAGCAGCCCTATGCGGTCAAATGCCTTTCCGCCGCTCAGCCCGTTTCCGAGGGTTTCCTTCACTCTTTTAGCCATGGTCTCCGGATGCGTGGACGATTCATAGTAGATGTTTGCCAGCTCACCGGTGATTTTGAGCAGCTCCCCGGTAAACCCGATCAGTTCCTCACCTCCGCCCTGCCTTTGCTGCAGCATCACTGCCAGGGCCTTCCTGGCCCTTTCCTCCTGCAGCTGCCGCTCCTTCATTTTCCGCATTCCCCCTTCCAGTTCCCGGATTTCGTCTTGCTGTCTGACCGATTCCTTTTCCATGTCCCTTGAAATCCAGGCGTGCATGGATGTCCTGGCCCTCTGCTTCCGGAGTCTGCTGTAAAGAGTTACGCACGCAGCGGCCAGGGCCAGCACTACCGCAGAAAGCAGGATTATGGCGACAGCATATCCCGTGGGAGAATCCTGTCCTTTCCCATCAGCTTCAGCCTGATGCAGGGCATGGCTCATACTCCGTACCTGCCTGTGCAGCTCTTCGAACTGGATGCTGTCCGTGATATGCTCCAGACGGCTCAGGCTCCAGTAGGCCCTCTTCCAGTCCTGACCGGCTACAGCCGTTTCATGGCTGAGTATGTAGAATACGATGCTGTCCTCCGTTCCGCCGATGCGCATATTGTCCAGAAACAGCTCCACCGAATCAGCCCATCCGTCGAGCACGGGCCTCCTGCCCTCCGAAGCCAGCGAGTCTACTGCCTTTTTGATAACCCTGCTGTATTCCCTTTCCGTAAGCAGTTGACTGCCATTGAAATCCACGGACACACCCTTCCCCTCCTGCCCGCAGCATGGCATACTGCTCAGCAACAAGGCCGCAACGGTCAGTGCGGGAAGAATGATTGTCCGGATTATTCTCATTGTCAGGATTTCCTGAAAATGCCGTAGACGGCCGAGCCGCTGCCGCTCATGGAGGCGTAGACGGCGCCTTCGTCGTAGAGGGACTGCTTGAGGCGGGCGAGGGCGGGGTATCTGGAGAAGACGGGGCCTTCGAAGTCGTTGAGGATACGGTCCTTCCATTCTTCGACCGGGAGGGTCTCCAGGAGGTCGCTCAGGCCGCGGCCCGAGGGGTCGGGGGTCAGGGAGGCGTAGGCTTCGGCGGTGGAGACGTGGATGCCGGGGGCAATGACCTTGATGCGGTATTTCTCCCTGAGTTGTGCGACGGCGGGTGAGTCGCAGGGGGTGAGAATCTCTCCCCGTCCGCTGCCGTACATGGGTCTGTTGTAGATGAAGAAAGGGCAGTCGCTGCCGAGGCGGGCGGCGTATTCCGCAAGACGCTCGTCGCTCAGGCCGAGGCGGAAGAGTTCATTGAGCCCCCGGAGGGTCCAGGCCGCGTCGGAGGACCCACCGCCCATTCCCGCGCCGACGGGAATGTTCTTGCAGAGGTAGATGCCTACCGGCGGCAGGTCAAATTCTTTCTGCAGCAGCCTGTAGGCCTTTACGCACAGCTCTTTCTCCATGTCCCCGCCCGGCAGTTCGAAGTGGAGTCCATAATAATTCATCGAGACGGAGTCCGCCTCGATGATTTCCAGGATATCCTCCTTCCAGTTGTCCACAGGGAAGAAGAGTGTCTCTATGTCGTGGTAGCCGTCGCTTCTGCGGGCGGTGACCCTCAGGCCGATGTTGATCTTCGGCCGAGGGTAGAGGACGATATTCATGGCATCAACCGCATTTGCCGTGGCCGCAGTCCTGGCAGATCAGGCAGCCCTCCTGGTAGATGAGGTTGGTCGAGCCGCACTTCTCGCATTTCTGACCGGTCTCGTCCTTGGTGCCGTTGGGGATGTACTGCTTCAGGGCGCGTTCCACTCCGTTTTTCCAGGTGTTGATGCTCTCGTCGTCGAGGTTGAGGCCCTTGACGAGGTTGAGGATGTCCACGATGGGCATGCCGTTGCGGATGACGCCCGAGATGAGCTTGGCGTAGTTCCAGAACTCCTGACGGAACATGTGGGAGATACCTCCGAGGACTCCGGGATATCCGTAGCGGTCGGTGTAGTGGAAGTCGTAGCGGCTGGTGCCTTCCTCGGTCTTTTCCTTGACGATGCGGCCGGTGGTTATGGCCGTAGGCAGGTTGCGGGAGTCGTCCACCATACCGGTGAAGATCTCGTAGGGCTTGCCGTTCTGCTTGCCGACGAAGGCGATCCACTGCTCGTTGCCGTTCTTGAAGCGGATGACGTCGGCCTCGAGGGACTTGGGTCTCTTCTTGGGCTTGATGACTCCGGCTCCGTCCTTGGCCGATACCAGCACTCCTGTACGGGAGCCGTCACGGTAGACGGTCACGCCCTTGCAGCCGGACTCCCATGCGGTGCGGTAGACTTCGGCGACCATGTCCTCCTTGATGTCGTGGGGAAGGTTGACGGTCACGCTGATGGAGTGGTCCACCCATTTCTGCATGCGGCCCTGCATCTTTACTTTAGCTACCCAGTCTATGTCGTTGGAAGTGGCCTTGTTGTAGGGCGACTTTTTGACGAGTGCCTGTATCTCCTCCTCGCTCATCTGCTTTACCTGCTCGACATCGTAGCCGTTGACAGCGCACCAGGTGAGGAAGTGGTGGTGGAAGACATAGTACTCCTCGAAGCAGTCTCCGTTCTCGTCCTTGAAGGCGATGACGGCGTTGAGGTCGTTGGGGTTGACCTTGCGGCGTCTCTTGTAGAAGGGCAGGAAGACGGGCTCGATGCCGGAGGTGGTCTGGGTCATCAGGGATGTGGTTCCGGTCGGGGCAATGGTAAGCATGGATATGTTGCGGCGGCCGTAGCGGACCATATTGTCGTAGAGCTCCTCGTCCTCCTTGCGGATGCGGGCGATCATCGGGTTGTTCTCCTCGCGCTTGGCGTCGAAGATGGGGAAGGCACCCCTCTCCTTGGCCATGTTGACCGAGGATGCGTAGGCTGCGAGGGCCAGGGTCTTCTGCACCTTGACGGCGAAATCGATGGAGGCGTCCGAGCCGTAGGTCAGGCCGAGGGCAGCGAGCATGTCGCCCTCTCCGGTGATGCCGAGGCCGGTACGGCGTCCTCCGAGGGACTTCTCGCGTATCTTGATCCAAAGCTCGTATTCAGTGCGTTTAACATCATCGTCCTCAGGATCTTGTTTTATCTTATCCAAGATGGCCTCTATCTTCTCCATTTCCAGGTCGATAAGGTCGTCCATCAGTCTCATGGCCTTGGTTACATGCTGCTTGAACAGCTCAAAGTCAAACTCTGCCTGAGGTGTGAATGGATTATTGACGTAGGAATAGAGGTTTACGGCAATCAATCTGCAGGAATCGTACGGGCAGAGGGGAATCTCGCCGCAGGGGTTGGTGCTGATGGTCTTGTAGCCGAGGTCGGCGTAGCAGTCGGGAATGGACTCGCGGATGACGGTGTCCCAGAAGAGGACTCCGGGCTCGGCGGACTGCCATGCGTTGTGGATGATCTTCTTCCACAGGGCGGAGGCGTCGATCTCCTTGGAGAACTTGGGGTGGTCGGAGTCGATGGGGTACTTCTGGACGTAGGGCTTGCCGCTCAGGGCGCAGCGCATGAACTCGTCGTCTATCCTTACGGAGACGTTGGCTCCGGTCACCTTGCCTTTCTCGAGCTTGGCGTCGATGAAGTTCTCCGCATCGGGATGCTTGATGGAGATGGTCAGCATCAGGGCTCCGCGGCGTCCGTCCTGGGCTACCTCACGGGTGGAGTTGGAATAGCGTTCCATGAAGGGCACCACGCCGGTGGAGGTGAGGGCGCTGTTGAGCACCGGGCTGCCGGTGGGGCGGATATGGGAGAGGTCATGGCCTACTCCGCCGCGGCGCTTCATCAGCTGCACCTGCTCCTCGTCTATCTTCATGATGCCGCCGTAGGAGTCGGCCTCATGCTTGTTGCCGATGACGAAGCAGTTGGACAGGGAGGCTATCTGGTAGTTGTTGCCGATGCCCGCCATCGGGCCTCCCTGAGGGATGATGTACTTGAAATCCCGGAGCAGCTCGTGAATCTCTGCTGCCGTCATAGGGTTGGGGTACTGCTGCTCGATCCTGGCAAACTCGTTCGCCAGGCGCCAGTGCATCTGGTCCGGAGAGGTCTCGTACAGGTTGCCGAAGGAGTCCTTCATGGCGTACTTGTTGATCCAGACCGAGGCAGCGAGCTCATCGCCGCGGAAATACTCTCTGCTTTCCCGCAGTGCTTCGTCGTAAGTCTTGTTATCCATGCTGTTACGTATTAGTTTTCTAACGGAAATGGTCTGCAAGTTAGGACTAATTACGTCAGCGGCAAAGCGGGAATGGGTGAAGTTATCAACGGAGTTTTTAACAACAGTTGCGGCAGCAGCTCTTGCAGTCTGTGAATTCGCCTCTTAGCCTCCTCTCGGTCAGGGAGGCCATCCGCTCTTTCAGCTCCGGGGAGCTGATCTTGTCCAGGACGGCGTAGGCAAATGCCAGCTGCTGAAGGACCCGGGCCTCTTTCAAGGGTATGCCGCGGGAGCGCATGTAGAAGAGCTCGTCCTCGTTGAGGCGTCCGTTTGTGGCTCCGTGCGAGCATTTTACGTCATCGGCGTAAATCTCCAGCTGGGGCTGGGCAAATGCGCGGGCATCGCGGCTGAGCAGGAGGTTGTGGCATTCCTGGTAGGCTTCGGTCTTCTGGGCGTCGGGGAAGACGTGGATCAGGCCGGAGAAATATGCGGAGGCGCTGTCATCGAGGATGCCCTTGAACAATTCCCGGCTGTGGCACTCGGGGACGCGGTGCCGGACCTTGAGGGTGTTGGTCACCTTCTGGGTGCCGTCCACCAGGTAGAGGCCGCTGATGTCGCAGGAGGCGTGGGGGGCGTCGAGGCTGACGGTGATGTCATTGTCGATCACTCCGCCGTGGAGGGTGAGGATGACGGCCTTGAGGGATGCGCCCTCGCCTATGTGGATGTCGAACCGGGTGTTGTGCGTGGCCCGGTTGTGCTCGTTCTGCATGATGACGATGTCGGCAGAGGCCCCGGCCTCCAGGGTGATGCTGACATTGCCCTCGGTGTGGAAGGGATTCTCTGCAAATGTGTGGGAGCAGAGGATGAGCCGGGCGCTGCTGCCCTCCTCGAAGTGGAAGGACGCCCGGGTGCTGATGTCCTCCGGATGTTTTTCCGTGCGGATGCTGATGACCTGTAGGGCCTCCCCGTATATTTTTCCTCTCTCGAAGCGGATGTCCAGCGGACGGCCCGTGCCCTGAACTCCGCCGTCGATCATGAAGACCTGGCGGCTGCCCGGAAGGGGAACCTTGCAGCGGAAGCCTCCCTCGATATTGTGCTCGGGAGCGTAGATGTAGTTCTCTGTCATTGTCCTGCCTCCCCGTTATCCGTTGATGATCCAGTCGTAGCCCCTCTCCTCGATCTCCCGGGCGAGTTCCTTGCCGGCGGTCTTGATGATGCGGCCCTTGTAGAGCACGTGCACCACGTCCGGGACGATGTAGTCCAGGAGTCTCTGGTAGTGGGTGATGACGATGGCGGCGTTGTCGGGCCTCTTGAGCTTGTTGACTCCGGTGGCCACTATCCTCAGGGCATCCACGTCCAGGCCGCTGTCGGTCTCGTCGAGGATGGCCAGACGGGGCTCGAGCATGGCCATCTGGAAGATCTCGTTGCGCTTCTTCTCACCGCCGGAGAAGCCTACGTTGACGCCTCTGGAGGAGAACGAGGGGTTCATCTCCACGATTTCCATCTTGCTGCGCATGAGCTTGAGGAAGTCGGCGGCGTTCAGGGGCTCGAGGCCCTTGTGCCTGCGGTGCTCGTTGACGGCGGTGCGCATGAAGTTGACGTTGGTCACGCCGGGTATCTCGATGGGGTACTGGAAGCTCAGGAAGAGGCCTTCGAAAGAGCGCTCCTCGGGGGTGAGGTCCAGGATGTCGCGGCCGTTGAATGTGACTTCTCCGGCGGTGACGGTGTAGCGGTCCCGGCCGGCCAGGACTGCCGAGAGGGTGGATTTGCCGGAACCGTTGGGGCCCATGATCGCGTGGGTCTCGCCTTCGCGGACTGTCAGGTCGATGCCGCGGAGTATTTCCTTGTCGCCCACACTGGCGTGCAGGTCTTTGATTTCGAGTAGTATCTTGTTTTCTGCCATAGTCTTTCTGTTTTGTGCGGAGTGCAAAAATACAATATTTTCCGGATGTTGCTATGCCTTTTCACGGTAAAGGCGCCACCAGTTGATGATGGAGGCCGCACCGTTTATCAGGTAGAGGGCGCAGACTATCGGCATGAATACGTGCCCGACGGATATGTGCAGGATGATCTGGGTGATGTTCACTGCCAGCCATGCCACCCAGCAGTCCCATTTCTTGAGGGCCGAGAGAAACTGGGCAACGAGGATGAGGGCGGTCACGCAGGCGTCCAGGTAGGGCACGGGATCGTGTGTGAGGGTCTCGAGGAGCCAGCCCCAGAGCCAGCCGAGTGCGAATATTGCCGCCACGGACACCGCCCTCTGCGGCCAGGACAGCATGGAGACCTTCAGGGACCTGCCGTCTTTTTCACTGACCTCCTCCGGCTTCGGATGGGTCCAGCGGTAGTGTCCGAGGATGTTGATGCCCAAGGATATGGGCTGCAGCAGCATGTTGGCCCACAGGGCTTTGTTCCAGAACATGAGGAAGAGCAGGGCGGAGTACACGTATCCCACCCAGAAGTTGTACTTACTGTTGCGTCCTGCTAAGAATACGCAGGTCAGTCCCGCTATCGACGTGATGAGGTCGATCAGCAGCACCGGAGTGTCTCCGTTGAAAGTGAAAAGGGTATAGTTCAGCCAGTCCATGGACGTTATTGTTTGGGCCGCAAAAATACAAAAAAAGCCGCGCTCCGATGCTGGTCGAAGTGCGGCTTCTGGGTTTGTTGCAGCCTTGGACTGAAGGGCCGTCGGCTATTTGATATCAATGAATCTTTCCTTGGGTGTGACAGGGACCTCGGTCATCTTGGGCAGGGTGATGTTCAGCACACCGTGCTCCATGCTGGCACTGATCTCTTCCTTCTTGATGTCGTCGGGGAGAAGCAGAGCCTGTTCGAAGTGAGAGTAGGAGAATTCCCTTCTGAGGTATTTCTCGTCCTTCTTCTCTTCTTTGTGCTCGTCCTTGTGCTCGAGGGTGACTACCAGTTCATTCTCTTCGTTGATGCGGATCTTGAAGTCGTCCTTGGACATGCCGGGGGCGGCTATCTCGACTGTGTACTCCTTGTCATTCTCCTTGACGTTGATGGCAGGGGACGAAGTCCTCATCATGTTTCCGAAATGTCTGAAGTCATCATCGAAAAAGTCATTGAAAAAAGCGGGCAGCCAATTCTGCTGTGTTCTTCTGCTGGGTACCATAATGTTATCCTCCATAATTTTAAATTGTTTCTTAAAATATTTATGAACGTTTCCGGTCTTTCAGAGGAGGCTGCGGATTCGTTTCTGAATCCTGTCGCCCCGTTCTTCCGGACCTTCCCGGGAGTCTTTCCGGTGCCCCTCACCGGGGTCTCCGTTCCGCCCTCCCTTTCGGGCGTTCGATAGATGATATCGCAAATTGTGGACCAGGGGGCTTTGGCACGCGGAGGCTTGACGGAATGTCGCATTTTTCCGCCAAATTGTCGCGAAATCCCTGAAAATCAATAGATTAAGTGACAAATTGGCAGAAAAAGGATGTTTACAACAATGCCGCTTAGAGAGCGCACCTTCTTAAGGTGAGGCGGAAATGCGGGAAAATAGCTCACCTTCGGAAGGTGGAAGAAGGCAGTTGGGAGCGAAATCGCGTGTACAGACGCTACAGAGGGCTTCGGGCGATTGCGCACCTTCTGAAGGTGAGGCAGAAATGCGGAAAAACAGCCCACCTTCGGAAGGTGGGACGAGGCGGCTGGAAACGGAACCGCGGGAAACGGTGCCGTTGCGGTAGATTAGGTGGTGGAGTCGAAGACGAGATGCCCTACCCGACACTGCCCTCGAGCGAGACCTCGAGCAGCTTCTGAGCCTCGACCGCAAACTCCATCGGGAGCTTGTTGATGACTTCCTTGGTGTAGCCGCCGATGATCAGGCCGACGGCGCTCTCCTCGGGGATGCCCCTCTGGCGGCAGTAGAAGAGCTGGTCCTCGCTGATCTTGGAGGTGGTGGCCTCGTGCTCCGTTATGGCGGTGGGATTCTGGTTCTCCACTACGGGAAATGTGTGGGCCCCGCATTTGTCCCCGAGCAGGAGGGAGTCGCACTGGGAGTAGTTGCGGGCGTTCTCGGCCCCCGGCAGGATCTTGACCAGACCCCGGTAGCTGTTCTGGCTGTGGCCGGCGGAGATGCCCTTGCTGATGATGCGGCTGTGGGTGTTCCGCCCGATGTGGATCATCTTGGTGCCGGTGTCGGCCTGCTGGTAATTGTTTGTCACGGCCACGGAGTAGAATTCCGAGACGGAATTGTCGCCTTTCAGTATGGTGCTGGGGTATTTCCATGTAATGGCCGAACCGGTCTCTACTTGGGTCCAGAAGAGCTTGCTGTTCACTCCCTTGCAGATTCCCCTCTTGGTGACGAAGTTGAATATGCCGCCCCGTCCCTGCGCATCGCCGGGATACCAGTTCTGGACGGTGGAGTATTTGACCTCGGCATTGTCCAGCACTACTATCTCCACTACTGCCGCATGCAGCTGGTTCTCGTCTCTCATGGGGGCTGTGCAGCCTTCGAGGTAGCTTACGTAGGAGCCCTCGTCGGCTACGATGAGGGTCCTCTCGAACTGGCCGGTGCCCCTGGCGTTGATGCGGAAATAGCTGGACAGCTCCATCGGGCAGTGCACTCCCTTGGGGATGTAGCAGAAGGATCCGTCGGAGAATACTGCGGAGTTGAGGGCTGCGTAGTAGTTGTCGCCGTAGGGTACCACTGATGCCAGGTACTTGCGGACCAGGTCGGGATAGTCCCGGACGGCCTCGGAGAAGGAGCAGAAGATGATGCCTTTCTCGGCCAGCGACTCGCGGAAGGTGGTCTTCACCGATACGGAGTCGAATACGGCATCCACGGCGGTTCCGGCCAGTACGCTCCTCTCGTGCAGGGGAATCCCCAGCTTGTCGAAGGTGGCCATAAGTTCGGGGTCTATCTCTTTTTTCTCAGGCGCTTTTTTGGGGGCGGCGAAATAGATGATGTCCTGGAAGTCTATCTCCGGGATATCCAGATGTGCCCACGTCGGCATTTTCATGGTCAGCCACTTGCGGTAGGCTTTCAGACGGAAGTCCAGAAGCCACTGCGGCTCGCCCTTCTTCTCCGATATCAGCCTGATGATGTCCTCGTTAAGCCCTTTCGGGATGAATTCCTGCTCCACTCGGGTCTCGAAGCCGTGCTTGTACTCGGCGGAGCCTATGTTTTTAAGTATGTCGTCTTTCTCGCTCATAATCAATCCTTGCTTTTTGCAAAAGTCGGACCGCAAAGATGATGATTTTTTCGCTATGTTTGCAGTGTTAACATTAAAATGTCGATATATGAAGAAAGTTATTGCTGCCTTATCCGTACTGATTACTGCCTCTTTCATGGCTGCAGCCCAGTATATACCGCAAGACGCAACCCTATATTACAAGGCCGGCAACGTCTACACCACCGATGGCGACATCAAGCTGACCAAAGCCAACGCCCTGAACTATTTTTCGTCCCTGGACGACTACGAAAACTATTGGCTTAAAGGCAAGAGACTCTTCACTGCCGGCATTGTGGTCAGTTCTGTCGGAGCAGGTCTGGCTTTGGGAGGCTATCTTTTCGATGTCATCAACACTTCGTTTTTCTGGGAAAATGACCCGGAGACTCCTCAGATGTATGTCCCGATAATGACTTTCGCCGGATGGATTTTCGGAGGAGCAATGTTAGTGGCAAGCGTACCTTTGTATTGGGTCGGTACGGTAAAGCTGAAGAAGGCTGCGGCAGCAGGAGGCCCTGAAGGCCTGGCATTTGAGCCGGAGCTGTCCTTCGTCTCCAAGTCCGGCGGTATCGGTCTTGCCGTCAACTTCTGATCCGGTCAGGACCCTGCAGCCAAATTTTTGCTAACTTAGCGGACTGACAAATTCTTGAAAATGGCAACGGAAATATCATCAATCGGCAAGCAGGCCCTGATGTCGCGGCTCTTCGAGGGCAGCGGCTTCGTGAATGGGCGGGGCTGCGCGTTCTCCGGGGACGGGGACTTCGGCACGGTACACAAGGTGTTCATGGAAAAGGTGGATTTCGACCTGACGTACAATCCGCTGCGGCATCTCGGGCACAAGCTGGCCCTGAATGTCATCGGGGAGCTGTACGCGGGCATGTATTCTCCTGTGGGCATGGATGTGGTAGTGGCCCTGTCCAACCGATTCTCGGCCGAGGATGTGCAGGATCTGTGGGAGGGAGTCACCGCAGCGGCGAAGGAGCACGGTGTGAGGCATCTCTCCCTCGACCTGGTACCGTCCGCGGCGGGCATGGTGGTGAGCATCGCGGCATACGGCTCTGCCGGGAAGGAAGTGGCGCAGAAACGGAAAAAAGCTCAGTCAAAGGACCTTCTGGTCCTCAGCGGCGACCTCGGAGCGGCCTATATGGGGCTGCACGTGTTAGAGAGGGAAAAAGCTGCATTTGAGGGCACTCCCGGCGGAACTGTGCCCAAGCAGCCGGACCTGACGCAGTACAAATACATTGTAGGCGAATACCTCAGCCCTTACATCAAGCCGGGTATTCCGGGACGTTTCTCCGAGGCGGGAATTATCCCATGCGGAGGATATTTCATCAGCAGGGGCCTCGGGGAAGCGGCCAAGCGCATTGCCGCTGATACGGGCCTCGGAGTCAAGATTTACGTAGGGAAGATTCCGATTGCCTCCAAGACATTCGAGATGGCGCAGGAACTGAACCTCGACCCCATTACTGCCGCCGTCAACGGTGGGGATGACTACCGTCTTCTGTATATTGTCCCCCTCGAGTTCCACGAGACCCTCCGCCATGACTTCCAGGACTGGGACATCATCGGCCACCTCGCCCGTCCGGATGTGGGAGAGGTCCTCGTCACTCCCGAGGGAGCGGAGATAGGCATCCATGCCCAGGGCTATGAACAATAATTTTACTGAAATACAATGAAAAAGCATCTACTGTCCATTGCGGTCCTGTCCCTGCTGGCAGCTGCCGCAGCCTCTTCTGCCTCGGCGCAGGAGAACTACCAGCCTTCACCCGAGATTGTACAGGCGCAGGAGCAGTTCCGGGAGAACCGGTTCGGAATATTCATTCACTGGGGTATTTACTCCATGTACGGTCAGGGCGAGTGGGCTCTGAACTACAACGGTCTGACTCAAGAGGAGTACAGCAAGATGGCCGGGGGCTTCTATCCTGCGGACTTCGATGCGGCTGAGTGGGTGAGTGCTGTCAAGGCCGCCGGAGCCAAGTACATCTGCATCACGACCCGGCACCACGACGGCTTTTCGATGTTCGACAGCAAATGCACTGACTATGACATCGTGGACGCGACTCCGTTCAAGCGCGATATCATCGCCGAACTGGCCGAGGAGTGCGAGCGTCAGGGAATAGCCCTGCATTTCTATTATTCGCTTATCGACTGGGGACGCAATGACGCACCGCGCGGACGTACCGGGCAGGAGACGGGCCGTCCCGAGGCCACTGACCCCGACACCTATTTCGACTTCATGAAATGCCAGCTGACAGAGCTGCTGACCCGCTACGGCAATGTGGGCTGCATCTGGTTTGACGGCAACTGGGACCACGAGGACGGCGAGCAGCCCTACGACTTCCGCTATGACGAGCTGTATCCGCTGATTCATGGACTGCAGCCCTCCTGCCTGATCGGCAACAACCACCATATCACGCCTTATCCCGGAGAGGACATCCAGATATTCGAGCGGGACATCCCCGGGGAGAATACCGCCGGCTGGCATAGCGGCGGAGTCAGCACGACGCTTCCGTTGGAGACCTGCCAGACCATGAACGGCTCCTGGGGCTACCGGATGACCGACCAGAACTACAAGAGCACGGATGAGCTTATCCGCTATTTAGTCTCAACAGCCGGACGTGACGCCAACCTGCTGCTCAACGTGGGACCTCAGCCGAACGGCAACATCCCCGCAGCGGCTCTCGAGCGTCTGGCTGCGATGGGCGAGTGGCTTGCTGTCAACGGCGAGACCATCTACGGCACCCGCAGCATCCTCGTGAAACCCCAGCCCTGGGGCGTGACCACCCATAAGGACGACCGGATGTGGCTGCACGTCTTCCCCGCCGACGCCTTCAAGGCCGCCTCGGACGGACAGATCTACGTGCCCTACAAGGCCGGACGCAAGGTGGCCTCAGTCACTCCTTTCGGCTCGCCTGACGTGAAGCTCGGCTTCAAGCAGTACAAGGAAGGTCTCTTTGTGACCCTGCCCTCCGACATGCCTGCCGACGTACCGGACTATATCGTAGAGGTTACTTTCAAATAGTTTACAGGAGCATTGTCTGCGGAAACAGTCATACCTACGGAAGGTCCTCCCCACTTTGTGGGTCCCCTCCCTTTTCGGGAGCCAATGCCTTCCGTAGGTTCTACTGCCTAAAATCTGAAACCGATATATAGGACAGTGCGAAAATCGCATGAGGAAAGCATGGAGGCATCTTCCCTCTGCCATCCGGCGGCATTGTCATTGAATGTGGCACCGGCATCGATTCCTATCACGTAATGGGTGAGGAATGTATATTCGTAGCGTAGGCCTGCATTTCCAGCAAGTCCGTTGATGTGGTATTGTGAGGTAAATGTCGTAAAATCCATAGGAGCTACGGTTGGGAACATCTGCTCTGCCCTGAAGCACAGTCCGTCGGCAAAATAGTATCCGATACCTGCGTAGACTGAGAACCGGTGATGCTCATTGTCTATCATGTGGAATACAGGCTTGACCGTGATAGCCAGCGAGTTGTGCCTTATCCACGCCAGATTGTTCAGATTGCTTCCTTGAGCAGCCTGTTCCTGAATGTAGTCTTTTACCTCAGGAATATCCCCTATTCCGGTTATGGAATTTCCGACGGCATCGGAGTAGACATAGGCATCTGCAAAGTCGGGAAAACCGTTTCTATATGAACTCTGTATGTCCAATTCCAGAGAGAAACGCCTCACTAAGTCTCTTTGGTAGCTGAAACCATACACTGCGGTAGGATAGTGTCTGATATAGCCGACTGCGCCGTTGTCAGTTCCTGACAGATTTGTTCCATAACTGTAAATCCCCCATAGCCCTATACCGCCATAAAAGCGGATCAGGTTAGATGTTCTTTCTTGTTTGTCAGAAGTGTCATAAGTCTGGCTCATACCATTGTAGCAGGCAGCACAGGCAAGAATCACGGACAAGAGTAATGATGTTATCTGCTTCATGTTTATGGATTATTTGTTTGATTGCAAAACTTGAGAAGTCTCCCTGATATTGATAGATTCTCATTTTGGGTGATATGTTTTTCAGCTTGAATATAGTATCGCATAGCGGCTGCGTTATCACAGGTATTTCCCCTGATTCTTCCAAAATAATAAAGCGTCTTCTGTCCTCCGCGCAGCCGGGCAGGAGCAGACTGGCGGAGGTAAGCAGAAATATCAGAGTGTAACGCAGATGTTTCATGCGGCAACTAACAGATTTCGGCAGTTGCGCCGGAACTTGATTCAGAAAACAAAACCGAAACGATACTGTAAGTAAGGAGCTAAGTATAAGCCGTTCTGAATGCCGACTCTTCCTCCGGCAGTGAATTCACCGAACCAATGTTTGCCCCAGACCCTGCGGATACCGTACATAGGAGTCAGGCTGAAGTCAAAAGGCCCGCTGAGTGCTCCTTGTATCTTTATTGCGACAAAGTCTGCCGAGTTCTTGAAGGTGTTTTTCCCCAGTCTGGCCAGGACAGTCAGTATAAGGTGTTTCATCTTTTATTGTTTGTGTGTGTAGCTGTTTCGCATTGCAAATATAGCGGATTTCCGGCAGTCAGCCTTGATCCCCCGATGAAGCACGGAGCAGTGACTTTGGGACTGCTGCCATGGGCTGCCTTCAACGAATTGACTTCGTGGTGCACTCTTTTTTTGAATCACCTGAAAGTCAATCCATTGTAAATGCGACTGCACATTTGCCCAATCTTAAAACAAGTCAAATGTGCAGTGTGTTTTATAAGGTGCTGATAACCAAGAACTAATTTCCAGTAGTGCACCACGAAGTCAATTCGTTGACTGCCTTTCGCGACTCATAAAGTATGCATATTGCCGCGCGGTTATGATGCCTGCAGTGCCTGTCAGCCGACAGTCGGGTGTATGCTTTATAGGAGCTCCGCCATATACGCGGACAGGCACAAAACATCCTTGTCTTTTCGTAAGTCTTTGGTATATAAAAGATATCTGTGAAGAATCCTCGCCGAAAACTTATTCTGGAACATATCGAGGGACTTGTGTGAGTTGTAGCCGGAGGATTTGACCTCTATGGGGCATATCTTGTCTTTTCGCGAGATGAGGAAATCTATCTCGTAGTTACGGGTCTCCTCCTTGAATGTGTAGTAAAACAGTTCATTACCGGCACTCTTCAACATCTGGGCGATGGCGTTTTCATACACATATCCCAAGTCGGTGGGGAGTTTGTCTGAAAGGAGTTTACGGTATATCACATTGTCCGTATAGTCATGGTCCATGAAAGCGAGTGTGACGAACAATCCGGTATCGGCAAGAAACATCTTGAAGTAATTGTAATCGGCATGAAGAGAGATGTCTACGCTGGGATCATCCGCATGGTAGGCAAAGTTCACCGTCATGGAGTCTGCCATATCCATCAGCAATTCACCGAGTCTGGCTGCGGTTGCATTCTCAATCACGCTTCCGACCTTGTAGCGTGTCGTATTGCGGGACAGTTCCGCAGGGATGGATAAGAATAGGTGTGAGGCGCGGCCGCTGGAATCAATCTTGCGGAAATCGTCGATATACAGTTCAAGTATGTTGCGTTTTACTGCGTCAATGGCCGAGAAATCATTGGATTCCAGGTAGGCACTGACAGCCTGTGGCATACCTCCTATGAGCATGTACAGGCGGAAAAGGCGCATAAGGTCGCGGTTGACGGCATCTCCAAGTGACTTGAGATTCTGATAGGAGTATCTGATCAGTTCATATGGCTGAGGCCTTTCTATGGCCCATAAAAACTCTTCGAAGTCCAGCGGATACATTGCAATACGTGTTTCTTCGCTTGGTATCACGATGCCTTTCACATTCTTCTTGATGGATAGCAGCGACCCCGTCTCAATGTAGTCATACCGGTGGTCTTTTACGAGGTGTTTGATTGCCTGCCGGGCTGGGGGACAGAGCTGGACTTCATCGAAAACGATAACCGATTTACGTTCATACAGCGAAACATTGAACAATGACTGAATCCTCAAAAAGAAGTAATCCAGATCGGAAATATGCGAGAACAACTCCTTGACAGCATCATCCGCTATCGAGAAATCAATGATTATGCATGACTTATATTCCTTGCGGGCGAACTCCTCCGCGATGGTGGATTTCCCGATCCGACGCGCTCCTTTTATCAGAAGTGCCGTCTCTCCGTTGCTTTCCCGTTTCCATCGGAGCATCCTTTCGTAAATTTTGCGCTTGAATATTTTTCCAGACATGTCCAAAACCTTTATTTTCATCAGCAAAGATACGTCTTTGTCGGAAAATGCAAAATGTTTTTGCGGGAATTTGTCGGAAAAAGCAAAATGTTTTCCCCGGTTTTTGTCGGAAACAGGAAAATGTTTGCTCAGTCGATGTGCAGGTCGCGGATGAGGGTCAGCTCGGTGGACTGCTCTCCGGTCCAGCCGCCCTTGGCCTGTACTCCGCACTGTATCTTGACGAAATCGATGTAGGTCAGGTCGGCGGGCTCTCCGTCCCAGCGGACTGCGTCGGAGATGCGGAACTTGTCGATGTCGGGATCTGTCCCGCTCCAGTTGTCGGCGTAGCCCCAGTCGAAAGGGTGGCCGATCCAAAGGGAACCGTTGCCGTTCTCGTCGACGAGGCGGTCTTCGAGACGGGTGCCGCGCAGGGTGTAGCTTTCGGCCGTAATCCAGAGCGGGAAATAGGTCTCCTGACTGTGGTATGCGGGGATATAGTCCACGGTGCCTGAGCTGCCCCTGTTGTCCGTCCATTCGATACTCGTCCCGTTGGAGGAAGGCCGGTAGTAGGTGACGGCATAGTCCTGCCATGTCTCCGGTTTGCCGTATTCGGAGCCGCGCAGCTCGTACCAGGTGTCATCGGGCAGACCGTTGCCGTTCTCATCCTGGCTCACCCAGATGATACCCGGCTCGGATGAGGAACTGTGGGCGTTGCCGGTAATCTGCAGATCGAAGCCTCCGTCCGTGCTGCTCTCCACACTGTGGTCGAAACCTGCGATGAGGTAGCCTCCGAAGGCCCCAAGGGAGACGAACTGACCCTGGGACAGCCGCTCGAAAGCGTAGGAGCAGGCTTCTTCCGGGGAGGTGAGGGTGACTCCGTCATTGATGAACTGTCCCGGTGCCGGGGTGTATTCGTAGACTTTGGATATTGACGCGCTGCTGGATGCGTCAGCTGCCCGGAAATACGTCCCTTCGGCAGGCAGCACTGTCACCGTCAGGTCCTGTGAGGCGGCTGTATAGGAGTTCCGCATGGTCACGCTCACGGTGTAGGAGCCTTCGGCGGTAAGGTCAAATACGTATTCGGAGCTTTCCCCGCTCTGCACCTCAGTCCCGTCCACACTCCAGGTGTATACGGCATCGAAAGGGTACTCGATATCCTGCGGCCGCAGCAGCAGGCTGCGTCCGGAGCTTATCCCGTATTCCGTCCGGTCGAATGTCCAGGAAAATGCCTCTCCAGGACTCATCACCTCTACGGTAAACTCTATTTCGTCCTGGCCGTCCCGGTTCTCGACGCATAGTCCGGCTTCGAATGTCCCGGTCTCCCCGGTAGGGAATGTGTACACCGAATCAGTGGAGACAGTCTTCCCGTCTATGGTCCAGGAATAGGTTACGGGCAGGGCGGAAGAGATCTCCGGCGCAAGCACCAGCAGGGAGTCCTGCAGTACGGAAAATCCGCGCGCAGCTCCCGGCAGGGAAATCTCCGGCGGCATCATCCCGTAAACATCGATGCGCAGCTCGGCCTTGTCCTCGCCGGCGGAATTGCTGACGGTGAGCATTATGTAGTATTCGCCTGCCTCATCACTGGTAAACGTCAGGGACTCTTCTACGGACAGGGTCTCCCCGTCGCAGGTCCACAGCCATACAGTTCCCTCCCCGCAGTTCTCGTATTCAGGAGTGACGGTCACCGTATCTCCCACGACAGTCTCGTACAGCTGCTGCTCAAGCAGAATTACCGGAGGCAGGGATTCGCGCTCATCCCTGCACCCGGTAACACCAATAACTATTAAAAATATGAATGCAGAAAAATATTTTCTCATCAAGTGCGGTTACATTCTTACGGTCACGTCGTCGTATGCGAAGTATCCTGGAGCGGCCATGCCGTATTCGTTCTGAATGGAGGAAGTGATGTCAAACTCGACCTTTACCGGCGATCCGAGTCCGGTGAGGTCCCACAGTGTCCAGGCATTGATGCTCTGGCCGTTCTCAGTAAGGTAGAACTCGCTGGTGCCCGTTACGGTCCCGGCAGCATCGTAGCCTGTCGCCGTTACTTTGGTCCAGTCGTCAGCCCCTGCCAGAGCCTCTACTGTGCCGAGATAGTAGGAGGTGTTGGTCACATACATGCTCTCGATGACGCGTCCTACGCCGTCCTTGAAGTAGAAATAACCTACGTTCTTGGAGTATTCGCTTTTAAATCCGTTGTGCACGCAGAAGTTGCTGCCGGAGTGGCCTCCGCTCAGAGGGATGGCCAGCTGGAGGGTGTAATCGCCGGTGGCAGCCTGGTCCACATAGTTGGAGACTGCGTGGCCGCCGTTCCAGTAGATGGTGCTGCCGTTGCTTTCGCAGAGTTCTGATGCCAGTTCCGTATTGCCCTGGTCGTACCAGCTGTAGTCGGTACCAGTCACCATGTCGCCATAGAGCAGCTCTCCGCCGTACTGGGGATCATCTACGAGTGCGTCCCATGAACTTCCCTCAAAGCTGAGGGTTTTCAAAGTGTACTCAGGTTCTTTCTCGCATGATGAGGCGAGGATGACAGCGGCTGCTGCCGCAAGGGAAATTTTAAAAATACGTCTCATTTTTATAAAAGTTTTAAATTCAAATTTCATCCAAAGATTTTAACTGTTTGCGGGTGAACACTATGTGCGCCGGGATATCTCCGGTAGTGGCCGACCACTTCCGCACTCCGTCCTGCCCGTAGCAGTGGATGCAGCCGGGCGTGACATGGTCCTTGGCATCGGTCAGGAAGATGTCCCCGTTGGAGGGATTGACGGCGATGCAGTAGGGGGTGGTGATCTCCTCTTTCGTGCCGTCGGTGACGAAGTTGCGGGTGACGGTGATGCCCTCCCGGGTGTCGAAGACGGCGTAGCCGGTGCTGTAGTCCAGGGATACATTGCTCCAGGAGTGGGAGATGACATAGAGCGAGTCGCCGTAGACTGCCATGTCGCTGTTCTGCAGCAGCTGGAGCTCCCGCACCACCTCGTCCGTCGAGGGATCGACTACCCAGGTCGAGGACTGATGCCCGTAGTAGTCCCCCCGGGAGGAGATGTAGAGCATCCCGTCCCCGCCGAGCTTGACCTGATGGAGGTTCGGAGCCACCTCTATCTCATTGCATACCTCGAAGGTCGCCAGGTCGATGACCGATACCGTGAGGTCGTAGTCCGGAGCCATGTAGCCCCCGGAATTGGCCACGTAGAGCCGTCCGTCCACCACCGCCATTTCCTCCGGCTGGTAGCCCACTCCGCAGGTGTCCACCACCTGCATGGTCACTGTGTCTATCTTGGCTACGTAGCCCCTGCGGTACTCCGGGTCGAATTCAACTGCCCCGGCGTAGGAGCTGACGTAGGCGTAGCCACCGTCGAAGGTGATGTACCGGCAGTTGGGCAGGGGTATCTCCGCTATGTGCCGGGCGGTCTCTACGTCCATGACCTCCACGAGGTTGGAGCAGTTGATGACGGCGTAGAGCCTGCCCCCGTAGATGCCGAGGTCATTGCCCACGTCCCCGAGCTCGAGGGCCACTCCCGGATTGCGCTCTGCGAATATGTTGCGGGTGTAGACCCCTGTGGCATAGTCGAAATAGTCGAGAGTGGCCTTGTTGCTGCCCATATTGCCCTCGTTGAGCAGGAAGAAGCCCTTGACCTCCCCCGCCTCCGAGCCGCCGGTGACCTCATTGCCCGTCGAGGGAGTGATGGGCTCAATCCCCCGGCAGGAAGTTATGACCGTGCCGGCCAGACATACGGACAGCAGTCCGAAAAGAGTATATGCAGTATTTATTCTCATAGGATGAAATTGACTTTAATCATGAAGTTGGTGCCCGGCATCGGGTAGCACTTGACCACCTCGTACTGCTGGTTGAGGATGTTGTTGACCAGGGCCGTGGCCTGCAGCTCCCACCCCTTGAAGAGGAAGGACTTGGTCAGGGATATGTCGTGGGTGTACCAGGGCTGGGCGTAGTTCTCTGGGATGTTGGCCGAGGACTCGTAGCGCTCGCCGGTGTAGATGAAGCTGTAGTTGAAGGACCAGCTGCTGTAGGCCGCGCCGAGGGTCACAGAGCAGCTGTGCAGGGGGATGTAGGCCACCTGTCCGCCGTACCATTCGGATGCCGGGTCGGTCAGGTCGCGGGCCCGCTGGAAGGTGTAGTTGACTCTGGGGGAAACGTCCACAGGTCCGAAGCGGAAGTAGCCCTGGGCCGCCGCGTCCACTCCGAGTATCTCCACGTAGCCGAGGTTCATCATCGTCCAGCGGAACTGGTTGGAGGTGGGCATGGCTATGATCTTGTTGTCTATCTGGTTGAAATACACGTCGGCCTGTATGTCCAATCCGCGGAACCAGCCGCGGCTGCGTATCAGGTGCCAGGTGGCCCCGAAGTCGTACTGGCTGGTCTCCTCCGGCTCCAGCCAGGATGCTCCGGTGAAGGTGTAGTAGAGGTCGTTGAAGGTGGGCATGCGGTAGTTCTTCTTGTAGAATGCCCTCAGCTCTAAGTCGATATCCCTGAAGGGCTTCCACGAGGCAATGACGGCGGGGGAGAGCTGGTGCCGGTCTTCCATCTCGGCGTCCGAGGCTCTCAGCACATCGTGGATATAGGTGTAGAGGAGGGAGGCGGAGAGTTTCAGTCCTCCGAACTCGAAGGCGGTGGCGGCGGCTCCGTATCCGGCGTAGCGCAGGGGGTAGACGAAGTCCCGCAGGTCGGCGTCAAGGCTGTTCCACTGGAAGTCGGTGGCGAGGGACAATGTCCACCACCTGAAGGGCTTGAAGCGGTGTGCCGCGGAGAGGTAGGCCTCCTGCTGGCGGTAGCGGTTGTCCACGTACATGGCCGTCACGTCGAGGCGGGGGTCGGCGAGGTAGTGGAGGTAGTCGTAGGCATACTTGCCGCTGACCTGCAGGGAGTACCAGGGGGCGAAGTCCTTCTTGAAGGAGCCCTGGGCGAAGAAGTTGTCGTCCCACTGGCGGTCCTGATGTACGAACTTGCCGCGGACCACAGCGCCGGGATAGCCCCGCTCCGAGTCGTAGAAATAGACCTTGGCCCGCCAGTATCCGCCCTCGATGTCCCCGAAGAGGGCTACCTCGGCGCGGGTCATACGCACGTCTCCGTTCTGACGGACGCCGGTGGTGTCGTAGCCGTCCTGCTTGGCATAGGTGAACTTGTACCGGCCTGTGGTATAGAGGAATTCGGTGCTGGCCGAGAGGGACAGGCGGTCCGATATGTTATGCTCCCAGAGAACAGAGGGGTTGACGGTCATGAACGAGCCGCCCTTGAGCCCGAAGTTCCAGTTGTTGCGCTTGCCGTCGGTGAAACGGGGCTTCTTGGTCCGGAGGTAGACGGCGTTGGCTGAGGCGTAGTCCTTGGCGGACTGGAGGGTGGCGCTTTTCTGGCCGTTGTAGAGGGAGACAGACTCCATGTTGTCGAGGGAGAAGCGGCCGAGGTCCACTATGCCGTTCTGGGCGTTGCCGAGCTCCACCCCGTCGTAGAACACTCCCACGTGCTGGCTGCCGAGGCTGCGGACATTGATGCTCTTGAGTCCGCCGATGCCGCCGAAGTCCTTGATCTGTACCCCGGAGAAATACCTTATCGCATCGGCGATAGAGTGGGTGCCGAGGCTTCTGAGCTTCTCGCCCGAGAGCATCTGCACCGGGACTACCTCCTGGGAGGTGCGGGTGGCGACCACCATCACCTCGTCGATGCTGAGGGTGGTGTCGGAGGCCCAGTTCTTCTCCTCCGATATGGCGGTAGAGTCGCGGTCCTGGGCGGAGACGACAAAGGAGCAGCTGCCTGCGAGCATTGCTGCAAGTGCCAGAGCCATTGTCCTATATCTGATTTCTACTGCCATATTTCATTTTCCTAAATTATGGACAGCAGCTTGAAGGGCAGAAACGCCGCGAAGACCTTGAGAGTCCGGAGCCTAAACACCCGTAGGCCGCTGATCCGTGTGCAAGGCAGGTCTTCTGACTTGTTCCGCTCCGGACGCCTTCCCGAGCCAGCGGAGACGGTCAATCTTCCGCAGTCTCAGTGGCAAAAGTGCCGGAACATCGTTGGAACTCACAGCAGCGGGAACTGTCCGGGACTCTCACCCGGTTCCCTTTTAATCCTCAGGGGAGGAACCGTTGCGGCTGCAAAGGTATGTAGAAGCCGAGAGAAATGCAAAAGAATTTTTGCACTTCCGAGGCGCAACAGTAAGCTGGGGAGCAGGATCGTTTTGCAATCGTCCGATAATCAGTTGCTTATCATTTAGCACTGATCTTTTCGGCGTTTCCGAAACTGGCGCAACGATCAGCGGCCTGACGGAAGGTGCTGACCGCCAAGGTATTGTAATTTGAGGGTGCTGCAGTGCTTACCGTTGCGTAAGTGCTTAAAGCTCCCGGGGACCGCCGGCGGTTTTCCACTCCCCGATGGTGCCCGTTTCGGAGGAGAAGCCGGCTCCGATGCGGAAGACGGTGCGCGGGTCGGAGGCGTACGGGCGGGCGTAGCCCTTGTCCTCGATCTGCGCCAGGGCCTCGTCTGCCGTGCCGTCCAGCTTGAACTCGAAGATGTAGACGTATTTCGGGGTCTCGACAATGCAGTCCACGCGGCCCTGGCTCTGGGGCTGCTCGATGGCGGTGTGGTAGGCATTGATCATCTTGAATATCAGGTGTAGCGTGTACTGGAAGTAGCGTTCTCTTTCCCTCTCATTCTCCTTGCGTCTGGCCGTGTAGGGGATGTCTGCGAGGAATGTCGTGAACAGCTGCCCCATGCGGTCGGGCTTTCCGTCCTCCATGGCATCCAGGAGGTCCTGAAGCCAGAAGTCGACCTTACCGTTCCTACTCTTGAAGTATTCAGACGCGGCCAGGGAGATGAAACCGTTCTGTACTTCCATGTTGGGATAGTCGAGTAGGAAGGTGTCGCGGCTCTGCCTGTAGTCCTTGATGGTAAGGTAACCGCTCTGGTAGATGATGGGGAGGGGCATGTCCGGTGTGGCCTTGTACTCTAAGAACATGCTCGGGGAGTAATATCTTCCTACAAGCTCGTTGAGGTTCTCGCTGGAGCGGGCCATCAGGCGCATCAGATACTCGGGCGAGCCGGTGGTGAACCAGTAGCTGTCGATTCTCAGCTCGTCGAACGCGCAGAGCAGGCTGAAGGGGTTGTAGATGTCCCTCATCGCGACACTGAAATGGTAGCCGTCGTACTGCTCCTTGAGCCGCTGCAGGACGTCCTCGCGGGTGATGCCCAGTTTTTCGGCCATTGCATCTATGGGCTCGGCGAAGTACCTCTCCAGCTCGTCCTGGGTGATGCCGCACAGAGCCTCGTACTTCTCGCTCATGCTGATGTCATTGGCCTGGTTGAATCCACTGAACACGCTGATCTGGGCGAACTTCGTGACTCCCGTGAGGAGCACGAACTGAAGGTCATTGTCGGCGGCCTTGAAGACGGAGTAGAATCCCCTGAGCACCTCCCTGTTCCAGTCCTCCAGCGGCCTGCGCTGATCGCCCACATCGATCGTGTAGTCCGTATCCATCACGTCCAGCAGTGGCTTGTCGTATTCGTCGATGAGCACCACGCACCGCCTCCCGGTGGCCTCGTGGGCCCTGCGCAGGACCTCCGCAAAGCGGCCGCCCACGTCAGTGAAATCATCGCTGTGGCCGTATTTCCTTTCCCAGGAGCTTACCGTCTCCTCTATCACACTGTCCAGCGTCCCGGCCTTTGTGAAGTTGCAGCCGTTGAAGTCAATATGGAACACAGGATACTCCAGCCACTCCTTCTCCAGAGCGTCGATGGCCAGTCCCTTGAACAGTTCGCGCCGTCCCAGGAAGTAGTTCTCGATAGTGGACACGAGCAGGCTCTTCCCGAACCGCCTCGGACGGCTCAGAAAATAGATAGTGCCGTCATTTACCAGCCGGTAAATCAAGTCCGTCTTATCTACATAGACATAGTCCTCTTTACGTATTTTCTCGAAACTCTGAACTCCGATAGGAAATTTTATCATGGCTGTGTCCTCCGTATTTTCTACAAAGATAGTGATTCTACGGGAAATTCAGAATAAAGCCGGAGCATCACAAACGGATGTCCCGGCTTTATAAAACTGCAGTATGAAGGGCTGTTTAAAACAGCGGTTCTCCGGTCATATCGGCGGGGGCGGGGATGCCCATGAGCTTGAGCATGGTGGGGGCGATATCGGCCAGACGTCCGTTGCGCAGGCTCTTGATGTCGTCATCCACGGCTATGAAGGGCACTACGTTGAGGGAGTGGGCTGTATTGGGCGAGCCGTCCTCGTTGACAGCATGGTCGGCATTGCCGTGGTCGGCGGTGATGAATACCGAGTAGCCGTTGGCACGGGCGGCGTCCACTACCTTGGCGACGCATTCGTCCACCGTCTTGACTGCTTTGCAGATGGCCTCGTAGACTCCGGTGTGGCCTACCATGTCACCGTTGGCGAAGTTGAGGATGACCATGTCGTGTACGCCTTTGTTCAGTTCGGCGACGAGGGCCTCGGTCACTTCGGGAGCGGACATCTCGGGCTTCAGGTCGTAGGTGGCCACCTTGGGGGAGTTGATGAGGATGCGGGACTCGCCCTCGAAAGGTTCCTCGCGTCCGCCTGAGAAGAAGAAGGTCACGTGGGCGTATTTCTCTGTCTCGGCGATGCGGAGCTGCCTGCGTCCGGCCTTGGAGACTACCTCGCCGATGGTGTCGGGCACGTTCTCCTTGTCGAAGAGGATGTGCAGTCCGGTGAACTTGTCATCGTAGGGGGTCAGGCAGCAGTAGTACAGGGGGATGGTCTTCATGCCCTGCTCCGGCATGTCCTGCTGGGTGAGCACTGCCGTGATCTCGCGGGCGCGGTCGTTACGGAAGTTGTAGAAGATGACGGCATCGCCTTCGGAGATAAGTCCGAGAGGCTTGCCGGCTGCATCCGTTCCGCAGAGGGGCTTGATAAACTCGTCGGTCACGCCCTCGTCGTAGGATTTCTGCATGGCAGCCACGGGGTCGGTGAACTTTTCGCCCTCTCCGTTGACCACTAAGTCGTAGGCCATCTTGATGCGGTCCCACCTCTTGTCGCGGTCCATGGCGTAGTAGCGGCCTATGATGCTGGCGATGACGGGGCCCTGTGAAGGATCGGGATATTTGGCGCGGAGCTCAGCGCACTTGGCCTGCAGCTCCTCGATGAAGCCCTTGCCGCTGCGGGGGTCGCAGTCGCGGCCGTCCATGAAGCAGTGGACATATACCTTGGGCAGCCGGTACTGAGCGGCCACCTCGAGGAACTCGTAGAGATGGGCCAGGGAACTGTGTACTCCGCCGTGGGAGCACAGTCCGAAGAAGTGCAGGGCTTTCCCGCTTCCTGCCACATAATCGTATGCTGCCTTGATTTCCTTGTTCTCCAGTAGTTTGTGCTGGGCGCAGGCGCGGTTGATCTTTACCAGGTCCTGATATACGATGCGGCCTGCACCGATGTTGAGGTGTCCTACCTCCGAGTTGCCCATCTGGCCGGCGGGAAGACCCACATCCTCACCGCAGGCTTTCAGAAACGATACGGGGTATTTGGCCCTGAGCTTGTCGAGATTGGGGGTTCCCTGTGTGTAGATGGCGTTGGAGCGGTCATGCTTTCCCTCGCCCCAGCCGTCGAGGATCATAAGTAATACTTTCTTGTCCATAATCCTGATTCCTTTTCTTAATACTTTCTATCTGTTTTCGGGCGCAAAAGTATGAAAAAATCGGAAATACACGGATAATCATTTTTGGTTAAATTTGCACAGACAAAACTTACTGGATATGAAAACACTTGCCTGTCTGATGCTGTGCTGCGGCCTGATGTCCTGGCCGCTCTGCGGACAACCCCGCTACAAGGACGCCTCGCTTCCGGTGGAGGAGCGCGTCGAGGACCTGCTGGAACGCATGACCCTGGAGGAGAAGATACTCCAGCTCAACCAGTATACGCTGGGAGCCAGCGACAACGCGAACAATATAGAGGAGGTGACGGCCCGGATTCCGGCCGGCATCGGCTCCTTGATCTATTACGAGGAGAACCCTGAACTGCGCAACGGAATGCAGCGGCGGGCGATGGAGCAGACCCGTCTCGGTATCCCGATACTCTTCGGGTACGATGTGATCCACGGTTTCCGCACGGTCTATCCGATATCGCTGGCCCAGGCCTGCTCCTGGAACACGGATTTGGTCCGGGAGGCCTGTGACATGGCTGCCGCCGAGGCCCGCCGCTCGGGTGTGGACTGGACTTTCTCGCCCATGATAGACGTGGCCCGGGACGGCCGCTGGGGCCGGATATCCGAGGGCTACGGCGAGGATCCCTATACCAACGCGGCTTTCTGCGCGGCCTCCGTCGAGGGCTATCAGGGTTCCGACCTGAGCAGCAGTGCCCAGGTGGCGGCCTGCTTGAAACACTATGTCGGCTACGGTGCCTCCGAGGCCGGCCGGGACTATGTCTACACCGAGATATCCCGTCAGACTCTCTGGGACACCTACCTGCCGCCGTACGAGGCCGGGGTCCGGGCCGGAGCGGCTACGGTGATGAGCTCGTTCAATGACATCAGCGGCACTCCGGCGACCTGCAACGCCTACACCCTGAGCGAGGTCCTGAAGGGACAATGGGGGTTCGGAGGGCTCGTGGTCTCGGACTGGGCGGCGGTGCCTCAGCTGATACCGCAGGGAGCCGCCGCTGACCGCAAGGAGGCGGCCCGTCTTGCCGTGAACGCCGGTCTGGACATGGACATGGTGGGACATTGCTATGACAATTATTTAGATTCGCTCGTCCGCGAGGGAGCGGTCTCCGAAGAGCGGATAGACGATGCCGTGCGGCGCGTTCTGACCCTCAAGTTTCGTTTAGGACTCTTCGAGCAGCCTTATACCGGGGAGGTTCCGGCTGATCAGCGCCTGCTTCTGCCGCAGAGCCGGGAGCTGGCGGAGCGTCTGGCCGAGGAGAGCATTGTCCTGCTTAAAAATGAGGGAGGGCTCCTTCCCCTTCAGGGACAGCGCACGATAGCGGTGCTCGGGCCGATAGTGGATGCGCCGGGAGAGCTTCTGGGCAGCTGGAGCGGGCACGGACGGGGAGAGGAGGTGTATCCAGTGCGGGACGCCCTGACAGAGGAATTCGGAGGAACGTCGCAGGTGCTCTTCCACGCGGGCTGCCCCTTCGACGGGGATGACCGGAGCGGCTTCGCCTCCGCCCTTGAGACGGCCCGGGAGGCGGATGTGGTGGTGCTCTTCATGGGCGAGCGGCGCGGATGGAGCGGGGAGAACGGATCGCGCTCCTCCATTGAACTGCCGGAGATTCAGGAGGAATTTATCGTGGAAATGCAGAAGGCCGGGAAGCCGATGGTGCTGGTGCTGTCAAGCGGACGGCCCTTAGCGCTGCAGCGGGTAGAGCCTCTTTGCGATGCCATCGTGGAGATGTGGCAGCCGGGTGTGCCGGGAGGACGTCCTGTGGCCGGGGTATTGTCCGGAAGGGTCAACCCTTCGGGTAAGCTGAGCGTCACTTTCCCACGCACCACCGGGCAGATACCGGTATACTACAACCGGCGTCAGAGCTCGCGTCCCCGGCAGGGACTGTATCAGGACATCCCGTCCACGCCCCTGTATGAGTTCGGACACGGCCTGAGCTATACGGCTTTCGAATATGGAGACCTGAAACTTTCCCGCGAGTCGGTAACCGGAGGAGAGACCCTGACCGCCGAGATATCCGTGACCAATACCGGAGAGCGGGACGGAGCCGAGACCGTGCACTGGTTCATTTCCGACCCCGCATGCCGGATTACCCGTCCGCTCCGCGAGCTGAAGCATTTCGAGAAGCAGGTGATACCGGCGGGAGAGACCCGCGTCTTCCGCTTCGGGATCGACCCGGCGCGGGACCTGAGTTTCGTCGACAGTGACGGCAACCGCTTCCTGGAGCCAGGGGATTACTACATCATGGTCAAGGACCGGAAGGTGCGTCTGCAGGTTTATTGAAACTTCCGCAGTATCAGTCTGTAATGGGCGTCCGGCTCATCCGGAAGGAAGGTGGAGATCAGCCAGCCGTCCCGGTAGTCGAGGATGCCGCTCATGCCCTCCTCTGAACTGTCTGAACTGCTCCAGTAGACAGTCTCAGTGTCCAGATCGGCCAGAAAATACGGGTATTCCCCCTTTCTCATAGCCTGTCCGAGGATGTAGCGGTCTGTGACAGTGAATATCTTGTACAGATAGGAGCTGCTGCACAGGATTTCGATATAGCGGTCGTCATTGTCTCCAAGGCTGCTTATATCATTGTGAGTGAGTGCATCCGGGCCGAAATCCACGCGGTAGTGGCGGAGAATCTCTCCTGTGCCGTCGTCTATCAGATAGATGTCCGGGTCGATGGGGTGACAGTGCAGATATCCGTCCTGAGTCCGTATCAGGGACCCGTCCCCGAATGTGTAGACGTAGCCGGTGCGCTGGCTGTGGCTGTAACGGAGCAGTTCCCTGCGGCCGTCATGGCGGAACGTGGTGTCGGTCACGGCGATTTCTATCTGAGTGGAGTCCCATTGGGAGACATTGACCAGCACCTCGCCGTTTTCGAGAAACTCCATGTTGTCTATGTCGTACGGCATCGGATAGGTGTCGATGTACTCGAGGCTGCTGCTGTAGTGGAGCATGTTGTCCATGCCGGCGTCATTGATCCACAGACTTCCGTCCGGTGCCACTGCAAAGTCCGTGAGTACAAAATACTCTCCCGGTCCGCGTCCCGGCCCGCCGATTTTCTGCATCAGCTTTCCGTCGCTGTCGAATGCCAGCATCTGGAATGTGCGGATTCCGGGATTGTCCAGAACGTAGATCCGGCCTTCGGTTATGCCTTCGGTTGTGCCTTCGCCTGTATTCCGTGCCGGACAGTCAGTACCAGTGATATCTCCTGCAAACTTGATTCTCACCGGATTGGCCGGTATGGTCAGGTCGCCCTCAGCCATGAGCCCGATGACCCTGGTCTCTGTCGCGAGACTGTCCAGCATGGCATCCGTCAGCGCCCCTCCGTCCTTGTATCTGTACAGGTCGATTACCTCAATACCGCTCCGGCTATTTTCCCCGGTGCATCCGCCGAGCAGTGCTGTTGCGGCGATGAGCAGTGCGGCGGCTGCTAACATGTGTCTTTTCATCGTATTTTCTTGCTTAAAGAATTCAGTCTGTAAAAATAATAAAAGTTTCGGTTTTGTTTCCGCAACGGCAGCAAATCCCGGGATTCGGTGCCGTTGCGGAGGCCCTGTTTCGCTGCAACCTCGTCACGGCGCCTGTGAACGGCATTGCCCTTTCGTCCCCTTTCCACAATGGCACTGAATCCCATGATTCACTGCCGTTGTGGCCCTTTCCCCGCATCACTCCTTCCGAAGGAGTCGCATTTTCCTGCCATTTTCCTACTCCTTCCGAAGGAGTCATGTCGGCCAGTCCTTCCGTCGGCATAGCGTCAAAAATATTGAGCAGGCGGAGGTATTTGTCATAAAAGGCTCAAACAAGCGCGATTCTTGCTATGTTTGGCCTGACGGCCACATATACTGTAGCGCCTCGGCGGAGCAAATAAATTTGCTCTGCGCTCGGCTTCTGCGTATATTTGTCGCTGATAACAGAATAGAGTATATGACAAGAAAGAAAAGACCCTCTTCCCGTCCGCGTGGAAAGCACGGGAAGAATCAGATGCCTGACCAGAAGGCAATGCAGAAGGAGCTGAATCTCAAGAGGAAGGAGCGTTCGGGCGGAAAGAGGAAATCCAAAGGAAAGAAGGAGCATTTTAACAAGGAGGAGCTGACCGGTACGGTGAGCATGACCCGCGAGGGTTACGGCTTCGTGGAGGTGCCGGACAGGGACAATGATGTGTTCGTGCCTCAGCACAAGATGCGCGGGGCTCTCAACGGCGATATAGTCAAGGTGCTGACGACCAAGGCCAAGGGTGTCGGTGCCGACGGCAAGCCCAAGCGTATCGAGGGCGAGATAATCACAGTGCTCGAGCGCTCTTCCAAGCCTCATATCGGGGTTCTGCAGATATCCCGCGGTGAGGCCTGGCTGATCATGGAGAGCCGCAATATGCCATACGATATCAGTATACCTCTCAAGGAGATAGACAGATGTTTCGGAGAGAACGGACAGCGGACCTGGAAGCCCGGCGACGTGTCGGGCCTGAAGGCCGCCGTCATCGTGACCGACTGGCCGAGGAAGGCTCCGGCCCCGACAGGCCGTATCATAGACGTGCTGGGCGAGCCGGGTGCCAACGACACCGAGATGCACGCCATCCTGGCCGAATACGGTCTACCGTATCGCTTCGAGCCCGAGGTGGAGGCCGCAGCCGAGGCCGTGCCCGACAAGATAACCCCCAAGGACATAGCCGAGCGCAGGGACTTCCGCAAGGTGACCACCTTCACTATTGACCCTGCCGACGCCAAGGACTTCGACGATGCCCTCTCGTACCGCGAGCTCGAGGACGGCAACATAGAGGTCGGAGTGCATATCGCCGACGTGACCCACTATGTGACCCCCGGCTCCATCATCGACAAGTGCGCCTACGAGCGCGGCACCTCTGTCTACCTGGTGGACCGCACAGTGCCCATGCTCCCCGAGAAACTCTCGAACAACCTGTGCTCCCTGAGACCGGGCGAGGAAAAGCTCTGCTTCTCAGCGGTATTTGACATCACACCTACAGGAGTGGTCAAGAAGAGCTGGTTCGGCCGTACCGTCATCAAGTCCGACTACCGCTTCAACTACGACGAGGCCCAGGCCGTCATCGAGACCGGCAACGGCCCGCTCGCCAAGGAGATCACCGCCCTGCACAAGATAGCCTCTGTCCTGAGGAAGAAACGCTTCGCCGCCGGAGCCATTGCCTTCGAGCGTCCCGAGATGAAGGTCGAGGTGGATGAGACCGGCAAGCCGATAAGGGTCTATGAGAAGATATCGAAGGAGGCCAACTGGCTCATCGAGGAGTTCATGCTGCTGGCCAACCGTGCCGTGGCCGAGTATGTGGGCAAGGTGCCCAAGACGAAGAAGGCCAAGACCTTCGTTTACCGTGTCCACGAGGATCCCAACGAGGAGAAGCTCGGAGTACTCCGCAAGTTTGTCCGTCTCTTCGGCTACGACTTCCCGATGGAGCCGGGAGCGATGGAGGACGGTCAGAAAAAAGAGGAGCCCAAGCGGTTCCCCGAAGGTGTGAAGGTAAAGGAGATAAAAGGCAAGAATGTGGCCCAGCGTATCAACAACCTGCTCGGCACCGTCAAGGGCCGTCCCGAGGAGGAGGCCGTGGTGATGATGGCCCTGCGCTCCATGGCCCGTGCCCATTATACAACCGACAATGTAGGCCATTATGGACTGGCATTCAAATACTACACCCACTTCACCTCACCTATCAGAAGATATCCCGACATGATGGTGCACCGTCTGCTGGCCATGTATCTGGCCGGAGTCGAGTCCCAGAACAAGGAATACTACGAGACCTGCTGCCAGTATGCTTCTCAGCGCGAGCAGATAGCCACCGAGGCCGAGCGCTCCAGCATCAAGTACAAGCTTTGCGAGTATATGCAGGACAAGGTCGGCCAGATATTCCCCGGCACCGTCTCGGGTCTGACCGAGTGGGGCCTCTACGTGGAGACCGAACCGGACAAGGTGGAGGGCATGGTGCCCGTCAGGGACATCCCCGGCGACTTCTATCAGTTCGACGAGGAGACCTACTCCATCGTGGGCCGTTCCCGCGGACGCCGCTTCACTATGGGCGACAAGGTCTGGATCCGGGTGGTACGTGCCTCCCTGGAGCAGAAGATTATCGATTATGAATTAGTTGAAATGGAAGATGAAAAATAAGACCGGCGGCATCGTCCTCGCTGCAGTCTCTTCCCTGACATTCGGCTTCGTTCCCTTTTTTTCCGTCACCCTCATGGACGCAGGCTTCTCGCCTTTCGAGGTGCTCGCCTACCGCTGGGGTGTGGCCACTCTCATCCTGCTGGCCGTGGGCCTGCTCATGCGCAAGTCCTTCCGCGTCCCGAAGGGTGCCTGGCTTCCGCTGCTGACCGTCAGCTTCTTCTGTGCCCTGACCGCCATCAGCCTGCTGATAGCCTACGAGAATATCGCCAGCGGAGTTGCCTCTACGATTCACTTCATGTACCCGCTCTTCGTGGCCGCCGTCATGATGACGGTCTTCCACGAACCCCGCTCCTGGGTCAAGATCGGCGCCATCATCCTCTCCCTGGTCGGAGCCGGCTTCCTGGCAGGAGGCGACATCCGGCTTGAGGACGGCAATGTCACCGCCGGCATTCTCTGGGCCGCACTCTCGGTCATAGCCTACGGCACCTACATCGTCGGCGTGCGCAAGACAGCCGTCCAGAACATGCCGACCCTCCCCCTGACCGTCTACGTCATGGGCTTCGGCGCCGTCAGCTTCACCCTCCTCGGCATGCTCTCCGGCGGAGTCCGCTGGGTGCCCCTCTCCGACGGCTTCCTCTGGGCCAATATCCTCGGCATCGCCCTGCTCGGCACCGCCGTCTCCAACATCACCCTCGTCGCCGCCATCAAGCGCATCGGCCCCACCCTCAGCGCCATCCTCGGAGCCCTCGAGCCCCTCACCGCCGTGGTCATAGGCGTTCTGGCCCTCTCCGAGGCCTTCACCCTCCGCACCGCTGCCGGCATCATCCTGATCATCATCGCCGTCACCGCCGTAGTCCTCTCCGAAGGCCGGCACAAGGGCAGGCAGTGACGATTGTTAAATGATTTTATTTTTGCTATTTTTGCGTACAGGAAAAAGAAAAGAGAAGAAGGATATGTCTGGAGTAGAAGAAGTAAAATCATCACTTTTAAACGATGTTCGTGAAATCATCAGTGCTGCCAGAACTCAGGCGGTGCGCAGTGTGGATTCCTGCCGGGTACAGATGTACTGGCATATAGGCCGGCGCATTTTTGAAGAGGAACAGTTGGGGAAAGACCGTGCCGATTACGGTACGTATCTTATAAAGAATCTTGCCAAGCAGCTGGAGCCGGAGTATGGCAGCGGTTTTTCTGTACGCCAATTGGAAATGTGCCGTCAATTTTACCGACTTTATCCAATTGCGAACGCACTGCGTTCGCAATTGAACTGGACACAGTATCGCATGCTGATTCAGATAGAAGATCCGGACAAACGCCTGTATTATGAACTGGAATCCGTCAACAATAACTGGACGGCAAGAGAAACTGAGCGGCAAATCAATTCACAGCTTTACGAACGTCTGCTGCTGAGCAATGACAAGGAGGCCGTGCTTGCAGTTGCCCGTAAAGAACGAATCCCCCAATCTCCTTTGGAGATAATTAAGGACCCGATGTATCTGGAGTTTCTGGGATTGGAACGGGAGGCTGCATATTACGAGAAAGATTTTGAGTCGGCCATTATAACTCATCTGCAGCACTTCTTGCTGGAATTGGGACAGGGTTTCACTTTCGTCGCAAGACAGAAACGAATCCTGTTGGAGGACGATGAGTTTTTTGCAGACTTGGTGTTTTACAACCGCCTGCTGAGATGTTTTGTGGTAATAGAACTGAAAATGGGAAAACTGACTCATCAGGATTTGGGCCAGTTGCAGATGTATGTCAATTATTATGACCGGGTGGAGAAGACTGCGGAAGAAAATCCTACCATCGGGATTCTGCTATGCGCTGACAAAAATGATACGGTTGTCCGTATGGCGCTTCCAGAGGATAACAGGACCATCCTGGCGAGCGAATACAAGCTTTACCTGCCTACACAGACACAGCTGATTGACGAAGTGAACAGTGTGCTGAAATCTTATAATGCTGAAAATAAATAATACAATGGAAATAGTTTTTGCAACAGGCAACCCCCACAAGGTCGAGGAGGCCGCACAGATTTTAGGTCCGGAGTTCCGGTTGAGGACTCTGGCGGAACTTGGTGTTACTGAGGAGATTCCGGAGACTTCGGATACTCTGGAGGGCAATGCGCTACAGAAGGCGGAGTACGTCTATAGGAAGACCGGTCTGCCGTGTTTTTCGGATGATACGGGGCTCTTTGTGGATGCTCTGGGCGGGGCGCCCGGGGTGCTGTCGGCCCGCTATGCCGGTCCGGGGAAGAAGGCTGAGGACAATGTCCGCAAGCTCCTCTCCGAATTGAAGGACGTGCCCGCGGAGCAGGACGGCCGCAGGATGCGCACCGCCCGTTTCCGCTGCGTGGTGGCATATGTCAGCGGCAGCGGGGAGAAGGTCTTCGAGGGCAGGGTAGAGGGGGAGATAGCCGCCGTTCCCTCCGGAAAGGACGGCTTCGGCTATGACCCGGTATTCCTTCCGGAGAAATACGGTCTTCAGAAGACTTTCGCCGAGCTCACCCATGAGCAGAAAAATGCCATTTCCCACCGCGGTGAGGCCATGAGGCAGTTCGCGGAGTGGATGCGGAGAGAGCATCTGACCGGCGGCGGGCGATGATGATTGTCCTTCATACCACCCGCTACGGCGACTCTTCCCTGATAGTCCACGGCTATACCCGGGAGGAGGGGCGCACCAGCCTCATGCTGCGCGGGGCCTTCCGCACCTCCGGCAAGCGGCGGCCCTCCCATCCGGGGGCGGTCCTCCTGCATCCGCTCAGTATTGTCAATTATGTGGCCTCCAAAAGTCCTAAGGCGGGGATGGCCTACCTGCGGGAGTTTTCCCCGAAGTACCGTCTGCACTCGATACGCGAGGATTTTGACAAGATATCCATAGCGATGTTCATCAGTGAGCTGCTCTACCGTACCCTCCTGCATTCCGAGCGAGACGAGGACCTCTACGATTTCCTGGAGGACGCTGTGCTGCGGCTGGAGGCTCTGGGGAGCAGTCCCGCGAATTTCCACCTGTGGTTCCTGGACCGGTACGCCGCCTATCTGGGATTTCCCTTCGAGAGCGGTTTTAACCTGGATTACAACCCGTTCACCCCGCAGCAGATTTCCCGGCTGCTCACATTTCACGAGGCCTCCTTCGAGGATGCCCTGGCCGTGCCGATGACCGGTGCGGAGCGCAAGGAGCTGGTGGAGGCCGTTCTGCGCTGGCTGGAGTATCATACCGGCTCCCGTATCGACCTGCGCTCGGTGGCCGTCCTGCATCAGATTGCGAAAATCCGTTGATTTTTCCCGAATTCTCGCTAACTTCGCCAACGTTTTAAAAACACAGTGCGTCATGTCGGTATTGAACAGAACAGTGATGGCGGCGCTGAGTCCGCTGCTAAGGAGTTTTGACCGCGGGTGCGAGCATCCCGGGGCGGTACAGGAACACGTTTTCAGGCAGTTGCTGGAGGCGGGCCGGGATACGGCTTTCGGCCGGGAGCACGGTTTCGACCGGATACGCGGATATGCGGATTACCGGCGGGCGGTGCCGGTGCGGGAGTACGACGGCTTCGCGCCCTACATCGAGCGTCTGCGCCGCGGCGAAGATTACGTGCTGTGGAATCAGAAGGTACGCTGGTTCGCCAAGTCCAGCGGCACGAGCTCGGACAAGAGCAAGTATATCCCGGTGACTCCGGCCAATCTCTCCGGCTGTCACTACCGCGGCTTCAAGACCATGCTGGCGACCTATATCCGCCGCTATCCCGGCTCGCGTCTGTTCAACGGCAAGGCCCTCACCCTCGGCGGCAGCGTCAAGGTGGACGAGCTCTCGGACGGCGGGGCCAGGAACGGGGACTTGTCGGCCATTCTGCTGAGCAACAGTCCGTCCGTGGCAGAGATCGTGCGCACCCCGTCGCGGGACATAGCCATGCTGCCGGATTTCAGGCAGAAGATAGAGGGCATCTGCCGGGTGTGCTCGAAGCAGAACGTGACCAATTTCTCCGGTGTCCCGTCCTGGAACCTCATCATGATAGAGCGGCTGCTTGAGTATAATCATGCTGAGTATCTGACGGATATATGGCCCAACCTCGAGCTTTTCATGCACGGGGGCATCAGTTTTGAACCCTACCGCGAGCAGTACCGCCGGCTCATCCCGTCGGACAGGATGCACTATCTGGAGAATTACAATGCCTCGGAGGGCTACTTCGCCCTGCAGGACGACCCGTCGCAGAAGGGCATGGCCCTGACTCTGGACAACGGGGTCTTCTTCGAGTTCATCCCGATGCGCTCGCTGGACAAAGTCCTGGCAGGGGAGTCGGATGATGTCTATACGGTGGACGAGGTGCGTACCGGTGTGACATACGCGATGGTGATAACCACCGACAGCGGGCTCTGGCGGTATCTGATAGGGGACTGCGTGGAGTTCACAACCCTCTGCCCGCACAGGATTATCATCACGGGACGGACACAGCTCTTCATCAACGCTTTCGGCGAGGAACTGATGATTCACAATGCGGAAGAGGCCCTTTCGGAGGCCTGCCGCACCTGCGGAATGGAAGTGACCGACTATACTGTGGCGCCTGTCTTCATGGACGGCACTCATGCCAGGGGGGCGCATCAGTGGGTGGTGGAGTTCTCGGCCGGAAGCCAGGAGGCGGCGCGGGATTCCCGGAGGCTACAGCAGTTCCGGGATGAGCTGGACGCCGCTCTGTGCCGCCACAACTCGGATTATGAGGCCAAGCGCAGCGGGGATGTGACGATGACGGAACTGGAACTGACTCCCGTGCCTCCTGGAACATTCTACCGCTGGATGGAGGGAAGGGGCAAGACCGGAGGACAGAACAAGGTGCCCCGGCTGAGCAACGACCGCCGCTTCGTCGACCGGATTCTCGGTCAGGAACAATAATAAAACGACACCCGGAATGCCTGGAATCCCCCAATTCCGCATCCCGGGTGTCAGAAGCTTTTCACCGTAAAATAAACGGTAACAAATTTAGGATACGTCCATGCTGCCTCCAAAAAAATAATATTAGAGGTGTGTATTTTTTATATGGGTGATAATCAGGAATATAATAGAATGTGCTAAGATTTTATCCAATTGCATGATGGGTGTAAGATATGCCTAATCAGTTAAAAATAAGCATATTCTGTATTGATAATAGAAAATAGATCTGCTAAGACGCCCTGTAATCCTGGAGGGCTTTCTGTATGAAGTCCGCAAGACGGCCTCCTTCTCCGATCCTGCGGGCTATACGCGTCTTTTCTACATAGAGGGAACTCTCTGATATTCTGCGAAGAGCGCAGATGGTCCCGGTGGAGAACCCGCATGCCATGAGGGCTATGAGATAGATGTCCTTCTCCTTGAGGGCAGGGTAGGCTGTCTCAAGTCCGGAGAGGAAGCCCGGGTAGGTGGCGTCTACTATCCGGCGGACTTTGGCCATGGTGCCCTCTTCAGGAAAATGACTCTGGAGTATCGCTTTAACTTGTTCGGCTATGGCCTTGGTCCTTCCATATTTGTAGAAGGCCTCCATGAGCTCGTCGGTTACTTTCAACATCTCCTCTGAGATGAGGGTGCTTTCTTTTCCATGCACAGTGGAAGTGATTCTGCCGGCTGTATCCTTTTCCTCGTTGAGGCTCCGGATGATATCGGTGCATTTCTCAACCTCACGTTTAAGCCGTATATTGCGGACGTATATGAGTGAGCAGATTATGATTATTATGCACAGAGTACCCAGCAGGATTATGTAGGTGGAGAAATACCGGTTCTGCATGGAGGTGTACCGCTCGCTCATCCGGCTGTTCTCATAGCGTTTCTCAACTCCGCGCAGGTGCATCCCGTAGCCTGCGGCCAGGGTGCTGTCGCCTATGCGGTGGGCGGTGGCCAGGTAGCCCAGGGCGGATTCCGGATCATCCTCGCTGAGCGCTATGTCGTAGTACAGGAAGTTCCATGTGGCCTCGTCCAGGGCTTCCCGCGGTATCCGGGATGCTGTAGCCCTGGCAGAGTCCGGATGTCCTGTACGGGCGTAGGCGGTGCTCATCGCCAGCAGTATGTTGGAGACGGATTTCCCGAACCTGGCCTCTGAATAATTTGCCTCGCTGAGTGCGGCCGAGCCCGTCCGGACAGCCTCGGAATACTGCCCTGTTATGAGGTAGTAGGCTGCCTCGAGTTCCCTGGCTACCAGAATCATGCCGCTGTCGGAAAGTGTCATCGCCAGACCGGCTCCTGCAAGAGTGTTCGACAGGGACTCTTCCGGAGATACCGGGAGGAGGGCTCTGGCCAGGGACAGCCGGGCCTGCATGATCCGGTCGTCGCGGTCACTCCGCTGGAAGCACTCCAGAGCTTTGCGGTACCGCTCCACAGTCAGGGAGTCGTTGACGAAGGTGAGCTGGTACAGCTCGGCTATCCTGGTGTGCAGCAGGCCTGCGGCGACCGGACCTCCGTCCTTTTCATCGACTATTTTCTCAGCGTCCTTGTAGTCTTCCAGGGCAGAGACGAAGTCTCCCCTTTCGAAGTTGACGGCTCCCCTCATGCTGAGGGCGATTGCATGCCGGGACGCCGGTCCTCTTCTGCTGTAATATTCCACTGCCGTGCTTATAGCCGTGTCCCCGCTTACCGGAAGATAGCATTTGTACCTGGCCTGGGTGCGGAGCAGGATGTACAGGGCTCTGTCCTTATTGTTCATGGACAGAACGGCGGAGGAGTCGATGGACATGATGCTGTAGAGGGCGGCCTGTGGATCTGTGCCCATGAGGGAGTCGGCTGCGGTGAGCATTGTCCTGGCCTCTCTGGAGCCTGAGGCGCAGGAGAGGATGAGCAGGCATGCGGCGAGGGCTGCCGCCGGTATTCGGAGTATTCGGCTCATGCGGACGGATGCGTATAACTTTCTGCGGACAAATGTACAAAAAGAATGGATAATTAGTTATTTTTGCGTCCGTTGTTTAAAGCATAAGACGAACATGAACAGACAGGAAATCCCGGTGCTGCTCCTTACCGGATATCTGGGCAGCGGGAAGACAACGCTGGTGAACCGTATCCTATCCAACGAGAAGGGCATCCGGTTCGCGGTCATCGTGAACGATATCGGAGAAGTGAACATAGACGCGGACCTGATTCAGCGCGGCGGGGTGGTCGGCACTCAGGACGACAGCCTGGTAGCCCTGCAGAACGGCTGTATATGCTGCACCCTCAAGACCGACCTGATGAACCAGATTACGGAGCTGATACAGATGCGGCGCTTCGACTACATAGTCATAGAGGCCAGCGGTATCTGCGAGCCGGAGCCGATAGCCAGGACTATCTGCACCATGCCCAGGATGGACCCGAGGCTGGAGGACTGCGGCATCTTCCCCCGCCTGGACTGCATAGTGACCGTAGTGGACGCTCTCAGGCTTCAGGACGAGTTCGCCTGCGGAGACAGCCTCATGCGGGAGAACCTGGACGAGGAGGATATCGAGAACCTGATTCTCCAGCAGATAGAGTTCTGCAACATAGTCCTGCTCAACAAGGCTTCGGAGGTCACAACAGAGGAGCGCTCCCGTATCAGCCGCATCATCGCCAGCGTCCAGCCCTCTGCCCGTATTATCGAATGCGATTACGGGGAGATAGACCTGAGCCTGATACTCAACACCAGGATGTTCAGTTTCAACCAGGTGGCCGCATCGGCCGGCTGGGTACGCGGTATAGAGGCCGTTCCCACGGAAGAGGAGGAGGCGGAGGCCCGCGGACATGAGCATCACCATCACCATGAGCACGGAGAACACGGCGACGGGCATCACCACCATCATCATGACCACGATCATGAAGAAGGCGAGGCCGAGGAGTACGGCATAGGCACATTCGTCTATTACCGCCGCCCTGCCTTCGATATCAACAAGTTCGACAACTTCGTCATCAAGCACTGGCCCCGGGAGGTGATCCGCGCCAAGGGCATCTGCTATTTTACCCAGGATCCGGACATGTCCTACATGTTCGAGCAGGCGGGACGGCAGAAGCAGCTCAAGGAGGCGGGCCAGTGGTATGCCACCGCCCCGGAGGACGAACTGGAGCAGCTCAAGGCCCAGGATCCCGGTTTCGCCCGCGACTGGGACGAGTACTACGGAGACCGCATGCAGAAGATAGTGTTCATAGGCCAGCACATGGATGTGGAGCAGATTAAGCGGGATCTGGACTTCTGTCTGGACACTACTGCGGAGATTTCCGGCATATAATTTGTTTTGAAGTCAGAATAATTATCTCGCAATAACGAAATGAAGATTACAGGCACAATATTGAGAAGAACGGCTGTTTCCGTTGCGGCAGTTCTTGCGGCAGCTTTCCGGCTGTCGGCTCAGTCGGAGGAGTTCAACACGGGCAAGTATATGGAGATCCAGTCTACTATACTCAGGACTATCCAGGATCAATATGTAGATACGGTGCGTCTGGATGAGTTGCTGCACAAGGGTATCGATGCGATGCTGTCGACTCTGGATCCTTATACGGTGTTCATCCCGGAGGAGAATGAGGAGGATCTGGACATTATGACCACAGCCAGTTACGGCGGTGTCGGAGCCCTGATACAGAAGACTCCCCAGGGGTATATTATCATCGCGGAGCCGTATGAGGGTTCGGCGGCCATAAAGGCAGGACTGCATCCGGGTGATACCATAGTTGCGATAGAGGGAGTAAGCACCAAGGACCTTACCGCCGACCAGTGCAGTGAGAGAATGCGCGGCCGTCCCGCCACAGTCCTCAATATGACAGTAGTGCGGGGTCGTGGAGGAGACACGGTACAGGTGGCTCTGATCCGGGAGCGGATTCATATTCCGGATGTGGTATATTATGGTTTCCTCAATGACACGACCGGATATATTCAGATCGGCGGCTTTACAGTGGACGGCTCCAGGGATGTGCGCAGGGCTTTTGAGGAACTGAAGGCTGACGGAAAAATGACACGCCTGGTACTGGACCTGCGCGGCAACGGCGGCGGCCTGATGAATGAGGCGGTGAATATCGTGTCGCTGTTCGTACCTCAGGGCACGCTGGTGGTATCTGCGAAGGGCAAGCATCCGGCTGCTGATTTTCAGTATAAGACCCAGACTGCTCCGGTGGATACCCTCATGCCGCTGATGGTCATGGTCAACTCGGCCTCCGCATCATCTTCCGAGATCGTCGCCGGTGCCCTTCAGGATATGGACAGGGCTACGATAGCCGGTGTGCGTACATACGGCAAGGGGCTGGTGCAGACAATACGTCCGGCAGGATACAATACCTCACTTAAGGTTACTACAGCCAAGTACTATACTCCCAGCGGACGTTGTGTCCAGGCCATAGACTACAGTCACCGCAATGAGGACGGCAGTGTGGGATACGTGCCTGATTCCCTGAAGAAGGCATTCAAGACCCGTTCGGGCCGTACTGTCTATGACGGTGGAGGAATTACACCGGATATCGAGGTGGAGCCCAAATATTACAGTCGTCCGGTTATATCGTTGATATACAGCAATGTCATCAGTGATTATGCCATAAAATACTACAATACCCACGATTCCATCGCTCCGGCCGGAGAGTTTCTGCTGACTGATGAGGAGTATGCCGATTTCGTACGGTTTGCGGCTCAGAAGGAATTTGACGCCAGGACAGAATCCCAGATAGAGATGGAAAGGGTGCTGGAAGCCGCGGAACGGGAAGGTCTTGACAGTACGCTAGACGGCCTTAAAGAGGAAATGGACGGGATGTTGGAGCGCATCTCGCTGACAAAGGAGGACTTCCTCGAGGCCAACAAGTCCACTGTCAAGTCTCTCCTCGAGGATGAGATAGCCCTGAAGTTCTATCTCCGGGCAGGAGGCGCCGAGTCCGCCCTCCGTCAGGACAGCCAGCTTCAGCAGGCGCTGGAGCAGTGGGACGGTACTATACCCGTGCAGCAGTCTGATCCGGAGACGGAGGAGTAATCCTGGAGAAGACCTGCCGGCGGGCGGTGACCGTCATGTAGACGTCGCGGGCGATGAGGTGGGCGAAGTAGGCCATGTACAGGGCCTGGATGCCCATGAGGCCGCGGAAGGCGAAGTAACAGGCGTAGAAGGAGGCGCAGGCCCAGATCATTCCGTTGCGGATGGCCCGTGCGGCGGTGGCTCCGATGAAGATGCCGTCCCACATGAAGGCCAGGCAACTGAAAGCTGGCATGATTATCAGCCATATCATATACGGTTTGGAGGCAGCTGTAACGGCTGCCTCTGTCGTCATGAGGCTTACCATCCACTGGCCTCCTACGCCGTAGGCCACGGTCGAGACGACGGCCAGGCCGGCTGTCCAGGTGAAGAGCAGCCGCACGGCCTTGTTCAGGGACGGTCTGTCCTGGGCTCCGATGTAGCGGCCGGTGAGGGCCTCGCCCGCGTATGCGAATCCGTCCAGGATGTAGGAGTAGAGCATCAGCAGCTTCATGATGATGGTGCTGACGGCCAGCTGCACGTCTCCGTAGTGGGCGGCCAGGGAGGTGAATCCGCAGTATATCAGCATGAAGCAGAGCGAGCGCAGGAAGAGGTTGGCGTTGAGGACGTAGAACGACTTCATGTAGCGGAACTTCACGTGCTGCCGGATGTTGACGTGCCGCAGCAGCCTGCCGTAGTGCGTGAGCATCAGGATGGAGGCCAGGATGAGACCGGTGTACTGGGCTATGACCGTGCCGAGGGCCACACCGGCGAAGCCGAGAGGGGTGTGCAGGCCGAGGAAGATGCTCATGCCGAGGTTGACCACATTGACCGTCATGTCCACCGCCATCGGGAAGACGGTGTTCTGCATACCGATGAACCATCCTTTGAACACCATGAGCGAGAGGGTTGCCGGAGCGTCCCAGATGCGGATGAAGAAATATTTCCGGGCCAGTTCCTGGACTTCCGCCGAGCAGTCGATAAAGAGGAAGGCCGCTTCGACGAAGAGCCATTGGATCAGTATCAGGAATGAGGCCGAGAGCAGGGCGGTCGCCTCTCCCTGGACGAAGTAGCGCATGGCCCCCGGAAGGTCCTTGCGGCCGTAGGCCTGGGCCGTGAGGCCTCCCGTGCCGACACGGAGGAAGCCGAAGTTCCAGTAGAGCAGGTCGAAGAGCATTGAGCCTACGGCTATTGCCCCGATGGCCGCTACGTTGCCCAGGCGGCCGGATACGCCGATGTCCACCATTCCCACGAGGGGGACGGTGATGTTGGCCAGGATGCTGGGCACCGCGAGGTGCAGGATCCGGCTGTTCATGGATCTGGGCGCGCTGTTCTCCGTATGTCTTTTCATATTGTCGTGCTATCTGTATTTTCCCTCTTCCTCGAGCATTCCGAGGTAGGACATGTAGCGTTCGGGGGAGACGGTGCCGTTCTCCACTGCCTCGAGGACTGCGCAGCCCGGCTCATGGGTGTGGGTGCAGGGCTTGTAGCGGCAGTTGTCGGCGACGCGGAGCATTTCCGGAAAATAGGTGGAGATCTCCTCCGGCTCGATGTCCACCAGGCCGAAGCCCCTGATGCCGGGGGTGTCGATGATGAAGCCGCCGCCGCTTGTGGGGTAGATCTCGTAGAATGTGGTGGTGTGGCGGCCCTGCCGGTATTTGTCCGATATTTCGGAGGTCTTTGGGTCGAGGGCGGGGTCGATGGCCTTGATAAGGGAGGACTTGCCCACTCCGGAGACGCCGCTGAAAAGGGAGATGCCGCCGCGGTTGCACTGCTCCCGGAGGGTGTCTACGCCCTGACCGGTGAGGACCGAGATGTCCATTATGGGGTAACCGGCGTCGGTGTAGATACTGTGGAAGAGTCCGCTTTTGGCTTGCAGCTCCTCGGTGACGTAGAGGTCGGTCTTGTTGAGGAGTATCGTGACGGGGACCTTGTAGGCCTCGCAGGTGACCAGGAAACGGTCGATGAAGGGCCATTTGGTCTCGGGGCTGTCGAGGGTGACGATGAGGTAGGCGGTGTCGATGTTGGAGGCGAGGATGTGGCACTGGCGGGAGAGGTTGGTGGACTTGCGGATGATGTAGTTCTTCCGCGGGAGGACCTTGGTGATGGTGCCCTCGTCCACGGGATTTCCGTCGGCATCCACCGGCACGGAGTATTCCACGCGGTCGCCTACTGCCACCGGGTTCGTGGCCGTAGAGCCGCTCAGACGCAGCTTGCCTCTGACCACTGCGTTCAGCGGTTTCCACTGCGGCAGCTCCGACAGCAGGTAGTGGCTGCCGGTGTTCTTGACCACTGTCGCGGTTCCGGTATGTATTCTGTTCTCGCCCATGTGCTTTGTTTTGCGCCGCGAAGATACAAATTATTTGGATGTGTATCATTTTTGGGAGATTGTCGTATCTTTGCGCGAAAGGAAAATCCATAGTACCATGTACAGTTTAGCTGAAATCGACAAGATCGTCTCCAACGGGATATGCACCCTCGACCTGAAGGGCGAGCCCGCTGAGCTTTACACACCTATAGAATATATGATGTCCATCGGGGGCAAGCGGATCCGTCCGCGCCTGGCTCTGCTGGTCTGCTCGCTGTTTACGGACAAGATAGAGCCGCAGCAAGTCTATCCGGCTCTCGGACTGGAGGTGTTCCACACGTTTACCCTGATTCATGACGATATCATGGACCGGGCCGATATCCGCCGCGGGCAGCCGACAGTGTACCGCAAGTGGAACGAGAACATCGCGATTCTCTCCGGAGACGTGATGTCGATACAGGCCTACGAGTACGTGTGCAAGGCTCCGGCCGACAAGCTCCAGGCCGTGCTGGCTGTGTTCAGCGACACTGCCCGGAAGGTCTGCGAGGGACAGCAGTACGACATGAACTACGAGACCATGCCGGTGGTGACGATGGACGACTATATCATGATGATAGGTCTGAAGACTTCGGCGCTGATAGCCGGCTCGGCCAAGTTAGGGGCGGTTCTCGGCGGTGCCGATGCGAAGTCAGCAGAAGCCCTGTACCGGTACGGCTACGACCTAGGTCTGGCCTTCCAGATTACCGACGACTATCTGGATACTTTCGGGGATCCGGCCGTGTTCGGAAAGAATATCGGAGGGGACATCGTGAACAATAAGAAGACCTGGCTCTACGTCGAGGCGGCCCGTCTGGCGTCCGGGGAGCAGAAGACCCGCTTCGGGGAGATATTCCGGATGGGGGAGGACCGTGCGGCTGAGAAGATCGCGGCGGCCCAGCAGCTGTTCACTGAAATAGGGGTCAAGGACAATGCCGAGAAGGCCATAGAGCACTACTTCCATAAGGCAATGGAGACTGTCGAGGCCCTGTCCCTCGGGGCGCAGAAGCTCTCCCTGCTCGAGGAGTTCGCCACCCAGATAACCTACCGCCGCAAATGAGCAGGGGACACAGACTCGAGATAATGGCCCCGGCCGGATGCTTCGAGGCCCTCACCGCTGCGGTGCAGGCCGGAGCCGATTCGGTGTATTTCGGGGTGGAGGACCTGAACATGCGGTCCCACAGCGCGAACAATTTTACCCTGGCCGACCTTCCGGAGATAGTCCGCTACTGCTCGGAGCACGATGTCAAGACCTACCTGGCCCTGAACATTATTCTCTACGATGAGGACGTGCCCAAGGCCTACAGCACCCTCAATGCCGCCAAGGCCGCCGGAGTCACGGCTGTCATTGCCTCCGACATCACCACTATAGAGTATGCCCGCCGCATCGGTCTGGAGGTGCATATCTCCACCCAGCTCAATATCTCCAACACCGAGGCCCTGCGCTTCTACTCGCAGTATGCCGACGTGGTGGTCCTCGCCAGGGAACTCAACCTGGAGCAGGTCAGGGCCATCAGCGACCGTATCGCCTCGGAGGGCATCACCGGTCCGTCGGGCCGTCCGGTTCAGATCGAGATGTTCTGCCACGGGGCTCTGTGCATGGCCGTCTCCGGCAAATGCTATCTGAGCCTGCACGAGAACGGCAAGTCGGCCAACCGCGGCTCCTGTCTCCAGCTCTGCCGCCGGGGCTACCGCGTCACTGACCTCGAGACAGGCTACGAACTGGAGATAGACAACAAGTACATCATGTCCCCCAAGGACCTGTGCACCATAGAATTTCTGGACAAGATGGCCGCAGCCGGCGTCTCGGTGTTCAAGATCGAGGGCCGCGCCCGTCCGGCGGAATACGTGCAGAAAGTGGTCAGCGCCTACCGGGCCGCCGCCGATGCCGTGGAGGCCGGTACCTTCACCCCGGAGTTCGGGGCCTCGTTCCGGGACCAGCTCTCGCAGGTGTTCAACCGCGGCTTCTGGGACGGCTACTACCAGGGTGCCCGTCTGGGCGAGTGGAGCAGCGTCTACGGCAGCAGCGCGACCATGAAGAAGGTCTATGCCGGCAAGGTGAACAATTATTTCTCCAACCTCGGAGTGGCCGAGATCCTGGTCGAGGCCGCCCCGCTGAAAGTCGGTCAGCACATCCTCATCATCGGCCCCACCACTGGAGTAGTCGAAATGGACATCCCCGAGATCCGCGTCGACCTCATACCGGCTCAGAGTGCGGCCCAGGGTGTCGCCTGCTCCATCCCCGTACCCTCCCGTGTCCGCCGCGCCGACAAGCTCTACATCTTCGAGCGCAAGTAAAACGTGTCAAAGTGCGCGTTTTGACATACAGTTTAATTCTAAAATTATGACAGTCATGGAGCAACAATATAATGAAGCTGTGACAGCCATTAAGCAGGCAATCCTGCAAAGTCAGTATCGTTCGGTCAAACTGATTACCGGCGAGCAGTTGTCACTCTATTTTGGCATAGGACTATATGTGTCAGTCAACTCTCGTATCGGAACATGGGGCACAGGAGCTATCAGCCGTATAAGTGAACGGCTGAAGAGAGAACTACCTGGCTTACGCGGATTCTCTGAGCAGAATATACGCAATATGCGCACTTTTGCCGAATACTGGGAGACGTATTTAAAATGCTCGCCAATGGCGAGTAAATTACAACTGCCTGTTGCTGAAGGCTGTATTGATATAGATGGTTTTTCACTACAGAAATGGTCGCCCGTGGCGAGCGAAATTAACCGGGAGGAGTTCTTGGGCATCAGTTTCTCTCATCACATGGAGATACTGCATAAGACGAAAGATCTAAATGAAGTGCTGTTTTATATCCATCAGTCCGTTCTTCACAAATGGGATAAATACGATTTGCGCAATAGGCTGAAAGAGAACTTGTACCGGGATGCAGGAAATGCTGCGAATAACTTCCTGTAAACCATGCCGGCGGCAAATGCCAGGAAAGCCATCGGTATGTTCAAGGATGAATATCTGCTTGACTATATCAATGTGGAGGAACTTGAGGTGGATAAGGCTGAAGATGTGGATGAGCGTGTCGTTGAACAAGCCATAGTGAGTAACATAAAGAAGTTTATCATGACTTTTGGGCGCGATTTTGCTTTCATAGGCAATCAGTATCATTTGGAAATATTTACAGAGGAATTGTTTCCAGATTTGCTTTTCTTCAACCGTGAACTGAATTGCATGGTGGTGGTTGAATTGAAAAAGGGAGCGTTCAAATCCGGGTACATTGGTCAGTTGCAGACCTATATGCGAGTGCTTGATGATAAAGTGCGCAAGCCGCATGAAAACCCGACTATCGGAATTTTGCTGTGTAAAAGTGCCGATAAAGCCTTTGTGGAATATGTAATCCGTGACTATAATAGCCCGATGGGTGTGGCTACTTATAAGACTGCAGCAGACATGGACGAGAAGATGCGGAATTCACTTCCCGATATGGACGAAATGCGAAAGCTTTTAATGGATAATTAGAGTTGTCCGCTCAATAGAAAATAGTATTACATTTGCAGACATAAATCCGAAAGATATGTCATTCGCCCACCTGCATGTCCATACCCAGTATTCGATTCTCGACGGTCAGTCCAAGATAGGGGACCTGATCGATGCTGCCGTGGCCGACGGTCAGCCGGCCCTGGCTATCACCGACCACGGGAACATGTTCGGTGTGAAGGAGTTCCTGGATACGGTGGCCAAGAAAGGTGTTCCGCTGAAGCCCATCGTGGGCTCGGAGTTCTATGTTGCCGGGGCGAGCCGTTTCGACCGCAAGGGCCGCGAGGACCAGAGCTCCTACCACCTGATCATGCTGGCCAAGAACATGGACGGCTACCACAACCTCATCAAGCTTTCCTCGAAGGCCTACATCGAGGGCTTCTACTACAAGCCGCGCATCGACCACGAGCTGATAGAGCAGTACCACGAGGGGGTCGTCTGCTGCTCGGCCTGTCTGGGTGGCGAGGTGCCGCAGGCCATCATGGAGGGCGATATCGCCAAGGCCGAGGAGGTGGCCGCCTGGTACAAGTCCATCTTCGGGGACGACTATTATCTGGAGGTGCAGCGCCACGAGACCGATGTGCCCGGAGCGGAGAAGAGCACCTTCGAGCACCAGCAGCAGGTCAATGCGGTGATCTTCCAGATAGCGGAGAAATTGGGCATCAAGGTGGTGGCCACCAACGACGTACACTTCGTGCGCAAGGAGGACGGCCCGGCCCATGACCGCCTGATCTGCATCAGCACCAACTCCGACTTCGACGACCCCAAGCGCCTGCGCTACACCCAGCAGGAATACCTCAAGTCCACCGAGGAGATGTCGGCCATCTTTGCCGACCATCCCGAGGTGATATCCAATACCCTGGAAATCGTGGACAAATGCGAGGTGCTGAACCTCAACCACGACCCTATTCTTCCGATTTTTCCTCTGCCGGAGGGATTTACCGATTCCAACGATTACCTGCACCACCTTACCTACGAGGGAGCGCACCACCGCTACGGGGAGGACATTCCCGAGGCTACGAGGGAGAGGATTGACTTCGAGCTGGCGACGATCAAGAAGATGGGATTCCCCGACTATTTCCTGATAGTCCAGGATTTTATCAAGGCTGCCCGCGATATGGGCGTGTGGGTGGGGCCCGGACGAGGCTCCGCTGCCGGCTCGGTAGTGGCCTACTGCCTTACGATTACCAATATTGACCCGATAAAGTATGACCTCCTGTTCGAGCGTTTCCTGAACCCCGACCGTATCTCCATGCCCGATATCGACATCGACTTCGACGACGAGGGCCGCTACCGGGTGTTCAAGTACGTGGAGGACAAGTACGGCAAGGATCACGTCTCGCACGTGATCACCTTCGGTACGATGGCCACCAAGAGCGTCATCCGTGACGTGGGCCGCATCCAGAAGCTGGCCTTAGACCAGACCGACCGCTTAGCCAAGTTAGTGCCGCGCAAGATTACCGTGCAGAAGGAGAAGGAGGTGGATGATCCAGACCATCCCGGGCAGAAGAAGAAGGTGATGGAACCCAAGGATGTGGACCCGACGATCAAGCTCTGCTTAGAGAAGGTGCCCGAGTTCAAGGAGGCCTTCAACAGCGGCGACCAGCTGGTTCACGACACTCTTATGTACGCCGAGCGCCTCGAGGGTACGGTCCGCAACACCGGCGTACATGCCTGCGCCACCATCATCGGCCGCGACGACCTTACGAACTTCATCCCGCTGAGTACGGCCAAGGACAAGGAGACCGGCAAGGACATCCTCGTCTCGCAGTTCGAGGGCAGCCTCATCGAGTCGGCGGGCATGCTGAAGATGGACTTCCTCGGGCTGAAGACCCTGACTATACTGAAAGACACGGTGGAGAACATCCGGCAGTCCCAGGGAGTGGACTTAGATGTCAATACCATACCGATAGACGATGCCGAGACCTACGCGCTGTTCTCGCGGGGCGACACGATAGGCGTGTTCCAGTTCGAGTCCGAGGGCATGCAGAAATGGCTCATCGAGCTGCAGCCTTCGAGGTTCGAGGACCTTATCGCGATGAACGCCCTCTACCGCCCGGGCCCTATGGACTACATCCCCGACTTCGTTGCACGCAAGCACGGCCGGAGCAAGATTGAGTACGACCTGCCGGACATGGAGGAGTACCTGCACGACACCTACGGCGTGACCGTCTACCAGGAGCAGGTCATGCTGCTGTCCCAGAAACTGGCCGGCTTCACCAAGGGTAAGGCCGACAAGCTGCGTAAGGCGATGGGAAAGAAGCAGATCAAGGTCATGGCCGAGCTCAAGGACGAGTTCTTCGCCGGAGGTCTGGCGCACGGACATCCCGAGGCCATACTCAACAAGATATGGAACGACTGGGAGGCATTCGCGTCCTACGCCTTCAACAAGTCCCACGCCACCTGCTACGCCTGGGTCGGCTATCAGACCGGCTACCTCAAGGCTCACTACCGCGCCGAGTACATGGCCGCCGTCCTGAGCAACAACCTCAACAACATCGACGAGATCACCAAGTTCATGGATGACTGCCGGCGGGGCGGCATGAAGATCCTCGGCCCGGATGTCAACGAGAGCTACACCAAGTTCACCGTCAACAAGGACGGCAACATCCGCTTCGGCATGGCCGGCATCAAGGGTATCGGTATTGGAGCGGTGAACAGCATCATAGAGGAGCGCCGCAACAACGGTCCGTTCAGCGACATATTCAATTTCATGGAGCGCGTTCCCTCCACCTCCGTCAATAAGAAAGGCGTCGAGGCCCTCGCATACTCCGGAGCATTTGACTCCTTCCCCGAGATCAACCGCGGCTCATTTGCGGTGGAGGCCGGAAAGGGGGAGACCTGCCTGGACCTGCTGATCCGCTACGGCTCATTGTTCCAGAAGTCGGCTGAGTCCATGAAAGGCAGCCTCTTCGGGGACAGCGCCCCGATAGATACCGCCCGTCCTCCGCTCCCGGTCCTGCCGGAATTGGACCAGATAGAGATCCTCAAGAAGGAGAAGGAGCTGGTGGGAATGTACATCTCGGCCCATCCCCTCGACCGCTTCCGCTTTGAGATAGAGCATTTTACCACATTGGACCTGCCTTCCTGGAATGATTACGTGGACAGGGTGAGCGCGAGCCGCAACCGGGAGGATTTCGATAAGGACCAATGGATTGCGGGGCTTGTCAGCAGTGTGGAGGTCAGGCCCAAGGCCAATGGCAACGGGGTGTTCTGCCGCCTGACGATAGAGGACTTCAAGGGGTCAACGACATTTGCCCTCTTCGACAAGGACTATGAGGCGGTCAGCGGCTATCTCCGTCCGCACGAGGTCCTGCTGGTGCGGGTCTACGTCGCCCCGCGGTTCAGGAATATCGGGGATAAGGACAATAAAGTCCTGGAAATCAACGGAGGCCGCACCAAGGTCCGCGCCGTCTCCCTTCTGGCCAATGTCCGTGAGTCGATGGTCCGGGAACTCATCATCGACCTGCCGCTGGAGAAGATCGATGAGGCTCTGCGCAAGGGGCTCAAGAAGGCCCTTTCCCGCAACAAGGGCCGCTCCCGCGTGACCCTCAACGTCTACGACGCTCAGGATAAGGTCAATGCGGAGTTCGTCTCCCGCAAATACAGTGTCACCGCTACGGACGAGCTTCTGGAGTGGCTGGGCGCGTCCGGACTGCATTACCGTATCAATAAGTAACCCAAACCTTTTATGACAAAAGACGTAAAATATCTGGAGCTGCTCTCCAAGAGTTTTCCTACCATTCAGTCGGCGATTACGGAGATTATCAATCTCGAGGCGATTCTCAACCTGCCCAAGGGTACGGAGCATTTCATGACCGACCTGCACGGCGAGTATGACGCGGTGCAGCATGTGCTGCGCAATGCCTCCGGAGCAATCAAGCGCAAGGTGGACGAGCTCTTCGGCTTCCAGCTCAAGGAGGAGGAGAAGAAAGAACTGTGTACCCTTATCTATTATCCCGAGCGCAAGCTCAAGCTGGTCAAGGCCAAGGAGAAGGATATGGCCGAGTGGTACAGGGTGACTATCGTGAACCTCGTGCGGGTGCTGGTGGCCTCGGCCTCGAAGTACACCCGCTCGAAGGTGAGGAAGGCCCTGCCTCCGGAATTTTCCTACATCATCGAGGAGCTCATACATGAGTCCCTGACCGACAACAACAAGCACGAGTATATCTACGCTATCCTCAATACCATCATCGCCACCGGTTCGGCCGACAACTTCATCTGCGCCATGGCATACGTTATCCAGCGGCTGACAGTGGACTCGCTGCATATTATCGGTGACATCTATGACCGCGGTCCAGGGGCGCACAAGATTATGGACCTGCTCTGCGAGTACCATAATGTGGACTTCCAGTGGGGCAACCACGACCTGCTCTGGATGGGAGCCGCCGCCGGCAGTGCCGCTTGTATGGCCAATGTCCTGCGCATCAGCCTCCGCTATGCCAACCTGGATACCCTCGAGGACGGCTACGGCATCAACCTTCTGCCCCTGGCTACATTCGCCATGGATACCTACGGGGACGATCCATGCCTGTCTTTCCAGCCCAAGCTGGATTCCGGGGCGACTTTCGATGACAAGACAGTACGGCTTATAGCCCAGATGCACAAGGCGATATCCATCATCCAGTTCAAGCTGGAGGGAGATATAATCCGCAGACGCAAGGAGTTCGGGATGGCGGACCGCAACCTGCTGGACAAGATAGATTTTACTGCAGGAACCGTGCGTATCGGGGACAAGGACTATGCGATGAAGGACATGAATTTCCCTACCGTCGACCCTGCACATCCCTACAGGCTGACGGCCGAGGAGAAAGGGGTGGTGGCCAAGCTGCTGGGTAGCTTTACCAACAACGCTTTGCTGGACAGGCATATCCGCTGTCTGTACTCCAAAGGTTCCCTCTATCTGGTGCGCAACTCCAACCTTCTTTTCCACGGAGCCATGCCGCTCAACGAGGACGGCTCCTTCCACGAGATCAACATCCTCGGTAAGCTGTACAAGGGCAAGGCCCTCTTCGATATGGTGGACAAGGTGGTGCGTGCCGCTTATTACGAGGACAAGGACGAGAAATACCGCACTTATGCGCGGGACTTCATGTGGTTCCTCTGGTGCGGACCCTATGCCCCCCCTTTCGACAAGAACCGGATGACCACCTTCGAGCGGTATTTCATCGCCGAGAAGGAGACGCACAAGGAAAAGCACGGCTGGTACCTGCAGTACCGGGACGACCGGGAGATATGCGGGAAGATTCTGGAAGAATTCGGTCTTACCGGTGAGCATGCCCACATCATCAACGGGCATGTGCCGGTCAAGGCGTCCAAGGGAGAGTCCCCGATCAAGGCCGGAGGCCGGCTGCTGGTCATCGACGGCGGCTACTCCAAGGCGTATCAGTCGACCACGGGCATTGCCGGCTATACCCTGATTTTCAATTCACATGGTCTGACACTGGCCCAGCACGAGCCCTTCAAGTCCATTGACCGTGCCGTGCGCGACGGGGTGGACATCAAGTCCATGACGACAGTCGTGGACTACCTGGGCAATAGAATGAAAGTCGGTGATACAGATGTAGGTAAGGTGCTCAAGGAACAGATAAGGGACCTGACGGCCCTGCTCGAGGCCTACCGCGAGGGAGTCGTTTTTGAGAAAAATATTCCTGCCAATCGCAAATAAAGTGCTACATTTGCGCTCCATTTTGTTTGAGAATTAGACATGAACTGGTTGGATTCCCTTCTGTTCTCAGATAGCGTGGCACATGCGATTCTGATAATAGCCATTGTAATTGCGCTCGGGATCATGCTCGGCAAGATCAAGGTCTTCGGCATATCCCTCGGAGTGACGTGGATACTGTTCGTCGGTATCATCCTCTCCCATTTCGGCTTTACCATCAATCCGGCCGTCCGCAGCTTTGTCAGTGACTTCGGCCTTATACTTTTCGTGTTTTCCCTCGGCCTTCAGGTAGGACCGGGATTCTTCGCCTCATTCAAGGAGGGAGGACTGAGACTCAATATGCTGGCTGTGCTGATAGTCGTGCTGGGTGTGGGCATTACCATCGCGATACATTTCATTACCGGAACGCCCATGTCCACAATGGTGGGCGTGATGTCCGGTGCGGTGACCAATACCCCCGGCCTGGGTGCAGCGCAGCAGACCGTGACCGACATGACCGGATCGCTCGACCAGACCATTGCCATGGGTTATGCGGTGGCCTATCCGCTCGGAGTTGTGGGAGTGATTCTCACCCTGCTCGGAGTGCGTGCGTTCTTCCGCATCAATATAAACAATGAGAAAGAGAAGGTGCACAATCAGGAGACCAATCCCGACAGCGCCTGCAAGATAGCTGTGGAGGTCAGGAACGAGGCCATCTGCGGCAGGACCATCCGAGAGGTGGATGAACTCCTGGCGAGACATTTTGTGGTCTCGCGCCAGTACCATCCTGACGGCCGCATGGAGATTCCTACATCTGACTCGGTCATCGGGCTTGGGGACAAACTTCTGGTGATAACCTCTGCGGCCAACACGGAAGTGGTCGGAGCATTCATCGGGAAGCGTCTTGAGATGGATCAGAAGACATGGGAAAAACTGGATACCAATCTTGTTTCCCGCCGCCTTGTGGTGACTAACAGTTCTGTTAACGGCAAGAGCCTCGGGGAGTTGAATATCAGGGCACAGTTCGGTCTGAATATTACCCGTGTCAACCGCGCCGGCATAGACCTGACGGCATCGCCCGGCCTGCATCTGCAGCTCGGGGACCGTATCATGGTCGTGGGAGCCCAGAGCGCCATCGACAAGGTGGCCCGTCTCGTGGGCAATCAGGCGAAAAAACTCCGCGAGCCCAAGCTCATACCCATTTTCATAGGTATATTCTTCGGCATCATCGTAGGCTCCATACCCATTATGCTGCCCGGTCTCGGCCAGCCCCTGAAGCTCGGTCTGGCGGGAGGCTCCCTGGTAGTGGCCATTCTGATTGCACGTTTCGGTCCTGACTTCGGCATGGTTACTTACACCACTGCCAGTTCCAATATGATGCTGCGGGAGGTCGGAATAGCACTCTTCCTTGCGGCTGTGGGACTCGGAGCAGGTCAGGGCTTTGTGGATGCAGTTCTCGGAGGAGGCTATATGTGGATTCTCTATGGATTCCTGATAACGGTTATCCCTTTGATCATTGTATGTATATTGGCCCGGACAGTGTTCAAGTTCGACTATTTCTCCATTTCCGGACTGGTGTGCGGTTCACATACCAATCCCACTGCTCTGGCGTTCATGAACACCACGTTCGATGAGTCGAGAATAGCTGTAGCTTATGCTACTGTCTATCCTCTGGCGATGTTTCTGCGTGTGATAGTGGCGCAGCTGATGGTTTTGTAAAATATTAAATTGTACAGATATGTCTCTCAAATGCGGTATAGTAGGACTCCCCAACGTGGGCAAGTCGACACTTTTCAACTGTATAAGCTCCGGCAAGGCCCAGGCTGCGAATTTCCCTTTCTGCACCATTGAGCCCAATATCGGCTCCACAACTGTTCCCGATCCCAGGCTTCAGGTACTGGAGTCGCTGGTACATCCCAAACGGGTTGTCCCTGCCACGGTCGAGATAGTCGATATCGCCGGCCTCGTCAAGGGGGCCAGCAAGGGTGAGGGCCTAGGCAACCAGTTTCTGGCCAATATCCGCGAGACGGACGCCATCCTGCACGTACTCCGCTGTTTCGATGACCCCAATGTCACCCATGTGGACGGCAGTGTGGACCCGGTGAGGGACAAGGAGATCATCGACCTCGAGCTGCAGCTCAAGGACCTGGAGACCGTCGAGAGCCGTCTGGGCAAGCTCCAGAAACAGGCCACAGGAGGAGACAAGCACGCCAAGAAGGCCTGTGAGATACTGACCCGGTACCGGGAGGCCCTGCTGGCCGGCAAGTCTGCCCGTACAGTGGCGCTGGAGAACCCGGAGGAGGAGAAGATCGCGCATGAGTTCTTCCTGCTCACCGCCAAGCCCGTACTGTATGTCTGCAATGTGGACGAGGCCTCGGCTGCCGGTGGCAATGCCTATGTGGACCGCGTCCGTGAGGCCGTCGCCGGAGAGAACGCCGGAGTTCTGGTCATCGCCGCCAAGATTGAGTCCGAGATAGCCGAGCTCGAGAGTTACGAGGAGCGCCAGATGTTCCTCGAGGAGCTGGGCCTGGAGCACTCGGGCATCGAGCGTCTGGTCCGCGCCGCATACGACCTGCTCGGTCTGCGCACCTATTTCACCGCCGGAGAACCTGAGGTCCGCGCCTGGACCATCAACAAGGGCGACAAGGCCCCCCGTGCCGCCGGAGTCATCCATTCCGACTTCGAGAAAGGCTTCATCCGCGCCGAAGTCATCAAGTACGACGATTTCGTCAAGTACGGCTCCGAAGCCGAATGCCGCGCCGCCGGCAAGCTCGCCGTCCAGGGCAAGGACTACGTCGTCGAGGACGGCGACATCATGCACTTCCTCTTCAACGTGTAGCCGCTTCAGCCCCTTTCCACTCCTTCCGAAGGAGTAGTCGAAATCCCTGTCCCACCTTCCGAAGGTGCGCGCATTTCCCGCGTTTCCGTCTCACCTTCCGAAGGTGCGCAATCGCCTTGGGCCCTCTGTAGCGCCTGTACCCGCGTTTTCGTTTCCATCCGCCTCTTCCCACCTTCCGAAGGTGTGTGGTTTCTCCGCGTTTTCTGCTCACCTTCCGAAGGTGCGCAATTGCCTTGGGTCCTCTGTAGCGCCTGTACCCGCGTTTTCGTTTCCATCCGCCTCTTCCCACCTTCCGAAGGTGTGTGGTTTCTCCGCGTTTTCTGCTCACCTTCCGAAGGTGCGCAATTGCCTTGGGTCCTCTGTAGCGCCTGTACCCGCGTTTTCGTTTCCATCCGCCTCTTCCCACCTTCCGAAGGTGTGCAGATTTCCCGCATTTTCGCCTCACCTTCCGAAGGTGCGCAAATCCCGAATCGCCTCCAGACGTTCTGTCGTAGCCTTTGTGCCGTTTATGACATCCTCCCCATCAGAAGGTGCCGGGTGAAACGGTATATTGCCACCACCTTCTCATTTTCGTTATGTGCCAATCTGCATCAGAGATGGCTCTCGGCGGTCCTGCCATGGTTCCCTGCCGAGAAGGTGACGGTGAAAAGCCACATCCGTCGGCACCTTTTCGACAGCATTGGATACAAAGCGCATCTACGGGCCTTTTGAGCGGACCGGTACCGGTTACTCAGCTGGAAGGTGCCGATCAAAGCGCTGTTTCACCTCCACCTTCTTGATTTCGTTATAAACCGGCTCATTTCAGAGGCACTTCCTACCAACTTTGTCCGAGTTGCCCTTCCGTCTCCGTGCCGCAACGGTAGCAAAAGCCGTGATTCGGTGCCGTTGCGGTATTCAATTAAGATGTCAAAAATATTGACAATTTTCAAAAAATTAGACACTTTGTGTATGAATAATAGACGATTAGGGAATTTTGAGAATCAGTTAGATTGCAGAGAATCAATAAGTTACGTGAAATGGTATGATTATTGTTGTAAGTTGTGGAGTATTAATACTTTAGCGACCAAAAACATGAAAAAACTCCTGATTCTACTGACAGCGGCAGCGGCTGTTCTGATGCTGCCTTCCTGTGTCCTTCACCGGCTGGTTCATTACGGGGTGCAGGACATTTACGACATCGATGCCTTCCCGAGGGACACGATACACCGCGGCGACACGGTCTGGCGTTTTGCGGAGCAGGCACCGGAGGACCGGATTATGGACCAGCTCCGTACACAGTGGACACGTGTGGACGGCCTGGATACGCTGATATACCGCACAACGGATTCTATCATGAGGGAGCACACTTCAACGGTTTCTGTCATCGTTGTGCAGAACGACACTATAAAGTTCGAGCATTATTACAAAGGGCTGGACACCTCGAGTGTGACGACCATCTTCTCGGTATCCAAGTCGCTGACGTCCATGCTGTGCGGAGTGGCAGTCCGGGAAGGTTACATCAAGAGCGTACACGATCCGGTGACGGATTACATCCCGGAGCTGAGGGACGCCGACCCTATGTTCAGTAAGCTGACGGTGGAGCATCTGCTGAACATGCGTGCCGGTCTGAAATTCAAGGAGACATACGCACCGAACCCGTTTACTGCGATGGCCCGTCTGTACTATGGGGCCAATCAGGAGAAGCAGATACGCAATCTCAGGTTCAAGGAGGAGCCGGGCGACAGTCACTATTACAGCAGCATGGTAACGGCTATTCTCGGTGTCCTGATCGAGCGGGCTACAGGACGCAGCTATGCGGAATACATGGAGGAGAAAATCTGGAAGCCGCTTGGTATGGAGTACGATGCCTACATCAGCCTGGATGATGAGAAGCACCGCTCGCCCAAGGCCTACGGCGGGATAAACACCTGTGCGAGGGACTTGGCGAAGATAGGTCGGCTCTACCTCAATATGGGTAACTGGAACGGAGTGCAGATCCTCGATACGGCCTGGGTGGAAAAATGCTGGGACAAGGAGGGCATGTCGGAGTACTATGCGTATTCGTACGGTTGGTATCCGGATGAAAAATTCATTGAGAGGGCGGATACGGCTTCGAGGATCTTCCCCGATTCGCTGTCGGTTGATGTCCGTTTTGACGAGCTGAACATACCGGACGAAAAGCGGAATTATTATTTCTATAAGGGAGACAAGCACAGGGAAGACCATTGGGAGGGTTCCTACATGACCGGCGGATACATGGCGGTGGGTATTCTCGGCCAGACGATACACGTACTGCCGCAGTACAATGCCATTATAATCTGTTTGAGCGAACGTTACAGTTGTGACGAACTTTTTGTCAGGAAATTTGAGAAATTTCCGAATCTCAGTTGGTCCGATGTCCGTAAGAAAGAATCCGAAAAAGCAGACAATGCCGATGAAAACGACAGCACTGAAGACAGCGTCGATTAGCATCGTCCTCCTGGCCTGCGCTGCGGCCTTCTGCCCCTCCTGTGTCCTGTACCGCGCGGTGGCGTACGGAAGCGAGGACATTTATGACTACCGCGTATTTCCTCAGGATACGGTCCGCAGGAGCAGCCGGCCCTGGCATTTTGCCGAGCAGGCTCCGGAGAAAAGGTTGCTGGACACTCTTGTCTGGGATGCGGACCTGTATGTGGATACTGCCGTGAAATATCCAGGGCGGCCGGTGACGCTCGGAGAGCTGATGGAGGACGGAGGACCGGGCTCTATTATTGTCATTCAGAACGATACGATAAAGTTCGAGGAATACTACGGGGGTTTTGACCGCTCGACCGTCACCACTGTATTCTCGGTATCCAAGTCCCTGACCTCCCTGCTGTGCGGAGTGGCTGTACGGGAGGGATACATCCGGAGTGTGGATGACCCTGTGACCGATTACCTGCCGGAGCTGCTGGATGCCGATACGATGTTCCGGCATCTGACTGTGGAACATCTGCTGCAGTGCCGCTCCGGCCTGAAATTCAACGAGAACTACTCAGTCAACCCGTTCAGCGGCATGGCCCGCCTATATTACGGACCCAACGCCATGGCCGTTGTTAAGCGTCTGAGATTCAGAACGCGGCCAGGGGAGAAGCATTATTACAGCAGTATGGATTCGCAGATTCTCGGCCTGGTCATCGAGCGGGCAGTGGGGCGCAGTTACGCGGAATATATGCAGGAGAAGGTATGGGAACCTCTCGGCATGGAGTATGATGCCAGTGTGAGTCTCGACGACTCCCGTCACCGGGTGGCGAAAAGCTACGGCGGTATCACCACCTGCGCAATCGACCTTGCCAAGATAGGACGGCTTTACCTGAACATGGGCAATTGGAACGGACAGCAGATCATCGACTCCGCCTGGGTGGAGAAGAGCATCTGCAGGGACAATCTGAATTATTTCTATGCCTATTGCTGGTACAATACTTCCCGGCATATCGTGAACAGCGAGGGTACCTCCGAATTCTTCGGGGACTGGCACGAGGTGGCGGAGAGGTTCGATGAACTGGGTGTTCCCAAAGACGGAAGGATGTTCTATACGGTCGGATGGAAAAAGGGGAACAATTCTACCGGGTGCCAGCTCGGTCCCGGCTATCACGCAGAGGGTCTGTACGGTCAGTATCTCTTTATCCTGCCGGAGAAAAACCTGGTGATCGTCCGGCTCGGCGAGCGTAAACAGATAGATTATCCGGAAGTATTCGACAAGCTGGCGGCAGAGTATCTTTCGGAAGCGTTTTAGCGCTTATTCTTATGCCACAACGGCAGCATTTCCCGTGTTTTCCTGCCGTTGCGGAACAGGTATTTCCCTAGCCCCCTTGTTATAGGCTCTGTGGTGCGTATTGCATCTTCTTCCTCCTTCCACAACGGCAGCAAATCCCGCGATTCGGTGCCGTTGCGGCGAAGAGCCGGTTTCCCGATTCCGGTAGGGAGCGCTATTCCTTGCGCAGCGCATCGACGGGGCTGGTGTCGGCGGCCCGGATGCTCTGCCACAGGACGGTGAGGGTGGAGACGGTCAGGGTGAGGACGCAGGCGATGGCGAAGATCCACCAGTACAGGTCGATGTGGTAGAGGTAGTCTTGGAGCCAGGCGTGCATCAGCAGCCAGGATACGGGTATGGCAATGAGGAAGGCCAGGGCCACTAACTTGACGTAGTGCATGATCAGTTCGTTCAGGATGCGCTGTCTCTCTCCGCCGAAGATCTTCTTGACGGCCACGTTCCTGCGCTCCTGCAGCATGTAGTAGGTGCTCATGGCCAGCAGGCCCAGGGAGGAGAGCAGTACGGCTATCACCGTGAATATCAGCACGACTTTGAGTGTCTGCTTCTGGTCGCTGAAATACTCCTCTATCTCATCCCCGATGTATTTGGCCTCGAACTGACGGTCCGGGCGTATCTCATGGAACGCTGCTGCTATCTGCCCGTATGCCTCGCGCGGGTCTCCGTTTATCTTTACCAGGACAGTCCACGGGAACTTGTCTCTGGGGTAGGTGTGGTAATTGAAGATCATGGCTGAGGACTGAGCGTAGAGCAGGGGGCGGATCTTGAAGTCATAGTAAACACCGCCGATAGGGAACTTGTCGCTGTTTTCAAAGACCACTTCCGGGGCGGACTCGTCCAGCCCGAGCTCGCGGAAGGCGTACTCGTTGAGCCACCAGGAGGCCTCGGCGGTGTGGTTGTCCTGCTTTTCCCTGATGCCCAATATCTCGAAATATGCGTCATCCCCCTTGAACTGCTGGAAGGAAACCAGTCCTCCGTTGTAGTTCATGGTGCTGTTGTTGGTGCCGTACAGGGGCGTGCCCTCGCCCAGCCCTACAGCGTCCACGCAGCTGAGCTCCAGTAGTTTGTCCCTGAATACGAATGGTCCTGAGGACTCGTCGAAGAGGTCTGTGCTGACATTCAGGATATTCTCCGTATTGTAGCCGAGAGGGGCATGGATCATCGCCCTTATCTGCAGGGCCATGGTCAGCACTGCCACCAGCATCACGGCTGTGACCGTGTTCTGCAGCACTATCATCACCTTGCTGTAGACCGAGCGGGTCTTGGTCCGGAAGGTGCCGCGAACTACGTCGATGGGCTTGGAGGCGGATATGAGTGTGGCCGGAACGATGCCGGATACCACGCTGAGCAGGATGGTCAGAAGCACCACTGCGCCCGCGCTTGCCGCCGATATTTCCTCGAATATCGAGAAATCATAGCCCAAGAGCCTGGATGCCGCCGGAGAGAGGGCCTCCGCCAGAAGGACTGCCAGCACCATTGCCGTGACGCACAGGATGCCGGTCTCCCCGAGCATCCGCCCGATGACCTGCCCGCGGGAGTCGCCGAGCAACCGCCGCGTAGCCATTTCCTTGGCCCTGAAACCCGCCTGGGCCGTCGTCAGATTGATGTAGTTGAGCACCGCGAAGAGCAGCAGCACGATGCAGACCGAGAGCAGCAGCATGACTAAGGACTTGTCTCCGACATTCAGCCTGCTCCAGGTCGTGTCGCCATAGAAATACAGCTCGTCCAGCGGAATCAGTTCCACTTCCTTGCTGGCCCCGCCCTTGTACGTCCACCATATCTCCTTGAAGTATTCCAGCATGTCACCGGTCTTGGATACGATGTCGGCCCCTGGCCATGTCATGATGAAGGTGATGACCGAGCCGCTGTTGCTCAGATGCATGTTGTGGGACTGATTGAGCTTGGGGAGCCATTCGCCTCTGACGATGATGTCGCAGTAGGGTATGGTGGAGTTGTCGATGTCCTCCATCACGGCCGCCACATTGAACTCGATGTCGTGTCCCATCAGTATCAGGCCTACGGGCTGTCCGATGGGATCCTGGCCGTGGAAAAGCGTGTTGGCCATCTTCCGGCTGATGACCGCGCTGTTGGCATCTCCCTTCCATGCCTCGTTGCTGCCCTCGGTTATCCTGAACGAGAACATGTCGAAGAAAGAGGTGTCCGCTATGCCCAAAGTGCCGAGCACCATGTTCTCGCCCGAACTTATTTCCATGGACTGCTGGCTGACAAATGCCGTGGACGCCTCTATCTCCGGATACCTCTGCTTCAGGTAGGTCTGCAGATAGTAGGCGCTTTCGTACTGCCGGTCGCTGGCTACCACGTAGATACGGTCAGCGTTCTGCTGGAAGTTGTCGGTGCGCAGCTGTTTGGTCACGTAGCAGGCCAGCAGGAGCACGAATGCCATCGATATGGTCAGTCCGGTGATGTTGATGGCCGTGTAAAGTTTGTTCTTTTTCAGAAAGTTTAGAAACGAGTGCATGGTTGTAGTTTTTTTCCTTTAAATAACGTAAAAGGGAGCGGAAATGTTGCATCCGCTTCTGTGCACTTTGACGCAGATGGGCAGAAAAGTTACATCAGAATCCGTTCAGCGGCAGCAGGACGGTCGGTATGAGGAGGAGGAAACCGAGGACAATGAGCAGTAGGATGAACTTCCATATCCAGCGGACCCACTTCGCGTAGGGGATGCCGGCTATGCCGAGGACGGCGATCAGGACGCCTGAGACCGGGGTAATCATATTGGTGAAACCGTCTCCGAACTGGAATGCGAGTACGGTGGCCTGCCGGGAAAGGCCGATGAGGTCCGAGAACGGGGCCATGATGGGCATGGTGAGGGCTGCCTTTGCGGTGGCCGACGGCATGAAGAGGTTGATGCCGGTCTGGATGCCGTACATGGCCGAGAGCGAGCCGATCTTGCTGCCCTCTCCGAGACCGGAGGCCATCGAATAGAGGATGGTATCGATCACCCGGCCGTTCTCGAGGATGTGGATGATGCCGGCTGCCAGACCCACGACGAGGGCCGCGGAGAAAATGTCCTTAGCCCCTTCGAGGAATTCCCGGGCAATGCGGTTGGCATTGTACCCGGCAGCGATGCCCGAAAGGATGCCGAGGGCAAGGAACAGGGCCGCTATCTCCTCTATGTACCAGGAATATCCGAGAGCTCCGATAATCAGGAACAGTACGGTGAACAGCAGCATGGTCAGGATAAAATATCTCACGTTGCGCCTCAGGGCAAAGAATGCGAGGACAATGTAGCAGAATGAGGCGGCGGGCAGAAGCCACGCGGCACGGTAGGAGCCGTTGCCGATGCTGATCTCGCAGTCCCCGGCGTAGAAAACGGAGAACAGCACCGCTGCCGCCGAGGAGATGGCGAAAGCCACCCAGGAGGAACGGGTCCGGAGCACTTCCGGCTTCGAGGAGGCATCAGCTGTCTTTTCCCTCCACTTGGCATCCGCCTCGTACATGACTGACCGCTTGGGAGCGCGGTGTATCCTGTGCGCATAGTGCAGCACGAAGATGATCATCGCCAGATTGAGCACGGCCCAGCAGACCAGCCGGTACTCGAAACCCGAGAACATAGGCAGGCCTGAGAGGTTCTGCGCCACCCCGACCGTGAACGGATTGAGGACTGCCCCGGCGAAACCCACGTGTGCCGCCACATAGACCATACACACCCCGACTATGGAGTCGTAGCCCATCGATATCGCCAGCGGCACTATCAGCACCGTGAACGCAATCGTCTCCTCGCTCATCCCGAACACCGCTCCGAATATCGAGAACATCAGCATGATAAGCACTAAAACGATATTGTTTACCCCTACAGCCCGCAGCACCCTGAACCTCTCGAGCCGCGAAGTGAAGGCCAGAAACGAGTGTATCCCGGCATCCACGGCCTTGGCCGAATTGACGATCCAGAATGCTCCGCCGATAATCAGCAGGAAGACGATGATGCCCGCCTGAGCCGTGAATCCCTCATAGAGCGAAGTCATGATCTGCCAGGTCTGCGGCACCGATTCCTGCCGGACGAAAGTCACCCCGTCGTCTCCGGTCACGTATTCCCCTCCGGGTATGAACCACGTGGCAGCCGCGGCGATGAGGGTCACGGCGAAGATTATCACATAGGTGCTCGGAAATTCCAGCTTTCGGTTCAGTAGTTTCATTTCACAAAAATAATATTAAATTTGCGGAAAATAAAAATCCCTGTCCTATGAATATATCACCCAAAGCACAGCATTACATCGATCTTGAAGAACGTTATGGAGCCCACAACTATCATCCCCTGCCTGTAGTCCTCTCGCGCGGCGAGGGCGTCTACGTATGGGACGTGGACGGCAAGCGCTACTATGACTTCCTGTCGGCCTATTCGGCTGTCAACCAGGGACACTGCCATCCCAAGATAGTAAAGGCCCTGTGCGACCAGGCCCAGAGGCTCTGCCTTACGTCCAGGGCATTCTACAACGACTGCTTAGGACCCTATGAGGAGATGGCCACCAAGTTCTTCGGCTACGACAAGCTCCTGCCCATGAATTCCGGTGCAGAGGCCGTCGAAACCGCCCTGAAGCTGGCCCGCCGCTGGGGATATGTCAGGAAGGGCATTCCCGAGAACGAAGCCCTCATCATCACCTGCGAGGGCAACTTCCACGGCCGCACCATCACCATCGTATCCATATCCACCGACCCGGACAGCTACTCCCAGTACGGTCCCTTCACCCCCGGCTTCATCTCGATTCCCTACGATGACAGCGAGGCCCTGCGCAAGGTCCTCGAGGAGAAGGGCGACAAGGTAGCTGCTTTCTTAGCGGAACCTATCCAGGGCGAGGCCGGAGTCTACGTGCCCCACGACGGCTATCTGAAGGAGTGCTACGACCTCTGCAAGAAGCACAACGTCCTGTTCATCGCCGACGAGGTCCAGACCGGTATCGGACGCACCGGACGCATGTTCGCCTGCGACCATGAGGGCATCCGCCCCGACATGATAACCATCGGCAAGGCCCTCTCGGGCGGCGTACTTCCCATCTCGGCAGTCCTGGCCGACGACGAGATCATGCTGACCATTAAGCCCGGGGAGCACGGCTCCACCTTCGGAGGCTTCCCCCTCGCGGCCAAGGTGGCGGTAGCGGCCCTCGAGGTCATCCGCGACGAGCACCTGACCGAGAATGCCGCGAGGCTCGGCAAGATTTTCCGGGAGGAAATGTCCAAGATCAATTCCCCCTTCTTCAAGTCCGTCCGCGGCAAGGGACTTCTCAACGCCGTCATCACCGAGCCGCAGAAGGGTCTGGAGGCCTGGGATATCTGCCTGGCAATGGCCGAGAAGGGCCTCATCGCCAAGCCCACCCACCGGCACATCATCCGCTTCGCACCTCCTCTCGTCATCAACGAGGAGCAGCTGCGCGAGGCCGCCGGCATCATCAAGGACGTATTCGAACATCTCTAAAGACAAGATATCACCATGCAGACGACATCCAAGGTACTGATGGTCAAGCCCGCCCGTTTCGCCTTCAACCCGCAGACGGGCGGCAACAACGCATTCTCCCGTCCCGGCCGCGAGTCTTCGGCCCAGGAGAACGCCCTGCGCGAGTTCACCTCCTACGTCGCCCTCCTCAGGGCCAATAGGATAGACGTGGTCATCGCGGAGGACACTCCTCATCCGCACACCCCCGACTCCATTTTCCCCAATAACTGGTTCAGCACCCACGAGGACGGCACCCTCGTCCTCTATCCCATGTCCGCCCCCAACCGGAGGAATGAGCGCAAGCCGGAGGTTCTGGAGGTCATCCGGAAAAATTTCGAGGTGCGGCGTCTCATCGACCTCACCTGGTGGGAAAATGACAATCTCTTCCTCGAGGGGACCGGAAGCATGGTTCTCGACCGTGATAACAAAATTGTTTACGCCTGCAAGTCCTACCGTACATCGGAGCAGGTGCTCGCGGATTTCTGCAAACAGATGAGTTATACTCCCGTATTCTTTGAGGCTTACGACCGCAACGGTGTCGCCGTCTACCATACGAACGTGCTGATGAGCCTCGGCACCGCCTATTGTATCATCTGCACCGAGTCCATCCGCCCGGAGGACCGGGAGAGGGTCCTGGCCTCCATCACAGGCAGCGGGAGGAAGATCTTAGACATCTCATTTGACCAGTTAGAGAGCTTCGCCGGCAACATGCTCGAGCTCAGCAGTCCCTCCGGCCGCCCCGTCCTCGTGATGTCCGCCACCGCCCGCAAGAGCCTCACCACGGAGCAGAGCCGCGAGCTCAGCGCACACTACAAGCTCCTCTCCCCCCAGCTCGACTACATCGAGACCCACGGAGGAGGCTCCGCCCGCTGCATGCTTGCAGAGATATTCTGACATAAAGATTTAACATCAAAAAGTTTTCAAAAAATTAGGCAGTAAATGTTTTTTATGTATCTTTGCAGCCCGTTTAATTTGACGGGAATAATGTAAAGTTTAGATTAACAAACATTTATGCCAACAATTCAACAGTTAGTTCGCAAAGGACGCGAGGTTATCGTCGAGAAGAGTAAATCTCGCGCGTTGGATGCTTGCCCTCAGAAGAGAGGTGTGTGCGTGCGTGTTTACACCACCACTCCCAAGAAGCCTAACTCGGCTATGCGTAAGGTAGCCCGTGTGAGACTTACCAATCAGAAAGAGGTCAACGCATACATCCCCGGTGAGGGCCACAACCTTCAGGAACACTCCATCGTGCTGGTGCGCGGCGGCCGTGTGAAGGACCTTCCCGGTGTACGTTACCACATCCTTAGGGGCGCTTTGGATACAGCTGGTGTAGAGGGACGTACTCAGAGCCGTTCACTCTACGGAGCCAAGAGACCGAAGAAGACAGCCGCTAAGAAGTAAACATTTTATTAATTTTTCCTAAAGTATCAAAAAATGAGAAAATCGAAGCCTAAAAAGAGGATTCTACTTCCTGATCCCAAGTATCATGAAGTTCTGGTCACACAGTTTGTGAACAACCTCATGCTCCAGGGTAAGAAGAGTATCGCGTATTCTATTTTTTACGACGCCATCGACATGGTGGGCGAGAAGATGAAAGATTCTGACAAGGCTCCTCTCGACATTTGGAAAAAAGCGTTGGAAAACATCACCCCTCAGGTGGAGGTAAAAAGCCGCAGGGTTGGTGGAGCGAACTTCCAAGTTCCGACCGAGGTGCGTCCGGAAAGAAAAGTCTCTCTCGCGATCAAGAATATGATAGTCTTCTCGCGTAAGCGTTCCGGTCACTCCATGGCGGAAAAGTTGGCCGCAGAAATCATGGCAGCCTATAACTGTGAAGGTGCTGCCTACAAGAGAAAAGAAGATATGCACAAGATGGCAGAGGCTAACAAGGCCTTCGCCCATTTCAGATTTTAGCGTTTAAAGATTAGCTGATGGCAAGGGATTTAAAATACACCAGAAATATCGGTATCATGGCTCACATCGATGCCGGAAAGACTACCACGTCCGAGCGTATCCTGTACTATACGGGAAAAACTCATAAGATAGGTGAGGTGCATGACGGAGCTGCTACCATGGACTGGATGGTCCAGGAGCAGGAAAGGGGTATAACCATTACTTCCGCTGCCACCACAGCCTTCTGGCATTACAACGGAGATACCTACCAGATCAACCTGATAGACACTCCGGGCCACGTGGACTTTACCGTGGAGGTCGAGAGATCTCTGCGCGTACTTGACGGAACTATAGCGACATTCTGCGCAGTAGGCCGCGTACAGCCTCAGTCTGAGACCGTATGGCGTCAGGCTGACAAGTACCATGTTCCCAAGATCGCCTACGTCAATAAGATGGACCGCGTAGGAGCAGACTTCTTCGCCGTAGTGGATGAGATCCGCGAGAAGTTGGGCGCCAACCCTCTTCCCATCTGCATCCCCATCGGAGCTGAGGACAAATTCGCAGGTATCGTAGACCTGATAGCCATGAAGGCCATCTACTACGATCAGGACAGCAAGGAACTCGTCAATTACGAGATAAAGGACATTCCGGCCGACCTGCAGTCTGAGGCAGAGGAGTGGAGGAACAAGCTCCTGGAGACCGTCGCCGAGTTCGACGACCGTATCCTCCAGAAGTTCTTCGACGACCCCGCCACCATTACCGAGGAGGAGATCATCGCTGCCCTCCGCAAGGCCACCATCAATATGGCAGTCGTGCCCATGTGCTGCGGCTCTTCCTTCAAGAACAAAGGTGTACAGTTCCTCCTGGACGCTGTCATGAGGTACCTGCCCTCTCCTCTGGATGTTCCCGAGGTGGAAGGCACCAACCCTACCAATGACAAGCCGGAGGTACGCCGTCCCGATTCCAAGGAGCCTTTCTGCGCCCTGGTATTCAAGATTGCCACTGACCCCTTCGTGGGCCGTCTGGCATTCCTCAGGGCATATTCAGGAAGACTGGATGCCGGTACTTACGTGCTCAACACCCGCTCCGGCAAGAAAGAGCGTGTGGCCCGTCTGTACCAGATGCACTCCAACAAGCAGAATCCCATCGACTTCGTAGAGGCCGGCGACATCTGTGCCGCAGTAGGCTTCAAGGAGCTGCGTACAGGTGACACCATCTGCGACGAGAACCATCCCATCGTCTTAGAGTCCATGACCTTCCCTGATCCTGTGATCGGACTGGCCGTGGAGCCCAAGACCCAGAAGGACCTCGACAAGCTCGGCATCGCCCTCGGCAAGCTCTCCGAAGAGGACCCCACATTCACCGTGCGCTCCGACCATGAGACCGGACAGACCGTCATCAGCGGTATGGGTGAGCTCCATCTGGAGATCATCGTGGACCGTCTGAAACGCGAGTTCGGCGTGGAGATCAACCAGGGTGCGCCTCAGGTCAACTACAAAGAGGCCATCCGCTCCACCGTACAGCATCGTGAGGTATTCAAGAAGCAGACCGGCGGCCGCGGTAAGTTCGCCGACATCATCGTCGAGATCGGACCTGCCGACGAGGGAGTCACAGGACTTCAGTTCATCGACCAGGTCAAGGGAGGAAACGTTCCCCGCGAGTACATCCCCGCAGTGGAGAAGGGCTTCAAGTCCGCAATGGCCAACGGTGTCCTTGCCGGATTCGAGGTTCCCTCGCTCAAGGTCACTCTGCTCGACGGATCGTTCCACCCCGTGGACTCCGACGCCCTGTCCTTCGAGATCTGCGCCCGCATGGCATTCAGGCATGCTCTGCCCAAAGCTAATCCTATTCTTCTGGAACCTATCATGTCATTGGAAGTCGTTACTCCCGAGGATTACATGGGTGACGTCATCGGCGACCTCAACAAGCGCCGCGGACAGATCACCAACATGGACTCGAAGGGCAACGCGAGGATCGTCAAGGCCAAGGTGCCCCTTGCAGAGCAGTTCGGCTATGTCACCATCCTCCGTACCATCACTTCGGGACGTGCGACCAGTACTATGGAATTCTCGCATTATGCAGAGCTTCCCGCCAACCTCGCCAAGGAGGTTATCGAAAAGGCCGGCGGAGCTCGCAAGTATGACGAGGATGAAGAATAACCAGATTAAAATTAAAAGCAATGAGCCAAAAAATAAGAATAAAACTGAAATCATTCGATCACGCTCTCGTGGACAAGTCCGCGGACAAGATCGTGAAAACGGTGAAGGCTACCGGTGCTGTCGTGAATGGTCCCATACCTCTTCCTACAGACAAGAAGATATTCACCGTCAACCGCTCTACTTTCGTCAACAAGAAGTCACGCGAGCAGTTCGAGCTTAATTCCTACCGTCGTCTCCTCGACATCTACAGCTCGACACCCAGCACCGTAGACGCTCTGATGAAACTCGAGCTTCCCAGCGGAGTCGAAGTTGAAATCAAAGTTTGACGTTAAGAAAAAAACACTATCTTTGCAGCTCTGATTCAAAGATAGTGATTAGGACCCGTAGCTCAGTCGGTTAGTAGCACCTGACTCATAATCAGGGGGTCGCTGGTTCAAGCCCAGCCGGGTCCACTGCCTTTTCGGAGGCAAAAGGGGCTTAAATGAAGCACTTGCGGCAGGTCTGCAGGTGCTTTTTTCATAATCGTGGGTGTAGGTATGGAGCGTTGCTGAGAGGAATATCCGTGGAAATCAATGGTTTACCCTGTTGTGCTGCTCCCGTCATGGGGTTTTAATGCCGTCCCGGGAGCGGAAATCTTTGTTATGTGCTTGTTAATCAAGGGTTGTGTGCTCTTGGGAACTCCCATAAAAGTCTGTAGGCATTAGGATAGGGAAGACATTGCGGCAGGCTGGTGTGATTTCATACTGCAGCGGCTGCAGAGAATGGGGAAAACTGCCAGTGCAGGGAATGCGGATAAAAATTTGGCAGATATTTGAAAAATTTTGAAAAATCTGTATATTCGTGGGCGATTGACAAAACAACTAACAAAACACCCATAGAGTATGAAAAATGCAGTTTTCAATTTCCCTCTGCCGGCCAATGAACCGGTGAAATCCTATCTGAAAGGCTCTCCCGAGCGGGTAGCCCTCGAAGCCGAGCTCAAGAGACAGAGCAGCATCGAACTGGATATTCCCCTGATTATCGGCGGCAAGGAAGTGCGTACAGGCAACACCGGTAAGGTGGTTATGCCTCACGATCATGCCCATGTGCTGGCAACATATCATAAGGCCGGTCCCGAGGAGGTCAGGATGGCCATCAAGGCGGCTCTCGACGCTCACGAGGAGTGGGCGGAGCTGGACTGGACGGTCCGCGCCTCCATCATGCTCAAGATAGCCGACCTGCTCGCAGGCAAGTACCGCGCCGTGATCAACGCAGCCTGCATGCTCGGACAGAGCAAGAACTTCTATCAGGCAGAGATCGACTCCGCATGCGAGACGATCGACTTCCTGCGCTACAACGCCGCTTTCGCCTCCAAGATCTACGGCATCCAGCCCAAGAGCGGCCCCAACCAGATCAACAGTGTGGAATACCGTCCCCTCGAGGGCTTCATCTTCGCACTGACCCCGTTCAACTTCACTTCCATCGCATCTAACCTCTCGATGTCTCCTGCACTGATGGGCAACACCGTGGTATGGAAGCCTTCCACCACGGCCATCCTCTCCAACTACTATCTGATGAAGATCTACGAGGAGGCCGGCGTGCCTGCAGGTGTAGTGAACTTCATTCCCGGAAGCGGTTCAGTCATAGGTAAGGAGATATTCGCGTCCAAGGATCTGGCCGGCGTGCATTTCACCGGTTCCAGCGCTACATTCAACACCCTGTGGCGTCAGGTGGGCGACAATATCGCCAACTACCGCTCCTATCCCCGTCTGGTGGGTGAGACCGGAGGCAAGGACTTCATCTTCGTGCATCCTTCGGCAGTGGCCGAGGAGGTCGGCAATGCGGCTTACTGCGGTGCCTTCGAGTTCCAGGGCCAGAAATGTTCCGCCGCTTCCCGTATGTACGCGCCCAAGTCCCTGTGGCCTGCTGTCCTCGAGAAGATCAAGGATACAGCCGCTAAGGTGAAAATGGGTGATGTCTGCGATCCCTCGAACTTCATCAACGCCGTCATCGATGAGGCTTCCTTCGACAACATCGCATCCTACATCGAATACGCCAAGACATCGAAAGACGCTGAGATCGTGCTGGGCGGCGGATATGACAAGTCCAAGGGCTATTTCGTGGAGCCTACTGTCATCGTCACCGCAGACCCCCATTTCAAGAGCATGGAGGAGGAGATCTTCGGCCCCGTCCTCACAGTCTACGTCTATGACGACGCTGATGTGGACAAGGCTGTCGAGCTTTGCGACACCACCTCTCCTTACGGCCTGACCGGTGCTATCTGGGGTCGCGACCGTCTGGCTCTCGAGAAGATTTCCCGCAGGCTGAAATACGCTGCCGGCAACTTCTACATCAACGACAAGCCCACCGGAGCCGTAGTCGGCATGCAGCCTTTCGGCGGCGCCCGCGCATCCGGTACCAACGACAAGGCCGGCGGCGAGTTCAACCTCATCCGCTGGGTGCTGCCGCGTGCGGTGAAGGAGACTCTGGTTCCTCCCACAGACCATCGCTACACTTATATGAAGTAGAACACACCGTTTAGGAGAATAACAGGTGGATAAATGAGAATCCCCGTCACGTCTGCTTTTCGTGGCGGGGATTTGTATTGTTCTGGTATTGCTGCTTATTCGGAGATTTTCCAGTCGGAGATGTTGTGGACTTCCCGGTCGAAGTCGATGTCGACCTTTATGACGGGAAGGCCGCAGAGGGAGAAGCGCTCGGGGTACTGTTTCAGGTCAATCTGCTGCATGGCGGTATCTGCGCTGGAGCCAATCTTCAGTTCCACGAGGTAGAGTCTGGTGGTGGTGCGCATGACCATGTCCACTCTGCCTTTCGGGGTGCGGACTTCCACGTCCACGTAGTAGCCCAGGAGGGAGAATATGATGTAGAGCACCTGCTGCCAGTGTCCCTCGTAGTCGGTGTTGTCTGTGTAGGGGACGGTGCCCAGGAAAGTTTGCAATGTGAGTAGTGCGCCGTTGATGTCCTCACGGTAGATACATTCATACATTTCTCCCACGGTATTGCGCCCGGCTCTGGCCTGTTCATGTAGATAGCTGGGCAGCAGGCTGTGCATCATGCCGGTACGAACTTCTGTATTCGGTAGGTCAAGGGTGTACATTTCCGATACATGGGAATAGTTTTTTATGGTGATATATCCGCTTTGATACAGCAGTGGAGTAATATCGGTCATTCGTTCCGTTGGGGCATCGAAGTCCGCTGCAGCAGCCTTCCATCCGCCTATCTGCGACGGAAGGATGTGATATTTTCTCAGCATTTCCAGTAGATAAGTCGGGGTTCCGCTGCCGAACCAGTAGGAGTCCAGTTTGGCATTGGCGAAGGCCCTGATGAGACTGAACGGATTGTAGATATCGGGAGAGGGCCATGTGAAGTGGTAGCCGTCGTATTTGGTCTTGAGCTTGTCTATAGTCCTTTCGCGGCTTGTCTTCAGTCTCTGCGCCAGTTTGTCGATGTCCGCGTTCATCTGAGTAAGCATCTCGTCCTCCGATATGCCGCAGACAGCGGCGTAGGATTCCAGCATGCTGATATTCTCCAGATTGTTGAGTTCGCTGAAGATACTGAGCTGCGAGAACTTGGTTATGCCGGTCATGAATACGAACCTGAGGTACTGGTCGCTGGCCTTGAGCGGGCTATAGAAATTGCGCATGACGTTGCGCAGCACCGGCAGGGTCTTGTCTTCATGCACTACGTCCAGCAGAGGGGCATCGTATTCGTCAATCAGAATAACTACTCTCTGTCCGGTCTGCTTATAGGCGGTCGCTATCAGATTTTTCAGTCTGAGATTGGAGTCTTTATCTTCGGGAACGATGCCGTATTCCCTCTCGTGCCACGAGAGCTGGTTGCCCAATGCCGCCTCCAACTGCTCTTTTTCCATGTGCTTTGCGATACTCATATCGAAGTGAAGCACTGGATACACCGTCCATTCTTTTTCCAAGGAGTCGATTGCCAGCCCCTGGAACAGCTCCTTCCTGCCCTGGAAATAATATTTCAGCGTGGATACGAGGAGCGACTTGCCGAACCTCCTGGGCCGGCTGAGAAAGATGAACTTAGCGTCGGAGTGAGTCATCCTGTAGATGTACTCCGTCTTGTCGATGTAGAGGAAGTTCCCCGTCGTCCTTATCTCGGCGAAGTCCTGCCGTCCTACCGGGTAGAGTCTCTGCTGCATGTCCATGGTCGTTTGATTTAAAGTGTTCAACATCCAAAGTTACTAAAATTATCCTAACCGCTGCCGCACACCGTTTCTTTTCAGGCAGTCTTGCTTCAGTTTGACGAGATGTTCTACGTGGTTGAATTCAGTAGCGATACCGCTGTTGATACTTTCTTTAGTTAACCGAGGATCTGATATCATGGCGGGAGCTGCGGCGGTCGTGCAGGAGGCCGGCGAGGGCGAGGAGGAAGACGGCGAGGACAATGCCGGTGACGGGGCCGGCGGGGGTGGTCAGGACCGAATGCAGGAGGCCGGAGAGCCTCGAGATGAAGTCTGATGCGGGACCAATCAGCAAACTCAGGTCAATGTTATAGCGGCGGAGGATGATGACGGCGGCGGCGATGACAGCGGCTCCGCCGAGGATGCCGCCGACGACGGCTGCGGCACGTGTCCTGCGGGCTGCGGCCCTTTCCCGCACCTCGATTCTCTGCATCACCCTGTCGGTGAAGTCTTCCGGAAGTCTGATATTGTCCATGGTGTCCTCCTATTTTTCTAAGTTCTTGTCTTCTTTCAGCATCCGTGCCAGCCGGTTGCGGCAGCGGAAGAGCCGTACCTTGACATTGGCCTGAGTCATGCCTGTGATCTGTTCAAGATCGGCGATGCTGCGGCCCTCCTCGTAGAACGCGCTGATCAGGAACCGGTCCTGTGGTTCGAGTGCCGCCACCGCCCTTTCCAGAGCCTCGTACTGCCTCTCGCGCAGCTCTTTCATCTCCCGGTCCTCCCCGCTTTCGAGCCATGCGCTGCTCTCCTGCAGCTCCCGTTCCGTGAACCTTTCCCGGCTTACCGTCCATTTCCTTTTCCTCAGCGACGAGACCGCGAGGTGCCAGGCGATGCTGTAGAGCCATGTGGAGATGGAGCTTTCGCCCCTGTACCTGCCTAAGGAGAAATATGCCTTGACAAACGTCTCCTGCGCCAGATCCTCCGCATCCTCCCTGCTGCCCGTCACCCGGTAGAGTACTGAGAAAATCATGCCGCTGTGAGCGTCCACCAACTGACGGAAGAGGTCCTTGTCCCCTTCCATTATCTTAAGGATCAGTGCGCTTTCTTCAGCTCTTGTCATAGGTGCGGTATTCTGTCTGTAGATAAGACGAATGTAAATGTAAAAGGTTACATGTAACCTTTTCCTCTTTCTGCGTCAAAGATGCAAACGGAACATTAAAAACCTTAAAATGTAAAGTTATGGTAACAGATGCAATCATCGTAGCGATCATCTTTTATTTTGTGTATCGCATTCTTGAGAACTTAATTCATCGTAAGGAGAGGCTCATCGTGGCTCAGAAAATCGAGACCCTTGACCCTCAGAAAAACGGGCAGATAGACCTGAACAAGTGGTTCGGAGCAGTGGCTACGAATAAATATGCGCCCATGCGCTGGGGGTTGCTGCTCATAGGAGCCGCTTTTGGCCTGGTACTGGCCTTTTTTATGCATCAGTCAATCTTCCAGAATATCAGATGGAACAGTACAGGGGCCGATATGCTGTACTTCGGCATGACATTCCTCTTCGCCGGTATCGGCCTGCTGATATCGTTCATGCTTGAAAGGAAGTTCTCCGCAGAGGATGCGGAGAAATCCTCCAAGCAGTAGAATATTCATGTAGATTATTTCCGTACGATGCGGCCGACGGCCTCGAGCAGCGGATCTACGCTGACCTCGGAGCCGACGGCCTGCTGCATCCATATCTGAGGGGTCAGGCGGCCGAGGGTGTAGATGCGGCGGATCTCCGAGGCGAACTCAGCCTTGGTGCGGCACTGGGCCAGATGGCTCTCGAGCTGGTACTCGATGATGTGGCCGAAGGGGTAGTTGGGCAGGTACATCGGGGAGTTGATCATGTGCGAGTAGACGGCCAGCAGGGGGCAGTCGGGGGTGCCGAGCACGGGGGCGTAGTACTTGTTCCAGACGTCCTTGGCGATGCTGTTGACGGCGTCGCGCAGCTCAGCGGCCGTGGCTTCGGGATGGCTGTATAGCCACTGCCAGGTGTACATGTCGGTCAGGGCCACTCCCATGATCTCGTAGGCGCCCCAGAAGATGTCGAGGGTGGTGTTGTCGTCCATCGCGTAGTCGAAGCCGAGGAGCTGGAGGTCGCGCTTCTGGAAGATGAAGGCGAGGGCCTCGGTGTAGGCGGTGTTGGGCACGCCGTTGAGCATGTAGTAATCGATGTCGTAGAGGTCGAGAGTCTGCTCGACGTTGTGGCCGAACTCATGGACGGCGATGTTGTAGCCCTTGTAGTCCATGCCCTGCTCTCCCACGCGGGTACGCAGACGGGCAGGTTCCCAGCGTCCGGAGGCTCCCCATGCGTGACCGGAGCCGCGGGCGGGCTCGACAACGATGCGGTCAGCCAGATAGCGGGCGTCCCTGGCGGAGAAGCCGAGGGCCCTCAGCATGCGCGGCATGTCGTCGGCAAATGCCTGTGCGTCGGGGTATTTGGCCCGGGTCATCCGGGTCAGTTCGTCCTCGGGCATGGTCGAGCGGCTCTTGAAGCCGTCGTACCAGATGTCGTAGGGCCTCAGATCGCGGCCCAGGCGCTCGCGGATGACGGCGGCCACCTCCTTTATCTCGGGCGAGGAGATCAGATGGATAAACAGCTCCTCGATGTCCTTTGCGGACACTTCCATGCCCTCCTCGAAGTTGCGGGCGATGCCGGTGGGCAGCTCAGGGCTGTAGAGGTCAATCTGCTCTTCCACGTGGAAGGTGTTGAGGATATGCGAGTAGCGCACGTCGGTCTCGGGCTGGAGCTGCACTTCCTTACCGTCCTTCCAGGTCTTGTTGGAATAGGGTGCCCAGTCGTAAGCCGGGTTGTTCACCACGTCCTTCGGGATGGTCTGGTCCACGATGCGGAGCATCACCTGGAAGATCATCTCCTGTTTCTCGTTGGCATCGGGGATGTCAGCGTAGTTGCTCTTGAGCTCGTCGCGCAGGTTCCAGTGCGAGAGCAGCACCATGTCCTCGGGGAAGAGGCGGCGGCCGTCATCGGTGAGGAGGTGCCCCATCATGATGTTGTAGGAGGCAATGTAGTTCTCGGCGGCGCTGCTCACCTTCGAGTACTGGGCGTTGACGGAGGCCGGTACGCGGGTGGTGAAGGCGTCTCCCATGCGGGCGTAGGCCCATTCGAGGCGGCTCCACTCTTTTCCGAGGGTATTCTTCTCCTCAAGGGTGTAGAAGGGGAAATTGAGAATGGTGACAAATGCCGTCTTGTTGGCGAAGAGGTCGTCCGACAGGTGCGAATAGGGGCTGAACGCTCCGAGGATGTAGTCGATCTCCGTGGGCTCGGGACCGGCCAGCTGCAGTGGTGCCTGGAGTCTTACGGCCACCTGGTTCGAGGTGCCGTATAGGGTCTCGAACGCCGCGGACAGCTTGTCGAAGAGCACCTTGCGGTCCTCCGGCGTAGCCGCGTAGCTTCCGGCGGCGAACTGCTCGAACTCAGCTTCAGTGCCGTCCTCTGCTCTCCACAGCGCTGCTGCCTGGGTCACGCCCTTCTGCACCAGCGCCCTGTCCGCCTGAGGACATTTTTCCACGATAGCCAGCACCGTCCTGCCGACGGTCTCTTCCGAAATATTGCTCATAGTCTGTGCTGATTGATTGTTGTTTCCGTTACAGCCGCTCATAATCATCGTTGCCGCGGCCAGCATGAGTGCCGGTAGCTTTTTCATATTGCGTAGTGTTTAGAGTGTTGTTCTTGTTTGAGTGCCGGAGGCTGAACTCGCAGCCGCAGTACTGCTGGTTGTAGAACTGGCTGGCGAGGATGTTGCGGCGTTCGTAGAGACCGCCCTTGCGCCAGTTGCGGTCCCAGAAGCGGGTCTGGCCCCGGCCGCAGTGCTCCTCGGCGTAGAAGCCGGCCTCGTTGATCTGCCGGATGTCCTTCCAGCGGGAGGAGGCGAGGGTGGTGGTCAAGAGGGGGAAGCCGTGCCTGGCGGCGTAGTCTGCCGCAACGCAGAGGCGGTGTTTGAAACATGCGAGGCAGCGTCCGCCCCGTTCAGGTTCATTCTCGAGACCCACGGTGCATTCCAGCCACTGTGCGTGCTGCTGCTCCCACGGGCCTCCTGCATTGTTCCCGTCCAAGTCCACTGTTGCCACCCCGATTTCCTGCGCATACTGCACTATTTCATTTTTCCGCTTGAGATACTCCTCCTCCGGGAAAATGTTGGGGTTGTAGAAGAGGATGGTCGGTTCATAGCCGTTCTGCCCCATCCATTCGAGGATGGCGGCGGAGCAGGGGGCGCAGCAGGAGTGCAGAAGTACTTTTTCCATTGGATTGGCGCTGGGATTTTATATTTTTGTAAAAATATTGAAAATTATGGAAAGTAAAAAGGAACTTCGCAAATTGATATCGATGCGCAAGAAGCAGGTGCCCCTCGAGGAGCGCCGCCACCGTTCTGTGCCGGTGATGGAGCGTCTGATGGCGCTGCCGCGCTTCCGGAAAGCGCAGAATATTCTGTTCTACTGGGCAATGCAGGACGAGGTGGCGACCCAGGACGCTGTGCTGGCCTGTGCTGCTGCGGGGAAGAATGTGTTTCTGCCGGTGGTGGACGGAGATTTCTTGAGAATCAGAAGGTTCTCCGGTCGGGCCGCGCTGACCCCCGGTGAGTCTTACGCCATTCCCGAGCCTGTGGAGGGGTCGGAGGAAGTACGTATCTCCGATATCGACCTGGTCGTGGTGCCGGGAGTGGCCTTCGATATGGACGGCGGCCGGATGGGACGCGGCAAGGGCTTCTACGACAGGCTGCTGGCCGGGGCTTCGGACTGCTCTCAAGGCGGGCCGTACAAGGTCGGGGTCTGCTTCGATTTTCAGGTGGTGGATGCGGTGCCCAGGGAGGCTCACGATATGCTGATGGACGCGGTGGTGTGCGAGTCACGTACTGAGATCATCCGCAATGACAACCGGGTGTGCTCGGTATTCGGCATCCGCTATCCGATAGTCTCCGGCGGAATGGTCTGGTGCAGCGGCTGGAGGCTGGCTTCGGCGGTGAGTGCCGCGGGCGGTTTAGGTCTGCTCGGGGCGGGGTCGATGAAGCCGGAGTTGCTGCGGGAGCATATCGCCGCATGCCGCGCTGCTACTGACAGGCCGTTCGGGGTCAATGTTCCGCTGATGTCACCGTATGCCGCTGAATTGATGGAGGTAGTACTGTCGGAGAAGGTTCCGGTGGTGTTTACCTCCGCCGGTAATCCCAAGACATGGACGCCGAGGCTCAAGGATGCCGGGGTGAAGGTCGCGCATGTGGTGTCGAGCTCCAAGTTTGCGGTCAAATGCGCTGAGGCCGGGGTCGATGCGGTGGTTGCAGAGGGCTTCGAGGCCGGCGGGCACAATGGCCGGGAGGAGACGGCGACGATGGTACTGGTGCCTCAGGTCCGGGCGGCAGTATCGTTGCCTCTGCTGGCTGCGGGTGGTATCGTCTCTGGTGCGGGCATGGCTGCGGCCTTCGCTCTCGGAGCCGAGGGCGTGCAGGTCGGTACCCGTTTTGCCCTGTGCCGCGAGAGCAGTGCCAGCGAGGAGTTCAAGCAGCTCTGTCTCGGGCTCAAGGAGGGCGATACGATGCTGGCCCTCAAGAAGGTGAGCCCGACCCGCCTGATCAAGAACGATTTCTATGCGCAGGTGCAGGATGCCGAGGACCGCGGGGCTTCGAAGGAAGAGCTCGTGGAGCTGCTTGGACGCGGCCGGGCCCGTCAGGGCATCTTCGAAGGCGACCTGTCAGCCGGCGAGCTGGAGATAGGCCAGGGCGTCTCCCTCATCTCCGACCTGCCCTCGGCTGCCGATATCGTCCGCTCGATGGTGGACGGCTACCGTCGGGCTGTGGCCGGGATGGAGGTACTGTAATATCGTGCTCTGTCAGTTGCAATGTTATCGTTTCCCGCAATTCGCTGACGTTGCTGCAAGAACGGATGTTCCCCACCTTCGGAAGGTGGTTAGGCTGGGAGATGCAGGGTCTAATGGTAAGTGCAGGAGCGGGGCGTTTTGATAAGTTCTGGATTTAGAGATAGTTGGAAATATAACGAGAGTCTTTCGGCCACATCTAAACACCCGAAAGACTCTCGTTATATTGCGATGTGCCTGATTGTTAATGTTTTACAAATAATAACTGCTGCAGTATTTACCGTTAGTTGTGAATTGCCTACAAGTGGGTCGTACCGCAACGGCAGCAAATCGCGGGAAACGGTGCCGTTGTGGAAGTGGGAGAAGGGTGGAAAGTGCCCTGTGCGGCTTGTGGACGTTGTGGTTTCGGATACGCCGTACCGCAACGGCAGCAAATCCGGGGAAATGCTGCCGTTGTGGATAGGAAGGCGGAAGCGTCAGGCACCGTGAGCCGTGAGTCGGGGAAAGGAACAGGTGGTGCAGGAACTGTTCGGTCTACCGGCCGACGATGAGGGCCTGCTGGGGTCCGACGGTGAGGACGGGGCCGGAGAGAGTGCCGAGGCCGTCGACGGAGATGCGGCCGTCCCGGCAGTAAACGGTATAGCTGTGAGTATCGGTCGTGGAGACAGTGTTTCCGGAGGACGGGCTGCCGGTGTCGGAATTACCGGAAGCGCTGTCCGAAGAGTCCTGCCCCGGAACAGTAACCGACACAGCCTCCTTCCGCGAGTTGATCACCACGACGATCTCCTCGCAGGGGTCTCCGCCGGCATGTCCGGTCAGGCGCCAGGCCACGACTCCGTCAGGTGCATCTATGAACGCCAGGTGCTCCCGTACTAAGTCGGCGTCCCCTAGGCGGAAGGCGGGATGGGCCTTGCGCAGGGCGATGAGTCCGCGGTAGTAGTCGTACAGGTCGGCGTAGCGGGTCTTGAAGGACCAGTCGATGGCGTTGATGGCGTCGGGGCTGTTGTAGCTGTTGTGTACGCCCTGTTTGGTGCGGAACAGTTCCTCGCCGGCGTAGATGAAGGGAATTCCCTGGGAGGTGAAGACCACGGTCTGGCCCAGTTTGTCCAGGCGCAGCAGCTCAGCCTCGGAGGTGCCGGGCAGGGTCGCTGTGAGGCGGTCGCGCAGGCACATGTCGTCGTGGCAGGAGATGTACGATATCATCTGTGTAGGTTCGGAGGCCCAGCATGTGTCGGAATAGTTGATCGCTGAGTAGTCCACGCCCGGATGCTGTACCGCTCCTACTACACCGAACTTGACGCTCTCCTCGAGGTCGGGCACTCCGCCGAGGAATCCGGCCTTGGAGTTGTCGCTGAACGGTCCGCGGAGGGCGTCGCGCATCTCGTCGGAGAAGGCCGCTATGCCGGGCATCTCCCAGGTATTGGCCTTCATGGCCAGCAGCGAGCCGTCGTAGAGGGGCGCCGAGGCTGCCCATCCCTCACCGTAGATGAGCACTGAGGGATCTATCTCAGACACAGCCGCCCGTATCGCGTTCATCGTCTCGATATCGTGTATGCCCATCAGATCGAAGCGGAAGCCGTCGATGTGGTACTCCTCGACCCACCAGCATACGGACTCGACCATGAAGCGGCGCATCATCTCCCGGTCGGAGGCAGTCTCATTGCCGCAGGCCGAACCGTCAGCGAAGGAGCCGTCCTCCCTCATGCGGAAGAAGTAGCCGGGTACGGTCCGCTCGAAGGCCTGGGAGGCAGCGTCGGAGACATGGTTGTACACTACGTCGAGCACCACCCTGATGCCGGCCTTGTGCAGGGCCTGGACCATTTCCTTGAATTCCCTGATGCGGCAGGCAGGGTCGTAGGGGTCGGTGGAGTAGGAGCCGTCTGGGACGTTGTAGTTCACCGGGTCATAGCCCCAGTTGTAGACATTGTCCTCCAGACGGGTCTCGTCCACGGAGGCGTAGTCGAATGAGGGGAGGATGTGCACATGGGTCACGCCCAGTTCCACGAGGTGGTCCACTCCTGTACGCACGCCGCGGGGTCCGCGTGTTCCGCTCTCGGTCAGAGCCAGGAACTTGCCGCGGTGCTCAGGGGATATGCCGGAATTGCCGGAGATGGAGAAATCCCTGTGGTGCATCTCATAGACCACGGCATCGGCAAATGAGCGGAACTCCGGGCGACGGTCCTCCGCCCAGCCCTCGGGGTCGGTGCTTCCGAAATCCACGACGGCGGCGCGCTGCCCGTTGATTCCCACCGCAGTAGCGAAGATACCGGGAGTCTCCTCGAGCCACCGGCCTGAGACATTGACCCTGAAGGTGTAGAACCGGCCTTCGAGGTCTCCCTCGGCGACAGCGCTCCAGGAGCCGTCAGCGGCATTTTTATTCATCTCGATGACCTCGTAGGGCTGTCCCCCGAGACCCTCCTCATATAGCAGGACGCGGGCGGAATCAGCGGTCGGGGCCCATAGGGAAAAATGGGAACTGGCGGGGGTGTAGCGGAGTTCCTGGAGAGTGCCCTCCTTGGGAGGGAATTGTCCGGAAGAGGCGGTGCAGCCAAGTATCAGAGGGGCTGCGGCAAGGCTCAGGAGCCATGAGTGTAAACAGCAGTGTTTCATATCGGTTAAATCGTTGTATGTCAAAAAGAGAAATCTAGGTGCAAATTTAGGAAATTTCTTGGATTAGGCACAATTATTGCTTGCACGGACTCAGAAAATTTTAAAAAGAGTTATTCAATATGCAGTATCTGAAAGTAGCGGCTGTCGCTCTTCTCGCGGTTCTGAGTTTAGCTTCGTGCAAGCAGAAAGCGGCAAGCCAGAAGGAGGCGGTGACATACCCGCTTCTGAGGGTTTCTCCTGAGGACAGGACTCTGTCCATCAGTTATTCAGCGGTAATAGAGGGTAAGCAGGACGTGGAGGTGAGACCTCAGGTGTCCGGTTTTATCACCGATGTGTTGGTCAAAGAAGGAGCCAAGGTGAAGAAAGGTCAGACGCTGTTCGTCATTGACACGATTCCCTATGCGGCGTCTTACCGTCAGGCAAAGGCGGCAGTAGCCACAGCCGAGGCGCAGCTCGCCACAGCGCAGCTCTCACTCGAGGGCAGCGAGGACCTGTACGCCGACAAGGTCATCTCCGACTTTGAGCTCCAGACCGCCCGCAACTCGTACAACAGTGCGGTGGCGGCTCTCCGTCAGGCGGAGGCAGCCGAGGCCAGCGCGGCCCAGAACCTGTCCTACGCCATCGTCAAGAGCCCCGTCAACGGCTCGGCCGGCATGACTTCGATAAGGGTGGGCGCCCTGGTGAGCTCGGCCATGACAGAGCCTCTGATCAGCGTGTCCGACAACTCCGAGATGTACGTCTACTTCTCCCTGCCCGAGAAGGAGGTGCTGTCGATGACCCGCCAGTACGGCTCGATAGACAACACCATAGCATCCTTCCAGCCCGTCACCCTGACTCTTACCGACCAGACCCTGTATGAGCGCGAGGGTCATATCGATGTCATCAGCCGCATCGTGGACAAGAGCACGGGTACTGTAAGCGTAAGGGCCGTCTTCGAGAATCCCGACGGACGCCTGATGAGCGGAAGCTCGGGCCGTGTGAACATCTCCTACGACAGGGACGGCTGCATCGTGATCCCCCAGACAGCCACATACGAGATACAGGACAAGATATTCGTATATAAGGTAGTGGACGGAAAGGCCGTTTCCACCCAGATTACTGTTTTCAGAATCAATGACGGCAAGGAGTATATCGTAGAGAGCGGCCTCTCTACAGGCGACGTGATCGTTTCGGAGGGCGCAGGTCTGCTCAGGGAGGGCACACCCATCGCCGGTACTCCGGTTGACGCCGGCTCTAACTCTAATAAAGGAGAATAAGAGATATGAATCTTAAAACATTCATCGACCGGCCCATCCTGTCGGTCGCCATATCCATCTTCCTGGTACTGGTGGGTATCATCGGACTTGCGATGCTGCCTGTGGAGCAGTACCCGGATATCGCACCGCCTACCATCCGTGTCTCCACCACATACAGCGGTGCCAACGCGACCGCCGTGCAGAATGCCGTGATCGCTCCCCTCGAGGAGGCCATCAACGGTGTGGAGAACATGACCTACATGACTTCCGAGGCAAGTAACTCGGGAAGCGCTTCCATCACAGTGTATTTCAAGCAGGGTGTAGACCCGGACATGGCTTCCGTGAACGTGCAGAACCGCGTGTCCAGGGCCACGTCCCTCCTTCCGGCCGAGGTTACCAGGGTCGGAGTCGAGGTGTCCAAGCGACAGAGCAGTACCCTGAAGGTATTCGCCATCGTGTCGCCTGACGCCACATACGACGAGATATTCCTCACCAACTACCTCTCCATCAACGTAAAGCCTCAGATTCAGCGTATCTCCGGCGTCGGTGACTGTAATGTCATGGGCGGCGACTACGCCATGCGTATATGGATGAAGCCCGACCTGATGGCCCGCTACGGACTGGTGCCCAGCGATGTGAGCGCGGCCCTCTCCAGCCAGAACATCGAGGCTTCCACAGGTGCTATCGGTGAGAACTCGGACAATGCCTTCCAGTACACCCTCCGCTACAAGGGACGTCTGTCCACCGAGGAGGAGTTCGGCGAGATAGTAATCAGGGCATACGAGGACGGCCGTGTCCTCAAGCTCAAGGATATCGCCGATATACAGCTCGGCGCGTTGTCCTACAACTACGAGGGACGTGTGAAGGGCGCCCCCGGTGTGAGCTGTATGATCAACCAGACTGCCGGAAGTAACGCCAACGAGATTATCAAGGAGATAGACGCCTACCTGGAGACAGTGAAGGCCGACCTGCCCAAGGGCGTGGAACTCGTGGACATCATGAGTACCAAGGACTTCCTCGATGCCTCCATCAACGAGGTGATCAAGACCCTCTTCGAGGCCATCCTCCTCGTGGTCCTCGTGGTGTATGTCTTCCTGCAGAGTCCCCGCTCCACTATTATTCCTACGATAAGTATCTTCGTATCGCTGATTGCGACCTTCGCCTTCCTGGTGGTCGCCGGCTTTACCATCAACCTCATCACTCTCTTCGCGCTGATCCTGGTAATCGGTACTGTGGTGGATGACGCGATCATCGTGGTGGAGGCGGTGCAGGCCCGGTTCGACATGGGCTACCGCTCGCCTTACAAGGCGGCTGTGGACGGTGTCGGCGGTGTGGCCGCAGCCGTAATCTCCGCTACCCTGGTCTTCATGGCAGTGTTCGTACCCGTATCCTTCCTCGGCGGTACCTCCGGTCTGTTCTACAAGCAGTTCGGACTGACCATGGCCGCGGCCGTGGGATTCTCCGCCCTGAACTCCCTGACCCTCTCGCCCGCCCTTTGCGCCATCATTCTCAAGCCCAACGAGATCGTGGCCCCCGGCGAGAAGCCCAAGCAGTTCTCTACCCGCTTCAGAATAGCCTTTGAGACCGGCTTCGGCCGTTTCATCAACAAATACAAGCTCGGAGTCAAGTTCTTTATCCGCCACAAGTGGGTAGGCGTAGCCTCCCTAGTAGTGGCAGGCCGTCTCCTTGTGTACTTCATGGCCACCGCCAAAACCTCCCTCGTTCCCAACGAGGATACCGGCTCGCTCTTCATCAGCGTGGACGCAGCGCCCGGTACTACCCTGGCCGAGACCAACGACATTCTCTCCGAGATGCAGAGGAGTATCAGCGATATCGAGGAGATCCAGACCTACAACCAGGTGGCCGGTTTCTCCTTCTCCGGAAGCGGCGCCTCCCACGCCATGATGATGGTCCGTCTCAAACCCTGGGACCAGCGCGAGGGCAAGGAGCACAGCAATACAGCCGTCATCGAGAAGATATACGCCAACACTGCCCACATCACCAACGCCCAGATCTTCATCTTCGCGCCTCCCATGATCTCCGGTTACGGTACAGGTAACAGCTTCTTCGTCGACCTGCAGGACCGTTCGGGCCGCGGTATCGACGCCCTGGAGACAGTTACCCATCAGTTCATCGACGCCCTCAACCAGAGGCCCGAGGTACAGATGGCCTACACCTCCTTCAGCTCCAACTTCCCTCAGTACGAGCTGGATGTGGACGCCGCCAAGTGTATCCGCGCCGGTACTACCACAGACGCAGTGCTCTCGGTTATCTCCGGTTACTACGGCAGTATGTACGTGTCGAACTTCAACCGCTTCACCAAGCTCTACCGTGTCATGCTCCAGGCTCCCACCGAGTACAGGGATAACATGCAGTCGCTCGATGACGTCTATGTCAGGACATCCGGCGGTATGGCCCCTGTAAGCCAGTTCGTCACCATGCGCAAGATCTACGGCGCCGAGGTACTCAACCGCTTCAACATGTTCACCTCCATCACCGTACAGGGTATGCCCAACCCGGGCTACAGCTCCGGTGACATCATCGCCGCCATCCAGGAGGTCAGCAAGGAGGCCCTGCCTACCGGTTTCGGCTACGAGTTCTCGGGTATGACCCGTGAGGAAGCCGAGCTGGCGGACTCCAACACCACCACCATCGTGTACGTAATCTGCGTGATCTTCATCTACCTGATCCTCTGCGGTATGTACGAGAGTCTCTTCCTGCCCTTCGCAGTGCTCTGCTCAGTGCCTTTCGGTCTGATGGGCAGCTACCTCTTCACACACCTCTGGGGTCTTGAGAACAACATCTACACCCAGGTCGGAATGGTCATGCTGATCGGACTGCTGGCCAAGACAGCGATTCTGATTACCGAGTACGGAACCCAGCGCCGCAAGAGGGGCATGTCCCTGAGCGCCGCCGCCCTCTCCGCAGCCGGTGTCCGTCTCAGGCCCATCCTGATGACCGTGCTCACCATCATCTTCGGTATGCTGCCTCTGGTCATGGCCCACGGAGTAGGTGCCAACGGTTACCGTTCCCTCGGCGTGGGTGTCGTAGGAGGTATGATCATCGGAACCATCGCCCTTATGTTCATCACACCTATGTTCTTCGTAGTCTTCCAGTACGTGGAGGAGAAGGTAATGGGTAAAAGAAAGGAGGAAAGAGAAGCATCATTATGAGAAAGACAATACTTGCAATAGCCGCGGTAGCCGTGGTCAGCAGCTGCTCCATCTACCGCAAATACGAGAGACCTGAGAATGTGGTCCCCGTGGACAGTCTCTACCGCGCCGAGCTGGTCTCCCCCGAGGAGGACGCTCAGGCCGCTGAGGACAGCACCTCCTTCGGATACATGCCCTGGGAGGAGATGTTCACCGACCCTCACCTGCAGTCTCTCATCCGCACCGCTCTGGACAACAATACTGACCTGCTCAGCGCCGCTCTCAGAGTGGAGCAGGCACAGGCCCGTCTGAAAGCCTCGAAGTGGGCTTATTCCCCTTCGCTGAACCTCGGCCCTCAGGGCGGATACAACTACACCCTTGCCGACAATCAGGGCAATGTCACCACCACCGGAACCTGGACCTACAATGCCGGACTCTCCGTCAGCTGGGACATCGACCTCTTCGGCTCGCTGCTCAACGCCAAGCGCGGAGCTCAGGCTGCCCTTCTCCAGCAGGAGGCCTATCGTCAGGCAGTCCGCTCCCAGCTCATCGCCACAGTGGCCAATGCCTATTATTCCCTGCTGATGCTGGACGAACAGGTCCGTGTCAGTGAGGAGAATGTGACCCTCTGGGCGGAGCAGATCCGCAGTATGGAGGCAATGCTCAAGGTCGGCCGTGTCAATGAGAATGCAGTCACCCAGTCCCGCGCCCAGCTCTACGGCCTGGAGGCTTCGCTGGCAGATATGAAGCGCCAGCGTCAGGAGGCAGAGAACGCCCTCTGCTCCATCCTCGGCTCGGTATATACCAAGATAGAGAGGGGCACCCTCGACGAGCAGACCCTGCCTCAGGACTTCTCAGTGGGAATTCCTCTGGAACTGCTCTCCAACCGTCCCGATGTCTATCAGGCAGAGATGGCTCTGGCAAGTGCCTACTATTCGACCAACCAGGCCCGTTCCGCCTTCTATCCCAAGCTCACCCTTTCTGGCAGCGCCGGATGGACCAACAGTGTGGGACAGGCGATTCTCAACCCCGGCGGCCTGATCGTGTCGGCCCTTGCACAGCTCGCCCAGCCCATATTCAACAAGGGACAGCTGACCTCCAACCTGCGTGTCGCGAAGGCTGAGGAGGAGATAGCCAAGCTGAGCTACAAACAGGCTCTGCTCGATGCTGGAGAGGAGGTGAACAACAACCTCTACGCTCTCGAGATATACGACGAGATGCTTCAGAAGCATATTTCCCAGATGACGGACCTCGAGCGTTCCGTACAGACAGCCGAGTACCTTTATCAGAAGAGTACAGGGATGACCTATCTGGAGGTTCTGACAGCCCGTCAGTCCCTGCTGTCAGCCCAGCTCAATGTGGTATCCGACAAGTATCTCCTTCTGCAGACCACCGTCAACCTCTACCGTTCCCTCGGAGGAGGCAGACAATAAGACAGATGCAGCATATATGACGATATGAGAAGAAGCATAAATATTTTCCTGACAGCCGTCGCCGCGCTTGCGGTGGCGGCTTCTTGCAATGACAGTACGGTCCCGGCCCCCTATGGTCCCGTACCGACGGAAGCCCAGATGGAGTGGCAGAAGATGGAGTACTATATGTTCGTACACTTCGGCCCCAACACATTTACAGATAGTGAGTGGGGGACAGGTGACGAGAATCCGGACGTGTTTGCGCCCACGGACCTGGACTGTGAGCAGTGGGCACGCATCGCCCGGGAGGCCGGAATGAAGGGCATCATCCTCACGGCGAAGCACCATGACGGATTCTGCCTGTGGCCCAGCAAGTACAGCCGTCATACCGTGGCTCAGAGCTCCTGGCGGAACGGTCAGGGCGACGTGCTCCGCGAGCTGGCGGACGCCTGTGAGAAGTACGACCTCCGCCTCGGAGTCTATATCTCGCCCTGGGACCGCAATCATCCCGCCTACGGCACCGAGGCCTACAATGAAATCTTCACCGGCTGCATCACCGAAGTGCTGACTGAGTACGGCGACATCTTCGAACTCTGGTTTGACGGAGCGGATGATGGGGAGGGCGAGGCGTCGAGCCGTGACGGCTGGGGCTATTTCAACGCTACTGCCCATACCCTCAATCCCGACCTGGTGATATTCAGCGACGTCGGCCCCGGATGCCGCTGGATAGGCAATGAGCGCGGATATGCCGGAGAGACCAACTGGTCCCGCCTCGATCCTGCCGGATTTGCCCCCGGCCGTCTTGCCCCTTCCCGCGATACCCTCAACTGCGGCAATGTGCACGGTTCTCAGTGGATACCCGGAGAAGCCGACGTGTCGATCCGTCCCGGCTGGTTCTATTCCCCCTCGACCGACAGCCTGGTCAAGAGCGTGGACGAGCTTATGGAGATATACTATGCGTCGGTAGGGCGTAATGCCAATCTGCTGCTCAATGTTCCTCCTGACCGCAGCGGACGCATCAGTCCCGTCGATTCGGCACGTCTGATGGAGTTCCGCGACGCCCGTACGGAGGCATTCCACGCCGACTATGCCAAGATGTCGCGGGCATATTCCGAATCAGTCCGCGCCAATTCTCCCAAGTATGCTGCTGCCAATGCTGTCGACGGCCGCTATTCGACCTACTGGACGACGGATGACAGTGTCACCTCCGCCTCTTTCACCGTGTATTTCCGCAGGGACAGGAAGGTCAGTTCGGTGATGCTCCAGGAGTACATCCCCCTGGGACAGAGAGTCAAGGAGTTCAGTGTGGAATGCCGCCTGGGAGAGACAGGGGAGTGGAAGGAGGTCTGCCGCGGTACGACAATAGGGTACAAGCGGATCATGCGCTTCGACCCTGTTGAGGCCTCCGAGGTAAGATTCAATATCATAGATTCTTACGCCTGCCCTCTGATCAACAATGTCGCGATATACTGACCCGTTTGCCGGCCTGACCAGTGACAGGAGTTCCTGTTTTTGTGACATTGTGGCATTGTCGCGGAGTGTGGTATCGGTTTTGCAGAGGCATAAGTCAGAAATTAACATTTAAAACGTTACTACCATGATTACCGAAAAATTACAGAATGCGATCAATGATCAGATAATCGCCGAGATGTGGTCGGCCAACCTCTACCTTTCCATGTCTTTCTATCTTGAGAAAGAGGGTTATGACGGAATGGCTCACTGGATGAAGAAACAGTCTCAGGAAGAGCTCGAGCATGCCTACGATATGGCGTCGTTCCTCCAGAAGAGGGGCGGCACCGCCAAGGTCAGCATGATCGACGTAGTGCCTCAGGGCTGGGGCAGCGCAGAGGCTCTCTTCAAGCATGTCTATGAGCACGAGTGCCATGTGACTGCTCTTATCGACAAGATCGTGGACATCGCCCGCGAGGAGAAGGACAAACCCTCCGAGGACTTCTTCATGGGTTACATCCGCGAGCAGGTCGAGGAGGAGGCTACCGCCCTCTCCATCTACGAGAAGGTTCAGCGTGCCGGTGAGGCCGGTCTCGTAATGCTGGACAGCAAGCTCGGTGAGCGCAAATAGTCCCGGCGGACAGTAAAAGAAATAAGGGCTGACCCTCCCGGGGCCGGCCCTTTTTCGTATCATCAGTCGTGTTTTTTGGCCGGGAGGCGGCCGGAGCGGCGCAAGGCGTCGTCGATGAGCCACTGGAGCTGGCCGTTGATCGAGCGGAACTCGTCGGCGGCCCATTTCTCCAGGGCTTCCATCGTCTCAGCGTCTATGCGCAGCACGAAACTTTTGGTTTTTGACTGCTCTTTTGCCATCCTGTTTTACGAATTTTACTGGTAGAGCGAGCCGGTGTTGAGCACGGGCTGGGCGGACTCATCGGCGCAGAGGACCACGAGCAGGTTGCTGACCATGGCGGCCTTCTTGGCCTCGTCCAGCTCTACGATATCCTTGTCGTTTATCTCCTTGAGGGCCATCTGCACCATGGATACGGCGCCCTCGACTATCTTCTCGCGGGCTGAGATGATGGCCTCGGCCTGCTGGCGGCGGAGCATGACTGCGGCGATCTCGGGGGCGTAGGCGAGGTAGTTGATGCGGGCCTCGAGCACCGAGATGCCGGCCATCTCCAGGCGCTCGTTGAGTTTCTCGACCAGCTCGCTGTTGATGGTGTCGCCTCCGCTGCGCAGGGTAATGGTGTCGGCCTCTTCCATGCCGAGGTTGTCGTAGGCGTAGTTGCCGGCCACCTGGCGCAGGGCCGCGTCGCTCTGTACGCGGACGAAGGACTCGAGTGCTGTCATTATGCCGGTATTGCCGGCGGCGATGTTCTGGGTGTCTATCTCGAAGATGGCCTTGTAGACGTCCTCGACCTTCCAGACGAGGATGAGACCTACGAGGATGGGATTGCCGTTGCGGTCATTGACCTTGATGGGGTCCACGTTGATGTTGCGGGCGCGGAGCGAGACTTTCTTCTTGGAGTAGAAGGGATTGACCCAGAAGAAGCCGGTGCGGGTGAAGGTGCCGCGGTATTTGCCGAAGAAGACCATGGCCCTGGCCTGATTAGGTTCCAGTATCATGAGACCTATGAGCAGTACGGGTGCGATGATGAGCAACAGGACTGCGAAGATGCAGAGAGTGTTGTAGATGGAGCTCCCGAGTTCAGCCTTGTTTACCTCGGAGAGGATGATCAGTGCGATGCCGGCGGCTAGGAGCAGGACGCTGACGGATATCATCAGAAATCCGCTGCAGGCACGTCCCTGGAAGGGAGTGTCCTTTGTCAGTTTGGAATCGGAAAGGGTTTTCATGGCTTGTGTGATATTAAAATGATATCACAAAGATATTGGGTATTTCCGGAATTTCCAAATTTTTTCAGCAATATCCGGAAATGTAATGGAAATTTAAAATTGTTAATCTGTAAAATATGATATATTTGCGCCTTGAAAAGTTACAGTTTAATCTCAAAACAAAATGAATTTCAAAAAAGTACTTTTGGCGCTGGTGGCCATCGGAGCATTGCTGGTGTCTTCATGCAGGATCAATGATGATGGGGCTATAGTTCCCGTCAATATCGCAGTCTCACAGGATTACCTGGAGCTGGACTCGACAGCCGGCACTTACAGTGTCAAGCTGTTCAGCAACACTCCTTGGAAAGGAGAGATAGTAGTGAGCAATCCCTATAAGGACGAGGCCGAGAAGTTTGAGGCATCTCCTTGGATTACAGTAACGGCTCCCGATCCTCTGGAAGGAGTGGCATCCGAGGATTCACTGGAAGTTACATTCAGCGTGACAGAGAATTCCGGCGTGGGTCTTTCAGAAAAGGACACACTGTTTCAGCGTGAGGTGATAATATATTTCAGGTCAGACCGTCAGATTTATGCGACTCTTACAGTCCATCAGATGGGCGGCGTGCTCAAGCCCAATGCCGATACAGGTCCTAAACCTGTGACAGTTGAGGAGTTCCTTGCTGCTTCGGAGTCCAACCAGTGGTACCGTCTGAGCGGTAAGATTACCGGACTCGATACAAGTAATGATTACGGCAATTTCACGCTTGAGGACGCAACGGGCGCGACTGTATACGTATACGGCCTGAACCTCAATGAGACAGCAGCGGACAAGACGTTCCCTCAGATCGGAGTGGGAGAGGGCGATTATGTCACCATCGTAGCACGCAGAGGTTCGTACAATGGGTCGCCTCAGGCCAATGATGCCTACTATGCTCCCGTCAAGGTGACCGTGGCCGAGTTCCTCGCAGCACCGATTGACGAAGACGGTCAGCTCTATGAAATCACCGGAGTGATGAAAGGTCCGGTAAATTCAGAATACGGTAATTTCGATATCGCAGACGAGACAGCTTCTGTTTATGTCTATGGTCTGACATCCACACCTATCCTGGGTCAGAGCAATGATAAGTCATTCCTGGAGACAGGCTATGCGGAGGGCGATGAGTTGACCATCGTCGGAACCCGCGGTGATCACAACGGCAAGGCCGAGGTTATGGGTCCTGCCTATCCCGTGCGCCTCAAGGGCGGTCCCAGCATGGATGTGGTAACCGGTGAGGCAGTAGTGAACGATGCCAGGACATCCATGACCACAAAGAACACATACACCTACAGCGGCGAGGCATCGGATGTGACAGAAGTCGGAGTGGCTTACAGAGAGATCGGTGCGGAAGACTTTACAGAAGTCAAGGCCGGTAAGGTGGAATCTCCTTTTACCGTTACCATAGAAATCGAGGCTGAGAAAGCATACGAGTACTATGCCTACGCAAAGATCGGCGAGGAACTTTACCAGGGAGAGACCATGATAGTCTCTACTAGGTCTAATATACTAAAGGTCAGTGAGATCGTGAAGGCGATGAAGGATGGAACCATCGCTGAGAAATCTTCGCTTGCACTTGTCGGAGCCTATCTGGAAGGAGTCGTGGTGGCCAATAATGCAGGTAACAACTACTACCGTAAGCTGTCGATAGTCGACGGTACCGGAGAGGAGGGCAGCGGCCTTCTGCTTTACGGAGTAGATGATTCTGAAAAATACGAGGTGGGAGACAGGATCAGACTCTCTCTCGCAAATGCCACCTACAGTCCCTACAATGGTCTGCGTGAGGTTATCTTCGATGATAAGGGCGCACAGATCGAGGTGCTTGAATCCGGAGTTGAGTTCACGGTTCCCGAACTGACAGCAGCCGAGTTCAACGCCGGTGACTGGCAGGGACTGTATGTGACCGTTACCGGTCTCTCTTATACCAAAGAGGGAGATAAATGGTGTGATCCGAATGAGGATGATCCCGAAAAATATGACAGCACCAACAGATACTTCGAGTCAGGGGAAGAAGAGGTCATCGTGAGGAATACCGGCTATCCCGACTGGGCCGGCTCGGTAATCAAGACAGGTTCCGGCAATATCTCGGGAGTAGTTGAGGCCTATAACTCCGACCTTCAGCTGTATCCTGTTACTGCTGAGGACATCAAGGACTTTACCACAGCGGAGTAATAAGCAAGTTATATCGTCAGGGGGCTGCATGAGATGCGTGCGGCCCTTTGTCGTTTAATTATAAATTATCCAGAAGATGAAAGTATTGAACATCATAAAGACGGCCGTACTGGCCCTGACAGCTGCCCTTGCGGCAGTTTCCTGCGGATCTGACCCTGCAAGTCTGCCTGCAGAGATTTCCGCTGCCCCTGAGAGTCTTGCATTTGCCAAGGAGGGCGGAGATGAGGAGGTCATTCTCGATGCGACCCGTGACTGGGAGACGGAGATTTCCTATGTGGGCGGAGATTCGGAGGACTGGCTTACGGTGAATCCTGTTTCAGGAGCGGCTTCCGCAGAGCAGATGAAGGTGACGGTTTCTGCCGGAGCCAACGCTGCTTCCGACCGTGAGGCCGTCATCACTTTCCGTGCGGATTTCCTGACTTCCGAGGTCAAGGTTTTCCAGGAAGGAGCATATTCGGATTACACTACGATAGAGGAATTCCTGGCTGCACCGGTCAATCAGGAGGACTGGTATCTGATGCGCGGAACTATTTTCCTGATTGAGAGCGGTAACGGGGAAGAGTACGGCAATTTCTGGATTAAGGACGCGACAGGTATCCTCTATGTCTACGGTCTGACATCCGCCAAAGTGGATAAAAATGACAAGTCTTTCTCACAGCTGGGACTTGAGACCGGGGACGTGGTAATGTTCCGTACCCTCCGTTCAGAACACTATGATCGGGCGGAAGCCGGCGGCAGTATTCCGGCCTATTATGTGAGCCATACGGATGCGCAGGATGCCCCTGAGTCCGATGTGCTGGTCTCGGATCCGGTCTATGGCTGGATGGAACTGCCGGAGGTTGAGGCAACTGATGATCAGGTATATGTATCGTATTACACTGAGGTGGACGGAGAGCCGGCACGCAATTATTCCATGCTTTACGATGCCTCTGAGCGTGTGGCGCTCTGGGTGGCCTATCCGCTTTGTGACGGGTATACCGCTGTAGGAGGCCGTACGGATTACTGGAATTTTGATCCCAAGATTCCGGATATCTACGAGCCTGTGCTTGCCGAAAGCTGGGGCAGTGGTACCGGTTATGACCGTGGACATCAGATTCCCTCCGCTTCCCGCAGCGCTACGGAGGAGATGAACCGTCAGACCTTTTATTTCGCCAATATGACGGCGCAGAACTCAGAGTTCAACCAGGGTATCTGGGCCACGCTTGAGGAAATGGTCCGGGACTGGGCTGCGGACTGTGACACTCTCTATGTGGTTACCGGTCCTGTGCTGGATGCCGACGGAGACGGTGAGATAAGGCATATAGAGGACAATGCCGGTAATCCGGTGGCTGTCCCCGAGGCTTATTTCAAGGCTCTGCTGAGTTGGAACGCTGCTGCTGATGAGTACCGTGCGGCGGCATTTTACTTCGAGAACCGCGAGTACACCTACAGCCGTCCCAGGGAAGCGGACATGCTCAGTGTCGCGGATCTGGAGAAACTGACCGGCCTGTCGTTCTTTCCTGCTCTGCCGGATGAGATTGAGGCTGAGGTCAAGGGAACATTGGATTATCAGGCGTGGAATTAGAGTATATGAGCATGACAATAAGACAATTTATAACAGCCATGCTCCTTATCACAGGAGCGGCAGTATTCTCCGGATGCTCCGGTAGCAGGACTCAGGATGCCAGGGCGCTGGCGGAGGATTTTGCCAGGGCGTATTATTCGGCGGACTACGCGGCTGCTGCCCGGATGTGTTCCAGCGAGCTGGAGCAGATGGTGAGGGAGACCGGCTCGGTGGTGGATTCCCTGCCCGGGGCCGCTCAGGAGGAGTTCATGGAGCTGTCCCGCGGCGTGCAGACCTATGCCGTGGATGTGCACGAGTGGTCCAGGGACTCGGTCACCGTGGACTTCGACATCATCTATCCCGGGGAGATCGAGCCGATGAAGACGGCTCTCACCGTGGTCAGGGAGCCTGAGGCGGATGTCTGGAAAGTGGTTTACGCTCAGGAGAGGATGTAATGGAACGCAGATATTTCGACAACCATACCCATTCCTACTTCTCCGCCGACTCGCGGATGAGTATCGACGATGCCGTCAAGGTGGCATACGAGCGCGGGCTCAGGGGTATCTGCCTGACGGATCACCTGGACTTCGACGCACCTCCCGGGGTGACGGAGTTTACCTTCGAGGTGCCGGCCCAGCAGGAGGCCATAGACGCCGAGGTCGAATATTTCGGACTCAACGGACGGGACGGCCGCTACGGGGACTTCCAACTGCTAAAGGGAGTGGAGATAGGCCTGCAGGACAAGAGCATGCCCAGGATAAGGAAGGTTCTTGAGGTTTATAAGTATGACTGCGTGATAGGCTCCCTCCACCTCATCGACGGACATGACCCCTATTTCGGGGACTATTACAGGCCGTATACCTACCGCTATGCCTACGGCCATTATCTGGAGGAGTTCGCCCGTCTGATACGGGTGATGCCGGATTTTGACATTCTCGGACATTACGACTATATCACCCGCTATCCGGATTATAAGGAGACGACGATCTATTACTCCGAGTTCGGGGATGCCTTGGATTCTATCCTGACTTTCCTGGCCGAGAGGGGCAAGACAATGGAGATAAATACGAAGACCTACCAGCTTTACCGCGGCCGCCGTCCGGAACTGGACCTGGCCGTGCTCAGGCGTTTCCGGGAACTGGGCGGAGAGGCCCTCTCATTCGGCTCGGATGCGCATGAAATCACCCGTCTAGGCGATCGTTTCGACTGGTGCAGGGAGATGGCCCTGGCGGCCGGATTCAAGTATGAGGTCTACTTCCGGGACAGGAAACCGGAGTACATCGCTCTATAAAAAGAAGGAGGGGCTACTGCTCCTCCTCTTTTTTTGCCTTGGCGGCTGCTTTCGCCGCTTTCTTATCGGCTTTTTCCTTCGCTCTCAGGGCTTTCAGTTCCTCTTTCGACAGTTTTCCGGTGGAGCGGCAGTACTGCATCCACTGGTCGTGGGTGAGCACTTTCTTGTAGGCGCTGTCAATCTGGGCGACCCATTTGTCCCTTACCTGCTTGAATGCTATGTACTCGCGGGTTCCGGAGGACTGCAGCTGCTGCAGCTCGTCGTGCATGGCCCTCATGTCGTGCTGGAGGATGGAATCGATGAAAAATGTCTGATGGGGGAGGAGCGTGAGCATCTTCTCGAGGCGGTCCGCCTCTTCCAGTGCCATCTCCTCAGGGGTTTTCATTTCCTGATCCTGGGCCATCAGGCCGCCTGCCGGCAGGAGCAGCGAGGCCAGGACGGCGAGCGGAATGATAATGTTGCGGCTCATGTTGTTGGATATAAAATTTAAATTCACTATTTTTGGTCTTGTTTTCCAGCGCAAATTTATACAAAATCGGATAAGTAATATGAACAAATTCTTCAAATCAGCACTGTGCACCGCTCTTGCGCTCTTCATTGTCCAGAGCGGATTCGCCTGCACCAACGTACTGGTAACCAAAGGCGCGTCTAAGGACGGCTCTATTCTCATCACCTACTCGGCCGACTCGCATAATCTCTACGGCGAGCTGTATTTCACTCCCGCCGGCTTCTTCAAGCCCGGAACATGGATGAACATCAACGAGTGGGACAGCGGAAAATACCTCGGACAGATACCTCAGCTGGTGGGTCAGACCTACCAGACAGTGGGCAACATGAACGAGCACCAGCTCATCATCACCGAGACCACATTCGGCGGACGCCGCGGCCTGCATGACCCTGACGGCATCATGGACTACGGCTCGCTCATCTACATCACCCTGCAGAGGGCGAAGACCGCCCGTGAGGCCATCCAGACCATCGTGGATCTGGCCAATGAGTACGGCTATGCCTCCAGCGGCGAGTCTTTCTCCATCGCCGACAAGGACGAGGTATGGATCATGGAGCTCATCGGCAAGGGCAGCAAGCTTGACAAGAAGGGCCGCAACATCAACAAGGGCATCGTATGGGTGGCAGCCCGCGTACCCGACGGATACATCTGCGCCCATGCCAACCAGGCCCGTGTCCATCATATCGACTTCGACGACCCCGAGAACTGGCTCTATGCCGAGGACGTGGTGGACTTCGCCCGCGAGATGGGATTCTTCGAGGGTACTGATGAGGAGTTCAGCTTCTGCGACGCATACGCTCCGATAGATTTCAGCGGCATGAGAGGCTGCGAGGCCAGGGTATGGTCCGCGTTCAACATCCTGGGCGGCGGTATGATCGGCGACAAGAAGGCCGAGGAGTACCTGGATTTCGCCATGGGCTACAACGGGGAGAACAAGATGCCCCTCTTCATCAAGCCCGCTGAGAAGATCGGCGTGAAGGAAGTGGCTGACGTGATGCGCGACCACTACGAGGGTACTCCCATGGACATGACGGTGGATGCCGGAGCCGGCGGACACCACACTCCCTACAGGTGGAGACCCATGAACTTCGAGTATGACGGCAAGGAGTATGTAAACGAGAGGGCCATCGCTACCCAGCAGACCGGATTCTGGATCGTATGCCAGAGCCGCAGCTGGCTGCCCGACGAGATCGGCGGAGTCCTCTGGTTCGGTGTGGATGACGCAGCCACCTCCTGTCTGACTCCCGTGTACACCACAGTCAAGGAGACCCCTCTCTGCGTGAGAGTGGGCAACGGCAGTCTGCTGGAGTACTCTCCCACATCCCTCTTCTGGGTGACCAACCGTATCGCCAACTTCGCATATATGCTGTATGACCGTATCGAGCCCGAGGTACGCGCTGTCATCGACGGCTTCGAGAACGGAGCCATCGAGGAGCAGAAGGCAGTGGATGCCGAGGCTCTCAGGATTCTCGGCGAGAACCCCACCGAGGAGAGCATCGCCGCCACCCGTGACTTCCTGACCGGATACAGCCTCGATAAGGCCCAGACCCTCTTCGAGACATGGAGAGACCTGGACATCTACCTGCTCGTCAAGTATATGGACGGCAATGTCAAGAAGGAGACCGGCTACGGCACATTCAAGAGCAACGGCCATTCGTCCCGTATTCCCGCCTTCCCTTCACAGCCCGGCTACAGTGACAAGTGGAAAGAGGCCGTGGCCAAGGACGCCGGAGACGTGCTTGAGGTTAAGTAATGTTTGACTTCATCAACATATCCGTTATCGACATTATCGACATCATCCTGGTAGGTCTTCTGATCTACCAGATGGTGCGGATAATGCGCGGCACTTCCGTATTCAACATCTTCACCGGTATCCTGCTGTTATACCTTACGTGGATAGTGGTGAAGGCGTTGAATATGAAGCTGCTGTCGTCCATCCTGGGACAGATTCTCGGAGTCGGTGTCATCGCGCTGATAGTCATTTTCCAGCCCGAGATACGCCGTTTCCTCCTGCACATAGGGAGCCGGTATCTCTCCTCCCGCAACAACTTCCTGACCCGTATCCTTCTGGGACGCCGGGACAAGGAGATTCAGGCCACCTCCCTGGACGAGATAGCCCAGGCCTGCCGGAGGATGGGCGAGACCAGGACGGGCGCCCTAATTGTCCTGCAGCACAACTCTTCCCTGGAGTTTGTCACCGAGACCGGCGACAGCATAGACGCCGCCGTCAACAGGCGTCTGATAGAGAACATCTTTTATAAAAATACCCCGCTCCACGACGGGGCCATGGTCATAGACATGGACAGGATAGTGGCCGCCCGCTGCACCCTTCCTATCGTGGACAACCCCAATATCCCCCCGCAGTACGGCATGCGCCACCGGGCCGCCGTAAGTATCACACAGGATACAGACGCGGACGCAATAGTAGTCTCCGAGGAGACCGGCAACATCTCCTTCGTAAGCGGGGGCGAGATGAAGACCGTCACCAGCATCAGCGAGCTGAAGCTCTCCATCGAGAACTCCTACCGCAAGGGCAATTAACCTTTCATTCAATCCATGACCAATACCGCAAAAATCGAAAGCAAGCTCGCCTTCGACAAGATACGCGAGTCCATAGCCGCCCGCTGCTCCACCGGATACAGCCGGGACAGGGCAGAGAGCGAGCAGGTTTCGGACGTGCCCTCCGAGATAGAGCGCCGTCTCGGCCTGACCGACGAGATGCGCGTCATCCTGATGTTCGAGGCCTCGTTTCCCACGTCCGGATACCCCGATTGCCTCCCTTTCCTGGTGCCGCTCCGCAGCCCGTTCTCCCATATTGACCTGCCCTCGCTGGTGCTGCTGCGCGGGGCTCTGGATATCCTCCGGAAGATATTGAGCTTCTTCGCCGGATGTAAGGAAGGACAGTATCCCCTGCTGCGGGACATGGCCTCGGCCGTGCTGTCATTTCCCGAGATACTCAGGCGCATAGATGAGATACTGGACCGGTACGGAGAGGTGAGGGACAATGCCTCGGAGCAGCTTTACTCCATCCGCCGCGCCATCCGGGACAAGGAGGGGGCGGTGTCCAGGCGCATCCAGGCCATCCTCCGCAAGGCTCAGGAGGACGGGGTGGCGGACTCGGACGCTTCGGTGTCGGTGCGCGAGGGCAAGATGCTCATCCCGGTCTCTTCGGGCAATAAGAAAAAGGTTCCGGGGATAGTGTTTGACGAGTCGGCTTCGGGCAAGACCTCCTTCATCGAGCCGATGGAGGTAGTGGAGCTCAACAACCAGCTGCGGGAGCTGCATTTCGAGGAGCAGAGGGAGATACTCCGGATACTCACGGAGTTTACGGATTTCCTGCGGCCCTATATCGACGATGTCATAGAGTCGCAGAAGTTCATGGGCGAACTGGACTTCATCCTGGCCAAGGCGGTGGTGTCGTCGCATTACCGGGGCGGCAAGCCGGTGCTCTCGGACAGGGGCGAGGTGCTGCTGCGGCAGGGCCGGCATCCGCTGCTGGAGGAGGCCCTGGCCAAGGAGGGCAAGAAGATAGTGCCTCTGGATGTGGTGCTCACCCCGGCCAGGCGGATTCTGCTGATATCCGGGCCCAATGCTGGCGGTAAGTCGGTCTGCCTTAAAACGGTGGGCCTGCTGCAGTACATGTTCCAGTGGGGCATGCTGGTGCCGGCCTCGGAGAGTTCGGAACTGACCGTTTTCCACGACATGTTCGTGGATATCGGGGATGACCAGTCGCTGGAGAATGACCTGAGTACCTACAGTTCCCACCTGCTGAACATGAAGGAGGCTGTAGTTCTGGCCGATGACCGGTCGCTGGTGCTCATCGACGAGTTCGGCTCGGGTACGGAACCGGCTGCGGGCGGGGCCATCGCCGAGGAGATACTGAGCGAGTTCGAGCGTAAGGGCTGTTACGGAGTCATCACGACGCATTACACCAACCTGAAGTTTTACGCCAGCAACAGCAGCCGGATAGTCAACGGCGCCATGCTCTTCGACGTGCAGAAGATCCAGCCGCTGTTCCGCCTGGAGATAGGTCTGCCGGGCAATTCGTTCGCCTTCGAGCTGGCCCGCAAGATAGGTCTGCCGGAGAGCATAGTGCACGGGGCTGAGGAGAGGGCCGGAAAGGATTATGTCGCGGTCGAGCGCAACCTGCGCAAGATAGCCCGCAACAAGCGCGAGCTGGAGGAGCGGCTGGTGCGTGTCAAGGCCGCCGACCGTACTCTGGACTCGATGACGGAGAAGTACGAGAAGGAACTCTCCGAGATCAAGGCCCTGCGCAAGAGCGTGCTGGACGAGGCCAGGGCCCAGGCCGCTGAGATAGTTGCCCAGGCCAATAAGCAGATAGAAAGGACCATACGCGAGATACGCGAGTCTCAGGCCGAGAAGGAGCGGACCCAGCTGGTGCGTTCGGAGCTGCGGGACTTCGCGGCTTCGGTGGCCGATGACTCGGCTGCCCGCAGCGAGATGGAGGCCAGGATAGAGCGGAAGATGGCGCAGATCATCGAGCGCAAGAAGCGGCAGGAGGAGAGGAGGGCCAGGCGGGCTGCGGGAGGTGACGGGCAGGATGCCGCCGGTGGTCCGGGGAGCGGGTCTGTGCCGGGAGGCAGCAGTACCGGTGCCGGGTCCGTTGGTGCCGGGGCGCTTTCAGGCGATGCTGCGCCTGACCGGATCGCTCCTGGAGTATATGTCCGCATGGAGGACAGCGGCATGACCGGCGAGGTGGTGCAGATCTCCGGCAGGAAGGCCACCGTGGCTGTCGGCGAGATACTCTCCCGTGTGGGCATCTCGAAACTCACACCCTTGTCCGCCAACCAGTACCGCTCGTCCGTCAAGTCACCGCGTCCCGCCGCCTCTTCTGTCAGGCTTTCCGCGTCCATCTCCGACCGCAAGCTCAACTTCAAGCCCTCCATCGACATCCGCGGCATGCATCTGGACGAGGCCATCCCCACCATTACCCGCTACATCGATGACGCCCTCATGGTCGGCATGTCCGAGGTGAGCATCCTGCACGGCAAGGGTGCCGGCGTCCTCAAGGAGGAGATCCGCAAGCTTCTCCGCATCACCCCCGGAGTAGTCTCCTTCGCAGACGAGCACGTAGAGCGCGGCGGCTCCGGCATCACGGTCGTCAAACTGGAATAACTTATGGACTGGCGGAGGGGCTGGCAGGAACTGGCGGATATGGTGTGGCCGCGTAGGTGCGGGGTGTGCGGAGGATTTCTGGACACGGAGGAAAGGTATGTCTGTGCGGAGTGTCTGAAGGATATGCCGTTGACTTATTTCTGGAGCTGGCGTGGGAACCCTGCCGAGCAGATTCTCTGGGCCAGGACCTATCTGGAGGGGGTGGTCTCCCTTTTCTATTATTCCAGGGACAATGATTATAAGGAACTTCTGCATGCAGTCAAGTACAGCGGAAATCTCGCCATGGGCCGCTGGCTCGGCCGCATACTGGGAGAGAAGATGCGTGAGGCCGCATACCCTTTGCCCGATGTGATAGTCCCAGTCCCGCTTCACTGGCGGAGGCAGTGGAAACGCGGCTACAATCAGGCGGAGGTCATCGCCCGCGGTATCTCTGAAGGTCTGTCCGGAGATATCCCTGTACTCACCGATATCCTGCGCCGTGTCCGCTACAGCACCTCCCAGACCAGAATGAGTGTCGGGAGCAAATGGGAGAATGTCTCAGGAGCATTTGTTCTCAGAGATATAAAAACGGCCGCCGAGAGACTCAGCGGCCGTCATGTTCTGCTTGTAGACGATGTTCTCACGACCGGAGCTACTGCGGAAGCATGCTGGGATGCTCTCCGCGTCATCCCGGATATCAGGGTGTCCTACGCCAGCATAGCATTTGTCACAAAACCCGGGTAGAGGTTGCTACAGTCCGAATTCCTTGCGGACCAGGTCGACCGAGTCGAGGAGCTCCCAGCCGAAGAACTGGACTTCCTCCTCTACGGTACGGCCGTCGCGTACCAACTGCACCTTGCGCATGAAGGGGTCGCGGCCGAAGTGGCCGTAGGCTGCGGTGGGCAGGTAGATCGGGTTCTTGAGGCCGAAGCGCTTGATGATGGCTGCGGGGCGCAGGTCGAAAATCGAGCGGATCTTCTCGGCAATCTGTCCATCGGTAAGAGCGACTTTTGACTTGCCGTAGGTGTTGACGAAGATGCTGACCGGCTCGGCTATGCCTATCGCGTAGGCGATCTGGATCAGAATCTCGTCGGCCACACCGGCGGCCACCAGGTTCTTTGCGATGTAGCGGGCTGCGTAAGCTGCGGACCGGTCCACCTTGCTGGGGTCCTTGCCGGAGAAGGCTCCGCCGCCGTGAGCACCCTTGCCGCCGTAGGTGTCCACGATAATCTTACGGCCGGTCAGGCCGGTGTCGCCGTGGGGGCCTCCGATGACGAATTTGCCGGTGGGGTTGACATGGAGGATGAAGCGGCCGTCGAAGAGCTGACGGGTGCGTTCGGGCAGGCGGGCGATGATTCTGGGAATCAGTATTTTCTCGATGTCCTCGCGGATACGGGCCTGAATGGCGGCGTCATTCTCCGGAGTGCCGGGCACCATGCCTTCGGCAGCGGGGAAGTCGTCGTGCTGGGTGGATATTACGATGGTGTGCACTCTGAGCGGCCTGTGGTCGTCGCTGTACTCGATGGTGAACTGGGACTTGGCGTCCGGGCGGAGGTAGGGCATGGGGGAGGGGTTCTCCCGACGGATCTTCGCCAGCTCTATCAATGCTATGTGGGCCAGGGTGAGGGGCAGGGGCATGTACTCCTCGGTGTCGTTGCAGGCGTAGCCGAACATCATGCCCTGGTCGCCGGCGCCCTGCTCCTTCTTCTCCTCGCGGACTACACCGCGGTTGATGTCGGGGGACTGCTCGTGTACGGCGGAGAGGATGCCGCAGGACTTGGAGTCGAACATATAGTCGGCCTTGGTGTAGCCGATCTTCTCTATCACGCCGCGGGCCACGTGCTGGATGTCAACGTATGCGTCAGAGCGGACCTCACCGCCTATGACGGCCAGTCCGGTGCTTACAAATGTCTCGCAGGCCACCTTGGCCTCGGGGTCCTGACGCAGAAAGTCGTCGAGGATGGCGTCCGATATCTGGTCGGCCACCTTGTCAGGATGTCCTTCTGAAACTGATTCTGATGTGAAAAAGTATGCCATAATACATTAAAGGTATATAAAACAAAAAAATCTCTTCCGAACGGGTTTCGGAGAGATTTGACAAAACACTAACTGTATGAAAGATTCATTTTAGCATTTTTTAGTGTGGTTGCAAGCAGGCAAATCTGTCCACAAAACTCGTTTTACATTCCCTTTTCAGAAATGTCGCGCAAATGTCACAACAAAAATTTGGATATGCAAATTTTTTTGAATTTTTTTGCGGAAAATTTTACAACCAAATTACAATCTACACCAATGGAAAGAACAATCAGAAAGATTGCTTTGACCCTTCTGAGCATCTTCGCCGCCACTGCGGCATTCGCTCAGGTCACAACATCATCAATCAGCGGTAAGATTACGGATGAGAGCGGTACAGACCTCGCGGGAGCGACGGTTATCGCTGTCCATGTCCCTTCCGGTACCCAGTACTGGACTATAGCGGACTCCAAGGGTAACTACCGCCTGCTCAACATCCTTCCCGGCGGCCCCTATACCCTGAGGATAGAGATGCTGGGCTTCAAGACCACCGAGGTTACGGACATCAACGTGGCCCTGGCCGACAACTTCGTAGTAAACACTGCCCTCCAGGAAGAGAGTATGGACCTCGATGAACTCGTGGTAGTGGCAGAGAGCGCTACTTCCAACATGCGCTCGGACCGCTCCGGAGCGGTTACATCCCTCAACCTCAGGGCTATCAACAGCATCCCCGTCATCAGCCGTGACGTGCAGGACATCATCAAACTGACACCCCAGGCATACGACAGCGGCAACGGTCCTCAGATCGGCGGCGGTACTTACCGTCAGAACAACTTCACCATCGACGGAGCGGCTGCCAACAACGCTTTCGGTATCGGAGGTACCATGCCGGCTGGAGGTTCTCCTATATCGATGGATGCCATCGAGCAGATATCAGTCAATGTTACTCCTTACGATGTGCGTCAGAGTGGTTTCATCGGAGCTGCAATGAACGCGGTTACACGTTCAGGAAGCAACGAGTTCCAGGCATCAGCCTACTCCTATTTCTATAATGAGAAGTTCAGAGGCAAATGGGTAGAGGGCAACGAGCTTACCGTCAATCCCGAGCAGCATCTGCTCGTAGGTGCCCGTGTAGGAGGCCCCATCATCAAGGACAAGCTCTTCTTCTTCCTCAACTTCGAGATGGAAAGAGACGTGGAACCCGGTCCTTCACGTGTGGCTTCCACCCCTGAGAATCCCTGGACCAACGGAAATGACGGTATCGCCCGTCCCTCCGCGTCAGTGATGGACGCACTCTCTGACTATCTCATCAACCAGTGGGATTACAATCCTGGAGCATACCAGGGATATTCATCTATCAGTCCCGCTTACAAGTTCCTGGCCCGTATTGACTGGAATATCAACAACAACCATAAGCTGAATATCCGTTATAACATGACCAAGTCGAAGTATCCCTCAGCTCCTTCGATATCCGACAGCGGCCTGGCTGACAAGGACAACCCCAGAGGTAACAGGCAGGATATGGAAGCAATCTATTTCCAGAACGCCAGATACTTCACTGAGCAGAACTTCTCCTCGATAGCAGCCGAACTCAACTCCCGCTTCCTCGACGGTAAGGTCAACAATTCACTCCGTGCCACCTATTCCCATCAGTACGAGCCCCGCAGTACAGAGGGCGGACGCTTCCCCTTCGTGGATATAGGTGTGGGAGGATACTACTACACTTCTTTCGGTACTGAACTCTTCTCTCTCGGCAACCTCCGTGACGTGAATACAGTTACTGTTACCGATGAGGTCATTGCCTCGCTGGGTATCAACCAGCTTACAGCCGGTGTGCAGTACGAGTGGAACAGGACCAAGAACGGTTTCCAGAGATTCGGTGCAGGCTACTATTCATTCCTCTTCGATACGGAGGATGATCTGATGAACGCCATTAACAGCGGCACCCTCTTCGACAATCCTTCACAGTATGCCATCACCCACTCGTTCAACAACGACTGGTCGCAGGCATTCCCTCAGTTCGACTTCCACCAGGTATCCCTCTACCTGCAGAATGAGATGAACTTCAACCGTTTCAAGCTCTCCTACGGTCTCCGTGTCGAGCTGCCCATATATCCTTCGCTGGACTACAACTTCAACCAGCAGGTGGCTGACGCCACATTCGCAGAATACAACGGCAACGGCGGCAAGTACGATACCCGCCAGCTTCCCTCCACCACCGTTATGTTCTCGCCCCGTATCGGCTTCAACTGGGATATCCTCGGTGACCGCAGCCTCGTGCTCCGCGGAGGTTCGGGCTTCTTCACAGGCCGTCTGCCTTTCGTATGGATCGTGGCTCAGGCCGGTGACGCAGGCGTGATACAGGCCACCACCACCAGAGTGGCCGGCGGTGACCTTCAGGTGCCTCCTTTCATCGTGGACAGGAACGAGCAGCTCAACTGGCTCTATCCCAACGGAGCTACCCCCGCTTCCACCAGCATCTCCAGCATCTCCCTGATGGCTCCGGACCTCAAGATGCCCCAGACCTGGAAGAGCTCCCTCGCCCTCGACTACATCATGCCCGGTGACGTGATGCTGTCAGTAGAGGGTGTCTACAACTACGACATCAATCCCGTGACCATCACCAACGTAGGTCTCAAGGATCCCGTATATTCCAATATCAACAACTTCGCGGATAACCGTTATGTATGGGACGGCTACTACGAGCCCAGCCTCCAGAACGCCTACCTGCTGAATAACTCCAAGAAGGGCGGTCACTACTATTCCATCACAGCCAAGGCCGAGAAGCACAACTTCTACGGTTTCGACGGAATGATCGCCTACACCTACAGCAACGCGCTTAGCTACGGCGACGGCTGGGGTGACCAGGTCTACTCCGCATGGCAGAACGCTTCGACCGTCAACGGTCAGAACCTCGTGGAGCTCGGTTATGCCGGCTACGTGATGCCTCACCGTCTGATTGCATCCCTGAGCTACACCGCAGAGTACGCCAGGAACTTCGCTACCGGTATCAGCATCTTCTATGAGGGCGGTCCCCGCGGAAGATACTCCTACACCTACACCTCCAACATCGTGGGTGACGGCGGCGCCGACAACCTGATCTACGTGCCTGCAAGCAAGGACGAGCTGACATTCGAGGATTATACCATTCCCGGAACAGATGCAGTCTATTCAGCTGCCGATCAGGCGGAGGATTTCTGGAACTTCATCAACAACAGCAAGTACCTCAGCACCCGCAAGGGTAAGTATGCTGAGCGCAACGGCCTTGTGGCTCCCTGGACACATCAGTTCGACGTGCGTATCTTCCAGAACTTCTACATCCCTCAGAAGAACGGTCAGCGCCATACCATCCAGATCGGTCTGGATATCGAGAACATAGGCAACCTCCTCAATCAGAACTGGGGACATTTCTGGTCAACCAACGGTACCCAGATTCTCGAGATTGCAGGCAACGGCTACACCCAGGGCGGTGTGGGCCAGAGCTCCAAGCCTGTATACCACTTCATGACGGACGGTACAGAGCGTCTGACCAAGGAGTTCTCTCCTTCCATCAGCCTCTCCTCCACCTGGATGATGCAGCTCAGCCTCCGCTGGATTTTCGACTAGAAGGAACCGGTACAGAGGATAAATTTAAATCCCGGCAGTCTCTCGCGAGGCGGCCGGGATTTTTTATAGTGGAAAATGTATGAAAAAATGTCAGATGGAGGTCTCGAACTCCCTGAGGAAGCGTACGTCGTTCTCGAAGTACAGTCTCAGGTCCTTGACTTGCCATTTCAACATGGCTATGCGTTCAATTCCCATGCCAAACGCGAAGCCGGTGTACTCCTTGGGGTCTATGCCGCAGGCTTCCAGAACGTTGGGGTCTACCATGCCGGCGCCCATGATCTCGAGCCAGCCGGTGCCCTTGCAGATGTTGCAGCCCTTGCCGCCGCAGATGTTGCAGCTGATGTCCACCTCGGTGCTGGGCTCCGTGAAGGGGAAGTAGGAGGGACGCATGCGGATCTTGGTGTCCGGACCGAACATCTCGCGCACGAAGATCAGAATCGTCTGCTTGAGGTCGGCGAAGGAAACGTTTTTATCAACGTACAGGCCCTCTACCTGGTGGAAGATGCAGTGGGCGCGGGCCGAGATGGCCTCGTTGCGGAATACCCTGCCGGGGCATATCACGCGGATAGGGGGCTTGCGGTTCTCCATGGTCCTCACCTGTACTGAACTGGTGTGGGTGCGCAGAAGGACCGGATTGACGCCTGAGGAGATGAAGAATGTGTCCTGCATGTCCCTGGCCGGATGGTCCGGAGGGAAGTTGAGGGCCTCGAAGACGTGGTGGTCGTCCTCGATCTCGGGGCCTTCCGCCAGGGCATAGCCCTGCTTGCGGAAGATGGAGATGATCTCCTCGCGGGTGAGGGATATGGGATGTCGGGTACCCAGTTCAAAATGGTCTCCCGGCATGGTCATGTCGAAGGAGGGGGTTGCGCCTTCGGAAGACTCGGCGGTGCTGTTGCGGAGTTCCTCGATCTTGGCTGCCGCCGCATTCTTGAGATTGTTCAGTTTTTGGCCGAATTCCTTCTTCTTATCCGCCGATATGGTGCGGAATTCCTCGAAAAGCTGGGTGATCTCTCCCTTCTTGCCGAGCAGATGGACCCTCAGTTCCTCGATTTCCTTTTCTGTCTTTGCCTTTGCACCCTGAATTTCTGCCAGGATGCTCTCGATTTTATCGTTGATCATATTGTTGAACTGATTGAATTATTCCCATTTAACAGCCTTGCGCGACAGCGGCATGGTCATGCAGCGGGCTCCGCCGCCTCCACGGGGCAGCTCTGAACCCTCTATGGTGATTACGCAGCGCTTGTCGCCCTTGACGGACGCCTTGCCCTCGATGAAGTCCCATGCGGGGATGATCTCGAAGCCGTGCTTGGACAGTTCCTCGAGGGTATGGGTGTTGCGCGCGTAGGAGATGACCTTGCCGGGGGCGAAGGCGAAGAAATTGGCTCCGCTGTGCCACTGCTCCCTTTCCTGGTCCCATTCGTCCGACTCTCCTCCGCAGATGATGGGCTCGAGGTCCATGCCCAGGCGGCGCAGGACGGTGAGAATGTTCGAGACGCTGTTGATCTTGACCACCTTGCCGTTCTCCATGGTGATGTGGACGGTCTGGTACTGGTTGTCGCCGAGGATGAGGGGCTCGAATACCATGCATTTGTCCCTGTCCAGAAGGGTGAATACCATGTCCAGGTGGATGAAGGACTCGGGGGTGCGGGGCAACTGCTGAACGATGATGTGGCGGCGTCCCTCTGGAGCGAGGGCTCCGAGACGGGCGGCCAGCAGGTCGATGCCCTGGGTGCTGGTGCGGGCGCCGTTGCCCAGCAGGAGGATGTCGTCACGGGCGATAAGGATGTCTCCGCCCTCCATATAGATGTCCGGGTTGCCGGGCTGATAGTCGTAGGCGTTGATGATGCCGCAGCTGAACTCGCCGCTGCCCTTGTAGATGGCTTCCATGATCAGGGACTCGCGGGTCCTTACGCGGTTGGCCATCTTGCATATCAGTGCGTTGTTGCCTATGGTCACTGATGCGTCGCGGGTGAAGTAAAAGTTGTAGAGGGGGAAGAGGGCGTAGTAGTCCTCGTTGAGGAATGATGTCAGGGTGTTGATCTTGGCCGGGAGTCCCTCGATGAGGACCTTGGCCAGACGGGCCGAGGACATGTCCATGAGCATGTCGAAGTAGTCGGTGACCTGTTCCATGACGCAGATCTTGCCGATGAGGGCCTGGCGCTCGGCGTCGTTGTCGAGGACCTTGACCAGCAGGTCGCTTACGGTATATACTTTGGCCAGTTTCTCCAGTACGCCGCTGAGCTGGGCGTATTCTTCCTGGGCTATGGACAGGTTGAGGATGTCGCTGTAGAGCGCTCTCTGGGCCATTTTCGGGGTCATGTTCTCGACCTCGGCTCCGGGGGTGTGGAGCAGGACGGCATCCAGCTGGCCTATCTCGGACTGGATGTCTATGTTCAGTGGTTTCTTGTCTGTCATATAGTGTTTCTCCTGTTTGATTACATGTATCTGGACTTCTCGTTGACCGCCAGGTCAGTAATTATCTCCTTGAACTTACCTTCCTCGCGGGGGCAGATCATGAGTACGTCGTCTGTGTTGATGACCAGGTAGTTGCTCAGTCCTTTAACGACCACCAGCTTGTCCTTCTCGTGGGAGACGATGACACTGTCGGTGGTAGTGTCGATCATGGAGTCGGGACATTTGATCAGGTTGCGGCTGTCGTCCTTGGGAGCGTGGAGATAGAGAGATTCCCATGTGCCCAGGTCGGTCCATCCGAACGAGGCCTGGAATACCCATGCGCGGCTGGTCTTCTCCATCACTCCGTAATCGATGGAGATGGCCGGGCAGTCTTCGTAGCTCTTGTTTATGAAGGCTTTTTCCTGGGGAGTGCCGTAGTATCTGTAGCCTTCCTTGAAGAGGGAATATATCTCGGGCAGCCATCTCTCCAGGGCCTTGCAGATGGTGGCGGCGTTCCATACGAAGATGCCGGAGTTCCAGAGAAACTCTCCGCTGTCGACGAATACCTGGGCCAGCTCGCGGTTGGGCTTCTCGGTGAAGGTCTTGACCTTGTAGGCGATGTTGCCGTCCACAGTGGTGGACTCCTTCATGCTGCACTGGATGTAGCCGTAGCCTGTCTCAGGACGGGTCGGGTCGATGCCCAGCGTGAACAGCTCGTCCTGGTGCGAGGCGTAGTTCATGGCCGCCGTGATGGTGTCTATGAAGAGGCTCTCGTTGGATATGAAATGGTCCGAGGGGGCCACTACCATCGTGGCTTCGGGATTCATGTGCAGGATTCTGGTTGCCGCGTATGCTATGCAGGGGGCTGTGTTGCGCCTGTACGGTTCTGCAAGAATGTTCTCGGGCGGAAGATCCGGCAGGTGCTCACGGACCATGTCTACGTATGTGGAGGATGTGACTACGAAGATATTCTGTCTGGGAACTATCTTGACGAACCTGTCGTATGTGAGCTGGATGAAACTTCTGCCGATGCCCAGGATGTCGAGAAACTGCTTGGGTCTGGAGTTTCTGCTGACGGGCCAGAAACGGCTTCCCACGCCGCCGGCCATTATCACGCAATAGAAATTATTGTTCATCATCTCGTAGAGTCTTTATATAGTTGTGTTTTGTCGTCTATGTTCAGGAGGCTATGTGCCCAGGGGCAGGAATGCATCCGTTATGTGGCTGCCGCGCAGTACCCTTCCACTGCTGTCAAGTACTATCGAGACGATGTCGAAATGTACAGGACAGGTCCTTCCGCTCATTTTCAGGTAAGCTCCGGCCGCGGCTATGAGGTTGCGCTGTTTCCACCTGTCCACCGTCTGCTCCGGTTCCACGGCCGCCGGCTCCCGTCTGGTCCGGACCTCCACTATGTGAAGTCCGTCGCTGCCCTCCATGATGAGATCCACCTCCTTGTGGCTGCAGTGCCAGTTCCTTTCAAGCAACCTGTAACCTGCCTGCAAAAGGTATTCCAAAGCCATGTCCTCTCCCTGTCTCCCGGTCATGCGCCGGTATCCGTCATTCTGCCCTTCCCGGTCCGCCGTATCCGTCCCAGCCGTGCTTTTCCTCTGCTTCCGCGGGCTCCCTCTGCGTCCTATCCCTCCTATATTCACCGGCCCCGGTCCCTGCATCCGCTTCCTTCTTCCCATACTGCTCCCATTTTAAGTATATCTTCGCAAATATAGGGAAAATCCTCAGATGGCGGGCCGGCCCCCTCCTGAAAATTGAAATTATTCTCAAAAAATTTGGAAATCCGAAAATAATACCTACCTTTGCAATCCCAATCGCGGAAATAGCTCAGTTGGTAGAGCACGACCTTGCCAAGGTCGGGGTCGCGAGTTCGAGTCTCGTTTTCCGCTCTGAAGGTCAGTAACCCACTGACCTTTTTTCATGCCCTGACCTTCCGGAACGTCCCCATTTTGTTTTTATCGTTTTAAATTTGTACATTTGCTTTGTTGCAATGTGAAATAAGGTAAAACTTAAAATATCTGATATATGTTCGCAAAAGAAATCTATGTAAACCGGAGGAACACGCTGAAGACCAAGGTGGGCTCCGGTATCCTTCTGTTCCTGGGAACGGGTGAGGCAGCCGTCAACTACGCCGGCAACGCCTACCGCTACCGTCAGGACAGCACGTTCAACTACTATTTCGGTCTGACCGACCCCGATCTGGCCGCAGTCATCGACCTCGAGTCCGGAGAGGAGATCATCTTCGGCAACGACGTGGATATCGACGACATCATCTGGATGGGCCCCCAGCCGCTGATCAGCGACAAGGCCGCTTCTGTAGGCGTCTCGAAAACCTTCCCTCTGGCTGAGCTGGAGAAATACGTCTCCAAGGCTAAAGCCGGCGGCCGCAAGGTACATTTCCTGCCCCCGTACCGCTATCAGAACATGATCCGCCTGAACCAGATGCTAGGCGTGCCGTTCGACCGCATGCGCAGCGACGCTTCCGAGGAGTTCATCAAGGCCGTCGTATCGATGAGACTTATCAAGGAGCAGTGCGAGATCGAGGAGATAGACAAGGCCTGCAACATCGGCTACGCCATGCACTTCACCGCCATGAAGATGGCCCGCCTCGGCATGGTGGAGCAGCAGCTCGTCGGCGTCATGGAAGGTATCGCCATCGCCGAGGGTCTGATGCCCTCGTTCCCGATTATCCTCTCGCAGCACGGCGAGACCCTGCACAACCACAATCACGACGGCATCCTGACCGACGGCAGGCTCATCGTCATCGACGCCGGCGCGGAGTCCAACACCAACTACTGCTCGGACTTCACCCGTACCCTTCCGTCTTCGGGCAAGTTCACCACCAAGCAGAAGGAGATATACGACATCGTATCCGCTGCCAACAATCTGGCTCTCAGCATAGCCCGTCCCGGCATCACCTACACCGAGGTGCACCAGACCGTGTCCCGCCTCATGGCCCAGGGCCTGATCAATCTCGGCATCCTCAAGGGCGACCCGGACGAGATCGTGGCCGCCGGCGCCCATTCGCTCTTCATGCCTCACGGCCTCGGCCACAACATGGGTCTGGACGTGCACGACATGGAGGATCTCGGCGAGAACTACGTGGGCTATGACGACACCTACAGGCGCTCGTCGCAGTTCGGCCTCGGCTCCCTCCGCATGGGCAAGATGCTCGAGCCCGGCCATGTCGTAACGGACGAGCCCGGTATCTACTTCATCCCCGCCCTCATCGAGAAGTGGAAGAAGGAAGGCATCAACACCCAGTACGTCAACTTCCCTCTGCTGGAGAAGGAGTACTACGACTTCGGAGGCATCCGCCTCGAGGACGACCTGCTCATCACTGAGAAGGGCTGCCGTCTGCTCGGTTCGAAGCGCCTGCCCATCACTACGGAGGATGTGGAGAAGGAGATGGAACAATAGGCTGTGTTCAGCACAAAAAAAGGGAACGGGGAGCGCATCACTGCGGTCCCCGTTTTTTTAACTAATTTAAAATTACATAATGAAACATATGTCTCGGGCTATTCATCCATATTGACTTCCAGGTAGATCAGGTTGCCGGATCCTATTGCATAGTGTTCAGTTACATGATCTATCTCAATAGGCAGGATATAGTTCTTGCCTGGCTCCATTATGGATGTATTGGCTTTTACCTGAATGCTTGTTTTCTTCTGGCCGCCCTCAATCGTCACCTCTGTCGGCTCCGGATCTTCCACACTCTCCTTCTCAGGGTAGATGTTCACGGCAAGATCAGGTGTCACCGTAAAATACTTTGAGATGTCCTCACTGGACAGAATTTCATAGTCTTTATCAGAGGAGGCGTCTAAAATAACAACACGGCTGGGATCAATGAAAAGTCCGGCTGTTACAGGCTCCTGAATGGTGACGTTGTAGTCCACGCTCAGTTCAATGTCAAAAATCACCTCATCTCCCTGTCTGACATTACGTCTTACATTCGGCTCTGGGTCGTCCTTGTCTTCGGAGAGAACTTCCAGCCCTACCTGGGGCTCGGCCATATTTATCTCCAGTTCAAGGTGGTCGAAGTTGCCGCTGATAAGGTAGCCGTCACTTGCTCCTTTGATTTTTATAGGCAAAATGTATGCCATACCTACTTTAAAGTCTTCGTTAAGGTCTACATTCAGGAATACGGTATCCTTCTTGCATCCTGCGGGGATGGTAACCTCTGTCTGCAGGCCGGCATAGCTTTCTGCCGGGAACGGCTCGAATGGCTGCTCGGAAGCGGTAAGCCCGGCATTGATTTTCTGTATGGTGTCAAGGTCCACTCCTAATGTGACATGTATGTCCTCGGTCACTTCGTGAGCATAACTGGCAGTGTAGTTTACGATAATCATGAACTCCGCCACATCACCCTGCTCCATGTTGTTCTCGGCCTGGGCATGGTCGTTGTCCGCCAGTTCGATCACATAGTGATCCTTGACTTCGTCCCAGTCTATCAGGGGTTCGTCATTGAGGCAGGATGTGGCTGCAAACATGGCAGCGGGCAAAGCGGGAATCAGCAGTATTTTTGTTATAGATTTCATGGTGAAAACATTTTAGGCATTAATATTCGGAGGTCTGAGGAACCTGCGGATTCTTGAGGTCCCAGAATACTGTGGCAGTGAATATGTCTCTATTGCTTTCCGGAATGTTCTCAGCGTTGAGGTTCCTCTCGGTCTGAGGGTATGGCAGCAGCGAGATGTTGTGATTGGGGTTGACTACTCCTGACCAGCAGGAAGAAGGAAGCTCCGGAAGGTCGGTTCTTCTCTGCTCGAACCATGCTTCCATAGGATTGTAGCCCATGAAGGCAAGCCATTTCTGGGTGCAGATAGCTTCCAGTTTTTCTTCATCGGTGGTCATTTTTTCCCAGTTCATGAAGGCGCTGTTCTGGTTAAGATATTCCGTTGCGGCCTGCTCCGCAGTGCCGCTTATCGGGTCTCTCATGCCGACCAGGGGACTGGAGTTGCGCCAGTCCTTGAAGTTTTCGCTCGGCTCCTGCATTGCGGCCTCGTGTCTCTTCATGGCTGAGATTACGGAGCGCTCATAGTAGTTCCGGGCATCTTCCGGAATCATTTTCCTGAGGGCGGCTTCTGCAAGCAGGAAGCCGACTTCTGCTCCAGCCATGAATGTGGATGCTCTTACCATGCCTTCCGCCAGGTCGGACCCTCCTGCAAGGATACCTCTTCCTGTTGTGGTTGCGTATCCAAGATTGGCGGGATTCATCTGACCGTAAGGAATGCCGCTGTAGCGCTCAGTGGCCAGATTCGAGGGATAGTAAACCTGGCGTATTTCATCATCACCTAATGTCTGGCGGGGATCAGCGTAGACTCTCAGACGGGGGTCATTGTTGTCCCTGAGCAGATCTACCAGTATGCTGGTAGGACAGTACTGACGGAGATTGGTTACCGGCTCGGAATTCTTGTTCCATCCATAGTACTGGAAGAAGATGTTCATTTTGTCGGTCTCGCTTAGATATCCCGGATTTGCGTCTATATTTTCTTCCGGAGCCAGGCATTTCTTGTAGATGGCCAGCACTTGTTCGTCAACGGTCTGAACATTGGAGACGCGCATGAGGAGGCGGAGTTCCACGCTGTATGCCAGTTTTGTCCACAGGCTCAGGTCTCCGTGGCAGATGATATCTGCAGAGGCGAGATCTCCAGGGGCCTCCGTGGCATTTTCCAATGTCTGTGCGGCTGTGTGAGCTCTGCTGATGAGGTCGTCATAAATCATTTTGGAGTCATCGTAGGTGGGCTGTGTTACGGAATCGGGCTGGCAGGCATCAGTATAAGGTATATCGCCCCAGATGTCAACCATTCTCTGATAGTTGATTACCTGCAGAATTTCAGCTATGGCCTGATATACCGGCTCCTCGTTGGTGACGGCAAGATCACGCATGGTCTGGAGGTTCCAGTTCATGTAGTAGTAGGTCTCCCACCAGCTGTCCAGGTTCTGAGGAGTCACCTGGCCGCTGAGGAATGTGTAGGCACCGGAGAAGTCTCCGGACTTGGTCAGGAAGTGGGACAGCTGCCAGGCGTAGGTGGAGTTTGTCATGTTGTTCAGCATGGCATACTGCTGGGCAGGCAGCATAATGGCCTCGGTAAGCCTGTCCGGGGTTGCGTTGTTCGGGTCATGGTTGACGTCTAGCCATTCCGTACACCCGGAGAGTCCGAAGGCAAGTAAAGCCGCTAATGTATATGTAAGAATCTTTTTCATTGCTTTCATGTGTTAGAATGAGATGTTGACGTTGAAGCCGAATGTTCTGAAACCAGCCATAGCGCTGTCTACGATGCCGGGTGCGTTGCGGTTGCCTGTACCGCTCCACATATCCGGGTCGCCCCAGAGATTGGTGTCGGGTACCCAGTAGAACAGGTTGCGGCCTACGAGGGAGATTGCAGCGCTCTGGATTACCTTGGTCTTCTCCATCCAGCGGGCGGGAAGGTTCCATGTCAGGGAGAGCTCGCGCAGTTTCCATGAGGCGGCACTTACTACGCGTGCTGCTACTGCATTGGTATAAAGGCTGGGCCAAAAGTTCTTGCCGCCGGAGTTGGTGGTGATGTTGGTGTTCTCTACATAGTACTTGTTGCCATTCTCATCGACTTTCTCAATTACAGAGTTGGGAAATACGAATCTCTCGCGGCCGGTGATGGCAGAAGTATAGGAGGTGCCGGTGAAGAGCATGTCGCTCTCAGCGTCGAAGCGGGCCACATGGCCTCCTCTGTATTCGAAGGTGGCGTTGAGAGACAGCCCTCTCCATGAAAATTCGGTGGAAAGACCGAGACGTACCTTCGGTTCGGTACAGCCCATGTCGACAAGATCGCCCTGGGTCGGCAGACCGGTTTCCTCATCCACGATTACCCTGCCTTCGGGATCACGGACGAAGTCGGTGGCCTTGATATAAGGGAACGGCTTTCCTACGATGGCGTAGATAGGACTGTAGATGGCCAGCTCGTCAAGACCTTCGTAAAGTTCGACTACCTCTGAGGTGGCAAATGTCGCGTTGGCGAATACATTCCAGTAGAAGTCTCCGAACTCCAGCAGCGGAGTCAGGCGGAGGTCAAGCTCGACACCCTGACCGACCATTGTACCTGCATTGAGATAGCGGGATTCGGCGCCGGTGGAGTAGGGCAGGCTGACGTTCACGGTCTGGTCAGTGGTCTTCTGATGGTAGTATGCGGCCTCGAAAGTGATCCTGTCCTTCAGGAAGCCGACCTCCAGTCCGACCTCGAACTCGGTGGTGAACTCGGGATTGAGGTACTGATTGCGGCGGCTCTGGTTCAGCTGATAGGATGTCAGGGTGCTGAAAGGGAAGGGGTCTGCAACTTCAGCCGTGTTATAAAGTCTGTAGGGGCTTACATTCACGGCTCCCACCTTTGCGAAGGTTCCGCGGAGCTTCAGGTACGAGAGCCATGAGCTGTTCTTCAGCGCGGGAATGGCGTCCGAGAGCATCAGGGACATGTTGGCTCCGGGATAGAAGAACGACCAGTTGCTCTGGTCCAGCAGGGAGGTCCAGTCGTTGCGTCCGGTCACCTGCAGGTAGATCCATCCGAGGAAGTTGAAGTCGATGCTGGCATATACTGCCTGTGAGCGGGTCTGGATTATTTCATTCGAGCCCTGGAGCTCACCCACCTTATGCTGTACGTTGAACAGGTTGTCAAGTGCCAGCTGCCCGGCCTCGACATTTTTGTCCTCGGAGTAGCGTGTGTTCATGGACCATCCGATCATACCCTTGATGCCGAAGTTCTTTCCGAACTGGTGCTCGGCAAATGCCATTACGTCTGCATTCAGCCTCTGTGTAAAATCGGCGGATGTGGAGAAGTCGGAGTAGATGTCGGAAGTAGCATAGGAACGTCCGGAAGTCTTGGAGTATTCATCGAAGTGCCATGCGTTGGTATACGAGCTGCTGTTTCTGGTATTGGTGTTGATACCTGCGCGGCCCATGAAACGGAGCCATTTCAGGGGCGCCCACTCCAGTGTGGCTGAGCCGGTGAAGCGGTCATTGCGGAATTCGCGGCGGTAGATTGCAATCTGAGCCCAGGGGTTCAGGTAGTAGTCGTTTACCCACTGGTCAGGGCTTCCTCCTGGAGCGTTGCGCCAGTCCTTGTAGTCGGGCAGGTATATATGACCCGGGGTGTTCCAGAGGTTGTACAGACCGTTGGATCCTGAATTGTTCATGTCTCCCTGCATATTTGAATAGGAAACATTCACGCTGGCGGTGAAGCTCTTGTACTTGCGGGAAGCGTTGAAGCGGATGGTATTGCGGTCCATCACATCACCGGCGACAGTTCCGGTGCGGTGCAGGTTCTGGTACGAGAGGAAGAAGTTGCCGTTGTCACCTCCGGAGGAGAAGGAGATGTCGTTCTGGATGCCGATACCGGTTTCATAGTAGTTCTCTCGGGCACCGTCTTTAAAACTGTACTTTCCTGTTTTCTGCTGGACATTTCCATCCGCATCGAGGTAAGGAGCACCTATTTCAACCGTGGAACCGTCGAATTCGGGACCATACTGCTGGTTCTCGCCTTTATCATAGGCGCCGAATCCGTATACGTCATCGGCACCGGGGCCGAAACGGGTCTGGTATTTGGGGATGTAGGCAGCCTTGTCGAAGGTGGTGGTCAGGGAGTAGGTGATTCTGGGGCGTCCTTTGTCTCCGGTTTTGGTAGTGACGTACAGCACGCCGTTGGCTGCGGACGATCCGTAGAGGGCTGCAGCACTACCGCCCTTCAGCACCGAGATGTTGTCGATGTCGTTCGGGTTCATCGACTGCAGGAAGTCCAGAGGGGTGGGGACACCGTCAACAACGAGCAGAGGCGAGTTGTCTCCCAGGAAGGAACGGCTGCCTCGCAGGTTGATACGGACGTCGGCGTCGAGGGAAGCCGATGCGGCGCTGATCTGCAGACCTGATACCTTGCCGATCAGAGCCTGTGTGGCGTCCGAGTTCTGCGTGGTGTTCAGGTCTTCTGATGAAACCTTGGCCGCGGAGTATCCGATCTCCTTGGCCTGCCTCTGGATACCCAGGGCGGTCACGACCACCTGGTCCAGGAACAGAGCGTCCGGCTCCAGGGATATCACCATGTTTCCGTTGGTGATGGTGACTTCCAGAGTCTGATAGCCTACGAAGCTCGCGATCAGAGTAGTCGCATCGGAGGGTACGCCCTCGAGAGTAAACGTTCCGTCATCCAGCGTGTAGGTTCCCAGCGATGTGGTGCCCTTTACCGCCACTGACGCGAACGGAATCGGCTCGCCTGTCTCGGCGTCCAGCACAGTTCCTGTGACGGTCCTGTCCTGTGCTCCCAAGGTGTAGGGAAGCAGGGACAATACCGCCATCAGGATGGGGATAATTATTCTTTTCATTTGGGTTAAATTTAGAGTGATTATAAATGATGTTGATGGATTTCTGCCTGAGAAACAGCGTTGCTGTGAGATGAAATATCAGGTGCTAATAAAACGATCGAAAAACATTTACCCGACGCTGGTAAATGCCGCGATTTTTTAGTA
>URSC01000006.1 GCA_900550465.1 uncultured Alistipes sp.
ATCGTTTTAAAATCATCAGGTGCCCGTCCTGTTCAGGCATTACTCTGTCGGGCAGAAAACCATCAACAACAATTATAAAACATCACTAAAATTAACCCAAATGAAAAAAATAATTATCTCCACTCTGGTGGCGGTACTGACCCTGCTTCCTACGCTGATGTACGCGCAGAACAGGACCGTTACCGGCAAAGTGCTGGACGCCGAGACCGGCGAGCCAATCCCATTTGCGTCAGTGGCGGTGAAGGGCACCACATCCCTGGGCGCCTACACGCTTGATGACGGAACGTTCACCCTCGAGGGCGTGCCTTCGGACGCGACGACACTGATCGCGAGCTTCGTGGGCTACGGGACCCTGGAGGTAGAGATCGGCAACGGAACGAACCTTGTGATCTCCCTGGAGCCCGACGCCCTGTTCCTGGACCAGGTGGTCGTGACCGCTCTGGGTATCCAGAGGCAGGCCAAGGAGATCGGATACTCCGCGGCCAAGGTGGACTCCAAGGACATCAACGCCTCCCAGAACTCCGACGCATCCCAGGCCCTCATCGGTAAGGTGTCCGGTCTGCAGATCAGTGCGTCATCCGCATCCCTCGACGCCGACGTGCGTATCAACCTGCGAGGCAGCCGCTCCTTCCTGGGCGACAACTCGCCTCTGCTCGTTGTGGACGGTATCCCCACACCCCTGGACTTCCTGCAGTCGATGAACCCTAACGACATCGACAACATCTCGGTGCTGAAGGGCGGTAGCGCCGCGGCCCTCTACGGCTCGTCCGCAGCCAACGGTGTCATCTACGTGACCACAAAGACCGGTGAGAAGGGACGTCCGAGGATCACCTACTCCCTGACCACCACCTTCGACAAGGCGGCCTACTATCCTGAATACCAGACCAGGTTCGGTCCCGGCGCCGAGGACGAGTTCGGCTTCGGCTACTACATCCAGGGCGAGAACCAGCAGTACGGTCCCGAGTTCAACGGCGAGGTTGTCAATATCGGTTCGCCTTTCATGACTGACGACGGAGAGATCGTACAGCTCACCGACACCTACGACTTCAAGGAGGGCTCCAGAGAGTCCTACTACCAGCTCGGCGTGGGCATCCAGAACGACATCTCCTTCTCCTCCGGCGGAGACAACGGCAACTTCTTCCTCTCGTACCAGAACCTGCACCGTACAGGTACTGTCCTCGGTGACGTGATGGACCGCAATACCGTCCGCTTCAACGCATCCCGCATCTACAAGAACTTCACCGCCAGGGTGAACTTCTCATACTCCAACACACAGGGTAAATTCAACAACTCTTCGTCTAACGGTCTGCAGACCCTGTGGAACACTCCCGGTCATATCGACCTGCGCGACTACAAGGACTGGCGCAACGCTCCAGGAGGAAGCCCTGACCAGTGGGTAAACGACTACTACCTGAACCCCTGGGCTCAGATTGCAATCTACCGCCGCGAAAACCGTAATGACAGATTCTCCGGTGCAGCTACCCTGGAATACAAGCCCTTGAAATGGCTGAGATTCATGGGACGCGTTGGTATGAATACTTATGTTAATAATAACAATTCTACTAGAAACGCATGGCACTACAATGACTATGCAATAGAGACCCGCTCCTACGCATCGTCAGGTGACATCTACTCCGTTTTCTATACTTATGCTACTCTTACTCAGCGCCTGAATGCCGACGTAATGGCCTTCGCTGAGCACCAGTTCGGAAAGAACTTCGGCATCAAGGGTATGGTCGGATGGTCCATGAACTCCCGCTTTACTGAATACAAAGGTGTGACCGCTGCTCAGCTGGAGCTTGACAACCTATTCAACGTCGCAAACAAAGTGGGAGAACTCGGTGGTACGAACTCCATCACCCGTACCCGCGAGCAGTCAGTATACGCCAGCATCGACTTCAACTTTCTGGGCTGGATCTACCTGCAGTTGACCGGACGTAACGACTGGACCTCCCTGCTGGATCCCAGCAACTGGTCGTTCTTCTATCCCGGCGCCAACATGTCCCTGATGCTCTCGGACGCCATCCCCGCGCTGAAGAACAGCTCATGGCTATCGTACCTGAAGCTCCGCGGAACCTTCGCGAAGGTCGGTAACGTGAACATCAGCCCTTACAGGCTCGACAACTCCGCCTATGTTTCCAGCCCCTTCCCCTTCGGCTCGCTGACATCATACTACATCAACGGCGCCATCCGCAACCGCTACCTCAATCCCGAGTTCACCACCGAGTTCGAGGTCGGACTGGAGGTCGGCTTCCTGAAGGACAGGATTACCTTCGAGGCCGCCTACTACCGCCAGAAGACCACTGACCAGACAGTGAACGTCAGCATACCCTACTCCACAGGAGCTTCCACGATGTACGTCAACGCAGGTACTATGACCGGCCAGGGTGTCGAGCTCGACCTGCGCCTGACCCCCCTGCTCGACTTCGGTGACTTCTACTGGAATGTATACGCGAACGCTACATTCGCCACCTCCGAGGTAACTGAGCTCTACGGAGACCTTGACGAGCTGACTGTGTACAGCCCTATCTACGCCATCGAGGGCATGCCCTACCCCTACATCAAGGCTACCGACTGGAAGCGTGATCCTGAGGGCAGGGTTATTGTCGACGAGGAAACCGGTCTGCCTACCTTAGGCGACATGGTTGAGATGGGGCAGACCGAGCCCAAGGTACGTATCGGCCTGTCCACCGAACTGGCATGGAAGGGTCTTTCCCTGAGCGCTACATTCGAGTACAGGGGCGGACACGTAGTACGCTTCGATTCTGAGTCAGAGATGCTGTTCTCAGGTGCTTCCATCACTTCTGTAGTTGCCGGCCGCCAGAGATTCGTATTCCCGAACTCTGTGATTGAGAGGACTGACGAGAACGGAAACACATACTACGAGGAGAACAAGAACATCACCGTAAACTCCGGCGGAAAGGATTTCTGGACAGGAGTATACCGTTCTGGTGTTGCAGCCAGAGTTATCAGCGCAAACTCCTGGAAACTCCGCGAGGTGGCCCTGACATGGAACCTTCCCGCCCGCTGGATGGAAAAATCCAAGGTGTTCCAGAGCGCTGCCGTATCCCTCGTGGGCCGCAACCTGTTCTACTGGGTGCCCGACACCAACGTATGGGGTGACCCCGATATGTGGAACGGAACCGGTTCCTCCAATGCTCCCGGTGTAGTAGCAAATACTATGGCCGGTTACAGGACATTCGGTTTCAACATCAACTTAACATTCTAACCCTTGAAAGCAATGAAAAAGACAATCATATACGCGGCAGCGGCGCTGCTCGTCTCGGGACTCACGCTGACCGGGTGCAAGGACTGGCTGGACGTCAACACCGACCCCAACAATGCTACGACGGCCCTGATGACCGAGGCCCTGCTCCTCCCCGCGCAGCAGTATGACATACTGAACAACCACGTGAACTCCACCAACGCGTGGATGCTCTCGCACCACCTCACCAAATCCGGAGAGGTGTCCGGAAACTACACCTTCCTGAACGGACAGGTGATGCCCCAGGACCTGAACAACTGGTGGAGCACCTATTACTCCATCAACTGGAACCTGAAGTTCATCCACGACCTGGCGGTAGAGAATGAGGATCCCGCATACCAGGGTATCTCCGAGATACTTCAGATAATCAACTTCCAGAGGATGGTGGACATCTGGGGCGACATTCCTTACAGTCAGGCCATCAACCCCGAGGAGTACAACATGCCCAAGTACGACAAGGCCGAGGACATCTACGCTGACCTTATCACCAGGGCCCATGCCGCAGCACAGCTGCTGGAGTCCGCCCAGGGCAACTACGACAACCTCACCGAACTGAAATCGGTGGACATCATGTGCTTCGGCGACCTCGCCCAGTGGACCCGCCTGGCCTACAGCATCGAGCTTCGCCTGCTGATGAGGGTGTCCGCGGTGCAGGACGTCTCCGCCCGGCTGACCGAGATCTACCAGAAATGCCTCTCCATAGAGGAGAATGTGGAGGCCAACCCCGGCTATCTGCCCGAGACCAACAAGATGCAGATCCTGTACGAGGCATACGGATGGGACAAGAACGGCGGACGCAACAACAACCACCGCTACTACATGCCGACCAAGGACCTCGTGGACATGCTCAGAGACAACAATGACCCCCGTCTGAGAGTCTACGCTGACCCCAGGCGTGAACTCGGAGACGATGAGGACGGTAACGCAAATTACTCCAATTACCCCGGCCTTGCCAATGAATACTACGTGGGAATTCCTTACGGACAGGCCAACCCCGCCGGTGAACCGTATACCAGCACCACCGGTACCGGCCTGCTGGCAGGCAGCTCCGACAAGAACAACGGCCGCGTGAGGTCGTCCACTTTCATCGCCGGCTCCGAGGTCGGGTTCCTCCTTGCGGAGGCCGCCCTGAAAGGCTACATTCCCGGAGGCGAGGCTGCCGCCAAGGACTATTACGAGAGGTCCGTCATCTCCGCCTTCAAGCGCCATGAGGCAGCCATGCAGGATCCCACCGAGAACTTCACCAACTACGTTGGCGGTCCTATGACCGGCATGAAGGATCCCATCACAGGCTCAGCAGAGGATGCGGCAAGGGAGTACCTCAGCCAAAACAAGGACTTCTGCAACTGGGACCTGATGCAGGGTACAAATAACATGACAAAAACGGAGCAGCAGCTCAACGCCATCTGCACCCAGAGGTGGCTGGCGTTCGTAGGATACAATCCCCTTGAGGCATGGATCGAGCACAGAAGGACCGACATGCCTACCCTGGAGTCCTCCAACCAGAGCCCCGAGACCAAGAACTACTGCCGCCTGCCCTATCCCCAGAGCGAGAGGAACCTCAACGAGGCCAACCTCGCAGAGGTCAATCCCGACGCCATCAACGTATTCACCAGTACGGTGTTCTGGGACAAGGAGAATCCTACCGTCCTGAGAGCCGAACTGTATCTGTAACTTTTAAAAGTCGAGTAAAATGAAGAATATACGTAAATTCATTCTTGCAGCATTCCTCGGAATTGCGACACTGAGTACGACTTCCTGCCTAAATGATACCCCGATGGTTAACTGGGATGATCTGGGAGTAGTAATCGAGCTGCCGTACAAGTCGCACTACCTGCTTTCCACAAACGTAACTCCCGGTCAGGAAGTATCTTTTGACATCAAGGTCAACTACACGATTGACTACGCGTCAAAGGTAACCGAGGACATTCCCGTCAATCTGGCCGTAGACCCGGACATGGTCGACGAGTACAACGCGACCCTCCCGGCTTCTGCCCAGAAGTACAAGATATTCCCCGAGGGGACCTATGAACTTCCTACAACTATCACCATCGCAAAGGGAACCCAGCTTGCCGAGCAGACCATGACGGTCAACACCTCGGACCTTGTGCCCGGTGAGTACTACATCCTTCCGGTAGTCATTTCCGGTGTCCCCGAGGGCTACATCGCCAGCGGAAACTTCGGACATCTCTACCTGCGTATCCAGATGAAGTAAGGAGGATGGAAATATATCCCTGAACAATGCTTTTTCATGTACTTAATGTCAGTCAGGCCGTCGCGAAGACGGCCTGATTTTTTATTTAGCATCTTCCTGCAGCCACAATTTAAGCAATGGATCTGCTATAAAATACCTTCCACCCCTTTGAGGCTTTGATTCTTTAATTATCAATCCTCTGTCAACCATAGACTTGAGATAAGGGGAAACATCTCCGCTGTTTTGTCCGGTAGCCGTGCGTATATCCCGCAAGGTGCCCCCGTCTTTCATATTGGCAAGAACTGAGAGGATTTTCTGAGCCTGCATGACACATCCGTCATACTTTGTCCTGCAGTACATTGCTGAGAACTGTTTCAAAAGCGGGATATCATTCTCGGGATTACCGGAAACTTCCAGAATGCCGGAGGCTGTAAAAACAGAGCGGGGCGTTTTGGGCAGATACGACATAAGCGCCAGCAGACGCTGCGTGCCCGCATTACCGGTAGCGAATTCTATGATTTCGGATGTCGAAAGAGGCTTGATATATGATATCCTGAATCCGTCGAAAAAGGCGGCACTGTAATCCGTGACAGAAGAGGGGACATTGGCCGACGCCGCTATTATGACCGGGGCTCCAGGCCTGTTCAGATTTCCTCTCAACTTGAACTGCTCCTCATCATCAGTTCTGTCGAAGTAATACTGGATATCATCAATAAGCAGGACAACTCTTCGCATTTGTGTTTTCTGCCATGACAGGATATTGTCAAAGACAGCTGTTTCCTCGTCAACACGTATACGTCGGGCGCAGTTTCTCCATATATCATCAGTAGAAAACAGTGATCTGCCATCGATAAGGGCAGGATACAGTATCCCGCCAGACTCTTGCTCAATGCCCGCAGCAAGCCTTTTCAGAAGGAAAGTCTTTCCACTCCCGCTTTCACCTACAATCAGATGCGGCTGGGCTGTCCTGGCAGCGTCCTCTTTTTTAAGATATCCTGAAATATAGGAAAATATTTCATCGTTCATTGTCATACGCGTATTCATGCCTTATTATTTTACAAACCTGTCGAGCCAGTAGTCTCTGAGCAACGGAGAACGGAATGTCCGACAAGTGCCTTTTCTCATAATATAACCATCATTCTCAAGCATTTCCAGCACTTTGCTCAAAGTCAGGTCCATATCCCCCACCTTAGCCGGATTCTGCCCAGTCATCAATACATCCAGTATCGTGTTTCTGTCCGCTCCGGCAGGCTGATTCGCAAGCAACTTCAATATCTGACGTGCCGGTAATTCATATTCCTGATATTCAGCCAGACGCTCGGACCATGTACTTAGGTAATTCTCTGAACATAACATAACTTACTATAAGCTGCGTCAACACTATCGGATGTCAGGTTTCCGTCATAGTCTTCAGCCAACTTTGAAAAGATTACTTGAATAAAGTAGGGTATATTCCAGGACAATTTGCTCAGCGTGTAACTGATCGTCTCATCGCTCATTATGATTCCTTCAGATTTTGCAAGCTCGGCAAGCAGCCCTGATGCCTCTTTATAGTCCAGTTCGTCTAGGCTGAATTCTGTCAAGTCGTTAATGGTATAACCGAGATTCTTGGATGTTGTGAAATTTCTCAAACCGATCGATCCACAGAAAAGCCAGCGGATTTTTGTTCCGCTGACCTGCCTTAGACTTCTTAGCCAGTTCAGTATATAGGTGACCTTTTCCAATCCGTTTGTGCTTTTATTGAGCATTCCTAGGAAAAGCGTGAGCTCATCCACTACGATAAAGGTGTTTTCATCATGTCTAATCAGCTCTTTCAATTCTTTATACAAATCTTCATGCCCACCTTCTTTCCCTATATTCAGTTCAACCGGGCCTATTGTTACTTTTTCGATCTTGTCAAGGACTGATGTCATTCCCTTGGAAACGCCAGAAACAATATGTCTCCATAAATCATTTTCTCTGAGGGCACCTATTATAAGGTTCAGAAACCCTTCTTCTGTAGTAGTCTCCTCAAGGTCCATGTATACGCACTTCCAACCAAGCGTCTTTTTCTCCTCTATTAGTTTTTTAGCCAATGATGATTTCCCGATACGGCGGGGAGCCGACAGCAATAGCGAGTGTCCCTTATCCAGCAGTTTGTTTGCGAGATTGATTTCCCTTTCTCTTCCGAAAAAATCACTTCCTTCTACAGGAGGTCCGATTTTGTTTGATATACTCATAGTTATTAGGGTTTTGACGATTATGTGTGACAAAGATAATGATTATATCTTAATAGAAGATATTTTATATATAAAAATTCTTCTATAGAAAATATTTTATATATCACTTCTGGCTTCAAGGAACCTGTCAAGTTATTCGATCGTTTTATTAGCACCCCGTGCCCGCCCCATCCAGGCATGTCTGTTCCGGCCCGGAAACCATCAACAAAAATTATAAAAACCATCACTAAAATTAACCCAAATGAAAAAAATAATTATCTCCACTCTGGTGGCGGTACTGACCCTGCTTCCTACGCTGATGTACGCGCAGAACAGGACCGTTACCGGCAAAGTGCTGGACGCCGAGACCGGCGAGCCAATCCCATTTGCGTCAGTGGCGGTGAAGGGCACCACATCCCTGGGCGCCTACACGCTTGATGACGGAACGTTCACCCTCGAGGGCGTGCCTTCGGACGCGACGACACTGATCGCGAGCTTCGTGGGCTACGGGACCCTGGAGGTAGAGATCGGCAACGGAACGAACCTTGTGATCTCCCTGGAGCCCGACGCCCTGTTCCTGGACCAGGTGGTCGTGACCGCCCTGGGTATCCAGAGGCAGGCCAAGGAGATCGGATACGCTACGGCGAGAGTCGATTCCGATGATCTGAACACGACTCAGAACTCGGATGCTACCCAGGCCCTTATCGGTAAGGTATCCGGTCTGCAGATCAGTGCGGCATCGGCCTCCCTCGACGCCGACGTGCGTATCAACCTGCGAGGCAGTCGTTCCTTCCTGGGCGACAACCAGCCCATGCTGGTAATCGACGGTGTCCCTACGCCCCTGGATTATTTCCAGTCGATGAACCCGAACGACATCGACAACATCTCGGTGCTGAAGGGCGGTAGCGCCGCTGCGCTCTACGGTTCGTCAGCAGCCAACGGTGTCATCTACGTGACCACCAAGACCGGTGAGAAGGGCCGTCCGAGGATCACCTACTCCCTGACCACCACCTTCGACAAGGCCTCGTACTTCCCCGAGTACCAGAAGAGGTTCGGTCCCGGTGCCGAGGATGATCATGGATTCGGCTATTACATCCGCGGTGAGAACCAGCAGTACGGTCCTGAGTTTGACGGTTCAGAGGTCGAACTCGGATCTCCTTTTATGAATGAGGCCGGTGAGATCATACAGTTGTATGACACCTATGATTTCAAGGAGGGATCCCGCGAGTCTTACTATCAGACAGGTATCGGTGTGCAGAACGACATCTCCTTCTCCTCCGGCGGCGACAACGGCAACTTCTTCCTCTCGTACCAGAACCTGCACCGTACGGGTACTGTCCTCGGCGACGTGATGGACCGCAACACCGTCCGCTTCAACGCTTCGCGCGTCTACAAGAACTTCACCGCCAGGGTGAACTTCTCGTATGCCAACAGAACCGGAGACTACAACAACTCGGGTTCCAACGGCATGCAGTCCCTGTGGAATACTCCCGGCAACGTGGATCTGCGGGAGTTCAAGGACTGGCGCAATGTTCCCGGCGGTAACCCTGACCAGTGGATCAACGACTACTTTGAGAACCCCTGGGCTCAGCTGGATATCTACAGGCGTAAATCCCGTTCAGACCGTTTCACCGCAGCTGCTACTTTGGAGTACAAGCCTCTGAAGTGGCTGAACTTCCTGGGCCGTGTGGGTGTGAACACATACGTCGGCAACAGCAGTTCCACCAGGGAGGCATGGCATTATAATGACTATGCCAAGAGGACCCGTTCCTATGCTTCTACAGGTGATATTTATTCCGTGTTCTATACCAATGCTTACCTGACCCAGCGTATCAACGCCGATGTCATGGCCTTCGCCGAGCACCAGTTCGGAAAGAACTTCGGCATCAAGGGTATGGTCGGATGGTCCATGAACTCCCGCTTTACTGAATACAAAGGTGTGACCGCTGCTCAGCTGGAGCTTGACAACCTATTCAACGTCGCAAACAAAGTGGGAGAACTCGGTGGTACGAACTCCATCACCCGTACCCGCGAGCAGTCAGTATACGCCAGCATCGACTTCAACTTTCTGGGCTGGATCTACCTGCAGTTGACCGGACGTAACGACTGGACCTCCCTGCTGGATCCCAGCAACTGGTCGTTCTTCTATCCCGGCGCCAACATGTCCCTGATGCTCTCAGACGCCATCCCCGCGCTGAAGAACAGCTCATGGCTCTCGTACCTGAAGCTCCGCGGAACATTCGCGAGAATCGGTACAGTGAATGTGGGTCCTTACAACCTGGACAATACGGCCGGCGTTTCGTCTCCCTTCCCCTTCGGCTCACTGACGGCATACTACCTCAGCTCGAGCATAAAGAACCGCTACATCAATCCTGAGTTCACCACCGAGTTCGAGGTCGGACTGGAAGTCGGCTTCCTGAAGGACAGGATCACCTTCGAGGCAGCGTACTACCATCAGGTAACGGATAACCAGACAGTCAGCATGGGTATTCCCCGCTCTACCGGAGCATCGTCCATGTTGGTTAACGCCGGTGTCATGACCGGTCAGGGCGTCGAGCTCGACCTGCGTCTGACCCCTCTGCTCGATTTCGGTGATTTCTACTGGAATGTATACGCGAACGCTACATTCGCCACCTCCGAGGTAACTGAACTGTACGGAGATGTGGATGAACTGGCAGTCTACAGCCCTATGTACGCCATAGTGGGCAAGCCGTTCCCTTATATCAAGGCCACAGACCTGAGACGTGACCCCGAAGGAAGAGTGATAGTGGATCCTACCACCGGTCTGCCGACTCTGGGAGACCTCGTGGACATAGGACGTACCGAGCCTAATGTCCGTATCGGACTGTCCACCGAACTGACTTGGAGGGATCTCTCCCTGAGCGCCACATTTGAGTACAGGGGCGGACACGTAGTGCGTTTCGACTCCGAGTACGAGATGCTGTTTGCAGGAACATCTGTCGTGACAGCGGTGAACGGCCGTCAGAGGTTCGTCTTCCCGAACTCCGTGCTTGAGGTCAAGAACGATCAGGGTGAAGTTATAGGATACGAGGAGAATAAGAACGTTACCGTTAATTCCGGCGGTAAGAATTTCTGGACTGATATCTACCGCTCGTGGAGAGCCGCCAGCATCATCAGCGCCAACTCCTGGAAGCTCCGCGAGGTGGCCCTGACCTGGAACCTCCCTGCCCGCTGGATGGAAAAATCCAAGGTGTTCCAGAGCGCAGCCGTATCCCTCGTGGGCCGCAACCTCTTCTACTGGACACCCGACACCAACGTATGGGGTGACCCTGATATGTGGTCCGGATCCTCTTCCAATGCACCCGGAGTTGTGGCCAACGCCATGGTCGGCTACAGGACATTCGGTTTCAACATCAACTTAACATTCTAATTTTTGAATACAATGAAAAAATTTATCATAATTGCATCAGTAGCACTGTTGGTGGGCGGAGTGTCCTCGTGCCACGACTGGCTTGATATCAACACCAGTCCGAACAGCGCTACCACTGCCAATATGACGGAGGCCCTGCTCCTTCCCGCTCTGCAGTATGACATATTGAACAATCATGTCAATACTACCAATGCATGGCAGCTTTCCCACCACCTCACCAAGTCAGGAGAGTACTCCGGAGGCTACGCTTTTCTCACGGGACAGGTGATGCCGCAGACCATGAACGACTGGTGGTCTACTTATTACTCCATCAACTATAACCTCAAGTTCGTGCACGATCTTGCAGTGGAGAACGAAGACCATGCCTATCAGGGTATCACGGAACTTCTGCAGGTTATAAACAACCAGAGGATGGTGGATATCTGGGGCAATATTCCCTACAGTGAGGCTGTAGATCCCGAGAAGTACAGACTGCCCAAGTACGACAAGGCCGAGGATATCTATGTGGACCTGGTACACCGTATAGACAGTGCTATCGAGAATCTGAAGATGGTGGCCGGAAATTACAATACCTCCCAGCTCGCTACAGTGGATATTATGTGCCACGGTGACCTGGATCAGTGGGTGCGTCTGGCATACAGCATCAAGCTCCGTGTGCTGATGCGTCTGTCGGATGTGCCCGAGAAGGTTCCCGGGCTGGACCTGAATGCCGAGCTTACTGATCTTGTGGGCAAGACCCTTGCCATCAGTGAGAATGTGGAGGCCAATCCCGGTTACCTGCCTGAAGACGGCAAGATGCAGATCCTGTATGAGAACTACGGATGGGACAAGAACGGCGGACGCAACACAAACCACCGTCAGTTTATGCCTACATCTGACCTCGTGGACATGCTGAGAGACCACAACGATCCCCGTCTGAGAGTCTATATTGATCCCCGTATTACATTAGGAGACGATGTGGAGAGCGGCTTCGCGATATATTCCCGCTTCGGTCTGGAAAATGAGTACTATGTAGGTATCCCTTACGGACAGGCCAGCCCTCCGAGAGAGTGGTATACCTCCACTACCGGTACTGGTCTTCTGGCCGGAGGTGCCGATAAGTCCAGCGGACGTCTGCGCTCCTCTACATTCATCGCCGGTTCCGAGGTGGGATTCCTCCTCGCAGAGGCTGCCCTGAAAGGATTCATCCCGGGAGGAGAGACTCAGGCCAAGCAGTATTACGAGGAGGCTGTCACCTCCGCCTTCAAGCGTCATGAGGCAGCCATGCAGGAGCCTACCGAGAACTATTCCAGCTATGTCAAAGAGCCTATGGTCGGCATGAAGGATCCCATCCCCGGTACTGCCGAGCAGGCTGCAAGGGAGTATCTCAGCCAGAACGACGATTTCTGCAACTGGGATCTGATGCAGGGTAATAAGCAGATACGGCCGGGATTCGTGCTGGGCAGCAAGGAAGAGCATCAGCTCTACGCTATCTGCGCACAGAGATGGCTGGCTTTCGTGGGATACAATCCTCTCGAGGCCTGGATCGAGCTGCGGAGGACGGACTATCCTTACCTGGAGTGCTCCAACCAGTTCAGTGTCTATAAGAATATCTCCCGTCTGCCTTATCCTCAGACTGAAAGAGATCTCAATGCCGAGAATGTCATGGCGGAGCCTGAGGTTGACATATTCGAGAGTAAAGTATTCTGGGATTTGAACAATCCTCAGAGAGACCGTGCGGAGTTGTATCAATAATTAAAATGAGAGTATAATGAAAACCATACGAAAATTCATGATATCAGTCATGGCGGGAGCTGCGGCCCTGTGTGCGACATCCTGCCTGGAAGACACTCCTCTAGTAGATTGGGATGATCTCGGGGTGGTGATAGAATTGCCTTACAATTCACATTATCTTGCCGCGCAGGAGGTAGAGCCGGGCGAGACTCTTACATTTGACCTGATGGTCAATTATACGGTGAGCGAGGTGTCCATGGTGACAGAGGACATACCGGTTACACTGGATGTCGACCTGTCGATGGTGGATGAGTACAACAAGACCAGTACTACCCAGTATGAGTGCTTTCCCGAGGGAACGTATGATTTCCCGCTCACATTGACTATCAAGAAAGGCTCGCGGCTTGCTGAGCAGACTATGACAGTGAATGTGGGTGATGAATTCGAGCCGGGCCATGCCTACATGCTTCCCCTGGTCATCGCCAATGTGCCCGAGGGCTATATCGCCAGCGGTAACTTCGGACACCTCTACCTGCGAATTCTTATGAAGTAATGCTTTTTCATGTACCTAATTAACGGGAAGGGGCCGCTTCACAGCGGCCCCTTTTTCTTTAACGAACTAATAACTAACCTTGATTGTCTACATGTTTCAGACATTGTTCATTGCCTTATGTATTGCTTTGTGACGTTTTTTTGCGTATATTTGAATAGTTTTACCTTTTAATTATAGCCACCATGAGAAAATTATCAGTATTTATCCCTGTTTTATCCCTGCTGCTGTTCTCCTGCGCCCCTGACGGTGACAGCAGTGTGACGGTCCTGGAGGAATCGCTCCGCAGCAGCGCCGAAGTCATTATGCCCGATACGGTGTGTACATTCCCGGATACTGTCATTTCTTCCTGCGCCATGATGATCGACGGACGGTATGCCGCGCTGGACATGAGCGACCGGACTTCGTATTCCTTGATAATTTATGATACGGAGACAATGCTGCCCGTGTCGCATTATCTGCATTACGGCAACGGACCGCAGGAAGTGCTCGGTACGATGGTGAGCGTAGTGGAGGGAAAGATATTGGTTCAGGATTTCTCCAACCGTATTCTATATCAGATACCTTGCACGGAGGCTGTCGAGGGGGACGGGCTGACTGGCCGCGGGTACAGTTTCATGTCTGATGCCGTTCTGCCGTACGGGAACAGCCTGGTTGCCATGAATCCTTACTGGTTCGAGGATGAGCGTCTGGGGATCAGTAACGGAGAGCCCAGACTATTTCTGTCTGACGGGACTTATGCTCCTTATGATGAGACAAAGCTTCGCTCCAATACCGCCATGGATGCAGTCCTGTTGAGTTCTGCCTCCAACTCCAGGATAGCCTATGTCGACCGGACATGCCCGTTGGTGGAGTTATATGACGATACGTTGGGACTTGTCAGGACGGTGTACGGACCGGGCACGGAGATGCCCCTGTACTGGCAGAACGGCAATACCAATATTGTATGGGAGGAACTTCCTCTGACTACGTGGCAGTCAGCCTGCGCGGATGACGATTACATGTATCTCTTGTGGAACGGGTTAAAGGACGACCAGAAAGTGGAAAGACCGGAGAGTTATATGTATGAGGCCAATGGTGAGGAGAAGGACCTGCTGCTGGTTGTTCTGGACTGGGACGGTAATCTGGTCAAGGCTTTCCGTCCGAAGGGGCTTACCTCATACGCTGTACTCAGTACAGGAGAGGGAGGAGGTGTCCTTTACGCCTCAACAATAGATGAGGACATGACGCGGCTTTCTATTCTTCGTTACCACCTCTTCTGACATCTGTCTCTCTGATTATCTGAATATTGTTTTGTCGGGTTGAAAATTTTGTATATCTTTGCACCCCCTTATAATAGGGGGATTGCAACAAAATTTTATGTATTAACTTAAAAATCAACACAGTGGACACATTAAGCTACAAAACAGTGTCGGCTAACCCGAACATGATCGAGAAGAAATGGGTAGTGGTTGATGCGACAGACCAGATCGTGGGCCGCCTTGCTTCCAAAGTGGCAATCATGCTGCGCGGAAAGAACAAGGTGTACTACTCCCCGAACATGGACTGCGGCGATTATGTCATCATAATCAACGCCGAGAAGGTCCGTTTCACCGGGAAGAAGCTCACCGACAAGGTCTATGTACGTCACACCGGCTATCCCGGAGGTCAGCGTTTCGCTACTCCCAAGGAACTTCTCGCCCGCAAGCCGGAAGCCGTAGTGAGGGAGGCCATCCGCAAGATGCTCCCCAAGACCCGTCTGGGTGCCAAGATGTACAGGAACCTTCATGTATACGCAGGTCCCGAGCATCCTCATCAGGCCCAGTCTCCAGTATTAATCAACATTAATGAACAAAAGTAAACAGAGCACATGGAAGTAATCAACGCCCTTGGAAGACGTAAATCAGCTGTCGCTCGCGTTTATGTGACTGCAGGCAAAGGCAACATCACCATCAACGGCCGTACCCTTGAGGACTACTTCAAGGAGGATACTCTCCGTTACATCGTGAAACAGCCTCTGAGTGTTACCGAAACTCTGGCCGACTTCGACATCAAGGTGAACCTTGACGGCGGTGGAATCAAAGGCCAGGCCGAGGCACTCCGCCTTGCCATATCCCGCGCACTCTGCGAGATCAACAAGGAGGCCTATCGTCCGGTTCTGAAGTCCAACGGTTTCCTCACCCGCGATGCCCGCGAGGTCGAGAGAAAGAAACCCGGACAGCCCGGTGCACGTAGACGCTTCCAGTTCAGCAAACGTTAGTATTTACGTAAGATTATCAGAATGCACAGTCAGGATTCAAAACGGACAGACCCTTTCACCGGTTACTGCGCGTTTGTCCTGCTGCGGAAAATTTCGAAGACCGGCCGCATGAGAGCGACCGCTACTTCAAAATTAACAAAGAGAACTCTTGTATAACACAGAGACAAAATTAACAAAACAATGCCCAGAACAAATTTCCAAGATTTACTTGATGCAGGTGTTCACTTCGGTCACCTGAAGAGAAAATGGAATCCCAAAATGGCTCCTTACATCTTCATGGAGAAGAACGGAATCCATATCATAGACCTGCATAAGACTGTTGTAAAGATAGACGAGGCCGCGAACGTAATGAAGCAGCTCGCCCATGCGGGCCGCCGTATCCTTTTCGTGGCTACCAAGAAACAGGCGAAGGACATCGTGGCAGAGTATGCCCAGAGTGTCGGAATGCCTTACGTGACTGAAAGATGGCCCGGCGGAATGCTTACTAACTTCCCCACCATCCGTAAAGCTGTCAAGAAGATGCACACCATCGATGAGATGATGACCAACGGTACTTTCGAGACCCTCGCCAAGAGAGAGCGTCTCCAGATTACCCGTCAGAGGGCCAAGCTCGAGAAGAACCTCGGTTCCATCGCTGACCTCAACCGTCTTCCCGCAGCCCTTTTCGTAGTGGATGTACAGAAAGAGATGAATGCCGTAAAGGAGGCCAACCGTCTCAATATCCCGGTTATCGCAGTTGTTGATACATGTTGCGATCCCACTCCAGTTGATTATGTGATTCCCGGTAATGACGATGCCGCCAAGTCAGTTTCGGTCATCCTCGATGCTCTGTGCGGAGCCATCAAGGAGGGACTGGAAGAGAGGAAGCTCGAAAAGGACAAAGAGGAAGAGGCCCGCGAGGCTGAGAATGCCGCATCAGGCAAGAAGATGCGTCCCCGCAAGGGTGGTGCTCCCAAGGCTGAGGCCGCTGCTCCCGCAGTAGAGGCTGCACCTGCAGCAGAGGAGACTCCCTCCGCAGAGCCCGCTGAAGTCAAAGAATAAATTTAGGAGGAAAAACAATGGAAATTAAAGCAATAGACGTACAGAAGCTCCGCAAGATGACCGGAGCCGGAATGATGGACTGCAAGAAGGCCCTCATCGAGGCTAACGGTGATTATGAGAGAGCCAAGGAGATAATCCGTGAGAAAGGCAAGCTCGTGGCTGCCAAGAGGGCTGACCGCGAGACCTCCGAGGGTGCTGTCGTAGCCAAGGTGGACGGCAGCAAGGGTATCCTCCTGTGCCTCGGCTGCGAGACCGATTTCGTGGCCAAGAACGAGGAGTTCCAAGCTCTTGCCAATGCCATCGCCGATGCAGCCATCAAGGCTCTGCCCGCTGACATGGAGGCCCTCAAGGCCTGCACTATCGCTGACGGCCGCACAGTTGAGGCCGCCATCACCGAGCAGATCGGCAAGACCGGTGAGAAGCACTCCCTCGTAGCTTACGAGAAGATCGAGGCTCCCTACATCATCTCCTACATCCACACCATCAACGGCAAGCTCGGCGCTATCGTCGGCTTCAACAAGGAAGTTCCTGTCGATCTCGCCAAGGGCGTGGCCATGCAGGTAGCTTCCATGAACCCCGTCGCAGTCAACAAAGAGGCCGTACCTCAGAACGTTATCGACGAGGAACTCAAGGTGGCAGTGGAGAAGACCAAGGAGGAGCTCGTGAAAAAGGCAGTTGACGCCGCTCTCAGCAAGGCCGGTATCAACCCCGCCCACGTCGACAGCGAGGACCACATCCAGTCCAACACCGCTAAAGGCTGGCTCACCCCCGAGCAGGCTGACCAGGCCCGCGAGATTATCAGGACCGTCTCAGCCGAGAAGGCCGCCAATCTTCAGGAAGCCATGGTCAACAACATCGCCAACGGCCGTCTGAACAAGTTCTTCAAGGAGAACACCCTCGAGGAGCAGGAGTATCAGATGGGTGACGGCAAGACCTCGGTCAAGGCCGCTATCGCAGCCGTGGACAAAGATGCCAAGGTGACCGTCTTCAAGCGCATCTCCCTCGTTGACTAATCTCTCTGAGATTCAGAATAATCATAAGGCCGGAAGGACATCGTATCCTCCCGGCTTTTTGTTTTTCATTCGTTACTTAGCTTGAAAAGCATACCTTTCAGTCGCAGTATAATTCTCACTTTACATTTTAGTTAAATTGTTCATTTCTGATTATTAGTGTTTTATGTTTCTGATGAAATGTTAAGTGTTGCTGTGGAACTTTTTCTACATTTGCATAAATCTTTTGACGTACGATGAAAAGGAGATTCTTGAATGTTTTTATGGCGCCGGTCGTGATATGGTCGGCGCTGCTGCTGACTGCCGGATGCGGAGGCAGGGTGCCCCGGCTTACGGAGGAGGAAACGGATCTGGTAATGTCTTCGGTCGGACTGATGCGGGTGCTGTTGGTGACTTCTTCTGAGGATTCGCTGGTACTGCGTACGCCCTGCGTGGACCTGGCAGAGGAGGACCTGCAGTCCGAGGTCTATGACCGTCTGGCCCGCAGGATAGTAGCCACGGTTACGGATTCCACGCAGGACGGGGTGGGGTTGGCCGCTCCCCAGGTCGGCCTTAGCCGTCGGGTAGTGGCCGTAATGCGCTATGACAAGCCCGGATACCCGTTCGAAGTATATCCCAACATCCATATCGAGTATTTTTCCGACCAGAAGCAGACCGGCCCGGAAGGCTGTCTCTCCATTCCAGATATCGCCGGTGACGTTGAGCGCTCGCAGCAGGTGGTCATCCGCTACACCGATCCAGGGACTCTGTCGGAGGTCCGCGATACCGTGGACGGCTACACGGCAGTCATCTTCCAGCACGAAGTCGACCACCTCGAAGGTATCCTGTTCACGGACAGGATGATAGCTCCGGCTGGTTCGCCGGATTCCGAAAGGTAACGGTAATACGCTGCTTCTCCAGTCACCTTCCGAAGGTGGGCTTTTCACCCCCTCTCCATTTACTCCTTCCGAAGGAGTTAAGGGGGGGTAACTCACCTTCCGAAGGCGGGACGATTTTGCGGGAAAACCGCACACCTTCTGAAGGTGGGAAAGGGCTGGACGGAACGGAAACGCCGCTACAGACGCTGTGGCGGGCAAGGCGCGAAAACTCACCTTCCGAAGGTGAGACGATTTTGCAGGAATACTGCACACCTTCCGAAGGTGGGGAAAAGCTGGACTAACTCCTTCGGAAGGAGTCGTGCTTTCCCGCTATTCGTCTACTCCTTCGGGAGGAGTAATGGCGTCTCAAACAAAGCAATTCCCACTATACAGAGCCTGCATAAGCGATATCGTAGTTCCTGCACTTTATAACTCCTTCGAAAGGAGTCGTACTTTCGCGCTATTCGTTAACTCCTTCCGAATGAGTTAATGGAAGGGGAACGCTGCTAAAAACTCACCTTTCGAAGGCGGGACGATTTCGCGGAAGGCCTGTAGCAGGGGATCGGTGGAAAGGCCATGCCGCAACGGCAGAGAATCGCGGAAAATGCTGCCGTTGTGGAAAGGTGGCGAAAGGAGAATGTGGCCCAGGGGGTCTGTAGTAGGGGGATAGTGAGAAAGGCCATGCCACAACGGCAGAGAAATGCGGGAATTGCTGCCGTTGTGGAAAGGGGGCGAAAGGAGAATGTGGCCCAGGGGGTCTGTAGTAGGGGAATAGTGAGAAAGGCCATGCCACAACGGCAGAGAAATGCGGGAATTGCTGCCGTTGTGGAAAGGGGGGCTAAAGGAGAATGTGGCCCAGAGGGGCTGTAGCAGGGGATTGGTGGAAAAGGCAATGCCGCAACGGCAGAGAAACGCGGAAATTGCTGCCGTTGTGGAAGAGGGCGGAATGAGATGGGAAAACAGGGGCGTGTGAAAGGGCGGGAATAAAAAACCCCGGCTGCCGGAGATGTGGCGGTCGGGGTCTGTTGGTTCTGCGGGACCGGAGTGTTCCGGGCGGGCTGTTACTTCAGCACGCCGAGTTCCTTGCCGATCTTGGTGAAGGCTGCGACGCATCTGTCGAGGTGCTCCTTCTTGTGGCCGGCGGATACCTGTACGCGGATACGGGCCTGGTCTTTAGGCACTACAGGGTAGTAGAAGCCGGTTACGAAGATGCCTTCGTCCTGCAGTCGGGCGGCCATCTCCTGGGACAGCTTGGCGTCGTACAGCATGACGGCGCAGATGGCTGACTCGGTGGGCTTGATGTCGAAGCCGGCGGCCTTCATCTTGCTGATGAAGTAATCGGTGTTCTCGTGCAGGCGGTCCTGAAGCTCGTTGGACTCCTTCATCATGTCGAACATGCGGATACCTGCGGCTGCGATCATGGGAGGAATCGAGTTGGAGAACAGATAAGGTCTCGACCTCTGGCGCAGCATGGCGATGATCTCCTTCTTACCGGTGGTGAATCCGCCGACGGAGCCGCCGAATGCCTTTCCGAGGGTGCCTGTGATGATCTCGATCTGGCCGCGGAGGTTGTAACGCTCGGTAACACCGCGTCCGGTCTTGCCTACGACGCCGGCTGAGTGCGACTCATCGACCATAACCATGGCGTTGTACTTCTCGGCGAGGGCGTGGATCTTGTCCAGAGGGCATACGTTGCCGTCCATGGAGAACACACCGTCGGTGACGATGATGCGATGACGCTGGGCCTGGGCTTCCTGGAGGCATTTCTCCAGCTCTGCCATGTCGGCGTTGGCGTAACGGTATCTCTTGGCCTTGCACAGACGCACGCCGTCGATGATGGAGGCGTGGTTGAGGGAGTCGGAGATGATGGCGTCCTGCTCGTTCAGAAGAGGCTCGAACACACCGCCGTTTGCATCGAAGCAGGCTGCATAGAGGATAGTGTCCTCAGTTCCGAAGAACTCGGCAATCTTGGCCTCGAGGGTCTTCTGCAGGTCGCCTGTACCGCAGATGAAACGTACGCTGGCCATTCCGTAGCCGTGTGTGTCGAGGGCTTCCTTGGCGGCGTTTACCAGTTCCTTGCTGTCGGCAAGTCCGAGGTAGTTGTTGGCGCAGAAGTTAAGAGCCTTGGTGCCGTCCTGGAGAGTGATTTCGGGACCCTGGGGGGTTACGATGACGCGCTCCTCTTTGTAGAGGCCGGCTTCTCTGATGCTGTTCAACTCATTCTGAAGATAGGCTTGAAAATCTTTATACATAATATTGTGTTTTTAGAGAAATTTTCTGAATGCAAAAATAATAAAATAGCGGTGGAGTTGTCATCCGCATGAAATAATTCCGTACTTGTAACAAAAATTTGAAAACTCCGGAAGTTTTTTTAGTTTTGCGCCCTGATTATGACAAACAGGGAACAAATACTGAGAAATACGGCCTCACTTTTTCTGGAGCGTGGCTGCAAGTCGGTGACTATGGACGAGGTGGCTTCTGCCAACGGTATGTCCAAGCGCACTCTCTACGAGCTTTTCCATGACAAGGCGAAGCTTCTGCAGGAATGCATCCTGCTGATGCACAGGGATAATATGATCCGTTCTGAAGAAGAGCTGGCAAATACCGGCAATGTCCTGGAGTGGTTCATGCGCTCGCTGGAAAACAAGGACCAGAACCGCATGAGCAATTATTACGATTTCTTCACGGAAGTAAAGAGGTATTATCCGGAAGTGTTCATAAATGTGGTGCAGGACGTGAACCGCAGGCATTGCGGACTCCTTGAGAGAATTGTGGAAAGAGGACAGAGGGAGGGAATGTTCATTACGGATATCCTGGATGCACACAGTCTGTCACTCCAGCTGTTTGAGCTTTCGGTGGCAGTGACGGACAGGGCAGTGCGCAACTATCTGGAAATAAAGCATGACCGCTGCGGGGACTACCTGATGTTTTTCCTCGTGCGGGGTATCGCTACGGAAAAGGGCAGGGCCTATATCGACGAATATCTGGAAAATAATAAATCAATGTTAAAATAAAATGAGAAAGTTACTTATAGTGGCGGCGGCCCTGTGCTGCATCACCTTCCGACTCAGTGCCCAGGAAGAGGACTCGACGGTCCTGCATTTTTCCCTGGAAGAGGCGATGAGCTATGCCCTGGAGCACAACTGGGATCTCCAGAACTCCTCCCTGGCCGTCCGCCAGGCCGAGGCCGACCGCTGGGCCGCTATCGCCAGCATGCTGCCCCAGGTCAACGGAACCCTGGACTATTCGAACTACATGGGCTATGAGATGGCCTTCGGCGAGACCGGCCTCTCGATAGCGATGCCTCCATACGGCTCCATAGGAGTCAATGCCGCCCTGGCCGTCAGCGGAGCGCAGGTCATCAGCGCCCTCATCGGCAAGATCTCCGTGGAGATGTCCGACGTCACCCGCCGGCAGTCGCAGCAGGAGGTCGCCGAGCAGGTGCGGCTCCTGTATTTTTCCGCCCTGGTGAGCGGCCAGACCCTGGAGCTGCTGGACCGTAACCTGGAGACGGTGCGCAGGCTGCACGAGTTCTCCCAGAAGTCCGTGGACGCCGGAGTGGCCGAGCAGGTGGACGCCGACCAGATACTGGTGCAGGTGGCTACCCTTGAGACCTCGATCAACGAGGCCCGCCGCGGTCTGGAGATGATCTACAACTCCATGCGTCTGCAGATGAACATCGGCTTCGACAAGGAGATAGTCCTGACCCAGACCCTGGATGAACTGATGGACGTGGAGCGCTCCCTCGACCTGCTCTACGACGATTTTATCCTCGAGAACAACTTCTCCTACCAGCTGGCCCTCAAGAGCACCGACCTCTACCGCCAGCAGAAGAACCTCGCCGGATGGGCCTACGGACCTACCCTGAGCGCATTTTACCAGTACACGGGCAGGAAGTATTTTTCCGACGAGATGACCATGAACATGACCCCCCCGAACATGGTGGGACTGACCCTGTCGATTCCCATTTTCTCCTCGGGAAAGAATCTGGAGACCTTCAAGAAAGCCAAGCTGGAGTACCAGAAGCAGCTCAACACCCTGGAGAGCACCGAGATGGCCCTTAAGATCCAGCACCGCCAGCTCAAGTACAACCTCTCCTCCGCCTACGAGCGCTACCAGACCCAGCTCAAGAACGTGGAGGTGTCCCAGAAGGTGTTTGACAACATCGGCAAGAAATACGAGTTCGGCCACGCCTCCAGTCTCGACGTGACCAACTCGGCCACCACCCTCATCACAGCCCAGAGCACTTACGTGCAGGCGGCCCTGGACTACGTGACAGCCCAGATCGAGCTCGAAAAACTACTCAACAAGAATACATATACTCAGGAAGAAAAATAAGCCATGAAAATCAAAGCAATAGCCACAATCACAGCCTGCGCCGCCCTGCTCAGCGGCTGCGGCGGCAACAAGACCGCGGATGTCGCGGAGGAAAGGGTAGAGCAGGTACGCACCACCCCACTGGCCTATCAGGAGGTATCGAGGCAGATAGAGCTCTCGACCACCCTGCAGGGCTATGACCAGATGAACATCTCCCCCTCGCTGACGGGTCTCATCGAGAAGATCTACGTCGAGGTGGGTGACCGTGTGCGTAAGGGCGACACCCTCGTTCGGATGGACCAGAACCAGCTCAACACCACCCGCATAGCATTTGCCAACCTCCAGATAGAGATGAACCGCGTACAGATGCTCCTCGAGAGCGAGGCCATCTCCCAGCAGACCTACGACCAGACCAAGCTGAGCTACGACCAGACGCAGGAGACCCTCCGCTTCCTGGAGGAGAACACCTTCGTAAGGGCGCAGTTCGACGGTGTCATCTCGGCCAAGACCTACGAGGACGGGGAACTCTACAGCGGGGCCCAGCCCATCCTCCAACTCACCAAGATCAATGAACTGAAGGCTTACGTCAATGTACCCGAGACCTATTATCCTTTAGTCAAGAAAGGAATGCAGGTCAATGTCTATTCGGACATCTACCCCGGCCGGGCCTTTCCCGCGTCTATCGAGATAGTCTATCCAACCGTAGACCCGGCATCCCATACATTTACCCTCAAGCTGCGGATTCCGAACTCCTCCGAGCTCATCCGTCCGGGCATGTACGTGAGCACGGTGCTGGACCTGGGCCGGACCGAAGCCCTCGTGGTGCCCTACCAGGCGGTACTCAGGCTCATCGGCTCCAACAACCGCTATGTATTCGTGGATTACGGCGGTGTGGCCAAGCGCGTCTTCGTGGAGATAGGCGAGCGTCATGACCAGACCATCGAGATATCCAGTGACAGCCTCAAGGTCGGCGACCCCATCGTCACCACCGGCCAGGCCAAGCTCGTGGACGGAGTCAAACTCAATGTGGTACAATAATCCCCGCCTGCGATGAGTATCTACAAATCAGCGATCAACCGTCCGGTGACGACCCTCCTGGTGTTCGTTGCCGTGATAGTGATAGGCATCTTCTCGTTCCTGAGGCTGCCTATCGACCAGTTCCCGGAGATGGACCCGCCGTACATTTCCGTGCTGACCGTCTATCCGGGAGCCAGTGCCTCCGAGATAGAGACCAACGTTACGAAAATCATAGAGAACAACCTCAACTCCGTCGACTACCTCAAGGAGATAACCTCCACCACCAAGGACAACATCTCCGTGGTGATGCTCGAGCTGGAGTGGGGAACGGACCTGGACGAGATTATCAACGATGTCCGGTCCTATATCGACATGGTGACGGACGAGCTGCCCGACGGCTGTACCAACCCGTTCATCTTCAAGTTCAGTACCAGTTCCATGCCTATTCTCCAGTACTCGATTACGGCCGACGAGAGCTATCCCGGACTGGACAAGCTGCTCAACGATGAGATCATCCCGCAGCTCAGCATGGTGAACGGTATCGGAAACCTTACCCTTTCCGGCTCCCCGGAGCGTTATGTGTACGTGGATATCGACCAGCAGAAGCTGGATGCCTATGGAATCCCCCTCGAGACCGTAGGAAGTGCGATTGCCGCCAACAACCTCAACCTCTCCTCCGGTACCGTCAAGATGAACAAGGAGCAGTACCAGCTGGAGGTACGCAGCGAGTACGTCGAGAGTTCCGAGATCAATGACATAGTAGTGACTGTGACCCCGGAGGGCCGGCAGGTCTTCGTGCGGGACCTGGCCACCGTGCGTGATACCATAAAGGACCTCAGCCTCGACGAGAAGACCAACGGCCGCGAGAGCGTCCGTCTCATGGTGACCAAACAGACAGGCGCAAATACGGTACAGATCTGCCAGGATCTCGAGAAGGAACTGGCCAAGATAGAGAAGACCCTGCCGCGGGATATCAAGATAGAGACCATCTACGATTCTTCGGAAGATATCCAGAACTCCATCAGTTCGCTTGAGGAGTCCATTCTGTACGCACTGCTCTTCGTGGTGCTCGTGGTGCTCTTCTTCCTCGGGGAGTGGCGTTCGACCCTGATTATTTCCCTGACGATTCCTATATCCCTGATTGTGGCCTTCATCTACCTGATGCTGGCGGACAGCTCGCTGAACATCATATCGCTCAGCTCCCTGACCGTGGCCATCGGTATGGTGGTGGACGACGCCATCGTGGTGCTCGAGAACATCACCAAGCATATTGAGAGAGGCTCGTCGCCGCGAGAGGCGTCCATCTATGCGACCAACGAGGTGTGGGTGTCCGTCATCGCCACTACACTCGTGATAGTGGTGGTGTTCGTGCCTCTGACGATGCTTACAGGCATGGCAGGCATCATGTTCAAGGAGCTCGGCTGGCTGGTGACCATCATGGTATGTACTTCCACAGTAGTGGCCATCACCCTTACTCCCATGCTCTGTTCCAAGCTGCTGAAGGCCCGTCCCGTGCGTATCAACGAGAGGGGAGTCATCGAGAACATTCCGCCCAAGCGCAACTTCTACCAGAGATTCGTGATTCCGGTACTCGATGCCATAGACCGGGCATACGCCAGGCTGCTGCGCTGGTGCCTGCGCCATAAGGCCATCACTCTCGGAGCCATCGTCCTCTTCTTCTTCGCCTCCATCACTCCTTTCCTGATGGGCAAGATAGGAACTGACTTCATCCAGGAGACCGACAACGGCCGTCTTTCCGTGTCCATCGAGCTGGCCACCGGCTACCGTATCGAGGAGACCGCCAAGATGGCCCGTCACATCGAGAGCCGCTTCTACGAACTGGTGCCCGAGATAGAGCTGATATCCACCTCCGCCGGTACCACCGACGACGACGGAGTCTCGGCCATGTTCTCCTCGACCATGAACAACACCATGTCCATGACCGTAGTCTGCAACAAGAAGAACGAGCGCGAGCGCTCCATCTTCGAGATAGCCGAGGTGCTGCGTCAGGAGCTGGCTTCGTATCCGGAGATTATCGACTACCAGTGCGATGTCTCCAGTTTCATGGGAGGAGCATCCTCGACCGTGGATGTAGAGATATACGGTTACAGTTTCGATGAGACGAACGCCTTCGCCCAGGAGGTCCGCAACGCCATCCGCGATAATGTGCCCGGAGCCCGCGACATCGACATCAGCCGTGAGAAGGACCGTCCCGAGATCAAGATCAACCTCGACAAGGAGAAACTGGCCTACCACGGACTCAATTCCTCCACCGTATCCACATACGTCCGCAACCGTGTCAACGGCATGGCCTCCGGCTTCCTCAAGGAGGACGGCGACGAGTACGACATAGTGGTGCGCCTGCAGGAGGAGGACCGCAACTCCATCACCGATATCGAGGACATGACCATTCCCACAGCCACCGGTGCCATGATCAAGATCAAGGAACTCGGCAAGATAGAGGAGTACTTCGCCCCGCCTACCATCGAGCGCAAGAGCCGCCAGAGGATAGTGACCATCTCGGTGACCCCGTATGAGACCTCGATGGGTGAGCTGGCGGCGGGTATCCAGCAGACCATCGACCGGATGGGAGTGCCGAGCGGCATCACCGTCAGACTGGCCGGTAACTATGAGGACCAGCAGGATACCTTCCAGGACCTGCTTCTCCTTCTGGCCCTGATCGTGCTGCTGATATACATCGTGCTTGCCTCCCAGTTCGAGTCCTTCGTCAAGCCGGTGATGATCATGACCGCAGTGCCTTTCGCCCTTTCCGGCGTGGTGCTTGCCCTCTGGATTACAGGTACTACCCTTGATATGATCGGCTCCCTCGGATTCATCATGCTGGTGGGTATCGCGACCAAGAACGCCATCGTGCTGGTGGACTACACCAACCTGATGCGCGACCGCGGCTACGAGCTCAACGAGGCCATCGCTCTTTCCGGTGCCTCCCGTCTGCGTCCCGTGCTCATGACCGCCATCACCACCTTCCTCGGCATGCTGCCTATGGCTCTGAGCCAGGGTGAGGGAGCCGAGATGTGGAAGCCCATGGGTATCGTCGTCATCGGCGGACTTCTGGTAGCCACTGTGGTGACCCTCGTAGTGGTGCCCGTCTTCTACGCCCTGCTCTCCCGTCACGGCGAGAGGGACAAGGAGAAGAAGAACCGCGCCCAGTTCATATTCATGCAGCTGTCTCCCAATCCCGAGGGCGATGACCCCGAGGTGCGCAGGAGTCAGGAACTCAACCAGTAAAGTAAATGGAGGATACCTATTATGAAATGTGTCTTTATAGTGTATAACCAGGCCAATACCGAGAGGGTGGAGTACATGCTCGACGAGCTGGGCATCCGCGGCTTCACCTTCTTCGAGCAGGTCCAGGGCCGCGGCAGCAGGGACGGAGAGCCCCGCCGCGGCACCCATACCTGGCCGGAGATGAACTCCGCCATGATGACGGTCGTCGAGGACGACCGCGTCGAGGAGCTGCTCCAGACCGTCCGCAAACTGGACAACCGCAACCGCGAGGTGGGTGTGCGGGCCTTCGTCTGGAATATCGAGCAGACGGTGTGATTTTTTGAATACAATTTTTGATTTTGGTTATCTTTGCGCCTTCATTTGAGTTACCATATATTCTGCAATGGAGAGCATAAAGGAAATCTACAAGATAGGTAAGGGCCCGTCGAGCAGTCATACGATGGGCCCTAAAAAAGCAGCGGAGATGTTCAAGGGCATGTATCCCGGGGCATCTTCGTTTACTGTTACCCTGTACGGCAGCCTGGCCGCGACAGGCAAGGGGCACATGACCGACGTGGCCCTCATCGAGGCCCTCAAGGACGAGCGGAGCCCCCGGGTGGACATCATCTGGAAGCCGGACGTCTTCCTTCCCCAGCATCCCAACGGCATGAATTTCCAGGCCTTCGACTCCGAGGGACACCTCATGGGGGAGAAGACGCTGTTCAGCATAGGCGGGGGCGACATCAGTGAGGACGGACGCCGCCAGCCCGAGAAGAGCATCTACCCTTACAGCAAGATGAAGGACATCCTGGGATGGTGCAACAAGTACAATTCCTATTTCTGGGAATACGTCGCCCAGCACGAGGACCCCGACATCTGGGACTTCCTCTATGACCGCTGGGTGGTGATGAAGAAGGCCATCGAGGACGGTCTGGACCACGAGGGCGTCCTGCCCGGCGGTCTGAACGTGCGCCGCAAGGCCTACTCCTACTACCAGCACGCGATGAGCTACCAGAACACCATGCAGCGCCGCGGCCTGCTCTTCGCATACGCCCTGGCCGTCTCCGAGGAGAATGCGGCCGGAGGCACTATTGTCACGGCTCCTACCTGCGGCTCCTGCGGAGTGCTGCCCGCCGTCCTCTATCTGATCCATACCCAGTATGGAGTGACGGAGAAGAAGATTATCAATGCCATGGCCACCGCCGGTCTCTTCGGCTCCGTTATCAAGGCCAATGCCTCCATCTCCGGGGCTGAGGTCGGCTGCCAGGGTGAGGTCGGCAGCGCCTGCGCCATGACCTGTGCCGCCGCCACCCGTCTCTTCGGGGGCACTCCTCCCCAGATTGAGTGCGCCGCCGCCATGGGCATGGAGCATTTCCTAGGCCTGACATGCGACCCCGTCTGCGGCCTGGTCCAGATACCCTGCATCGAGCGCAACGCTTTCGCCGCCGCGAGGGTGATGGACTGCACCCAGTATTCCCTGATGTCGGACGGCAGTCACATTGTGCCCTTCGATACAGTTATCGAGGCCATGAAGCGCACCGGACACGATCTTCCCAATCTGTATAAGGAAACTTCGGAGGGCGGATTGGCATATCTGGTAAAGAAGAAGGAATAAAATTTACTATATTCGCGGGATGAAGTATTTCGGAAAGATAACAGCAGTCCTGGGACTCGCGGCAGTCCTTCTGGTCCTCCCTCTGAGGACCGGTGCCCAGGATTATTCCTCCTCATTCTTCAAGGTAGGTGTCAAGGGCGGCATCAACTTCACGTCGATGAGCCGTTTCGAACTGGGCTATATCTCCGAGTCCGTGCGCAACTACACCGGTTTCAATGCCGGAGTGGCCTTCAGTTTCGACCTTCCTGTGCAGGGCATGACCATTCAGCCCGAGCTCAACTATATCTCCAAGGGCGCGATGTACCGCGGTCCGGAGAATTTCCGTTTCCGTACCGATTTCATCGAGCTGCCCGTCAATCTTCAGGTGGGCCTCGACCTTATCCTCCTGCGCCCCTACCTGATGGTATCTCCCTATATAGGTTATGCCGTCCTGAAGCGTCCGGAGGGGATGCCCTGGTCCGGAATCAATCGTTTCCAGTACGGTATCGGCATCGGCGGCGGCGTGGATTTCTGGAGATTCCAGCTGCAGGTCAAGTACAACTGGAATATCGGTCAGCTGACCCGCGGTCTGTCGGACGACACCATTCATACCGGTTCCGGCAACATAGAGGTGGAACCCGAGGGCCCGGTCCGTATGGGCAACTACCGCGGCCTGGAAGTCAATCTGGTATTTTTCTTTTAATAATTTATAAAAAGGTAAAAAGTTATGTTAGCAATCAATGATTCCAATTTCGAGGAAATGGTAATCAACTCCCAGATTCCCGTGCTTCTGGATTTCTGGGCACCCTGGTGCGGCCCCTGCCGCATGATCTCTCCTATCGTTGAGGAGCTGTCCAAAGAGTATGAGGGCAAATGGCTCATCGCGAAGTGCAACGTGGACGAGTCCACAGACATCCCCATGAAGTTCGGCATCCGCAACATCCCTACTCTGCTGTTCTTCAAGGGCGGTGTAATGAAAGAGAAGATGGTCGGCTCCACCACAAAGGCCGCCATCGTCGCCAAGATGAACTCAATCGAGTAAAAACGTTTACCATGAAAAAGATTTTCTCAATCCTTACCCTTGCCCTTCTGATCGCTGCTGTACCGGCCAACGCCCAGCCCGGCAAGGACTTCTTCAACCTCGGCGTTAAGGCCGGACTGAACTTCTCAAGGATGTCCGACATGGATGACGCCTTCGAGCGCGGATTTCTGAAAACCTACACAGGATTCAATGCCGGTCTCGTCTTCAATTTCAATCTCCCTCTGGGTTTCGAGATCAATCCCGAGCTGCAGTACGTGCAGTCCGGTATCTCCACTCCGGCAGGTGACGGGAACATTTTTGGACTGATGGACTACACCATCAAGCCGTCTACCTTCTATTCCGGTTCCCTCCGCGTTCCGATCAATATCCAGTGGGGCTTCCGTTTCCTGAACATAATCAAACCCTATGTGGTGGTTTCCCCCTATGTCGGAGCCGTACTTTTCGGCAGCGGCAGTATCCTCGGGGTCGACCTGGACAAGGAGACAGTCAATCAGTTCCTCAACCGTTTCCAGTACGGTATCGGTCTTGGTGCCGGTATCTATGTATGGCGCTTCCAGGTGTCATTCAAGTGGAACTGGGATCTCAACCCGGTATTTGACAACGACTTCGAATTCCGCGGAGGCATGATAGAGATGGAGGACGACTCCAGATTCAACGGAGGCGAGCTCTCCCTGGCATTCTTCTTCTAGTAGACAGGAATGACACTGACCGAAGACATCAGACGGACGATAGCACCGGAGTGGGAAGGCTTCGAGAGGCTTCTGACCGAAGCCCTGGCTTCCCGCAGCGACCTTCTCAACAGGATCAACACCTATCTCCTCGATGCCTCGGGCAAGAAACTCAGACCGCTGCTGGCCCTCGTAACCGCGAAGGCCTGCAGCGGTTCTATTAATCAGAAGGCTGTAGCCTGCGCGGCTGTCTCGGAACTTATCCACACCGCCACCCTTCTGCACGACGACGTAGTGGACGACAGCGATCAGCGCCGCGGCCGCATGACAGTCCGCAAGCTGTTTTCCCCCGGAGCCTCCCTGCTGATGGGGGACTACTGGCTGACACGGGCCATCCACCTGCTCATCGCCTACGGCTGTCCCGTGGAGGTGCTGGGCATCTATTCGAAGTCCCTCGAGGAACTTGCCGAGGGCGAGATCATCCAGATGGAACTGGCCGACAGTCTCCGTGCCACTGAGGACGATTACATCCAGGTCATCAGGCGCAAGACGGCCTCCCTCTTCATCGCCTCCGTCAAGGGCCCTGCCATCGTGGCCGGCGCCTCAGAGGAAGTGGTCGCAGCGATGGAACAGTATGCCTACTGGCTGGGCTGCGGCTTCCAGATACGGGACGACATCCTCGACTATCATTCCAGCGCCGAGACCGGCAAGGACAGCGACAGCGACATCATGGAGCGCAAGATCACCATGCCGCTGCTCTGCGCCATGCGCAACGCTCCCGACCAGGAGGAGTACATCCGCCGCCGGATGGGCGACATCACCTGCGACCCCTCCAGGAAGGATCAGGACCGGGAAGTTGCCTCGGAAATAAGGACATTCGTCCTCACCCACGGCGGCATAGAGTCCGCCACCGGAGTAGTCAGGGACTACTCCCTCCGGGCACAGCGCTGCCTGGAAATACTGAAGCCGTCCCTTTCCAGAGACGGCCTCGCATCGATTGCCGCAAGTCTGTGCGGCAGTCTATAGTTTCCACCTTACGTATGTGATCGGCTTGCCTTCGGCGAGGAACATCGACTCGTAGAAGGTCTTGATGGACAGCAGCGGCTCCTTCTCGGCGAGGCCGGTGCCGTAGATGTCGTTGTCGGCCTCCAGAAGGGTGTGGCCGCCCTCGCGGATGACCTCGAGGGTGGACTCGTGCAGGAGCTGGCTGTCGGTCTTCAGGTGCATGATGCCGTCGGGCTTGAGGAAGTGCGAGTAGCGCTCCAGGAAGATGGGGCTGGAGAGCCGCTTGTTGGGCTTCTTGGGCTGGGGGTCGGAGAAGGTCAGCCATATCTCCGACACCTCACCGGGACCGAAGAGGGAGTCGATGAAGTCTATCCTGGTGCGGAGGAAGGCCACGTTGGGCAAGGCGTGCTCGGTGGCGTACTTGGCGCCTTTCCAGAGGCGGGCGCCCTTGATGTCCACTCCGATGTAGTTGTTCTCAGGAAACCGCTCGGCCAGGGCGATGGTGTACTCTCCCTTGCCGCAGCCGAGTTCCAGGATTATCGGGCGGTCATTGCCGAAGACTTCAGTGCCCCAGTGTCCCTTCAGCGGATGGTCCTTGTGCAGCACCTCGTCCATAGGGGGCTGGATGAGGCAGCGGAATGTCTCGTTTTCCTTGAATTTACGTATCTTGTCCTTTCCCATATTCTATTTTGAACTGATTTGTATTCCTGCGCCGAGCACGGCGTCCGGGTTGCCGTGTATCGAGATGTCCACCTGCCATAGTCCGGGCTCACTTATCCTGATGTTGTCCCGGTAGTCCCAGGAAACATCGTAGCAGCTCGGTGTCGCGGCCATGCGGATGCGGCTCCGGCCGCGGTCTGTCCTGAGATATTGTCTTAGTGCGGCGTAATCCGAAGGGAATGATACGGTTTCGGAAGCCGTCACACCGGAAGGTGATGTCCATGTGATGTCCATGGTCAGTGTGTCCGGGCTGCCCTTGCGGGGAAATCTGACTGTCACTGCGGCGGAGCAGGCAGCGGACGTGTCCTGCAGGTCCACCGTGAACGATGCCTTTCTGTCTCCGTCCCCGGTGAAGTGACGGAACTGTGTCCGTGCATTTTCGGGGGCACAGGAGCAGACGGAGGCCGCGCACAGTATGAGTACTGTCATGCACGGCAGTATGCCGCGGCGCAGTCGTGTCATTGCTGTTTCTGGTTGGGCTTTTTCTTTTTTCTCTTTTTCTTCCGCTTGTTGTCGAAGCGGTCGATGCTGTCATCTCCGAGAGACGATACGAAATCGATGGGACGGTCGTCATTGGCGCTGTCCTTGAACAGAGTGGCGGGTTTGGTGCCCTTGCGGTTGGCGGCTATGATGCGGCGGACCTCGTCTACTGTCAGAGGTGCCATCTTGGACATGTTCCCCTGCTCGTAGGAGAACCACATGATGCCTTTGAGTATGTCGGTCTTGACCAGCCATGCGGGGCCGTCCTGGAACTCCAGGGGAGAGTTGACGTTGGGGGTGTTGTTGTGGGCGTCCACGTAGACGGGTACCTCGTAGTTGATGCAGCACTTCAGCTTGCCGCACTGTCCGGCCAGTTTCTGCGGATTGAGGGACAGATCCTGACAGCGGGCCGACTGGGTGGAGATGGACTGGAAGTTGGATATGTACTTGGAGCAGCACAGGGAGCGTCCGCAGACTCCGATGCCTCCTATCAGGCCGGCTTCCTGACGCGCGCCTATCTGCTTCATCTCTATTCTGATGCGGAACTCCTCGGCGAAGACCTTGATGAGCTGGCGGAAGTCCACCCTCTCATCGGCTATGTAGTAGAAAATGGCCTTGGTGCCGTCGCCCTGAAACTCCACGTCGCCTATCTTCATGTCCAGCTTCATGTCGGCGGCAATCTGCCTGGCCCGGATCATGGTGCTGTTCTCGCGGGCTATGGCCTCCTGCCATTTTTCCAGGTCGAGGGGACGTGCCTTTCTGTATATCTTGCGGAGTTCCTGCGTGTCGGGGTCGAAGTGATTGCGCAGCATCTGCCGGCCCACTACCGGACCTTCGAGCGTGATGATGCCCAGGTCATGTCCGGTGGCGGCCTCCACTACTACCAGGTCTCCGGTCTTGAGCAGCTGGCGGGAGGTGTTCTCATAGAAACCCTTGCGGGTGTTCTTGAACCGCACTTCGTAGAGGTTGTGGTATTTGGGATCGTTGATGCCTTTCAGCCAGTTGAAGTCGTGCAGCTTGCAGCAGCCGGGATGATAGCTGCACAGAAGCTCGCCGTTGTCGGCACGCCGGGTGGTGCAGCCGCGCGAGCTGTCGTATATTTTGTGTTTTTCTTCCATTTTATCCATAAATTACAAAGATAAATATTTATCTTTGAATTTCGATATGCAATTCAAAGAAGTATTAGGAAACAGCGACCTCATTCCCCGTCTGCTGCGTATGGTGGACGGAGGCCGTACCGGGCATTCCATCATGCTGGCGGAGAGTGACGGCTGCGGTGCCATTGCCCTCGCCCTTGCCCTGGTCCAGTATATGATGTGCCCGGAGCGCATGACGGGAAAAGACTCATGCGGGGTATGCCCCACATGTCTTAAGGTCTCCGAAATGGTTCATCCGGACGTTCATTTCGTCTTTCCGGTCAATGTGTCCTCGAAGTCGGGAAGCTCGAAAAAGCCCCTGAGCTCGTCTTTCCTTCAGGAGTGGCGTCAGCTTTATAAGGACAATCCCTATTTCACGGAGGCGGACCTGTATTCCCGTCTGGGCATAGACGGCAAGGCCGGTGCCATAAGCGTGGCGGAGGCCCGCGAGATACTGGACGTCCTGAGCCTCAAGTCCTACGAGGGAAGAGGCAAATACATGATAATCTGGCTGCCGGAGCGCATGAACGCAGAGGCTGCCAACAGGCTGCTGAAGATCGTGGAGGAGCCCATGCCGGATACATATTTCATTTTCATAACCCATGCACCCGAGCGCATCATCTCCACCATCCGCTCCCGCTCGCAGCTGATCCGCCTGTATCCTGTCTCTCCTGAGGAACTTGCACCCTATATCCAGGCCCGTACAGGACTTTCCGCCAGGGAGGCCATGGTCTATGCCAGGACCAGCGGAGGAAGTCCGGGACTGGCTCTCGGCATGGCCGGCGGGGAATCTGCGGCTACGGCCTATCTCCCGGCTGCGTCCCGGATGCTGGAGAATGTATCCGGAGGTGAACTTGCTGCTCTCCTGGAGGGCAATGATGCCCTTCTGTCCCTGGGAAGGGAACGTCAGAAGGACTTCTGTCTCTACATGGAGTCCCTGCTGCGCAAGATGATGATGCACGCCAGGGGACTGGACGGTGTCTCGGATATACTGCCTCAGGAGTCAGAGACGGTGGAACGCCTCAGCAGGGTTTTCCCGGACGGTTTCTACGAGAAGGCCTTCAAGGCCCTGGAGGAGGCCAGGACGATGATAGAGGCCAATGTCAATGCCAAGATGGTGTTCTGTCATCTGGCGAATGTACTGTTTGCGACCAAAAATTTCTGATATATGATATTCTATTTTTCAGGTACGGGAAACTCTCTGTGGACGGCCCGGCAGTTGTCGGCCGCGCTGGGGGAGGCTGAGCCTGTGGCGGTGGCCGATGAGCTGCGTAAGGCTGGGGAGACCGGCGAGTGTGAGTATTCCCTCAAGGACGGAGAGCCGCTGATTCTGGTATTCCCGGTACATTCGTGGGGACCGGCCGTGCTGATGCTGCGTTTCGTGGAGCGTCTGCGGATCAGGGATTACGGCGGACAGCCGGTCTATGCCGTGTGCACCTGCGGGGATACCTGCGGCTGGACGGACCGGATGATGCGGGAGGCCCTTAGCCGCCGCGGCCTGCCTCTGACTGCCTGCTGGTCGGTGCGGATGCCGAACAACTACATACTGATGAAGGGATTCGGGGTGGACACCGACGAGGTGCGCGAGACGAAGCTGCATACGGCTCCTCAGGATGTCCGGGCCGTCGCGGACGCTATCCGCGGGCAGAACAGTTACAGCCATTATACTGTGGGTACCAGGCCGTGGCTCAAGAGCCGGGTCATCAATCCGCTGTTCCGCAAGTTCCTGGCCGGTCCAGACAGTAAGACCAAGTTCCATGTAGGCGATGCCTGCATAGGCTGCGGACTGTGTGCGGCCGACTGTCCCACAGGAGCCATAACGATGCAGGGCGGACGTCCCGTCTGGGGACGCGGCTGCGTGCAGTGCACTTCCTGCATAAACCGGTGCCCCGTCCGTGCCATCGACTACGGCAATATCACTCAGGATCAGGGGCGTTACCACCATCCGGAAGTATGACCATCTCGCAGCGGGCGCAGTCGAAGACGGCTTTTACCCGGCGTCCGTTATTTTCCAGGTAGAGCGGTGCGGACTTCTCTCCCGGACGCTGTTTCGGGCAGCGGCCCATCTCGTAGCGGATGCAGTATTTGCACCGCATGAGTTCCACGGATGCAGCCGGAGCGGTCTCAAAAGCGCGGTCAGGCTCTATGCCGGTTGATTCGTAGATGCTTCGGGACAATGAGTTGGCGCAGTTGAGCTGAGTCCGCTGTGCCGGAGGGATGATTCCGGTCCTGTCCAGGCGGTCGAAGGGGATGCTTTCCCTCATGTCGGGAGCGGCGGGAGCGGATTCCAGTCCCGCGGCCAGTTCCCGGCGCAATGCGTTGGCGGCCGATGAGGGCAGGAAGGGCAGGGGACCGTCCTCGGGAAGTTCCGTCAAGGCAAACGAGAAGATCCCGCTGCGTCTGGACAGGGAGGAGCGGAGGCCGGAGGCGGCCTTGTCCCGGTTCAGGGCAGGTTCAGCGGTAAATTCCACCGACGCGGAGGCTCCGCCGGCGGCCTCGGCCGTCAGGTGGTATCTCCCGCCGTCTGTCTGGGCCAGACGTATTTCTGCCGGAATCAGTCTTGTCGGCGGATTGTTCTCAAGGGCTTTTTCGAGGCTGTGGTTGTAACTGCGGTAGATTTTCGTGCCGGGGGCCGGTGCGCTGCCTTCAGTCTGTCCGAATGTGACGGTGCTGCCCTCCACCTTGTCGGCCCGCATGCCGGTGACCTCCCCTTTCCTGGATACGAAACAGAGGCCGTCGCCGTTGGTGACCGGGGTGCTGATGCCTTTGAACAGCCGTATCTCCATTGTCCTGCCGCTGATGCTGCCGACTTCCCCGACAGGCTCTCCGATGCCCTTGGCGTAGTCGCCCGAGTTCCATTTTCCCCGAGTGCCGTCGATGAAATAATGAGTGTAGCCCCGGTTGAAGGTAGCCGCGGGCTGAGGGGTGAAGCCTCCGGCGGGAGAGCCCCAGGAACTGCGGGCATACCTATCGCCGCTGTTTTGTACCAGCCGGTCCAGGGCATCGCTGTAGGCCCGGACGATATTCCTGACGTAGGAGATGTTCTTGAGCCTGCCCTCTATCTTGAAGGAGGTGGCTCCCGCCCCGGCCAGCTGCTCCAGCCGGTCCAGAAGGGAGAGGTCCTTGAGGGAGAGGATGGCCCTGCCGCGCAGCAGGATATTGCCGGAGGCGTCCTTCACGTCGTAGCGGGAGCGGCAGGCCTGGATGCAGCAGCCGCGGTTGGCGCTCCGGCCGGTGAGGTACTGGCTCAGGTAGCACTGGCCGCTGTAGCACACGCAGAGGGCTCCGTGTACGAAGCACTCAATCTCGCATTGGGGGACGGCTTCGGATATCTCCCGGATCTGTTCCAGGCTCAGCTCCCGGGCCAGGACCAGCTTGCGGAAGCCCAGGGAGGCCAGCCAGCGGGCCTGTTCCGGTGTCCTGATGTTGCACTGGGTGGAGGCATGCAGATCTATCTGCGGGAGGCTCATCCTCAGGAGTCCGAGGTCCTGGACTATGAGGGCGTCGCATCCGGCCTCCACGCCTCTGAATACACAGCGGCGGGCCTCCTCCAGCTCGTTCTCGAAGATGATGGTGTTGAGGGTCAGATAGACCCTGGCGCCGAATCTGTGAGCGTAGTCCGTCAGGACGGCGATGTCTCCGAAGGAGTTGCCCGCCGCCTCGCGTGCCCCGAAGGCAGGTCCGGCTATATACACGGCATCGGCACCGCAGTCGATGGCCGCGATGCCGATGTCCTTATTTCGTGCCGGAGCGAGAAGCTCGAGCTTTACTGGCATTTGAGTTCGTTGTTGACCTTATGCTTTGCGTACTCGGCGAACTGAGGGTTGTTGAGGATGGCCTTGTAGTTCACGCAGGCATTCTCCTTGTCGCCCTTGGCCTCGTATGCGGTGGCGAGCTGATACTTGATCTGGTCCGCATTCCTTGCGTTGGGAGAAGCGGTCAGGAAGCCCTCGAAGTTGGCGATGGCATCATCGTAGTTCTTCAGCTGGAGGGCAGCTGTTCCTGCAATCTGCATGGCGGTGGGGGTGGGCAGGATGTCGAGGGACTTTTTGGCGTTGTCGTAAGCACCCTGGTAGTCCTTGGCCTTGAGCACCTCTGCTGCCTGGCTGAGGTAGAGAGTGGCCATCTCCTTGTCAGCTGCCTTGCTCTGTCCGAGCTCGGAAGCCTTGGTAAGGGCGGCGATGGCGGTCTCGATATCATCGGCGCGGGAAGCGGCCTGACCGAGACGGAGGTAGCCGTTGGCATCATTGGGGTTGATCTCCACTACTTTCTGGTAGGAAGCCATGGCTGCGGTGTAGTTCTTCTGATTCAGGAAAAGATTGCCCTGCTGCATGTAAAGCTGGGGAATGAGGTTCTGGGCCTCTGCGGCAATGTCGTCCTGACCGTATTCGTTAGCTTTCTCGACAGCCTGTCCAAGTACTACGATGGCGGAATCAAGGTTGTTGGCAGCGGCCAGCTCCTTACCGATGGCATTGATGAGGGTAGGGATGTTCCTCTTGCAGTTGTAAGCAAGCTCCTCGGCTTCTGCTCCGAGCAGTTCGGCCTGAGCGAGAGCCTCTTCAAAATAACCCAGTGCTGTCTCCTTGTCTCCTGCGTTGAGAGCGGTGGCTCCTTCGTTGTACAGAGCGGTGGCGGACTCCATATCCTGTGCGCAGAGGAGTCCTGCGGAAAGTGTCGCGATTGTCAGAATTGCTAAGATTTTCTTCATATTTTTAGGTGTTTATTAGTTCTCGGGGAAAAATGGCTGACAAATATAATCATAATTTCATACTTTTGCCTCATGAAATTGAAAATTTTTATAACACTTCTGCTCATCCTGCATGCTCCTGCGGCATTTTCCCAGATAGTAGGACTGCTGGAGGACGATGCCTCGATAGTGCGCGACACCATGCCCAACGGTCTGATTTATTATCTGGTATCCAATCCTACGATAGAGGGTTATGCCGATTTTACCTTTATCCAGAAGACGGGTATGGCCCTGGAAGACAGCTCCACCCGCGGCATGACCAGGCTGATGGAGTGCATGGCGCTGACTGAGACCGTCAATTTTCCTGACGGAGCCATATTTTCTTTTATCGATGACATGGGGCTGGACCGGAAGGACGGTCTTAAGATAGAGGCGGGTGACTATTATACCACTTATTCATTCAGGGATGTGCCTGTGATGAAGAATGACTCCATGGTGGACTCCCTGCTGCTGGCCATGTACAATATATCCTCCGCCCTTATCATCGACGACCGCTCCGTGGAACGCGGCAAGAACTTCTTCCGCAACATGTCGGCTGTCTCGGGAACCCTGGACCAGAGAATCAGGGATTCGCTTGCCGGATATTATTTCGCCGGTACGCCCCTGGCTCCTGTCTCTCCGAAGGAACAGCTCTCCCTGGTGGACGGATATACCACTGAGGATGTAAGGCGTTTTTATCTTACCCGCTGCCGTCCGGACCTGCAGGCTCTGGTCATTGCCGGAGACATTGACCCGGCTTCGGTCGAGTCCAAGATACGCGCTCTTTTTCAGGTGGTTCCGAAGCCTCTTGAGCCCCTGCCCGAATTTCCGGATTCCCTGTTGGATGCCGCCGGAGGAGGCTGGTTCTATTTCACGGACAAGGAGGCGGACTGCGCCAGTGTCACGTTTGACTACATCGTGGATCCCGTGGACAGCTCCCTGAGAAGAACCGCCGTACCCTTCATATACCAGTACCTGTCTTCCCTGAGCGTGGACCTGGTGACCCGGAGGCTGAAGGATGCCCTGGACGATGCGCCGTTCTATGTCAGGAACCTGGACGTGAGGATGGAACCGTATCTCAACCGCTCGTCGTTCAGGATATCCGTAGAGGCGGCACCCCTGGATTATGTCCGCGCGTATGAGTTCATTCTCAACGAGGTGGAGCGGATTCTGCGTTACGGTGTGTCCCGACGGGAATTCGAGGAGTGCAGGGACAACTATTTCTTCCATCTGGACAATACCTGGGAGCGGCGCTCATGGCTGGACAACAAGTACTATACTGACCTGTGCAGGGCCAATTTCTCCGACGGTTACGTAATGGCGGGAGTGGAGTTCGCCAAGTCCTATATCGAGGCGGCCGGTTCCGGGATAGACAGCTCCACGGTATATAACTTCCTGTCTGCGGTATTCTCAGACACCGGCCGGCGCACGGTGGTATGCTCGTCCCCGGAGAAAGTCGGCGGACTGGAGTATTTTACGGTGGATCCGGGCCCTCCGTCTCCAGATACCATCCTGTATGCGGCGGCAGAGGCGTTGAGGAATGAGGGCAGGGTATCGGGCTTCAAGTTCGTCAATCCTTCTACGGGAGTCACCTCGCGCCGCCTTCCCAACGGAGCAATGATGGCTTACCGTCACATGGACGCGGAGCCGGGATGGGTATATTTCGAGGCCGTGGCCAGAGGAGGCATATCACTTTCCGATGACGGTCTCTCACTGCTGCGTGCCTATGTCAATGACGTGGCCCGTCTCTCATACAACGGGGGCCTCAACGCTTTTGAACTAGACCGTCTGCTCTCCTCGATGCACATGGAACTCAGCAGGGAGATATCGGTAAGCGATAGGAAAATCACAGGCCGTTTCCCCGCCGATGAGATGGGGCAGTTCATGCAGCTGGCGACCATGTTCTTCGAAGGTTCCCGGCCGGATGAGGAGACGTTCGGCAGGTACCGCAGTATGGTCAGCGGCTGTGCTCCGTACGCCATGCGCTCGCCCGAGAAGGTCTTCGGAATGCTGCACAACAGGGATGTGCGCTCGGGTTACGGGCTTGAGACTAGCGTGCCCGACATTGCGGACCTGGATTATCTCGCAGCGCTGAAATTTGTAAATACCCTCTTTTCCAACGCGGCCGATTTTACCTTCATCTTTGTCGGAGATTTCGACGAGCAGGACCTTCTTTCATCCGCGTACCGGACTCTTTCCGCTCTGCCAGGACGCAGGAACGCTGTCCGGAAGGAGGAGAACCGTAGATTTTTCATCGCCTCCTACGATGATGAGGAGGTGGTCCGTGTGCCGATGGAGTTCCCTCGGAGACTGAACAGCTGCAAGCTGACCATACCCTCTGACCTCAATATGGAAGACCGCGTGCTTTCTGAGGTTACGGCCAAGGTGATTGAACGCGAGGTGATACGGCAGTTGTCCCTGAAAGGTATTCTGGCCGACGCCCAGAGACGTTTCTACCGGTATCCGGAGGAGGTGCTGACCATAGATTTTCATTTTACCACGTATGAGGATGTTCCGGATATGGGCGGAATGTTCGTGGAGATAGTGGAAAACCTGGCCTACCGCGGGGTAAGCGACAATGAGGTGGACGGTGTCCGCCGCAACATGGTCCTGCGCGACCGGCTGCAGGAGACCGTGGACTACAGCTGGTGGAGCCGGCTGCTGAGGAGCCGTTATATAGACCGGAAGGATTTCTATACCAGGCGTGAGGCGGCACTGGACTCCCTTACGGCCGTTGAGGTCAACGAGGCTCTATACAAGGTTCTGGACACGGGACGCATATCCCTGCTGACGGTGGCCCCCGAAGAATAAAGCTGTACTGATATGGATACAATGGTAATAATAGACGACAAGATAATCTCCTCGGAGATATTCACCGAGCGCTTCGCCTGTGACTACGGAGTCTGCGGAGGGGCCTGCTGCATCATAGGGGACAGCGGCGCCCCGATGGAGGAGGACGAGCCGGAGCGGATCGAGGCCAATTATGACAGGTTCTCTCCGCTGATGTCTCCCGAGGGGCGGGCAGTGATAGAGGAGAAGGGATTTTTCGAGGTGGACTCGGACGGGGACACCGTGACTCCGCTGGTGCCGGGCCGGGAGGAATGTGCATACGCGGCCTGCGATGCGGAGGGCAGCTGGTTCTGCACCATCGAGCGGTCCTGGTGCCGCGGCGGCTCGGACTTCGTCAAGCCCATCTCCTGCCGCCTCTACCCGATACGGGTCTCCAGGCTCTCCAACGGCATGACTGCCCTCAACCTGCACAGGTGGAACATCTGCGCCTGCGCCTTCGCCAAGGGCAGGCGGGAGGGCATACCCGTTTACAAATTCCTGCAGAAGCCCCTTACCGATGCCTTCGGGGAGGAGTTCTATGCCGCTATGGAGGCCGCTGCCGCTCAGTTCAGGTAGAATTCTCCTGCCAGGCCGCGGTACCACTCGGAGCGGCTGCCGTCCGCATCAGTCAGGAGTACGTCCTCTGTGGTGAGGCTCTCCTTATGTGCCGGCGGTTCTGCATTTTTCCCGAAACTTACCAGAAGTCTCCGGATACCGGAGCGGGGGGTGGAGTTGATTCTCACCAGCCGCTGCGGGGCGAGGCCGTTGTCCCCGGCTGCCTGGAGTATCTGACGCCAGTATTCGGAGGGGATGATGATGTCCAGTTCCGAGGTGCCGGTCATCAGGGCCGAGGCGCAGCGCATGAGTTCGGAATAGGGCAGGGTGGCGGTGTGCCGGGCGGCGGAGCGGCGGGCATCGGGGTTGAGGAGGGTGCTGTCGTAGAACGGAGGATTGGACACTATCAGGTCAAATGTCTCCTTTCCGGCGGTCCCGGCGGTGAAGTCCTGGATAGTGGCCTCGCGGACGGCCAGCCGGTCGCGCCAGGGGGAGCAGAGGAAGTTCTCTCCGGCCTGGGCCGCTGCCTCCGCGTCAGGCTCGATGCCGGTTATCCGTGCTTCGGGGAAGCGCTGTGCCAGCATCAGGGCGATGAGGCCGCTGCCGGTGCCGATGTCCAGTATCTTCCCCGGACGGCCCTGACCGGCCCACGCTCCCAGCAGGACCCCGTCGGTTCCCACCTTCATCGCGCACCGGTCGTGCCATACGGTGAACTGTCTGAATCTGAAATACGGATTTCCCATGTTACTTCAATGTCTGTCCGGTACTTATGCCTGTGGAACCGCCTACGCGGGAGGATTCCTCGACGTTGCCGACATTGCGTCTGCGGACGTTTGTGGCCGTTCCGAAGCGCCAGCTGAACGAGAGGGTTACTTTCTGCATGTTGATGCGCTGGCGGATGCTGTAGGTCAGTACGTCGCCGGTGTAGGACGTGATGTCGGTACTCAGGGAGCGGAGGATGTCCTGGACGTTGAGGGCGATGGTGCCGCGGCCGTCCCAGAGGTTCTTCTTGATGCCTGCGAAGAGCATGTACATCGGGCGGATGTTCATGTAGCCGACCGTCATGTTGCCGGTGGCCATGCCGCCAGCCTCGATCTTCCACTCCTTGGGCAGGAGGAAGTTGAGGTTGCCGTAGAAGCTCTGTACGAAGGAGCCGTCAGAATAGCTGCCCCCGGAGCTGGTGTTGCCGTTGTAGGCGGCGAAGTAGTTGGCCGAGAGGTTGAGCCACTTGGCTATGGGCAACTCGGAGATGGACAGGGCCGCTCCGGCGAGGGACTGGGTGCCGAAGTTCTCCCAGATGAGGCGCTGTCCGCCGTTATCCTGGTTGACCTCGGGACGCTGCATGATGAGGTTGGAGTTGTGCTGGTAGAGCAGGCTCAGGTTGAGGTGCTGGCCGTAGCCGACGGTCAGGGATACCTGGTCGGAGAACTGGGGGTCGAGGTCCGGGTCACCCTCGGTGAAGGCGTTGGCCGAGATGTAGGTGCGGAAGGGGTTGAGCTGGCTGTAACCGGGGCGGCTGATGCGGCGGGTGTAGGAGGCGGCCAGGCGCCACTTCTGGGTGGGCATGTAGCTTACGAATACGGTGGGGAAGAGGTTGAAATAGCTCTTGACGCTCTTTTCCCCGGCACTGCGCCAGTCTCCGCGGGCGTATGTGTACTCGCCGCGCAGGCCTATCTTGGCCGACCATTTCGTGCCGAAGCTCTTGGCTGCGGAGATGTAGGCGGCGGCTATCTGCTCGTCGTAGAGGAAGAGGTTGGAGAGGTTGTCGTTGTAGTTCCAGATGTTGTTGTAGAAGTCCTCGCGGACGGAGTTGTTGTCGGTAATGGTGCGGGACCACTTGAGTCCGGCCTCGAGCAGTCCGGTCTGCCAGAAGAGCTGCTGGTAGTCGGCCTTGGCGGACCATATCTGGAGATTCTGGGCGGCGTCCTGGCGGAAGACGGTGGAGTCCAGGGCTATCAGGGGCGTTACGGCCGGGTCGGGGATGTCGCTCTGGCTGCTGCCGTTGCGGATGTCGTACCAGGAATAGTCGGCGTTGAGGGTGAGTTCCTGCATCCTGGCCGGGTCAAATGTGTGGGTGTAGTTGAGGTTGGCCGAGACTCCGTTGAAGTCGTTGGTATTGGCGATGTCGCTGTTCAGGCGGCCGAGGAGGGTCTCTCCGAGGAGGTGTTCGGTGAAGTTGTCCCCGTAGGTGTCGGAGCTTCCGCCCCGGAATGTGCCGTTGACGATGACGCCGAGGATGTCCCTGTCAGTGATGTACCAGTCGTTGCCGGCGCGGAACATCTGGTTGAGGTTGCGCATGAGCAGGTGCGAGGTGCCGGACATGGTGTATTCGTTGTCGGGTCCGTAGAGGGACTTGGAGAGCAGATCCGCGGTCATGTCGTCGTAGCGGGCGCTGTAGGTCAGGAAGGTGCTGGTCTTGCGGCCGCGGTAGTTGAGGTTGACCGAGCCGTCGGCGCTCTGGTCCCAGCGGTCGAAGTACATGCCGCCGTAACCGAGGTTGAGCGAGCCGTTGAAGCCCTCCATGAAATTTTTCTTGGTGACGATGTTGATGATGCCGCCTCCGCCGGCCGCGTCATACTTGGCCGAGGGGTGGGACATGATCTCGATGCGGTCGATGGTGGTTCCGTCGGTGGACTGGAGCAGGACTTCCAGTTCCTTGCCGGAGAGGTTGGAGGGACGGCCGTCGAGCCATACGGCCACTGTGGAGCCGTTGAGCTTGACATTGCCCTCGAAGTCGATAGTGACGCCGGGGGCCTTGCGGAGCAGGTCGGTGCCGTTGCTGCCTTCGGTGGATACGGCGTCGGCGATGTTCATCACTATCTTGTCCAGCTTCTGCTCTATGACGGGGCGGCGGGCGGTGACCACGGCCTCCTCCAGCATCTCGGTGTCGGGCTCGAGGAAGATTACCGCGTCTTGCTGCGGGACTGCGCTAAGGTCGGTTATCAGGTCGCGGTAGCCGATGAAGGAGGCCAGCAGCCTGTATCCGCCCGAGGCGGGGATCCGGTCGATGGTGAAGCGGCCCTCCGCATCGGTGGTCGTACCGTTGACCACCGTGCTGTCGGGGGCTATCAGGGCGACGGTGGCGAACTCTATCGGTGCCTGCGTCGCTGCGTCCAGGACTCTGCCGGAGATGCTGCGGCCGTTCTGTGGACGGGCTGAGGCACAGACAGCCCACAGGAGCAGGGCGGTGATGGCCGCCGCTGCTCTTATCGTGCTGTATTTCATTGTACTTGGTTAATTATTGTCCTTGGTGATATATTTCCTGTAGAGGGAGGTGATGTCCTCGATGGAGATGCCGAGGATTTCCATTTTCCTGAATACCTCCTTCAGGTCGCCGGAGATGAACCCCTCGCGCTGCTTGTCGCGGATGACGTTCCTGGCTCCGGGGCTGACGAAATACCCGATGCCGCGCTTGTTGTGGATGATGCCCTCGGTGGAGAGCTCGTCGTAGGAGCGGGCGACGGTGTTGGGATTGACCTCCAGGGAGATACCGCATTCCCTGACGGAAGGGATGCGCTCGCCCTCAGGCCATGTGCCTGTCAGTATCCGCTCGCATATCGCGTCGGCTATCTGCAGGTAGATGGGTTTGTGCTGGTCGAATTCCATGGTTGTCTGAGTTTTGAGGGGTTAGTACTGTATCCTGCGGATGCGGAAGTAGGTGAGGACCCAGAAGACTACGGGCAGGATGTAGCAGGTGAATACCATCACTGTCTTTACGAAGTTCTCGACCCAGTTGGCCATGATTTCGGCGTCCATGCTGTTGAGGACTGCTTCATCGAGGTGCTTTACGGTGGCTACTATCGACCAGGTGGCGCCTACGGAGACCAGGAATCCGACGCCGCAGATTACCAGGAGGGTCTTGCCTATCTTGTGGGTGCGGAAGAGCATGGCCATGAAGATGAGGGCGGACTGGCTGAGCAGCATGCCGAAATAGGGGTTGAGGAACAGGGCGGGAGTGGCGTTGAACAGCCGGTCGAGGATGAACGTTTTCTCAGGAGAGGGGTCGATGTTGAATAGGTTGTCGGCGAATCCGCTGGTGGTGAAGATGTTCTTCCAGATGTGGCCGGAGAAGCCTCCGTCGGTGGGCATGGATGCGAGGAGGGAGTCGAGGGAGAGCATCAGTACGGAGGTCAGGGCCGGGAAGAGAAGGGTGGCGATGACGAATACTGTCAGGGTCTTCTCGAGGGTGGAGGCGGGGGTGATGCCGTAGAATGTGCCCTCGACGTGGCGGTTCTCGTTCTTGTACAGCAGGAAGGGGATGAGGGAGCAGTAGAACTGCAGCAGGGTGGCGGCGAGTGTGCCGCGGCCGGTGGTTCCTAAGTTGCCGCCTATCAGGAGAGTGAGGCCCCAGATCATCAGGTAGACCAGTACGATGACGGCCCAGAAGCCGAGGATGAGTTTGTATTTTTCGAGGAGCTCCTTGTAGATGTTGAGTCCGAATCTGCGTATGTTGAATGTTGCGTTCATGATAGTCTTCTGTTTGATAAAGGTGATGACTGTTTGCGGTGTTGTTGTGGTCCGGGTGTGTGCCGGCGGTTATCTGAACAGGGTTTTGAATGTTTCCTTGTTCCTGAGGGCGGCGTTGAAGAGGGCCTCGAGGTTCACTCTGGAGGGCATGCCCTCGCGGTTGGGGATGACCTGGTAGTAGCCGCTGAGGCTGCTCTCGCTCCAGTAAGCCTCGGGGTCGAGTTCCTGGCTCATGGTGAAGAGCAGTTTTTCGCTGATCTGCTCGATCGAGGCGTTGAGGATCAGACCGCTGCGGTCGAGGATGATGACCGGGTCGATGAGGTTCTCCAGGTCGCGCACCTGGTGGGTCGAGATGGCGATGATCCTCTCCTCGGTGGCGCACTCGGAGATGACGCGGCGCAAGGTGGTCTTCGAGGGGATGTCCAGGCCGTTGGAAGGCTCGTCCATCAGCAGGATGCGGGTGTTGAGGGCGAGGGCGAAGGCTATCAGGGCCTTTTTCTGCTGGCCGTGGGATAGCTTGTCGAAGCGGTAGCCGGGGTCTACCTCGAAGGTCAGGCAGAGTTTCTGGAACTGGGCGGCGTCCCAGCGGGGGTAGAGCAGGGAGTTGCTCTTGGCGAATGTGTTGACGCTGATGGCCGGGGCGAAGAAGATCTCGGGTACGTAGTAGATGTCGCTGAGCATTCCGGGGTTGCGTTTCTCGGAGGGGATGCCGTCCACGGTGCAGCTGCCCTCCTTGGCCCGCAGCAGGCCGCAGATGATGCGCAGCAGGGTGGTCTTGCCGACGCCGTTCTCACCGAGCAGACCGTAGATGCGGCCCGGCTCCATCTCGAGGCTCAGATCCTCGAACACGATGTGTTTCTTGTAGTTGAACTTCAGGTGGTCGATCTTGACGACCGGGTTGTTGGTGTCCATAACTTATACTTTTTGCGTTAATATTGTCACAGATGTCTTACCTTTGCAGTGTATTAGTTTGCTAGTACACTGCAAAAGTAGACAAAAATTCCCTTTCTCCAAATTTTTTTTGAAAAAATTTTGATTTTACCGGGCCTGGACGTTTTGTGGTTAATAGACCTGTTGACTGCCCGGCATTGTTTCGTTGTGCTTATTCTGTAGGATCCGTCGGGGTGGAGCCGAGAATCTCCATGGCGCGGTCGTAGAGGGAGTCATCGACCACTACTTCCACGGATACAAGGTCGGTGTTGACGGCACCGGTGGACCAGACGAGGTTCTCTCCGAGGACGAAGGCCGGGACGCCGTTCTCCTCGAGGACGCCCTTGCAGATATTGGCCGAGATGGCGTTGTCGAATTTGCGGACTACTTTCATGGCTATGTAGGTTTATTCTGTTTTTTGCTGATCTGCTTTCCCGGACTGGTCTGCGGTATCGCTGCTGCCGCTTCCGAAATCGTAGGGGTCGTCGTGCTGCTGTGCCGCGCCTTCCCCTATATCCTCGCGCAGGGCGTAGGTGATGTGGGAGGACAGGCGGAGGATGTCCTTGCGGTTGCCGCTGAGTATCAGGGGAGCGGTGCCCTTTGTGATGGTCACTCCGTCCTCGTAGGCCCTCATGAAGCGGGTGAACCGGTTGCGGAGGCGGAAGGTGAGCTTCTCCCCGTCCTCATCGGTCTTCTCGTAGCCGAGACCCTCGAATGCGTTGATTATTGTATCCCTGTGGTCCTCGAAGTCCCCTTCGATCATTACCTCCTTCTTAACAAAGGTGAGACCCGGATAGACGGCTGCTATTGCCCCGAATATCAGAAGCATCTGCCACCATGCACCTTCCTTGAGCATGCCGCCCTCGGACATTGGCATGAAGAGCTTCACCACGCTTTCTCCGCTCAGGAGAGTGACGATGCAGAGGACAACGGCTGCCAGGATTATGAAAACGAAGAAATATTTGACGGATCTGACGACCCTGCGGACTTTAGGACTCATGATTTTCGCTGTTTTTGATTAATTTTGCTGCAAATATAGCAAATCGTATTATTTTTGCCCCACATTAAAAGCAGATAAATAGAAATGGAAGAGAACAAAAGACCAGTGGGCTCCGGCACCACTCCCGAATGGACCTCTCAGAACAGTAAGTCTGACAATCCCAACAAGGGACTTAAAGTCACCGTTATCGTACTGGCCGTGGTGGCCGTAGTGCTGGCGGCTGTATTTGCGTACGTATGGATTGACAGGCAGAAGATGATCGATGACCTGACTATCGACAAGCAGAATCTTACCAACGAGCTCGTGGAGCTGCAGGGTGAGTATGCCCAGCTCTCGTCCAACAACGACAGCCTCAATGTTCAGCTCGACCGCGAGCGCGAGAAGGTAAGCCAGCTGCTGGACCGCATCAAGAAGACCGACGCGGCCAACCGCAGCAAGATCCGTCAGTATGAGAAGGAACTCGGAACCCTCCGCTCGATCATGAAGCACTATATCTTCCAGATCGATTCCCTCAATACGCTGAACATCGCCCTCCGCAAGGACGCCGAGCTGGCCCGTGCCGAGGCCGCCAAGTCAGCCGAGCGCTACCAGGAACTGAGCAAGACCACCGACGAGTACGCCAAGCTCGTGGAGCAGGGCTCCGAGATCAAGGGCCGCGGCATCAACATCGTCGGCATCAACGCCTCCAACAAGGAGACCGACCGCAGCAGCCGCATCAAGAAGCTCCGCACCTGCCTCTCGCTGATCGAGAACTCCATAGCTCCCAAGGGACCCATGCGCGTATATATCCGCGTCAAGGGACCGGACGGTATCCTGATGACCTCTGACCAGCAGCGCATCTTCGAGATGAACGGCGAGCAGCTCGTCTATTCCGAGTCGCGTGAGGTAGACTACCAGGGCGCCGAGGTGGAGGTATGCATCTACTTCGCTTCCGAGCAGTTCACCAAAGGTGTCTACACCGTCGAGGCCTACACCTCCTCCGGTCTGCTGGGTACCGGTGACATACTGCTGAGATAGCGTCAGTCAGCTTCCACGGCATCCTGCGATTATCCTGCGATGATATACATCCACTTCCCCTTCTGCAAGTCGTTCTGCACCTACTGCGACTTCTATTCGGTCAGGGGAAAGGACAGGATGGCACAATACACACAGAGCCTTCTGCGGGAAATATCCCTGCGGAAGGCTTTTTTATGCCAATGCACCTCGCCTGCAACGCTCTACATCGGGGGCGGGACACCCTCGCTCTGGCCGGTGGAGCAGCTGGGGGAGGCGGTCGCGGCGGTCTCTGCGGCACTCCGGGAGGGGGCGGCGGACTACGGACGTTCCTGCGGTGCTCTACGTCGGGGACGGGACACCCTCGCTCTGGCCGGTGGAACAGCTGGGGGAGGCGGTCGCGGTGGTCTCTGCGGTGCTCCGGGAGGGGGCGGCGGAGCTGTCCCGGGAACATGGGATGGTCGGGGGGATGCCGGGATCTTCGCGGAATTTACCGTCGAGGTCAATCCGGACGATGTCACGGAGGCCTACGCCCGGGCCCTGCGGCGGCTCGGAGTGAACCGCGTCAGTATGGGCGTGCAGTCATTCAGCGACCGCAGCCTTCGGTGGATGGCCCGGCGGCACAGTCCGGAGGGGGCGGTGGAGGCTTTCCGGGTGCTGCGTTCCGTCGGGTTCGACAATATCTCGCTGGACTTGATTTTCGGGTATGATCCGGTGGCGTGGAGGAGCGGCTCCTCTTCGGATGAAGAACTGATGCAGCTGTGGAGTGACGACCTGGATGCCGTGCTGCGGCTGCGGCCTGAGCATATTTCCGCCTACCAGATGGGCATCGAGGAGGGCAGCGTCCTCGGAGAGATGACCGCCGCCGGCCGCTACCTGGAGCCCTCCGACGAACTGTGCGCCGCCCAGTACGCCCTCCTGCAGCAGCGCCTCGCCGCCGCCGGCTACGAGCAGTACGAGGTCTCCAATTTTTCCCTCCCCGGCCGCCGCGCCCTGCACAACAGCGGCTACTGGGACCGTAGCCCCTACATTGGCCTAGGGCCCGGAGCCCACTCCTTCGACGGGGACCGCCGCCGCTGGTGGAATGCTCCGGATCTGGACCGGTATATTGCTGCGTTCGGTGGGGGGGGCGCTTCGGGCAGTCTTTCTGCTTCCGGTGGAGTTTCTGCTTCGGGCGATGCCATTGCCTCCGATGTTACTCCTGCTTTTACCCCGGCTTTTGGTGAAGGCCCCCTTGCTTCGGGCAGTGGCCCCGCTTCCGGTGCTGTTCCCATTACCGGTGATTTTCCTACTCCCGGTTACCGTGATTGTGCCGTGCCGTCAGTGCCATCAGAAGAGACCCTTACCGACGAGGACATCCTCACCGAGACTGTCATGCTCGGCCTGCGCACCGTGGACGGCCTGCCCTTGGATGTCCTCGTTGCCATGAGCCGACCGTCGTCGTCTGCCGTACCAGATTGTCATCCCGAGTCCGCTCAGCCGTCATCGTCTACCGTGCCCGATTGTCGTTCCGGCGCCGGAGAGCACTTGTGCCATTCCCTTCTTTCTCAACTTCCACGCCCTTTGCGGACCTCTATCAACCGCCTTCTTGCCACCGGCTCCCTCATCCTCCGCGACGACCGCCTGTCCATTCCCCCCTCCCGCCTCTTCATCAGCGACTCCATCATCCGCGAGCTTCTGTAACTACGTCCCGCGTCTCCCCTGACGACCGCTTCTTCTTGACTCCTTCGGAAGGAGTAGGTAAGCAGCCCTCTTTCGCCACTCCTGCCGAAGGAGTGAATTTTGCGAATCCGCGCTACAGCACTTCGTACAGCCATTCTGCCCGTGTTCCACCTCCGAACTCTTTCCGAAGGAGTGCCTCAAGTGCGCATTTTCCCTACTCCTCCGGAAGGTGAGACGAAAAAGCGGGGAAACTACTCACCTTCGGAAGGTGGGCATGGTGTGGTGGAGGGGGAAAATGCGGCTGCAGGCGGCTCTCGTGGCGGTGGTGCTTCAGCGCACCTTCGGAAGGTGGGACGAAAATGCGGGAAAATGACTCACCTTCGGAAGGTGAGCATGGTGTGGTGGAGGGGGAAATGCGGCTGCAGGCGGTTCTCGGGGAGGTGGTGGTTCTGCGCACCTTTGGAAGGTGGGATGAAAATGTGGGGAAATGACTCACCTTCGGAAGGTGGGTAGAAGGGAAAGTGTACGGTGCGGATGAAAGTGTCCGCTTGGGGTGTCCGAAAACGGACAGGTGTCCGATATCGGACACTTTTTAAAAAGTGCAAGAGGCACGCTACCAGTATGTTGTGTTTTTGGCACGGCGGTTGTGACGGGCTGTCCGGGGAGAAAAGTGTCCGCTGAATGGGAAGTGATCATGAAAGTGCATGGGAACGGACGAAGAGAGCGGACGACTCGGACGGAGACGGATAACGGAGTCGATGAAGCAAACTTGAGTGGACGATGTGACGGGAGACGGGCCGGATGACAGCAGACGTGGGTAGGTGGCGGATCGGACTCGTAAGCGCGAGTGAATGACGTAAGCGGGCGACGAGCCGAAGACACAGATGGGGCGGACGAAGTAGATGGACGACGATGAGAGCGGGCGAAGCGGATGGACAACGTGCACGGACGAAGGGAGCGGGCGACGTGAGCGGACAGCCCTATGCGAAGATTAACGGAAACAGAAAACACAACCGATATGAAATTAGGATTATACTTTAGGCAGGCGTGGTACAACCTCCGGGTGAACCGGGTGTACAGCGCGGTATTCATCGCCGGAACGGCTCTCTCGCTGGCGCTGGTGATGGCGTTTCTGACGGTGCTGTCGGCCAGGGTGGTGAATACAGTGCCGGAGACGCACAGGGACAGGACGATGGTGATTTCCAGAATCGAGCTGCGAAGCGAGACCATAATGTTCAGCGCGGCTCCCAATTACCGGTTCGCCAGAGATTTCCTCAAGGATATGCCGGAAGTGGAGTGCTGGTCGGCTGTCTATACGTATTACGATACGTTCGCTGCTTTGGAAAATACGTCGGATGAGGTCTCCTACGCATACGCCCGGATGGTGGACAGGAATTTCTGGAAGATATTCAGTCTGGACTTCCTGTACGGCAGGCCGATATCGGAGAGCGGTATGGACCTCAATACGCCCGAGGCTGTGGTGACCGAGTCACTGGCCCGCTCCCTGACAGGACGGACAGACGCTGTGGGAGAGAAGGTGTACATGGACGGATATACGCTGACTGTCTGCGGAGTGGTCAGGGACGTACCGATGAGCGCGACGCTGGCTTTTTCCGAGATATGGCTGCCGTCTACGATAGGAGATAAAACCCTGGGCCCTGAATCCAGTGCTTTGGCAAAGTATATGAACGGCAATGAGATAATAGTGCTGCTCAGGGACGGCAAGGATATTCCGGCAGTAAAACAGGCTGTGCTGGACCGCGTGGAACAGTACAACAATATCGAGAAATCCGAATATAAGATGACCGTCAGCGGCATAGACTCGCAGCGCCAGTACATCTTCTCGGGGAGCGACTTAGGTTCCTCTGCATACGCATGGCTGGGAGCGGGAGTGGTGCTGCTGATCCTGCTGGTGCCGCTGCTGAACCTTTCGGGCATGGTCAATTCCAGAATGGAGGCCCGCCTGACCGAGTTCGGTACCCGCAAGTCTTTCGGAGCCGGACCTCGCTCTATTCTCGCACAGATAGCCGGGGAGAATCTGCTGATGACCCTGATGGGCGGAGTCGTAGGTCTGCTGGTGGCATGGCTGATCATCGTGCTGTTCTCGCAGCAGATGAACGCCATGGTGCCGGGCAGCGTACTGGTGGAGTCCTACACCTACAAGGTGCCTGAGTCCGGCGGCTTCTTCGACTTCCGGGACTTCTTCAATATCGGGCTGTACGCCGTCCTGCTGGTAATCCTGGCCGTACTCAACATGATATCGGCTGTGATCCCGGCGGTCAAGGTCATCCGCCGTCCCATCACTGAATCGTTGAACTGTAAAAAATGACAAGATATGCTTAGACAGATATTCAAACAGCTGTGGTTCTACCGCAGGAGCAATGCCTGGCTGTTCATCGAGCTGGTGGTCATCATCGCCGCGTCCTGGTTCATCGTCAACGAGACGTGGACATCCACATACCGTATCGGGAACGTCCCTGACGGATATGACCCTGAGGGAGTGTACTGTGTGTATCTCACGGACTTGACATCCGACCGCAACGGATATGATCCTGAGGCTGCTTCCCTGGAGGCACAGAGGGAGAATCTCCGCCGTTTCGGGGACGCTCTCAGAGCCATGCCGGAAGTATTGTGCGCCTCGCCCATAAGCACAAACCATCCCGGAGACGGCGTACATTCCATGATGACGGTCAACATTGACAGTGTGACTATGATGATGTTAACGACCTTTGAGCGGGAGTCCGGCTCAGACGATTTTGAGGTGTTAAAGTACGAACTGATCTACCCTGCGGATGGACAGATGGAGGATACGCCCGGCTCTATTATCATCACCAAGGATATGGCCGATTACCTCTTCCCGGGGCAGAATCCTGTGGGCAGGACACTCAGTGACTCAGAGAAATTGACTAAGATGAATTATACAGAACCCATAGCCGGAGTGATAGGAAGTATGCGCGGTGCCGGGTACTCGGATGACATACCGTACATGTTACAGAATGTCGCCGACATGGTGGGAGACTACGGCGGAGACCAGATGTACGCTTTCCGCCTCAAGCCCGGTGTGGACGGAGACCGCTTCCTCGAGAAGGCTTCCAGGGAATGGAGGAAGACTCTGCAGTTCGGCAACTACCGCGTACAGGACGTGTACTCCTTCGAGGACAGGGTGGACTCTGTGGTCAAAATCGAGGTGCTGGACAAGCTCTTTATCTGGAAGGCCCTATGGATGTTCATGATAGTCAATGTTCTGCTGGCTGTGGCCTCTACAGGATGGCTCCGGATGGAGGAGAGACGCGGGGAGATCGGAGTCCGCAGGGCCATGGGAGGCTCGCCACGCCGCATCCTGATGCACTATATGCAGGAGGTCTGGGTGACCTTCGCTGCGGCCGCCGTCATCGGTATACTGATAACGGTCAACATCATCCTCATAGGCAAGATAAATATCGTGGCTCCGGATAATCAGCACGGCATGATGCCCCTCAACGCCGCTGACTTCCCCTTGCTCTTCGACCCCGTGGCGCACTTCCTCGCGGTGGAGGGCATTGTCCTCGGCCTCCTGCTCCTGGCAGTGACTGCGGCCATCCTCATCCCCGCTGCCGGAGCGCTCCGCCTTCCCCCCGTCGAGGCCCTCAGAGACGAATAGAATAAACAGAGAAGATTTTCATGCAGATAATGAGGGGTGGTCGAAAGCGAGGATTTTTCTTCTCGAAAAAGGATAAAACAGAATAGAAGTAAAATGTAAAAAACCATGGATAGAGAACTTACCAACAAGGAAAAATGGCAGGACCGCCGCAAAATCATTCTCCGCTGGAGCCTCGGAGGTGCTGTCGCAGTAGTGGCGGTGGTGCTGCTGGCAGTGCTGATCCAGCCCTCGGTGCGGGAGAGCAGCCTGCGGCTGGCTACGGTGGATACCGGCTCGATAGAGTTTGCGGTGTCGGCTACCGGAAAGGTGGTGCCGGGCTACGAGGAGATCATCAACTCCCCGATTACCTCCCGCGTGATGGAGGTCTACAAGCGGGCCGGCGAGGTGGTGCAGGCGGGTGAGCCGCTGCTGCGTCTGGAGCTCTCAGAGGTGCAGACCGAGTATGACAATATGCTGGACGAGGAGCGGATGAAGGAACTGAAGCTCGAGCAGCTGCGCATCACCAACCGCAATAACCTCTCGGAGATGGAGATGAACATCGAGATACAGGAGATGGAGCTGGACCGCAAGGCTGCCGCCCTGCGCAACGAGAAGTATCTGGACTCGCTCGGAGCGGGTACTCCGGACAAGGTGCGTGAGGCTGAGCTGGACTACACGGTGTCGAGCCTCAAGCTGGAGGACAACCGCCGCAAGCTCCAGAACCAGCGGGACCTGGCCGCCGCCGATGAGGCCGTGGCCGAGCTGGAGCTCTCGATCTTCCGCAAGAACAAGGAGCAGACCCGCCGCCGGCTCTACGATGCCGGTATCCGTGCTCCCTACGCCGCTACCCTTACCTTCATCAACAGCGAGATAGGTGCCCAGGTGAGCCAGGGCGAGAAGCTGGCGATGCTGGCCGACCTTACCCGCTTCAAGGTGGAGGGCGAGCTGGGCGATATGCAGGCCGGCAAGATAGCCGAGGGCTACCGGACCACAGTGCTGGCCGGACGGGATACCCTCACCGGCATGGTGTCGGTCCTCTCCCCGATGTCCACCGACGGCCTGATATCCTTTACCGTACAGCTCGACGACGAGTCGGCCCCGGCTCTCCGTTCAGGACTCAAATGCGACATCTACGTGGTCTACGCCTACCGCGAGAATGTCCTCCGCCTGCCCTCGGGCACATATTACAAGGGTGAGGGCAACTACGACCTCTTCGTCCGCGAGGGCGACCGCCTGGTGCGCCGCCGCGTGGCCCTCGGCGAGGCCAACTACGACTACGTGGAGGTTATCTCCGGCATCGAGCCCGGCGAACAGGTGGTCATCTCCGACATGCAGGACTACGCCAAGCAGCCTGAGCTGAAGATCAAACCCTCTAAAAAGAAATAAGTCATGAAGCTGGGAGTATATTTCAGGGAGTCGTGGCACAACCTCCGCTCGGACAAGCTCTACACGCTGGTCTACATCATCGCCGTGGCCTTCTCGCTGGCAATGGTCATGACCTACCTCACTGTGGTGGCCATGCGCACTCAGAACAGCTATCCAGAGACGCACCGGGACCGGATGCTCTCGATACCGCTGATCTATCTGGAACTCGGTACGACGAGCTCGATGGAACAGTCTGTGAGCAAGGATTTCATCGCTCAGTTCCTGTCCGAGCCGCTGCCGGGAGTGGAGGCGTGGACAGCCGTGAAAACGGAGGAATTCAAGGTCTATAACTCTGCGGGTGAGCCCCTGAAGATGGTAGTGGAGTTCATCGACAGCAGTTTTACGGATATATTTCCGTTAGAGGTGCTTTACGGCGGGCCGATTACCGCAGACGGAGCGCTGCGCAATGTGCCCGATGTGCTGATGGCCGAGTCCGCGGCAGCCGCTCTGCTCGGACGCAAGGACGTGGTGGGAGAGAGCATCTTCTTCAATAACAAGGAGTACCGTATATGCGGAGTGGTGAGGGACGTACCCCAGACGGCCACTTACGCATTCGCACAGATATGGGTTCCCGACACTGAGCCTACGCTGATGGATGTGCAGTTGAGGGAGTGGGCTTTGGCCAATAACAATAATGTCATGGTAGGCCCCTACGAGATAGAGCTGCTGGCCGGCAGCCGCCGGGACTTCTCCGCCATCAGCTCGGAGATGCAGGACCGGATAGACAGGTACAATCAGTCCGGAGTCTCCTCCTGGAAACTCTCTCTGGCGTACGGTATGCCCACGGTGCGGGAGAGAATCTTCATGTATGACAGTGCCGCGGCCTATACCTGGATAGGAGTGGGAGTGGTGCTGCTGGTGCTCCTCGTTCCGGTGTTCAATCTCTCGGGGATGACCGGCTCCGGAATGGAGGCCCGCATGGCCGAGTTCGGAGTCCGCAAGTCCTTCGGAGCCTGGCGCGGAGCGATAGTCCGGCAGATCGTCGGGGAGAATCTGCTGCTGACCCTTATCGGGGGAGCGGTCGGCCTGCTGCTGTCCTACCTTCTGCTGTACCTGCTGCAGGATGAGCTCTACGACCTGCTGCCGCTGAACTCCATGGTCGAATTCGGATTTTTCGAATTTATCCCGGCTCCTGCATTTACCTTCCGGAGCTTCTTCAAAGTCAGCCTGTATCTTCTGCTGCTGGCGCTTGTGCTGGTGGTCAACCTGCTCTCGGCCCTTGTGCCCGCATCCAAGGTCATCCGCCGTCCCATCACCGAATCGTTGAACTCTCAAAGATAATCCGCTATGCTTAGACAGATACTATCACAGATGTGGTACTACCGCCGCAGCAGTCTGTGGCTGCTGTGCGAGCTCGTAGTGATATTCATAACCTCGTGGTTCCTGGTCAACGAGATATGGACCGCACATTACCGTGCGCATTCCACGCCATACGGATATGATTATGAAGGGGTGTATATCGCCGAGATGGAGCCGCTCAGTGACGGCCAGCCCGGCTACGCAGCCGATAACGATACATACGAGGCCAGTGCCGCGGCCCTTGCCCGCTTCGGGCAGACCATCCTGCAGATGCCGGAGGTGAGCGCGTGCGCCGTTACGGGCATGTCCCTTCCCGGCCTCGGTACCTATACCGCCAATATGCAGTATCCCATGGACACTGCCGGAGCGTATATTGAATTTACTTTTCATTCCCGTCAGGCAGGAGAGCCGGACATGGAGCTCATGGGCTACCGTCAGGTATTGCCTGAGAATGCCCCGATAGAGGATGCGCCCGGAACCTGCGTGATATCCTCCGACCTGGCGCAGCTGCTTTTCCCCGGAGAGAATCCCGTAGGCCGCCGGTTTTCAGATGCCTCGACCTCTCCCGATGCCGTAAGCCAGTACAGCTGGGTGATATCCGGGGTGGTGGAGCCTCTCAAGCACAGCCTTACCGAGGAACCCCGCCCGATGGTACTGTATGCCTATCCCAATATGCTTCAGGCCCCTTACGCACCGCCCTGCTTTATATTCCGCCTCCGTCCGGAAGTGGATGCGGACAGCTTCATAGAACAGGCCGGCCGGACCTGGGAGCGGGAGATGCCATACGGCAACTGGCGGGTGTCCGCCGTGACCCCGATGCCGGAGTTTATGCAGAAATACATTTTCCTGGACAACTTCAAGTGGAAGGCCCTCTGGGTGTTTCTGGTGGTCAATGTGCTCATTGCCGCTGCTTCCTTCAGCTGGCTCAGGCTGAGGATGCGGCGCCCTGAAATAGGGGTGCGGCGGGCCATGGGCTCGACGGCCTGGAGGATTGCCCTGCAGCAGCTGGGGGAGGCCTGGATAGTCTATGCCGCTGCGGCGGTCCTCGGCTGGATTCTGACGGCCAATATCATATTGATCGCTAAAATCAGCATTACCGGCGGCTCCTCGATGACCCTGCAGTCGGTGCGCGACAGCCTGCCGCTGCTCTACGACCCGACGGTGCATTTCCTCGCGGTGGCGGGGATAGTGACGGCGGTGCTGCTGGCGGCGGTGACCCTCGCGGCCCTCATTCCCCTCGGCAAGGCCCTGAGGGAGCGGACGGCCGATATTTTAAAGGACGAATAATATTTAAAAGGACAATATATGAAACTCGGAATGTATCTGAAGGAATCGTGGTACAGCCTGCGCAAGGACAGGGTGTACGGCGCGGTCTACATCATCGGTACGGGCTTCTCGCTGGCGCTGGTGATGGCTTGGCTGACGGTGCAGTCGATGCACTTCGACAACTCCTATCCGGAGGTGAACAGGGACCGGATGCTGGTGGTTCCCACCTTTATGGAGTCTCGGAAGGGTTCTCAAGGCGGATCCAATGCGATGGTCAGCCAGGTGTTTCTCGACCGTTTCATCCGGAACGAGCCGGTGGAGGGGCTGGAGACTCTGACTGCCGTGGCGTATGGGAATGCGGTGGTGGCCAATGACTTGGGCGAGGCGGTCAGCAGCGTGTCCTCGGATGTGGATATGGAGTACTGGAAGGTATTCGGCTTCGACTTCCTCTATGGTCACGCCCTTTCGGAGACGAGCTATAACCAGGCGGCTCCCGAGGCGGTCATCTGCGAGTCGCTGGCCAGAACCCTGTACGGCAGGGAGGATATAGTGGGAGAGAGGCTCTTCATCGACGGCAAGGAGTACAGGGTGTGCGGAGTGGTGCGGGACGTGCCGCAGACGGCTTCGCTGGCATTCTCCCAGCTGTGGCTGCCGGATCTGAAGGGAGACTCCCGGAGTTCTCTCGAGCAGTGGATAGGCCGTCCCACCATGATGGGAGAGTATTTCGTGTATCTGCTGGCCCGGGACAGGAGTGACTTCGGGACGATACGGGAGACTTTAGAGGGCAGGCTGGAAAGGTACAACAACGGCTCGGACGTGGAGTATGAGCTGTCCTTTCAGCAAGGTATCCCCTCGGTAAGGGAGATGGCCCTGATGTGGACCGGCATGACATCAGCCTCCTTCACGTGGATCGGGATAGGCATCATGTTCTTCATCCTGCTGATACCGATGATCAATCTTTCGGGCATGGTGGGCTCCCGGATGGAGGCCCGCATGGGAGAGTTCGGAGTGCGCAAGTCCTTCGGGGCATGGCGCGGGGATGTGCTCCAGCAGATTACGGGAGAGAACCTGCTGCTGACCATGCTCGGTGGAGTGCTCGGGCTGCTGCTGTCGTACGTGCTTCTAGGCGTGTTCTCGGAGCAGCTCAACGGCATGGTGCCCGGAGAGGCCATGGCCACGGCTTTCTCCATGGAGAAGGTGGAGGCGGCCGTATTCTCAGTCAGGGATTTCTTCAAGCTCAAGCTGTATGTGCTGCTGCTGGCCATAGTGCTGGTACTCAATATCATCTCGGCGCTGATACCTGCCTTCAAGGTCATCCGCCGGCCCATCACGGATTCGTTGAACTCTGTAAAGTAATTGGATTATGTTTAAACAGATACTTAAACAACTCTGGTTCTACCGCCGCGGCAATGCGTGGCTCTTCGTGGAGATGACCCTCATCGCGGCCGCCTCTTGGTTCCTGGTCAATGCCGTGTGGCCTGGGATGTACAGGACTTCCCTGCCCGACGGCTACGAGGCCGAAGGAGTATATGCCGTCTTGCTCAACCGCCTGAGCGAGGGACAGGACGGCTACCGTCCCGAGATGGATGTCCCGGAGCAGATATCCGTAGACTTCCACCGTATAGGCAATGCTCTCAGGGAGATGCCTCAGGTGCAGGACGCGGCTCCGGCGGGGGCGACTCTTCCGGGGCTTAACTACAGCAGCAATAATAGTGCAGTTATCCTTGATACTGTAAGCGGGGCGGGCGCTCCCTACGGCTATCATATCCGCGAGGCAGGGGCAAGCGACCTGGAGCTTTTAGGTTACCGTCAGGTATGGCCGCAGGGCGCTCCGATAGAGGATCTTCCGAACACCGTGATTATCACGGAGGACCTGGCCCAGACCCTTTTCCCGGGGGAGAATCCGGTAGGCCGCCGTCTTTCCCAGTTCAGTATGTACAGGGAATACAACTGGCGCATATCAGGTGTAATAGCACCCGTAAAAGTGGAAAAGGACAAGGAGTACCGGGGTTTTGTGATGCGTGCCGGTTCTGATATCGTGGATCTCGACGAGGGAATGTCCTTGGTGTGGATGTTCCGTGTCGCTCCCGGTGCGGACGAGGAAGCCTTCATACAGCAGGCCAGGAAGATCTGGAGGGAAGACCTCGCTTTCGGCAACTGGAGGGTGGCTTCCGTCATGCCGCTGGAGGAGAATCTGGAATCAGCCGTTACCGACACCTTTATGTGGAGGGCCCTCTTCATTTTCCTGCTAGTCTGCATCCTCATAGGAGTGGCCTCCTTCGCATGGCTGCGTACCCGCGAGAGACGCGGAGAGACGGGTGTGCGCCGGGCCATGGGCGGCTCTGTCGGCAGCATCATGCTGACGCAGCTTGCGGAGGTGTGGATCCTCTTTGCCGCCTCGCTCATAGTGGGACTGCTGATAGTGCTGAATGTGCTGATCTTCGGCAAAATTGACTTCTGCGCTCCGGGACTCTCCTCCTATTATGTGCTGAATGTGACCAAGGAGAGCCTGCCGGTGCTGTTCGAGCCGGTGCTGCACTTCCTCGCGGTGGCCGGCATAGTGGCCGGGCTGCTGCTGGTGGCCGTGACGCTCTCGACCATTGTCCCTGTGGCCGGGGCCCTGAAGGAGTCGCCCGCCGATGTGCTGAAGGACGAGTAAATTTTAACTTTTTGAAAATATTTAAAAACAAATAAAATTTAAGAATTATGATCAAGCTTATCGAAATTTCCAAAATCTACAGAACCTCCGAGATCGAGACCATGGCTCTCGACAACATCAACCTCGAAGTGCGCGAAGGAGAATTTGTAAGTATCATGGGCCCCTCCGGCTGCGGCAAGTCCACCCTGCTCAACATCGCCGGACTGCTCGACGAGCCCTCTTCCGGTACCGTGGAGCTGCACGGCAAGCCCGTCTCGGGCCTCAACGCCAGGGAGGCCGCCCGCTTCCGCAACACCGAGCTCGGATTTGTCTTCCAGAGCTTCCACTTGATTCCCTCGCTCAATGTCCTGGACAATGTGCAGATGCCCCTGTTGTACCGCAGGATGGGTGCGACCGAGCGCAAGGAGCGTGCCCTCAAGATGATCGAGGCCGTGGGACTGAGTCACAGGGTGAAGCATTTCCCCTCACAGCTTTCCGGAGGTCAGTGCCAGAGAGTTGCCATCGCCCGTGCCCTTGTCGGAGACCCTTCCATCATCCTTGCGGACGAGCCCACCGGTAACCTGGACTCCAAGATGGGAGCCGAGGTCATGGAGCTCCTGCACGAGGTCAACAAGCAGCGCGGCAAGACCATCCTGATGGTGACCCACAACGAGTCCCAGGCCAAGCAGACCGACCGCATCATCCGCATGCTCGACGGCCGCATCATAGGTTAAAGGAGAAAACAGATGAAACTACCCGTGTACCTCCGCCAAAGCTGGCAGATAATGCTCAAGGACCGGCAGTACAGCCTGATCTACATCATCGGTGTGGCGCTGTCAATGTCTTTCGTCATGGCTTTCCTGATGTATGTGCTGATGTCGTCTTCGGGGATCTATCCGGAAAAGCACCGGAACCGTATGCTGATTCTGTCCAATGTGACTTTGGAAGATGCAGAAGGCAAGCCGAGGCTGAGTACCATGGTCAGCGGGCGTCTGGCGCAGTTGATAGAGGAGGCCGGCATACCTGGCGTGGAGAGCATGTCGTATATCATCTCGCCTTTCAGAGGCGGTGCGCTCAGTCTGACCGCTCCCGACGGCAATGTCCACAACGCTCCGGTGATGTATGTGGACGGGGGGTTCTGGGACGTGTTTCAGTTCGAGTTCATAGGCGGACAGGCTCCGGGGGAATGGAATCCGGCACGGGTGGAGGTGGTGGTCTCCGAGACGTTTGCCCGCAGGTGCTTCGGGTCGGATGACGCTGTGGGGCAGAGCGTGCTCTACGGCGGTACTACGCTCAGAATCTGCGGGGTGGTGCGGGATGTGCCCATTACGGCGATGATGACTGATGCTGAGGTATGGCTGCCGTACCAGCTGTACAGGACGAGGTTTTACAGTACGGACGGGCAGCCATGGCTGGGCTCGGGATATCTGAATATCCTGGCTGAGAGCCGCAGGGACTTCAACGCTGTGCGGGCAGGGGTGAGTGATGTGATTGCGAGGTACAATGCCTCGTACGGCGCGGCGGAAGAGTACTGCATCTCATCTGATGTGAAGCCGGAAACCTACCTCAGTGCATCAATCTTGGGTATGTCGACGGGAACATTTCTTTCGGTCATAGTGCTGCTGGTACTGCTGCTGATGATTGTCCCGGCTGTCAATTTGAGCGGAATGGTGGCTTCGAGTATGGAGGAACGGATCGTAGAGTTCGGGGTGCGAAAGGCCTACGGGGCTCCCGGCGGTGTCATAGTGCGGCAGGTACTCACGGAGAATTTTCTGCTGACGCTTATCGGGGGACTCTTCGGGGTGGTGTGCGCCCGTGGACTTCTGGGTCTGCTGTCCAGGGTCCTGGAGCAGAGCAAGGCCGGGTATGATACCGTGGATATGCAGGCCGACCTGGTGTTTCCTGCGGATGTGTTCTTCCGTCCGGAACTGTACCTGCTGGTGTTTGTCTGCGTACTGGCTCTCAATCTGCTGTCCTCGTATCTTCCGGTGAGGAAGGTGCTGAGATACAGTGTTTCGGATTCGTTGAACGAGAGAAAATAGCAATGTTATGAAGGCACATAAAAAGATAAAAAGCGGTGTATGGCTGATAGTGGAGACCGTCCTGGTCTTCGTGCTCGGATGGTTTCTGGCCGACCCTGAGATAATGAAACTGTACCGGAGTATATCCATTCCGATGGGATGGGATTATGAGAATGTCGTGGTGGTGCCGGTGGACGTGCTGGCGGACTACGACCCGGATTACCGTCCGGAGGCGATGTCGCAGGACCGGATGACGGAGGATTTCCGGCGTATCGGGGAAGTTCTCTCCTCGGTCAGCGGGGTGGAATATACCGCTCCGTGCCGACCTTTTTTCCCCGGAATCAACAACAGCATGTCCGGCAGGGTATTCCGTGATTCGACCCACTTTATGGAATGCTGCATGCTGTATCGGGTCTCCGGCACGGATTTCATGGAGGTGTTCGGCTACGAATGGGTACAGCCTGAGAGCAGTCCCTTCCTGACGGAGGATGCTGTGGGCAGGGTCGTGGTCTCCGAGGACTTGGCCGAGTTCCTATTCCCTGGGGAAAATCCTATAGGCAAGTCCTTTGAGTCCACCGAGAGCGGCAACAATGTCATCGTCGGTGTGATTCCCCGCCAGAAGCTCCGCGAGATCACAGGCATCCCGACTCCGGTGGTGATAGCCAATATCGCAGCCGTGAACTACAGCGAGCTGTCCACCGGCGGTGCCTACTGGGTGGCCCGTGTAGATGACGATACCGATATGGATGCCTTCCTTCCGGATCTCAACAAGGTGCTCTCGTCGCAGGCATCTTTCGGCAATCTCAGGACTGCTACGGCATGGCCCCTGGAGAACAGGCTGCAGGCCAGTGCGGATGTCTCCTTTCGCAATATCGGGCTGATATATCTGGCCCTCAATCTTGTACTCGGAGCCTTCTCGTTCTGGCTGTTGAGTTCGCGGAAGAGCCAGGACGAGTACGGTGTCCGTCAGGCGATGGGCGCCACTCCGGCGAGACTGCGGCTCAGCGCAGTGGCCCGGGCTGCAAGGTCGACTGCCATAGCGGTGGGTATCGGGATAGTCGTGGTGTTCAATATGAATCTGATTCTGAAACGGGATGCAGCCACTGCAGGCGTGATGTTTTTCAGTGCTTATCCGGCGGCAGAGACCCTGGCTCCGTGGCCCGTTCTGACCTCTGGATTCCTGTCAGCGCTGGCAGTGACCTTGGTCGTGGCAGCAGTAGTGTTTATGATGAATATCCTGGCGGCCCTTGTCTCCGTGTGGAAGGTCTCGGGGATGCGGCCGTCGGAGGCCCTTCGGGAGGAATGACCGATGAAGTACCGTCGTTCCATATTGCTCCGCTCTTCGGCCCTTTGCGGCCGCTCCGGTTTCCCGCTCCTTGCGGTCCTCCGGTCCTCCGCCTCTTGCCACAACGGCAGCAAATCCCACATTTTCCTGCCGTTGCGGAAGTCCCTGAACCGGCTGGCCCCTGCGACAGGCACTTCCCGGGCCATCTTGGTCCTCCGCCCCTTGCCACAACGGCAGCAACATCCGCATTTTCCTGCCGTTGTGGAAATACGGGACATACATATTGTCACTATGCATTTTAGGTGTGTGGCAATATGCTGAGAATGAATAAGATATTGAATAGAGAAAATGTTAGGACGAGTAAAAATGAGCATTATTGGGCAAAATATCGGGCACCTAACATTTTGGGAAGATGTTAAGTGCTTGATAAACTGGTACTTGAAATATAACAAAAATGTATAGTGGTAATAATTGTAAAATTGAGAAGCAAACAATAACAATGAAACGTATTTTTCGAGAAACGGTGATGATGACGGCGGCGGTGCTGCTGATGGCGGCAGTGCCTGGGCAGCAGAGGCTGGCGGCGCAGGAGGCCGGTGATGGTGTTCTGCAAAAGGTGGGTAATGAGCCGGGTGAACAGGATGGAGAACCTGGGTCTGGTTGTGAAAATGAATCGGGTGAAGTGCCGGAGTCGGGCATGGGTCGGGCCGGCGGAAAGCAGGGCGGAGTGATGCAGCTGACCCTCGAGGGTGCGATGGACCTGGCCTGCAGTCAGTCGGTGGATGCGGCTGTAGCGCTGAACCAGCTGAAGAGCGCGTACTGGCAGTTCCGGACCTATAAGGCGGAGCGGCTGCCGGAACTGATTTTCAGCGGGACGCTGCCCACATTCAACAACAACTACAATTCCTATCAGAATGCCGACGGAACCTATAGTTACGTGCGCAGCAACTGGCTGGGACTCACTGGAGAACTGTCCGTGACCCAGAACATTCCGTTCACGGGAGGTACGGTCTCGCTGAGCACCGGCCTGGACATGACGCGGCAGCTGGGTGCTAATGCCTACAACGAGTTCATGTCCATCCCCGTGGCCCTGACCCTGACCCAGCCCCTGTTCTCGGTCAATCCCTTCCGCTGGGACAAGAAGATCGAGCCGGTGCGCTATGCCGAGTCCCGGGCGGCCTACTCCGAGGATATGGAGACGGTCAAGATGAACACTATCGCGTATTTCTTCGACTATGTCCTGGCGACGGAGAATCTGAAGATAGCCGAGCAGAACCTCGAGAATGCCGACAAGCTCTACGCCATCGCTCAGGAACGCCGCAAGATCGGCCAGATATCCGAGACCGAGCTGATGCAGCTGAGCCTTTCCGCCCTGCAGGCCAAGGCCGATGTGACCGAGCGGCGGAGCAGCCTGAACGGAGCTATGTTCAATCTCCGAGCCTTCCTCGGCCTCTCCGAGCAGGACACCATCGAGGCCGTGCTGCCCGAGGCCATACCCCTGCCGGCTCTGGATTACGATGATGTTCTGGGCAAGGCCCTGGCCAACAGCTCATTTGCCCAGAATATCCTGCGCCGCAAGCTCGAGGCCGACTACAGCGTGGCCACGGCCAAGGGACAGCGCTATCAGGTGGACCTGAACGTGACCGTCGGCTACTCCGGCGTGAACCGCGAGCTGGCTATGGCCTACAACGACATCCGCGACCAGGAGGTCGTCTCGATAGGCCTGTCGATACCGATTCTCGACTGGGGCAAGCGCAAGGGGCAGGTCAAGGTGGCCGAGAGCAATCGCGATGTGGTCCGCTCCCAGCTCCAGCAGGAGGAACTCAATTTCAACCAGAACATCTTCCTGCTCACCGAACAGTTCAACAACCAGGCCGGCCAGCTGGACCTCGCCCGTGAGTCCGACCGCGTCGCCTCCGCCCGCTACCAGGCCTCCGTCGAATCCTTCCTCATCGGCCGCATGAGCGTGCTCGAGCTCAACGACGCCCGCGACGCCAAGGACCTCGCCCGCCAGGACTACGTCCAGCAGCTCTACTACTACTGGTACTACTACTACAACATCCGCTCCGTCACCCTCTGGGACTACGCCACCGGCACCCCCATCCAGGCCGATGTGGACGCCCTCCTCGCTGATGAAAAATAGCCCGGTGCTAACTTGTAAGGCGCGGTGCTGTTTGGAAATTTAGCGCAGCGGCGGGTGAAAAGCAGGAGGGACGCGAGATTGAAAGGAAATTTTCCGTAAATTTGCAGGATAAACGGAAGTTAAATGGAAATTACGGAAAATATGAAGTATAAAAGGGTATTGCTCAAGCTCAGCGGGGAGAGCCTCGGGGGCAATGAGGGACGCGGCATCGATGAAGGGATGCTGGCCCGCTATGCTGCGGAGGTGGCTCAGGCCGTAAGGAGCGGAGTGCAGGTCGCCATCGTAGTGGGCGGCGGCAACATTTTCAGAGGACTTTCAGGTGCGGGCAAGGGTTTTGACCGCGTGGGCGGCGACCGCATGGGTATGCTCGCGACGGTGATCAACAGCCTCGGCCTGGCAATGGCTATCCGCAGTGCCGGAGTGGACGCGGAGGTATTTACCTCGACCCCGATGAAGCCTATCGCCGAATATTATACCAGGGACAATGCCGTAGAGGCCATGGAGCGCGGTGCGGTGGCCCTGATTGCCGGAGGTACCGGCAATCCGTTCTTCACTACGGATTCGGCGGCTGCGCTGAGGGCCTGCGAAATTGGAGCGGACGCATTGCTCAAGGGTACAAGGGTGGACGGAGTCTACACTGCAGATCCGGAGAAGGATCCGAAGGCTGTCAGGTATGATGAGCTGACATTTGACAAGGCCCTCTCTGACGGGCTGAAGGTGATGGACAGCACCGCATTTGCCCTGTGCAAGGATAACGGCATGCCCATCATCGTCTTCGACATGAACCGGGAGGGAAACCTCGGCAGACTGCTCTCAGGAGAGCAGGTCGGCACACTGGTCCACAAATAACAAGGGAAATAACTACTAAATCACAATATTATGGCAGACAATGCAAAAGACATCATTGCCTCAGCAGTGAAAAAGATGAACGAGGCCGTCAACTATCTGGAAGAGGACCTCAAGACTTACAGGGCCGGCAAGGCCAATCCGGCTGTTTTCAACAATGTCATGGTGGACTATTACGGCAATCCGACTCCGGTGCCTCAGGTGGCCAGCGTAACAGTGCCTGATGCCCGCACCATGCTTATTCAGCCCTGGGAGAAGAACATGATACCCAAGATAGAGAAGGCCATCATGGACGCCAACCTCGGCTTCACTCCTCAGAACAACGGCGAGCACATCCGCATCAACGTTCCGCCCCTCACTGAGGACCGCCGCAAGGAACTGGTAAAGAAGTCGAAAGCCGCCGGAGAGTCGGCCAAGATATCCGTCCGCAACGCCCGCAAGGAGGCCAATGACCTGCTGAAGAAGGCCCAGAAGGACGGCATGCCCGAGGATGTGGCAAAGGACGCTGAAAACGATGTGCAGAAGGAAGTCGACAACTACAACAAGAAGATCGACACCATTCTGTCGAATAAAGAAAAAGAAATTATGACAGTATAAAGTAATGATGATGAGAAAAATTTTCATTTTAACAGGAGCGATTCTTACAGCCGCTCTATTTCTTGCAGGATGCGATGAGCAGCCTGCATCTCCCATTCCTCCCGAAATCAGTGAGATTTCCGTGAGTCAGGAAAAGATAGGAGTAGGGCAGCAGGTCGTGCTCTCTGCAAAGGATGATGTTCCTATGTCAGGCAATCTGTATCAGATCAGAACAACCTGGACAATAAACGGCAATCAAGTCGTAGAGGATTTCACCCACTATCATAATCAAGGCGGTATCGGAGAGTACACCTGTTATTATACTCCTTCAAGAACCGGCACTCTCAATGTGGAACTGAACGTCCATATGTTTTTCGTGGACGCTCCCGGCGGTGAGGCTGAGAAGACTGTGTCAAAGACCACAGAACTGACTGTGTATGAGTGTGACGCAAGAAATTCATTCTGGGGTGATTCTGTAGACATTACACTGCAGAGGGAACCAGGTCTGTCTTCCACACCTACCAGTGAGGGGGTGTATAGCGGGCAAGGCGAGAGTTCGATTCACGCAATTTCTGCTTACACCAAGACTGTGCATCTGGAGTATACATTCGAGAATGAGGTACTGGTCGGGATAACAGAGAGTTTCAGCGTTACACCCAGTACGAACAGGTCTTATCAGAGAGTGTTCTCTGTATTTGATGCCGCGCTCAGGTCACTTGAGACGGTTTATCCTGAGAGTGCTGACCGTCAGGCCATAGTCAATACTTCGGACAGCAAGTATGTAGATCTGGTGAACAGATATTCAAATGGCGAGTCGCTAGACGAGCAGGAACAGACGGATCTCGGTTATGGAATGGTCATGGGATATGTACGTGTCGAGGCGACCATGAGTTCGGAGAATACTGGCATCGTTCTGACGACAAATGCCAATCCGGACAATGACGCTGCTACTGTAATCCTTACTTATAGCAGGAGATAGGAACTACTTTCTGTTAAGTTGCCGCTCCATTGAGGCGCGGTGGATAGTCGTAAAGATCTCGGTGATGAAATCTTCATCGAGGTCTTTTTCTTTTGCCATGGATCTGGCTCTCTCCAGAACATTGTTCCAGCGGTCCGCCTGCAGGACCGTCATGCCGCTCCTCTCCTTGATGAGACCGATGGATGCCGAGATGTCCATCCTCTGGGCAAGCAGGTCAATAAGGGCGGCGTCTATGCGGTCTATGTCTGTGCGCAGGTCATCGATGGCCGCGGCGGCCTCTGCGTCCTGAGTCGATGTTTTCCGTATTTTCAACCGGCCGAGCATGCCGGCAAGGTCTCCCGGTGTGATCTGCTGTGCGGCATCGCTCAGGGCCCGGTCGGGGTCAGGGTGTACCTCAATCATCAGCCCGTCGAAGCCCAATATCAGGGCCTGCCGCGCGATATCCTCCACCAGGTCTCTGCGTCCGGTGATGTGGCTCGGGTCGCAGAGCAGGGGAAGCCCCGGAAGGCGGCGGCGCAGCTCGACGGGTATCTGCCAGAAAGGAGGGTTCCGGTACAGGCTTTCTCCGTAGAAGTGGAAGCCGCGGTGGACTGCGCAGATGCAGTTCAGTCCGCAGCGGGCGAATCTCTCAATCGCTCCTGTCCACAGTTCGGGGTCGGGTACGAGAGGGTTCTTGACAAATACCGGAATGCCGGTGCCCCGCAGGGCCTCTGCTATCTCCTGGACAAGGAAGGGGTTGCCTGAGGTGCGGGCCCCGATCCAGACGGCATCTATGCCGTTTTTCATGATTACTTCCACGTGGCGGGCGTTGGCGACTTCAGTGGCTGTACGCATCCCTGCGGCTGCACCGGCCTCGCGGAGCCAACGGGCTCCCTCTTCCCCCACGCCTTCGAAACAGCCGGGGTGGGTGCGGGGCTTCCACAGTCCGCCGCGGAGGATATTGATTCCTATTTTCTTAAGAGAGCGCGCCTCCGAGAGGAGACTGTCCCTGCTTTCCACGCTGCACGGACCTGCAATGACATACGGGCGTCCGCTGCCGGAGAATAGCTCCCAATCCTGTATTTGACAAAAATCGCTCATAAGGCTCAACAAAAGTATTTAAAGATTGTGAAAATTACAAGCAAGTTTTTATCTTTGCCGCGAAAAACAAAAACAACACGCAATGGCTAATATTTTTACTTCTTCCATCGGGAAAAAACTTATAATGAGTGTAACGGGATTATTCCTGATAATCTTCCTTCTCCTGCATGCGACCATCAACGGTCTGTCCCTCATCAGCGCTGACGCTTTCAGGGCAGGCTGTGACTTCATGGCTCTGCCTGTCATCACGGTGATGGTGCCTATTCTTGCAGCGGGATTCATTATCCACATCATTTATGCCATCTACCTCTCATGGACCAACTACAAGGCCCGCGGCAATAACCGCTACGCAGTAGCCAACAAGAGCCAGGCCGACAACTGGGCAGCAAAGAACATGCTCGTGCTCGGTATCGTGGTTCTCGGTCTGCTGGCTTTCCACCTGACCCATTTCTGGGCTGACATGCAGCTGCTGCAGTTCCAGGGTGTGGCCCACGAGAATCTGCCCGATCCCTACGGCCTCCTGCTCGAGACCTTCGGCACATGGTGGGTTACCGTCCTGTACATCGTATGGTTCGTGGCTCTGTGGATGCACCTGACCCACGGTTTCTGGAGCGCATTCCACACTCTCGGTTGGAACAACAATATATGGATCGGCCGCCTGAAGGTGATTTCCTACATCGTGGCTACCATCATCTGCCTGGTGTTTGTGGCAGTGGCTGTGGTATCCTGCCTGAAGGCCTACGCTATAATGTAATTTACGGCGTGTCATAACGGGCAAACTGCAGCGTTGTCTTCAGTCCATGGCTCAGTCATTTACGCCCAGTAAACTCCTTCGCCATGAACTTCGATGCCTTGCATTTTACCCATTCTGACACACCTCTAAATGGACTTTAAGAATAACGGGCTGTGGTTGAAGCATTTCGACACAGCCTTTTTTAATTTATGACGGTTATGAAGAATATACTGATCTCTCTCGCACTTGTGCTCTGTCCCGTGGCTCTGGCCGCTCAGGGACAGGAGGACCGGCTGCCTTACTGGCAGGACGTACAGACTGTGGAGGTGAACCGGGAATATCCCCGTGCGGCCTTCATGAGTTATCCGGACTCGGCGACCGCCGCCGCGTACCGTTACGAGAACAGCCCGCGCTACCTGCTGCTCAACGGAGTGTGGAAGTTCTACTTCGTGGATGCCTACCGCGACCTTCCGGAGAATATCACCGACCCTGCTGTGGACGCTTCCGGCTGGCACGATATCAATGTGCCCGGCAACTGGGAGGTGCAGGGATTCGGTACGGCCATCTATACCAATCACGGCTACGAGTTCAAGCCGCGCAATCCTACGCCGCCCGTGCTGCCCGAGGACAATCCGGTGGGAGTCTACCGCCGGGAGTTCACCGTGCCCGAGTCCTGGGACGGCTCCGAGATATTCCTGAATATCGACGGGGCCAAGTCCGGCGTGTATGTGTACCTGAACGGACGCGAGGTGGGCTACAGCGAGGACTCGAAGACCTCGGCAGAGTTTGCCGTGAGCGACTTTCTCGTGCCTGGGGTCAATACCCTGGTGCTGAAGATATACCGTTGGAGCACCGGCTCTTACCTGGAGTGCCAGGATTTCTGGAGGATGAGCGGTATCGAGAGGGACGTGTACCTGTGGTGCCAGCCCAGAGAGGCCGCGCTGAAGGATTTCACGGTCGTGTCTACACTGGATGACACCTATACTGACGGTCTGTTCTCGCTCAGGGCGGTGCTGAAGAATACATCTGCCAGTGGCTCCGAGGCGGTGCTGCGCGGAACGCTGACCGGGCCGGACGGGGCCGTGGTGTGGTCTGATGTCCGGAATGTGCCTCTGGATGCCGGCGGTACCTCGGAAGTGCTCTTCGAGAACAGTATTCCCGATGTCCAGCCCTGGTCTGCGGAGCATCCGGACCTGTACCGGCTGACCATGACCGTCTATGCTGACGGGAAGGTGGTGGAGACCGTGCCTTATCATGTGGGATTCCGCAAGTTCGAGATCAAGCCTTCCGGAGAGCTTTCCCCTGAGGGCCGTCCCTACGTGCTCTTCTACGTCAACGGGCAGCCGGTCAAGCTCAAGGGCGTGAATACCCACGAGCACAACCCTCTTACCGGTCACTATGTCACCGAGGAGCTTATCCGCCGCGACCTGGAGCTGATGAAGCAGAACAATATCAACACCGTGCGTCTGGCCCACTATCCCCAGGGCCGCCGCTTCTACGAGCTGTGCGACGAGTACGGCCTGTACGTCTACGACGAGGCCAATATCGAGTCCCACGGCATGTACTACAACCTGCGCAAGGGCGGGACGCTCGGCAACAATCCCGAATGGCTTGCCGCCCACATGGACCGTACCGTCAATATGTACGAGCGCAACAAGAACTATCCCTGCATCACCGTCTGGTCCCTCGGCAATGAGGCCGGCAACGGATACAATTTCTACCAGACCTATCTCTGGATCAAGGACCGCGAGAGGAGAGGAATGGACCGTCCCGTCTGCTATGAGCGGGCACAGTGGGAGTGGAACAGCGACATGTACGTGCCGCAGTATCCGGGGGCGGACTGGCTGCGGCAGATAGGCCGCTCCGGCAGTGACCGTCCGGTGGTGCCCTCGGAGTATTCCCATGCGATGGGCAATTCCTCCGGCAGCCTCTCCCTGCAGTGGGACGAGATCTACCGCTACCCCAACCTGCAGGGCGGCTATATCTGGGACTGGGTCGACCAGGGCATCTGGCAGGACCGTGACGGAGGCTTCTGGGCCTACGGCGGAGACTTCGGCGTCAATGCCCCGAGCGACGGCAATTTCCTCTGCAACGGTATTGTCAATCCCGACCGCAATCCCCATCCGGCGATGACTGAAGTCAAGCATGCCTACCAGAATGCCGCTTTCCGGCCTTCCGGCTATGCCGAGGATCCCACGGCGGAGCGTACCCTTGCGACCGGACGGCTCGCATTTGACTCTGTTCCGGAGGACGGCAAGGTTTCGGTGGATGTCATCAACCGCTTCTATTTCACCTCATTGGATGCGTATGATTTCACCTACGAGCTGACCGCTGACGGACGGGTGGCCGCTTCCGGGACATTGGCCGTGAGCGCCGCTCCACAGGATACCGTGACGGTGGAGATTCCCGTGCCGGCACTGAAAAGCAGCGGCACGGAGTATTTTCTCAACCTGTATATGAAGCAGCGTTCGGAGGTGCCTGGTATCCCTGCAGGACATGTGCTGGCTTCCGACCAGATAGCCTTCCCTGTCACGGGCGGGCGACCTGTCTATGCCGAGGGCCGCGGTCCGGTCCTGTCGGTCGATTCCGTGTCATCCGAGGGTGTGATACGCATTTTCTCCCCTTCGGTGGAATGGGTGTTCGACCGCTCCGCCGCCGCTGTCACCTCCTACAAGGTGCGGGGCGTGGAGTATTTTGCCGACGGCTTCGGACTGCGTCCTAATTTCTGGCGCGGGCCCAATGACAACGACTACGGCAACGGAGCTCCCAAGCGGCTGCAGATCTGGAAGACTTCCTCGCAGGAGCTGCGCGTGGGTGCTGTGTCAGCTGTCATGGACGGGACTGATGCCGTGATGACGGTGGAATACCTGTTAGCGGCCGGCAACAAATATATCGCGGAGTACCGTGTGCATCCCGACGGGGTGGTGGATGCCCGCCTTCATTTTACCCCGGCCCTGATGCCAGAGGTCGAGTCCGAGGCTTCCGAGGCGACCCTGACGGCGACCTATACGCCAGGACAGGAGTCCCGTGTCGGCTTGAAGGCCCGTCCGGAAGTTCCCCGTATCGGAGTGCGTTTCCGTCTGCCCGTAGCCATGCACGGGGTGACCTGGTACGGACGCGGCCCGGGAGAGAACTATGTCGACCGCAGCCGCGGCTCGCTGGTGGGACTGTATTCCTCATCGGCAGAGTCCATGTACTTCCCCTACGTGCGTCCCCAGGAGAACGGTCACCGCAGCGACACCCGCTGGGCAGCCTTCTATGGAGGTGGCAACGGCCTGATGGTGGTGGCTGACAGTACGATAGGCTTCAGCGCCCTACGTAATTCCGTGGAGGATTTCGACTCGGAGGAGGCTGTGGAGCACGACTACCAGTGGCCCAACTTCACTCCGGAGCAGATTGCCTCCAAGGATCCTGCTGACGCGAAGGACGTGCTGCGCCGCATGCACCACATCAACGACATCGTCCCGCAGGACTACATTGAGGTCTGCGTCGACATGCGCCAGCAGGGCGTTGCCGGCTACGACAGCTGGGGTGACCGTCCCGAACCGCAGTACCAGCTCCCCGCCGACCGCGACTACACCTGGGGCTTCACCCTCGTGCCCGTCAAGAACGTCCGCGATGCGCAGCGCAAGGCCGTCTACGACTACGGGCGGTAGCAGCGTTTGGTGGTTCTCTATTCCTTTTACTGTTCCGCAATGGCATCGTTTCCCGCGATTCTCTGCCGTTGCGGAATAGTTTTTTCGCCGCACCCTCTCTACAGGCTTTCTGCGCGGCATTATCCTTCCGTCCCTCTTCTACAATGGCAGCAAAACCTGCGATTCTTTGCCGTTGCGGTGAGATAGGCACTTTTTTGTTATCTTTGCTCGCGGAAATATTGAACGAATAACCGATATCGATATGAAATTCATCTCATGGAACGTGAATGGCCTGAGGGCCTGCTGCGGCAAGGGTTTCGAGGACTCTTTCCGGGCACTGGACGCGGACTTTTTCTGCCTGCAGGAGACCAAGATGCAGGAGGGGCAGCTGGATCTGGCCTTCGAGGGCTACCGCTCGTACTGGAACTACGCTCAGAAGAAGGGCTACTCGGGAACTGCGATATTCTCGCGCCATGAGCCGTTGTCGGTTACTTACGGACTCGGGCTGGAGGAGCACGATACCGAGGGCCGCGTCATCACCCTCGAGATGCCGGAGTTCTATCTGGTGACGGTTTATACGCCCAACTCGCAGGATGAGCTGCGGAGGCTGGATTACCGCATGACCTGGGAGGACGAGTTCCGTGCCTACCTGCTGCGCCTGGATGCCGTCAAGCCCGTCATTGTCTGCGGCGACCTGAATGTGGCCCACAAGGAGATCGACCTGAAGAACCCGAAGACCAACCGGATGAACGCCGGATTCACTGACCAGGAGCGCGGTAAGTTCTCCGACCTGCTCGCCGCCGGATTCACCGATACCTTCCGCCATTTCTACCCCGACACCGAGGGTGCCTACTCCTGGTGGTCCTACCGTTTCAAGGCCCGCGAGAAGAACGCCGGGTGGCGCATCGACTATTTCCTCGTCTCCAACCGCCTGCAGCCCAAGCTTCTCGGCGCCGCCATCCACAACGAAATCTTCGGCTCCGACCACTGTCCCGTAGAACTTACCCTCGACATCTGACGCAGTTCATTCACCTGGCATCTCTCTTCTGGCGTCTCTCTTTTTTCACAACGGCAGCAGATTCCGTCATTCGGTGCCGTTGCGGGATTCTGTTCTTCCAATAGTTACTCATTTCGAAGAAGATGTATTATCAACGCTGTCTTCCTACTCCTTTTTGAAGGATGTGGAGTGACACCTTGACTCGGTTGCGGTTTTAGTCTCACCTTCCAAAGGTGGGTTGAAAACGCGTGGAAAGTGCTCACCTTCGGAAGGTGAGGAGGAAACGCGGGAATTCTGTCCACCTTCGGAAGGTGGGCGAAAGTGTGCGGGGTACGGAAAAGGAGGAGCGGGGCTACAGGAGGATGACGGAGACATCGCGGGCTCCGTGGGCGCCGATGACCAGGGCTTGCTCGATGTCGGCGGTCTTGGAGGGGCCGGCGATGAAGCTGCCGAAGTCGTAGGTGTCGAAGTCCTCCCGGGCGTAGGCTTCGTGCATGTTGCACACTATCTGCTTTCTGTCCAGCAGGATGACGAGGGCTTCGGGGATGAATAGCATGGCCTTGTGCCGGAATGCGCGGGGTATCCAGACGGCGCCGTTCTCGACTACTCCGAAGGCTCCGCGGACTATGGCGACATCTGTGCCGGCGAGATCGCGGGAATCTTCCAGTTCGTCGGGGTTGAATGTGGCGCAGGATGCGGCTTCGGGCAGATTGGAGGCTATGCGTCTGGCTTCAGGGTAGGTCCGGCGGACAATGGAGGCTATGCGCTCCCGGATGCTGCCTGACTTGTCCTCTTCCGGTGTTCTGTCACCGGAGCTTGTGGCGCGGTTTCCGGAGAGCTCCGTATCTGCGGATGCCTTATCGTCCCCCTCTTCGATCAGGATGCACCGGGCCGCTGCGGCCTTGACCGCTCTTTCCCGGAACTCCGCTAAAGGGTCGGAGAATGTCATGGGGGTGAAGCCCAGCGGCCCTCTTTCCACGGGTGCGGGGCTGTTGGCCTTGAGGGCCTCGAGTATTGTTTCCTTGCTGCTCATGTCGTAGATGCTTGTTTTACTGTAAAACTGTTATTTCCCGCTCTCCTCGGATTTGCCCTGGCCGGCCGGGGCAGAGGAGGACAGCTCTTCTTTCCAGATCTGTTCGAATGTGCGGGAGGTGAATTCCGGCAGTTCGCGGTCGCGGCCCCAGGCGTTGGCACCGCAGTAGAGCAGGCCGTGCGGGGCGATTTTCTCTCCGAGCCGTCCTGCCTTGATGCAGAAATGGAACATGCCGGGACTGCGCAGGGCGGTGTTGAGCACCTTGACGATGCCCTTCTTGACCGGATTGGCCAGTCCGAGGGAATCGAGTTCCTGCCTCCAGGAGTAGATCTGCTCTCCGAGGTCGATCTTGGCGGGGCAGACATTGGAGCAGGACATGCAGAGGCTGCATGCGGAGACGTTGCCGCTGTACTGTTTGGGGTCGGCGAGCATTCCGAGGTTGATGCCCAGTGGTCCGGGGATGAAGTAGGAGTAGGAGTAGCCTCCGGAACGGCGGTACACGGGGCAGGTGTTCATGCAGGCTCCGCAGCGCAGGCATTTGAGCATGTTGCGGTGGACGGGGTTGCCGAGTATTCTGCTGCGGCCGTTGTCCACGATGACGATGTGCATCTCCTGGCCTTCCACGGGCCGTTTGTAGTGGGTGGTGTAGGTGGTGGAATGCTGTCCTGTGGCGGAGCGGGCGAGCAGCCGGTGGTATATGGCGAGGGCATCGTAGTCGGGAATCACTTTCTCGAGGCCCATGATGGCTATATGCAGTTTGGGGAAGGAGGTGCCCATGTCGGCGTTGCCCTCGTTGGTGCATACGACGAAGGCTCCGGACGAGGCCACGGCGAAATTGACTCCGGTCATGGCCGCATCGGCATGGAGGAGCTTGTCGCGCAGGTGTCCTCTGGCGGCGTGGGTGAGGTAGGTCGGGTCGCTGTTGCCGTGCTCTGTGCCTATCTCGCGTTCGAAGAGCTCACCCACTTCCTGCCTCTTGACGTGAATGGCCGGAAGGACTATGTGGCTGGGCGGCCGGTGCATAAGCTGCATGATGCGCTCTCCGAGGTCGCTCTCTACGGCCTCGATGCCGCGCTCCTCCAGGTAGGGGGACAGGCCGCATTCCTCGGCGAGCATGGACTTGCTCTTGACCAGATGCCTGACTCCGTGCTCCTTGAGGATGCCGTAGACTATCTCGTTGTGCTCCTGGGCGTCCTTGGCCCAGTGTACGTGTATGCCGTTGGCCGTGGCATTGCGCTCGAACATCTCGAGGTAATGGGCCAGATGTGTGACGGTGTGTATCTTGGTGCGGGCCGCCGCCTCCCGCAGGGCTTCCCATTCGGGGACGGACCGGGCCATGCGGTCCCTTTTCTCGCGGACGAACCACAGGGCCTGGTTGTGCCATGCGGTCCTCTCCTTGTCGGCTATGAACTTTTCGGCTGCTTTCGAATGTGTGCTCATAAGATCGGATGTTAAAGGTTTGATGCTAAAATCTCGACTATGTGAATAGTCTTGACAGGCAGTTTCTGTCTCTGGATAATGCCCTCCATGTGCATCAGGCAGGAGGAGTCGGCTCCGGTGATGTATTCTGCCCCGGTGGACATGTGGTCGCGGACCTTGTCGGCGCCCATGCATGCGGATACGGCCGGCTCTTCTATGGAGAACATGCCTCCGAAGCCGCAGCACTCATCGACCCGGGAAGGCTCCATGACCTCGATGCCCTGTACGAGGGAAAGCAGGTCCCTGAGCTTGGAATAATGGGGAATGTTCAGTTCTGAGGGGGAGGCCAGTCCGAGCAGTCTCTGTCCGTGGCAGCTGTTGTGGATGCTGACCTTGTGGGGAAAATGCGCGCGGGGCAGTTCCGTAGGCCGCACCACGTCATGGATGAACTCGCATATCTCGTATATCCGGCTGCTGAGGCACTCGTGCGCCTCCTTGTGCAGAATCTCGGGGTAATGTTCCTTGACGAAGGCCACGCAGCTGCCGGAAGGGCCCACCACGTAGTCGTAGTCCTTGAAAAGTTTCTCCATGTTGCGGGCCAGCGGGGCCGAGTCCTTCTCAAAGCCGCCGTTGGCCATGGGCTGGCCGCAGCAGGTCTGTCCGAGCGGGTAGTCCACGTCCACTCCGAGCGAGCGCAGCAGCTTGAAGGAGGCTGTGCCCACCTGAGGGTAGACGGCATTGACGAAGCAGGGAATGAAAAGTCCTATTTTCATAATAAGATGCTGTTATGTGTCTGTTTTCAATATGCGAAAATGTATACGACAATACCGGTTATGACCACGTAGCCGAGGGCGTAGAGCAGGGCTGCCTTGAGGATTCTGCCTTCCTGCCCCTGTTGTCCGCAGGCAGAGGTGGCAATGGCAATGCTCTGCGGGGAGATGATCTTGCCTCCGGTGGCTCCGGCGGTATTGGATGCCGAGATCCATACGGGATCCGCGCCTATGTGTTCCGCCACGCCGGCCTGCAGCTTGCCGAAAAGGATGTTGGCCGAGGTGTCGCTGCCGGTGAGGAATGTTCCGATGGCTCCGATGGCGGGGGCGAACAGGGGATAGAGTGCTCCTGTGGCCGTGGCCAGTGCGACGGCTAGGGTATTGATCATGCCCGAGGTCTCCATGATGGAGGAGAAGCCCACGAGGCAGATGACCGTGATGAATGTCTTTTTGAGCTGTACGGTGGATTTCCACAGCAGCCTGAGCAGTCCGCCGGCCTTGCCTCCCTGCAGCAGTCCGCCGGCGAATGAGCCGATGAACAGCAGGAGTCCGCCCTGGATGAGCCATTGTACGGACCATGTGCGGGTCTCTCCGCCGATGTTGAAGCCGATGGATGTTTCGGCAACGGGAGCCAGGATATCCTTGAGGGGCAGCAGGGGACTGGTCAGCAGTATGAGCAGCATGATTAAGGCGTAGACGGCCCAGGCCTGGAGGATTTCCTTTGTGCTGTGTCTGTGTTTGGAGGGCGTTGTGTTTGTGCCGGAGTTCCGTGCCGTGCGGCGGTCCAGGATGCGGCCCAGCAGGATGATGACAGCGATGGCTGCGGCGGAGCCGAGAATGGCCGGGGTCTCCGGTCCGATATATCTGGCCGCAAGGTATTGGACGGCTAAGGAGACTGCTCCGATGACCGTGCCGATGAGGATGTTGCGGGGCAGGGCCTTCTTCCCCGGTACAGTCAGCTGGGCAATGACTATCGGTACCAATATCATGGTCACGGCCAGCTGGGCTACAACTGCCGGAGCCACTTTCATCACATCCAGCGAGGTCTCCTGCGCCAGGACGATGACCGGCACTCCGACCGCCCCGAAAGCCGTGGGCACGCTGTTGGCGATGAGGCTGACCAGTGCGGAGAAGACCGGCTTGAACCCGAGGCTGATGAGAATCGCCGCCGGTATGGCCACGGCCGTACCGAATCCGGCCATACCCTCCAGCAGTCCCCCGAATCCCCAGGTGATGAGCAGCACCTGGATGCATTTGTTGGAGGAGATGGATGAGAACTGGGCCTTGAGCACCTCAATCTTCCCGGTGTGCAGGAGTACGTTGTAGCTGTAGATGGCCATAAGGATGATCAGCAGTATGGGCACCAGTGCCTTGAGCGCACCGTAGAAAAACGACAGTCCCGTCTGCTGCAGCGGCTGACCGAAATACCATACCGCTATGACGATGGTGACAATCAGTGTTATCAAACTGCTCCGGTCTCCCGGAACCTTGAATACGCCCATCAGTACAATCAGTGTCAGGATGGGCAGAAGAGCAAGTAAAACGTCCATGGCGACACATATATCAATTCGCGCGCAAAATTACAAAAAATCTCAAAACAGCATGAGAACTTTATCCACACAACGGCAGCGTTTCCCGTGATTCGGTGCCGTTGTGGGACGGACCCTAAGCCGGTGCCGGTTTCAATGCCGGAATAAGTCCCGCTACCGCTGTCAGTGTCGATGTCTGTACCGGCATCAGTGTCGATGCTAGTGTCATTGTAGGTACCAGTACATGTCAGAGTCGGAGCCAGTGCCAGTACCAGGTTCCCAGCCGTGTTCCCTTCCCGGTTACATTTCCGGTCCGGTCTCTGCCTCTCCGTTTTCGTTCTCTCCCCCGTAATCGAGATACGGACTCCTCTTGCCCGGCAGATTCTCGGAGTGCTTCTTCTCCTTGCTGAGAACCTTTATCAGCACATAGTAGTCGGTAGGATTGTCTATGATCTCATCCTTGCCCGGTTTGCGTCCTTTGTGATATTTGGCGATGATGCGGTACTCGTATCCGTATTCGTGCTCGAAACCCTTTATCGCACCCTTGCGTATCAGCCAGTCCCAGTTCTCCTGGCTGTAGGAAGTCTTGTACAGGTACATCGGCATCTCCCAGTCCGAGAACATTTCCGGCAGTCTCAGCTCGGAGGCTATAATCATTTCCTCCCGCTTCGAGCAGGAGCAGACAAGCAGCAGCAGACTTGCCGCCATTGAAAGTTTGAGAATGTTTTTCATGATAGGTGTGTGCGTCTTGTGTTTAAAATTTAAATCTTATGCAAAAAAAGAAAAAAATGTAAATTGCAACAGCGATATGGGGATTTTAATCAAATTGTAATATCGCGTTTTGATTGGGAATATCTGCGCAGGTAAGGATTGGTGCGGTGTTGCCGATGAGGAGTTTTAGTCCTTGCTTGTGTTCAGATGGAGACACCTTTGGTCCAGCAGTAAAAGTGTAAAAATGTCCTTGATATTCAGTGAATTATAGAGGGGTGGCGTGCTGGACTTGGGGTAAAATGACGGTTTTGTGGCAAAAAGTGAGGGGTCCAGCAGAATGGAGAATCTGCATTCGTCTTGTAATCAGTAAGATGCGTTTGGCAATGGTTGCTGGACTTGCCGTAGTGGCTGTAAGCGGTACGCGCATACCTGATTCCGGCTTCCGGGAATGGGCGTCGTCCGTCGGGAGATATTGCAGAGGAGGTATTGTTGTGGAGTTTCAAGTCCGGGGTCAGCAAATCCCTGCGGCGGATTATCCGTTGAGTTGCGGTTTTGGTTGTCCATAAAGGCTCATACCTCAACATACGAGGTATGTTGAGGGGCAAGACCGGCCAAGTACCACCCAAGTACTCGACAAGCATTGTCCGGCTCATTGAAATGATGGGACTGAAAAACAGGGAGAATTTCTTGGAAAATTACCTTAACCCTTCAATGGAAACTGGATTGGTGGAGCCTCTCTATCCTGACAAGCCGAAACATCCGCGACAGAAATACCGCCTTACAGACAGAGGAAAGAAACTGTTGACACAATAACGGGTGCTGCATCATGTCATAATCACTGCGGCAAATCTCTGCAGTAAATCATCTATACCGGAAACCAATCCTACAGCAGCCGCGCAAGGGCATACCCTCCCAGTGTGGCGGACAACCCGAGAACCAGGCTGCCGGTGATGTAGAACAGGCCGCCTGTGGGATTGCCGCTCTGGAGCATTGTTACGGCTTCGTTGGAGAATGTCGAGAATGTGGTGAATCCTCCGCAGAATCCGGTGGTGAGCAGCAGGTACAGGCTGTTGGACTGTCCGGCGGAATACTTGGAAAGCAGGCCGTAGACCAGGCCTATCAGCAGGCATCCCGCGATGTTGACTATGAATGTGGCGGTGGGGAAGCCGCTCTTGTCCCATGGAATGGCAGTTGATACAAGATACCGGAGTATGCTGCCGATGCAGCCTCCGAGTCCTACGAGCAGTATTGAGCGGATCATGCAAGTTCCTCTTTATGCAGAAGGTCCAGGAACTGTCTGCGCAGGTCCCGGATGGAGCGGCGGAGCTTCGGGGCGCAGAGCAGCCGCAGGTCGGATACGGCCAGCCGCAGCAGGCGGTAGGCTTCCTGGCACAGGACGGTGGCGGGCACGAGGGCGATTGACAGACCCAGGGCCCATTCCCACGGAAGGGTGCAGTAGAGGACAATGGCGTAGATGATGAGCAGCAGCGGCCAGAGCACGAGGGTGACTACAAAGCGGATGGAGTTGTAGAACGCGCGGTCTTTCATCTTCGAGAAGAGGAAGGCTGAAAGGCCGGTTATGGGGAGGGTCAGCACTCCTGCCGGAATAGTGTAGGGGAGGGTGACAATGAGTACCAGCAGCTGGAACAGGCGGGACCAGAAGGGGTGCTTCTTGATGACGGAGCCGAGGGAAATACCCCGTTCCTCCCGCTCGCGGTGGATGTCGGCGGCGCGTCCAAGCAACTCTGCGGCTTGTCCCGGTTCGGAGGTCCGCAGCCGGGCGATCTGCCCCAGGGTCATCTTGTTGGCGGAGAATCGGGTGGTCAGGGCGTGGCGGCGTGCGCCGGGATGCTCCTTCCTCCAGGTGTCTACCTGCTGATTGATGACTGCAGCGCAGGTTTCCAGGGTGGCGTCGTAGTGCTCGTCATCGGGTATGTAGAGGATGACTTCCTTCATGCGCTCGGAGAGGTCGTCCTTCATCAGGTTCATCACCTCGGGCTGGGAAAGCGAGGCGTGCTCCCTGAGATATGCGCTGACGTTGATGGGCTCGCCTATCTGCACCAGCACGGTGGAGCGGAATCTGAAGAAGTTGCCGTATTCCAGACCGACCGGCACTATGTACAGGGGCAGGCGGCCGTTCATGAGTTCCTCGGCCTCGAGTGCGATCCTGAATATGCCTTTGGACAGTGGCAGCAGCGAGTGCTTGGCCTGATGCCGTCCTTCGGGCAGGATGCAGAAGGGTACCTTGTCCATGAGCACGTCCACGCTCTTGTGGATGATCTCGGTGTTCTTGCGCACCTCGTCCATGCCGTCGCGGATGCGCATGATGGGCATGATCTTCAGGAAGCGGAGAATCTTCGCGACTTTGGGGTTCCTGAAAATGTCGGCCCTGGCTACGAATACCTTCTGCTTGCGGTCCATGGCCAGAATGACCAGTGCGTCCATAAGGGCGTTTGTGTGGTTCGGGGCGTAGATGACAGCCCCGTCAGCGGGTACTTTCTCCAGTCCCACGTATTTTATCCTGCGGTATGCCATCCGCAGCATGAAGTCGACGTAGTGCCGGAGGAAGGCGTAGAGCCCGTCGAAGTCCTGAATTTTCCTGTTTTCCTTCTTACCCATTGTCCTTGAAAATTATGCTGCCGCCTTGACATTGTCCTCCGGAAGGGGGTGCCTGCGGAAGATGGCGGCGAGGGTGAGTCCCGCGATGATGTGCCAGATGCCCCACCATGCTGTGACGAAGAGCATTCCGCCGTAGTGCCCGTGCCATATCTCCGGAGGGAAGATAGTGGGGTTGAACAGCAGCACCAGCCCCAGTCCCGAGTTCTGGATACCGACCTCGATGGTTACGGAGCGGCGGTCCTTGAGCGGCAGCCGTCCGGCCATTCCCCCGAAATACCCGGTGGCGAAGGCGGCGGCGTTATGCACCAGTACGATGAAGAATATGAAAATGATGTTGTCGATGAACAGCTGGAAATTCTGCGAGAAAGAGGCGACGACCATTACCAGGAAGAGAAGGATGGAAAGGGTCTGCGCCGGTTTGGTGATCTTCTTCGTGGCGTTGGGGAAATACCGGGCGAAGAGCATTCCCAGGACAATGGGGATGCCCAGGAGCAGCAGTATCTGCCACAACATCGGGAGGAAAGGAATGACCAGCCGGGGTATGTCGCCCGAAACGCTTATGGCATGGTAGTACAATGTGCCCCAAAGGTAGAAGTTGAGGGGGGTGATAAGCGGGGCAAATACGGTGGTCACGGCTGTCATGCTCACGGAAAGCTCTACATTGCCCTTCGAGAGGGAGGAGATGAAGTTGGAGATGTTGCCGCCGGGGCAGGAAGCTACCAGTATCATGCCGAGTGCCACCATCGGAGTTATCCAGGGGGTCAGGGCCAGGCAGATCAGGAAGGTAACTGCGGGCAGGCCGACCCACTGCAGGAGAATACCGGTGATGATGGACTTGGGATGGCGGAATACGTTCTTGAAGGTGTCCAGCTTTATTCCGAGAGCTACTCCGAACATGATGAAGGCCAGCAGGATGTTGACTATCATCATGCCGTTCTCCCCGAAGTTGATCGAAATGGAGTTGAGGCTTTCCAGTTGCTCTTTCATCGTCTGTCTGTTTCAAAAATGAGGCTGTGACCAAAGGATTTCCATGTATCTCCAGTCACGGCCTCATACTGTTGTTGAGGTGTGTCAGAATGGTTCTGACCGCCGTTATTCTCTAATTGCCTTGATACCGGGCAGTTCCTTTCCCTCCAGGAACTCCAGCATCGCACCGCCGCCGGTGGACACGTAGCTTACCTTGTCTGCATAGCCCATCTGGGTGACTGCAGCCACTGAGTCGCCGCCGCCTACGAGGGTGAACGCTCCTTTTGCCGTAGCCTCAGCGAGAATCCCTGCAATGGTGTTGGTGCCGTGGGCGAAGTTGGGCATTTCGAATACGCCTACGGGGCCGTTCCAGAGTATGGTCTTGGAGTTCAGCAGGACCTCTTTCCATTCGGCAACTGCCTTGGGTGAGGCGTCCATGCCCATCCATCCGTCGGGAATGGCGTTCGAAGGGCAGATCTGGGTGTGCGCATTGTTGTCGAAGGCGTCGGCAGCCACAACCTCTGTGGAGAAATACAGCTTGACGCCTTTCTCCTTGGCCTTGGCCAGGGTGTCGAGGGCTGTCTGGAGCTGGTCGTCCTCTACGAGGGAGGTTCCGATGGTGCCGCCCTGGGCTTTCATGAAGGTGTAGACCATGCCGCCGCCGATGATCATGTTGTCGGCCAGATCGAGCAGGTGCTCTATGACTCCGAGTTTTGAGGAGACTTTGGCTCCGCCGAGGATGACGGTCAGGGGACGCTGGGGATTGCCCAGGACCTTGTCGATCGCCTTGATCTCGCCTTCCATCACGTAGCCGAACATCTTGTCGTTGGGGAAGTATTTGGCGATGAGGGCTGTGGAGGCGTGGGCGCGGTGGGCTGTCCCGAATGCGTCGTTGATGTAGCAGTCGGCGTAGGATGCCAGGTGCTCGGTGAATTTCTTCTGGCTTTCCTTCACTGCGGCCTTTGCGGCTTTCTTCTCCTCTTCGGTGGCGTCCTCGGCCAGTCCGCGGGGCTTGCCCTCCTCCTCTGCGTAGAAGCGCAGGTTCTCGAGCAGGAGCACTTCGCCGGGCTTGAGGGCAGCGGCCTGCTCATCTGCCTTCATGCAGTCGGGAGCAAACTGCACCTTGGTGCCGAGCAATTCTTCTATGCGTCCGATAATGTGCTTGAGGGAGAATTTCTCCGCAGGTCCTTTCGGCTTCCCGAGATGGGACATTATGATGAGGGAGCCTCCGCCGGCCAGTACCTTTTTCAAGGTGGGGATTGCGGCGCGGATACGGGTGTCGTCAGTGATGTTGAAGTCTGCGTCGAGAGGAACGTTGAAGTCCACTCTCACAATGGCCTTCTTGCCATTAAAGTCATAAGAGTCTATGTTCTGCATAATTCCTAGAATTAGTCCGGCTGCAAAATTACAAAAAACTCCGGAATAACCTTGCAGAAAATAAGCATCTCTTCCGTGTGTCTTCCTTGTCTGGCTGACAGCGCCTGACCACTTGGAGAGGTACCGGAGGTATCTGTTTTCGCTTGAAGTGCGTAAAATCTCTGACGATTAGTGATTTATGTAATTAGTGGCTATAACAGACTCGCGGTATTTTTCTTGAGTCTGTAAAGCGTTTATTGAGTAAAGTTGTTGATTGTCAGTTTATTGCTCGGAGTTGAGGATAACAGACTGAAGGCAGTGCCTGACACTGTTTACCCTTTCATCCGGTCTACAGTATGCTCTGAGCGGGGTTGCAACATTCTGCCGGTCGGAAATACACTTGAATCTGTAATGTGAAAATCAGCAAAACTTTCTTATAATCAGAAAATTATGGTTGCAATTCAATTACAGACTGTGAAACGGTATTTTTCTCGAGTGACGAGTGAAATGGAGTCTGCGAAGGAGCGGCAAGGATTTATACTCCGAGGACGATATCCGCATCTATGTTGAGCTTGCGGCTGATCTCACGGGCGACTTTCAGTGTCGGCTCGCAACGTCCGTTGAGGTAGTCGCTGACTCTGGATGTGCTTACTCCGAGAAGTTCCTCGATCCTGTCCATCGCAGCCTTGTAGGCTGTCTCGCTTTTGATATGTGTCATCGCTATACGTTTTTTGCGTCTATCCGGTCATATTCAGCGTGTGTGCCGATGAACCGGATGAAAACAGTTTTTATCGTGAATTTTACTACGGCTATGAGACGGTGATGATTGATCCTCATACCTTGCAAATTTATCTTTCCGCTACTCCTTCCGAAGGAGTAAAGAGTGGATTTGTCGCAACGTCAGCGAATCGCGGAATCTGCTGCCGTTGTGGCAAGGGAATGGAGGAACAATGCCGTCCAGAGGGTTTGTAGAGGGGACCATTGCGAAATGCTGTTCCGCAACGTCATCAAAATACAGGAAGCGGTGCCGTTGTGGAAGCCCGGAGGAAGCAGAAAGACCCGGAAAAGCATACCGCCCGCGGTCTGATAGCGGGAGGCCCCGTCCTGATTATCACCGAATTACGAAGTAATGAACTGATAATCACGATGGGAGGAGAAACTTTTCCGGGTCTTTCTGCTTCCTCCGGGCTTCCGTGTGCGTTTGTGCAAATAATGTCGGGAGAGGGTGGTTTTGTAACGGACTGATATTCAGAAGGGCTTTTTTTCTATCGCTCCCGAAATGCTTTAATAAAGTGCTTATGGGAGCAGCGCGCGGTGCGAATAGGCTGTGTGTCAGTATTGTAGCGGCTAATGTCTCTCCCCGATGTTTTCTCGTTCGGCATCGGCAAGTGTCGTGCAGCAGCAGCGGCCGGATGGCAAAACGGCAAATATTCCGTATCTTTGGCGCATGAATATAGAAAGACCATCTGAGAGCTGGGGCGATTACCAGCTGATAGACTCCGGCGGATTCGAGAAGCTGGAGCGTTTCGGACGTTATACGATGATAAGGCCTGAGCCGAAGGCGCTGTGGGACAAGGCGCTGCCCGAAGGGGAATGGAAGAGGAGGGCGCAGACGGCGTTTACTCCCGGTGCCGGCTTCTCCAAGGCGGGGAAGGAGGACAGCGGGGTGTGGACCATGCTCGGGCGGATGCAGGAGCAGTGGAACATCACCTACAGGCTGCCGGCGGTGAAAAATCCCGGAGGCAATGCGGCCGGGGCGGCAGTCAGCGGGAATGGCGGAACCGGAACCGACGAAGAAGCGGCAGCGGCAAAAATCCTCGCGGAGTGCGGCGGTGCGGACCTGCACCTGCGCCTGGGCCTCACGGCCTTCAAGCACGTGGGCGTCTTCCCGGAACAGGCCCCGAACTGGGATTTCATCTACAGGCAGGTGGTCCGTCTGCGTGCCAACAATATAAAAAGAGGTGTCGCCCAGCCTCCGCGGGTGCTCAACCTCTTCGCCTACACCGGTGCCGCATCCCTGGCCGCAAAGGCCGCCGGCGCCGACGTCACCCATCTCGACTCAGTCCGCCAGGTGGTTACCTGGGCCCGGCACAATATGGAGATATCCTCCCTCGACGGCATCCGCTGGACCATCGACGATGCCCTCAAGTACGTCATCCGTCAGGTCCGCCGCGGAGCCTGTTTCGACGGCATCATCCTCGACCCTCCCGCCTACGGCCGCGGTCCGGACGGGGAGCGCTGGAAACTGGACGAGTGCCTGAACGACATCCTCAAGGGCTGCGCTCAGATTCTCGCTCCGATGAACAGCTTCCTGGTGCTGAACCTCTATTCCAACGGCTATTCGGCCATGCTTGCGGATACCCTCGTTGCCTGTGCCTTCGGTCCAGCCGGCCGCCGCACTTCCGGGGAACTGGTCCTGCAGGACGACTTCGGCCGCATCCTGCCCCTGAGCGTCTATACCCGTCTCGAACGCTGATTCAGGACAATATGGGAAAATGGAAAACAACGGCGGCGGCCCTCTTCGCCGCGATGCAGGTTCTGGCCGCTGCGGCCCAGGACGATGGAATCTCCCGGCAGGTGCTCTTTGCAGTGGACAGAAACGACACGACCAGGGCGGTCTCCTGCTACCGCATCCCGGCCATAACCACGGCTCCGGACGGCAGCCTGATAGCGGCGATAGACGAGCGGGTGCCTTCCTGTGGAGACCTCAAATGGAGCCGGGACATCAACATCGTAATCCGCCGCAGCACCGACGGCGGCCGGACCTGGGGGCCGGTGGAAAGGGTGGCGGACTTCCCGGACGGACAGTCGGCCTCGGACCCCTCGCTGATTACCGATACGGCCAGCGGCACTGTGTTCCTTTTCTATAACTTCATGGACCACGACAGGGCGAAGGACGTCTATTTCTTCCATGTGATGCGCAGTACGGACAACGCCCGGACATGGTCTGCCCCGGAGGACATTACCTCTCAGGTGGCCCCGGAGGAGTGGCGGGAGGATTTCAAGTTCCTCACTTCCGGCCAGGGGACGGCGACCCGCGACGGACGCCTCCTGCACACGATGGTCAACCTTCAGAAGGGCCTGCATCTGATAGAGAGCACCGACGGCGGCCGGACGTGGCATATGCTGCCGGCTGCCATTGTACCTGCGGACGAGTCGAAGGTCATTGAGCTGCCGGACGGCCGGTGGATGGTCAACAGCCGGGTCAATGAAGGCGGCTGCCGCTACATTCACATCTCGGACGACAAGGGCCGCTCATGGACCTCGAATCCGGCTCCCGCTCTGCCCGATCCAGGCTGCAACGGGGCTATTGTCCATTATCCCTACTATGGTGAGGACGGCTGCCTGCTCTTCGTCAATGCCGCCGATCCGGAGCAGCGCCGTAACCTGACCCTCCGCTACAGCCTGGACGGAGGCCTTACCTGGAGCTCCGGCCTGACGGTCGTGGAGGGTGATGCGGGCTATTCGGACATCGCCGTCCTGCCTTCCGGAGAGGTTGCCGTGTTCTACGAGAGAGACGGTTATGCTGTAAACGAGATCGCGCTCGTGACTCCGGAAATGCTTTTCGGCAAATAATGTCCTTACACGGCACCGCATCGGTTGCAAAAAATGCAGGACTTTGGCTATTTATCATTAACTTTGCTAGGATATTAGGGTACAATAACGGACTAAATAAGACTATATGCTTGATCTTCTTGCGATTACATGGAATGTAAGCCCTGACATATTCGCCATAGGCAACTTCCACCTGAGGTGGTACAGCGTGCTTTTCGTGGCAGGATTGTTTCCCGTGGGCTATTACATAATGCGTTCGTTCTACAAAAGGGAGGGGATTCCGGTGGATACTCTGGATGCTCTCCTTTTTGCATTGTTTATAGGCACTCTGGTAGGAGCCCGTCTGGGCCACTGCCTGTTCTATGATCCGGTCTACTATCTGTCCCATCCCTGGAAGATACTGATGACCTGGGAGGGTGGGCTGGCCTCGCACGGCGGTGCTGTCGGCGTGCTGCTGGCGATCTGGTGGTATGTCCACAAATACGGCAAGAAGTACGGCTTCGGCTATATCCAGCTCATAGACCGTCTCGTGATACCTATCTGCTTCGCCGGCATGATGATCCGTCTCGGCAACCTGATGAACTCCGAAATCTACGGAGTGCAGACGGACCTGCCGTGGGGCTTCATATTCCCCCGCGATCCCATGGGAGACGGCCTGCCCCATCATCCGACCCAGCTCTACGAGGCTCTGAGCTACTGCATACTGGGACTGGTACTGCTCTGGATGTACCGTACCAGACTGGACAGGCTGCGCACCGGCACCATCTTCGGTATCTTCCTGATCGTGCTCTTCGGCATGAGGTTCCTGATAGAATTCATCAAGGAGGACCAGGTGGCCTTCGAGCAGGGCATGACCCTGAACATGGGTCAGTGGCTGAGCGTGCCGTTCATCATCGCCGGTATTCTGCTCCTCGTGTGGAGCTTCACGAAAGCCGGTCCGGCCGCAATCCATGTCCCGGAGGAGGCGCTTCGTCAAGGCGGGCAGCATCCTGCACCGCAGCAGCCCAGGAAGCCGAAAGAGAAGGTTCCTCTGACTCACGTTCATACCAATTCGAAGAATCAATAAATCACAATACTATGGCAAACGAAAGAATACAGTTACTGATTATCGGCAGCGGTCCTGCCGGTTATACTGCGGCTATCTATGCATGCCGCGCAAATATCAAGGCGGTGGTCTACGAGGGCATCCAGCCCGGAGGCCAGCTGACCCAGACCACGGAGGTGGAGAATTTCCCCGGCTATCCCCAGGGAGTCCAGGGCCAGCAGATGATGGACGACTTCCGCGCCCAGGCCGAGAGGTTCGGCGCCGACATCCGTTTCGGCATCGTGACCAAGGCTGACTTCTCACAGAGACCCTTCAGGGCCCAGATCGACGATGAGAAATGGGTTGAGGCCGATGCAGTCATCATCGCGACCGGCGCCACCGCCCGCTATCTCGGTCTGGAGTCCGAGGAAAAATTCAAAGGCCAGGGCGTTTCAGCCTGCGCCACCTGCGACGGATTCTTCTACAGGGGCAAGGATGTGGCAGTGGTCGGAGGCGGCGACACCGCCTGCGAGGAGGCCACCTATCTGGCATCCCTCTGCCGCAAGGTCTACATGATCGTGCGCCGCAATGTCTTCCGCGCCTCCAAGGCCATGCAGGAGAGAGTATTCAACACTCCCAACATCGAAGTGCTCTGGGAGCATCAGACCAAGGAGATTCTGGGCAACGATATGGGCGTGACCGGTGCCCTGCTGTGCCGTAACGACGGTGTGGAGAAGAAGATAGATATCGACGGCTTCTTCCTGGCCATCGGACATCATCCCAATTCGGACGTATTCCGCGAGTGGGTGGACACTGATGCCGAGGGCTACATCATTACCGAGGGCAAGAGCACCCGTACCTCCCGTCCCGGCATCTTTGCGGCAGGAGACGTGCAGGACCCGACTTACCGTCAGGCCATCAATGCCGCCGCCTCCGGATGCCGTGCCGCAATGGACGCCGAAAAGTATTTAGCCGAAAACAGACAGTAACACATAACAGCCTATGGATACCCAAACTTATTCAGACATACTTGAACTTCTGCACCGCGAGGTTAAGCCGGCTCTGGGCTGTACCGAGCCTATAGCGGTTGCTCTGGCCGTAGCCAAGGCCTGCTCGCTTCACAGACCTCTGCGTCCCTCCCGGATATGCGTGCAGGTGAGCGCCAACATCCTGAAGAACGCCATGGGCGTCGGCATTCCCGGCACCGGCATGGTCGGACTCAATATCGCCGTGGCCCTGGCCATGGAATGCGGCAATCCGGACTACGGTCTGGAGGTGCTCAAGGACCTGACTCCCGCCGACGTGGAGAAGGCCAAGGCCTATGCCTCCGAGGGCCGTGTCAAGATATCCCTGGCCAATACCCCCAAGAAGCTTTACATCGACGCCGAATGCCTCTACGGGCCGGTGGAGAATCCTGAGCACCGCTCCAGGACCGTCATACAGGACGACCATGACGCCATAGTCCTGGTATCGAAGGACGCCGAGGTGCTGCTGGACAATATGACATCGGAGGCGGAGGGAGAGAACGCCGCTTCAGGTCAGGAGGCTGTCTCGCACAAGACCACTCTGGATTATCACCTGAATATGCGGAAAATCTTCGATTTCGCCACAAAGGAGGCCCGGTTGGAGGACATCGCCTTCCTGCTGGATGCCGCCAGGATGAACCGGGCCCTCGCTGAGGAGGGACTGGCCCGTCCGTACGGTCTGCAGGTGGGACGCACCATTCAGGACAATATCCACCGCAATGTGTTCGGCAAGGGGCTGCTGACCCACTGCATGGCCATGACCGCCGCGGCTTCGGACGCCCGTATGGCAGGATGCACCCTTCCCGCCATGAGCAACTCCGGCTCCGGCAATCAGGGCATTACCGTGACAATGCCGGTGGTGGCCGCGGCCGAGCAGTTCGGCTCCTCCGAGGAGCAGCTCATCCGCGCCCTGACCCTCAGCCATCTGACGGCCATCCACATCAAGGGGTATCTCGGCAAGCTCTCCGCCCTCTGCGGCTGTGTGGTGGCTTCCACAGGCTCTGCCTGCGGCATCGTATGGCTCAGCGGCGGCAGCTTCGAGCAGGTATGCAGCGCCATCAAGAACATGATCGGCAATATCACCGGCATGGTCTGCGACGGAGCAAAGGTGGGCTGCGCCCTGAAGGTGGCCTCCGGCGTCTCGTCTGCCGTGCAGTCGGCCATCCTCGCTCTGGACAACAACTGTGTGACCGGCAATGACGGTATCATCGAGGATGATGTGGAGAAGTCCATCCGCAACTTGGGAACAATAGGTTCCAAGGGCATGCAGGTGACCGATGAGATGATACTCAACATTATGGTATGTAAGTAGCTTTAATTTTTAATATGAAACGGATTTTCAGAACCATTCTGGGTGCCGCCATGCTGCTGTCAGCCTCAACCATGACAGCTCTGGCCCAGGAGCCTTCCGAAGGCCCCCTCTGGATGAGGTACAGCGCTATCTCTCCGGACGGCAGCACCATTGCATTTGCCTACAAGGGCGATATATTTACTGTACCCGTGACCGGCGGCCAGGCCCGTCAGATCACCTCCAACGCTGCTTTTGACTCCCGCCCCGTGTGGAGCCCCGACGGCAGCCGCATCGCATTTGCCTCCTACAGGATGGGCAGCGCCGATGTCTTCATTGTCTCCAGGGACGGTGGAGAGCCGGTGCGCCTGACCACCCATTCCGCCAATGAGTTCCCCATTGTCTTCAAGGACAATTCCACCATCCTCTACTCTGCATACATCCAGCCCTCCGCCGAGAGCATGCAGTTCCCTTCCTCCACATTTGCACAGGTGTATGCTGTGAGCACCGAAGGCGGACGCCCGGTGATGTTCTCCACCCTTCCCCTTGAGGGCATCTCCTTCAGCCCCGACGGCAAGACCCTGCTGTACAACGACAAGAAGGGCTACGAGGACGAGTGGCGCAAGCACCACACCTCTTCCATTACCCGCGACATCTGGAGCTGCTCCTTCGAGGGCAACAGTGTCAAGGGCGGTGAGTTCACCAAGATAACTGACTTCGACGGCGAGGACCGCAACCCTGTATACGCTCCGGACGGCAAGTCGTTCTACTGGCTCAGCGAGCAGGACGGTACCTTCAATGTATGGAAACACTCATTTGAGGGCGGTGCCGACGAGCAGATTACTCATTTCAAGGGCAATCCCGTACGTTTCCTCACCATCGCCCAAAACGGTACCCTGTGCTTCGGCTATGACGGTGAGATCTACACCGTAAAGGACGGCGCGGAGCCTCAGAAAGTGGCCGTGGAGATTATTGCCGACAAGCAGGACCGCGACCTGATCAAGCAGCCTGTAAGCTATGCCCAGGATATCGCTGTCAGCAAGGACGGCAAGCAGGTGGCCTTCATCTACAGGGGCGATGTGTATGTGACCATGACCGACTATAAGACCACCAAACGCATCACCAACACCGCAGAGCAGGAGCGCAACCTCGACTTCGCTCCCGACGGACGCTCGCTGATCTACTCTTCCGAGCGCGACGGTCTGTGGCAGGTCTACATGGCCTCCATCGTCAATGAGGACGAGAAGCTCTTCCCCTATGCCACCGAGATCAAGGAGGAGAGGGTGACCAACTCCGACCAGGTGTCCTTCCAGCCTCTGTACAGCCCTGACGGCAAGGAGATAGCCTTCCTCGAGAACAGAACGGCTATCCGTGTCATCAACCTGGACACCAAGGAAGTGCGCACCGTGATGGACGGCAAGTACGAGTATTCCTACTCTGACGGAGACCAGTGGTACCAGTGGTCGCCCGACGGCAAATGGATTCTGTCCAACTGCATCTTCATCGGCGGATGGAACAACAAGGACGTGGCTCTGATCAACGCTTCCGGAAACGGGGAGATGTACGACCTGACCAAGAGCGGCTACACTGATTCCAACGCCAAGTGGGTGCTGGACGGCAAGGCCATGATCTGGTTCAGCGACCGTGCCGGTTACCGCAGCCACGGCAGCTGGGGTGCGGAGATGGACGTGTACATCATGTTCTTCGACCTCGAGGCATACGAGAAATTCCGTATGAGCGAGGAGGAGCTGGCTCTCTATGAGGAGGAGAAGGCGGCTCTTGAGGAGGAAAAGGCTGAGGCTGAGAAGTCTGCGAAGGACAAGAAGGCTTCCAAGAAGAGCAAGAAAGACGCTGAGTCCGAAAAGGACGAGGATGCCGTCGAGCCTCTCAAACTGGATCTGGAGAATGCCGAGTACCGTGTTATGCGCCTGACTGTCAACTCTTCGAACCTCGGAGATGCAGTGCTCAGCAAGGACGGTAAGAAACTCTACTACATCACTTCGTTCGAGGGCGGCATGGACCTCTGGGTACATGACCTGAAGGAGGACGAGACCAAGATTCTGTCCAAGGGCGTGGGCTACGGCTCGCTGATTCTCTCGGACGACGGCTCGAGCATCTTCATGAACACCGGTATGATCAAGAAGATAGACGTGGCCTCCGGCCAGATTACTCCTATCGAGATGGAGGGTATCTTCGAGTACAAGCCTTATGCCGAGCGTGCCTATATGTTCGACCATGCCTGGAGACAGGTTCAGGAGAAATTCTACGATCCTAATATCCACGGAATCGACTGGGAGGGCTACAAGGCCACATACGGGAAGTTCCTGCCCTACATTACCAACAACTTCGATTTCGCCGAGATGCTGGGCGAGATGCTCGGTGAGCTCAACGGCTCGCACACAGGTGCCCGCTACTATGCTTCCGGAGCCGCTTATCCTACTGCATATCTGGGAGTCTTCTACGATGATACCTACACCGGAGACGGTCTGAAGATTAAGGAGATCATCAAGCGCAGCCCTCTGACTCTCGTAGAGTCCGACGTCAAGCCCGGCTGCATCATCGAGAAGATCGACGGCGAGGCCATCCTGGCCGGTCAGGACTACTTCCCTCTGCTGGAGGGCAAGGGCGGCAAGAATGTGCGTCTGTCCATCTACGACCCTGCTGACGGCAAGCGTTTCGACGTTACTGTCAAGGCTCTCCGCTCGGAAAGCGGTATTCTGTACCAGCGCTGGGTAGAGCGCAACCGTGAGATCGTGGATTCCATCTCCGGCGGCAAGATAGGCTACGTGCACATCGAGGGCATGGACAGCCCCAGCTTCCGCGTACTTTACAGTGAGCTGCTCGGCCGTCTGCGTCAGAAGGATGCGGTAGTGGTGGATACCCGTCACAACGGCGGCGGCTGGCTGCACGACGATGTAGTGACACTGCTCTCCGGCAAGGAGTACCAGCAGTTCAGGCCCCGCGGCCAGTACATCGGCAGCGACCCCTTCAACAAGTGGCTCAAGCCTTCCTGCATGCTCGTGTGCGAGGACAACTACAGTAACGCTCACGGCACTCCTTGGGTCTACAAGCACCTCGGAGTAGGCAAGCTCGTCGGTGCTCCGGTACCCGGTACCATGACAGCCGTATGGTGGGAGAACCAGATCGACCCGACCATCGTCTTCGGTATCCCTCAGGTCGGCTGCTGGGACATCGAGAACGAGGAGTACATGGAGAATGTCGAGCTCCAGCCCGACATCCTCATCTACAACGATCCCGCTGACGTCATCAACGGCTTCGACGCACAGCTCAAGGCTGCTACCGAGTCCCTGATGAAGTAGTGGTGTTATATTAAAGGAATCTTGAATCCCGGTCATCCCCTGCGGACGGCCGGGATTTTTTTGCGCAGTGTAACCGGAACGTAACGGCAACTTAACAACAATACATACCGGATGTAACGTTGATGAAACAGCCCCGGGATACCTTTGCGGCCGAAAACAAAAGGTATGAACACAAAGGTATTTCTGCTGACAATCGCAGTTCTGTTGCAGTCTTCCGTCCTGATGGCCGGGCCTATAATCAAGGGAAAGGTCGTGGACGCTTCCACGGGAGAAGAAATCATAGGAGTTACGGTATTGCTGAAAGGTTCGGTTGACCGCTGGGCGGTGACCGGTCTTGACGGCAGTTTCTCGATAGATACGCAGGTGCCTTCCGGTACGCTGGTGTGCAATCTTATCGGTTACAAGGACCTGGAGGTCGAGTTCAGTATCCCGGTGGAGGAACTCAGAATCTCCATGGAACCCGATATCGTGATGCTGGAGGCCGCAGTGGTCACGGCTACCGGCCGCGGACGGTCCGAGGTGGCGGCCAGGAACATAGAGAAAAATTCAGTTAATGTTGTTAATGTAATGAGTGCAAAGGCCATGGAACTCTCTCCCGACATTACGGTGGCAAACGTGATAAGGAGAATGTCGGGAGTGACCGTGGAGCGCAACAGCAGCGGTGAGGGTCAGTACGCCATCCTCCGCGGCATGGACAAACGCTACAACTACACCCTGGTCAATGGAGTGAAGATCCCCAGCCCGGATAACAAGAACCGCTTCGTTCCCCTGGACATCTTTCCCTCCGAGATGCTGGACCGCATAGAGGTTACCAAGTCCCTTACCGCCAATATGGAAGGTGACGGTATCGGCGGTGCGGTCAACCTCGTGATGAAGGACGCTCCCGAGAAGATGGAGATAACAGCCAATATCTCCACCGGCTACAGCGCCCTCTTCCTGGAACGCGACTTCCAGTCTTTCAACCACAGGGCGATACAGAAACTTTCCCCTAATGAGAGAATGGGACGTCCTGAACTTCATGATGAGAACTACTCGGTGTCCGCTGATGATTTTACTATGGAAAACCTCCGTATGCGCTGGAGCCGCCCCCGCCCCGACATAGTAGGCGGATTCTCCTACGGTGACCGCTTCTTCAACGGACGGCTCGGCGTTATGGCGGCCTTCAGCTATCAGAACCTGTTCAGGGGCAAGAACAGCTCCCTCTACTACATTCCGGGTTCGGCCGGAAAGGGCACCGAGAACAGGAACTACTCGGACGAACAGAACCGTATGGGCGCCCATGCCAAGCTCGACTACCGCTTCTCCAACCGGCACAAGGTGATGCTCTACGCCGGCTATATGGACATGAAGGAAAGTGAGGTCCGCGACGGAGCCAATGACCAGGAGAGGACGGTGAGGATGAAATGGAACCATCAGTACATATTCAACACCACCCTCAAGGGCGAACACTCCTTCCTCCAGGCCGACCGCCTCAAACTGGACTGGTCCGGAGTTTTCTCGAAAGCCTACAGCACCACCCCTGACAACGCCAGGATCTATATCAACGGAGACCATCTCTACAACACGGACTCGGCCGACCGCCGCTGGGAGCACAACAGCGACCGGGACATCGCCGGATACATCAACCTCTCGTACCGCTTCGATTTTGCCAACAGCTCGTCCCTGAATCTCCAGGCAGGAGGCATGTACCGGGACAAGGTCCGCAGCAGCCTCTTCAACGAGTATACATTTGACTCCCCTACGGGTATATATGACCTCCAGATATACGGGGAGGACTGGACCAACTTCGACGAGCTGCTGCTCAAGCCCCGCCGCTACGGCAATGTGGGCGACCCTCTCAACTACGACGCCTTCGAGAGGATAGGAGCCGCCTACCTTATGGGTACCTACGACTGGGACCGTCTCGAGGTCATCGCCGGTCTCCGCGTGGAGCATACCGACCAGGGCTATACGCTGGTCTTCCCTAGACAGACTGACGGCGAGGGCCACCAGGTCTACACCGACCTGCTGCCGAGCCTGCACCTCAAGTACAACGTGCACCGGAACGCCTTCCTGCGCCTCTCCTACGGCCGTTCGATCAACCGTCCTGGATTTTTCGAAATCGTGCCCTACACCATTCTGAACGAGGACTACGACGAGCAGGGTAATCCCGACCTGAAGCATACGACGGCCGACAATGTGGACCTGCGCTACGAGTTCTTCCCCAAGTCCTCCGAACAGGTGATGGTCGGCCTCTTCTGGAAGAAACTCTACAACCCGATAGAGTACGGCCTTATATCCGAGGGCCAGGCCACCTATCTGACCCCCATGAACTTCGGAAACGCCACGAACGCGGGAGTGGAGGTGGACCTCATGAAATATTTCAACTGGTTCGGAATCAAGGCCAACTACACCTATACGCACTCATCAATAACCACCACCAAGAGAAAAATGGATGGGACGGAGGTAGTGACAGTAGAGCAGACCCGTCCCCTGTACGGTCAGGCTGCCCACGTGGCAAATCTGTCGCTCCTCTTCAAGTTCGCCAAGGCAGGGGTGGAGGCCCAGGTCTCCGGCAGTTACACCGGCCGCAGGCTGAGCGAGATATCCAACTGGGTGGACAATGACATCTGGGAGGCCGGCTACGTGCAGCTAGACGCCTCGGTGGAGAAGAGTCTGAAATGCGGCATCACCGTCTACGCCAAGGCCAACAATCTCCTCGACACTCCCGTCCTCCGCTACATCATCGACAATCCACGTACGGAGAATCTCAAGGACTATGAGCGCTACCGCGGCGGGGTCATCGAGCGCAGGGAGTGGCACGGGCAGTCCCTGATGATAGGACTGAGGTATTCATTCAAAGAGAAATAGAGAACAATCAACAAATAATTTATCAACATGAAAACAAAAGCAATTTTTGTCATTGCAGCAGCTGCAATGGTATTTTCCCTCGCTTCCTGCGAGAAAGATCCTGACCAGAAGGAGCCTGTAGAGCCCGTAGAGGCCGCAGGAGAAGTATCCGGTGTCTGGGAAGCCGGTTCTACAGTCTATGTAGACGGCCACATTGTAGTTCCCGAAGGTGAGAGCCTCACCATCGAGGAGGGTGTGACCGTCATCTTCAGTGATGCAGGAGTAGGTGTGAACCATACTGCCATCGAGTTTTCCGTAGACGGCAACCTGTATTGTCTCGGAACAGCCGAGAACCCTGTACGCCTGACCGTGGACGAGAGCCTCAGAACGGCCGACAATACATTTGCAGGTCTTTGGGGCGGTATCGTTGCCGGTGCCACCTGTGAGGAGATGCTTATCGACCACACCATCATAGAGTACTGCGGCGGCCAGGTAATCGAGGGCTCGCCCGCAGCCGAGAACGGCTATTACACCGCCGGTGACGACGCCTATCCCCACATCACCACCAACAATGTGGACGGCCGCTACGTCATCACCAACTCCATCCTGCGCAACGGCTGGTCCGACGCCATCTACATGATGGGCGGCAATGCCATAATCGCCGGCAACATCTTCAGCGCCATCGGATACGACGGAGCGGAGGCAGTCAACGTGAAGTCCGGCTGCACTGTGGACGTGACCCGCAACATCATGTTCAGCGCCAATACCAACGGTCTGAAACTCTCCAGCTCCGACCAGAGCGAGGTACGTCACCAGGCTAAGATTCAGGCCTACAACAACACCATCATCGGTTCCGGCTGGAGACGCGACGGTGAGAAGGGCGGCGGAATCTATGTAGAGGAGAATGCCGACGCGGGCGTGTTCAACAACCTGCTCGTGAACTGCAAGTTCCGCGCCACCACACCTGCATGGGAGGAGCCCGGTTCCGAGGACTGCTACGACGGTGAACATTCCATGATAGACTACAACTACTACGCTTCCGGAACAGTGGAAAGCTCGATAGTGTTCAGCGGCGAGTATGAGGATGACGGCGAGATGCTGCTCTACTCCGGCGTGAAGTTCCCCTACGAGGGCTATGCCTTCAACCATGAGTGGTATGATACGGAGAAGGTGGATGTACACAGCGTGATGGCTAAGACAGCTGAGGAAGCCGTCTCCCTCAATCCCAAGTTTGTCAACTTCGACCTCAATATGGACCCCGCAAGCTATGCCTTCAATGACCGCTGGGACTTCCATCTTACCTCCGGCTCTCCGGCCCTCGATGCTTCCAAGACCTACACGGCCGGTGACCGCCAGCCTTACTTCGGAACATCCGGCCTCGAGGTGAACGGTCAGACCTACACCTCCCCCGTCATCGGCGCATGGTTCGGAGCATTCGGTGAATAATCAGCACAGGTAGAATCAATAAAACAAAGACAGCTTTATGAAAAGAATCAATTTTCTGACCCTTACCGCCGCTGCGGTATTGTCCCTGACAGCAGTGTCCTGCAACACTTCCACGGGTGTGTCCTCTTCTACGGAGGAGGACCGCTCTCAGGAATGGAAGGCCATGGAGCAGCCGCTCAACTTTTACATAGCCAACGATCTGGGCCGCAACGGCTATTATGACCAGAAGCCGATAGCGGAGACTATGGGCAGGATGGCCGAGACCATTGACATAGAGTTCGTGGTAGCGGCCGGAGACGTTCACCATTTTGAGGGCGTGCAGAGCGTGAGCGACCCTCTGTGGATGACCAACTACGAGCTCATCTATTCCCATCCCGACCTGATGACCCCCTGGTATGCCATCTGCGGCAACCACGAGTACCGCAGCAATACCCAGGCCTGCATCGACTACAGCCAGGTCAGCGCCCGCTGGAACATGCCTTCCCGCTATTACACTTTCGTCAAGGAGGAGGACGGGGTTGAGGTGCGTATCGTAATGCTGGACACCACACCCATCATCGACAAGTACCGTGAGGAGACCGACAAGTACGCAGATGCCTCCAAGTCGGACTACCGCAAGCAGCTCGCATGGCTGGACAGGACTCTGTCGGAGGCCGACGAGGACTGGGTAATCGTAGTGGGACACCATCCCATATACGCTTTCACTGACAAGGACGAGATCGAGCGCACCAACATGCAGGAGCGCGTGAATACCGTGCTGCTCAAGCATGACAACGTGGACATGTACGTCTGCGGTCACCTGCACACCTTCCAGCACATCCGCAAGGACGGCAGTGACATCGACTACGTGGTCAACTCCTCCGGTTCCCTGAGCCGCGAAGTCGAGCCTATCGAGGGCACTGTCTTCTGCAGCCCCGAGTCCGGCTGGTCCCTCGTGACCGTCTCCGCCGACTCCCTCTGCCTGCACATGCTCGACAAGGACGGCAAGGTGCTCCACACCGTCACCCGAACGAAATAGAGGCAAGTAGGCATCTGCGGCTCATAGCCGTCCGTACATAAGTATACCTCCGAAAACTTTGGCTCCCGAAAAGGGAGGGGACCCACCGCAGGTGGGGAGGATTTTCGGAGGTATACTTATGTACGGATGGCTGGCCTATGATTTTATTCGACTGAGTAGCGGCGGAGGTCCTTTTCCTTGATGGACTCGCGCTTGTCGTATTCCTTTTTGCCTCGGGCGAGGGCGATGTCGAGCTTGGCGTAGCCGGTCTCTGAGATGAAGAGGCGGCGGGTGACGATGGTCAGGCCCTTTTCCTTGACGGCGCGGGCGAGCTTGCGGAGCTCCTTGCGGGTGAGCAGCAGCTTCCGGTCGCGCTTGGGGTCGTGGCGGTTGAAGGTACCCCACCAGTACTCGGCTATGTGCATGTTCTTGACATAGAGCTCACCGCCTGCGAAATAGCACCAGCTGTCCACTAAAGAAGCCTTACCGGCGCGGATGGATTTTATCTCCGTGCCGGTAAGGACTATTCCAGCGGTATAGTTCTCAAGAAACTCGTATTCGAACGAGGCTTTCTTGTTGCGGATTTCTATTTTGCTCTTAGCCTTTCCCATAAGGGCGGCAAAGATAGTAAAAATTCTACTATTTGAGCACCTTGGTGTCCCAGTCGGCCCAGTCGGGGGAGACGAGAACCTGAGGGGACTGCAGCTTGCCGGATACGGCCGTGGCTGCCTCCACCTTCTCGCGTGTCTTCTCGTAGAGGTCTCCCAGGGAGATGTTGCCGCCTGCATCCTGGATGGTCTTGATAAGGTAGTAGGTGAAATATCCCTGGCGCTTGTCATAGTATACACTCGAGGTCTGTTCTCCTGTACTTGAGGAGAAGCAGATCAGCTTGCCGCCGAGGACAGAGTACTTGGGAGCCACACGCACACCCTTCTGGGCTACGATAGGATCCTTGCTCTTGTAGCCGCCGCTGAAGCAGGCATCGAGGAAGACATACGCGCCCTGGCAGGGCACTGCCGACAGTTTTGCGTAGAGATCGTTGAGGGGAATACCCAGTGTGATGTACTTGCCGGATACGTCGACAGGCAGGAGGTAAGGCTCGCGGGATGACTCGTCGTTGCTGCCGTGGCCGGAGTAGAAGAAGAATATCTCGGAGTCCGGATTGGCCTTGCCGACATTGACGAGCCAGTCGATGGACTCCCGCATGATACCTGCAGTAGCATTGTCAATATACCGTATGTGCTCGTCCGGTATGCCGAATGTGCGGACGCAGTACTCCTTGAAGACGATGGCGTCGTTGCAGGCGAACGGTACGTTGATCTCGGCCCCTCCGCCTACTCTGGAGTAGTCCTCGTTGCCTATGATAAGGGCGTATCTGTTGGGATGCATTATGCCGGCCGGTACGTTCTCAAGCAGTTCCGACTCCATGGTGAGGGTATAGCCGCTGATGGCAGGGCGCTCGTCGAGCTTGCCCTCTATGACTATCTTGTTGGCAGTGGAGAGGTACTCTCCGAGCTTTACCTTGAACACATCCTGAACCACAGCGAATGTGGAGCCTTCGGAAACTTTTACGGCGATGGGTATGGAATCGAGGTCAAACCTCTTGTTTACCAGGAAGTCAAATGTCAGAGGAACCACCTCGCCGGGCAGGATGGAGTCTACGGCTATCTCTATGTCGTCAGTGGCTATGATGTTCGAGGGGCATTCGAAGCTTACCTTGGTGTTCTTGGCCGGAAGGCGGCCGGCATTCTGTATGGCTACAATGAGTTTGCCGCGGTCTCCCAAGGTGATGGAGGTTCCGCGTGCGGACATATACTGGTAGTCGGCGATCATCAGGCGGGGACGGGCCATCTCCTGCATATTGACTACAAGACTGGAGGGGTCGGCGTCCATGCCGCTTTCCTCCAGGGTGTACACGGTGATGCCGGCCTCGGCGGTCGGGGCTGTCTCGCTCAGGGTGTAGCGGAATGTGTAGTTCTTGGTCTCACCGGCCTTGATGATGCCGGCGTCGATCTCACGGCTGCCCTCGAAGTAGCGGTCAAGTCCGCTGTTCTCGGAAAGCAGAATCTTCACATTGTGGGCGTCTCCCAGTCCGCTGTTGGTGACGGATATGTCGATGGAGAAGCTCTCTCCGGCGTCGATGACCTTGTTGGAGTTGGTCTCTGAGAATCCGGTGATGAGGGTGGTCAGGGCAGGAGGGTCTCCGGCCAGGATTGCGGTGGTGGCAGCTGTCGAGTCCACTGTTCCGAGGCTCTGGGCCAGCTGCCGGTAGTCGTTGAGTTTCTGAGCAAATGAGTCAAAGGAGCCGCCTTCCGAGATGATGCTCAGGAGTACGGTGGCCTCAGCTGTCATGTCCATGAACTTGTAGCATTCCTCAAGTCCTTTCATATATACGGGAGAGTCAGGCTCCTGTGCGAGAATCTTCTCGAAGTATACCCTGGCGTCGAAAAGGTAGGGATAGGCCTTCTGCTAAAGTTCCATGCTCTCCGCCTCATCTACTACGGCATACGCCTGGTTGTTGATCTCAGATCCTATCTTGAAGCTGCATTTGGCGACTCCCTTCATGATGGCGAGGTCGTCAGGGAAGAATGACAGGAGGCGGCGGTAGATGTTCAGGGCCTCCTCCACATTGCCGGCGGCCTCCTCCATCCTGGCCTTTATGGGCAGGACGTTGATGTCGTTGGGATCGACGGCCAGGACCTTGTCGAGTGTGGCCATCAGCTCTGGCTGGTTCTGGGTGGTGATATAGAGGTTGATGAGGTTGTAGTAGAAGTCCATCGTGTTGGGGTACTCGGCGATGGCCCTCTGTAGTATTTTCTCCTGCTCCACGTAGTTGTGGCGCGAGAGGTAGATCATGTTGAGGAATACGATGCAGTCTTTCGCGCGGTCGGCCTCTCCGGTAGCCAGGTACTCGTTGAAGCAGATAACGGCGTCATCTATGCTCTGGAGCTTGTAGGCTGACACTCCTGTGTTGTATACGATCTGAGGGTAGACATCGTCTCTCAGCAGGGATTCGGAAGTCATCGCCTGATTTTTCGGAAGGAGGATGTATGCCATTCCGAACTTGTATGCCATCTGCGGCTCGTTCATGTTGGAAAAGAACATGGCCGCGTTCTTGAGCGCCGGGTAGATCTGAATCAGCCTGGACTTGGCGGCCTCCATGGCACCGGGGTCCGAATATGCATCCAGAAGGCTGGTATAGAGCGAGTAACTTTCGTAAAGGTAATCGTACATCTCTGCGCTGTTGTTGCCCTTGGCGTTCTCATACAGGACGTACTGTTGGTTGGCCTTGGCCAGGATGGACTGGGAGTTCTGCCCGTAGAGTCCGTTGCCTGCCGCCGCAAGCAGGGCGGCTATGACTATTAATATTCTGTTTCTCATATTTTTAGTTGTTGAATATATCCTTGAATTTTATGTCCACGTTGATCCTGCGGAACTCTCCTCCGCGGACGTCACTTACCATTGTACGGTAGCTGTAAGTGCATTTGTCCTTGTATCCCTGGAGTTCCGTCACCTCGCTCTCGAGCCATTTCTTGACGCTTGCAGCGCGGATGAACGCCAGCTGTTCGTTGTTGCGGATGTCTGTCTCGGCCGTAACTGTCATGCTGGTCAGTCCGTCCTTGGAGTAGTACGGCGTCTCGTGGAACTCTCCGCATTCTCCGTCGTAGGGTATGCGGCCGACAGGGATGGCGTCGGCTGTACCGGTGACGGTTATTTCTACTGTCTTGGCCTCGTCCATGTATTTGCGCATGTCCCCGGAGAGGGCGGTCCTGATGGCCTCGAGCATGGTCAGGGCGGCATTGGACTCACTGACCATGAATTTGCCCGGACCGAAGTCCTCCTGATAGGAGAATCCTTCGGACACATCGTACTGGTATCCCAGCTTGTAGTTGTAAATCTTGTTGCCGTCGGCGTCGAAATCGCTTTCAAGTTCGGTGTTGATGGTGATTTCGGTCTTGTCGGTAATCACGTTCTCCTGTTTCTTCTCCTCCATGATCTCGCGGGTCTGCTGCTGGAGGGCCTCCATCTCCATGTTCACGGTCTGCAGCATGGCCACGGGGATGAAGTCGATATTGTCGTCTCCGAAATCTATCTCGTCGATGATGTAGTCGCGCTGGTCGAAGATGTAGGTCTTGTCGGTGGTCCGGTTGACTACCTCGAGATAGACGAGCTCGAACTCATCCTTGTCGTTGAGGGTGTAGATAGGGTTCTCGAAGAGCAGGTCTCCGGACTTCACGTCATTGAAGTCCTCTTCGGGAATCTCCAGCTTGATGGTATTGAGTTCCTTGAACTGAATGTCGATGGCGTGGTTCTCGGAGTCGTATTCCTCTGCTATGAACGGGTCCTCGAGCTTGATGGACTGCGTGGCGATGGCAGTCGCTGCCTGGTCCAGGAGCATGGCTTTCTGGCGGGCGGCGTTGTCGTCGGTGACTCTGACGCGGTATTCGTCCAGGGACTCGCCGTCCATCTGGCGGATCCAGTCTGACATCAGCTTGTCCACCTCATCGTTGAGCTGGGACTTGTAGAGAGGGGGCAGGGAGGTCATGTCCCAGAAAACCACCTTGTTCCCTGAGTTGTGGCTGAGGGTGGTGATGCCGTTGTTGCTGTGGAAGTTCAGGGCGATGACACCTGTAAGGGGGGCGGGAGTGGTCTCCAGTCCGGTGGCGCCGATGCGGAACACGGTCCTGCGGTTGATGGTGTTGTAGACAATGATTGAGTCCTTCTTGGCGTAGGCGATGTATTTGCCGTCCGGATGGAATGAGGACTGCTGTATGTTCTGTATGCCGGAAGTCACTGTGTTCCTGTGGTAGTCCAGGGAGTTGACGATGTGCAGTCCGGCCGTGTCGCAGCTTACGGCTATCTGTCTTGAGTCGGGAGAGAACTCTATGTGGTTGATGTGGCCGGCGAATCTCACTATCCTTTTCAGATCCGCAGTCTCGACGTTCCAGATATCCATCTCGCTTCCGTGGGTGGCGGCGATGAAATATTTGTTGGGGCTGATGGCGATATGCTCGTATATCTTGCCGGCGTTGATGGCGGAAATCTTACCGTATCCCTCTGTTGAATAGGTGCTGATCTCTCCGAAGGAGTTCGCGGTCAGCAGCTCGCGGGCATCGTTCGAGTATGTGGCGGCTGTAATGACGGGGATTTCTTTCTTTTCCTTTTCAGTTATCAGGGGATTGACCCGCTTGTCTTCCTTTATGTAGCTCAGGACTTCGTCCTTGGTCCTGTTCGACACGACCATGACGGATTTCCCTTTCTGGGAAATCACGGCAATGGAGGCTCCGGTGGGGTTGATGAAGAAGTCTGATACGGCGGAGCTGTAGACCTCACGGTTCATGAGGTTGTACATGATGTCGTTGTCTCCTTGATAAATGATGCTGCACCGACTTATTTTAAGTTCTTTGTAGGGACGGTCGATGGAAAATGATGACCGTTCGTGAATCTTGTTCCGCACCGGTTCTTTCTCAGGCTGGGCCGCAAGTGATGCGGATACGGCCGTCAGGGACAGTGCGCATAGCAGTTTAAGTGTATTGAAGTTCATAATAGGTAATGTGTCGTGCTGGCTATAATTCCCGCAAAATTACGAATAAAATTGATATGGTGTACCTTACAAAGGTAAGTTCCGAAAATGCCAATAATTGATTAAAAAATGTACATGGGCTGCAGGCGGTTTTGGTATGCAAATTGTCATATCTTTCCATGAACAAAAGATCAGAATCAATATATGCAGTTGACAGGATATATCTCACAGATCATAGGTCCGGTAGTGGACGTTCACTTCCCGGAACTCGGGGAGGACCACAGGCTGCCGGGCATTCACGAGGCCATGACGGCCGCGCGTCCCGACGGTAAGGAACAGATACTCGAGGTGCAGCAGCACATCGGGGAGAATACCGTCAGGGCCATAGCCATGGAGTCCACCGACGGGCTTCAGAGACATCTGCCGGTGACGGCCTCCGGCCACTCCATCTCCATGCCCGTGGGCGACCAGGTCAAGGGCCGCCTGCTCAATGTGACGGGCGAGAGCATCGACGGCATGCGTCCCCTGGACCGCACCGGAGAACTGCCCATCCACCGCGAGCCGCCCAAGTTCGAGGACCTGGCCACCTCCCAGGAGGTGTTCTACACCGGCATCAAGGTCATCGACCTGCTCGAGCCCTACGTCAAGGGCGGCAAGATCGGCCTCTTCGGAGGCGCAGGAGTGGGCAAGACCGTCCTCATCATGGAACTTATCAACAACATCGCCAAGGGCCACAACGGCTTCTCGGTCTTCACCGGTGTGGGCGAGCGTACCCGCGAGGGCAACGACCTGCTCCGCGAGATGATCGAGTCCGGAGTCATCCGCTACGGCGACGAATTCAAGAAAAGCATGGAAGAGGGACACTGGGACCTCTCGAAGGTCGATTACGACGAGGTCGCCAAGTCCCAGGCCACACTGATATTCGGTCAGATGAACGAGCCGCCCGGAGCCCGTCTCTCAGTGGCCCTCTCCGGCCTGACCGTGGCCGAGTCCTTCAGGGACGCCGGACGCGACAGCGGGGAGCGCAGGGATATCCTGCTGTTCATCGACAATATCTTCCGTTTCACCCAGGCCGGCTCCGAGGTGTCCGCCCTTCTGGGCCGTATGCCCTCGGCCGTGGGCTACCAGCCGACCCTTGCCACCGAGATGGGCCAGATGCAGGAGCGCATCACCTCCACCAAGTACGGCTCCATCACTTCGGTGCAGGCGGTCTACGTGCCGGCCGACGACCTGACTGACCCCGCTCCCGCCACCACATTCTCCCACCTCGACGCTACCACGGTGCTCAGCCGTAAGATCGCCGAGCTGGGCATCTACCCCGCCGTCGACCCCCTGGAGTCCTCCTCGAGGATTCTGGACCCGAACATCGTCGGCGAGGATCACTACGATGTGGCCCGCAGGGTCAAGCAGCTCCTCCAGCGCAACAAGGAACTGCAGGACATCATCGCCATCCTCGGCATGGACGAGCTCTCCGAGGAGGACCGCACCACCGTCAACCGCGCCCGCCGCGTCCAGAGATATCTCTCGCAGCCATTCTCGGTGGCCGAGCAGTTCACCGGCGTCCCGGGCCAGATGGTGCCCATCGAGGAGACCATCCGCGGCTTCAAGATGATCCTCGACGGGGAGGTGGACGACATCCCCGAACAGGCGTTTCTCAATGTAGGTCCGATAGATGAGGCCATCCGCAAGGGCCGTGAGATGCTTGCGGCTACAGGACAATGATCACGCTGACCATACTTTCACCGGGCGGTACCCTGTGTTCGGCACAGGTGGAGAAGGTCTCCTTCCCGGGGGCCAAGGGGCTGTTTACGGTTTATCCGGAGCATGCGCCGCTGCTCTCCTCCCTCCTTCCGGGTACAATAGAGTGGACGGCCGCCGACGGCAGCACCGGTTCTGTCGCCGTCCGTGCAGGCTGCGTCCGGGTGCATGATGACAATGTGGAGGCATGCGTGGAAGTCCTCAACGGAGGAGGTGGGAAAGCATGAAAGGTACAATGACATACAGGACGGTAATGGCACTGCTGGCGGCGGTGCTGCTGGCGCTGCCTCTCCGGGCGTTTCCGGCGGATACTGCCGGCAGCGCGGAGGCAGGGGAGGAGGTCGATGTCAAGGCCATCGTCCTGGAACATCTGAGCGACAGTTACTGGTGGCATATCGGCACCTTCGGAGGCCGGGATGTCTCCCTTTACCTGCCTGTGATCGTCCGCTCCTCGGCCGAAGGAGGCGGCTGGCACTGCTTCTCCTCCCGTCACCTGGCGGACGGAGCGTCGTGGGGGGGATTCAGCATTGCCCCGGAAGGGGAGTATGAGGGGAAGATCGTGGAAACCCTGCCGGACGGCAGCACGGTCCGGCCCTTCGACCTGTCCGTGACCAAGACGGTGGCGGCCCTGCTGCTGAACAGTGTTATCGTCCTGCTTGTGATACTTGTCCCCGCAGGGTGGTACCGCCGCCACAGGCACGATGTCAAGGCGCATCCGAAGGGTTTCACCGCATTTATGGAGATGGCCATAGAGGGGCTGCAGGACGACCTGATCAAGCCCTGCGTCGGGGAGAACTGGAAGCGGTTCTCGCCCTATCTGCTGACGGTGTTCTTCTTCATCTTAGTGTGCAATTTCATGAGTCTGATACCCTTCTTCCCGGGAGGGGTCAATGTCACCGGCAACATCGCGGTGACCTTTGTCTTAGCTTTAGCCTCATTCCTGGTCATCAACATATTCGGCGGCAGGGCCTACTGGAAGGATATCTTCTGGCCCGACGTGCCTGCCTGGCTCAAGGTGCCGGTGCCCTTCATGCCCGTGATAGAGTTCATCGGCATATTCACCAAGCCCTTCGCCCTGATGATCCGACTCTTCGCCAACATGGTGGGCGGTCATGCGGCCATCCTCTGCCTGGTCTGCATCGTCTTCGTGACGGCAGGGATGGGAGTAGTGATGAACGCCTCGATGACGGTGGTGTCGGTGCTGTTTACGATATTCATGAATGCGCTGGAGGTCCTGGTGGCCTTCCTGCAGGCCTACGTCTTCACCATGCTGTCGGGAGTCTTCATAGGACTGGCCCAGGAGGGGAAGACTGAGAAGAAAGTAGAAAAATTGAAAAAGTAGAAAATATAAAAACGTTTAAAAATTTAAAATTATGTCAGAATTAGCAATACTCGGAGCCGCCATAGGCGCCGGACTCGCTGCGATAGGCGCAGGTATCGGTATCGGAAAGATCGGAGCTTCGGCCATGGAGGCCATAGGCCGTCAGCCGGATCAGGCAAGTAAGATCCGTACCAACATGATCATCATCGCCGCCCTGATCGAGGGTGTGGCCCTCTTCGCGGTCGTAATCTGCTTCATGGCCCTCTAAACGCAGATGAGCCATGGGACTGTTGCAACCGGAACCGGGACTGCTTATCTGGATGACGTTGGCCTTTGCGGTCGTTTTCATCCTGCTGGCCAAGTTCGGCTTCCCCGTGATCCAGAAGTCGGTGGACCGGCGCAGGGAGTATATCGACTCCTCCCTGGCCGCCGCCGGTGAGGCTCAGAAGAAACTGGACGACCTGCAGGTGCAGATGGACGAGGTCCGCCGGGACGCCGAGAAGCAGAAGACGGAGATACTCCGCTCGGCCGTCCAGACCCGGGAGCAGCTCATAGCAGAGGCCCGCAGGAAGGCCGGGGAGGAGGGCGAGAAGATCATCGCCGCCGCCAAGGCCAGCGCTCAGCTCGAGAGCGACGCCATCATCCGCGACGCCAGGCATCAGGTGGCCCTGCTCTCCATAGCGATAAGCGAGCGCCTGCTGCGGGAGCGGCTCTCGTCCGACCCTCAGAGCCAGACCGCCCTGGCGGAGAGACTGCTGGCCGAGATGGACCCGGAGAAGAAGACCCCGGAAGATAAACCTGAAAAAGAGTAGACAGCGATGGATACCGGATTGATATCGAGACGTTATGCCAAGGCCCTGGCGGAGTATTCCGCCTCACTCGGGGAGGAGGCCCGGGTCTATGAGCAGCTGCTGCCCTTCTCCCGGCAGTTCGACTTTCTGCCTCAGGTGAGGGAGGCCGTGCTGTCCCCCTCATTGTCCGAGGAGGAGAAGGCGGCGGTGATATTCGGTCTCTTCGAGGAGGAGCCGTGCCGTTCCCTGCGGGATTTTGTCCTGCTGGTGCTGCGTCATCACCGGGAGTCCTGCTTCTACATCATGCTGCACTCCTTTCTTGCCCTCTACAGGGAGAGGCATCATATCAAGGAGGCGCTGCTGACCACTGCCGTTCCCCTCGGGAAGGACGTGGAGGGTATCATCCGCTTGAGGGTGAGGGACCTTGACCATTGTTCCGTCAATATCACCGAGAAGGTGGATCCCTCCATCATCGGAGGCTTCGTCTTCCGCATGGAGGACCTGCTGATAGACGCCAGTACCGCCTCGCAGATCAAGCTGCTGCGGAAGAGGCTGGGAACGGAGCCGGTCAGGAAAATATAGAAGAATGTAGTTTTTACTGAATATTGTATAGAAATGAGTGATAAATCCAATAAGATAAAGCCTTCGGAGGTGCCGCAGATCCTGCTCTCCGAACTGCAGGGCATCGATCTCGGGGCGCAGTACGCCGAGGTCGGGACGGTGCTCCAGGTGAGTGACGGCGTGGTGCGTATCTTCGGACTGCGCAATGCCGAGGCCAGCGAGATGCTGGAGTTTGACAACGGTATGAAGGCCGTGGTGATGAACCTTGAGGAGGACAATGTGGGTGCCGTGCTGCTCGGACCCACCGACCTGGTCAAGGAGGGAGACATGGTGCGGCGTACCGGCCGAACCGTCTCGATAGACGTGAGCGAGTCGATGCTCGGAAGGGTGATCAATCCGCTCGGGGAGCCTATCGACGGAGGCGGGGAGATATCCGGGGAAAAGGTGGAGATGCCGCTGGACCGCAAGGCGCCCGGGGTGATATTCCGCCAGCCGGTGAGCGAGCCCCTGCAGACCGGCCTGAAGGCCATCGACGCGATGATACCTATCGGACGCGGACAGAGGGAGCTGATTATCGGCGACCGTCAGACCGGAAAGACGGCCATCGCCGTGGACACCATCATCAACCAGCGCTCCTGCTATGAGGCCGGGGAGCCGGTCTACTGCATATACGTGGCTGTGGGCCAGAAGGCCTCCACAGTGGCGGCCCTGGTCGATACTCTGCGCAAGTACGGGGCGATGGACTATACCGTGGTGGTGGCGGCTATGGCGGCCGATTCTGCGGCGATGCGTTACTATGCTCCGTTTGCAGGGGCTGCGATAGGGGAGTATTTCCGCGATACGGGACGGCATGCCTTAGTGGTGTACGACGACCTGTCGAAACAGGCCGTGGCTTACCGCGAGGTGTCGCTGATCCTGCGCCGGCCTTCGGGACGCGAGGCCTATCCGGGCGATATCTTCTACCTGCACTCCCGTCTTTTAGAGAGGGCTGCCAAGATCAATGCCCAGGAAGAGGTGGCCCGGCAGATGAACGATATCCCGCCGGCCCTGAAGGACAAAGTGCGCGGAGGCGGTTCGCTGACAGCCCTGCCCATCATCGAGACCCAGGCGGGGGACGTGTCTGCCTACATCCCTACCAATGTCATTTCGATTACCGACGGACAGATATTCCTGGATACCGACCTGTTCAACGAGGGCAACCTGCCGGCCGTGGACGTGGGTATCTCCGTATCCCGTGTGGGCGGCAATGCCCAGGTCAAGGCCATGAAGAAGGTGGCCGGTACCCTGAAGATAGACCAGGCCCAGTACCGCGAGCTGGAGTCTTTCTCTAAGTTCAGCAGCGATATGGACCCGGTGACCGCCGCCGTGCTGGACCGCGGGCGCAAGAACACCCGCCTGCTGGTGCAGCCCCAGTACACTCCCATGCCGGTGGGCGAGCAGATAGCTGTGCTCTACTGCGGTACCCACGGGCTGCTCAAGGACGTGCCTCTCGAGCATGTCTCCGATTTCGAGCGGCTGCTGATAGAAGCCCTCAAGCCTACCGGAGTATTTGACACGCTGGTCTCCGACGGGCTTACTGACGATGTGTGCAGGACTATAGAGAAAGCCGCCGCTGAGGTGGCCGCCTCGCTTAAAGTATCGTAGGGACTATGGCTGCGCTGAAAGAGTTGAAGGAACGTATCGCTTCCGTACAGAGCACGTTGAAGATCACCTCGGCGATGAAGATGGTCGCTTCGGCCAAGCTGCTGAGGGTGCAGTCCTCGATGGAAGCTCTGTCGGAGTACGAGCGGCGTTTCTCCGATATCGTGGCGGCTCTGGTCAGCGACCCGGATGTGGAGGTGGCCTCTCCGCTGACTCTCGAGCACGGGGAGAAGCGGCGTGCCTGCCTCGTGGCCCTTGCCTCGGACAGCTCGCTCTGCGGTGCCTTCAATGCCAATGCCCTGCGCGAGGCCGTCTCGGCGGTGGAGGAACTGCTCGCCGGGGGATTCTCCCGGGTTACGGTGTATCCGATAGGGGAAAAGATGGTGCAGGGGATGAGCCGGTATGCGGCCGCGCGCGGGGAAAATGTGGATATTTGCCTGGATTACCGTCATCTGGCAGGGAAACATTCCTTCGACGGAATCATCCCCCTTGCGGACCGGCTGATGGAGGATTTCCTGGCCGGCAGGTGCGACCGCGTCTGCATCTCCCGCTGCCATTTTCACTCGATGGGACGCCAGGAGCCCATGCGTGAGCAGCTGCTGCCCTTCAACCGCGTGAGCCGTGCCAACGTGGACCGCACCACTGCCGTGGACTATATCCTGGAGCCCGCTCCCGATACCCTGCTGGACGCCCTGCTGCCCTCGTCGATCCGCATTATCCTGTACAATGCCCTGCTCGACAGCATCACTGCCGAGAACGCCGCCCGCATGGTCGCCATGCAGACCGCCACGGATAATGCCGAGGAACTCTCCGACGACCTTACCCTCGAGTACAACAAGCGGCGTCAGCAGGCGATTACCTCCGAACTGGCGGACATCACTTCCTCTTCCGAAGGATAAAATAAACCCTATGAGGGGCTGGCTGTGTTTCCGGCCGTTCTCATAGGGTTTATTTGTGGGATACTGCTGATGTGTTACAGCATCAGGGCCTTGGCGACAGTGTCGGCTGTCTTTGAATCGGCTATGTGCTCCAATATCTTGAGACCGAAAGCCACCGCATGGCCCGGGCCGCTGGCGGAGATGATATTGCTGTCGGCGATTACGCCCTGACGGGGGTCGATGACAGTTACTCCTTTTTCCAGAAGGGGGTTCTCGCATCCCTCGTAGATTGCCATGCGGAGGCCGCCGTTGGCCTTGATTACTTCCTCCAGCGGAAGCTGCGATAGAACGAACCCGGGTGCCGCGCAGATGGCCGCAACTTTGCCTCCTTCTGCGAAGTGCCGCTGCATCTTGTTCATCAGCGGAGTGCAGGCGGCCAGATTGGAGGTTCCCGGCATACCTCCCGGGAAGATCATTATGTCCTCCTTGCGGATGTCTTCGAGGGAGTACTGTTCCAGAGTGCAGTCGGCATTTACGCTTATGCGCTGTGCACTTGTGACTGTGAGGCTGTCACTGATGGAGATGAGGTTGAGCTCGACTCCTCCTCTGACGAGGATATCGGCTGGGGCCATGGCCTCGGTGATCTCGAAGCCTTCGGCCAGGAAAATGAATGCGCGTGAGTTCATAATTCCGTAGTTAAGTGGTTAAAATAGTGTAGCGACAATCGCTGAAGAGACACCTGCCACGCCTATCGCGGCCGCTATCAGTGCGAACACGAAGAGTATCATTATCAGGCCGAGCAGGGAAATAACGAATCCGGCGATGGCCAGACCCCTCGGGGCCTTGAACATGCCGATGAAGGAGAAGAGCAGTCCCAGTGCCCAGGTGAACCATCCGAAGACAGGTATCCACCCAAGAACTATCGTCAGGACCGCAAGTACGAAACCCGCCGTCCCGAGGCCGTTGGTCCGTCTTTCGATGTAGACCGTCCGGTTATTGTATCTGTCGTCGTAAACTTCCATAGTAATGCAAATATACGAAAACTTTCCGACACTTCCATTTTCTTTCGCCTTCCATATTCTGTGCTGTGCATTTTGCGAAGAAAATGCGGCCCATGTGAGAAAAAGCATTAGATTTGTGACAGAAACAGAATGACAGATGGACAAAGCCTTCTTTTCAGATACTCCCCACATCCAGTACGGTGAGACCGATATGGAGCCGCTGGTGCGCAATGCATGCCGGTTCGGCTGTGATATTCAGATAGTGTGTACGCGCGGGACAGCCGAGATTTCGACCGGTATCCAGAGCTACGGGATGCGGCGGGGCACTGAACTTTTTCTCTTCGGCGGTACCCTGGTGCAGGTCAGCGACCCGAGCCCGGATTTCACGGTGAGGATGCTGCTGTATCCCAAGGACGTAGTGATCAAGGCCATATTGCCGATTGACTCGGACTTCCTGAACTACCTGCACGAGTATCCTTTTCTGGACCACATCGGCGGGGGCGCCCCTGAGGATGAGTGGGAGAACGTGCTGCAGTGGATGGACATGGCCCGTCTGCTGTTTACCCGCCCGGTGCAGTATTTCCGGAAGCAGATAGAACAGAATTTTCTCCAGAGCATGCTGATGTGCCTGTACAACCACATTCCCCGCAAGAAGGTGACTGCCTCCCGCGAGAACAGCCGCCGGCAGGTGCTCTGCCATCAGTTCATGCGTCTGATCAGGGAGAACAGCGCCCGGGAGCATCAGGTGCCTTTCTACGCTGACAAGCTGTGCATATCGCCCCGGTATCTCGGAGATATCGTGGTGGAGAATTTCGGAGGGATGACACCCAAACAGTTGATCGACAAGCAGCTGATAGCCGAGATTAAGGTCCAGCTGGACAATCCGCTGTTCTCCGTTAGCGAGATAGCGCAGTACCTGAATTTTCCCGAGCATACTTCGATGAGCCGGTTTTTCAAGCGCAATACCGGGATGTCCCCCAAGGAGTACCGGGCTTCACGCAGATAAAACAATGATGTTATGAGCAGTAATCTGGAAAAATACCGTCTGACGGTGGTTCTGGGGCCGACGGCCTCTGGCAAGACCCGCTATGCGGTGCGGCTGGCGGGGGAGGCCGGTGCTGAGATTATCTCGGCGGACTCGCGGCAGATATATCGCGGGATGGATATCGGGACCGGGAAGGACCTCGGCGAGTATGTCTATGAGGGCCGGCCGGTGCCTTATCATCTGATAGACATCGTGGATGCAGGGGTGAGGTACGATATCTTCCGGTATCAGCGGGATTTTGCGGCGGCGTACAATGACATCGTCTCCCGCGGCCGTCCGGTGATACTCTGCGGCGGCTCGGGGCTGTACATCGAGTCGGTGACGCGGAACTATGCGATACCGGAGGTGCCGTCCAACCCGGCTCTGCGTGCGGAGCTCGAGCAGCACTCCGACGAATATCTGATAGAGATGCTCAAGTCGCTGACGGTGCCTCACAACACCACAGACTATGATACGCGCAAGAGGCTCATCCGGGCCATCGAGATAGCGGTGTATCAGAAGGAACATCCGGAGGATGCGGGGGTATTCTCCGGGGACAATGCTCCGCTGGCCCGCTTCGCTCCGGAGGAGGTGCATTACATCGGGCTGTCCGTCTCGCGGGAGGAGCGCAATGCCCGTATCGACCGGAGGCTGGATGCCCGTCTGAAGGAGGGGATGATCGACGAGGTGCGCCGTCTGCTCGAGAGCGGCCTCTCGCCGGATGACCTTATATACTATGGCCTTGAATATAAGTTCGTCACTCTGTATCTCACCGGGCAGATGAGTTACGACGAGATGTACGCAAAGCTGGCTATTGCCATCCACCAGTTCGCCAAGCGGCAGATGACTTGGTTCCGGGGCATGGAGCGCCGCGGCATCCACATCGATTGGGTGACAGTCTGAACCGCCCTACAGCTCCTCCCATTCGCCGCCCCACAGCTGAATGAAGCGGTACATGTCGTCGCGGGAGATTTCGAGGGAGGCGGTGTTGTCGTTGGGGTGGAAGGTGACCCGCTCGGCCTGGCGCAGGTCCTTGTCGAGATAGAGCTTGACCTGGTGGTCAGGGTCGTTGATGAGGCCGAAGAGGGAGACGGAGCCTGGGACAGTCCCGAGGTATTTCTCCATGCGCTGCTCGGAGGCGAAGGAGAGCTTGCCCTGATGCAGCTGATGCTCTAAGCCGTGGATGTCCATCTGCTTGTGGCACTCGAGGATGACCAGGTAGTGGCGGTTGCCCTTGTGGTTTCTGAAAAACAAGTTCTTGCAGTGCGTCGAGTCGAAGTCCTTCCAGTACTTCATGGCCTCTTCTATAGTGGGAAGCGGCGGATGCTCGTGGATGATGTAGCTGATGCCCATTTCCTGCAGCCTGTCAAGTACTTTTCTGCGTCTTTCTTCTGCTGTCTCCATATTTTTTCCGTTTATCGGGCCGCAAATATAGTTCATTCTTCCCGTATCCTGTGTATTTTTGCAGTCTTAAAGTGAGAATATGGATTATCAGAATGTGATTGACAGGATTCACGGCCAGCTGCAGGACCTGTGGGGACAGGGCAGGGTGGCGGATTACATACCGGCGCTGGCGAAGGTGGATCCGAGGCAGTTCGGGATAGCGGTGGCTACTCTCGATGGGCAGGAGTTCAGGACCGGGGACGCGCAGGTGTGCTTCTCGATTCAGAGTATTTCGAAGGTGTTTACCTTGGCGATGGTGACCGGGCGCGTCGGGGACGATATATGGAAGGCGGTGGGACGCGAACCCTCCGGCAACCCGTTCAACTCCTTGGTGCAGCTCGAGTATGAGCACGGCCTGCCCCGCAACCCGTTCATCAATGCCGGTGCCCTCGTCGTGACGGACCGCCTGATATCGCTCTACCCTCATCCCAAGGATGCCATGCTGGAGTTTGTCCGCGCCCTCTGCGCCAACGACGATATCTACTACGATAAGGAGATAGCCCGCTCCGAGCGGCTCAATGCCGACCGCAACCTGGCCCTTGCCTATTTCATGAAGAGCTTCGGAAATATAGAGAATGACGTGGAGACGCTGCTGGACGTCTACTGCCACCAGTGCGCCATCTCGATGTCGTGCGCGGACCTCGCACGCGCCTTCCTTTTTCTGAGCAACCGCGGCGTGAACCCCTTCGACGGCAGGCAGGTCCTGACCGTCAGCCAGGCCAAGCGCCTCGGTGCCCTGATGCTCACCTGCGGCTTCTACGACGAGTCTGGCGACTTCGCCTTCCGCGCCGGCCTCCCCGGCAAGAGCGGCGTAGGCGGCGGCATAGCGGCCTACATCCCCGGCAACCTCGCCATCACCGTCTGGAGCCCCGAACTCAACCGCCACGGCAACTCCCTCATCGGAATGGCCGCCCTTGAGCATTTCACCACCGACATCGGCAATTCCATTTTCTAAAGTTTGATGGCGAAGCGCTTGAGCCGTGAGTCGAGCATCTCTTCGGGGACGATGTGTCTGATGCAGCCGGCGATGACGTTGAGCAGGCGTTCGCGGACGAAGTCCTCGCGGATGACGAGGGAGACTTCGCGGACGGGGACGCAGGTGGGGCAGCCGGGGGACGGGATGCCGCCTGAGGGGCCAATGTCAGTGGCCGATGTCCCGCCGTTCTGCCGGACGATGGGCCTGAGGTTCCCGCGCTGCTCTTCGGTGAGGAATGCGGCGTGCAGCTCTGGGATGACGGTGTAGCCGCCGTTGGTGTCCACGATGCGCACGAGGGTGTCGATGCTGCCGGCCTGGTATTCGGTGCGGGTCCTGCGGCGGCTGTGGCAGAAGTTGAAGACCTGGCTGCGGAGGCAGTGGCCCTCCTCGAGGATCCATAGTCGGTCGGAGGCCAGTCGGTCGGCCGGCACTTCGCTCAGGGCGTGCAGCTCGTCGGACGGGGAGATGTACGCCACGAATTTCTCATAGTACAACGGTATTTCCAGCAAGCCCTTCTGCTCCAGCGGAGTGGCCAGGATGGCCATGTCAATCTCCGCCGCCAGCAGTTTCTCCACTATGAACCGGGTGCGCATCTCGGACACGCGCAGATGTATGGACGGGTGCTCTTCGTGCATCCTCCGGAAGAGTCCGGGAAGGATGTAAGGGGCAATGGTCGGGATGATGCCCATGACGGCCTCTCCGCTCTCGTCGCCCTTCTCGACGGCTACCAGCTCCTCGATCTGCGAGGCATTGTGCAGGGTCACCCGGGCCTGGGCGATGATCTTCTCTCCAAGGGCGGTGGGCCGGACGGGGTGGGCTCCTCGGTCAAATATGGTCACGTCCAGGGCGGTCTCGATGCTGCGGATGCCCGCGCTGAGGGTCGGCTGGGTGACGCCGCAGGCTTCTGCGGGCCGGACGAAGTTGCGGTGAGTGTCCACTGCGACGATGTAGCGCAGGGCGGTAAGGCTGAGGTTGGTGTCTGTCTTCATACTGCTGACAAATATAGAAATTATCTATGAGAATATAAAAAATATCGATTTGATTTATCAAAACCGCCGCCATATCTTTGCACCGTAAAACAAAACACAACGGAATATTAATCATTAAAAAGTAATAGTTATGGACAGCAACAACAACATTCAGAATCAGACACAGCAGCAGTATTATCCCATGCCCCGCATCGGCGACCAGGCTCCCGCATTCGAGGCCGTGACCACTCAGGGCAAGATCCGCTTCCCCGAGGATTTCAAGGGCAAATGGAAGATCCTCTTCAGCCATCCCGCCGACTTCACCCCCGTCTGCACTTCCGAGTTCATGACCTTCGCCTCCCGCGCCGCCGAGTTCGAGGCCCTGGGTACCCAGCTCATCGGCCTCTCCGTGGACGGACTCTACAGCCACATCGCCTGGCTGCGCACCATCCAGGAGAAGATTCAATACAAGGGCATGAAGAACGTCGAGGTGAAATTCCCCTTGATCGAGGACATCACCATGGACATCGCCCGCCGCTACGGCATGATCCAACCCGGCGAAAGTGCCACTCAGGCCGTCCGCGCCGTCTTCTTCATCGACCCGAAGAACGTAATCCGCACCATTATCTACTATCCCCTCTCGCTTGGCAGGAATTTTGATGAGCTCAAGAGAGTACTGGTGGGCCTGCAGACCGCCGATGAATTCGGTGTCGCCCTGCCCGCCGACTGGCAGCCAGGAGACGAGGTGATAGTACCCACGGCCGGTTCCTGCGGAGTGGCCAAGAGCCGGATGGACGGAGACGACAAGGACCTGAAGTGCTACGACTGGTTCTTCTGCACCCGTCAGCTCCCCAAGGAGAAGATAGAGGACAAAATTTACAGAAAATAATGAAACGGATAGCGACAACACTGCTTATGGCCGGAACCCTGCTTCTGTCCGCCCTGCCTCTGACGGCATACGGACAGGAGAGGGAGTCCGGAAAAAACGAGGAAAAAATGGAAACAGGAACAATACATCTGACCAAAGCGGAATTTCTGCAGAAAGTGTGGAACTACGAGGCCAATTCCCAGGCCTGGAAATACGAGGGAACCAAGCCCGCCATCGTGGACTTCTTCGCCACCTGGTGCGGACCCTGCAAGGCCCTGGGCTCCGTGCTCGAGGAACTGGCCCAGGAGTACGGCGACAGGATAGTGATTTATAAGGTGGACGTGGACCAGGAGCGTGAGCTCGCCGGAGCCTTCGGAATCCGCTCGGTGCCCACCCTGCTCTTCATCCCCGCCGACGGGGAGCCGTCGATGAGTCCGGGCGCTCCGTCAAAAGCCCAGTTGAAACAGATTATCGACGAACATCTGCTGAAATAGTTAGTTGACCCAGCGGGCGATCCGCAAAAACATGAAGAAAGGCCGTGCCGGAATCCCGGTGCGGCTTTTTCCGTAAGTACTGCAGCGGGGTTGTTTTGTAAACGCTCAGTAATCAGCTAGTTACAAAACAGAGTGTTCTTTCGGGTGGCTCCGAACCCGACTAAAGTTACTCGTTATTTTTGGAATGTATTAATTTACAAGCCTTTCTGGAAAATGGGTGCTCGCCTGCTTACCATTGGCCTTGCCTCAGAAGCCGACCTGGAGCTGCGTGATGATCATGTGCGAGGAGGGGATGCCGCTGTAGACCCCCTGGCTGTTACGTGAGCGCTGCTGATAGACGTACTGCGCCTGGAGGCGGCATTTGCGGTAGAAGTTCCACTGCAGTCCGAAGATGTAGCTGCACTGCCAGTCGCTCAGGGCGATATTCCGGTCCAGATAATCCACCGATGCCACGATGTCGAGAAAATGAGTGGCGGAGCCCACGAGGGTGGCGTAGGCGCCCCGGCTCCTGACGGATGCGTCGAGACCTTCCATGTATTCGCTCCTGAGATACATCGGTCCTGCCTCCATTTCCAGACCTGCGCTCCACCGGTCCCTGCGGTATGTCTCCCCGGCCTTGAATGTCCCGTAGGGGCTGTCCGCCTTTGCGGTGCCCTCTCCGAAGTAGACCGAGCCGTGCACCTTGAGGAAGCTGACCGGCCTGAGGGCGAGGCTTGCCACTACATCCTTCCGGTTGTTGGTCTCGGCCGTATTGGACGGCTCACCGCTGAAGACGCCGACCCTGTATTCTATCAGATTGCGGTTGTCCTTGCCTATTTTCAGAAATGCGCCTCCCACTTCCAGACCCAGGTCCCTGCCGGCTCCCGCTCCGAAGCATACGTCCGAGCCGTCGATACCCGCGAGATACTGGACTGCCTGGGCGCCCTTTATTATTTCCAGGACGGAGGGAGACATATTGCTCTCAATCGTGAAAGGGGTCTTGTACTGCCCGAGGCGGATGTAGAACGCATCTACCGGACGGTATCTGACGAAGAGCTCATGCAGCTTGAATTTGGACACGTCGGCCATGAAGTAGAGGTCCAGATGCCTGACGGGTCTGATGTCGGCGATGATCATTGCCCTGTACAGATTGAACTTGTTGAAGGCCCCGTCATGTGCCATGTCGTAGGTGTCGTACTGGTATCCGGCCTGGGCATAGCCGCTTACGCTTACCTTTTCCGAAAGGAAACGGACCAGCTTACTGTCCTTCCGGTCATCTGTTACTGTGCTGAGGGTGTCGGTAGCCGCAGAGGAACTGATGCATGCAGCGGCGGTCAGGATCAGGGTGAGGATGGTGGCCTTGAGGTGCATGACTTGTAGTGTGTTGTAGCTGAGTTGATGAATCGGTTTGTGTTTTAGGGCGGCAAAAATAGGAAAAGACTCCGGAATATGCAACAGCCCTGCCGGCCCTACAGCTTCAGCCGTCCGAGGCGGAGCCTGCCGTCGGTGTCCGTGACTATGGCGTAGACGGTGCCTTCTGCCTCGTCGCAGCAGAGCCTGTTGATGCTCAGGCCTGTCTTGATCAGTTCCAGAGGCCGGCCGTCCCAGTCGAAGACGGCGATGCGGGTGAAAAGAGGATCCTCTTCAGTGACGTACCGGACCATGTTGATGCCGTCAAAGGCTGTGTAGATGCTCTCATTTCCGGCGTAGATGTCACAGAAACCGACTCGGGACTGCTCGATATGCTCGTAGTGGTGCTGCCGGTTGTGACGCAGGATGATCTTGACCAGGGGCTCTATGAAGCGGTGGATGCTTGTCTGCCGTATCGAATCGCGGATGTCGTAAGTCTCCAGGATGGCCCCCCTCCATGTCCCGAACACGGCTCTGCTGCCGTCGGGCGATACATCTCCGCAGGATGAGGCATAGACGCATTCGCCGAGATATGGATTGTCTATGGGGTGCGGGTCCGATACCGATATCATGACGTACCGGTTCTTGTCATACAGTTCCAGCCTGGATGTGCCGGAGAGAGAGTCGGTGTAGGTGTTGTTGTGGAACAGGTACCTGTCTCCCAAGTCCCAGGTCCGTATATTGCTTTCCGGAAGCAGGATAGGGAACTGCGTGACAGTGGGGATGTCGTGTGAGAGCATGCCGTCCATGTTGAAGACAGTCTCTTTCTTGTCAAGCGGATCTATGTAGCTCATAACTCCGTCATGCAGGGAGGCCATGGTATATCCCATGTAAGTGCGTCCGGGGTCTCCTCCGAACTGGATGGACTCCATGACTTTCAGGCCCGAAGCCTTGTCGAAGACGTGGAATGTGTTGCCGCTGACCGAGTCATGTCCGCATACGATAATATAATCCCCATAGGTGAATATGTCACCGAAGTCCCTTGTTGTAAGAGGCTCTCCCAGAATCTCGAAACGGAGCTGGCGCTCGGAGGGGAATTCTGGTTCTTTGTATCCGGAACTGTCAGTGCATCCGGATAGCGTGAGCAGTACCGCAATGGCCGCTGTAAGGATCATTGCGGTAAAAGTGTTGTGGCCTGTAGTTTTCATTCTTCAAAGATACATATTATTTTCGCGTCATGGAAAAAAGAGGTCTGCTGATATACCCCTCGACGACTCCCCGGGGGAACAATGCTTTCGGCTGGTTCCGGGAGGCGGCTGCCCGCCACGGGATGTCGGTCGAGGTGCTGTTCTACGACGCTCCGGCGGCTGAGGCTCCCGCGGGCGCTCCGGCCTGGAAGCCGGATTTTGTGCTGATGCGGGGGTACAATATCGCCCTGTCGCGGTGGTACGGGGCTCAGGGTGTGCCGGTGCTGAATGCCCCCGAGGCGATGATCCTCTGCCGGGACAAGCTCCGCTGCGGGGAGGTCCTGGCCGCTGCCGGGGTGCCGGTGCCGGAGGCATTGTCCCCTGAGAAGGCCCGGAGCGGGGACGCATTTCCATTTATCCTAAAGCTCAATTTCGGGTCGAAGGGGGAGAATGTCTTCCTCGTCCGCGATGTCCTGGAATACCGTTCCGCGCTGGAGGCGTGCCGGCGGGAGGAGACTCTGCGCCTGGAGGCATTGTCCCGGGGGATCAGCGAGTTCGGGGAGACGCCGGAGGAGGTCCGCCGCGGCTGCGAGCCTGTGCTGCAGGAGTTCGTGGCCACGAGCAGCGGACGGGACATCCGGGTGTGGGTGACGGGGGATGAGGTCGCCGGGCATGTGCTGCGGTACAATCCCTCGAGCTTTAAGTCCAATTTCGCCGCTGGGGGCTCCTTCCGTCAGATTCCGCTGCCTCCCGCCACTGCCTCTCTCGCTGTGGCCGCTGCCCGTGCCTGCGGGCTCTTCTTTGCAGGGGTGGACCTGCTGTTCGACGGTCATAACGGCTTCAAGGTCTGCGAGGTCAACGGCAATGCCGGCTTCCGCACCGCCTCGGCCGACATTCCCGAAGCGCTGTTCCGCAATCTCGCCCGCGTACTATGACCAACTCATGCGTCCTGAGATGGCCGGGAGTATCCCTGTTCTGCAATCCTGCCCACACCCTCTGGCAATGGTAAGCAGTGCAGCAGGGTGTTTTTGCAAACACTCAGTTATCAGCGTGTTACGGTAAAGGTGTGATCTTTTCGGGATGTAGTGAGGGGGCGGAAAGATCATGCTCGATTCGCATTGTTTTGAATGTCAGTGTTTTGCAAAATAGGGGTGCGTCACGTCTTACCGTTGCCGGAACAGGCGGCTCTGAGCCGGATTGGAGTTTCTATCCTTGACGGTTGTGATCCTGGCTGTTCTGAGCCAGGCCGTTCTGCTCCGGACTGTTCTGGCCTGGAGCGCTTTGGCCGTGGTGGAAGACATGTCCGAGCAGACTGATGCTGGTGTGGGTGAGGCGTGCCAGCTGCTTGATGCCCAGACCGTATTGTTTGCGGAGGATGTCGGCCAGGTGATATCTCTCGTCTATGCTGAGTGCGTCGGGAGATGACTTGCTGAATATTTCGCTGCAGAGGTTCGTGATGGTGGAGGCCATCTCGCTGTCAGTGTAGCGGGTCCGCCGGAGGATTCCGGATGTCAGCTCCATCTCCATACTGTCGTTGCGCGAGAGGAAATAGAGCATCCTGACAGGGCTGTGGAATATCTCCTCGACGGCGCGGTAGTCAACATAACATTTAGGGCAGATGAGTCCGTCGGCCGTTATGGTGTAGTGTCCAGGCAGCTGTCCGCGGGTACGGAACAGTTTCTGCTGCCGCCGCCTGCTCATGTGCGCGATATCTGTGACCGGCCGGTTGACTGTCAGTGTGTTGCCGTCGTTGAAATACAGAGGACCGGAACTCCATCGGTAATGGGTCGGGAGAACGGCCAGACCGGCTGCGGGAGGGTTGCGCAAGACGTAGGCAATCGCCCGTTTAAGGTACTCGGCATCGTCAATTTCTTTCATGCAGATGTCTGCGCGGCTCATGTCCGCCAGGGTGAAAAGTCGCTTCCGGTAGGCCTTGATGAACCCGCCGCAATCCTCTTCAGTGCCGTGGGCTATGAAATGGACGTGGTTGTCCATCAGACAAAAAGCGTGCATGGATATGTCTTTGTCAGCCATGCATACCGGAATGCTGTTCATCCCGAAAATGTAATCGGCGTCAGTCTTGAAAATGATTTCTTTTTCCAGTCCGGCTGTGCAGATGTGCCGGAAATTTTTCTCCTGCTCCATAATCTTTCGCATCTATCGGTTAATGACTGCCTCAAAGTTAGGAATTATATTCTGACTGTGCAACAATGGTAAGCAGAGGCGCGGGCACTTTTTGTAATCACTCAGAGATTAGAGGGTTAAGAAAGAGGGGTGTGCTTGCCGGTGGGTTGTGAAGGCGCGAAAGATTCTCGTTGTATTGGTAATGCTGTGAAAAATAGTTGATTATGAAAATGGGGTGCGTCAGTACTTACGGTAACTTCTTAGAGGGTTCGGGCGAGGGGCTGGGATTGAGCATGATGGTGTTGACGGTACGGCCGCAGGAGGGGCCTTCGCGGCGGGCAGAGAAGAAGCCGGGGTGGGAGTAGGTGTCGATGCCGGAGATGAGGACGTTGGCGTCGTGGACACCGGCCCGGAGGAGGGTCAGACGGACGGCCTGGGGGAGGTCGATGTGGAGGCCGCCGGACATGGAGCCGGGGATGCGCGGGCCGCGGTCGGTGATGAGGCGGACAATGGTTTTGCCGGTGCTGGCCGGGCGGGTG